>NZ_DATJJC010000026.1:0-263064 GCF_035492695.1 Mucilaginibacter sp. | reverse complement strand
GGCTATTATAAAGCAGGTCCTTTAGGTTTAAGTGCATCCAACAAATACCGCTTGAGGATAACTACAGCGGCGGGAACGACTTACCAGTCGGATCTGGTCGAGGCCAGGAACTCGCCGCCGATTGACAGCGTTTATTACCGCGTCCAAAATAATGGTATAGAAATATACGCTGACACGCACGACCCGACTAACAGCACAAAGTATTATCGCTGGGAGTATGAAAGCACTTACCAGTATCATAGTGCCTTTAATTCTTTTCTCCGTTTGGTAACCAGTCCGCAGGATACTTTACTTCCGCGAATACTGCCAGACCAAATATATATTTGCTATCGTGGGAGCAAGGCAACTACTATCTTACTTAATTCGTCGGCAAAACTGACACAAGACGTTATAGCGCAAAATCCTATAGCCTTCATTTCGTCGAGTTCCGACGAATTGCAAGATCGGTACAGCATTTTGGTAAAGCAATATGCATTAACGCCGGAAGCATTTAATTACTATCAGCAACTGAAGAAAAACACGGAGCAATTAGGCAGCATTTTCGATGCCCAACCTTCAGAACTCCCAGGAAACATCCACTGCCTGACAAATCCTGCGGAGCCTGTCCTTGGATATATTACAGCCGGCTCGTCGGCACAGGAGCGTATCTACATTAATAACAAGGATTTACCCGCATGGATAACAAACAGCCCTTATACGGGCTGCAAAATGGATACGGACTTGTTTGTCAGGCCCCAGGGGAGTCAAATCATTAACGAAGTAAAGGAAAATATTTATACAGGTGCGCATTTGGGCGTCTTTACCATAGAGCCGCCGGGGTCAAACCATATCCTGGGATATGGAGCTTCTACACCCGAATGCGTAGATTGTACTTTAAGAGGCACCAATATTAGACCCAGTTTCTGGATAGACGAATGAGAAAGGCCATCTTTATATCGCTCATCATATTGCTATGGTTCGGTTGTAAAAAGCCGTACTTAAGCCCGGCTGTGTCATCCGGTACCGCTGCGTCAGGATTCCTGGTTGTTGAGGGGTCCATTAACACCGGCGCCGATTCGACTATCATCCGGGTAAGCCGTACTGTGCCATTGGGTTCGGACAAGCGGTCGGAGCCGGTATCCGACGCTACCGTTATGGTTGAAAGCGATGCAGGCGGCAGCTATGGCCTGCCGTCGTACGGTAATGGGTATTATAAAACTGTAGCATTGAATTTAAGCCCGTCAAATAAATATCGTTTAACCATTACAACCGGCGGCAAGGAATACGCATCGGATTTTGTACCGGTAAAAAATTCGCCGCCCATTGACAGCATAACTTACCGGTTAGATAATACCGGCGTAAAGCTTTATGTGAACACGCACGATCCGGCAAATAAAACCACTTATTACAAATGGAGCTATATAGAAACCTACATTATTCATGCTGACTACGTGTCGACAGTTAAATTGGTTCATGTCCCCTTTGATACAGTGGTTCTCCGCTCGCTGGACGAATATGTCTATCAATGCTGGAAAAACGACAGCTCGGTTAATGTGATACTGGGTTCCTCGGCCAAATTAAAAGAGGACGTGATATCGCAAAGCCAGCTCACTTATGTAAATACTGGTGACGAGAAAATGAGAACCCGTTACAGCATATTGGTAAAGCAGGATGCGCTGACCGCGGACGGGTTTAATTATTGGCAAAACCTGAAGAAAAACACCGAGCAGCTGGGAAGCGTATTTGACGCCCAACCATCTGAATTACAGGGTAACATACATTGCACAACAAATGCTTCGGAGCCCGTTATAGGCTTCATTAGTGCCGGTTCAACATCGCAGTTGAGGCTATATGTTGATAACAGCGAGCTGCCTACATGGCCCGTGCCGGCCGATGAATGCGCGGAAAAGGGTTACCTGTTCCACGACCACGACAGTGCCGGGCGGCCCACTACCCCGGTACGCGATTTTATCTATACAGGGGAAATATTTGTTACCGGGGTAATACAACCGCCGGGAAGCGTAATACTGGGTTATACAGGCGTGGAAGACCGTGCCTGTGCCGATTGCACATTAAGGGGCAGCAATAAAAAACCATCGTTTTGGATAGACAGATGAGATATTTAAAAGTGATGACTGGCATAGCAATATTGGTAATGGGTGTGGCGTGGGGCTGTAAAAAGCCCTACCTGGGGCCGGCCATTGTATCAAAAGATAGCTACCTGGTTATTGAGGGGCTGATCAATATTGGGCCCGATTCCACTTTTATAAAATTGACGAGAACGGTCAAACTATCGGACGTGACCAAGCCATCGGGCGAATTGAATGCGACGGTAACTATTGAAGGGGATAACAATTCATCCTACCAACTGACGGAAGCCGGTGGAGGCATATATGAATCAGCACCGCTTTACCTTGGCACTAACGCCAAATACCGGCTGAGGGTAAAGACTGCCAGCAACGAAGAATACCTGTCGGATTTTGTTGAAGCGAAGGAAACACCCGATATAGATAGCGTTACCTACGAAGTACAGGGCGACGGCGTACAGTTTTATGTCAATTCGCATGATGCCACCAATAAAACAAGATATTACCGTTGGGATTTTGATGAAACCTGGGGATACCACACTTTATACAAATCCTATTTTAAAATAGGCGGCGATGGTTACCCGGAATTACGTGTGGCCCAGGAGGATAAAATTTACGGATGCTACCGTTCGAATCCCGGAGTACAGATATTAACCGCCACAACAACTAAATTATCGCAGGATGTGGTTTATCGCCAGCCGCTTGATTTTATCAGCCAGGGTTCCGGCAAAATATCTCACGGATACAGCTTGTTGTTACGCCAGTATGCCCTTACCGAAGCCGGCTATAGTTACTGGCAAAACCTAAAGAAAAACACGGAAGATATAGGCAGCATATTTGACGCACAGCCATCCGAATTGCCAAGCAACATCCATTGTCTTAGCGCTCCGGGCAAGCCGGTTATCGGTTTCGTCAGTGCATCAAGTGTAAAATCGAAACGGGTATTCGTCAATAATTATTTTGCCGGGTTGTTTGTGCCCGACTATATCGCTCCGCCATCGGCAAATGAATGTCAAGTCGGGTATATCAGCGTGGAACCACAGGTAAGCTACCAATACCGGCTGAAACAAGTAACCGGGACAGGTGATACCGTTCTGCTGAATGCGGAATACCAGCGTGGAACAGGCAAACTGCTTGGGTACTCTTATGCCGCGAGGAATTGTTCGGACTGCAGGGTAAAAGCTCCCTTCGGTACCAACCTCGCGCCCGCATTTTGGCCGGAGGCACAACGATTTAATTGATCAGAATAAAGAATTTAAACAGTTATAGTTACAAAATAAAGCTATGAAACAAATTACAGGTCTATTTAAAAACTTTGCCGGCTATACTGCCCTTGCCCTACTGCTATCGTTGAATTGCACTGCCCAGGTAGGCGATATCCAGAAAAGTTTTGACAATTACAGGCAAACCGCGTTACACGAAAAAGTATTTGCCCACACAGACAAGGCTTCGTACCTGACAGGCGAGATCATCTGGTTTAAACTGTACGTGGTCGATGGCACTTATCACAAGCCACTGGATATAAGCAAAGTAGCTTATGTTGATGTACTGGATAATAACCAGGTGCCCGTAATGCAAACCAAAGTGGCATTACACAATGGCAAGGGCAGCGGATCGGTGTACATACCAATAACATTGAGCAATGGCAATTTCAAACTAAGGGCCTACACCAACTGGATGAAGAACTTTAGTCCGGATTATTATTTTGAAAAAACATTAACGATCGTGAACCCGCAGATAGCACCGGGACCGATGGCAGCGGTTAATCCTGCAGCATTTGATATTCAGTTCTTTCCCGAGGGCGGGAACCTGGTAACAGGGCTAAGCAGCAAGGTAGCATTTAAAGCCGTTGGGAAAGATGGAAAAGGAGTTGATGTATCAGGCGCTGTTATCGATTCGAAAAATGATACAGTAGCGCGTTTCAGATCACTGAAATTCGGCATGGGCAGCTTCATGCTTAAACCGGATGCGGGTACCGCCTACAAAGCTGTTGTAAAGGCGGGCACCGCGGCGCCGGTGACGAAGGACCTGCCGGCGGCAGGCAGCCAGGGATACGTGATGCAGGTAGCCGATAACAATACGGGCCAGCTAACCATAACGGTTAGTACCAACGTAAGCAACCCCGAGCCGGATGTGTACCTGTTCACCCATACCCGGCAGTCATTGGAAAATATAAAGCGTGTTGTGTTGAACAACGGCGTGGCTACTTTTACTGTAGATAAAAATTCGCTGGGCGATGGTGTGTCTCATTTAACTGTGTTCGCCGGCGACCGGAAGCCAGTTTGCGAGCGGCTTTATTTTAAACGCCCGGCTCAAACACTCGCTATCGAAGCAGCGGCGGACAGCAGGCAATATGGGAACCGGAAAAAAGTAAATGTTTCTGTTTCGGCGGCTCAAAATGCCGACCTGTCCATGTCGGTTTACAGGTTGGATAATTTTCAAACTGCTGACGCGACCGATATCGTCAGTTATTTATACCTGGGCTCGGATCTTCGGGGAAGCATTGAATCGCCGGGCTATTATTTAAACAATAATACATCTGAAGCTAACGAAGCCGCCGATAACCTGATGCTTACCCAGGGCTGGCGCAGGTTCCAGTGGAACGATGTATTGAGCAACAAACCAGCTTCGTTCTCTTTCCTGCCCGAATATAACGGCCACCTGGTTACCGGTAAGCTGGTTAATACAGAAACCAACAAACCAACCGCCGATGTAGTTGCCTATTTCGGTGTACCCGGAAAAAGGGTGCAATTGTTCACGGCAAAAAGCGATACTTCCGGCCGGCTGCTATTCAACACTAAAGATTTTTATGGCCCGGGCGAAATAGTGGTACAAACCAACACCCAGCACGATAGTACATTCCGTATCGACATTGCCAGCCCCTTCTCCGAGCAATATTCAAAAAATGCCTTGCCGCCTTTTTATATCGGCAAGGATATGCAGCAATCGTTGGAGAACAGCAGCCTGGGCATGCAAGTGCTTAACATCTATTCGGGTGATAATATCCGGAAATACTATACCTCGCCGGTTGATAGTAACGGATTCTTTGGCAAACCATATAAATCGTACAAACTGGATGATTATACAAGGTTCACAACCATGGAAGAGGTGTTGAGGGAATACATCAGGGAGCTTTACGTGGTAAGGCAGGACAAAAAATACCATATCAAGGTCATCAGCGAACGTGGTTTCCTGGAAGGTGACCCGCTGGTAATGCTGGATGGCATCCCGATCTTCGACATGGACAAGGTGATCGCGCTTGATCCGCTGAAAATAAGGCGGCTGGATGTGATGCGCGAACGCTACTTTTGGGGGCCTGCTGATGCCGAGGGTATATTGAGTTATACCACTTATAAAGGCGACCTTGGCGGGGTAGAAATAGACCCGCACGCCGTAGTGCTCGATTACGAAGGATTGCAATTACAGCGCGTATTTTATTCGCCAACTTATGATACCGACGCTGAAGCAGCCAGCCGTGTTCCGGATTTCAGAAATGTATTGTATTGGTCGCCATCGATAAAGACTGGCCCTGATGGGAAAAACCAGGTGTCATTTTATACCTCCGACCAGCAAGGACAGTATATCGGTATTGTACAGGGTATAACGGCAACGGGAACGCCGGGTGTCAGGTATTTCAATTTTGAAGTGAGGAAATAAGCTATTATTTTTCTCCATAATGTAAATTTTTTGTGAACGGATGCACTATTGTATCCGTTTGCCCTTTTTATACGTTATTGGCATAAACGGCCTATTGTTGTCGACCCGGAAAAAATTATGAGATTTGTATAAATAACAATTGCATAATTAAACCTTTTGAACGGCAATTGGTCTAAAAGACGAATTTATTTAATACCCTGAAATTCTTTTTTATAACATCATGAAAAGCTTATATAAATATGCCGCCGGCGCAGTTTTGGCCGGGGCACTTTCTATCTTATTTGTCCCTGCGGCTGAAGCGCAACGCGGCCGTGGCGGTGGCGGCGGTGGCGGTGTACGTTCCGGCGGAGGTGGCGTCAGCATTGGCGGTGGCGGCGGTTTCCGGGGTGGCTCCAGTGTCGGGATACGCAGCGGGATCGGTTATCGCCCGGGTGCGACAGCGGGCGTGCGCAGCGGGGGCAATGTAGCGGCCCGCGGCGGGGTTTACCATAGCGGCGGTTATTATGGCGGGCGATATTTTTATGGCTACCCTACTATCGGCTTCCGTTTTGGCTACCTGCCGTACGGCTATTACCCTTTCTACTTCGGAGCCGATCTGTACTACTATTATGGCGGGGCTTTCTACCGTCCTGACGACGACGGGGGTTACGAAGTAGCTACTCCTCCGCTTGGTGCGGCAGTGCCCGAATTGCCAAAAGGCGCCCAATCCATTGTGATAGACGGGCAGCAGTTTTATGAGTTTAACGGCGTTTATTACCAGCAAAGCACCAACGACCAGGGCAAAGTAGTATATGTAGTGGCAGGTAAAGATGGTGTACTGAACACCAACGGCGAAGCTGCCGACGAAGCGCCCGCCATGCCGCAGGTTGGCGATATTGTAAACCAATTGCCCGACGGATCGCGCAAGGTAAAACTTAACGGCAAAAAGTATTTTTTAGGGCCGGACGGTATCTACTACGAAGAATTTAAGGACTCGCATAACTATAAGTCGTACCGGGTGGTCAGTGTGCCATCGGACAACGACCAGGATGAGCAGCAGTAAATAACAAATGTAGAAAAGGGCTGAACAGGCCCTTTTTTATTATCAAACTAAACCTTTTGCGATCGGTTTGGTCATATATACAAGAGATTTAACAGGGAGTATGAAAAGGTTATATAAATATATGTCAGCATTCGCCTTTACAGGCATGTTGGCAATGGCATTAACAGGCAATGTATTTGCCCAACGTGGCCACGGCGGTGGTGGCGGTGGCGGGTCTCATGGCGGCGGTGGCGGCGGCGGATCCCGTGGCGGTGGTGGAGGCGGCGGCTTTCATGGTGGCGGCGGCGGTGGCGGTTCCTATCGCGGCGGCGGTGGCAGCGTAGGCTACCATGGCAGTAGCGCTGTACGCGGCAATACCGCCGGCTTTAGCCGCGGGTCAGCGGGTTACCGTGGATCGGTAGGCGTACGAAGTGGTTTTGCTACCCGTGGCGCTGTGGGCTATCGTGGAAATGCCGGAGTGAGAAGCGGGGTGGCCACACGCAATGGAGTGGGCTACCGTGGCGGTGCATATCGTGGTGTAACTGCTTATCGTGCCGGCGTTAACGGACGTTACGGCTATCGCGGCGGACGTTATGTTTACAACGGTCGTACTTATTATCGTGGTGGATATTATCGCGGGTATGGTTATAACTATTATCATGGTTATGGCTCCCGCTTCAGGTTTGGCTTTGGCTGGGGGTATCCTCACCTTGGGTTATATTTCGGCTATTTGCCTTATGACTATTACCCATTCTATTGGGATTCGTCGCCGTACTATTATTACAGTGGCGTATTTTACAGGCCATATAATGGCGGTTACGAAGTTACTACGCCTCCCATTGGTGCGGCGGTGCCTAACTTACCGTCCAATGCACAGTCTATCGTGATCGATGGTGTGCAGTATTATGAATCGAATGGCGTTTACTACCAGGAAAATGTTGACGGTAACGGTAAAACGGTGTACGTGGTTGTAGGCAGGGATGGCGTTTTGAACACCGGCGATGCCGGGGCCGATGACAGCTACCAGCCCATGAACGATAGTGACGACCCGATGGTTGATAACGATGCGGCTACAACCGATAATTCGGCCAGCGCGGCTGCAGCAGAAGCGGTAAAAGTTACGGTAAAAGTTGGCGATGTGGTGAATGAATTGCCTGCCGATTGCCGCAAGGTAACACTGAACAACAAGAAATATTATGTTTCGCCTGATAATGTTTTTTATGAAGAATTTAAAGATGCTGACGGGAAAGGCTACCGCGTGGCAAGTATTCCCGGCCAGGCAACTGACGAAAGTCAGTAATTGATTGTGAGTTGTTTTTAAATACCCAATGGCCCCGTTTACCGGGGCTTTTTTATTGGCTAATGCCTGCTTCCATTCGTGCCGCGGGCAATCAAAACAATTACGGGCATTTTAAGGTTGGTAGGTGGTAGTGGCTGCAAAGGCCGGCAGCCGAAATTCAAAGATAAAAATTGTAAATTGGAGCTAATGATAACGGCCTTGCCGATAATGCCCCCTGTATGCAGGACGTAAAGAGATGTTTGCTTTGTATTATCATGCTTGGCGCAGGTGTTGCACTAATGCTGGCTATGGGCTGTCACGCGCGTAATAAAGCGCAGCGCGGTGCAGCCATTGGTGCCGGTACCGGTGGTACGGTAGGTGCATTCATAGGCAAATCGGCCGGCAACACCGCCATGGGCGCTATTATAGGGGGGGCCGTTGGCGGCACTGCAGGAGCTTTCGTGGGAAAAAACATGGACCGCCAGGCCGCAGAACTTAAAGAAACAATCCCGGGAGCTTCGGTATTGCGTGTGGGCGAAGGTATAATCGTCAAATTTGATTCGGGGATACTGTTTGATACCGGAAAGGCCGACCTTAAACCAGCCGCAAAGACCAATCTTCAAAACCTGGCCGGATCGCTGCAAAAAAATAATGCCACCAATGTACTTGTTATAGGCCATACCGATAGCCAAGAAGGAAGCGGTGCGAATGATATTGTCCTTTCGAAGCAAAGGGCATCAGCCGTTAAAAACTATCTCGCCGCAAATAGTATTGATACGCTGCGCTTGACCACAATGGGGAAAGGCGAAACAGAACCGATCGCTGACAATAAAACTGCTGCAGGGCGTGCACAGAACCGCCGGGTCGAGATCGTTATTATTGCCAATGAGCATATGAGAAAACAGGCTGCCGGCGAAGAGAAATAATTGCATTTCCGCAAAAATTCTTTAATTATTTATAGTTCCTTCTCCATGTAGATCGCTCCTGGCAACGGGTTGAAACGGTAGGGAGGTATCTCGTAAAAGCCGAACGAGTGATAAAGTTGCTGCGCTTTTTTCATATCTTCCAATGTGTCAAGCCTGATCTTTTTATACCCGAGTTCCCTGGCAATTCCGATAGATCGTTCCAGCAAATTCAGCCCGATTTGGTAGCCCCTGTATCCATCTTTAACATACATGCGTTTCAGTTCAGCTGTCTGGCCGTCAAGTTTACGTACGCCGGAGCAACCAACAAATTTTTCACCGTCGCGGGCAAGCAGTAACGCACCGGCCGGTTCATGATATTGTTCGCTGATGGTTTCCAACTCCTTTGAAAAATTCTGGAAGGAAAGGTCGACATTCAAGGAAGCGGCATATTCTTCAAAGAGTTTTTTGCCGGCCTCGAAATCCTGTGAAACAGCTGCTAATTGATAGGTGATCATTATGCGGTTTATGATGATCTTTTTGTTACCGTAAAAATATAACCGGGGTTAAAGGATAGCAAATTTGTTTCGTTTATGTGGCGTCATTTTTTGCAAGGAAGTGTCGCACGGCGAGGTCACTCACCCGGTCATTGCTTCGCTGGACCACATTCCTACCGCAAGCGGTAAAGAGGGTTTTTTTGTTTTTTGATTTAGAATACCGTCTCTATTCGCTGCGTAGAGACAGAATAAATTGAGAAAAGGATAATCCAACCCTCTTTGCGCCTACGGCGGAAAGAGGGTTGGCAAGTGAAACGATGCCGGGGTGAGTCAACGATACGCGAACAAAATGACCCTCCGTCAACCCAACCAAACACCGCAGTTAAATTTCCTGCTTATCTTTGCCGCCATGCCGGCAGAAATATATTACCCGTTTCAAAATTTCAACTTCAGTAATCGCAACTGCTTTCTTAGCGGGAGGCCGTTGATTTCGGAAGAGGAAAAGATACAGGTTTTCCCGGCGTGGCTGATGAGCAGCCATAACCTGGCCGACCAATCTTTCAAAATGCTGGACGAAAGTATTTCGACCTATAAGGACCTGAAATTACCCTGTTCGGCCGAGATAAATGAACAATACCTGGAACCGCTTGAGGCAGAAATAGCAACGGCAGTAAACGCAGGTTACGAGGGTGTGAAAGCGCTGGATGAGTTAAAGCTTTTCCAGTGGGCGGGCAAGATATTGTATGGTATAGTTTTTAACGAGATACAGGCGGGTATCAAACAGCAACACGCCAGCGGGCAGGAGTTTAACATTTCGCAATCGCTTATCCATAAATTCAGCAACCTGCACCTGATGCTGCAAAGCATTTACCTGCCGGTGGTGTTTGAGGATTTTAAACCTTTCAGCCTGTTCCTGTTCAGGGTTGATAATGAAAATAATGACTTTGTTTACCGGGACGAGATCAATACGCTTACTTTTTCTATCCGGATGAAGGATTTCGGATTGATCATTTGTTTGCAGGATAACGGCGCCAACCGAAATTATCACCGCGAGGTTTTAGAGAAGATAGCCGGTCAAACGCTGCACCCTATCCAGTTCGAAGAATTTAACGCACGGGTATTTTATTCGGCTTACCTGTTTAACCGCCTGCCGGAGTATAATATTTTGCCTGTTGGCAACGAGACCTACATCGAGGCTATGCCCCTGCGCGGTATGAGCAGCAAGCCAACATTCGATTTCTGGCAAAATAAAACCTACGGGCAGGTGCTCGAAAACTTCTGGAAAAAGTGGGGCTTGCTGCTTTTCGAGATCATCAAAGACCCGGAGAATCCCATGAGTTTTTTACTGGATGCTGACGGTAATCCGATCAGTGCAGCAGTGATTGAACTTTCAAGGTAATTTGATGTATAAAATCTACGGCAACATGGGGCCTCATGACTATGGTGATCATAATGCCGCTTAAGGCGCCGAACAAGTGTGCATCGTGATTGATATTGCCCAATTGCCTTTTGGAAGCGTAGGAGCAATAAAACAAGTATAACGCGCCGAACACTACTGCAGGAATATCAACGCCAGGCAGAAATACAAAACCCATGCCTGCCAGCGGATCGAACAAAATATAGCTGAATATCACTGCACTTATAGCTCCCGAAGCACCAAGACTGCGGTAGTTATAACTATCCTTATACCGCACTACTGTAGGCAGATCGCTCAACACCAGGCTTAATCCATATAGCAGCCCAAATTGCCAATGCCCCAAAATACCCTCGAGCGTAAAAGCAAAAAAATAAAAGCTGAACATGTTGAAGAACAGGTGCATCAAATCGGCATGGATAAAGCCGCTGGTGATAAGGGTATGCAGGTTTTTGCCGTGATAAACCGAGGCCGGGTGAAGAATAAAATTCTCATACACCCAATCGCTTGAAAATGCGATAAAGCTGATGGCTAAGGTAAGGGCGAAAATAACGCACGCTACGGGAGCGTCGTGTAGCAATTGGGTTAAGTCCATTTATTGTAAGTCGAGTTTTGTATCGGTAAGCAGCCTGCCAACCGGGTACCGAAGATAGGTTTTTTCGAAATACGGCGAGTTACGGTAAACAAAGTTTAATTGTGCCCGCGCGCTGTTGGCCAGTTGCGGGTTCTTCGCCTTTTCATCGTCCAGTTTTTTTCGTAATTCCGGGTCCTTTTTCAGCAGGTCGGCGGCATCGTCCTCGAAAACGTAGTCCGAATAACCCTCCTTTTGCCCCAGTACGGAATCAAAAAAGTTCCACGCAAAAAATGAATCGACACCCTGCGGCTCCAGCGTTTCGACAATGTACCGGTTCAAGGCCTGGTTAACGTAAACCACGTAATCGCCGGCATAAAATTTCACTTTCATATCGGTTGGGGCCAGCTTCACATTGCTGTGCAGGTAGTGGCCCTCGTACGGGCGCTGCGGTGTTTTGTAATCGGCTATATAGTACATCTGCAGGTTTAGCGTGGTATCGCGCGAAAGCCTGCGCATAGCGATATTATTGAGCTTGAACAATTCAATTACTTTCCCCCATGCCTGCGGGATGATATAAGCTACCGGCTTATCGGCAAATACCGTTGCCTTATAGTTGTCGTAATATTTAATGGTTTTGGTGAAGGGCTTACTGCGGTCGTAGTATAAGCGCGGCAGGCCGCTAACCACGCTGGCCTTGTGCCCGGCTTCAAAACCTTTAAAAGTTAAGGTATCCCAATGCGCCTCATCCAGTTCCCAATCAAGTGCGAAGGTGGTTTGGGCTTTTACCTGTTCATCGGCTTTATGTTTTAACTCGCCTATCAGTTGGTGGTCGCGTTCGCAAATATCGATAAGATGCTGCATAAAATCGTAGGTGGAGTAAACGCGCTTGTCAAATGGTTTAAGCATGTGCGTTTCGGTAATGTAGCTGATGATATTGTGCTGTGCCGTATAGCCCGTGCCAAAGCGTGGCGTTTCGAGGAACGCAACGATGCCCGAATCGGGCGTGCCTTTTATTTCTTCCACATAAGGCGTCATTTCGTAACCGCTTTTGGCCATGCGTTTATAGAGTTCGGGCGAAAGCGTTTTTGAGGTGTATTCTGCCAGTATCGGGTTTTGCTTATCTTTTTGCGTTTCTATCAGCGTCATTACGTACTGGTAGTCGGCCCCGTCGCTGGTATGGTTATCCAGGAAAACCTCGGGCTGCCAGGTGTTCAGTATTTTTTCAAATGCCAGTGCGTTTTTGCTATCGGCTTTAATAAAATCGCGGTTCAGGTCGAGGTTGCGGTAATTGCCCCGGAAGCCATAAGCGCGCGGGCCGTTCTGGTTGATACGTGATACCCCGCGGTTCAAACAGCCGCCGATATTATAAACTTCTATAAAGCAAAGCACCACGTCTTTTGGCAGCTTATTATTTTTCAGCAGATCGCGCGTCAACATCATCGTTGCGTCGATGCCTTCCGGTTCGCCGGGGTGTATGCCGTTGTTGATGAGTACTACCCTTTTGTTTTGCCTTTTGATAAGCGCCGGGTCGAACACCTTATCGCGCGAGAGCACCACCAGCGTCAGTGGTTTGCCCACATCGGTAGTGCCATAATTGATCAGCTTCATCTGCGGATGCAGTTTGGCCAATTGCTGGTAATAGGTGGTTATCTCGGCATAAGTAGCCGTATAGTTTTTATCGGTGCTTTTTTCGAAAGGGGTTAGCTGGGCCTGTGCGTTGGAAAATAAAAAGCAGGCCAGCAAAACTGCAAGGAATGGTTTCATTGAGAAGAATTTTAACAAATATAGGTTTGGGGGCGAATTATGAAAGTTTGTAAGGTAAATTATACATATTACCTTTTACCCACTCTGTCGGCATAGCCGACATCTCTCCCTAAATTTAGGGAGAGAGTTTATAAGTTGGGTACAAACCCCTCCCCTGGAATCAGGGGACGCCGGGTGGGGTAAGACCGCGTTCTATTACCCACTCTGTCTCGCTGCTTACCACCAGATCGACATCTCGCCCTAAATTTAGGGAGAGAGTTTTTAGAATTATAGGGCTTACCCCTAAACTCACTTTTCCACAGCTTGTATTGCATTTGTTTTTATAGCTAAATTGCTTTCTTAAATATATATTGTGAAGAAAGAAGTAATCGTAGAACTGTTTGGCAAGTTTGAACAGGCATGTCATATTTATAACGGTATAGAATGCTGGAGCGCCCGGGAATTGCAAGAAATATTAGGATATTCAAAATGGACCAACTTTCTAAATGTAATTGATAAGGCTAAAAAAGCATGTGAAAATGCCGACTCTAACGTTTCAGACCATTTTGCCGATGTCGGTAAAATGGTTGTTGTTGGAAGTGGGGCTCAAAGAGAAGTTGAAGATATCGCATTAACGCGATATGCTTGTTATCTTATCGCTCAAAACGGAGACCCTGCAAAACCCCCAATAGCGTTTGCGTAAACTTACTTTGCTGTACAAACCCGCAAGCAGGAGATCATCGAACAACGTTTGCTGGATGTGGACCGCATTACTGCCCGTGAGAAACTGACGAAATCAGAAAAAACGCTTTCAGGTATTTTATATGAACGGGGTGTCGATAGCGCCGGTTTTGCCCTAATCCGTTCCAAAGGCGATCAGGCTTTATTTGGGGGGTTCAGCACAAATGATATAAAAAAGAAGCTAGGCGTTCCTGCCTCAAAGCCCTTAGCAGATTTTCTGCCTACGCTGACGATCAAAGCTAAGGATTTCGCTAACGAACTAACAAGTCATAACGTTATTGAGAAGGACTTGAACAGGCAAAATCAAATATCACAAGAGCATATTGATAATAACAAGGCGGTAAGGGATATTTTACTTCAACGCGGCGTAAAACCCGAAGCACTTCCACCTGCTGAGGATGTAAAAAAACTGGAAAGACGTTTGGAAAGTGATGAAAAGAAAGCCGCAAAGGGTTCAAAAAATAACAACCTATAACGATGCTATCTCCTCCTGCACCTTCTTCGGCAGACTTTTAAATACCAAATCGTAAGAGTGGTCAATCATGTCGCAAAGCTGTTTACGGGTGAGGCTGCCGTCGGAGCGGACGGTGTTCCAATGCCTTTTGTTCATATGGTAGCCGGGCCGTACTTCGGCGTGGCGTTCGCGCAGTTCTACGGCCAGCTCAGGGTCGCATTTAACATTGAAATGGGTGGGATCGGAAATGCTGGTAAGCAGGAACAGTTTTTCGCCCACTTTAAAAACTAAAGTATCCTCGCCGAAGGGCAGGCCCTCCGTTACGCCGGGTTTGGCCAGGCAATAATCGCGGATATCTTCTATGTTCAAGGGAAACGCCTGATCAATTTGTTGTACGAGGTGATGTTACCGAAGTTGAATTTGACGCCGATAACGATCTGCCTGTATTGGTTCGTCGCGTTGTTCTTAAACTTGTTGGATGGGTCGTCGTAGCCGTCAAGGCCCTCTCCGAACACGAGGTTGTGTACATAGCCGAGATCGATGGCCATATAAGGTTCAGAATACTCATTATAGATCTTGAATTCGTAACCGAATCTTAATGGAACCGTAAGGTTTATGCTGTTGTCTTTACCGGGGAACACATAATCGAGTGAGCCGTTTTCGGGAATAACATTTTTGCGCTGTACCGTATTGCTGTTGAATACGATACCACCACCGCTGCCGAAATAAAAGTTTTTTACAATGTTGAGGAAGTCGTTTTGCGAATAATCGATCACTTCGCCCAACTGAAAGTCAGCATGAAGAACGAATGCTTCAAAGTGGTTGGTGAACATACGACCGTACCGGTCAAGATTTGGGGTAAGGCCACCGCCGGATAAAGTACCGAATTGCAACTCTGCTGTTACCGGGATGTATGGGCTGTAATTGTAAATAAAATTTATGTTTGCCACTACATGTTCATCCTGCCTGGCAATATTGGTGTAGCCCCGCGCAGCACTAATATCGAGCCCGATACCAAATTCCTTGTAGTTGTAACCCATTTGTGCTTTTGCCAGCACGACAGAAAACAAAAAAACGAAAAGTAAAATGAGTTTTTTCAATGCTTAATTTTATTCAATATTGTACCATTGTTTTTGAAACGGCCCAATTACAGTTTGTCAAAAATATAATTTATCCCGATATAAACGCTATATAATGGAACTAAATTCCCCGTTAAATTTTACAGTTACTGATCGATTTTTACGTTATGTAACCATCGATACGCAATCCGACCCAAATTCTGAGACCATTCCGTCTACCGAAAAGCAAAAGGACCTGGGCCGAGCGCTTGTAAACGAATTAATTGCAATAGGGTTACATGACGCCCACCTGGAGGAGTACGGTTATGTTTACGCCACCGTCCCGGCTAACAGCGAAAAAGGCGATATCCCGGTGATCTGTTTTTGCTCGCACATGGATACCGCACCCGATTGCAGCGGCACGGGGGTTAAGCCCGTCATCCATAAAAATTACCAGGGGCAGGACATTATTTTGCCCGATGATAACTCGCAGATTATCAGGCTGCACGATCATCCTGAACTTAAAAGCCAGTTAGGTAATGATATAATAACCGCCAGCGGGTTAACCCTGCTTGGTGCGGATAATAAGGCGGGCGTGGCTGAAATTATGGATGCCTGCTACCAGTTAATAAATCACCCCGAAATTAAACACGGGAAGATCAGGATATTATTTACACCGGATGAAGAAATTGGTCGCGGGGTGGATAAAGTGGATATCGAAAAATTAGGTGCATACGCAGGTTACACGATGGACGGCGAAAGTGCCGGAAATATGGAGAACGAAACATTTTCGGCTGATGGCGCAAAGCTGATCATCAATGGGATAAGCGTGCATCCGGGTTTTGCCAAAGGGAAAATGCAGAGCGCTATTAAAATTGCCGGGCAGATCATCGCAGCGCTGCCGCACGATCTGTCGCCCGAGCACACGGAAGGCAAACAAGGCTTTGTGCACCCGATAAGCATTAGCGGGCATATTGAGACGGCCGAGATCGAATTTATTATACGCGATTTTGAGGACGAGAAACTGGCACAACATGCCGAAGTGATACGCGAAACCGCTGAAGCGGCATTGGCCCGGTTCCCGGGTTGCAGCTATAACCTGGAGGTGAAGCCGCAATACCGCAACATGAAGAAAATGCTTGACCAGCACCCGGAGATAGTGGAATATGGTATGGAAGCTATAAAACGCGCAGGCTTAGAGGCTCGCCTGTGCAGCATACGCGGCGGGACGGATGGATCAAGGTTATCGTTTATGGGTTTGCCCTGCCCCAACATTTTCGCGGGTGAGCATGCTTTTCACAGCAAACACGAATGGGTTTCGGTACAGGATATGCAAAAAGCCGTGGAAACGATATTGCATTTATGTATGATTTGGGAGGAAAGGGCGTAATAGTCCGCGTAAGTCCGAAAGTTCGCGTAAGTCCGGAAGAGGGAACTGCAAAGTTTTTTCTTTTCGGATTGGCGTTTTCTTGAACTCAATGTATGGGGTCTCTGCCTTTAAGATTAAATGGTGTTGAATGAATTCCGCGTTTTGACTCTCAATATTTAACCACAATACCACACTGTACAATAAAAAAAATGATAGGGAAGAGTTTGAAACACACAAAAGCCCAATTTTTGGCGAAAAAGTCTTTAATACTATCATTTACCCTGTTTCGGGGATTGTAAAGCCGTTTGAGCGAACGCTTGGCCAAAAAATAAATAATAGCGATATATAACAGCATTGCGATAGCTGGAAAGAATTTCTCCGCCGGCATCAAAGAATAAATTTTGAATAAACCTGAATGTAGTATAACTATCACAGCAAACAGAATGCTATAATATAATAATAAAGGCCGCGTGACTTTCCCGGTTTTGTGTAATATGGAATAAAGTATGAAATCGGAACAGCCAAAAAAAAGGATATAAAATATCTTGAGAAGTATTGTCACGTGAAATAGTTTAGATTCTTAGATCCAATATAACCGTTATTTCTCCACCAACAAATTATCCGTCAACTTCTCAAACTCAGCCACAAATTCGGTGTAGTTAATCCAATATTGCAACAACGATGTTTTTCGAAGCAATTTGCCTTACTTTAGCATTTATTATAACACCCTTATCATAAGAATCCAATTGCCTTCTCGTGATGGGTGATTTAATATTTAATTTGCTGTATTCAATTGAATTCAAGATATAGAAAATATCCCCTTGATCATCTTTCAACTTGAAAAGCCAATCACTATCGTTTAAAAAATGGCAGTCTGAAATTTCCAACTTCATTTTTAAAGCGTTTATTTCTCCGCCAGCAAATTATCCGTCAATTTCTCAAACTCCGCTACGAACTCGGTGTAATATTTGCCAGTTCCCGGGCCGCTGAAACCGGTGTGTATCTTGCTTACGTTGCCTTTTTTATCGATGATGATGGTGGTGGGGAAACCTTTGTAATTTTCCAGCGCAGGCAAGCTTTTCAGCGGGTCGCCTTTAGCGGGGGTGTAACCGGTGATGAGCAAGGTATATGGTATGTTGAAGCGGTTCTTCAGTTGCGTTAAGGTAGTTTTTGATTTATTGAAATCGGTGGTGCGTTCGTAAGCCAGGCCGATGATCTCGACGCCTTTTGGATGATACTTTTTATAATAACCGCCGTTTACCAGGAAATTGGTCTCATCCATACAATTCGGGCACCACGAGCCCATCATCTGGATGATCACTACTTTATTTTTGTATTTAGGATCGGTTAAGGATACTTTTTTGCCATTCAGATCGGGGAACGTAAAGGCTATCTTTTTCAATCCCGGCTTTAATTTGGTTAGCGAATAAGCGTCAGGCAGAGCGGCCTTGGGGTTGCGGTAGGCCGTCCATTTTTCCGCATCGTCGTAGCCGTCATAATACGCGCCGTTCACGATGGTTTTATTGTCCTTTATATCAGCGGTAAATAAAAAGGCGTGGCCGCCATCGAATGTTGACAGGTGGAGTTTGTTACCGTCGACGGTACCTTCCAAGTAACGATAATCGCCGGTGGTGGTCAGAAATGTGCCCGTAAGCTTGGAACCCGTTTGCTGAAATTCGCCTACCGTGGTATCCGGTTTGCCTTTTTCGTTGACGAAAATAGAACTCCATAATCCGGTAATATTGAATTTTGCCGGAGTTGGATTATTTACAAAACGCCAGTTAATACCGGGCACAGCGTCAAAATCCATCACCATATCGTGATCGGCGTAGTGCTTTATCCACTGCCCTTTCAGGCCGTCCTTATTTTGTTTCAGCTTAAATTCGGAATTGAACAAGGGCATGTGGACGAACACAGAATCGCCCTTTTGTTTGATGTCGGTCACCGCAAAACGTTCGGCGCCGTTATGGATAAACAGTTCCTGGTGTTTAGCCGTAACATCTTTCACATCAAAATTGAACGGAAGTAAATTGCCCGATTTAGTTTTAAGCTCGCCGCGCCAGATACCGGCTTTCAAATTACTTTGGGCAGAACTTATATGGACAAGACAGATGAGGGGTATTATGGACAGCAAATGTTTTATACGCATCAGGATAGTCTATTAAATTGATATACTTTTATCAAAGTAAACGAAAACTATCCGATTTATTTTAACACCTCCCTCGAAATGACAATTCGTTGAATTTCCGAAGTACCCTCGTATATCTGGGTGATCTTGGCATCACGCATCAGACGCTCTACATGGTATTCCTTCACAAAGCCATATCCGCCATGTATCTGCACTGCTTCAATCGTAGTTCGCATGGCAACTTCGGACGCATATAACTTGGCCATGGAGCTGGCTTGTGCATAGGGCTGGTCATGATCTTTCAGCCAGGCAGCTTTCAGGCATAGTAAACGTGCGGCTTCAATCTGCGTTGCCATGTCGGCCAGTTTGAATTGGATAGCCTGCAAATCAGAGATGGTTTTGCCGAATGCCTTGCGTTGCTTGGAATATTCAAGGGCCAGTTCATAAGCACCGGAGGCTATACCCAGCGCTTGGGCAGCAATGCCGATACGGCCGCCTTCCAATGTTTTCATGGCAAATTTAAAGCCGAAGCCATCTTCACCTATGCGGTTTTCCTTCGGGACTTTTACGTCGGTAAACATCAGCGAATGCGTATCCGAACCCCGTATACCTAATTTATTTTCTTTAGGCCCTACGGTGAAGCCCGGCATCCCTTTTTCAACAATAAGGGCATTTATGCCGTGGTGTTTTTTTGAAGGATCGGTTTGGGCTATGACCAGGTAGGTTGATGCTGTGCCGCCGTTCGTTATCCAGTTTTTTGTACCATTAAGCAAATAATGGTCGCCCATATCCACTGCGGTAGTATGTTGCGATGTGGCATCCGAGCCGGCTTCCGGTTCCGATAAGCAAAAAGCGCCTATCTTTTGACCGCTTGCCAACGGAACAAGATATTTTTGTTTTTGCTCCTCGCTGCCATATTTCTCCAGACCATAGCAAACCAATGAATTATTTACCGAAACCACTACCGAAGCGGATGCATCGATCTTCGAAAGCTCCTCCATCACCAAAACATAGGATATGGCATCCATGCCGCTGCCGCCATATTCGGTGGGTACCATCATACCCAGGAAACCAAGTTCACCCATTTTTTTAACCTGTTCGGCTGGGAATTTCTGGTGCTCGTCGCGCTCTATAACCCCCGGCTTTAATTCGGTCTGGGCAAAATCGCGCGCTGCCTGGCGGATCATTAACTGTTCTTCGGAAAATTCAAAATGCATATGACGTCTGGAATTGGTAAAGGCAAATCTAATGCTATGCATGCATAGTAAAAAATCTATGCACAAAAAAAAGAGAACCTTTATACAAAGTTCTCTTTCCCCTAATTAATTTAAACTATTGATTAAACCCAAAACAAAGAACAAAAATTACTCAGCTTGGGTGTCTGAGAATTCAAAGTAAAGTTTTTCATAGGTAAATGAAAGCTTATATTTTTTCACAGATGGTTGCAGAGCCACTGATATCATTACAAATGTAAAGCCATGTTGAGTTATAAGCAATGACGAATACGTCAGAATCTATAAATTATTGCTTCAAAATTTTTACGAACGTAGAAATTAGTTTTCTTGATATATTTATTAGATTGCATGATAATAAACCTGATAAACCGAATTATAAAATGTTACTAACTGATTTTGAGTATCTTAACAAATCGGAAGATGCCTTTAAGAAAAAGATCGCGCTGCAGATAAAGAACCTTAGAAGACAGAACCAGGTTACCCAGGAGAAGTTTTACAGCGAGACCAATATTAACATCGCCAGGCTCGAATCGGGCAAAGTTGATATACGGCTGGACACATTAAGGAAGGTTTGCTACTATTTTGACGTATCCTTGTCAGGCTTTTTTCATGGTATTTATTAGCTGATTCCAGTTTTAAGCACAGATATTATTGCTATAATTCCTTTATTTGCTACAATTATTGTCTATTAAACTGAACAATATTCCCTTATTATGGAAAAAAATATCAAAAACAGGACAGTTTGGGCGACGTTCGCCGGAATTCTGCTCTTTTGCTCGTGCAATAACCATCAGCCAGACTATGCGGCCCACGATCCTATTATTAAAAATATTGACACAACGGTTAAGCCCGGCGCTGATTTTTTCCTGTATGCCAATGGTGCCTGGATAAAAAAGAACCCTATTCCGGCAGCGTACGCCTCGTGGGGGATAGGCAATGTGGTGAATGAAGATATCCGCAACCGCCTGAAAAAGATCAACGAAGACGCGCTAAACGCCAATGCCGAAAAAGGCAGCAGTACGCAAAAAATAGGCGACCTGTACCGCAGCGGCATGGATACGGCGGATATCGAAAAACAGGGTCTATCGCCATTGAAGCCGGAGTTGGACAAGATAGATCAAATAAAAGACGTAAAAAGCCTGGTGGATGAATTTGCGCACCTGGCAACCATTGGGGTAAGCACACCTATCGGCGCTTATGTGGGGCAGGACCCAAAGAACAGCGCGAAGATGATGATGCAATTATACCAGGCTGGCATAGGTTTACCTAACCGCGACTACTATTTTAATAAGGACGAACACAGCGTAACTATCCGGACAGATTACCAGCAAAAACATTTACCTGCGGTTTACAAGCTATCCGGCCTGGATGATAAAGCGGCGGTAAATGCAGCGAACAGGATATACGGGCTGGAGCAATTTTTTGCGGACAGTTCGAGAAAGCTGGAGGACCTGCGCGATCCATATAGAAATTACAATAAAATGCCTTTGGCGGGCCTTAGCAAGCTTGCACCCGCTATCGACTGGAAAAGCATGTTTGAGCAGGAAGGCCTTAAAAATGTGGATACGGTTATCGTCGGTCAGCCGGAATATTATCGCGCTGTTAATAAGGCGCTTACTACTTATTCTATTGACGACTGGAAAACTTACCTGCGTAAAAACCTGGTATCGGATTATAGCGCCTATTTAAGCAAGGCGTTCGAAGACGAGGATTTCCGCTTTGGGCGAACCGTATTGTATGGGGTAAAATCGAAACTGCCAAGATGGAAAAGGGTGATCGATGTAGAAAATTCGCTGATGGGCGAAGTGCTGGGTCAATTGTTCGTAAAGGAATATTTCCCCGAAAAAACGAAGGACCGCTATGTGAAACTTGTTGAGGCTATGCGCACCAGCTTTAAGGAACATATAGCAAAACTGGACTGGATGAGCGACGCCACCAAGCAAAAGGCTTACGATAAATTGGCCAAAGTGATGCCGAAAGTGGGTTACCCCGATAAGTGGAAAGATTTTTCGACCATGAATATCAGCAAGCAGCCGTATGTACTGAATGTGATGAATGCCAATAATTTCTGGTTCAGGTTTTATGCCGATAAGCTGGGTAAACCTGTGGACCGTACCGAATGGGGCATTACACCGCAGACGTATAACGCGTATTACAACCCGTCGAACAACGAGATCGTACTGCCTGCGGCGCAGTTTATGATACCGGGCGTAAAGGATGAGGACGTGGATGATGCGGTGGTTTATGGTTATGCGGCTGCTTCGACCATCGGGCATGAGATGACACACGGTTTTGATGACGAGGGTAGGCAGTTTGATGCGGAAGGCAACCTGAAAGAATGGTGGGCGCCGCAGGATTCGGTAAAATTCAGCCAGCGTGCACAAATGCTCATTAACCAGTTTAACGGGTACACCATGTATGGCTTACACATTAACGGCAAGGCTACACAGGGCGAAAATATTGCCGACCTGGGCGGGATAGTGATAGGGCTAGATGCTTTCAAGAAAACAGATCAATATAAACAAGGCAAACTGATCAATGGGCTCACACCGCTGCAGCGCTTTTTCCTGGGTTATTCCTTGGGGTGGCTGGTATCGGTGCGCAAGGAAGCTGAATCGAGCCAGATACTGACCAATGAGCATTCGCCGGCATCGCTAAGGGTAAACGGGCCATTCAGCGATGTACCTGAATTTTATGAGGCCTTCCACATCCAGAAAGGCGACAAAATGTGGCTCGATGCGGATAAGCGGGTGAAGATATGGTAGCCCCGCCTAAATTCTTCCCGTTAGAGAGGACTTAAAAATTTGTAGATACCAGGAGAGACGCCCCGATAAATCGGGGCGTCTCTCCTGTTTTTATTCGGGGTTCGATATTGAACGGAGACGCAAAATTTTGCGTCGCTACTGTTATATTTGCGGCGATGCAAATTATCCACGCGCTGCAGGACTGGTGGCAGCACCAAACATGGCTCGAAATTATTGGTGTAATTACCGGCTTGTTATGTGTTTACCTGGCTGCCCGCAACAATATCTGGAACTGGCCCGTTGCCATCGTCAGCGTTGGCATTTACATTTTTATTTTTATGGATGCCCGGCTGTATGCCGATATGGGTTTGCAGGTGTACTTTTTAGTAATGAACATTTATGGCTGGTATTTCTGGAGCAGGAAACCGGCTGTTGAAGTAAAGACGCCTGTCGTCATGATCACTTCACAACAGGCTATCCTATCTGTGCTGGTTATTGCTGTAATCACACCAGTGCTGGGCTTCCTTTTGATAAAATTTGCACCTATATTGCACTATACCCCTGCTTCCTATCCATATATCGATAGTTTTTGTACTGCATGCAGCGTGGTGGCGCAAGTTTTTATGGCACGCAAGGTTTTGCAAAACTGGCTCATCTGGATATTTGTGGATACGATATACGTTGGCGTGTACATATTCAAACACCTGGATCTGACGGCAGGCATGTACGCCATTTATGTGGGTATCGCGCTGATGGGGTATATCGACTGGAAAAAGGATTATAGAAAGCAACTGGCCTGAAAAATGACAACCTCCGACCTCCGACCTCCGATATCTGATATCAAAAAGATCGCTATCGTCGGCCCTGAATCGACGGGCAAGTCGACCATGTCGGCTTTCCTGGCCGAACATTATCATACCGTTTGGGTGCCGGAATTTGCCCGCGACTACTGCGCTGCACTAACAGCGCCCCCTACCTGGCAGGACGAGATCAATATGTTTTACGGGCAAATAGCCTTGGAAGAAGAATACCTGCCCAAAGCCAATAAAGTGCTTATCTGCGATACGACATTCATCACTGTGAAAATATGGAGCGACTATACCTTTGGCCGCTCGCCGCAGGAAGTGCTGGACGAATTACCCAAACACCCTTATGATCTGTATCTGTTGCTCAGCATCGACCTGCCCTGGGAGGAGGACCCGCTGCGCGATTTCCCTCACATGCGCGAACATTTTATGGAGGTATGGCATAAGGAGTTGAAGGAGCTTGGCGCCAAATATGTTGTCGTCTCCGGTACCGGGCCTGATCGCTATGAAAGCGCGGTGAAGGCGATTGATGGGTTTTTGAATCGTTAAGAGAACAGTTCTCCCGGCTGTCATGCACGCAACGATCCGCTGGCTATAGCACTGAACTTTACTGGTCAAAAAAAGGAATTTGTTAAACCGATGAGATTACCGCGCTCAATTGGCGCGGGGCCTGTTACTTTCCCTTAGACGGGAAGTAACCAAAGATCAAGTCAGCGCTAATGGCTTCTTTGCCCCTCGTCACCCTGCAGGCGTGCACACATGGTTATCCCGCACAAATAATACAGAACCTAAGACCGGAAATCTTCGCCCGGGCTATTTTGCAGCTTCACTACCCTGCATGGCTCTGATTTAATGACTTTGCAGCCGCACCGCCCCTGTATTCTGTTTTATTTTCGGCCGAAGCCCGGAGCGCTGACGGGATGGGGTGAACGTAGAAATTGTGTCCTGTTGGAAGAGCCTGCGGAGATAGAAAGACGCCCGGTCACAATGCCATTGTCTAAATTCCTTGTCGCGATCCGCCCCTTGGATTGTCGTTTTTACACAGCTTAAAATCCTTAAATATCCTTCATCTTCGTATTGTCAATAAATCAAACACACAACATCATGAAAACTTTATTCAAAACACCTGATCTCCTTAAGACAATACTGCTGATCGCGATCGTGGTCATTACCGCATCGCCGTCAAACGGACAACAGAATAAACCAGCCGAGAGCGGTTACGCGCCTGTTAATGGCATTAAAGTTTATTACGAAGTATACGGCGAGGGCAAGCCCCTTGTTTTGCTGCATGGCGCTTTTTATACCATTGAGATGAACTGGGGGCAATTAATCCCTGAACTGTCAAAAACAAGAAAAGTAATTGCGATTGAAATGCAGGGGCATGGGCACACGCCGTTTTCGGACAGAAAATTAGACATTGCGACACTGGCGAGTGACGTGGAAGGAGTAATGAACTATTTAAAAATTGACAGCGCAGATGTCGCAGGATATAGCATGGGTGGCTCCGTAGCTTACCAGTTGGCGGCAAAAAGCCCTAAACGTGTAAGAAGGTTGGTGATCATTTCTTCTACTTATAAAACCAGTGGCTGGCTGCCTGCTATAAACAGCGGGTTTAAAGGTTTTAAGCCCGATTTTTTTGACAATACACCCATTAAAGCGGCATATGACGCTGTAGCGCCTGACAAAACAAAATGGAGAAAGTTCATTGAGCAGATGATCGCTTTTGCCGGGGTGCCCTTTAACGTGGGTGATGCCAATATTGCGAAACTGCCTATGCCGGTATTGATCATCTCGGGCGACAACGACGGTTTGGATAAGGTGGAGCTGATGAAAACGTATCAATTACTGGGGGGCGGCGTATCTGCTGACCTGGGGCCGATGCCAAAATCACATTTAGCGATTGTTCCAGCGCAGGGGCATGTCAGCTTAATGCAGCAGACGAAAATTATATCAGGTTACCTGGAGGATTTTTTAAAATAAGCACAATTGTTAACATCAAAATATCTATAAGCTAATTATAAGCAACCATGAGAAAGATCAGAATTTTTGAACACATCTCGCTGGATGGTGTGATAGAACATGACGGAGATTACACCTATGGCGCCTGGACAATACCGTATAGAAGCCCTGCCGGGGCGACAGCCCTTCTTGAGGCATACGGGCCGAACTTTGACCTGCTGCTTGCCCGGCACACCTACGATATATTCAGTAGTTTTTGGCCGAAGGCCGGAGATTTCCCGATGGCAAATGCCATAAATGCCGCGACGAAATACATAGTAACCCACAGACCCGGCAGCCTGGAATGGGGGCCGGTGCAACACCTGGGCCATGACGCTGCCAAAGCCATTCGCGATCTAAAGTCGACCGACGGCCCCGACCTGATCGTGGTAGGAAGTTCGACGCTAACGTCGTTATTGCTTGACCAGGGATTGGCCGATGAGGTTGTGCTTATTACTTACCCGGTTTTACTCGGCCGGGGTAAACGCATATTATCCGACAGTATAGGCGCCCGGGAACTTGCTTTTGTTGATTCGAAGACAACGCCCACAGGTTTGCTCATTAATACTTACCGCCACGTCGGATCGTTAAAATCCTAACATTTCACCGCCTTATGCAGTTAAGCGGGCGATATCTTTATTTATGTTCGCAGGGTCTCCTCAAAGGGACCCTGCGCGCGTATATATCCCTTAGTGTACCCATTTTCAAAAAAGCGTACGCCGGGTTGCCCCAGTTTTGCCACCGGCTCCATAGGGCGGTACGTTCCCCAACCGTAACTAAATGAACTATTGTTGCCTTTTTTAGGTTTTTTTGGCCTTTTTTGGAATTTCCGCTCAAAAAGCCGGTATAAAGTCGGGATATTGCTTGCCTGTTAATAATCTGGTATACAGCGATTTACTAAAGTAGTGTTCACGAAAATGCTAAAAATGGGGCACTTTTCCCGGTTGTCACACCGTTAACTTTTTGATAATGAGTGACTTGAATTTTTCCTTGTTTGGCAAGCGGCGATGGCGTGAACACTTAGTGTGCTGAGTGGCCAATGGTGAATAGTGAATGATCAGCAGGGGATACAGACGTACGATGTTCCAAAACATAAATTGTTTATATAGATTTAACCTTTCATGCAACGTTCGAAAATACCCTGCGTCATATAACCTGAAAGCTGTAAATTTTGGAATCCGTATACGTTGATAAACACTATAACCTGGTGGTTGAGTGCAAGCAGGGCAGTAAAAAAGCCTGCTTTGAACTTTACCGTTTGTATTCGAAAGCGATGATGAATGTCGCCTTCCGGATAGTTGGGAGTATCGACGAGGCGGAAGATGTTTTACAGGAGGCTTTCCTGGATGCGTTTAACCGTGTGAAGGATTTCAGGCAGGAGACGACATTCGGGCTCTGGCTGAAACAGATCGTGGTGCACCGCTCCATCAATATGCTGCGCAAGCGCAGGCTGGAAATGGTGGAGCTGGGCGATGACCAGCTGGATAACATACCCGATGAGGAGGACAGCGATGACGAAGAGATACAATACAAGGTGGCACAGGTGAAAGAAGCGATGAAGGAACTGCCCGATGGTTACCGGGTAGTATTATCACTTTATCTATTGGAAGGATATGACCACGAAGAAATAGGACAGGTATTAAATATATCCGAAAACACCTCGAGAACGCAGTTTTTGAGGGCAAAACGGAAACTGAACGAAATATTAATTAAGAAAGGAATATCATGAGCAAGCGATTGGAAGATTTTGTGAAGGCTAACAGGGAGGAGTTTGATGACCTTGAGCCGTCGGCTGATCTGTGGAGCAGGATAGAGAAACATTTGCCCGCCGAAGGCGCCGGGCCAAAAAAACGCGAAGCGAGAATGTTTTCGCTCGCATTTGTAATGAAGGTGGCGGCATCCATCATCATCGTGATGGGCATCGGCTTTTTTGTATATGTGCGCAATGAAAAGAAAGCCGGCATCGATTACGCGGCTATAAACCCCACCTACGCCAAACAAAAGGTGCAATATACCTCGATGGTTGAATCGAAGCGCACGGAACTGAAGTCGCTTACGGAGGACGATCCGGAAATGTATAAGGAATTTTCGGCTGAGCTTGCCAAAATGGATTCAACCTATAAAAAGCTCAATGCCGAGCTTGCCAACAGCCCTAACCGTGAATTGGTGCTGCAGGCCATGATCAGGAATTTACAGGCCCAAACCGAAGTGCTTAACCAGCAGCTTAATGTGATACAGCATTACAACCAGATGAAGAAAGATCAAGAAAATGAAAATAAAAGCATATAAATCCGCCCTTATACTGATAGCCCTGCTGGCTTGCGGCGGGCTGGCGCTTGCACAGGATACTGCGGCAACGGCCGGAAAGAGCGACCGCGATTATAATGACAAGGCAGATAACCTGATCGACCTGAACCTGAACGTCAATTTAAAGCATCTGGACCTGGCGATGGAGAAACTGGACAGAACGCTGAATAAAAGCCTCGGTAAACTGAATATGGATATTCACTCGCTTGTTGCTACCGGGATAACAAGCGCAGTGAGCAGCATCAATGTGGATGTGAATGCAGCGATTGACGAGGAGATGGATCAGGGCAATGTTAGTGAACGGGTAAAAAATTATACCAAAACCTATGCTTTGGATGCCAACGATAAACTGAGGATCGATAATAAGTTTGGAAAAGTTGTGGTAAACACCTGGAACAAAAACGAGGTAAAGGTTGATGTGGAGATACGTGCTTATGCCGACAATGATAATACGGCGCAAAAAATGATAGATGCCATCAATATTTCGGATGATAAAAGCGGCGATGTGGTATCGTTCAGCACCAATTATGGCAGCAGGAGCGGCGGTTCGATATGGGACCTGTTCAATAATCGTAACGACCACCACAAGGCCGAAGTGAATTATACTATTTATATGCCGTCAAAAAACGCGCTGGATATAAATAATCGTTACGGGTCGACCGAATTGCCGGATTTTGAAGGAAGGGTACAAATAGATTGTGCCTACGGCAGTTTTTCGGCTAAATCATTACCACACGCAGATAATCAAATAAAAATGAGGTATGGCAACGCCGAGATCGACGGCCTTTCGTCGGCGGATGTAAGTGTCGGCTATGGCAGCCTGGACATTGGCTCGGTGGATAAGTTAAATTGTGAATTGCGATACACCGGCGACGTGAGAATAGGTAAGTTGAGGAGTTCGGGCAATATTAATGCACATTATGCAGGTAAGATATCTATCGATAACCTCGATAAAAACTTCAGCAGCTTTTCTTACAGTTCGAGCTACTCGGGCCTGAAGATCGGCATAGATAATTCGACCAATGCCAACTTCGATATCACGGTGCGTTATGGCGACTTTAACTACGGCGGCGCGCCGGTTGAAATAACAGAAAAAACCCCATCGGACGATAGCAAAGGATGGAAGCCTACCAAAAACTTTAAGGGCCACATCGGTAAGGGCAATGGCGATAAGATGATCAATATCAGCTCGAGCTATGGCGGGGTAAAGTTTGATTGATAATAATATTTCGCAGAGACGCATTATTATGTGCCTCTGCTACAGAATCCGGCACAATAATCCTTTCAGGTACTCCCCTTCCGGAAAGGATGCCCTTACGGGGTGATCTTCGGGCTGGCAAAACTGGTTAATAAATTGCACCTCTTTACCTGCATCCAGCGCGGCCCAGGCTAATACCTGTTTAAAAGTGTTAATATCCATTGCTCCCGAACAGGAGAACGTGGCCAATAAACCTCCGCTTTCCAGCAGCAGCATACCCAGCCGGTTCAGATCCTTGTAAGCACGCATGGCCTTATCCAGTGCAGAACGCGAGGGTGCGTACTTTGGAGGGTCGAGCACGACGATATCAAACTTTTCTCCCTCCTCGCGCAAGGCCCTTAATTGTTTATTGACATCAGATTGGACGGCTGTGTGTTTGGATATATCGAGCTTATTTAATTCAATATTATTCTTCAAAGTTTCGATAGCCAAAGCCGAGCTGTCCACACTGGTTACCGATGAAGCACCATTCTTCAAGGCATTCAGCGTAAAGCCGCCGGTATAGCAAAAGCAGTCGAGCACACGTTTCCCTTTAGCATGCGCCGTTACAATGCGGCGGTTATCGCGCTGGTCGCAGTAAAAGCCAGATTTTTGCCCTTCGGCGATATTAATGCCATAGCGGATACCGTTCTCAATCACTTCAACTATTTCGGGCGGATGTTTGCCTGCAAGTACCTGGTTAGTAGTTTCCAATCCTTCGTGCGCCCGCGATGCAGCATCACTCTTATCAAAAATGCCTGTTGGTTTTAGCAGCTTTTGCAGTTCATCTATAATAACGGGCATCATTCTTTCGATGCCCGAGGTAAGCACCTGCACGGCTAAATAATCCGCATATTTATCTACGATCAATCCGGGCAGGTAGTCAGCTTCGCTGAATATCAAACGGCAGGTGTTGTTATCAGCGTTTAAAATTTCGCTGCGGCTTGTCACTGCTGTCGCTACCCTTTTGCGGTACCATTCCTCATCAATTTCCACACTTTCGTTCCATTCCAACAAGCGCAGGGCAACCCGGGACTGGGCATTATAAAAGCCGTAAGCCATAAATACGCCCTTGTCATTCAGCAAGCGCACAATATCGCCGTTGGCCGGTTTGCCCTCCACCCGCTCTATCGCTCCGGAAAATAACCAGGGATGCCGCTGCAATACAGCTTTTTCCTTGCCTTTTTTTAATATTACATCAAACATGGGGCAAAGGTACGTTTTGAAGTCCGGAAGTCGGAAAGTCCGTATAAGTCCGAAAGAAAAAGCGATCATACGGTCTTGCCGACTTATGCAGACTTTCGGACTTCCCGACTAAATTCCTGTTAATCATTTAAATCCCGCAATCGTGTCCTTGTTTCTTTGCACATAAGTACCTAAGTTTGCGCCTCAATAAAAATTTTATGGCTAAAGCATCTGATGTAAAAAATGGGAATATCCTCCGCTTTAACGGCGAATTGGTGCAGGTTGAGGAGTTTATACACCGTACCCCCGGTAACTTGCGTGCATTTTACCAGGCGCGTATGCGCAATGTAAAAACCGGTAAACTGGTTGAATACCGTTTCCGTACCGACGAGGAAGTAGATATAGCACGTGTGGAAACCAGCGATTACCAATACCTGTACGAGGACGGTAACGACCTGGTGATAATGGATAATACCACGTACGAACAGCACAACGTGCCAAAAGCATTATTTGGTCCTGCAGTAAAATTTCTGAAAGAAGGTATGAATGTAATTGTTGCATTTGAAAGTGAAGAACCCATAATGGGCCAGGTACCAAATTCAGCCGAATTAGTAATTAGCTATACAGAGCCTGCCGTGGCTGGTAACACCTCATCAGGTGCACTAAAAAATGCTACTGTTGAAACCGGTGCCGAAATCAAAGTTCCATTATTTATCAATATAGGTGATAAAGTTAAAGTTGATACTACAACAGGATCTTATGTTGAACGTGTGAAAGGTTAAATAAGCGATAGAGTCTATAATAATGAAGGCCCCTTTTGGGGCCTTCATTATTATAGACTCACAATCAATCGATCGGCTTAAATATCCTGTGCCAGCGAATCTTATTAAAGAAACTCTTGGTTGAATCGGTGCTAAAGAACGTCATCACGGCCTTGCCTACAATGTGGTCCTCGGGGACATAGCCCCAAAACCTCGAATCCCACGAATCGTGGCGGTTATCACCCATCATCCAGTAATAATTCATCTTGAAAGTGTAGGTGTCGGCCTTTTTGCCATTGATATAATAATCTTTGCCGTTAACATCTATCTTATTGTTCTCATAAACCTCTATCGCTCTTCGGTAGAGCGTCATGGTCGAATCGTTTACGGAAATGGTCCAGCCTCTCTTTGGAATAATGAGTGGCCCGTAATTATCCTCGTTCCATTTGAGGTTTAGATCGCGTGGAAATACCAATGACGATGAATCAATCTCTCCTGCTTTTTTTATTATGGTTACGATGCTTTTTATATTGGAATAACTTTTGAGCGTGGCAATATTTTCCCTTGGAATGACCAATTCATAAACATTGGTATCGCGTTGCATTCGTTTCTCTATATTAAGATCCGTAAGTATTTTTGGATTTATCGGGGTAGCATCTGTAGTTGTAACCAGGTAAGACGTTTGTTGGTGCGGAGCATTTGGTGCGGCTTTGCCGTTGATATAAACTTGTGTATTCACAATGGTCAACGTGTCGCCCGGTGTAGCCTGGCAGCGTTTGATCAGTGATGTGCGCTCGTCAACAGGGGTACTATGCTCCAGGTCGGCCTCTTCGGGAGTATTAAAAACCACGATATCGCCTTTTTTAATTTCGCCCAGGCCCGGCAGGCGCCAGTAAGGCAGCTGCAGAAAGCTCAGGTAGGTTTTGATGCCGAATACTTTAGGTTCGGTAAAAGGGATGGCAAGCGGCGTGTTGGCTATACGCGGGCCGTAACTGATCTTACTTACAAAAAGATAATCGCCAACCAGTTGCGTTCCCTCCATCGATCCGGATGGTATAGCGTAAGCTGAAAACAGCAAGCCACGTATAATTGTTGCTGCAATAACAGCGAATACAATAGCATCCACCCATTCGCGCGTTTTTGATTTCTTTTTTCGTTCGGCTTTGGGCTTTCTTTTAAAAATGTTCCAGTTCATAAGCAATAGCTTGGCTTGTACTTAGATGCAGGGATGAGCCTATTGTTACAAAATAATCTGCACCTTCCAAATCTTCTAAGCTAACTGGCGGAGAGACTTTTTAAGCACCTCTCTACCGGAGAGGACGCCGGGTTAGGCTTAAATATCCAACTCCAGCATCACCGGGCAATGGTCCGAATGCCTTGCTTCAGGTAAAATAGCGGCACGTTTGATATGCGCTTCAAGCGCGTGCGTTACCATAATGTAATCAATGCGCCAACCCAGGTTCTTGGCGCGCGAATTAGCGCGGAAGCTCCACCAGGTATAGTTGTGCGGCTCTTTATTTACATGCCGGAAAGTATCGATAAAACCGGAATTGATGAAATTCTCCATCCAGTCCCGTTCGGCAGGTAAAAAACCGGAAGAGCTGGCGTTCGATTTGGGATTATGAATATCGATAGGACGGTGGCAAATGTTGTAATCGCCGCATACCACGAGGTTAGGGCAGGCCCATTTCAGTTGATTAATATATTCGCCAAATTCATCCAAAAACTTGTATTTGAAATCCTGCCTTTCGTCGCCGCTTGAACCGGAGGGAAAGTAAACGCTCATCACCGATACATCTTCAAAATCAACCCGGATATTACGCCCTTCCCTGTCATAGTGCGCGATGCCGCAACCATACTCTACATGCTTTGGCGTTTGTTTGGTAAATATCGCCGTCCCGCTGTAACCCTTCTTTTCGGCCGGGTACCAGTAATGCTGGTAACCCAGCTGCTCCACCAGGAAAAGATCGGTCAGCACCTCGGGCGTCGCTTTTATCTCCTGCAGGCAAACCACATCAGCATCGACAGCCTGTAGCCAGGTCAGCCAGTTTTTGCTGATAGCTGATCGGATACCGTTGACGTTATAAGTAACTATTTTCATTTTCTTTATTCCGCGTTTCCGATTTCTATTTATTCAGCCCCAACAATTTATCCAGTTGCCTGCACTCCCTCTTTTTCAGCAGTTCCACCGTCATAGGTACATCCTCTACCGGACGATCACGTTCGTCTTTTTTAACGGCAGCTATACGGTCGACCATATCGATGCCTGAAACCACTTCGCCGTAAACCGTATAATTCTGATCCAGTTGCGGTGTGCCGCCCACGCTTTCGTACCATTTACGCTGCCATTCGGGGAACTTATGACCATTCATGCGGGGTGCCTTTTCCAGTGTGTCCAATTTACCTGCGGTATAGCGCTTGCCTTCAACTATATAAAACTGGCAGGCGCTTGATGCTTTTTTAGGGTTGTCGTCACGCGCCGCAGCCAATACCCCGCGTTTATGAAAAATACTGTCGCGAAATTCAGCAGGAACGGTGTAGCCCAGGTCGCCATTTCCCAGTTCGGCGCCGGGTGCCGCTTTCTTTGGGTCTCTTGAATCCGGGTCGCCGCCCTGTATCATAAAATTTTGTATCACCCGGTGAAAAAGTGTCCCGTTGTAAAGACCCTGTTTCACCAGTTTGATAAAATTATCGCGGTGCTGCGGCGTCTCGTTATACAGGCGGATAATACATTCGCCATAGCTGGTTTTGATGCGCACATATTGGTTTTTAGGCTTGGCCGCAACAGCGGATACCGTAGCCAGGGCCAGTATCAAGGTAACTAATTTCTTCATGCCTTTTTGTTGTAAAATTGAAAATGTTTTAAGGTTTTAAAAAGCCGTTGTTAGTTTCAAATTCCTGATATGCGGAAGGATCATAGCAAATATAACGTTAGCCTATCTCCTCAAAATAATCAACTATCAGCGATTTCATGATCAGTTCCTGTTCAAGAATGGTGTAATTTGGGATCTTATCCGCCAGTTTCCAATGGGGCCAGCCGTCCTGGTCAAGTCCCTCCAGTTCGTAAAAACCCATCTGGCTGAACAACTTGCAGGTGGCGATATGCATCAGCTCTTCCTTTTGCCGTTTGCTGAATTTGCGCGGCCCCTGCCCCAACTCCTGCACGCCAATCAGGAACAGCATTACTTTTACATCGGGGAGGTCGGTATCAAAATCTGCTGCTATCTTTTGCTGCAACGCGGCCCATTTATTATTTATCTCAGCAGGTTTCATCCGGCAAATATAAGCGGGATAGGGCGGTTTACGAATTTCGGAAACAATGTTTACCACGACATTGTTACTAAGCAATGACAGTTTGAACGCGGATTTGAGTATTTTTGCGCAAAGCGTTTCAAAACCAATGCTGCATATAGCTGACAGTGAAAAAAGATAAGCGCCATATTATTTACAGCTGGATCGTTATGATTTGCTTTATAGCAGGTCAATGGGCTGTATACGCGCACTATCACCGCAGCTACAGAACAACAGCGGCTATATCGCACCATACTACAGTAAGCGAAAATTGCCAGTTGTGCGATGCCATGCATCATAACAGCATGACGATAGATACCCAGCCGTATTTCGCGCATTTAACAATTACAAAACACTACTTTACACCGGTACATTACAATTTTGTAAGTATCTCTCTTATTCTTGCTGCAGGCCGCGCCCCTCCTGTTTCATAATAATTCTTGTCCAATTAACGCCTGCCTTTACTTGGCAGCAATTCTGATCAAAAGAAATTATTATTATTATGAAACTGAAGCTTTTTTATTGCTTTTTAACACTACTTATAAGCCTGTCGGCTTTTGCAAAAACCACCCGGAAAGATACCACCGCTGAAAATGATGGTAACGGCACATTGTCGGGTACTGTGACCGATAAAACCAGCGGCGCCACTATCCCGGGGGCAACGGTATCTATCCCCGACCTGAGGACCGGCTCGGTTACCGACTCAAATGGAAAATATACAATAACCCAATTACCAAAGGGTATTTACCTGGTGCAGGTAAGTTATATAGGGTATGGCACTTTTAACCAAAAGGTCGATCTTTCGAAAACTTCGGTGCTGAACGTACAATTGCAAACATCGTCCATCGAAACAGCCGAAGTGGTGATAACCGGGGTGAGCAAAGCCACGGAAATACGGCGCGACCCGGTACCTATGGCGGCGGTAAGCAAAAGCTATATCGACCAGCATTCGGCAACAACTAACGTGATAGACGAGATCGCGAATATCCCCGGCGTAAGCGCCGTAACTACCGGCCCTAACGTCTCGAAGCCTTTTATACACGGCCTAGGTTATAACAGGGTGGTGACCCTGCAGGATGGCATACGGCAGGAAGGGCAGCAATGGGGCGACGAGCACGGCATTGAGGTCGACCAAAACTCTATCGACCGGATCGAGGTCGTTAAAGGCCCGGCAAGTTTAAGCTACGGATCGGACGCTATCGGTGGCGTAGTTAACCTGCTTACCGCCCCGCCCGTTGCTCAGGGAAAGATTTTAGGGTCGTTCACAGGCAATTACGGTACCAATAACGGGCTTTTGAACGGTTCGTTCAGGTTACAGGGTAACCAGGATGGTTTGGTATGGGGAACTGTACTATCGGCCAAAGAAGCTAAAGATTATCAGAACGAACACGATGGCCGTGTTTACGGAACGGGTTACCGCGAGAAAGATGCAAGAATTATGGTGGGCCTGAATAAAAATTGGGGCTATTCCTACCTGAATGCGTCAATCTTTGACGACCAGCAGGAAATACCTGATGGCAGCCGCGATTCGGCAACGCGAAAGTTTACAAGACAGATTACCGATGAGGACGATTTCAGGCCAATCGTGCCTGGATCGGTATTGAACTCATACAGCATCACGCCGCTTCATCAGCATGTACAACTTTACCGTATTTACAGCAACAGTAATATCACCTTGGGCAGCGGAAACCTGATCGTAAATTTGGGCTACGAATACAGCCACAGGCGCGAATACACTCATCCAACCAACCCCGATATTGCCGGGCTGAACCTGCACCTGAGCGATTACACGTATGACGTAAAGTATAATTTTAACCTCGGAAACGATTTTGAAACTACTTTCGGGGTGAACGGCCAGTACCAGAACAACACCATTGGCGATGCGACCGATTTCCCGATACCGGCCTATCACCAGTTTGATATAGGGCCGTTTTTCATCATGAAAAAGACCTTTGGTAAACTCGACCTGGAAGGCGGCGCGCGTTTTGACAGCCGCTCAATAACCACCAAAGATGCATTCATCGATACCGCCGTGGCTTTTTACCCGACACTGTACACCAATGCAAGTACGGCTACCCCGCCTACAGTTGTTCAGCAATTTGCAGGGTTCAGCAAGACATTTTCGGGTGCCACGGGCAGCTTTGGGGCGACTTATAATTTCTCTCCTGCTTTCCTGATCAAGGCCAACATAGCACGCGGCTTCCGCGCGCCAAGCATAGCGGAGCTTTCGGCTAACGGCCCCGACCCGGGTTCGCAGATATATCACGTCGGCGATGCCAATTTTAAACCGGAGTTTAATGTGCAGACGGATATCGGCGCGTTCCTTAATCTGCCTAATGTTTCGGCAAGTGTCGAGTTTTTCAATAACAACATTCAAAATTATATCTACCAGCAGCAGGAATTGAATCCCGACGGCTCCCCGGTGCGCAACCCGGCTTACCCGCAGTACACCGTATTCACCTATACCCAAAGCAAAGCGCGGATAAATGGCGGCGAGGTTAATGTTGACCTGCACCCGGTGCCCTGGCTGCATTTCGAAAACTCGTTAAGCCTTACTTATGGTACTAACCTGGGCAATGGCGGCCCGGTTGCCGACAGTTTGAAATACCTGCCTTTTATACCGCCGCTGCATACACATTCTGAACTTCGCGGAACATTTATTAAAGGCTTTTCGAGCCTGCGAAATGTTTATGCATTCTTTGGGTTTGATCATTATAACGCGCAGGACCGTTTTTTTGCGGCTTATGGCACCGAAACCTATACGGCGGGCTATAACCTGATCAGCGCGGGAATTGGCGGTAACATAGTGAATGCCAAAGGTGACCCGATCATGAAGATATTTATTGAAGGCACCAACCTGGGCAATGTGAATTACCAGTCGAACATGAGCCGGCTGAAATATTTTGACAACGCCACCGTACCGGCGGGTATACAGCCGGGTATCTTTAACATGGGGCGGAATATCAGCTTTAAGATCGTGGTACCGTTCGACCTTTCGCCGAAAGAAAAGGCGAGCAGTTAATAACTCAAAATTGTCATTGCGGGCAATAGCGTGGCAATCTCGTCGGTATGCATCGGCGACGAGATTGCTTCGTCGTTCCTCCTCGCAATGACAGTTTTGATTGATTATTTCAATTTCCCTAAAATCTGTTCAACGCTTAATTTATCCTGCGTGCCACTATTCATATCCTTAAAAGTCAGCAGGCCGCTCAGCATTTCGTCGCTGCCGATCATAATGGTGTAAGGAATTTGTTTGGCGTTGGCGTAATCCAGTTGCTTTTTGATCTTGGTTCCGGCAGGATATAATTCTGAATTGATGTTGCTGTCGCGGAGCAGCTTTAATATGGACAGCGCATATTGTTCGCCGGCGGCGTCGAAGCAACAGATCAATACTTTAGTGCTTTGATTGGCAGCCTCTGGGAACAATTTCAGTTCTTCCATTACATCATAAATACGGTCGGCGCCAAAGGATATACCCACGCCTGTAAGCCCCGGCAGCCCGAACATTCCTGTGAGGTCGTCGTACCGGCCGCCGCCGCCGATGCTGCCCATTTGCACTTCGTTTGTTTTTACTTCGAAGATAGCGCCGGTGTAATAGTTTAACCCGCGCGCCAGGGTGATGTCTAATTCTAAATGGGCAGTTGACAATGGGCAGTTGGCAATATAACTGAAAACGGTTTCAATCTCGTCGCAACCTTTTAACCCGGTAACCGAATCCTTCAAGGCTTCGCGAAGGCTCGTAAGCTTCTGATCATTCGATCCGTCGAGTAAAATTACAGGTTTTATTTTTTCAATATCGGTTTCTGAAAAACCGCGATCCAAAAGCTCTTTTATCACTCCATCTAACCCAATCTTATCGATTTTATCTATAGCAACGGTCAAGTCAATTATATTATCACCTTTGTCTATAATCTCCGCTACGCCTGATAGAATTTTTCTATTATTAATTTTAATCGTGAAATCTTTCAGCCCTAACTTACTTAAAGCTTCGTCATAGATCATCACAAATTCCGCTTCGTTCAATAATGATCCCGAGCCTACAACATCGGCATCGCACTGGTAAAACTCGCGGTAGCGGCCCTTTTGCGGCCTGTCGGCGCGCCATACCGGCTGTACCTGGAAACGCTTGAACGGAAAGGTAATTTCATTCTGGTGCATTACCACGTACCGGGCGAATGGAACGGTGAGGTCGTAGCGGAGAGCCTTTTCTGCAATCAGCGGGAGTAGCTTTTTGCTGTCCGCTGTCATGTTCGATTCACTAATACCACCGTCACCTAAAAAATCGCCGTTATTTAGAATTTTAAATATCAGCTTATCACCCTCGTCACCATATTTACCGGTGAGCGTCGAAAGCTTCTCCATCGAAGGCGTTTCGATTTGCTGGTAACCATATTTGCGGAAAACACTTTTAATAGTATCGAAAATATAATTGCGTTTGGCCATTTCGGCCGGGGAAAAATCGCGGGTGCCTTTGGGTACGGATGGTTTGATGGATGCCATAGCGTGCAAAGGTAACACGATTTTAAGATTTTTGTGATGAACAGGATAAAATCACTATCGGTGTAAAATCATACATTTGAGCTATGCCACTTTTTATTCAAACCCCACGTTTTGTTATCCGTGATTTTAAGCCCGAAGAGCAGGACCTGTTCATTGCTATTTTTGATGACGAACGGGTTATTACGCATCTTCCAAAGCGCAGCCGGAAAGAGCTGACGGACCTGTTTCAATGGGCTTTGAAAGATTATGCTTCGGGCAGCCCGCTCGGTCGCTGGGGTATATTCAATAATGGCGACGGGGATTTTATCGGGTTTTGCCTGCTGCGCATTTATGATACTGATCCCGGAAAAATAGAACTTGGTTATGCGCTGCATCAGAAATACTGGGGCAAAGGCATAGCCAGTGATATGGCGCAGATTATGGTGGCGCAGGGCTTTATGCACACCTCTGCATCGGAGCTGGTGGCGGTAACTACGGTAGGTAATATCGGTTCACAAAAAGTATTGCTAAAAGCCGGGATGACGCGGATGGATAATTTTGTGAGGGACGGAGAGGAACTGGCGTTTTTCAGGATGGAGAGGCAATAAAAACAACTTGTCATTTCGACGAGTAACGAGGAGAAATCTTGAGCAACATGTATTGCCTTCCATGTCAGTCGTATAAGATTTCTCACTGCGTTCGAAATGACAAACACTTTAGGAATCGGGGCTTAATTGCTTGACAATTTCCTTACACCCAAGCTCTATCAACACAAACACCGGCTCAAACTGGCTGTCATCGTAATAAGGGTCGGGTACTTCGCGGTCGCCTAAAAGCAGCTTTACTTTTGCGGCGGCTTCCTCATCAGGTGCCATGGCCAGCACATCGGAAAAGTTGTATTTATCCATTACAAATATGTGGTCAAAATCCCTGAAATCCTTCCGCCTGAATTGCCGGCAAACCTGCCTGCTGATATCGATGCCATGATTGCGTGCCGCACGAACTGAGCGCCTGTCGGGCCCTTCACCCACATGCCAACTGCCGGTCCCGGCCGAATCTACCTGCCAATCCAACCCTTGCCCATCAGCCAAATGCTGCATAATACCCTCCGCCAGCGGCGAACGGCAGATATTACCAAGGCAGACCATGAGGAGTTTCATTGCTTTTGTTGGAAGGTTGGAATGCTGTAAAGTTGAAAAGTTATTTTGTTTATCGATGTGCCAACCTTACAACATTTCAGCTTTACAACCCGGGTTAACCAAATATATCATTCAACACGCCTGCCAGGCGAACGCCGGCTTTAAGCAATTGCCGGTTAAGTGTATCGATATGGCTGAAATTGTATTTGTAACCATTCAGCGCGTCGCCGGTTTTGGTTTCGGAGTACAGCTTTTCAGCTATTTGGTTTGATTCAAATAACCACTCGCTGATAGGTGCTTTTTGCCATTCCGCACGTTCGGCGGCGGTAGTGTGATTGATGGCTGTAGTATATTCGGTATAGCTTAGCTGCTGAAAATCGATCAGCTGCGAATCCCATACCGAGTGCAGGTTGGTGTTGTTGTTGAACCAGGTTACCTTGATATCATTGCCGCCTTTATCTTCCGTATGGCCGGTATGTAGGGGTTGGTGAACATCCTCGACAATATGGATGAGCATGCGCAGGTAGAGCAATTTTTTGTCCTTTTCCAGGTCCTTCTTTTTTAGTTCGCTTATTAAAAACTCCAGTTTTGTATACGCGTCGACGGCATTGTCCTGTTTAAGATAAGCCTGTAATTCGGGGTAAGTGTAGGATTTGTCAAGGTCGATAAAATGCCAGTTGTACAAATAATTATAAGCAGGGTCGGATTTGATAAAATCGGCCCAGTTGCTGGCCATAGCTATGCTTTCATTCCCTAATATTGCTTCAATAGCCTTGCGTGCCTTCGGCGAAAGGTAACTATCCGCAATTTGCCCTGCTATGCGGTGCCCCTGGGTGCCCCAGGCCATACTTTGCAATGGCAGGTAAATGATCGCCAGGATAAAAGCCAGTTTTTTCAGAAATCTTGTTTTCATATCACAACGGTTTTGGAGTACAGGTAGTGCGTTTTATTAAGCGTGCTTTAATTGGGATAAGGCTTGATGCGCCCGAAAATTCAATGAGCGAATCGCCCTCTTTTTTTACCTTAAATAATTCCTCGTAAATGCCCGAGCGGAAACAGCCGCCTTCAGGCTTCAAACTATGGTCGGCGTTGCAAAACTGCCCACGGACATGCAGGGTGTCATTAATTTGAAAATAGCCGCCTTTAATGTATTCAATCCAATGGCCCGAACGTTCGCAGGTATCAGGGCCGCTATTTGTTTTGCTGAAACTTTTGATCTGCATAAAAAATGAGTCGCAGCTGAATTTGATATTATATAACGAGTATTCGACCAGTTTCTTTTGCGCAGGAACCGAGTCCTGTTGCCATTCACCCTGTAAATAAGTTTCGCCTTTACCCTGCAGATCGGCATTGGGAGAGCAGCTAAAGCCTAAAGCGGCCATTAAGGCGAAAGATAAAAGGTAAAAGGCAAAAGGTTTTTGCATTATGCTTTAAAATTAAAAGCCTCTCTCCGGTAGAGAGGGGTTGGGGTGAGGCTTACTTTAAACTGCCGATCATATCTTCCGGCTTAACCCATTGGTCGAACTGCTCGTTGGTAAGCAAACCTAAACCGATGGCTGCTTCCCGTAGGGATTGGTTTTGTTTCAAAGCTGTTTTGGCGATCTTGGCGGCATTCTCGTAACCGATGTGCGGGTTCAAAGCTGTCACCAGCATCAGCGAATTTTCGAGGTGCTTTTTGATACCGGCATAATTTGGCTCGATACCAACAGCGCAATGGTCGTTAAAGGATACACAGGCATCGCCTATCAAACGTGCAGATTGCAGGAAGTTGGCTGCCATAACTGGTTTGAAAACATTCAGCTCGTAATGACCGTTTGATCCGGCTATAGATATGGCAACGTCGTTACCCATTACCTGCGCGGCTACCATGGTAACCGCCTCGTTTTGGGTTGGGTTTACTTTGCCCGGCATAATGGACGAGCCCGGCTCGTTATCCGGTATATGTATTTCGCCAATACCCGAGCGAGGGCCAGAGGCCAGCATGCGGATATCGTTGGCAATTTTCATCAGCGAAACAGCGATTTGTTTTAAAGCACCGTGACTTTCCACAATGGCATCATGTGCCGCCAGTGCCTCAAATTTGTTTTCAGCAGTACGAAACGGCAGGCCCGTAAACTTTGCGATATATTCAGCCACCTTTACATCATAACCTTTAGGGGTATTGATACCGGTACCAACGGCGGTGCCGCCAAGGGCTAATTCGGATAAGTGATCAAGTGTATTTCTTAAAGCCTTTAATCCATGATCGAGCTGTGATACATAGCCCGAAAACTCCTGCCCCAAAGTAAGGGGTGTAGCATCCATCAGGTGGGTACGACCGATCTTTACCACGCTTTTAAATGCTTCGGACTTTGCCTTTAGCGTATCACGCAATTTCTCGATGCCCGGTATAGTTACCTCCATCACCATTTTATAGGCGGCGATGTGCATAGCAGTGGGATAGGTATCATTGGATGACTGCGATTTGTTAACATCGTCGTTAGGATGGATGAAGGTTTTGCCTTCGCCCAGTTTATTGCCCTGCAATACATGCGAGCGGTTAGCAACTACCTCGTTCACGTTCATGTTCGATTGCGTGCCCGAGCCGGTTTGCCAGATCACCAGTGGAAATTCGCCGGCAAGTTTGCCTTCCAGTATCTCGTCGCACACCTGTGCTATCAGGTCGCGTTTTTCGGCAGGCAATACGCCGCAATCGGTATTGGTATAGGCGGCAGCTTTCTTCAGGTAAGCAAATGCGCTGATGATCTCCTTCGGCATAGATGCCTCGGGACCTATTTTAAAGTTATTGCGTGAACGTTCGGTTTGTGCGCCCCAGTATTTATCGGCAGGTACCTGTACCTCGCCCATGGTATCGTGTTCAGTTCTGAAACTCATGGTATTTGTAATGAATTATGTGCGGGCAAATTTAGGGTTTTTACCCATGCGGGAGGGAGGGAAATGGTAATATTATTGTTGGGGTTATTTGCTGCCTGTGAGACAAAGGCAGCGGGAGAGCGAAGAGATATCAGGTCTCAGGCACGGAAACTCCTGTAACTATATACTGCCGCGATTAAAATCAAAAATAGAAAAGTTCTGTAAACTAATGCTTTATAGCCAGGTGACAGGTAGTTAAATAAAGAAATTACCAACACTATGCCCAATCCGGCAAAACCTATATTGCTGAATAGATACCAGTAAGGCCAACGAAATAAACTGTATATGATGGCAACGATGGTGACACTAAAAGTAAGCCCCGCAATTATCCTGGTCACTGGTGCTATGCCGGTTCCTGCAAATAACCAATATGATGCGTAAAAATAAAGCATGCTAAGTAGCCCGCCACTTACCAGGGTTATTATTGTAGCGTAGGGAACCCCAAGTTTAAAAAGAGGAGATAAACTGAACAGAAAGAAAGTAATTAAGGGGATAAATTCAAGTAGATGTTTTTTATTCATGTTAAGGTTTGGGTTAAAGGCTCATCCGTGTTTCTGCCATCCATTTGTCCAGCGCTTTTACCTCCGCGTCATGCTCGGCCATCCATTTGGTATTTTCTTCTTTATCGGCACTCCGGCTAACCATGCGTGTAAATGCGGCTATGTTATCGCTTTGCGCCAGGTTCAAAAAATAAGCGGCAAAGAACTTATCAAAAAAATCTTTTTCCTTATCGTCATTAGCCATGTTACCCGCTATGCTAAAGATGTGTTTCAATTCAAACTCCAGCAGATCCATACCCGCCAGTTTCTTTTGGCGGGCCACGGAGACCGTGGTGAATATAACCATGTTTTGCACCGCTATCTCCTGTTTGTCTTTTGGGGATAGAATGATGGTTTGCCGGCCATTAGCGCCGCTTAACGTACCTCCTTTTAATATGCTCTGGATATTGTTATAAGCTTCGGCGCTGCGCGGCGTATTTGGCTCCAGCAGTATAAAGCTGCAAAGGCTCAGTAAGGCGTTCAGGCGCTTATTCTGATGGAGCGTCACCAGTGCATACATCCGCTGGCTGCTCGCGTGCTTCGGGTCCAGCTTGATAGACTCGATAGCTTCGGACTCTGCTTCGGCGTATTGTTTATTCCGGGAATAGGCCAATCCGAGGTTAAAGTGAAGCTGCTGAAAGCCGGGGTTAAGTTTGATGCCTTCCTTATAAGTATCGATAGCCTTTTGGATTTGACGGGTCTGATCATAGATACTGCCCAAAAGCGTATAGGTCGACGCGGTAAGTGTAGCGCTGCCATTGCCTTTGATGGCTTTTTCGGCATAAGGGATGGCCTCATTTCCCCTTCCTGCTGCCTGAAGGCTAAAACCCATTTGATAGTTGGCTTGCGCGTTATTTGAATCGATTTTCAGCGCTGCGTTGTATTTTTCTATGGCGCCGGCATAGTTTCCCTGGTTGTTGAGCTGGGTGCCTTGTCTGACCAGGTCGGCAGCATCGCTGCTACCCTGTGCTTTGGCATAGAAAGTCATGGCCAGCAGGCACCAGATCAGTATTGGTTTTAACAAAGACTTCATTCCCAAATTTAGAACAATTGCCGTTAAAATTCGCGTTTGGTCGCTGCTACCCACTGTTGCAGGTCTTTCAATTCTTTATCATGTTCCTTAAACCAGGCAAGGTTCTCGTCCCGGTAAGCCGATAAGGTAATATAACGGGCAAAAGCAGGCATATTACCCGATTTGGCCAGCTGTTCGAAATAACCTGCATAGTAGTTTTTCACCAGCGGCGGCGCATCCTCGCCTATAATAGACGCAGATATTTGCAGTAAAGAGGTTAGCTCAAACTGAACCGAATCGACCGCAGACAAATTCGTTTTCTTATCAAGCGCGGTGCTTATCGCCAATGGCATTAACAAATTTCCGGCACCCTCGTCAGGATTTACATTTATGGTGATATTTTTGTCGCCAGTGCGCGTAACACCAAAGTTGAGGATAGTTTTGACAAAGTTCAATGCCTCGGGCGAGCGTTTGCTTTGCGGTTCAAGCAGCAGGAAGTCGCACCAGGCCAGCAGCGATATGCCCCGCTTTTTTTGTTTATAAGTTGCCATGGCTAAAATTCGCTGACTGCTCGCGTGTGTGGCATCAAGCTTAACGGCTTTGATAGCAGCCTGCTCCGATTCATGGAATTTACCAAGCCGGTAATAGGTTATAGCGATATTGTAATGCAATCGCTGATAGGTGGAATCGGCGTCTATACCCTTTTTAAAAAGATCAATGGCTTTATCCGATTGGTTCAGGTCGTCGTAAATACTACCCAGCATATCATATCCCCCGGCGGCTTTCGGTTCAAGGGCCAGCACTTTTTCGAGATACGGAATAGCCTCTTTTTCTTTCCCGGTAGTGAATAAGGTATAACCCATTTCGTAATAAGCGTTGGCATACTGCGGGTCGGCTTTAATAGCCTGGTTGTATTTCTCAATGGCCCGGTCGTACTTGCCCGAGTCGTTCAGCGCAACGCCTTGTTTTACAAGCAATTTTGCATCGTCATTATTTTGGGCGAGGGCGGCCAATGAGAGACAAAGCAGCATCGGCAGCAACAAGGTTTTGTGATAGGTTTTCATGTAATAAATTTAATAACAAATCTTCAGTTTTTATTATAGATGCGGATAATGAAGGGAATCCATAAGCTTTATGGATTTTTTTAATACTTCAGATTGAGGGAACCCAGGATAAGTTTGTGATCGGCCGCGCCAAATAAATTTAGTACGGTTATTAACTAAAAGAAGAAAAATGTTTAAAACTTTAGTTTCCCGTGGGATTATAATTTACAATTTTCGCGGACGTTAAATAAGATAGATTAATATACATGAGATCAGTGCTTAAAGGATTAATACCGGTTACCGCGCCCCTGCTAATGTTGATAGCCTGCGGGAATAATAATGCCAGCCCCAAAAAGGTGGCGACTTACACTCCTGGCCCGTTTAACCCTGCCGAGCTTTTAAAATACGATCCTAAACACGAGGATAAACGAATAGATGAGTTTTTTCACAAATTGCACCAAAAGAGTGGCTTCAATGGCGATATACTGGTGGCCAGGCATGGCAAAATAGTTTACGAGAATGCGCTTGGCTGGGCAAACCACCTGACACGCGACAGCCTGAAGATCAATTCGCAGTTCCAGCTGGCATCGGTTACCAAAACCATGACCTCGACCGCTATTATGCAGCTTTGGGAACGCGGTAAGATCAAACTCGACCAGGATGTGCGGGAGTTTTTCCCTAATTTCCCATACCAGGGGGTTACCATTCGTTTACTGCTTACCCACCGGTCGGGCATGATGAACTACGTATATTTTATCGACGATATTTACCGCAAAAACCACCTGAACCAACGCAAGGGCCTTACCAACACCGAGGCTATGAATATGATCGCCGAATATAAGCCTGCGCCGTTCAACAAACCCAATAAACGTTTCCTGTATAACAACTCTAATTTTATGGTGCTTGGTTCGATCATTGAGAAAGTGACCGGCATGAGCTATGCGGAGTATATGAAGGAGAATGTTTTTAAACCCGCCGGCATGACGCATACCGCTGTTTATTCCAAGGCTGTTTATGACAAGATACCGGTTGATGTGGTTGGACACGACCGCAACAGCTGGAAGTATTCGGTAGCGCCAAATTTTCTTGACGGCCCGGTGGGCGATAAGGGTATTTACAGCACCGTTGGCGACCTGTTCCTGTACGACCAGGCCTTGCGGGCAGGACGTTTGATAAAACCTGCCACCCAGGACTCGGCCTATACCGACCGCAACCCAATGATACGCGGGCACTTTAATTATGGCTACGGCTGGCGTTTGTTTGAAGCACCCGGCCAAAAAGTGGTTTACCATACCGGCTGGTGGCATGGTTTCAGGCATATTTATGTGCGCGATCTTAAAAATGATGTTACAATTGTACTGCTGGGAAACCTTGTAAACGGCAGTTTGTTACATTTGGACGACCTGTTCAAAATGGAAAACATGCCGGTTATCCGCAAAGGGGCCTACAATGGTGCCGGAGATACGGCGGAAGATTGATTTTTTTGGTATTTGCTGAAGGGTTGTAAAATTGCAATGTTGGAAAGTTGACCTAACTTTGCCTGGCAATCTTTGTTATTGCTTAAACATATCAAGCATTTAACATTCCAACTTTAAAACAAAAAGAAACCATGTTCGACAAATTATTTGAAGCAAAGCAAAAGGCCGAAGACGTTAAAAAACGGCTTGATGGAATAACCGTTTCCGGCAGCGCCGAGGGCGGGAAGATCAGCGTTGCCGCCAATGGTAACAAGGTGGTACAATCGATCAGCATTGACAACGATTTTCTGAAATCTGCTGATAAAGAGGAATTGGAGGAGTTGCTGGTAGTAGCTGTAAACAAAGCCCTTCAGCAGGCCGAGAATGTGAACCAAAGCGAAATGGCTGCCTTGTCCCAGGAAATGTTCGGCGGATTGGGCGGTATGTTTGGGAAATAAGTTTTCAAAACCTTGTCATTTCGAACGACAGAGAGAAATCTTGAACATTATAGATATTTGCCACTTTTATAAGATTTCTCCTCGTTCCTCGTCGAAATGACAGTACGGTATATACAACAAATATCATTCACTATGAAATTTACATATTACGGACAGTCGGCTTTTGAATTGGAAACCGGCGGCAAGAAACTTTTGTTCGATCCATTTATTTCGCCTAACGAACTGGCCAAACACATCGATGTGAACAGTCTGAAACCGGATTATATTTTATTATCTCACGGGCACGGGGATCATATTGCCGACCTGTTCACCATTCATAAAAACAGCAAGGCGAAGATCATCTGCATTGCCGAAATAGCCAACTGGCTGGGCGGTAAGGGTATCAAAGATGCGCATGGTATGAATATCGGCGGCGGATTCAATTTTGATTTCGGCAGGGTGAAAATGGTTAATGCCATCCACTCCAGTTCCATGCCTGATGGCGCCAATGGCGGTAACCCGGCCGGGTTTGTGATCTATACAGAAAGTAAAAAGATATACTTCGCCGGTGATACCGCTTTAACCTATGATATGAAGCTGCTGGCTGACGAAAATCTTGACTGGGCCATTTTACCAATCGGCGATAATTATACAATGGGGGCCGGCGACGCCATTAAAGCAGCGGGTTTTGTGAATTGCCAAAATGTGATAGGTGTACATTACGATTCGTTCCCGGTGATCAGAATTGATAAGGACGAGGTAGCCGCGAAATTTAAAAACGCGGGGTTGAATTTGCAACTGCCGGGTATAGGTGAAAGTATAGAGCTGTAGCGGCAGATATATCATAACAAAGCCCTCCCAACTTCGTTGAGAGGGCTTTGCCTTTCATGAAGGAATTACATCTGCGTGCTGTCCTTCATTTTCTTCTTGATCTTTACTTTGGTGCCTTTTTTCTTCACCTTCATTTTTACGGTGTCTTTTTTGGTAGTGTCCTGCGCCATTTTTACCGGGGTAAAGGCGTAAGCCGAGCTACCAAAACAGATCGCTGCTAAAGCGATCATCGCCATTGTCTTTTTCATAGGTAACAATATTTGGTTTGAATATTAATAACAATCGGTATGCAGATTGTTTTAAAAATATTCAACCTAAATCACTGTCCCATGCGGTATTATAGCTCTTTTCTTGATCACCACGATACCATCCTGTACAGTGTAGGTCCCGTAATCGCCGTCGTCCAGCTTTTTATTGCCGCAGTTGATCTTTACGTCATCGCCGATGTAGGTGTTTTTGTCGATGATAGCGTTTTTGATGCAGCAGCGGTCGCCGATACCCATAATGGGCGAATTGCTCAGGTTTGATTCCTTGATCTGTTCCAGGGTCTGGTAATTATCGCTGCCCATGATGTAGCAGTTTTCGATAACGGTATCCACACCGATGCGGGTACGGATACCAACGATCGAGCGGGAAATATGGCTGGCATTGATAATGCAGCCATCTGCTATGATAGTTTTTTCAAGATGCGAACCCGACACCTTCGACGGCGGCAGCATCCTTGCACGGGTGAAGATCGGCTGCGAATCAAACAGGTTAAACTTCGGAATATCGTCGGTTAATCCGAGGTTGGCTTCAAAGAACGATGGTATAGTACCGATGTCGGTCCAATAACCCTCGTACTGGTAACTCGCCACGCGGTGATGTGCTATCGAATCGGGGATAATTTCCTTACCAAAGTCGGTCCGGTCGTTCCCCATAAGTAATTCGTATAGTAATTTCCGGTTAAAGACATAGATACCCATCGATGCCAGGTACACCCTGCCTTCGGCCTTCATTTCATCGCTCACTTCCGATGCCCAGCTTTCGAAATCCTTTTTGGGCTTTTCGATAAACGATGTGATCATGTTGTTCGAATCGGTTTTCAATATACCAAAGCCCGGTACGTCATTGGCATGAACCGGTATGGTTGCAATGGAAATTTCGGCATTGGTGTCGATATGATGCTGTATCATATCCTGGAAATCCATTTGGTACAGCTGGTCGCCCGAAAGGATAAGCACATACTCAAATTCATGCACCGCCAAATGATGCAGGCTCTGCCGTACAGCATCGGCGGTACCCTGGTACCAGGCCACGCTGGATGGCGTTTGTTCGGCGGCCAGGATATCGACAAAAGCCGAGCTAAAACTGCTGAAATGGTACGTGTTTTTGATGTGCTTGTTAAGCGACGCTGAATTGAACTGTGTAAGCACGTAAATGCGCGTAATATCCGAATGCAGGCAATTCGAGATCGGGATGTCAACCAAACGGTACTTGCCGCCTATAGGTACGGCAGGTTTGGAGCGTGTTGCGGTAAGGGGCGATAAGCGGCTTCCCTGGCCGCCGCCGAGCACAATGGAAATTACTTTTGATGTCATATAGCAGGTTTTAAACTCTCATAAAGGTTAATATATTCTTTGGCCGACCGATCCCATGAGAAATCGAGGGCCATTATTCGTTTGCGTATCAATTGCAGGTGTGGTGTAGTTTCATACAACCCAATGGCCCTGCCCACGGCATGTATAATATCTTCGGCATTGGCCTGGATAAAGCGGATGCCATAACCACCCTCGTCGCCAAAATCGATCACCGAATCGCGCAGTCCGCCGGTGGTGCGCACTACCGGTACGGTGCCATATCGAAGCGCATATAATTGATTCAGGCCGCAGGGCTCCACGCGCGATGGCATCAGCAGGAAATCCGACCCGGCGTATACCAGGTGTGCCAGCGGCTCGTCGTACCCTATAAATACACTGCACTGGTCGGGAAATTCGGTCTGTAACGCCAATAGTTGGTCCTGCACTTTCACTTCGCCCGCGCCCAGAAGGCAGAAATTTACACCGCCGGGATGCGCCAGTATGCTGCGCTTAATGGCATTAGGCAGCAGATCGGCACCTTTTTCGCCCACCAGGCGACCGATGAACGAGATCAGCGGCCTGTCGGTGGATAGTTTGAACCGCGCGCAAAGCGCCTCCTTATCTTTCTGTTTACCCGATGCCAGCGTCCTGATTGAAAAATTTTCGGGGATCATCGGGTCAGTTTTGGGGTTCCAAACCTCGGTGTCGATACCGTTCAGGATACCCGTGCCTTTATTTCTTTCGAGGTAAAACAGGTATTCCAGCCCGTTGGATTGGTAAGTGAGTTCCTCTAAATAGGTTGGCGATACGGTGGTATATTTCCAGCAGCATTTTACGGCGGCAGCCAATGGGTTAATGGCGCCGTTCCATTCCAGCAAGCCGGTTTTTGACAGGTCGATATCTCCCAGCAGCGACAGCTTGCTCCAGTTGAACGCGCCATGATACTGTCCGTTGTGTATGGTTAATATCGTTGGTATTTCAGCAAGGCGGTGGTATGGCCGCGCATGGTACATCAGGAAGGGAACAAGGCCCGAATGATGATCATGGCAGTGGATAATGTCCGGTGTTTGCTGCGACCAGGTTATCCAATCCAAAAAAGCTACCTGGTAGGCAATAAACTGCTCCGTTTCGTCGGGGTAGCTGTAAACATTCTCCCGGTCGAGCAAACCGGGTATTTTTACCAGGAACAACGGAAAACCAAGCTTATCCGTCCGCTCCTTTAATATCTCGAAGTAAAAACGCCTGGCGCCCAAAAACGACGAAGCCTCAAAAACTACGTCCCACTCGTTTTCCTGCACAAACTTGCGCTCGTAAAACGGCATTACAACAGAGGCGTCAAGCCCCATTTGGTTCTGATATTTGGGTAATGCGCCCACAACATCGGCCAGGCCGCCAACTTTGGCAACAGGGTAACATTCGGCGCTTAGGTGGAAGATTTTCATTAATAGACTATAACCGGTTCAATTTAAGGAACAATTGCTTAAATAAACAACCAATGGGGTCATATTCTGTTTAAAAAACGAATTTTTATTATTTGTTTACCCTCCGGGGCTGTTCGCTTTTTAAATTATAAGCATACCGAACGGTTTTTTGCAAAATCCATATTTTTTGAATGGTAATAGCCGTGGTTTTTGCTAAAGTAATAATTTGGGCTATGCCACATGTCTGACGCGGTAAGTGTTAATTCCTTACTCACTATTGCGCATTCACCACTCACTATTCACCATTCACAACTCATCACACTAAGTGTTCACGTCACCGCCCTTTGCCAAATCATTTTAGACACAAGTGCTTCATTTTCAATTTATTAACAAATTGGAAAACGCAAAAAGTGCCCTATTTTTAACATTTTCGTGAACACTGCTTTTGCTTTTGGTCTGTAAATCAACCAGTTAAAATGTTCACCAGATGACTATTTTTCAACCGTTTTTTCCGCAAAAATCCCGGGAAAACAAAAAAAGGTCAAAAAAGGCCAGAAATAGCTGGTGAGAGGCATCTTTAGCACACCATTCATCCTCAATGCGACTCTCCGGGCATTGCCGTGGATGCAAAAACGCGAGTAACTGTGTAGGCTTTTTTTGGAAATGGATACACTAAGGGATTGAGAAGTATGTTCGCCATGCTTGACGGCCCATCCGCTAAGTAGCGGATTCAAGTTCCTCACAGCTTATAGGCGGGTTGAGATGTGAATTTCCACTTCAATTTTTGTACAATTCAATCGGTCCGAGTACTGTTGCGAGCCAATATCCTGTATTGCATACAAAGTTATCTAAATGCCATCCTTTTGGAACTTTGATCAATGCGGCGTTATCATTACCAAGTCCTAATAATTGAATATTGATAGGCTTTCCAAGTAATTTCCCCATCTGAGATTTTGTCACAGGAACGACCACTTTTGGCGATAGCCATCTACCATTTAATTTTTCAGAAACAGTAAATTCGTTTCCATGCTTTTCAATTTTAATATATTCTTTCATTTGGCCATTATCTTTGACAGAATAGGCTCCAATAAAAACATCAGAAGATTGTGGGGCTATTAACGAGGTACTCGAAAATAGAAATAAGATTAACAGTTTAGTCGTTCCCATTTTTTACATTGATAATACTTGAAACTATTTTAAGGTTATTTTTCAGAGCAATTGTGGTTTAATTAATATAATGACTGGTGTCTGCTACCCATTTCATACGAGTTTTCAATTCATTAAAACAACTAAAAACATATGATTTATGAAAGGGTTTAATCACCCATTTTTTAGGGTAAAAAAAAACCTTATATTAGTTAATTAGGTGGCGCAGTGGGATCATGGTAATCATTTAATCATTAGTTCAAACAACAAACGCCACGAACAACAATTCGCGGCGTTTGCACTTATAATTACTCACGTTATTTATTGGTCCGATTGCGGTTTGCCTATCAGGTTCATAAACTGGTCGAGTTTTGGGGTAATGATAATTTCAGTACGACGGTTGGTTGCCTTACCCCCCGGTGTGCTGTTATCTGCTATCGGGTTGTACTCGCCCCGGCCGCCTGCGGTAAGCCGTTTAGGATCTACATTATAAGTAGTTTGCAGCGCTTGCACAACCGATGAAGCCCGCAAGGCGCTCAAATCCCAGTTGTTGCGGATATTTACCTGCGATATGGGCACATTGTCGGTATTACCCTCTACCAGCACATCATAGCTGGAATAGTCGTTGATGATCTTGGCTATCTTGCTCAGCGTTTCTCCGGCTTTATCCGATATCTGGTAACTGCCCGATTTGTACAGCATATTATCCGCCAAAGAAATATAAACGACACCTTTCAGCACCTTGATGTCCACGTCGCTTTTTTCATCAGCTGTAAGCGAACGCGTGAGGTTATTGGTCAGCACCATATTCAGCGAGTCGCTCTTATTCTTCAGGTCTATCAGGTGCTTGATATACTGGTCTGAAGCCTTGATCTGGTCGGCCAGTTTGGCCACGTTCACATTGCCCTGGTTGCTGCCGGCAAGACACTTGTCGAGCGCGGCCTGCAAGGCAGCCTGGGTCGATTTAGCCTGGTCTATCTGCGTTTGCAGGTTTTGCACCTGGTTTTGCGACACAGCCAGTTCCTGCTGGGTCCTTTGCCAGCTTAGCTTAAGCTTACTATTGGTGTCGAGCGACTTATTGTAATCAGACTGCAGCTGGGCATATTTTTTATTGCTTACGCAACTTTGGAAACAGATGGCTGCCAGCAATATAGCCGGCAGCAGTAATTTTGCTTTCATGATAATTGTGTTTTTAAGTTCATCGCTTATGCGGCGATCATTTAACACAACACCGGTAAGCCCAATAAGTTTAGGTTATAGCTGATTCGCTTTAGTAATAGCATAAATTTTACATTGCAAAAGCGGGCGTGGACGCCCGAACCAGGCTAAGGTTTAGCGCAGACGCTAAACCTGGCGGGTTTGGCTGAAGCCTTCCATTGCCTGTCTCTGGTCCGTTGGCTGAAGCCAACGGCAATAAAATAAATTAGTTCATTGCCGTCCCATTTATGGGACGGATAAATAAGTGAAAAGATAGGGGCTTTAGCCGAAAGCTTTCTATTCTACAACGCATACCTATCTTTCGGACTTACGCGGACTTCCCGACTTTCGGACCAAAATCAATGCGCCTCCAGCCAGTTCGCACCGGTGCCTATCTCGACTAAAATTGGCACATTGGTTTTGATGGCGTTCCTCATGCCTTCGCTGATGATGGGTTTTATCTTTTCCACCTCGTGGTTGGGCACGTCAAACACCAACTCGTCATGCACCTGCATGGTCATGCGGGCATCCATTTTTTGGGCCTTCAATTCGCGGTGAATGTTGATCATGGCTATCTTGATCATATCCGCCGCCGAGCCCTGTATAGGCGCATTGATGGCATTTCGTTCGGCAAAGCCGCGCACGGTAGCATTGGCCGAATTGATATCGCGCAGGTAGCGGCGGCGACCCATCAGGGTGCACACATAACCATTCTCGCGGGCAAAATTCATGGTATCGGCCATGTATTGTTTAATGCCCGAGTATTGGGTAAAGTAGTTCTCAATGATCTCGGCAGCCTCCTTGCGGGGTATGCCCAAACTTTGTGACAAGCCAAACGCCGACTGTCCATAGATGATGCCGAAGTTAACCGCCTTGGCGTTTCGGCGCTCATCGCTGGTTACTTCGTGCAGTTCCTTGCCGTATACTTTAGCGGCTGTAGCGGTGTGGATATCGAGGTTTTTGGCGAAGGCATCCAGCATGTTGGCGTCCTTGCTGATCTCCGCTATGATGCGCAATTCGATCTGCGAATAATCCGCCGAAACGATGGTATGGTTCTCATCACGCGGGATAAATGCCTTGCGAACCTCGCGGCCGCGTTCGGTTCGGATCGGGATATTTTGCAGGTTGGGGTTGGTGGAGCTTAAACGCCCGGTGGCGGCCACCGCCTGGTTATAGGAGGTATGCACGCGGCCGGTTTTGGGGCTCACCATTTGCGGCAAGGCGTCAACATAAGTCGATTTCAATTTTTGCAATTGGCGGTAATCCAAAATATCGCGCACAATATCACTTTTGGAGGCCAGGGCAAGTAGCACATCCTCGCCGGTTTGGTATTGGCCTGTTTTGGTTTTTTTTGCTTTCGGGTCGAGCATCAGTTTCTCAAACAGCACCTCGCCCAACTGCTTTGGCGATGCAATATTAAAGCGGACGCCGGCCTTGTCATAAACCGTTCTTTCCAGTTTGGCAATGTCGCCTACCAGTTCTTTTGAAAATTCGGCCAGCGTATTATGGTCTATGCGCACACCTTCGTACTCCATATCGGCAAGTACATAAATCAGGGGGCACTCAATATCGTTGATCAATTTTTCGGCCTCGGCCTGTTTCACTTTCGGCTGGAAAACATCGTGCAGCTGCAGGGTAATGTCGGCATCTTCGGCAGCGTACTCTTTTATCTTTTCCAACTCTACATCGCGCATACTGCCCTGGGCCTTGCCCTTGGGGCCTATCAGCTCGGTAATGGAAACAGGGCTGTAACCGAGGTAATTTTCCGACATCACATCCATATTATGGCGTGTATCCGGATCGAGCACGTAATGTGCCAGCATGGTGTCGAACAGGGCGCCCCTCACCTGTACACCGTACCATTTTAGCATCAGCACATCAAACTTGATATTCTGGCCTATTTTACCGATGTTCTCGTCTTCTAAAACGGTCTTAAATTCGTCAACGATAACCTGTGCCTCTTTTTGATCGGCAGGAACTGGCACGTACCAGCCGTGATGATGTTTTATGGCGAATGACAGTCCTACCAATTCGCAATGGTTGGCGTCAGTCCCCGTAGTCTCAGTATCGAAGCAAATGGTTTTTTGCTGTTTCAGTTCGGCTATCAGTCCGGCGCGTTTCTCTTTGGTATCGGCAAGAATGTATTCGTGCTCAACGTTATTGATGTTTTTGCCTGGTTCGGGCTGCCCTTCGGGTTCGGCTATATCCTGCACATCCACTGTCATCGTGGTACGGCCCGAAGATACCGGTTCGCCAAACAGGTCGGTTTGGATAGATACCGCCCGGGTTTCGGTAATGCTGAAATCGTCGCCAAATACACGGCGGCCCAGGGTACGGAATTCCAGTTCAGCAAACAACGGCTCCAGCAGGTCTTTACTTGGCGCGCACATTTCCAGCCCGGCCTCATCCAGCTCGACCGGCGCATTCAGGTTGATAGTAGCGAGGCGTTTGGACAGCAAGCCCTGCTCGGCAAATTGCTCGACATTTTCGCGCTGCTTGCCCTTTAATTCGTGGCTGTTGGCAATGATATTCTCCATCGAGCCATATTGCTTGATGAGCGCCTTCGCTGTCTTTTCACCAATACCAGGAATGCCGGGGATATTATCCACAGCATCGCCCCAAAGGCCGAGGATGTCTATCACTTGCAGCGGATCATTAACTTCCCATTTTTCCAGTACTTCCTTCACGCCCATTATTTCCACCTCGTTACCCTGGCGGCCCGGCTTATACAGTTTGATATTGTCGGAAACCAGCTGCGCGAAATCCTTGTCGGGCGTCATGCAGTAAACCTGGTAGCCTTTAGCTTCGGCTTTTTTGGCAAGGGTGCCGATGATGTCATCCGCCTCATAACCGTCCGAAGTTATTAGCGGTATATTAAATCCTAAAACAATCTTAAAAATATAAGGGAGGGCAGCAGCCAGGTCCTCAGGCATTGATTCGCGCTGAGCCTTGTAGGCTTCAAATTCGGTGTGGCGCTCGGTAGGTGCATCGGTATCAAAAACTACGGCCATGTGGGTAGGCCTTTCTTTTTTCAGCACATCCAGCAGCGTATTGGTAAAGCCCAGCATTGCCGAGGTATTGAGGCCGCCGGAAGTAAAACGCGGGGTTTTGCTCAACGCGAAATGAGCCCGGTAAATAAGCGCCATGCCGTCCAAAAGAAAAAGCTTCTTCATATGATTTTTGATTACACTGATTACTGTGTGATTACACCGATGGTTTAAAATGATTGCACCGATTTTCAAAAATACATACTAATCCATGTAATCAAAATCCAATCAGTGGAATCCTGTTACAATCGGTGGAATCACTATTTAAAAGAGCAGTCGGGCAAGTGATCGTTTACCATGCCGGTGGCCTGCATGTGGGCATAACAAATGGTAGTACCGAAAAATTTGAAGCCGCGTTTTTTCATGTCCTTGCTGATCGCATCCGAAATGGGGGTACTGGCAGGTATTTTATGGGTATGATTAATTATTGGCCTGCCATCGGGCATAAAGCTGTACAGGTATTTATCGAACGAGCCAAACTCCTTTTGCACTTCGATAAATAACTTAGCGTTATTAATAGCCGCCAGAATTTTTAACCGGTTTCGGATGATACCCGTATCCTGCATCAGGCGCTCTACATCCTCATCAGTAAAGGCTGCTACTTTATGCACATCAAAATTTGCAAAGGCACTGCGGTAACCTTCGCGCCGCCGCAGGATGGTGATCCAGCTTAAACCTGCCTGGGCCGATTCAAGGATCAGAAATTCGAACAGGACCTTATCGTCGTGCACTTCTTTGCCCCATTCTTCGTCGTGGTATTTAATGTAAAGTTCGTCGGTTCCCGGCCATGTACAGCGTTTAATTTCAGTTGGCAGTTTTGAGTTGGCAGTTGGCATATTTACTTGATTTTTAAAATAAAAACGATGTCATTGCGAGCGTAGCGTGGCAACCTCTTCGCATGCATGGCGACAGGATTGCTTCGTCGTTCCTTCTCGCAATGACACGGAGGCTTATAATCCACACAACTCATCCCAATATTCCACCGCTCTGCGGTAGTGAGGAATAACGATAGACCCACCAACCAAATTTGCGATCATAAACACCTCGTTCATTTCATCATGGTTTACGCCGGCTTCATGGCATTTGCCCAGGTGGTATTTGATGCAGTCGTCGCAGCGCAGCACCATGGAGGCTACCAGGCCCAGCATTTCCTTTGTTTTTACATCCAGCGCACCATCGGCATAAGTGGTGGTGTCCAGCGCGAAAAAACGTTTAATATTGGTATTGGCCGACTCCATGATCCTGTCGTTCATCCTGGTACGATAGGCGTTGAAATCATCTTCTAATTTTCCCATTAAATTAATTATTGAGTTGAAATAGTATTGCAAAAAACATATACTTTAGCAAACCTAAATTTTATATATGAAATATTTATTTTGTCTGACAGTTTTATCCTTCCTGATTTTCCAGGACGCTGAGGCCCAGCATAATTACAGACCCGCCTACATTGTCGACCTTAAAAGTGATACTTTAAAAGGGTTTATTGATTACAAAGAATGGGAAAATAATCCGAAGCAGATTTCATTTAAAAGTAATTTAAATCAGTCGGCGCCAACACAATTTTCTGCCGCCAACATGGTCGCGTTTGGCATAAATGGAGCCGAATATTACCATAAATTTATCGTGTCTAAAAGCAAAGGTCAAACCAATCCAAATAAATTATCCATTGGCATTGATACCGGCAAAACGACAGACACCGCATTCTTAAAAGTTGTTGTGGCCGGGAAAAGTGTTTCCCTATTCAGTTTGACAGACGACATCAAGACCCGGTATTACATCACCAGCACCGAAGACCGGCAGGCCCATGAGCTGGATTACTACATATTTTATATCGCGGAGAATAATGTAAAGGTTCAAACTTTATTTACTTTCAGGAATCAATTAAAATTGGTTGCTGATCATTACAATAAGGACAGCGCCAAATTAACGGAAGATATAAAATACGCCAATTACAGGGAGCGCGATCTTAGGGAAGTAGTCGATCTTATAAACGGCGAAAGTTCGCAAAGCTTTACGCCTCCGGGTGTTTTCGGGGCCAGGGTTTTTGCTGGCGCTGGTGCCAGGTTCAATAAGCTTAATGCCGGCGGTGGTGGGGCTTTCTTTCCAAATGGCACCAATCAAAGCGTAACTTCCCCCGTAGTATCCGCCGGTGCCGACTTTTTCTTGAATAAATACACCAAAAAGTTTGTTTTCAGGGCCGAAATAGAATACTCGGGGTCACATTTTACCATCCCTTCAACAGTAATTGACGGTGGCGGCACAACGGCATCTCTTGATTTTAAACAATATAATGTATCTGTAGTTCCGCAGGTCATCTACAACGTATATTCTACCGATCAGTTTAAGGTATTTCTTGATGGGGGTATTGCTCTCAATTTCTCGTCTTACAACAAATATGCTTACCAGGTTAATTTCAACAACGTATCCACAACAAGCACACCCAATTATCCTGCACTTTTGCATTACTGGAATATGTTCAGACTGGGAACAGGGGTTGTTATCGGTGAAAAGGTACAAATAAATGCTTCTTATGGCTTGTCGGCCCCCATCTCTTCAAGCCACGCCTATGATGTTAAAATTTCATATTACCAGTTTGGCGTGAACTATTTATTCTGATATTTACGGGTAAATTCAGTTTTTATGGAAACTTTAGCGCCCAATTTTTTTACAAGGAACATACAGGAAACGGTAGCACTTTACACATTGCTGGGATTCAAAGTAGCCATGTCGGTACCCGAGCAGGGCGACGAACTGGTGTGGGTGATGATGGTGAACGGCGGCGTTACCATTATGTTCCAGACCTTCGACAGTTTGGAGGAAGAACTGCCCGAGATAAGCCGGAACGATGGTGGCTCGCTGCTGCTGTATATCAACCTGAAAAATATTCGCGAGTTTTTTGAATCGGTAAAAGATAAAGTGAAAGTATTAAAGGGGCTCGAAAAAACTTTTTATGGCGCCACCGAATTCTCTATATTGGACAACAATAATTATGTCCTCACTTTTGCCGAACACGAATGATCACCTTTAAACGCGCCGACCATATCCATATCTGCGTTCCGCCGGAACGGCTGGAAGAAGCGCGTAAATTTTACACAGATGTCGTCGGCCTTAAACCAGCCCACCGCCCGGAGGTTTTCAAACATCCCGGTTACTGGTTTGAAATAGGAGACATCGGTCTTCATATCGGCATCGAGCCGGGCCTGTTGAGCACCTCGCGCCATAGTGCATTCGAAGTTGCAAACCTGGATGCAGCCCGCGAGCAGCTCGAATCAAACGGCGTTAAAACTTATGAAGAAGAGAAGATAGCCGACCGCGACCGTTTCTTTTTTCTCGACCCGTTTGGGAACCGGATGGAGTTGCTGGAATACACTGTTTAAGATCGTCGAAATTGGCCTCACCTAAGTCCTCTCCAGGGGAGAGGACTTTAATCGTTCGGCACTAATTAAAAAGTACTAATCGATAAAATCCTATAATCGTGTCTTTAGCAAGTTCCGGGTTTAACACGACATCAAAATAGTGCTATCTTCGAAACATGAACGCAACCGCAACCATCACAAAAAACAGGATAACTTCCATCGACTTTCTGCGTGGCACCATCATGATCATCATGGCGCTCGACCATGTGCGCGATTATTTATTTTTCGGCTCATTTTATTTCGACCCGCTCGATCTCACCAAAACAAGCGGGGCGCTTTTCTTCACCCGCTGGATAACACATTTTTGCGCTCCCATATTTTTGCTGCTGGCGGGTACCTCGGCTTACCTGATGGGCCGGAAGAAAAGCAAAAGCGAACTCTCCGTTTTCCTGGTGAAACGCGGCCTCTGGCTGGTTTTACTCGAGATGATCGTCGTAAACTTTGGCTGGAACTTTAACCCTGCCTTCCCTATGTTCTTTTTCATCACGATATGGGCACTGGGTGTAAGTATGATAGCACTGGCTGCGTTGATCCACCTGCCGAAAAGGCTTTTGCTCGTACTCAGCATTGCTATCATCGCGGGGCATAATCTTTTGGATCATATACATGTTCCTGGAAATACCCTGGCGGGTTTCGGCTGGTCATTACTGCACGATCAGCAATTTTTTACCTGGCATAACGAAATGCTTTTGGTAGGATACCCCATCATCCCGCTGTTTGCGATAATGTCACTGGGGTATTGCCTGGGAGAATTATTCACATCGGAATTCGATACGGCGAAGCGGAAAAAGATATTGGCAACCGTGGGATTTTCGGCCCTGGCTTTATTCGTGGTGCTGCGGTACAGCAATATATACGGCGACCCAGTAAAGTGGAGCACCCAAAAGGATGGCTTTTTCACCTTTCTCTCGTTCCTGAACGTGAATAAGTACCCGCCGTCTTTATTGTATGTATTGCTCACCATCGGTTCGGCCTGCGTGTTCCTGGCATTCGCCGAGAAAGTGCAGAATGGTGTTGTAAAAGTAGTTTCAGTGTACGGGCGGGTCCCCATGTTCTATTACCTCATCCATATTTATATCATCCACCTCATCGCTGTAATATCATCTGCTGTAACGCCCGGGCAGGACTGGCATCGCTGGTTAATGGATAAACCAATATGGTTTACTACCAATCTGAAGGGTTACGGATTTTCGTTACCGGTGACGTACTTAATATGGATCGCTATAGTAGTTGGCCTATACCCGCTATGCAAAAAATACGATGCCTATAAGCAAAAGCATAAGGAAAAATGGTGGCTGAGTTACCTGTAAAACACGATTAAGGGATTTAATTGATTTGTAGGGTCTGCCTCACCTAAATCCTCTCCAAAGGAAAGGACTTTTCCTTTCTTTCGAACTCCCGCCTGTACCTCTCTCTCCTTTGGAGAGGGCCGGGGTGAGGCTTAATCCTTAATCGTGTTCACCTGTCAGTACCCCGCCTGATTTGTCTTTTTCTTTCTACCTTTACACACCAATTGCTTACCATGAGTAACGAATTTAAACGCCCGATACGTGTACTGGTTGCCAAAGTGGGCCTTGACGGGCACGACCGTGGTGCGCGCATCATCGCTACCAGCCTGCGCGACGCGGGTATGGAGGTGATCTATACCGGTCTGCGGCAGACGCCCGAAATGGTGGTGAATACCGCCTTGCAGGAGGATGTGGACGCAATAGGCGTATCCATACTTTCCGGGGCGCACATGACCGTTTTCCCCAGGATCATTAACCTGATGAAGGAAAAAGGTATGGACGATGTACTGGTAACAGGCGGCGGTATAATACCCGAAAGTGATATGACAGAGCTGAAAGGGCTGGGTGTTGGCGAACTGTTCCCACCGGGAACAACTACGGCTGAAATTGTAAAATATATTACCAATTGGGTGCATGAGCACCGTAATTTTTAGAGAAAAAATTATTCGCCCGTCCGTTTAGGATTCAAAAGCGCAAAGGCCCGACAAAAAACGCGGGCCTGGGAGCCTGGCCCAATGTCATTAAGTTAAGCAAGTCGTCTACTCGACTCACCCGGTCGTTGCTTCGCCCGACCACCCTCTCTACTTCGTAAAGAGGGTTTAAATGCCCTCTTTATGCGCAGCAAAGAGAGGGCCGACCAGCGTAGCGTCGTCGGGGTGAGTCAACGGAGCGCGTTCATTATCGCCATTTTTCCTTAAGTTAATGACATTGGAGCCTGGCCTGTGGGCGGAAGGATTTTTTTGTCTTGATCTTTTGGTTACTTTTGGATCAAGCCAAAAGTAACAGCCCCCGCGGCAATTGAGCGGGGAGAAGTATCTCCTTGGCAAGTAATTCCAATCACGCATCCTATGTCCATGTTCGAAAACCTGCTTACCCATACCGATAACCGCATTCACCACATCATCATCAACCGCGCAGGCAAGATGAATGCGCTCAATCGCAATACCCTGGCCGAATTGCATACTGCACTTTATGATGCCTTAAATAGCGACCAGGTGGGTGGCATTATCATTACCGGCGCCGGTGAAAAGGCATTTGTGGCAGGTGCTGATATCGCCGAATTTGCTTCTTTCGATTCAGCAAAAGGCGAACAACTCGCGCGTCACGGGCATCGCACGGTTTTCAATATGATCGAAAACAGCAGCAAACCCATCATTGCTGCAATCAACGGTTTTGCTTTAGGCGGTGGATTAGAACTGGCTTTGGCTTGTCATATCCGCATAGCATCCAACAACGCCAAAATGGGCCTGCCTGAGGTAAGCCTGGGTTTGATACCTGGATACGGCGGTACGCAGCGCCTTGCCCGCCTGGTTGGCCGCGGCCGGGCGCTGGAAATGATACTGACCGGCGATATGATCCAGGCCGAAGATGCCCACGCCTATGGCCTGGTCAACCATGTAACGGCGCCCGAAGAACTATTGCCTGCCGCCGAAGCAATCATGAACCGTATACTTTCGCGGGCGCCGCTCGCGCTTGCGGCGGCCATCCAGGCGGTCAATGCATCAACCCAAAACAACGCCGACGGATTTGAGACAGAGATCGAAAAATTTGCCCAATCGTTCGATACCGAAGACTTCAAAGAAGGTGTTGCGGCGTTTCTTGAAAAACGAAAACCCAATTTTCAGGGTAAATAAGTCACTTTTTTTACAATAAACTGACTAATTTACATATTTGGTCAAAAATATCTCGTTGTTAATCAAGCGATTGAATAATCGTGACAATTGGATGAAACTGTGTGTTACTTTTCGTGCTTTACTTTGCCCTGTGTTTCAATAAACACATTAATAAAACACATAACAAAATGAAAAGTACATTCAAAATTTCAGCCCTCGTGCTCGCTTTTGCCGGATTGGCCTATGGCGCAAAAGCACAAACCAGTACCCCTGCTTCTTCGGCAAAAACTACAACTTCAAACGGAATTATATGGAGCGTTGGCGTAGATGCGGGTATTCCGACCGGAAACCTTTCAAATGCTTATAACTGGAACCTTGGCGGTTCGGTACAGGCCGATATCCCGGTTGTTCAAAACCAATTGTTTGTAACTGTTAATGCAGGCTACAACAACATCTTCGGTAAAAACAACATCGACGGAACCGGTCTGGATGCTACCAACATTCAATTGTTACCGGTAAAAGCAGGTTTGAAATATTTCCCTGTCAGCCACCTGTACATACAGGGCGAAGCCGGTGCTGCATTTGCTTTAAACAAATCGGACCTTGGTTTTGACAACAGCGCAGCATTCATTTACGCGCCACAGGTTGGTTATCAATTCCCTATTGGCGGCAAAAGCTTTATCGATGCCGGCGTACGTTTTGAAGGCAGCACCAAGTTTAACAGTACTATCGACGACAGCAAGGTAAACTTTGTTGCATTGCGCCTGGCTTATGCCTTTGGCACCAAGTAATTTTTCTACCATCAATTAAAGTGACGAAGGGCCTTAGCGGGCCCTTTTGTCGTTTTTTTATTCAAGAAATATAAAAATTAGCGCTATAATTAAAATTTACCCAAAAAATTAGCAAATTTGTGTGTAACTTGACGTAGCAGTAATACGTTTACCTGTCAAAATTAGCTAATACCTGTTATGAAGAAAATTCTCATCATTGATGATGAAGTTAATGTCGCGTTGTTACTGTCAAAGTTTTTGACGCGGAACGGTTTTGACGTCGCTACAGCTGCCACTGGTTCAAGTGGTCTCGAATTACTAAAAAATGGTTCTTTCGACCTTGTCCTTTGCGATTTCCGGCTGGAGGATACCGACGGCCGCGAGATGCTAAAGACCATCAAAACCCAGTATCCCAAAACAGGTGTTATTATTATCACGGGCTATTCGGATATTAAAATGGCCGTTGAACTGATAAAGATGGGCGCTTACGATTATATCACTAAGCCGCTTTATCCCGATGAGATACTCAATACGATCAACAAGGCCTTTGAAACCCACCATGCGCTGGTGGATGATCCGGAGCCTGCCATCAATGTTACCAAGCCTACAAACGGCAAAAAACCACACTTGCCCAATAGCGAATTTGTTGTAGGCACAAGTAAGGCTGCTAAAGAGCTTGCCCGCCAGATAGAGCTGGTTGCCCCAACAAATTACAGCGTAATTATTTTGGGCGAAAGCGGTACCGGTAAAGAATCGGCTGCAAAAAATATACACCTGCATAGCCAGCGTGCTAACATGCCTTTTATCGCCATGGACTGCGGTTCGTTAACCAAAGAACTGGCCGCGAGTGAATTTTTTGGGCACGAAAAAGGGTCTTTTACAGGAGCATTGTATACCAAGATAGGCCACTTTGAGATGGCCAATGGCGGTACCCTGTTTTTGGACGAAGTAGGTAACCTCTCGTACGATATACAGGCGGCTTTGCTGCGTACCGTGCAGGAAAGAAAAGTAAAACGCATAGGAAGCACTAAGGAGATAGACCTGGATGTGCGCATTATTATAGCCACTAACGAAAACCTGCAGGATGGGATTTCGAAAGGGCGTTTCCGCGAAGACCTGTACCATAGGTTTAACGAATTTACTATTTATATGCCTGCGCTGCGCGAACTTGGCGGAGATATTATGCTGCTGGCCAATCACTTTTTACAGATAGCCAATGCCGAACTGGGCCGCAACGTAAGCTCATTCTCACCCGAAGTGGAGGAGTGTTTTATGAACTACCGCTGGGCGGGCAATATCCGCGAATTAAAGAACGTGGTGCGCCGCGCCACTTTGATAGCCGAAGGCGATGTGATACCGCTGAAGGCCCTCCCGCTGGAGATATCAAATTTCAGGGCATCGGCGCCGGTGTTTGAATCGGTAACAGTTTTATCTGAGCCCGAACAAGCTGCTGCAAAAGAAAGCAGGCACGACCTGAAAAATGCCGCACAGGAAGCCGAATATGATACCATACTAAAAGTGCTGCGCGAAGTAAACTTTAACAAAACTAAAGCTGCCGAAATTTTAAATATCGACCGGAAAACTCTTTACAATAAAATGAAAGCTATTAACTTAGGCAAGTAATTATGGAAGAGCCAGAAAAAGACGGCGATAACACACGAAGGGTAAGGCACGATATCCGCAACCAGCTTTCAAACATCAACTTATCGGTTGAGCAGCTGAAATATGAAGTGCCGGATGACGCGACCTCAGATGTTGCTTTTTACATCAACACCATCGCCATGAGCTGCGCAAAGATCAATTTGCTGCTCGACGAGCTTGACTAGTCATAAAAAGGTAAAGCATTTTAATTGAGGCGCTAAAAAACATTTTAGTGCTTTTTTGTTTATAGGTTTGTACTTATTGCAATAAATCCCTCAATGTCTATTTTCAACCATAAACAGCGTAACAATATCATACTTGCCAGTATAATTATTTTGGCTTGTTTCCTGCTGTATGCGTTGAGCGGGTTGTTCAGTTCCATATTGGGGGCCATTATACTATTTACCCTGTTCAGGCCGGTATACATTGGGCTTGCCGAAAAACGCGGATGGAACAAAACACTGGTAGCATTGCTGATCATATTTATCTCGCTCATCGTCATCGTCATCCCATTCCTGGCGCTCAGTATCATGGTTATTCAGAAAATATCGGGCATCAGCAAAGAGTCGCTCCCAATACAGGACTGGATATACAAGATCGATATCTTTTCGAGCCAGCACCTTAACCAGCCAAAACTTGCAGAAAATACGCTGCAAAAGGCAAGTGAGTATATAGCCCAGCTTTTCCCGTCCATCCTCAGTAGCGCGGTCAATATCATCATCACCCTGCTGGTTATGTATTTTCTGCTGTATTTTATGTTCACACAAATACGCGAGTTTGAAAAAGGGGTACTCAAATTTGCTCCGTTTCGCGAGCAGCACGCGCTAAAGTTTGCCGAAACACTGCATAATGCCACCTATAGTAATGTGCTTGGGCAGGGCATTATCGCCTTTGTGCAGGGCACCTTGCTGGCTATGGGCTTTTATGCCTTCGGCATTCCCGATCCCATATTTTGGGGGGTAATAGGCATGTTCATCTCTTTTTTGCCGGTGGTAGGCGCGCCCACGCTAACCATCCCGGCCAGTATTATCCTTTTTGCGAACGATCATACGATGAAAGGAATATTTCTGCTGGCATACGGGCTGCTTTTTATAGGTAACGTGGACAATGTATTACGAATGATCATCAATAAGAGGGTCGGTAACACCCATCCCCTGATTACGGTGATAGGTGTATTTATCGGCATTCCGCTTTTTGGTATTTTGGGGTTGGTTTTCGGGCCGTTGCTTTTGTCGTATTTCCTGCTTTTGGTTGAAATATACGAGACCAACCGGATGGCAGCCGAAAGGTTGGACCGCATCAGGACAAACATGGACAATTAGCCTAAATAGAATATTTTTTGCCCACACAAATGAAAATGCCGATATTGATACGATCAATTATAATTAACCGGATACCTGACTAAAAGTCTGTTTATAAATAATTGGCAGGGTTTTTAACCGTTATATATTAAAATGTTCAACTTAAAAATATAATAATATGAGTGACAACTCGAAAGTAGTAGTTGCATTGCTTGCAGGGCTAGCAGCAGGAGCAGCATTAGGGATATTATTCGCGCCTGAAAAAGGTACCGAAACGAGGGATAAACTTACCGATTCGTTAAAGAAATTGGGTGATTCGATAAGAGAGACCGCCGCAAGCGAGATAGACAACCTGGTGGGATTTAAGGATAAAGTGGTTGATAATATCAAAAGCAAGATAAAATCGGCCGACGAAGAATACCAGGACGACCTGGAACATGCATAAATAATTAGTCCCGGTTATACCCGGGACTATACAACGACTTATGGAAGAAGAACAAAAAGAACCTGCTGCGCCGCCTATTATCGATCAACTGAAAGAATATGCGGAGACGCAAATAAAGCTTGCGAAATATGAGGCCATCGAGAAGGGATCGAAAATGCTCGGTGGCTTTGTGGTGGATTTTATTGTGAGTGTTTGTTTTGTTCTTACATTTCTTTTTGTGAGCCTTGCTATAGCTTTTGCGCTCTCCAGCCTGCTTAATTCGTACTGGGCCGGGTTCGGGTGCATGGCCGCCATCTACCTTATCATCGCTTTGATCATGATGAACAGGAAAGACAAGCTAAAGCCGAAGCTTACGGATATGTTCATTAAAAACTTCTTCAAATAATGGCTGACGTGATTATAAATAATGTGGATGATCTGCGGGCCGAAATAGCGCGTCTTAAAATCATAAAGCAGGAGCAGGGCGATGCCCTGGCCGAGCGGTTTAATTCGCCGATAGCGGCGCTTGCTACCCTATATTCCGCCTTCCCCAACAAGCGTGGTGGCAAAAACGACCTGTTTCAGCAGGATTTCGTGTCGGTAATATCCAGGATATTACTGCCCCTTATGCTGAACAAAACCATCTTCCGTAACTCGGGATTCCTGGTTAAAACGCTGGTAAGCCTGGTGTCCCAAAAAGCTTCCCGATTTATAAATGAAGATAGTGTTGCCGGTTTATGGGATAAAGTAAAAACGCTGTTCGAAAAAAAAGACAGGCAATCAGACTACGGCATTCCGCCTGAAAGTGAAGCGTCCTGAGTTAAAAGCTAAAAGACCAAAGCAAAAAGCTTTTTGTTCCTTCCTGTAGAAGCTTTGGGCTTTCCGCTTAATGCTTACTTTTGCGGCGTGGGAAAAGATAAATTAAAACGTTTTGCCGAGGTAGCTACATTTAGCAACGTAGTGCAGCTGGACGCCGGTATACCCTATAAAGGTGTGTGGGCCAGCGATTTTTTTAAAAATGCCAACCCGGTAGTTCTCGAACTGGCTTGCGGAAAAGGTGAATACACCGTTAACCTGGCCCGGCTTTTCCCTCAAAAGAATTTTATAGGTATCGACTACAAAGGTAACCGTATATGGCGTGGCGCTAAGGATGCGTTGGAAGAAGGGGTAAACAACGTTGGTTTCCTGCGGATACAGATAGAAACGCTGCTGGACTATTTCGCCATAGGCGAGGTGGATGAGATATGGATCACCTTTCCCGACCCGCAGCCGCAGTTAAGCCGCGAAAAAAAGCGGTTAACATCGCCGCGATTTTTGGAAAAATATAAGCAGGTGCTAAAGTCGGGCGGTTTTATGAACCTGAAAACGGATAATGACGGTCTGCATGCCTACACTGCCGAAAAGATAAAGGAGCATGGGCTGAAACTCCATATCAGTACCGAAAACCTTTACCATTCGGAATTTGCCGATGATGTGCTTTCCATCAAAACTTATTACGAACGGAAATATTTGAAGGATAACAAGAACATTAATTACCTTAAGTTTTCATTTGAATAGCCAATGCCTGACTATAATTTCTATGATTCGGTTTACCAGGTCGTTCGGTTAATTCCACCGGGCAGGGTCACTTCTTACGGGGCCATTGCCAGCTATTTAGGTACAAAGGGTTCGTCGCGCATGGTGGGTTATGCCATGCAGGCCTGTGGTAATGCCAATCCGCCAGTGCCGGCTCACCGGGTAGTTAACAGGCAGGGTTTACTGACCGCTAAATTTCATTTCGGCGGCGACCGTATGGCTGAAATGTTGCGCAGCGAAGGCATTGAGGTTGATGGCGACCAGGTACAGGATTTTAAAAAAGTATTTTGGGACCCGGCAATAGAGCTGGCGATGTAACCATATCCCTTTTCTCAAAGCAGAGGGGGGCTATAAAAACCCATCCAAATTTCCTATTTTTACCACTTTCCCGCCTGCGGCAGGCAGGCATTACTATCATGAGCGAAGAGCGGTCGTTAAATTTTATAGAAGAGATTGTTGAAGAAGATATCAGCACCGGCAAGTACGGCGGCCGGGTTTTGACCCGTTTCCCCCCCGAACCTAACGGATACCTCCATATCGGTCATGCTAAATCCATCTGCCTCAATTTTGGTTTAGCGCTTGAATATGGCGGCAAAACCAACCTGCGGTTCGACGATACCAACCCGGTAAAGGAGGATGTGGAATACGTTGACAGTATTAAGGAAGATGTAAAATGGCTGGGTTTTGAGTGGGCCGATGAGCTGTATGCTTCTGATTATTTTGAGCAGCTATATGATTTTGCTGTTTCGCTTATCAAAAAAGGACTTGCTTATGTGGACGATAGCACTGCCGAAGAAATAGCCGCCCAGAAAGGCACGCCTACCGAACCGGGAAAAGGTAACGAATACCGCAACCGCAGTGTGGAGGAAAACCTGCGCCTGTTTGCCGAAATGAGGGCCGGCAAATACCCTGATGGCGCTAAAGTGCTTCGGGCAAAGATCGACCTGGCGTCGCCGAACATGCACCTGCGCGACCCGCTGATGTACCGCATCAAACACGCGCATCACCACCGCACGGGTGACAAATGGTGCATATACCCGATGTACGACTTCGCTCATGGCGAGTCGGACGCGATCGAACATATCACCCATTCCATCTGCACGCTCGAGTTTATCCCGCACAGGCCCCTGTACGATTGGTTCATCGAAAAACTGGATATTTTCCCGTCCAAACAATACGAATTTGCCCGCCTCAACCTCAACTATACCGTGATGAGCAAGCGCAAGCTGCTGCAACTGGTTACCGAGGGCCATGTTGACGGCTGGGACGACCCCCGCATGCCGACTATCAGCGGGTTACGACGCCGGGGTTATACACCTGCTTCGATACGCGACTTTTGCGAGCGCATCGGCGTGGCCAAACGCGAGAATATGATCGAAATGGCGCTTTTGGAGTCCTGCATCCGCGAGGACCTGAATAAAACCGCCTGGCGCCGCATGGCTGTGCTCGACCCGATAAAACTGATCATTACCGACTATCCCGAAGGCAAAACCGAAACTTTCGTGGGCGAGAACAACCCCGAAGCAGAAGGTGGCGAAGGCACCCGCGAACTGCCGTTTAGCCGCGAGCTGTGGATAGAGCGTGAGGACTTTATGGAAGAGCCGCCGAAGAAGTTCTTCCGCCTGGCGGTAGGCAATATGGTAAGGCTGAAGAGTGCCTACATTGTTAAATGCGAAGGTTTCACCAAAGATGCTGACGGCAATGTTACTGAGGTGCATTGCACACACGTGCCTAACTCGCTTTCGGGTAACGATACCAGCGGCATCAATGTAAAGGGCACCATCCATTGGGTGAGTGTACCACACGCTAAAACCGCCGAGGTGCGCCTGTACGACCGCCTTTTCCGGGTGGAGGATCCTTCTAACGAGGATGGCGACTTTAAGGAATACATCAACCCCGATAGCTTACAAATACTGCCCAATGCTTATATCGAGCCCGACCTGGCCTCGGCTGTACCCGGCAAAGGCTACCAGTTTATACGCAAAGGCTATTTTACACTCGATAAATTCTCCACGCCGGAAAAGTTGATATTCAACCGGACGGTGACCTTGAAGGATGGTTGGGTGAAGAAATAGTTCGGTGAATGGTCAATAGTGAATGGTGAATTTTTGATTGCCCTTAATTGACAGTTGACCCTTAACTATTGACTACTTATCTTGTGTAAAAATTTACAATATGTTTTTACACCTAAATCATCAAAAATTAGAAGTATACGCCATCCCAAGGCATTTTGTTAAAGAATGCTATTTCACAAGTAATCAATTCCCGCCAGACGAAAAATACGCATTGACACAACAGATAAGGCGCGCTGCATTATCTGTGCATTTGAATATTGCGGAAGGAAGCTCTCGAAAATCAGAAGCGGAACGCAAACGATTTTATGAAATAGCCAGAGGGTCAATTATTGAGGTAGACGCTGCATTGGACATAGCCTGCGATCTTAATTATTGCACATCCGATAGTTTGCAATCTTTAGGCTCGGTTTTGGTTACTTGTTTTAAGTGCTTAAGCGGCCTCATCAATTCTACTACAACCTAATCATTTCACTGTCCCCCACCTTTCATTCACCATTGACTATTCACCATTCACCACCTAATATTTTTGCTCCACATTATACAGCACATTCAAATCCAGCTGACTTAAAGTTGGGCTGCTGTCCTTCTGCACAAAATGGCGTTTAAAGGCCACAATGGCCGCGTTCAGGTTAGATGTATCGTAGCCTATCAGGCGCAGGGCTGTGGCATAGTCGAAGTTCTCCGGCGCAAGTTCCAGCACATCGTCGCTCCAGTAGCCAAAGCCGTGAGCAGCCATCACCTGCCACGGAAAATAGGGTCCCGGGTCGGGTTTGCGCAGGGGTGCTATATCCTGGTGACCGATAAAATTGGCCCGCGGAATATTGTACGTCTTTTTCAGATATCCCAGCAGCGCCACCAGGCTCTTCACCTGCGCATCGGTATAAGGCTCGCTGCCATTGTTGTCGATCTCGATGCCTACCGAGCAACTGTTCATGTCGGTAACGCTGCCCCATTTGCTGATGCCCGCCTGCCAGGCCCGCAGGTAATCGTTCAGCATGTGGTACACCTTGCCGTCCTTGGCCACCACATAATGGGCGCTCACCTGCGTTTTTACGATGGTAAACGTCTTCAGCGTTTGCTGTATGCTGTCCTGCGCCGTAAAATGGATGATCACATAATTGGGCTTGCGCATGTTAAAGTTCACCGTCCCTACAAAGTCCGACGGCACCACGGCACCCGTGCTGTCCGTCAGCGCAACCGGCCGGGCCAGTTCTATCACCTTTGCTATCGAATCCGACTGGCGCCTGTACACCTTATTCGTCAGCGCGTAGGGGCCTTTGGGCGAACAGCCTGTTAGAAGGATAAAGGCGAAAGGTAAAAGGCGAAAGGTGGCAGACTTCTTCATAGCAAAGGCTAAGGTAGATAAATGAGAAGCAACCGCAAAGAATCAATAGCCAGGACTTTCAGAGTCAATCTTAGTTCTTGATTCTACCACATCCAACCAATGCCCAATGCCTAATGACTGTTGCCAGGTGCCAACTCCCTAATTCCCGACACACTAAGTGTTCACGTCACCGCCCTTTGCCAAGCCGATTCTCGCGTAAGTAGCTCATTATTAAACAACTAACAAAGTGGAAACTGCAAAAAGTGCCCTATTTTTAACATTTCCGTGAACACCTGCTTTATTTTTATGCTGTAAATCAGGTAGTTGACATGTTCACGGCATGCCTGTTTTCCGACCGGTTTTTCGCACCTAAATCCCGGAAAAACAAGAATAGGCCAAAAAAGGCCGAAAATAGCTCAAAAGCGACCGTTATTGTCATCCTGCCGCCGCCTGCGCCTTACTCCTCCGGTGGTCATACGTGGAAAAACGATATAAACTGAACAGATGTTTCTTTAAAACGGATACACTAAGGTACGCGACCCATTTACTGTTAAATGGTTCCGGGTGTTTTAACGGTATTTTCAGGAGGGTTTCACGGGGTGGGTGGATGATTTGGGCGTTACCCTCCCCTTGTCACCCCGAGCCCGTCGAAGGGTCGGGTCAGGCTTTCCGTTACAAGTCCTCGCTGCGCTGTGGGCTTTTCACTCCAATCCTTAACGCTGCCTGCCCACAAGTGTCATTGCGGGAAAGAACGACGAAGCAACCCCGTCGCGTTTCAAAATTAGGGCGGTGTTGGTGTTGTCAAGAGACTATGTACGTGTTAGATCACAGCTTATTTAAAAAAAATATCAAGCAGTTTTACGACCAAACCGCCAAGTATAGCTCCTATCACCAATAGTATACCAGTAAACCATTTATCTTTTCGTCGTTCTTCCTGCCGTTGAAAATAGTCTAACTCCCTTTCCTTAGCACTTTCTTGCCTGTCAATTTCTCTTTGTTTCTTGAGCGTTGATTCTAAATCTTTAACTCGCTTAGTCAAATCAACTTGAAGTTTAATGGAAATTTCTTCACGTTCAATCTTTTCTTTCCTGTCTACGTCGTCTCTGACCTGTTGGGAAGAATTGTAAAGAATCGATTCGCGCCGTTTAGGCAATATGTCATCGATTAATCCCATAGCGTTAATTTTTATGTTTCGGCTTTAGTTCAGCTTCTTGCTTTTTAGGTGCAACCGCTCCAGTCGCTTTAGGCGATACGGATACCTTAATGAGGTTATGGAATAGCTGTGATGCTTCTTTTAGGGTCTTTTCGGCTGGCATATTCGAATTTACTTAAAAAAGTGCTAATCGCTACCGCAAGCTTGCAGCTTTTGGTTCTTTTAATGTCAGTTTTCAACTGACGAAAGCTGAAAGCTTTCCCTATTACAACCACGAGTTACGCTACGCTAAACTCGCGGGAGCGGTGTAATGGGAAATGCTGATTCGTTAGGCTAAATGCCTATATCATCGCTTGCTTACTTGCTACGTGTTTTATAAAATCTGATAGACTTATTATATTTTTCTGTTGATCAGCGGTATATGTCGGAATTATGGGTGTTGGTATCACCAATTGAACATTCCTCGCAATCATTTCATTTGTCTGATTTTTACTAATTGAAGGCTCCAACGTTATTAAGTTCTTGTTTGGGATTTTATCTGCTTCTGGTAATATTTGCCTCCAACGATCTTTAGCTGTCGTTTTTAAACCGAGCATCGATAACAATCCGACATTAAAATTGACGTTATGATAATCTTCAATGCTTGGAAAAATAAAGTCAGGTTTATTATTCCGTTCGGAAACCTTACCATTTGAATAACGAATTTGATTTTCACTAAATATGGTGGCCAAATTATTTTCGAATGCAGCTCCAGCTCTTGCTTTTCGTCTATTTTGTACGCCCAGTGAATAACTAATAAATAAATCTACATCTAAGCCATCGGCACCAAATCCATCACCAAGTTGTTTTTTAACCTGAATACTTTCTATTGCTTTAAAAAATAGCATCTCTCGTTCCATCCAAGCCACAAGGGTTTTATCAGGCTCTTCAACAGGAGATACACCTGTTACAGTTGATCTTGCATATTTCGAGAACTCTTTTGTAGAAGGAAATATTCCTTTGAAAACCTTAAGTAACTCTTCTATCAAATCAGTTCGTACGACTTCAGTTTCGAAGCCCAAAGACGAAATGATATACTTCGCTGAGAACCCTAGCTCCGTAGTTTCGTGTGATAGGTCTTTAACAATAAATTTATTCTTTACTTCCTGCAGATCAAATAACCATAGTAATTGCTTTTCCGCAGTAGAATCTTGTTTAGCAATTATTGCTATTAATTCATTGGTTAAGGTTTTGCCGATTATTATTAAGTCTCCTACCTCGGCAGAATTTATTGCATCATTTGTTTGATAGTAAAGCCGATGTTCTGGTCCTCTATGGTCGACGTTCTCTCTGGAATCGTACCATGTGAATGAAATCTCATTATAAACTGCATCATCTTCATCATCACTTAAATAAATGAACTTACCATTGAAACTGGTCCTGGCCTCCCCCAAAAAATTCCTTACGGCTACAGTCCCATTTATTTCGTGCTGATTAGATTTCCCTTTCGGTTTTATCTCTACCAATTTTAATCTTTTAGCAGTTACGCCAGTAAAATATTTTGAAAGGGAGTTTGCCATTTTATTTTTGATAAGTCGTCAATATGTCGGCAATTTCTGCCCCTACAGCTTGTATCAAAGGCGTTACGACAGAGTTTCCAAACTGCTTATATGCCTGATTATCAGAAACCGGAATTCTAAAACTCTTTCTTCCCTTATTTACCGGATAGCCTTGTAATGCCGCCGCCTCGTCTGGTGTTAATCTTCTCGGTGCCGAGCCATTTTGTGGGATAAGTATTTCCGCACCATCTTTATAATAACGGGCGCTCATTGTCCTGCTTATGCCTTCAAGATTTACCAATCCAAAACCAAATCCGTTGCCTTTTTCTTTGTGTTTTTTTGCATAATTTTGAAGGTAATTCCAAAGATGATCTGACAAGGTGTATTTCGGATCAACTTCTTTTTTTAGTATGGATTTGATTTGATGATTGGCTTCGGGTAGCTTTACTAAGTCAAAATCAAATTTCATATTTTCTCCGAAGACCTGTTTGTCAAAGCCAACAATGATTGTCCTTTCTCTATGCTGAGGAACAAAATGCTTCCCATTTAATACTCGATAATCAAAGGAATACCCTAATTCCAATAAAGTCTCTTTAATGATTCTAAATGTGTTGCCCTTATCATGAGATACCAGATTCTTCACATTTTCAAGGAAAAATGCTTTTGGACGGTGTTGCTGAATAATTTCAGCAACATGGAAAAACAAATTACCCTGTTTTTCATCTTCGAAGCCATGTTTCCTGCCAAGACTATTTTTCTTTGAAACACCAGCTATTGAAAACGGTTGACATGGGAACCCACCACATAGGATATCAAACTTTTTGGGTATGAATGCCTTTACCTCATCTTTAGTAATATCGCCAAATGGCGTTTCACCATAATTTGCGAAATAGGTTTTCTGAGCATATTTGTCATATTCAGAAGTATAAACACATAAGCCTCCCAGGTTTTGCAGGGCTAGTCTAAAGCCACCGATGCCAGCAAATAAATCTATAAAGGTAAATTTCTCTGTACCTGGTTTGGGCCCTGGAAAAGGGATGTCTGTCGCCTCAAATAGTTCTTTTTGTACCGCTTGATATAAGACTTCAGGTTCATTGAATGTGCTTGAACTATTTTCTACAATTTCATAAGCACGCTCCTTATATATCGGGTTTTTGGTAACCACATAATGCGATAAAATGGCTGAATCAAACTCATCCGGAACGATAGATGTTTTGGCTTTTGACGCTCTAGCTTTTAATGTTAAGGTCTCCATCAGCTGATTCCTCCATTAAATGCTTCGCTATTGAAGAAGTCCCGTATAGTTACTTCGAGAGCATAGATTATTTTCTCAAGATTAATCACAGAAACATTTCTTTTTCCGTTCTCAACCTCGTTTAAATAAGTCTTATCTACCTCTGCCTTAAAGGCTAATGCTTCCTGTGTGAGTTTTAAATTTGTGCGGTATTCCTTGATGCGCAGCCCAATTCTCTTACGAATATCCATAAGGGAAAGCTATCGCGTATTCGACTATAAGTCAATCGGATATAAGTTAACTTTATTAAAAGTTACTAACGGGGAAATGACGATGTTAATAAGGAAAGGGTCGCTTCAAGTTCAGTTTTTTTCAACTGGCATTCCCAAATTTTAATGATTTTCCAGCCAGCCTCGGTCAATGCTTTTTCGGCATTGGCATCATTGGAAATATTGGTGCCAATTTTATGCACCCACCATTCAGTTCGGGTTTTTGGTACCACGTAATATTTACACCCCGCATGCCCATGCCAAAAACACCCATGTATAAAAATCACGGTTTTGTATTTGGGCAACACAATGTCAGGTTTACCGGGCAGAGTTTTCAAATGCAGCCGGTAGCGGAAACCATTTTTATGCAGAAACTTGCGCACCAGCATTTCCGGCTTCGTATTCTTACTCCGTATCCGCGACATATTGTAACTGCGGGTTTCCTTACTGTGCACATCGGCCATAGGGCAAAGTTACGAATCTAATTGGCCTGTAATGCTCCCTAAACATGGCAGGCAGCCCTTACACGCGCACATTCCGGAAGCTTCAGTATGACAGCTTTTTTTACATAAAGGGACGGCGCTCCCCAATAAAAAACCCCGCCTTAAACGGGCGGGGCCTTAACATGAGGGGTAAAAAATTAGCTATTTAAACCTGTAGCCTACGCCAACACCCAGTAACCAGGGGTTAATTTTTACGGCGGCGGGAATATTAGCTAATACGGGTGCCAGTTCGGGGTTTTCGGCCGGTGTAAGGTTGGCGGCGTTAACGGTTACGTCGGTAGACAGGAATACCTTTTTAACGTCGACGTTGATGAACACTTTCTTGCTTACATCAAAGTCGAACCCGCCCTGTACGGCAAATGCAAATTTGTCTTTATAGCTTACCTTGCTTACGGTAGGGCCGTTATCGACACCGTAAAATATGGTGTAATTTACGCCGGCGCCCAGGTAGGGTTTAAACGCGGTACCGGTGGGCACATGGTATTGCAGGGTTAAGGTTGGCGGCAACAGCCATACCTTGCCCAGGTTTACATTGGCCGACGAAGGCCCCCCTATGGGCGAAAGATTGGAACCGACGGTGCTTACCGAATGCCGGGTAGTACCCAATATCAGTTCGGCCGAAAAGTTTTTGGCGAAAAACCAGGTAAAATCAAGCTCGGGGATAAAGGAATTGTTGATATTGACATTGCCGCCGATAACGCCGATGGTGGCGCTTTCCTGTGGTACAACGGCAACACCGCGAAGGCGTATGTCAAATTCGCCCTTATCTTGAGCGGCGCAGGTTAAACCGGTAAAAATTGATAATGCAAGTACGGATAAGAATAGCTTTTTCATGCGTGTTTTGTTTTAATTTATGGCGCAAAATTATCCGCGGCACAGGCAACTAAAATGACGGCGGGCACAGCCGGCGATGACAGTTGTCATTAAATTAAAACAGCATTTAAAGATGGTAAGTGACAGGAGTTTTTGAAGGCCCTAAGTCTTTTTTAAATGCCTACCTCTGATTGCAGACTTCCGGCCTCCTTAAGACTCACTTAAGCTCAGCCGCGGTAAACACGTCGCTTTCGCCTTGCTCAAGGTTGCCGCTGCGGTAGCCTTTATAAAGCTGGTTGGCCCGTTCGCTGATGTCGGCATAGTGGTAGGTATCAATCACGTTCACGTCGTCCTTTTTGTCCAGGTTGTCGCTAACTTCGGTAGCCTGTATAATGGCCAGTTCGGCATCGCCGCTTTCCATGCCTTTCTTCCAGGCATAATGCATAAGTACTCCGGCATAATAGTCGGCCAGCAATTCCTGTTTGTAAAGCAGCTTTTGGTATTCGTCGTTACTCAGGCTGTTGCGCTGGTCCTCAACTTTGTCGGTTATGCCCAGCAACTGTTCTATGTGGTGCCCCGTTTGGTGGGCAATGGTATAATACTGGGCTATGTCGGTAAAAAGCGGGTGTGTTTTTTTCACTGCTTTAAAAAAAGAAAGGTCGATGAACATTTCCTTGCTGTCGGGGCAGTAAAACAAACCTGCGGATGGCAGCGCGGCGCCGCACTCTACCGACGTTATAGTATCCTCAAAAAACTGCAGGGAAGGCGCGGTATATTTTTTACCCATCTTTTTGAACAGGCGGGCCATCACCTCGTTATTACCGGCAATAAGCTGCTCGCTCGATCTTTTGAACGGATCGGCGGCTATTTCGGCTTTTAGCGCAGTTATGCGTTCGGTCTCTGTATTGGCGTTCCCGGAATTGTGGCTTGCACTGAACAAACTGGTTGGGTAGGCGGCTGCTATCAAATAAATTGCCAGCAGCAATAAACCTGCGAAGCTACCCACGAGGGCAAATGCCCGGCGTTTTTCAATTTTGTGATCCTGGTTTTTATTGGGTTTCTCTTTCCCGCCACTTCTTTTTCCAAACCTTTGCATAGCTATCTGTATTTCTGTCGCCCCAAAAACAAAGGATTAAGCAAATTGTTTCAAAGGCGCCTGGTTTTAACCACTTGCAAAGATACGCTAATAGCCATTGCACACAAGTAAAAATAAGATTACATACCTATACGTCAGCTTTTTGTGTAGCGAAGGTTAAGATTTTATCCTAATTTGAAAATGCGGCCAGCGCTTTTTCTATGCGGGCAATGGTTTCCTGTTTGCCCAGCAATGCAGCGATATCAAACACATGCGGCCCGAATTTGCCCCCAACCAGCATAATACGGAAGGGCAGCATCAGTTCGCCGGCTTTAATGCCGTGTTCTTCGGCCAATGCTTTGAACGATTGTTCCAGTTCTTCGCCGGCAAGCCTTTCCGTATTGCCCAGCATGGTCATAAAACCTTCAAAAAAAGTGGTTTTGGCGTCAGTCCATTTCGGTTTAACGGCGGCAAGGTCATATTCCTTAGGCTGCTCAAAAAAGTACGCCGACTGCTGGTAAAAATCCGGCAGCAGCGTACAGCGCTCCTTCACCAGGTCTATTACCTTTAGCAGCAAGGCATCGTCGGTCACAACAACACCCTTTTCTTCTAATATTTTTTTAACTTCAGACTTCAGACGTCCGGCTTCCGACCTTTTTATCCATTCGCTATTGAACCATTTCGCTTTCTCAAAATCGAATTTCGCCCCGCCTTTATTTACACGGTCGATAGAGAACTTTTGCACCATTTCATCCAGCGAAAATATCTCGTCGTTGCTCCCGTCGTTCCAGCCCAGCATCACCAGCAGGTTCAGGAAAGCTTCGGGCAAAAAGCCAAGCTCGCGGAAACCGGGTGTCATCTCGCCTGTCTTTTCGTCGAACCAGTTCATGGCATATACCGGGAAACCCAGCCGTGCGCCGTCGCGCTTGCTCAGCTTGCCGTGGCCGTCGGGTTTTAATATCAGGGGCAGGTGCGCCCATTGCGGCATGGCGTCTTTCCAACCCAGATACTCCCACAGCAGCAAATGAACCGGCGCCGAAGGCAGCCATTCCTCGCCACGAAAAGCATGGGTAATATCCATCAGGTAATCATCAACCACTACAGCCAGGTGGTAGGTGGGCATACCATCGGCCTTCAGCAATACCTTGTCGTCGCTTTCGCCGGTGTTGAAGCTTACATGCCCGCGTATCATATCGTCAAAATAAACGGTCTCCTCCTCTGGCATTTTTATGCGGATCACATGCGGCTCGCCGTCTTTCAGCAACTGGTCTACCTGCGTTTGCGACAACGTTAACGAGTTGCGCAAAGTATCGCGATAAGCATGCCCGTACTGAAAATTAGGTATCTCTTTACGGTTGCGGTCCAGTTCCTCAGGCGTATCAAAGGCATAATAAGCGTGCCCCTGCATTACCAGGCGCTCGGCATATTCGCGGTAAATGACTTTGCGTTCGCTTTGGCGGTAGGGGGCGTAATGGCCGCCTGCCACGGGGCTTTCGTCGGGGATAAGTCCGCACCAGTTAAGGCACTCCATAATATAGTCCTCGGCGCCGGGCACGTAACGGCTTTGATCGGTATCTTCGATACGCAATACAAAATCGCCGCCATGTTTTTTGGCGAACAGGTAGTTGAACAATACCGTGCGTACACCGCCCAAATGCAAACCGCCCGTAGGGCTGGGCGCAAACCTTACTCTTACTTTTTTAGCTGACATGTGGATGCAAAGGTACTTTTTTAGTCGGGAAGTCCGAAAGGTTTACCCCTCCCGGCATCCCCTGGAAACAGGGGAAGAGTTTAATAGTAAAAAACCGGTCTCTCCCTAAATTTAGGCAGAGATGTCGACGTAGGAGACAGAGTGGGTAAAAGAATGTTCTTTTACCCCTCCCGGCCTCCCCTGATTCCAGGGGAGGAGTTTTAATAGACAAAAAACTCTCTCTCCCTAAATTTAGGGAGAGATGTCGACGAAGGAGACAGAGTGGGTAAAAACGATAATGTTATAGCAGTACATCAGGAATTTTTTATAATTTTCGTTTATGAACCCTATCACTGACTTATGCCGCCGGCTTCGGAATAACCCAACAATTGCCGAAAAATTACTATGGAAAGAACTAAGAAAGCGTACCGCCGGAGGCGAGAAATTTCTGAGACAATTTCCAATATTCGTGCCTAATGTCGCAGGAAGGAAAGCTTTTTACATCGCCGACTTTTATTGTGCCCGGCTTAGGCTTGTGATAGAAGTAGACGGGCCAATTCATTTATTAAGAAAGGACTATGATGCCAACCGCGATTTGGTAATGAACGAATTAGGATTTAACATCCTTCGCTTTACCAATGATGAGGTCGAAAATGATGCTAATAAGGTTATGGAAAAGATCATGTTTTACCTGATTGCCTGAATTTACCCCTCCCGGCATCCCATGATTCCAGGGGAGGAGTTTTAATAGTCAACCGCTCTCTCCCTAAATTTAGGGAGAGATGTCGACGTAGGAGACAGAGTGGGTAAAACAACGTTATTTTACCCCTCCCGGCCTCCCCTGTTTCCAGGGGAGGGGTTTTTAAACCGAAACCACAACCAACCAGCTCTCTCCCTAAATTTAGGGAGAGATGTCGACGAAGGAGACAGAGTGGGTAAAAGAACCACGCCCAATCTTCGCACTTATCACAACTTTTCGCTTAATTTGGATAGAATTTAGATATTTAGACTTTCGGACTTTGGCTGACTTCCCGACTTCCGGACTGACCCATGAACCCCTACGCGCAGCAACGACTCTGGAAATACTTCTTACTGGCTTTTGCCCTCGTAATTGCTTTCGGCTCGCTGCTTTATACGGGCTACCTGGTTAAAAACATCAAAAAATCAGAACGTACCCGCGCCGAAATGTGGGCGCTTAGCATGAAGCAGATCACAGCATCGGACGATAACGATTTCCTGAACTATGTATTCACCGTTCGCGATAGTCTTAGCGTTCCGGCAATGATCGTTGACAGGCAGGGCGACATTATTACCACCAAGGGGCTCGATTCAACCAAAACTTATATTAAACTTCCACCTGCACCAGGCGTAAAAAACGCAAAAAAATACGACCCGGCTTATTTCCAGGGCGAACTGGACGCAATGAAATCGGAGCATGAGCCGATAAGCCTTAAGGTTTTCGGTAACGACTGGTATGTTTACTACCACGATTCGTTCGTGCTTACACAGCTCAAAATATTCCCTTACGTGCAGCTTTCGGTCATTGCCATTTTCCTGCTGGTGGCCTATACCGCATTTAACACTTCGCGCAAATCCGAACAGAACCAGGTGTGGGTGGGGCTCGCCAAGGAGACCGCACACCAGCTGGGTACGCCTATCTCGTCGCTGATGGCATGGACCGAACTGATGAAGGAAAAATTCAATGCCGAGGACGATCCCCTGATAGCCGAAATGGAAAACGATATCCAGCGCCTCGAGATAGTAGCCGACCGTTTTTCAAAGATCGGTTCGCAACCGGTTCTGGAGGGGCACAGCGTGTACGATGTGGTAAAGGATTTTGTCGATTATTTTAAAGTAAGGGTAAGCAATAAGATCAGCTTTGAAATTTCGGGCAATCGCAACTTAAGGGCGGGGCTTAATATTCCCCTGTTTGATTGGGTGATAGAAAACCTTTTGAAGAATGCCGTGAATGCGATTGAAAATGCCGGTAGTATCAAAGTGGACATTTCGGGCAGTAAAACACGCAACCAGGTGTATATCGATGTAACCGACAGCGGCAAGGGTATACCGAGGTCTAAATTTGAGACCGTTTTTCAGCCGGGCTACACCACGCGTAAACGGGGTTGGGGGCTTGGCCTGTCGCTTACGCGCCGCATGGTGGAGAATTACCACAGGGGCCAGATATTTGTCAAAGACTCCGAACTGGGCAAGGGCACTACATTCAGGATCGTATTAAAAAGCATTAAAGATGATACATAAACCGCAACCCGGCGAGTACGCGCCGTTCGCCAATACCTACGTTAGCCTGGTGCATACCACCGACGTACTGGAGTTGATGGAGACTTTAAAAGACTCGACCTATAAAATGTTCAGCAGCATGAGCGAACAACTTGCCATGCATGCCTACGCTGAAGGTAAATGGACGCTGAAACAGGTACTGGGTCACATGATAGATACCGAGCGTACATTTGCCTACCGTGCTTTTGTTTTTTCGCGCGACAGCACCGAACTTCCGGGTTTCGACCAGGATATTTACATGAGCAATACCGATTTCAATAGCCGCGCTATCCGCGAACTGGCTGAAGAGTTCAGGCTGGTACGCGCGTCAAACCTCCATCTGTTCAAAGCTTTTACCGAAGAACAGCTATTGCGGGTTGGCATTGCCAGCAACCACCCGGTAACAGTAAGAGCCCTGGTTTATATGACGGTGGGACATGAGCTGCATCATCTGAATTTGATCAGGGAACGATACCTTTAAACGAGGTTAAGGACGAAAGGATAAAGGCGAAAGGATAAAGGCGAAAGGGTAAAGGCCCTGACCACTAGCCAGAACCTTTACCCTTTCACCTTTCTGCTTTTACCCTTTATTACTGATCAGATATTTTATCTGTTTCTTTTTTTTCGATGCGGTATGAAGCGAACAAACCCAGGCCACCGCATATCGCTATCATTGAAAAGTAGATAGCCGGATTGCCGTCGTAATAATCGGTTTTAAAGGCCAGCCTGTCCAGCAGGAATGCAAGGAATAATCCCGAGCCTGCGCCAATAAGCAACATGCCCCATTTTAAAGTCGGGTAAGGGGCTGACTGTGGCTTGTACCTCCGGGGGTCCATGCCGCGTTCTATCATTGCCATTCTTTCGCGTTTATACAGGTAAACTATTCCGAATATCATTGCGAAGAAGCCGAGCGAAATAATAATTCCGCACATGATGCCAAGGTTCGCGGTGTCCATATTTTCCATGATGTTTAATTTTTTTAAGTTAGTATTTTTTTCTCTTTCAAACCACCCTTTTGGTGTATTTGTAAGCTATGACGACATGGTTTTTCGGCAGGTTACACTCTTTTTTTAAAAAAGTTTGCAGTAGGCTGTTTTAAGTTTGCAGTATGGCCTTTAACTTTAATTAATGCCGATTGCTAACTCAAAATTACAAACTAAAATCAAGGCGCCAACGGCAAACCAAGACTGCAAACTAGTAAATATGCCAACTGCAAACTAAAAACTGCAAACTAAATTTAGCTATCTTTACATAAAGCTGTAACCCGTGCACGCGAATAGTAGTCAGAGATGTTGTAAATGCAAAGCAAGCTTTCGGATATTGATTTAATAGAACAAACCCTGGCGGGTAACCAGGCAGCTTATGCCGACCTGGTAAAGCGTCACCAGCGTTTTGTTTTTACGCTTGCCATGCGTTTCAGTAAAAGCCGCGAGGACGCAGAGGAGATAGCGCAGGATTGTTTTATAAAGGCATACCGTTCATTGGCATCTTTTCAAAAGCAATCGAAGTTCAGTACCTGGCTGTATAGTATCGTTTACACTACTGCCATGACCTTCCTGCGTAAGAAAAGAGTGGACACCGATTCGATCGACGATGAGAATACTTATATTCAGCTTGAAAATCATTCGTCGGGGCTGAACAACGATATGGCCGAGACGAAGTCGCGATCGTACTATTTGAACCAGGCCATAGGGCAGTTGCTGCCGGATGATGCGACGATCATCACCCTGTTTTACATGGGCGAACAGTCGCTGGAAGAAATAGGCCAGGCAGTCGGGATGGAAGCCAACACCGTAAAAGTAAAATTATTCAGGGCCCGCCAGCGGCTTAAAGAAAAGCTGGAGAAGAATTTAAAAGGAGAAGTAAAGGAGTTGATATGAACACGATAGAAGAACGACTTTGGAACTATATCGATGGTACCTGTTCGGACGAGGAACGCAAAGCTATTGATATGCTGATCGAACAGGATGCGGCTTACCGGCTTAAGTTTGAGGAGTTGCTGAACTTTGACCAGCAGCTGGTCAAAATGGAAATGGAGGAACCGTCCATGGGGTTCACTTATAAAGTGATGGAAGGCATTCGTGCCGAACACGCCCTGCAGCCGCTCAAGGCGGGTATCAATAAAAACATTATCAAATTCATCGGCGGGTTCTTTATTGTTACTATCACGCTGCTGGTGATCTATCTATTTGCCTCTGTGCCGGTTAGCCATGCCAATTTGTCAAAACCACTGACAGATAATATTAAGCTGCCACAAGGCTTAGATTTTTCAGGATTTAAAAATTACCTGAATGGGTCTGTTATATTGAAGGTATTCTTTGTATTTGATGTTATACTGGCCCTGTTTCTTACGGATGCCTATTTTCGTCGCAAAAAACTATCAAAACAGGTTTAAAATTTGCGAAAGTGTATAGGAAATGGAACACTATGTCACCAAAAATAAACACTAAAAAATGGACATTGAATAGCGCTAAAGCCCAATAAATAATCAGTAAACAAAAAAATAAAGCAAAAGATAATTATGGTATAGTAATTGCGTTATAGTATCTGAACTGGTATCCTACCAGTTTAATTGTGATAAGGTTTAGGTTGAAAGCCCCCAAACAGCAAGTGTGAGGGGGCTTTTATTTTGCCATTGATCTTCCTTTATTCTTAAACATTAATTAAACAAAGACTCTCTTTATTGCTGGCCGCAGAACGGTGGGGAGTGAATGGACCACTTGGACTCACCCGACCCTCTCTCCGCCTTCGGCGCAAAGAGGGTTGGATTATCCTTTTCTCAATTTATTCTGTCTCTACGCAGCGAATAGAGACGGTATTCTAAATCAAAAAAAACAAAAAGGCCCTCTTTATCGTCCGCGATAGAGAGGGTGGTCCAGCGAAGCGTCGACCGGGTGAGTCACCTCACCGAGCGACTCCCCCCTATCAAAACTTTAAATTCAGCGACACCAGAAAATTAGCCGGGGCTTGCGGGAAGTAGTAGTTATAATTAACCACCGTACCGCCCTCAATATCCGGGTACGTGGCTCCATCCGACTGATATTTTTTGCTGAAGATATTATTCACCAGCAAGCCCGCGCCAATCTCTTTGATACCTTTTATTTTGAAAGTATAATTAAGGCGAACATCATTCACCAAATAAGCATCCAGCGACCTGCTTAGGGTCGATGTATTATCCAAATACTGCCGGCTTACATATTTTGTCACAAAGGCGATCTCCGCATTTTTTAAAGGATGATAGCTGATGGTGCTCGACCCGGTAAGGGCCGGAGAATACGCGATGTTCGTTTTCTTGTAGTCGGTTTCGTCTACGCCGCCGGAATCATAGTTCTGCAAAAACCGCTTAAAGTTTTTTAGTTTATTAGTGCTTAAGGTAGCGGTAGCATACCAGCTCAAAGGTTCTGCAATTTTCACGCGCGAGCTTACTTCCACACCCGTGCGGTAGCTGTCTTTAATATTGGTGCGTATAGCTTCGCCCACATCGTCGAGCGCACCGGTAAGTACCAGCTGGTTTTTGTACAGCATGTAAAATCCATTCACGTTAATGCTGAAACCCGGCTGCCCAAAGCGGTACCCCGCCTCAATATCTTTCAGGTTTTCCGGCTTCGGGCGGCTTTGCGGCGATGAGTTAACAAAATCGCTGCGGTTAGGTTCATGGTTGCCTACAGCTACAGACGCATATACATTGCTGTGATCGTTCAGGTTATAAGTTATACCTGCTTTGGGATTGAAAAAGTTCAAACCTACAGCCTGCTGCACATTGTTCAGGTTTTGGTCGAAACCTAAAAAAGAATAATAGATATGACGGTATTGAACGTCGCCGTAAAGCAATACATCTCCCAGCTTATATTCTGCCCGGGCAAAAATATTGAAGTCTGTTTTCTTCGCATTATTACGCGAATATTCATAATCAGGCGGGATATTCGTGCTCTCCTGCGTCCATTCGATGTTGTTGTAATGCCTGCCTTTGTACTCGTTATAAGCGCCACCCAGCGTTAACCCCAGGTCGTTATTAGCCCTGTAATTAAAATTGTAAGTAAGGCCGTAAAAATCATTGCTCAGCCACAGGCGGCGCACCAGGTCCGTCTCATCAACAGTAGTGCCTCCGATAACCACCGGGGCTATGCCGTAATCTGCTAAGGCCTGTTGGTTTTTATACTCCTCGTAGTAACCATCCCCCTTAGTGTAATGCAAGGCCCCGCTGAACGACAATGTACTGCTGATCTGCCGGTCATAAAGCAACTGGTAATAATTCTGCGTATAGTTATCCGTCTGGTTCTTGTAGTAACTATTGCTCGAATTGATGTAGCCCAACTCGTTATACCGGCGGTTGCCACTCTTAACGCTGTCTTCGGGCACGCCGTCCCAGGCCTGGTAGGTTTTCTCATAACCCGAGAATACATTCAGGCGCAGTACGCTGCTTTTGCCATAATAGGCCCCACTCAAAAAGAATGATTTAAGACGTGACGATGCACGGTCGATATAGCCGTCCGAGTTCATCCGCGATAAACGGCCGTCTACGCTGAAATGCCCGCCAAGCAGGCCGGTGCCCAGGTTAACCGTGTTTTTTATGGTGCCGTATGATCCGGCCGAATTATTCAGTTCGGCATACGCCGTATCGCGTCTGGTAGTGGTCTGGATATTGATACTGGCGCCAAAAGCTCCTGCCCCATTGGTGGATGTACCCACGCCGCGCTGCACCTGGATATTATCCACAGACGAGGCCAAATCTGGCAAGTCGACAAAGTACACGCCCTGGTCCTCGGCATCATTCAACGGAATACCGTTCACCGTTACATTGGTTCTTGTGGCGTCAGACCCACGGATACGGATGCTCGTATAACCCACGCCTGCACCGGCATTTGACGTGACCACCGTCGATGGTGTTTGTTCCAGCAGGTACTCAAACCCACGACCGGAGTTATTTTTGTCGATGTCTTTTTTAGTGAGATTAGTGAAGGCAGTTGGCGAATTGTTGGATGCCCTGGTAGCGCTCACGGTAACCTCTTCAGTCATAATGCTGGCGGTAGCCAATTTGAAATTGATGGTGGTGTCGCCTTTCAATAAAACACTTTTTTCGATGGTTTGATAGCCGAGATAGCTAACCTTGAATTGATAGGAACCGCTTTTTGCAATACTTAGGCGATAATTGCCCCCGGCGTCGGTAACGGAATTGGCGGTTGGATTGATGGTAATGGTCGCTCCCGGCAACGCTGAGCCGGTTTGCTGATCGGTAACTTTCCCCGAAACGGAAAGCTGGGCCGTTGCCAGGACAGGCAGCAGCAGGGCGATGAACGCCGCTAATAAATTTTTCAAAATGTGAATTAATAAAATTTGTTAAACCATCTGCACACCAGGGTTGAATGCGCAGTACACTTAACTTTTTACCTCTCCCTACGCCGGCATTACCCGGATCAGGTGTATGTTTGAGTCATTGGTCGTTGGTCGTTAGTCATTGGTCCTTAATGCGGACTTAAGACTTTCGACTCAGGACTTAGTACTTAAACAATGGGTTTGATCTCAGCCTGTCTTTCAGTTTGATCGCTCAAAGCAAGGCACCCCTTGAGAATTATAGGGCAAATATATGTTTTTAGTCCGAAAGTCCGCATAAGTCGGAAAGTGCGGAAGATGGTTGGTTTTTAAGACGATTGATACGGGATGAAATTGAAGAAGATCAGTTCGCCTGGGCTTGGAAAATATCATTTTCCCTCAGCAGCCGCACTACTTTCACAAAGCGGCGTTTATAGGTTCCGTCCATAGTTGTTATGGTAACGCCGTTCTCCTTGCCCGAGGTTGAATGGATGAACGTAAGCTTACCGCCTTCATTGCTGTACACTATCGCCACATGCCCTATGGAGTGCGGGTGATAGCTTTTTGTTCCTTTAAAAAGGATGATATCGCCCTGTCGGGCATCTTCGATACTGATTTCCCTGCCGATGTTTGCATAATCGCCCGAAGAGCGAGGCACATCGGCATCAAAGCTTTTGAATACATAGCTCACAAAACCCGAGCAATCGAAACCCCGCTGCGGATCAGATGCCCCCTCGCGGTAAGGCGTGCCTATCAGCGACTGTGCAAAGTATAGCAGATTGTAGGATGATATCGTGTCGGTAGCGCCATTCAGGTGGAATACCGGCGCTTTAACCCCGATCTTGTGCGTATGCCGCGTTTTACGCGCATGGGCCGTTCCGGCAAAAACCACGCATAAAAGCAAAAGGACTGTCAGGGTCAGATATCTTTTCATTCGGCGACCCTAATATATCCTATTTTGTTTATAATCTTAAAGAACTTCTCAAAAAAGTAAAATTTTTCTACGGCACAGTTGAGTAAATCCGAAAAGATCAAAGGGAAAACCCGTTTAAATAACAACATTGATACTTTCGGACTTCCCGTCTTTCGGACTTTCGGACTAAAAGCCTACTTTTGCAAACTTTTATACCATATAGCTATGTTACAAACACATACACGGACACATACCTGCGGCGAATTAAATATCAGCCACTTAGGCAAATACGTTACTTTATGCGGATGGGTGCAAAAATCGCGCGACCTGGGCGGCATGACCTTTATTGACGTGCGCGACCGTTATGGTTTAACTCAATTAGTGTTCAATACCGATTCGGACGCGACACTGCGCGAAAAAAGCCGCGAGCTTGGCCGTGAGTATGTAATAAAAGTAAGCGGTACGGTAATTGAGCGTACCAGCAAAAATAACAAGATACCAACCGGGGAGATTGAGATAACTGTTGACTCACTGGAGATACTGAATACCGCCAAAACCCCGCCATTCCAGATAGAGGACGAGACTGACGGCGGTGAGGAACTGCGCGCCAAATACCGTTATTTAGACTTGCGCCGTAACCCGATACGCAACAACCTGGTGCTTCGCCATAAAATGGCGCAGGAAGTGCGTAAATATTTGGACGGGCTGGACTTTATCGAGGTAGAAACCCCGGTACTGATCAAATCGACGCCTGAAGGCGCGCGCGACTTTGTGGTGCCAAGCCGCATGAACCCGGGCGAATTTTACGCCCTGCCGCAGTCGCCGCAAACCTTTAAGCAATTGCTGATGGTAAGCGGCTTCGACCGCTATTTCCAGATCGTAAAATGTTTCCGCGACGAGGACCTGCGTGCCGACCGCCAGCCGGAATTTACCCAGATAGACTGCGAGATGGCCTTTATCACCCAGGAAGATATCCTGCATATTTTCGAGGGTTTGACACGACACCTGTTTAAAACCGTTAAGGGTATCGAATTTGAGAAATTCCCGCGCATGCAATATGCTGACGCGATGCGCCTGTATGGTTCCGACAAACCGGATATCCGTTTCGGGATGGAGTTTGTTGAGTTGAATGATGTGGTACAGGGCAAGGGTTTCGGCTTATTTGATAATGCCGAACTGGTTGTCGGTATCAATGCCAAAGGCTGCGCCGACTACACCCGCAAGCAAATTGATGAACTGACCGACTGGCTAAAACGCCCGCAAATTGGCGCCGGCGGCATGATCTATTGCCGCTACAATACCGACAGCACCTTAAAATCATCAGTAGATAAGTTTTATAACGAGGATGAATTAACCAACTGGGCGGCAGCTTTCAATGCTGAACCCGGCGACTTAATGCTCGTATTGGCAGGCCCGGCTGATAAGGTACGCAAACAGCTGAACGAGCTTCGCCTGGAAATGGGCAGTCGTTTGGGCCTGCGTAATAAAGATACCTTCGCACCGCTTTGGGTGCTCGATTTTCCATTGCTGGAATGGGACGAAGAAACCGGCCGTTACCACGCCATGCACCACCCTTTTACCTCGCCAAAACCGGAAGATATTGCCTTATTAGACAGCGCTCCCGGTAATGTCCGCGCGAATGCTTATGACCTGGTGATCAACGGCACCGAAATAGGCGGCGGTTCCATCCGTATCCACGACCGCGACCTGCAGGCTTTGATGTTCAAACATCTTGGTTTTAGCAAGGAAGAGGCACAGAAGCAATTCGGCTTTTTGATGGATGCCTTCGAATTTGGTGCGCCGCCGCACGGAGGTATCGCCTTTGGTTTCGACCGGCTGTGCTCCATTTTTGCCGGACTTGATTCGATCCGTGATGTCATTGCTTTCCCGAAAAATAATTCGGGCCGCGACGTAATGATCGACACGCCATCAACCATCCACGAGGACCAGATGAAAGAGCTGAAAATTAAGACGACCGTGTAATATCCGGCTTGTTTAACACGTAATTAGTCAAAAGAAACAATTGCACGGATCTTTCGTGCATAATTTTCTGCTGAAAATCGAGTTATAAATTCACAAAAACATCAAATGAAAAAATATATACCATTTTTCTGTTTACTCATACTAACTTTTTCAGCCTGCAAAAAGAGCGACAGCTTTGATCCGGCCAAACAAGCCATTGCCGACGACGGCGAGATACAAGCCTACCTGACAACCAACAATATTACCGGGGCAACTAAAGATGCTTCTGGCCTTTATTATAAAGTGATCACACCGGGAACAGGCAATTACCCAACTATAAGCTCAACTATTACCGTTAATTCAACGGGCAAACTCCTCGACGGTACTTTATTCGATACCGAAAACGCATTAGTTACGCCACTGACCAATGTTATCAGGGGCTGGCAGATCGGTGTACCACACATCAATACCGGGGGCAGGTTATTACTGATAGTTCCGTCGGCTTTGGGTTATGGTAACGCCGCCGCTGGCACCATTCCAAAAAATTCGGTGCTGGTGTTTACTATCGACCTGCTGGGCTACAGCAACTGATAGATTAAAGAAATTCAAATATTACAAAAGGGCGATCCATCCGATCACCCTTTATTTTTTATATTCGGTAAAAAATCGTTCCGGATGAAAAAACTTTGCTTTCTTATAATTTCTATCGCAGCCCTGCACGCATCGGCCCAAACCAGCGGCCTCGAAGCCATAGTCGCAAAAAAAGCCGACTCGCTTTTTAAGCAAACCGTAGCCTGGCGGCGCGATTTTCATGAGCATCCCGAATTGGGCAACCAGGAAGTGCGTACGTCGGGCATAATTGCCAAATACCTGCAATCGCTGGGGCTCGAAGTAAAAACGGGCATTGCAAAAACGGGGGTTGTTGGTATTCTTAAAGGCGGTAAGCCCGGCCCGGTAATTGCCCTGCGTGCCGATATGGATGCACTGCCGGTAACCGAGCGTACGCCCGTTCCGTTTGCATCAAAAGTAAGAGCCACCTATAATGGGCAGGAAGTTGGCGTGATGCATGCCTGCGGGCACGACTCGCACATGGCCATGCTGATGACCGTTGCAGAGATATTAACTTCGATGAAAAGCCAGTTGCACGGCACGGTAAAATTTATCTTTCAGCCGGCTGAAGAAGGTGTGCCGGCAGGCGAAACCGGCGGCGGTGAAGAAATGGTGAAGGAAGGCGTATTAGAAAACCCCAAAGTCGATGTCATCTTCGGTTTGCATATTTTTTCCTATATCCCGGTTGGTACGCTTACTTACCGCTCCGGCGGTGTAATGGCCAGCGTGAATGATATGAAGATCATCGTAAAGGGCAAATCGGCGCACGGCGCTTATCCCTGGTTCAGCACCGACCCCATCGTAACTTCGGCTCAGATCATCAATAACCTGCAAACCATCGTCAGCCGGAATGTCAATATCACCGAAAACCCTGCCGTAGTTACCATTGGCGCTATTAACGGCGGCACACGTCACAATATCATCCCCGAAAAAGTGGAAATGGTGGGCACGCTGCGCGCTCTTAGCCCCGGTGACGAAAAGCTTTTGATAGAACGTGTAAAACAAATTGCTACCAAAACAGCCGAAGCCAACGGCGCAACAGCCGATGTTGCGATACCCTTTAGCGTGCATTACCCGGTAACTTACAACGACCCGGCGCTGACAGCCAAAATGCTGCCGACCTTACAGCGTACGGCAGGGCCATCAAATGCCGTGGCGGGACCGGCGGTGACAGGTGGCGAGGACTTTAGCTTTTACCAGGAAAAAGTACCGGGACTGTTCGTATTCCTGGGTGGTATGCCAAAAGGCGCCGACCCAAAAACTGTTGCGCCAAACCATACGCCTGATTTCTTTATCGATGAAAGCGCTTTCCCGCTGGGTGTTAAAACCTTATGCAACCTTACTTTGGATTACATGAATATGAAAAATTAAAAAATTAGTTATATTTATCGCGCTGCTGGCATGAAACGTTTTTTTACCGCTTTATTCTCTGTGCTGTTCGCTGTACTGGTTTTTTGTGAACCGGGGCACTCAGCTATTAAGGCATCCCTGGAGGCTAATACGGTGGATTCAGCAGCAACCCGCAAAGTCATCGTCGGCATCATCAATACCGTTATCAACGCATCCGGTACCTTCGACATCAAAGCAATTTCCGATTTTTATACCCCAAACGCCCTCGTTGCCGACGAAGAGCCTCCATTCTCGTGGAATGGCCCCACAGCCGGGGTACAGTGGGTAAACACCGTCGAAAAAACCTGCAAGGATCTCAAGATCAAAAGACTGAAAGGCAGAATAGGCCGCATCAGCGTTTACCTGCAATCCGACGAAAGTGTGTACGTAATAGTCCCTGTGGACTATGTCGGCGAGATCCACGACCAATCGTTCGAGGAGAACGGCGCGTTCACCTTTGTTTTCAGGCTGGTTAACGGCAAATGGCTCATCAAAAGCCAGGTTTGGGTATCGCGGAAAGGAATGTGATTTTTGGGGGCCGCGGCTTGTGTTATATCTCATTTAGCTTATCTTTATTCGGAAGTCAACGCTATGGTTGTTGATCTCACCGAACCGCAATGAAAAAGACCATTTTACTCCTTTCCTGCATAGCTTCATTTTTTCGCGCATCCGCACAGGAGAAAGACCTGCAGAAAATTGCAGATAGCATCAAAAGCGAGGGCATGGACCTTTACCGGTCCGAATGGGCATCGTGGTATGGCACAGATGTCTTTACTGCAAAATGTAAAAATAAACAGGATAATGCCGGCGGCTATTTGTCTTACGACTCGGGCGGTGGATTGGTTAATATATTTTTCTCCCGCGAACCGGATGCCGGCGTGATATCAACCATCAGCTTTAACTACGATTTTGATCCCAATAACTATAGGCTTGATACTACCAGCCGGCCTTTCTCGGCCATCGAAAAAAAGTTGTATATCATCCGGCAGGAGGCTATCTCGCGGATTAATAAGGATACTTTGTTCAAAACATATAGCAATACTGAGCTAAATCCCGTTCCGCTTATCCGTAACGGGACGAGAAAAGTGTATGTGTTAACCGGCACGAATGCAACCGGTGTAGTGCTTTTTGGGAACGATTACCGGGTCGATTTTGATGACAACAACAATATAACCGCTATTAAAAAATTACATAAGGGGTTGCTCCCTGCGAGGTTCAGCAGCGATACGTCAAAACGAACACAGGTCCAGCTGGCTTCGATGCATACGCACCTGCCAAAATATGATCAATTTATAACAGCGACAGACATTTGCACGCTGATGCTATATGAAAAATTCACAACCTGGAATCAATGTATCGTCATGTCAAAAAATTATGTTTCCATTTGGGATTGTAAAAAAAATCAATTGACCATTTTGACTACAGAAGCATGGAAAAAAATGAATCCGTTAAAAAATACCCTTGAAAATAATTCGCATTAACCAAATCCTTTCTTTTGCCCCACCTCCTTTTCATCTGCAGTAAAAATCAATGGCGCAGCCCAACGGCCGAACTGCTGTTTAAAAACCACGCCTTTCACCAGGCACGCTCGGCTGGTACGAGTGACAAAGCGCGTATCCGTATCAGCCAAAAGTTGATAGACTGGGCTGATGTGATCTTTTTTATGGAGCGCAGGCATAAGGACATCACTGCCAAACGGCTGAATTTAACGTGTAAAAAACAGGTGATACTTGATATTGAAGACAATTATCAATTTAACGACCCGGAACTTATCGGCATCCTGAAATTAGCCTTAACCGACTTTTTATAACCTTTTCTTATTTTTGCATCATGGAACAAACAGCGCAAACACAACGGCTAAAACAAGTACAATTCATCTTCTGGCTAAACCTGGCTCTGGCGCTTTTTTCGTTTTCGATATTTGTCAAATCCCTTGGCAGTAATATCCCCTGGAAAATGATCTGCTCAGGTACCGGTTTTGTACTGCTGCTTGGGTTAACCACAGCGCTTTTCGCCAGGATGATGAAGCTCAGAAAGGCGATAAAGAACTGACCTTTCATTCCAAACCCCACTGAATGTTAATATGTTAATATAATCCTGTTGAATAACGGCAACTATGGCAGTAAATTTATATTGTCAGTTAAAGTTACTTCTATTGTTTGTTTGGATTGGTTAAATTTCAGGTCAGCCGGAGCTAAAATCCCCGGCTGATTTTTTTCGCCCTCCCTGATAACTAATCACCAATAACGACTCACTAATCACTCACATTTCCTAATTTTGCCCTATGAGCCAGGTAAGCGAGATCAGGTGCCCGCATTGCGGGGAATGGACCATGTGGCAGGGAAATATCGATGACCGCTGCATCAGTTGCGGCGAATTTCTCGAAACGCGCCGTTTCTCGCTCGAGGTGGAAAAAAGGATAACGCGCGAACTGAAAAAGGATGATGATTATTTTGCCCCTAAACCCACCGACAGCCCCGAAAGAAAATGGTTCAAATCGATGTTCAATTCATTTCGCTGGGGTGTTTATTATGTGCAGCTGGCATTATTTACTTTTATTACCATCGTTATCCTGATCATCAGCCTGCTGGCAGGCTGATCCTGCTGAAAAAAATGCCCCGGATTTTTTGAACTTATCAGGTTTTTTTATCGTAAATTTGATATACACCAATTATTTATTTTATGAGCGGGGTTAGCGAAATCAAGTGCCCGCATTGCGGGGAGTGGACTACCGGCCATGGCCGGCACGACGATAAATGCGGGGCTTGCGGAGGATACCTGGAGCCTCACCGATTCTCGCACGAGGCGGAAGTAAAAGTAAAAAGAGAAAATCCGCGTAAAGCAGATTACTTTGCTATCAAACCAACCGATGGCCCCCTTAGCCGCGAGGTAAAGGGATTCTTAAACGCCTTTGGGTGGATCGTATTTTATTCGGAAATAGCATTTTATGCCTGCGTTACCGGGGTGATCCTGATACTTGGCGTTATTGCCGGTTAATGAGGACACTGCTTAATCCATGGTTCGTCACAGGCTGTGTCATCTGGGTTTTTGTATATTCTTTTCGCAGGCTGGCCCATCCCATTCCCTGGATAAACGGCTATGCCGACGATTTTTTTGCGGTACCGGTTATTGCCAACCTGAGCCTGTGGTTTATGCGGGGCGCCGTCATCCGCAGTAATTACTATGTGCTTTCGCCCTGGAAAGTCACCTTCATTGTCCTCTACCTAAGCGTGGTTTTTGAAGTTTTGCTCCCGGCTATGTCCAAAACCTACACCGGCGACTGGGTCGATGCGCTGCTTTATGCCACCGGCGGCGTTTTTTTCTATTTTGTGATGAACAAACCTGCTTTGAGCCGAAAGCCGAAAGCCGAAAGCTAAAAGCGCTTTTGAGCAGAAAGCGATCTGCGATATGCTAAAACTTTCTGCTTTCAGCCTTAAGCTTCTATTGCGTTTTCTTAAAGTCGTACGGATCGTACTCCACAAAATCAGCCACCTTTACCCGCACACTGGTCACTTTACCATTTTCGATGGTGAACGGGAATACCGCTTTGCCCAAAACGGGATCGGAAAAGGTGACATAAAAGCGGTTGCCTCCAAGCGGCTGTAGTTTGGCGTACATTTTAGGGTGATGTTCAAACCGCATTTCCAGGTCGTTGTTGGCACCCTGGGTTACGGTCATATTGCCGTAAAGGTCGTTCTCATATTTCCCGGTGTATTGGGAAGCAGGGAGCTGCGGCAGCCGGTTCATCGCAACGGTATCGCGAAGCATTTTGTCTTTCTTTTGTTCCTCTGCCTGCTGTGCTTTAAAATAAGAGAGGTACTTGCTGCTGTAATCGCTGAAAGGCTTGTGGAGGTAAGCATCCATAATGTCCCATTTAAGCGCTTCGAAAAACTCATTCTGATCTGTATTCGTCAATATCACAATTCCCAATTGATCGGCGGGTAACAGCGTAACAGAAGTAAGATAGCCATTTACGCCGCCTGTATGCATTACCACTTTATGGTTGTTGTAATACTGCAGCGCCCAACCCAGTCCATACAGCAGGTAGCTTGAGCTGCCATCGGGGTTGGCTGTCGTACCCACTACGTCCTGCGGCTGGCGCGTAGCCTCAATGGCTGCTGCAGGTATCACCTGGCGTGGACCGACCTTGCCGTTGTTCAACAGTGCCATTATCCATTTGCTCATATCGTTTACCGATGAACTGATAGCGCCCGCCGGTGCCAGGCCATCTATCTGCGCATAGGATATCGCTTTCAGCTGCCCGTTAACCAGCGTATGCGGCACTGTGCGATTGATCGATCGCATGATATCGCCGCTAAGCGCAACGGTGTTACCCATACCCAGCGGCGCGAATATATTTTCCCTTAAATAAGTTTCCCAGGGCTTGCCCGTAACTACGGGTATGATCTGCCCGGCAGTTAAGAAAGCCGAATTGGTATATCCCCAGGTTGTACGGAAGGGATAGATAGCCTTTACATGGCTCATCTTTTCCATCACCTGCTCGCGGGTAAGGTCGGTGTTATAAAAAGTAAAATCTCCCTGGAAGGTACGGAAGCCGATACGGTGGCATAGCAGGTCGCGGATCATCGCCTCCTGGCTTGCAAACTGGTTATCCAGTTTCCACTGCGGCAGGTATTTATTCACCTTATCATCCAGCGACAGCTTTCCCTGTACCTGCAGCATGGCCAGGGCCGTGGCTGTAAATGCCTTGGTGTTGCTGCCGATCATAAACAGGGTGTTTTCGTCAACCTTGTTGTTCAGGCCAAGCTCCTTAATGCCATAGCCTTTCATTTTTACCACCTTGCCGTCTTTCACTATGCAAATGGCAGCACCCGGTATCCGCCAGTTGGTAAGCGCTTTGTTGATATAGGTATCAAGGCTATCACTGATGAATTTACTGCGGTCGATATGCTGGGCACGGGCAGCTGATGTAACGATAATAATACCTGCGAGCAGGATGCATAGTTTTTTCATAACAGATGATTAATTTGCGGCGTGTTAAATTACTAATTTAACCGAAAAATTATTCTCAAATTAACTGAACTATTAAATCAAATTAAATGAAAACCAGGTTTTATTATCCCGGAGTTGCCGTACTGGCGCTTGCTATGCTGCTGTTTTTTGGCGGCAAGGTAAAGGCGCAGCGCGGCGGTATCAACTGGGCAAAAGACGGTTACCAATACTATCGTGCCGGTCGCGACGGCGGCATCGAGGAGTTTGATACCCGCGACTCAGCTAAAAAAACAACTGTCATCACTAAGGACATGCTTACCCCGGCGGGAAAAGAGGCGCTTAAGGTTAGTGGCTTTACTTTTACCGACGACGGCAGCAAGGTTCTGATCTTCACCAACACCAAAAGGGTATGGCGTTATAACACCCGCGGCGATTACTGGGTGTACGACATCAATGCCAAAACCCTGAAACAACTCGGCGTTGGCAAACCTGAATCATCCCTGATGTTCGCGAAAATTTCGCCCGATGGCGCCAAAGCAGCGTACGTGAGCGAACATAATCTTTATGTGGAAGACCTGGCTTCGGGCAGTATCAAACCCTTAACTACCGATGGCACCAGCAGGCTGATAAACGGCACGTTCGACTGGGCATACGAGGAAGAATTTGATTGCCGCGACGGCTTCCGCTGGTCGCCTGACAGCAGACTGATCGCTTACTGGCAGATAGATGCCCGTAAGATAAAAAATTACCTGATGCTGAATACGACTGATTCTATCTATCCCTTCACCGTACCGGTTGAATACCCGGTTGCGGGCGAAGACCCGAGTTCTGCTAAATTAGGCGTGGTGGATGTTAGTTCGGCCACGACAAAGTGGATAGATGTACCGGGGGATAATGTGCAGCATTACATTCCGCGTATGGAATGGACCACGAATTCTAACGAGATCATCCTCGAACAACTGAACCGCGCGCAAAATGAAAGCAGGATTTTTGTGGGGAATGTTTCGAACGGCACCACACATGTCATCCATACCGAAACCGACAAGGCCTGGATAGACGGAAAATCGCGCTGGAACGGTGGCAACCCCGTTGGCTGGGATTGGCTGAAGGATGGCAAATCGTTTATTTGGGTAAGTGAGAAGGACGGCTGGCGGCATATTTACCGCATTACCAACGAAGGCAAGGAAACCCTGATCACCAAAGGCGATTACGATATGATCAGCCTGAACTGCGTGGACGAAAAGGACGGTTTTGTTTATTTCACCGCCTCGCCCGACAATGCTACACAAGCTTACCTGTACCGTGTTAAACTGAACGGGTCGAGTAAAAAACCGGAAATGGTTACTCCTGCCGGTTTGCCGGGCACCCACAGCTATACCATTTCGCCAAACGGTAAAATTGCGATGCATATTTTCTCCAACAGTTATACGCCATATCAAAACGAGGTGGTAAGCCTGCCGGACAATAAACACATCAGCGGGACGGTACCCCATTTGAACACGAGCGCCAAAAACAAACCGGTATTCTTCAAAGTGAAAAATGCCGATGGTATTGAAATGGACGGCTGGATGGTAAAACCCACTGATTTTGATTCGACCAAAAAGTATCCGGTGGTGTTTACCGTTTATGCCGAACCGGCCGGGCAAACAGTAGTCGACCGCTACGGTGTGGGCCGCAATGGCTTGTATGTGGGCAATATGGCCGACGACGGCTATATCTATATGGCCATTGAAGGGCGTGGGGCCCCCGCCCCTAAGGGCGCGGCCTGGCGCAAGGCTATCTATAAAAACATCGGCATCATCAACATCCGCGACCAGGCCATGGGCGCAAAGGAAATATTGAAATGGCCTTTTGTTGATTCAACCCGCATAGCGGTGCATGGCTGGAGCGGCGGTGGTTCCACAACCCTTAACCTGCTGTTCCAGTACCCGGATATTTATAAAACGGGCATTGCGGTCGCAGCGGTGGGCTGGCAACTATCATACGACAATATTTACCAGGAGCGCTATATGGGCGTGCCAACAGACGAAGCAGGACGCGAGCCGTTCATCAAAGGTTCGCCGGTAACCTATGCAAAAAACCTGCGCGGGAATTTGCTGTACATCCACGGAACGGGAGACGATAATGTGCATTACCGTAATGCAGAGTTACTGATCAACGAACTTGTAAAATACAACCGGCAATTCCAGCTGATGTCGTACCCTAACCGGACACACGGGATATTTGAAGGTCCGGGTACCACGCTACACCTGCACACCCTGTTTACGCAATACCTGAAAGAGCATTGCCCGCCGGGCGGAAGATAAGAGACGAGATAGAAAAGGCCCCGGAAGGGGCTTTTTCATTTGATATGGTTTGGGTTTCCCTTTTAAAAGGGAAGATCGTCTGTTGAGGCAATAGTGCCGTTGATATCTTTATCAGGCTGGCTTTTCGCGCCAGAGCGCGGAACACCATCCTGCTCAAAATCGCTTTTCCGTCCAAGCATGGTAAAGTTTTCGGCAACTACTTCGGTCGTGTACTTCTTTATCCCTTCCTTGTCTTCAAACGACCGGGTCCTTAGTTTGCCTTCTATATAAACCAATTTGCCTTTTTGCAGGTACTTGGTGGCCAGCTCGGCCAGGCCGCGCCACATCACAATATTGTGCCACTCGGTTTGCTCAACCTTCTGGCCGTCTTTGTTAAAAGTTTCTGAAGTTGCTAATGGGAAACTGGTTACTGATACGCCGCCTTCTAAATATCTCAGTTCAGGGTCTTTACCTAAGTGACCGATCAGGATCACTTTGTTTATTCCGGACATAGTGTAAATTAATATAAAAATTAATTTACAAATTAAAAAAATTATTTAGAAATAAAAAAATGATTTTTGGAAGCGCTATTTCTTTAAGATTTTCAACTTTCACATAGGTCCATTTGTCTTCCAATTTTATTTCGTCTGCTTTGGGCGCTATTTGGATGAATTGGGCATAGATGTGCTGGTGGGTGAGCACATGTTTCTTTGCACGAAAAGATTCAATTGTAACGATATTTTTACCGAACATTTTTTCGGCCCCGGGCAATACGGCAACTTCATGGGGGAACAAAAGCGCCGTGGTCTCAATCATAGGCAGGTCGTACATATTGGCCCATATATCCTTGTCGCCACGCTTATTCATTAATACGGTTTCGCCATCGGTTACCACGAAATAATTAAAGCACCGCTCGCGTATTTTAACTGTCTTTAACTTTTGGGGCAGCTCCGCAACTTTGTTATGCTGATAAGCATAACATCCATCGCGCAAGGGGCAGATATGGCAGTCAGGATTTTTCGGCTTACAAAGCATTGCGCCAAATTCCATTGCTGCCTGGTTGTGTAAACCGGCATTTTCTTTATCCAGCACTTCGTCTGCTATTTGCTGAAAAAGCTTCTTTCCTTGGGTTGAGTTGATCGGCTCTTCGATACCAAAATATCTTGCCAGCACACGGTAAACATTCCCGTCAACCACGGCTTTGGCCTCGTTTGCCGCAAACGACGAGATGGCAGCAGCAGTATATTCGCCTATCCCTTTCAATTTAACCAGTTCGTTATAAGCCACGGGAAATTCACCTCCATATTGCTCCATAACCTGCCGTGCCGTCTTCAACATGTTCCGCCCGCGCGAGTAGTATCCCAGGCCCTGCCAAAGGTTTAATACCTCGTCTTCGCTAGCCGCGGCAAATGCTTTTACGCCGGGATATTTTTTAAGAAAGCGCAGAAAATAAGGCATACCCTGTTCAACCCTGGTCTGTTGCAGGATGATCTCGGAGAGCCATATCACGTAAGCGTTTGTAGTATTGCGCCAGGGTAAATCGCGTTTGTTTTTTTGGTACCAGTTAATCAACTCTTCTGAAAAATCCATCCCTCAAATGTAATTGGATGGCAACGAATTGTACCAAAAATGTAACTATTACGTTTAAAATCCGGTCGGGGCAAAAAAATTCCGTTAATTATTTCAATCTTTGGTTATAAACCAATACTTTTGCAACCCCAAAACAGTTAAGTATTTACAAAAATTAATAAAGAAAATCTGATATGACTAAGGCAGAAATTATAGCTGAGATCTCATCAAAAACAGGCATCGAGAAAGTTGACGTTCAAGAAACTGTTGAGGCATTCTTCAAAGTTGTTAAGTCGTCGATGGTAAGCGGCGAGAATGTGTACGTTAGAGGCTTCGGCAGCTTCGTTGTAAAAAAGAGGGCTAAAAAAACCGCCCGTAATATTTCAAAAAATACGGCTATAATTATTCCTGAACATTTCGTTCCAAGCTTTAAGCCTGCAAAAACCTTTGTTGACAAGGTAAAATCAGGTAACAAAAAAGCGGCAAAGTAATCATTAAAGCATGAACCTGAAGCAAATAGTCGTTATAGTAGCAGTTGTTATTATCACGGCTTATTTGTATTTGCAGCCCGTGAAGGGGTTGATAAAACACGACGCTGCCAAGCCCGAGCGGGGTGCGGCGGCCGGTTCACAGCCTTCAATACCGAAAGTAACGGTTGAGCAGGTATCAGAGCAGGCTAAAGCAGCTATCGGCGCCGCCTTAGCCGCAACGATAAACGACCTGGAAAGTCAATTAAAAAACGCTTCGTCAGACGCCGATAAGCTAAACCTTCAGAAAAAACTGGCTAAACAGTGGGATGATGATAATCAGCCTGCCCCTTCGGCCTTTTATTACCTGGAGGCGGCACGGAGCGAGAAAACGTTTGACGATTGGATGAATGCAGGCAACCATTTTAACGATGCCAGCAAACTAACCCAGGATACAACAGTACAGCCCGCATTTATTGCAAACGCCATTGAAGCATTTGAGAATGCTACAAAGCTAAAACCGGATAACCTGGATGCTGAAACGGGTTTGGGCGTAGCCTACGCCAACCAGGCACTGGCCGGTATGATGGACGCAACGGGCGGTCCGCCAAAGGGTATCATGATACTGCTTGACGTGGTAAAAAAGGACCCTGGCAATTATAAGGCCAACTTAAACCTTGGCCAGCTTGCGGTACAGTCGCGGCAATTTGACAAGGCTGTTACCCGGTTTAAAACAGCGATAGCGAATGCATCGCCCAAAGACAACATAGTGGAACCTTACTTCTTCCTTGCTGAAAGTTATAAGCAGCTTGGGATGAAAAAGGAAGCCATTGAAGCTTATGAAAAATGTAAGCAAATGATCCCCGACCCGGTTATTGGTCAAAAGATCGAACAGTATATAAAGGAACTAAAAAATTAAAATTCACATTTAAAAATTATTACTATGCCAAGCGGTAAAAAACGTAAAAGACACAAAATGGCTACTCATAAACGTAAAAAACGTTTAAGAAAAAACAGGCACAAGAAGAAATAAGTTGCCCGGGTAACCTTTTACTGCAAACGCAGTAAAAGTACCTTGTATTGTTTTACCACTTAATAAGCGGCCTGTTTTGGCCGCTTTAGAAATGGAGTAGCAGTTGATAAAAGAATTAATTATCGATTCGACCCCGAACGGGGCTACCATTGCGTTATTACAGGACAAACAACTTGTAGAGCTTCACAAAGAACAGGTAACTAATAATTACACTGTTGGCGATATTTACCTGGGCCGGATCAAAAAGATCATGCCAGGGCTAAATGCAGCCTTTGTGGACGTCGGCTACGAGAAGGATGCTTTTTTGCATTATCTCGACCTTGGCCCGCAGGTACAAAGCCTGTTGAAGCTAACTAAGCAGGTGCGCAGTGGCGGCTACCAATCCAAGTTGCTCGATAACTTCAAGCTGGAGCAGGACATTAACAAGTCAGGCAAAATATCCGAGGTGTTTACCAAGGGACAGCTTGTGCCGGTACAAATAGCCAAAGAACCCATCTCGACCAAAGGGCCGCGCCTAAGCTCGGACCTTTCCATCGCCGGGCGCTATGTGGTGCTGGTACCTTTTTCGGAAACTATCTCTATCTCCAAAAAGATAAAAAGCAATACCGAGCGTACCCGCCTGCGCAAGATAGTGGAGAGCATAAAGCCAAAGCATTTCGGGGTTATCATCCGCACGGTATCCGAAGGCAAGGGCGTGTCCGAAATGCAGTCGGACCTGCTCGACCTGATCTCGAAGTGGGAGACGTTCATTACCCGACTGCCTTCCATCGAACCGGCTAAAAAAGCGCTGGGCGAGATCGACCGCACATCTACTTTGCTGCGCGACATACTCAATCCCGATTTCCAGCACATTTATGTAAATGATAACGCCATATACGAGGAGATACGCTCGTATGTGCACCAGATATCACCCGATTTGGAAAATATAGTACGCCTGCATAAGCATAAAGAGCCTATTTTTGAGCACTACGGTGTAGATAAACAGATAAAAGGGGCTTTCGGCAAAACAGTGAACCTGGCCGGCGGCGCCTACCTGGTTATCGAACATACCGAGGCCCTGCACGTTATCGACGTGAACAGCGGAAACCGTACTGCCAATAAGGAGAACCAGGAAGAAAATGCCTTCCAGGTAAATAAAGAGGCTGCTAAAGAAATTGCCCGCCAGCTAAGGCTGCGCGATATGGGCGGTATCGTAGTGATCGACTTCATCGACATGCACAAGCCGACCAACCGTAAGGACCTGTTCGATTTCCTGCGCACCGAAATGTCGCACGACAGGGCCAAACATACCATTCTGCCCCCAAGTAAGTTCGGCCTGGTGCAGATAACCCGCCAGCGCGTACGGCCCGAGATGAATATCGTAACCAGCGAAGTTTGCCCCACCTGTAACGGCACCGGTTCTATCCGCCCTACTATTTTGTTGCTTGATGATATAGAGAATAACTTCAACTATATCCTGGTCGAACAGAACGAAAAAAACATCACGCTTTGCGTACACCCTTATATCGAGGCCTATATCAAACAGGGCCTGTTCAACCGGCAGTGGAAATGGTATTTCAAATACGGCCAGCGGATCAGGGTTAAAAGTAACCCCGCTTACCAGATAACCGAGTTTCATTTCTTCTCATCGAAGGATGAAGAGATCAAACTTTAATGTGCGAATGTGCGGATTATAGATGTGCAGATGGTTTGATAGAGCATCTGCATTTTTGTTTTCAAGGATAACGGTTATTGCTATATTTAGCAATTAAACCTTAACTTATGAATGGACATATTGCATTACTCATCGCATTGGTTTCTTATGGAAATTCTTATTTACAGACAGAAAACTCCGGCCATCATCTCGACTTCAACAATACAACCCTGAAGTATTGCAGTACCTTAAGCTTTATAGATACCACTTTATCTTTTTCAAATAAATTATTGGCAAGCAATCCCCAGTTATGGTTCGCCCATTTAAAAAAAGATAGTTGTAAAAAACTCAAACTTCGTTATAATCACTCTAATGAATCTCAGATGAAGGATTTTGAATCAGCCGGGTTTGTCGGAGGCGGCGGAGAATGGTTAATTGAGGCTGTATACAATGACCATTCGGACTATTGGAACTGCAGTGAATACGTTGTTGAACCTGAACCAAAAGGTGACAGAATATGGAATACCGTTATCAAAAAAGTTGAAAAAAATCAACCTATATCACCCACCATCATTACAGTTGAAAATGCGAAAAAGGATTTGTTAATCACTTTAAATAAAATTATGGCGTATTCTCTAAAAGAGCAAACTGATTATTGGCGTGGGGTATTTAAAAGTGCAATTGACAAATTGGACAGCCCTTACACGGAAATCCCTTATTATAATGACTGTATAATTGATTCCCAATACGCGCTACAAAACAAACAACTTTTATCAGCCGCCACTACTGCCTCTGTATTTGATGGAATGGGTTCGTGGAATGACATTGTGTATCCAACAGACGAAGCAAACAAAACGAACGAATTGCTTTCTGCGGATCTATATAATAAAATCAACGACGCTATAATTGCTTCCGTGAATAATAATTGAAGCAGCGGCTTTTTGAATTGCAACAAGGCCGCAACCTTGTATTTATAGTTTACACTTTTATTGATCTATTACATTTAGTTAATTGACGATCAATATATTACAAAGAATGTATTTGAAATTGTGTTAACCATTACCACGACGTGTGAGTACAAGACCCATCGCCATATCATTTCACCTTCAGCAACAAACTCAACTGATCGGGATTCATTTTTCTCACCAAATTATCATTGATGGTGACTTTTAGCACCTGGTCATCATAATCGTACCTGGCTAACTGGTCGGAGGCATTGATCTGGTTCACGATATCACACAACGCAGAATCGAATTCCAACCTTTTGAGGGCGTCTATTTTAAATTCCATATTCCTGATGATTGACAGGCAATAATACTAATTTTTTTAGTATTTGCTATTGCCATTCAAAAATTAATCTGCACATTTGCATATCTGCACATTCACACATCAACACATTGGCTAAAACTAAAGTTGCTTATTTCTGCCAGAGCTGTGGCTTCGAATCGCCTAAATGGCTGGGTAAATGCCCGTCGTGCCAGCAATGGAATACTTTTGCCGAAGAGGTAATCGAGAAAGAGAACAAATCCATCCCTAACTGGAAAACGCCTTCCACCAGTATGCAGCGTGCCAATAAACCGGTGCAGGTATCAGAGATCAGTTTTGATGAAGATCAGCGTATACTTACACCTGATAATGAATTTAACCGCGTATTGGGCGGTGGTATTGTGGCTGGCTCATTGGTACTGATAGGCGGCGAACCCGGCATCGGTAAATCGACCTTGATGCTGCAACTGGCGCTTAATATGCCTGCCATGAAAGTGCTTTATGTATCAGGCGAGGAAAGCGAGCGGCAGATCAAGATGCGGGCGGAACGGCTCGGTCAGTTGGCAGTTGGCAGCGGGCAGTTAGCAGCCGGCTCAGAATGTTATATATTGACCGAAACGTCGACCCAAAACATATTTAAACAAATAGAGGCACTGGAGCCGGATATGGTGGTGATCGATTCGATACAAACACTGTATTCATCGCATATCGAGTCGACACCCGGCAGCGTTTCGCAGGTGCGGGAATGCACCGCGGAACTGCTGCGGTTTTCAAAAGAGTCTGGCACGCCGGTATTCCTCATCGGCCATATCACCAAAGATGGTATGATAGCCGGGCCAAAAATATTGGAACACATGGTAGATACCGTTTTACAGTTTGAGGGCGACCGGCATCATGTTTACCGCATCCTGCGGGCGGTGAAGAACCGCTTTGGTTCGGCATCCGAACTCGGTATTTATGAAATGCTGGGCGAAGGGCTGCGGGAAGTTTCCAATCCTTCAGAGATATTGCTCTCGCAGCGCGACGAGCCATTGAGCGGCATTACCATTTCGGCTACGCTGGAAGGCATGCGGCCTATGCTGATAGAAACACAGGCATTGGTAAGTACATCGGCCTACGGCACGCCTCAGCGCACCGCCACAGGTTTCGATACCAAACGCATGAATATGTTGCTGGCCGTGCTCGAAAAGCGCTGTGGCTTCAAATTGGGCGGTAAGGATGTATTTTTGAATATAACAGGCGGTATTAGTGTGGAGGACCCCGCCATCGACCTCGGCCTGGCGGCGGCTATCATCTCATCGCACGAGGATATCCCCATTCCTTTTAAAACCTGTTTTGCGGGCGAGATAGGACTTTCCGGCGAAGTAAGGGCGGTGAACCGTATCGAACAGCGTATTGCAGAGGCCCAAAAGCTTGGTTTCGAACAAATATTTATTTCGAAGTACAACCTCGAATCGGGCGGACAAAATAAAAAGCGCATCGACCTGACGCGCTATAATATTGCTGTTAAAACAGTTGGCAGCATTGAAGAGGTTTTCAGCGCTTTATTTGGCTGATCATCGTCTTAGTCGCTTACAACAACTACCACTTTACGAATCCGGTTATTGTTCTGGTCGGCCACATAAATATCACCCGCGGTATTTACAGCAATACCCCGTGGCGAATTAAATTTCGCATCGGTCCCCGACCCATCGGCGTAACCAAATACCGCAGAAGTTCCGGCAAGATAATATAATGTACGGGTCGACGTAAGTTCGATGATCCGGCCTGCAGCGTCGGATATAAATAAGTCTCCAGAACCGTCGATACATAAAGCAGCAGCATCGCCGATAAGGGCCGATTGACCCGGGCCGCCGGCTATGGTGGTTATCACGCCTGCGGGCGTAATCTGCCTGATGGCACTGTTGCCGCCATCGGCCACATAAATATTCCCCTGTGCGTCGACAACTACGCCCACGGGCTTTTTGAACGCGCCATACACACTATTACTGACATCAACCGTTGTATTAACATAGCCCGCTGTTGTTATACCTGCTATGCGGCTTACTACTCCGGCTGCGGTTATTTTGCGGATCATGTTATTATTGCGGTCGGCAACATATAAGTTTCCCTGTGCGTCCAATGCCACGCCGCTTGGCCCGCTAAACGCCGCTACATTGACAGCCGCGCCATCTACATAGGCCGCAACACCGTTGCCTGCATAAGTGCTTACCGCTCCGGCAGCAGTTATTTTGCGGATCACATTATTGCCGTAGTCCGCTACGTAAATATTACCCTGGCCGTCCACAGTTAAACCGGCCGGGGCATAAAACTCGGCGCTGGCGCCATCGGCGCTATCAACATACCCTGCGGTGCCGTTACCGGCAATAGTGGTAACCGTCCCGTCGGTGGCAATTTTGCGGATACGGTTATTGAAAGAATCTGATACATAAATATTGCCTGCGGCGTCCATGGCAAGCCCCTGCGGGTTGCTGAATTCGGCCCCGGTTCCGTTTCCATCCAGGTAGCCCCCAGTTCCGTCGCCAGCGAAGGTTGTTACAGTACCTGTAACCGCCGATATGGTCGCGCTTGTTGTAAAACTCACCACCGCGCCGTAGGCTGTGCCATACATATTTGTTGCATATGCACGCACGTAATAGGTGGTATTGGGGGTAAGGTCGCTAAGGTTACTCGTAAACGAATAGCTGGTGTATATTAAAGTTTCGCTGGTTTTGGTGTCGGCTATAGTGGGTGTGTGGTTGGACGAACTGTAACATACGCCGTTTGCAGACAGCGCCGCGCCGCCGATTGAAGTTATGGTACCGCCGCTTTGTGCAGTTGTGGAGGTAACATCCAATATCACATCCTGGGTGGTTAACGAAGGCGCACTGGTATCAGTAGTTGATTTTTTTTTGCATCCGCTGCCCAAAAAAGCTGCGAACGAGATAAAAAGTATAAGCGATAGTAGGGGTTTTTTCATTGAATAAATTTTCTTTTTTAATGCACTGCGTTAAGCCTTATCACTTTGCCGGCCTTTTCTGAATATCCCGCAAACTTAACCAAAACAGCCTAATTATTAACAGATTTCAATAGTAGTTTAAAAAAGTTACTTAATAAACCCATTTAACAAATATTAACAATATCCCTTTCGGCAAAAACCATAAAAGGCATCTGCTGTTATTCAGATAACTATACGATGAAAACATTCAGTTTATTACTTGCCTTGCTATTTTCTATTCCTGCATTCGCCCAGGATCATACAGCGCCTGCACATGGCACCGTTTACGGTGCCAAGCCCGACACCACGGGTATAGTTGCCGCAAACAGAGTTGAGGGCTTTATGGCCCAAAAGACCCGTATCAGCGTAGCTGTACGCGGAAAAGTATTGTCAGTAAAGAAAGGCAAATTTCTTATCGATGGCGGAAAGGGTAAAACCATAGCCGCGCATTTTTCCGTTGCTGGAGTAAAGGTACCACCTTCACTTGCCGGCAAGACCGTAGTGATGGATGTTATTGCTCAAAAACTATTCATTGCCGATGATCTGCAACATTTTGCCGGCGATACGGTAAAGGGCAAAAAACAGCACGACGTAAAAACCGCCCCAAAACGGCGGCTTACCTTTGAAGTAAAGGGGATGATGGTGGATTAGTTGCTGAAGGGCAATTAATGCCTTTGCAAAACGACCGGTTGAAGCTGAAGGTGCTTTTCTAAAATTTCGCGGACTTTCTGCTCAACTTCATTTTTATTTATCGTACATGCGTGGCGGCTTTCGCGGCATATCTTATTGGCCATATCGCCCACAGTTTTAAGATGAATTTCTTTCCCAAATTTCCCCGCAAGTTTCAATCCGGCAAGTGATGCCAAAATCCCTGCCACGCCTATCTGCCAGTTATAAAAAAGTCCGGCAACGGATGCCATTAACAGGAGTGAGAACAGCGTTATCACCCATTGCTTTGGCTTCAATAGTTTGGTGTCGAAACCCAGGTCCTGCTCTATCTCAGTGATCACCTGCAAACGCGTTTCGCGTGGGAATAACTTTGACAACCTGGTATGAGGTGTTATACTGCACTTGTCTATATGGGTTATAGCTGAGATCGAATTCCGCAACTGGTAAAACGAGTGCTGTGTTGTGCAATGATCAGCATGACCCTGGTTGATTTTGCTGACTATTAAATCGCAAACGCCGCCGAATGTCTTCACATTTTTCAAACCTTCGTTATCAAACTCAATATTAAATGATCTTTGGATCTTCAATAGAACGCCTTCAAGATACTCGGGGTCGGCGTTTTTAAAATTAAAAAATTCCTTATCCATGCTACACTTAGTGCCTGTAATACGACACTTTCTATGCCAATGTTTAAATTATTTACTCAGGTACATCGATTTTTCCTTATACAGGTGCCTGAAGTAAGGATCCTCCAGGTTTGGTATAAAGCGGATAGCTTCGCCGGTCGATTTCATTTCGGGGCCCAGCTCCTTATTTACTTCAGGAAACTTATCGAACGAGAATACCGGTTCTTTGATGGCAAAGCCCTTCAATTTTCGTTCAATGGTGAAGTCTTTCAATTTATTCACACCCAGCATAATCTTCGCCGCTATATTAATATAAGGCACATCATAAGCTTTTGCGATAAAAGGCACCGTGCGCGATGCGCGCGGGTTAGCCTCTATTACATATACCTTTTCATCCTTAATGGCAAACTGAATATTCAGCAGGCCACGTACATTTAACGCACGGGCTATCTTTTCAGTATGCTGCTCCATCTGCCGGATGACGTTTTCTGATAAGTTGAATGGCGGCAACACCGCGCTCGAGTCGCCCGAGTGGATACCGGCTGGCTCGATGTGTTCCATCAGGCCGATGATATGTACATCCTCGCCGTCGTGGATAGAATCGGATTCCGACTCTTCAGCACGGTCAAGAAAGTGATCTATCAGCACACGGTTTCCAGGCAGGTTACGTAGCAGGCTAACAACCGCTTTTTCCAGGTCCTCATCGTTTATCACAATGCTCATACCCTGTCCGCCTAATACATAACTTGGGCGAACCAGTACCGGATAGCCTACTTTGTGCGCCACTTCAATTGCCTCTTCAGCATTTTCGGCTACGCCATATTTAGGGTAAGGTATATCCAGGTCTTTCAACAGGTCGGAGAAACGGCCGCGGTCCTCGGCAATATCCATGTTGTCGAACGAGGTGCCGATAATTTTAATGCCGTGCTCATGCAGCTTTTCAGCCATTTTTAAAGCCGTTTGGCCACCCAGCTGAACAATTACGCCTTCCGGTTTTTCCAGTTCGATGATCTCGCGCACATGTTCCCAGAAAACAGGCTCAAAGTATAGCTTATCGGCCATGTTAAAATCTGTCGACACTGTCTCCGGGTTGCAGTTGATCATGATAGCCTCATAGCCCGATTCCTTAGCGGCCAGCAAACCATGTACGCAGCTATAATCGAACTCGATACCCTGTCCGATACGGTTAGGGCCCGAGCCTAATACGATGATCTTTTTCTTATCTGATACAAGCGACTCGTTCTCGCCTTCGTAAGTTGAATAATAATAAGGTGTTTTAGCCTGGAACTCCGCAGCACAAGTGTCCACCATTTTGTAAACCCGGCGTATGCCCAAACCGGCACGGCGCTGATAAACCTCTTCTTCGGTTACGTTGGTCAGGATATGCGCTATTTGCGCGTCCGAAAATCCTTTTTGTTTCAGCGTGAAGAAAAATTCGGTAGGTATGTTGTTCAGTGAATAGCGGCGAAGTTCTACTTCAAGGTTTACTATTTCCTGTATCTGGTTCAAAAACCAGCGGTCTATTTTGGTCGCCTTCCGTACCGACTCTATCGGCACACCCAGGCTTAGGGCATCGTAAATATGGAAAAGCCTGTCCCAGCTCGGGTTTTCAAGGCTGCTCATTATCTCTTCCAGGTTGCGGCTCTGGCGGCCATCGGCACCCAAACCCGACCTTCCTATCTCCAGGCTCTGGCAGGCTTTCTGCAAAGCTTCAATAAAGCTGCGGCCAATACCCATTACCTCGCCTACCGACTTCATCTGTAAACCAAGATATTTATTGGCGCCTTTAAATTTATCAAAGTTCCAGCGCGGAACTTTTACGATAACGTAATCCAATGTCGGCTCAAAATAGGCCGATGTGGTTTTAGTGATCTGGTTTTCTATTTCGTCCAGGTTGTATCCTATCGCCAGTTTAGCGGCTATTTTCGCAATTGGATAACCGGTTGCTTTTGACGCCAGGGCCGAAGACCGCGACACGCGCGGGTTGATCTCGATAGCAATGATGGCTTCGTCAGCAGGATTTACCGAGAACTGCACATTACATCCCCCGGCAAAGTTACCGATGGCACGCATCATTTTGATAGCCTGGTTGCGCATTTCCTGATAACAACGGTCGCTCAATGTCATTGCCGGGGCCACAGTTATCGAATCGCCGGTATGAATACCCATAGGGTCAAAATTTTCGATAGAGCAGATAATGATCACATTATCCCGGCTGTCGCGCAGCAGTTCCAGCTCAAACTCTTTCCAGCCTATAACAGCCTGCTCCACTAAAACCTCGTGTGTGGGTGATGCCTGCAAACCACGGCTTAGGGCTGCATCAAAATCTTCCTTTTTATGCACAAAACCACCGCCTGTTCCGCCAAGGGTATAACTTGGCCTTATCACCAGCGGGAAACCTATCTGCTGGGCAGCTTCCTTGCCTTCTAAAAACGAGTTGGCAATTTTAGAGCTTGCCACACCTATGCCTATATCCACCATCAACTGGCGAAAGGCCTCGCGGTTCTCGGTTTTTTCAATGGCGGCAATATCAACCCCTATGATCTTTACACCATATTTTTCCCATAACCCCTGTTCATCGGCTTCAATGCAAAGGTTTAAAGCGGTTTGGCCACCCATGGTAGGCAGCACTGCATCTATTTTCTGTTCTTTCAGTATTTGTTCAATACTGGCGCAGTTAAGTGGTAAAAGGTACACATGGTCGGCAATTACTTTGTCGGTCATGATGGTTGCCGGGTTGCTGTTGATGATGGATACCGAAATGCCTTCTTCTTTTAATGAAAGCGCGGCTTGCGATCCGGCGTAATCAAATTCACAAGCCTGGCCTATAATAATGGGGCCTGAACCGATAATTAAGATGGATTTAATGGAGGTGTCTTTTGGCATAGTCTTTTTTGAAGCTTATGGTTCATGGTTGATGATTCATGGTTTCCCCGGGTGGGTTATGCGCTATGATCCATTAACTATGAACTATTTGTCTATGCGCTGAAAGCGAAAAACCCGACTTCAGCGTCGGGATGCAAAGATAGGGTTTATGAAAGAATTAGGGATGGATTTTTTTAAAATTTAATTCCTGCCATTTGTGAGTTAAATCATAGCAATGTAAATACAGATTTTTTATATTTACCATACTGCTTAAGGGCAATCTAATACGCGGAATGATGAGAAGATATTTAATACCAATTGTTATCCTTACGATCTTAACCGGCGGCTGCGCCATGTACCAATCCATTATCAAATCGTCCTTTCCTTATACCAGTTCACTCACCGTAGTATCATCCGCACAAGCGGGCAACGAATATTCAGCTGTCAACATTGCCAATAGTTTCGATCAGAATTTCAGCAAAAGCGGCAATAATGCGGACAGGATAACCCTGGTACGGGTTATTTCAGCAAAACTAAGGGCGGACGACCCTTCCGACTACAATATCGGCAACCTGAGTTCAGTAAAAATATTTCTTTCTAAAGACGACGGGACGGATGAAATGCAGGTGGCGCAACGTCAGGATATCACCGCCAACGCCGGAAACGAGATCAATCTTGATATTGACAATTCGAAATTCCTGGATCAGCTGGTTCGCGAACCTAATATAAAGGTGCGGATGGTTTATAAGGTGCGGAAAACTTTTACAAGGGACGTGAGCCTGCATGTGATACTGGACCTTAGCGCTTATCCTAACCCTAAAGACTAAACAAGTTCTTACTTGATCAATTTGTTATCAGAGTCAGGAAATACAAGCAGGGGCTTATAATTGCGCGCCTCTTCCATCTCCATGTGGGCGTACGACATAATGATCACAATATCGCCAACCTGTGCGAGGCGGGCTGTGGCGCCATTCAGGCATACGGTACCGCTGCCACGTTCGCCCCTTATCACATAGGTCTCAAACCTTGCGCCGTTGTTGTTATTTACTATCTGAACCTTCTCGTTAGGGATGATGTTCGCTGCCTCAATCAAATCCTCGTCTATCGTAATGCTGCCCACATAGTTCAGCTCAGCCTGGGTAACCTTGGCCCGATGTATCTTGGATTTCAATACCTCTATAATCATTTTGCAAAAGTACTATTAGTTGTTCATAGTTGATGGATCATGGTTCATAGCCATGTCATATTACCTTCCAAAATTCCGATGAACCGTTATCTGTGAGCTATGAACTCAATATCTCATTGTCTATAAGCCTTGTATTGCCAACTTTTGCGGCTACCAAAGCCACGATGGTACGGCTGTCGGCAGTTGCAGGGTGCAGATCCCTGCCGTCTGCTATCTCAAAGTACTCAAGGCTTACGCCGGGTTCGGCACTTATCATCGCAGCACTTTCTTGTTGTAATGAGTCGATGCTGGCTGTATTAAAATTTTCTTTTACCCAATTTAACGTTTTCGAAAGCACCAGCGCACGCCGACGGTCTTCAGCCGACAGATGGATATTCCGCGAACTCATGGCAAGGCCATCCGGTTCGCGCAGGATGGGGCACATCACCAGCTTAACCGGCAGGTTCAGCATATCCGCCATCTTCTGTATTACCAGGAATTGCTGGTAATCCTTCTGACCGAAAAAGGCCATGTCCGGTTTCACAATATCGAACAGTTTATATACCACCTGCGTAACCCCCTGGTAATGCCCCGGCCTGAACTTGCCTTCCAGCAAATGTTCCAATTCGCCAAGGTCCAAATGCCATTGCTCATTCCCGGCATACATTTCATTTACTTCGGGGTTGAATAAAATATCGCAACCGGCCTGCTCCAGTTTTTCGATATCTGACTGTATCGGGCGGGGGTATTTTTCAAGGTCTTTAGGATCATTAAACTGGGTGGGGTTTACAAAAATGCTGCAAGCAACCACATCGCAACGCTGTTGTGCAATAGCTATCAGTGAAAGGTGTCCCTGGTGTAAAGCGCCCATGGTTGGTACAAAACCGATGGTTTTATTACCCCCGCGCAACCCGCTTAGGTATTCGCCAAGGCCGTTCCTGCTTGTATATGTCTTCAACGACTTAAAAAGTTATAAAAATGGGGCAAAGTTGTGTAATTGATTAAATATAACCAAAACTAACTTGCATAATACGTTGGTAATTCATAAGATAATGCTTATATTTGCAGACTCAAATTTTTTGACTTCTTTACATAATTTTAATAACTGACTAGAGATGGGTAAATCTAAGCTTCTGTTCATTACACACGAAATGTCCCCTTTCCTCGAACTCACAAAAATTTCTGAAATCACGCGTCAATTGCCACAGGCAATGCAGGACAAAGGCTACGAGATCCGTATCCTGATGCCGCGTTTTGGAAATATCAATGAGCGCAGGAACAGGTTGCATGAAGTGATCCGTTTATCGGGTATGAACATCATCATTAATGATAATGACAATCCTTTGATCATTAAGGTAGCCTCGATCCCGGCCGCGCGTATGCAGGTTTATTTCCTCGACAACGAGGAATACTTTCAGCGCAAGCATGTGTTTAATGATAAGGACGGGAAATTTTATGCTGACAATGATGAAAGGATGATCTTCTTCTGCAAAGGTGCATTAGAAACTGTTAAAAAATTGGGCTGGGCGCCTGATGTGATCCATTGCCACGGCTGGATGAGCTCGCTTGTTCCGGCTTATCTGAAAACTACTTATAAGGACGATCCGACCTTCAAAAACTCAAAGGTAGTTTACTCGGTTTACGACAATGATTTTACCGGTAAGCTAAATTCTGATTTTGCTAACAAGGCGGTTATGACCGATATGACCGAAACGCACACTGAAGTTTACAAACCAGGCACCGCTTCGGCGCTTCACGCAGGCGCAATCCACTATTCCGACGGAATAGTTTTGGGTAGCGAGAATATTGACGATGAAGTGTTAAATAATGTTAAAAACAGCCATAAATCGGTTTTAGAGTTCGATTCCACTTCTGATTTCGAAAATTATTACAATTTTTACGACGAAATTACCAACGAAGAATTGGTACATGTTGCATAAGTATTGAGATCGGATATGAAATTTCTTAGATTAGACTTATTGACCCTGTTAATAAGTCTTTTTATTTTAAATAGCTGCAGGAACGAGAGTACCATAGGGCTGGGGGTGACCTCATCAACCCAGTTGAATAGTACGATGATCGACACTGCGACAATTGTGGTTAATACTGTTCCTGAAGATTCGGTGGTAACTTCAGGCTTAACAAAAAACGCCCTGGGCTATTTCCAGGACCCTGTATTGGGTACAACTGAAGCAAACATTGCTGTTGCACTTAATCTTCCGAATCAGAACGCTTATTCGCTGCCTACAGGTACTGTAACCGTCGATTCGGCCGTTCTTGTATTAAAATATGCCGATGGATTTTATGGCGATTCGCTTACATCAAGGTATAAGATCAACGTATACCAGTTAGCTGAGAGGCCGCTTAACCAAACGTATTTTAACACAAAAAGCTGGAACTACAATAACACAATTGTTGGAACCCGCAGTTTTTATGCACGTACTCACGACAGCGTTAAAATATACGATATTATAACCGGCGCGCCGGACACGCTGAAACGTGTGGGGCCGCAATTAAGGGTGCCTATTGATAAGAATTTTATCAATACCATCCTGTTTAATGCAAGCAGCGCGCAACTTAGTTCCAATACGGTTTTCCTGAACAATGTCAAGGGCCTGTACCTTACCCTTGACAAATCGGGCACAACCGGTCCGGGTGGGACATTTATGTTCTCTTTAGCCGATTCGCTCAATGTATATTACCGCGCCAATAACGGAACAACTATAGACACAGCAACTGTTTCGTTACCGCTGTCATCTACCCATGCTGTACAGATAAAAAGAACGCCTTCGACGGCGGTAACCACCGAGCTTGCAAACACAACCGGCGGTTCTAGGGATGTTATCTATTTCCAGGGACTTGCAGGTTTAAAAGCGAAGATAAGTTTCCCCTATTTAAAAAGCATTATTAAAACCATCGGTTCCAGGATAGTCATTAATAAGGCCGAACTGGTTATTACACCGGTTCCGGGAAGCAACATACCCTACAATGCGCAACCAAAGCTGACGATGTACCGGTATGACATAGCCCATACCCTGGCCGAATTGCCCGATGCAAGTTCAAACGACGCCCGCTCGGGTGGTATAGGAGTCTTCGGCGGTTATTATAGTCCATCATTAAAAAACTATCATTTTACCGTTACGGCCTATATTCAGGACCTGATGGACGGTAAAACGATCGATTACGGCACTTACATCGCTCCGGTTGACACCACAAACACGCAAACTGTCGATATTGCCCCCACACCGCAAACCGGTGGCCGCACCATTGCCGTCGGCACAGACAAGACCTCTCCTTACCGGATCAAGCTCAACATTACTTACACCAAAATAAATAATTAATAAACGGCCCTGTCTCAGGGCCGTTTTCGTTTTATTTGGATTATAATTCGCCACTCCTATTGCTTTTACGGGGCAGGCCGTTATTTTTGTACTTTTTAAATTTAAAAACTTCTATTTATGTGCGGCATTGTAGGTTATATAGGTTACAGGGATGCTTACCCTATAGTTATCAAGGGGTTACACCGGTTGGAGTATCGCGGATATGATAGCGCAGGCGTAGCGCTCATTGATAAAGATCTTAAAGTTTATAAAAAGGCCGGGAAAGTGAGCGACCTGGAGCACTTTACCGATGGGTTGAATACAAAAGGTTCTATCGGGATGGGCCACACGCGCTGGGCCACACACGGCGCGCCCAGCGACCGTAACTCGCACCCGCATTCGTCGGGCGATCGTAAGCTAACCATTATCCATAACGGGATCATCGAAAATTATGCGGTAATCAAGGAAACTTTACTCGCAAAGGGTCATGTTTTCCTTAGCGACACCGATACCGAAGTTTTGATACACCTGGTGGAAGACATTCAAAAGGAAACCGGCCTCGACCTTCGCGAAGCAGTAAGAATAGCTCTGAATAAAGTGATCGGGGCATACGCCATTGTTATCATGAGCGCCGATGAGCCGGATCAGCTGATAGCAGCCCGCAAAGGCAGCCCGATGGTGATCGGTGTTGGAGAAGGCGAATACTTTATAGCTTCTGATGCGACCCCAATAGTAGAGTACACTAAAAATGTGATCTATCTTAATGATAATGAAATTGCCTATATCCGTCGCAACGACCTGCTGATCAAGAACATCGATAATACGGTGCAAACCCCCTATATCCACGAGCTCGAACTGAAGCTGGAAATGCTGGAAAAAGGCGGTTACGATCACTTTATGCTAAAGGAGATATATGAACAGCCGCGTTCCATACGCGATTGTATGCGCGGCAGAATATATCCCCAGCAAGGCAAAGTTCAGTTAGGCGGCATAAAGGAATATGCCGAAAAGCTGAAGAATGTTGACAGGATCATCATTGTAGCCTGCGGCACCTCGTGGCACGCAGGACTGGTTGGTGAATACCTGATAGAAGAATACGCGCGCGTACCTGTTGAGGTAGAATATGCGTCGGAATTCAGGTATCGCAACCCCATCATCAACGAAAAAGATTTGGTTATAGCCATCTCCCAATCAGGCGAAACCGCCGACACCATGGCAGCTATCGAATTGGCGAAGGAAAAGGGGGCGACGATATTTGGTATTTGCAACGTGGTAGGTGCGTCCATCCCCCGCACAACGCACGCAGGTGTTTATACACATGCAGGGCCGGAAATTGGCGTGGCCTCTACGAAGGCGTTTACCGCGCAGGTGAGCGTGCTTACCCTGATGGCCTTCTACATTGCGCAGCAACGTGGCACCATAACCCAAAGTAAGCTGGTTGAATACTTAACCGAACTTAATGAAATACCTGAACTGGTTGAAAAGGCGCTCAGATCCAACGATCATGTAAAAAAGATCGCTGCCCGGTTCAAGGACTCTACTAATTGCCTGTTCCTGGGCCGTGGAAGTTCGTTCCCGGTGGCACTGGAAGGCGCTTTAAAGCTGAAGGAAATATCCTATATACACGCCGAAGGTTACCCGGCGGCTGAGATGAAACACGGACCAATAGCCTTGATAGATGATGAGATGCCGGTAGTTTTTATTGCCACCAGGCATTCGTCCTACGAAAAGGTGATCAGCAATATCCAGGAGGTGAAAGCGCGGAAAGGCCATGTGATCGCTATCGTGACCGAAGGTGATACCGACGTAAAGGCAATGGCCGATTATGTGATCGAAATACCGCAAACTGCCGAAGCATTTGTACCATTGCTGGCCACTATACCCTTGCAATTGCTGTCTTATCATATAGCGGTAATGCGCGGTTGCAACGTCGATCAGCCAAGGAATTTGGCCAAGTCAGTGACGGTGGAGTAGTGAATGGTGAATAGTCAATAGTGAATAGGTTGCTGTTTTCGCGAAATAACAAAAGACCCCAATAGTATCAAGCTATTGGGGTCTTTTTATTCAATACTCACCATTAACAATTTACAAACTTAGCGCGGTTTATAAAATAGAGAAAATCAATAATTATAAAATTTTAATTAGATTTGCTCTATATGACCATTACCCAGCTTGAATATATTGTAGCCGTCGATACCTATCGCAGCTTTGTGATGGCTGCGGAAAAGTGTTTTGTTACCCAGCCTACACTTAGCATGCAGGTGCAGAAACTGGAAGATACGCTCGGTGTAAAGATATTCGATCGCAGCAAGCAGCCTGTAACCCCAACCGAAATTGGGATCGAGATCATAGAGCAGGCCAGGGTAATGCTCGCCGAAAGTGAAAAGATAAAAGAGATCATCACCGACCGGCAGAAGGAGCTATCCGGCGAACTGAAAGTAGGCATCATCCCTACAGTATCGCCATATATTTTACCTAAGATCATTTCAAGTTTTATCCAGAAATATCCCCAGGTAAAATTGATCGTTTGGGAGCAGACAACCGAGGAGATCATACAGCAGCTGAAATTGGGTACGCTGGATTGCGGTATCCTGTCGACGCCATTGCATGAGCCATCTCTTACGGAGATCCCTGTTTTTTATGAGAATTTTGTTGCCTATGTATCCAAACACAGCAAGCTCTCGAAAAAGAAAAGCATAGTACCTGATGATATCGATATGGAGGAAATATGGATATTAAACGAGGGCCATTGTATGCGCGAACAGGTTTTAAATATCTGCCAGAGGCGGCGATCAACCAAGGGGTTTTTACATTTTGAATACAATACAGGCAGCGTAGAAACGCTGAAACGAATGGTTGATCAGAACAATGGCGCTACTATATTACCCGAGCTGGCCCTGGCCGAATTAAATGACAAGCAACTGGACAAGGTCCGTTATTTTAAAACACCTGAACCTGCCCGTGAGGTTAGTATCGTTATCCAAAAGAACTTCCTGAAGCGCCGGATGATAGAAGCGCTGAAAACCGAGATACTGGAATTCGTCCCCAAACGAATGAAAAGTAAGAAGAAAAAGGAAGTGATGGAGATATAAGGGATTCCAATTTCGACTTGAACTATTTTTTTCTTGAAAAACCTCTTTGTTTAGAATCTTTCTAAATAATTTGGATTGTCGGGTTTTCAACTATACATTTGCGACATTATTTATAATTAGTCTAAATAAACAATGAAGCAAACTCAACATCTCCGGAATTTCTTTACAATTCTCCTATCTCTCTTCTTTATTGCCCCACTACAAACCAAAGCAGATGACGACGATCTGCAGAGGGGCACCATACGGGGTAAAGTAGTAACCCAGGATAATAAACCTGCTGAAAATGTCACAGTCGCACTATTGAATACCAGGTATGGAACAACCACCGATGAGGATGGAACTTTTAGTCTAAGGGCACCACAAGGCAAGTATACGCTGGTCGCCAGTTATATCGGCCACAAATCACAGCAGGCAGAAGTTGAGCTAATTGGTGGAAAAACAATCATCGTTAATTTTACACTGACAGAAAATGCCAACCAGCTAAGTGAAGTCAATATATCGGGCAGGAGGCAAAAATATAAGCTCGATGAGCCCTCACCCAGCCTGCGTTTGAACGAACCGGTATTGCAAGTGCCGCAAAATATACAGGAGGTATCAAGTGAGCAGATCAAAGATCAGCAGATATTTAATATGCTGGAAGGCGTATCGCGTAATGTAAGCGGTTTGACCATGCAGGAGCATTGGGGCAATTACGCACGCATTAATGCCCGGGGCGATAGGATTGCCGCTTTCCGGAACGGGATGAACATTGAAGCTACGTGGGGCCCGCTTACGGAAGATATGGCCTTTGTTGACCGGATAGAGTTTGTGAAAGGCCCCGCGGGATTTATGCTGGCCAGCGGCAATCCCTCAGGTTTTTATAACGTGGTTACCAAAAAGCCTACAGGCACAACCAGCGAAGCTTTTAGCTTTACAGCAGGCAGCTTTGATACCTACCGCGCTACTGCCGACTTTGACGGCACACTTACCAAAGACGGCAAATTGCAATACAGGCTTAACGCAGTGGGTCAGCTTGCCGGATCGTGGAGGCCGTATGATTTTACCAACAGGGTGGGCATAGCACCCGTACTGCGTTATAAATTTGACGACAAAAACACCCTGACCGCTGAATACAACTATCAGCACCAGCGAATGAATGCCTTTGGCACGGCCTATCTTTTCTCGACACAGGGATATGCAAGCCTGCCGCGCGATTTCACGAACGCACCCTCTAATACGCCGTCATCTGCCATCAATGACCATAGTGCATTTTTAACCTACGATCATAAGTTCAGCGACAAATGGAAAGTTACTGCGCAAGGCGCTTATTTCTATTACTATCAAAAAGCTTACACGTATTGGATAAACAGTATCCAGGAAAATGGCGATATCGACCGTAACCTTGGCTATTGGGATGCTATAAACAGGAATAAATTCGCCCAGGCTTTTGTTAATGGTGAATTTGGAACAGGCATTATCAAACACCGCGTATTAGGCGGTGTGGATATCGGCGATAAATATTACATCCCCGATTATAACCAATCTGGCTCGCTCGACCCGGTTACTCCGTTTAATATCTATCATCCTGACAACGGGCCCGTGACGCTTCCGGTGTTTGATACAAAAACTCCTTTGAGCGTACGCGGCAAGGATTTTGTTTCAACCGAGAAATATCAGTCGATATACGCACAGGATGAGTTCGGTTTTTTCGATCAGAAACTCCGCCTGACCGTAGCTGCCCGCTTTACCCATGCCACTACGGTGGATCCTTACGCCGGATCGACCAATGACCGGAAATTTACACCAAGGTTTGGGTTGAGCTACTCTATAGACCCAAACACATCTGTTTATGCCGTCGTGGATCAATCCTTTTTACCTCAAACCGGCAATATTTTTGGCGGTGCCAAAGTTAAGCCTGTTACCGGAAATAACCTGGAAGCAGGTTTAAAACGCGACTGGTTTGGTGGTAAATGGAGCACCACATTATCTGCATACCGCATACTCAAGAACAACCAATTAGTAGGCGACCCGGATAATCATGGCGATCCGGCAGCTAATTATGTGATACAATTAGGTCAAACCAAAACAACCGGGGTCGAATTTGACGCACGCGGAGAGATCGTACGCGGACTAACTTTAATGGCCAACTATGCTTATACTGATTCGAAGATCAATAAAGACACAGACCCGGCCAATGTCGGCAACCCCGTACCGGGTTTTGCCAAGCATGTCACCAATACCTGGCTTACTTATACCATCCAACACGGCGGTTTTAAAGGCCTGGGCTTTTCAACAGGCTATCAATGGCAGATAGATCGTCTTCCGTGGAGTTTAGGTACAGGCACATCAGACCTGCCAAACTATTTCCGTTTGGATGCAGGTGCTAATTACCAGGTCAAAAAGATCAGCCTGGGGTTAACGGTAAATAATGTACTTGATAAATACCTGTATTCGGGAGGGCACGAAGATTACCTGAGCTCTACCGGTGCCACGGTATATAGCTGGCAGGCCGAAGCGCCAAGAACAGTACGCCTGAGCATCGGTTATAAGTTTTAAGATGACGCGCTTAAAAAAAAGCATATTATTTATTCACCGCTGGCTCGGATTTATATCCGGGCTGGTGGTAGTTATTGTAAGTATTACCGGTTGTATTTTCTGTTTCCAGGACGAAATACAGGACGCTATTCACAGCTACCGAAAGGTGGAAATACTACAGCAGCCTTACCTTGCGCCATCGGTACTAAAGCAAAAAGCGCTTAAAGATGATCCAAAAGCTGTTGTCAATTATATCTACTATTACGGCAAGGACCGGCCGGCAGCAGTGCTGGCAAGTAAGGGGCAGGAAAGCCTGGATTACATTTACCTTAACCCGTATACCGGGCAGGTAATACACCGGGAAAATATCCAATCGAATTTCTTTGTAGTGGTCGAATATATTCACCTGTACCTGCTGCTGCCACCGAAAATAGGCAGTGTGGTTGTGGGTATCTCCGTTTTGATATTCCTGGTTTTGATGATAACGGGTATCATCCTTTGGTGGCCCAGGCGCAAAAGCGACTGCAAGCGAAGTTTTACCATCAAATGGGGTTCGCGCTGGCGAAGGATCAACTATGATCTGCATAACGTACTTGGTTTTTACGCTACCAGCATCGCCATCATTCTTGCCATTACGGGCTTATCTATTGCTTTTGACTGGGTGAACAAGGGTATTTATAATGCTGCCAATTTCGGCAGAAAATACCCGGATGAAAAGATTGAGCCGAAATCAGATACGCTTCCGCAGATTAAGGCAGGCCAACCTATTATTGATCATGCGTTACAGGTTGCGCAACAGCAGTCGCCGAAAGCAGAGATGTTTTTGATATACGACCCAACAGCCAAAGCGGATGCAGTAGGCGTAACGGCCTATGCCCAAAGCCTGCATTATTACAAAAGCGATGAGTACAATTTCGATAAGTTCAGCGGTAAATTGCTTAAGCGATTACCGCATTCCAGGAAAAGCGCCGGCCTGAAAATGAATGCCATGAACTACGATATTCATGTTGGACAAATATGGGGCCTGCCAGGTAAGATATTAGCTTTCATAGTTAGCTTGATATGCGCCAGTTTGCCTGTAACCGGCTTTATCGTATGGCTTGGCAAACGGAAAAAGTCAAAGAAGAAAGTCACTATTAAAGATATAGCCCATCGCAAAACGCACGCAAGGCTTGCTACACATTAAGTCCTGGTTGCCCGTAACGCAGTAGATCTGCTTATGGGTAACTCAGGCACTATTTCATTGCTAAGGGGGTGTCATGTTGAGGCTCTCGAAACATGCGCGAAGGCCTGCGCTCACTCTTTGAGAACTTTAGAGTGACCGCCTTTATTTTATTCTCCGGTGTCGCGAAATCCGATCACTACATCATCACTTACCGGGTGCCCGGTGCAGGTTAGCACCCACCCTTTTGATACATCTTCATCGGTCAGGACTTCGTTAGCCGACATAATTACCTTTCCACTTTTACATATAGCCGAACAGGTTGAGCAGGCGCCCACGCGGCAGCTATAAGGAATGGCTAATTTGTTTTGAAGCGCCGCCTGCAGTATCGATTGATTTTCGCCAACAGCTATGTCGTATACCTCGTCTTTAAAATGGATCTTCACTCTCCCCGGCGGGTAATTGACCAGGTTTCCGGCAACGGGCACCGTTTCTATCACAAAATTTTCCTTTCGTATCTTGTTTGGTTCGATTCCGGTATAGAGCAACGTCAGCCGGACCATGCGCATATAGGCAAAGGGGCCGCAGATGTAAAACTCAGCCTTATCAATATCGAAATGGCTGTTTTGCTTTACCAATTGTTCAACCAGCAAGTTACTTAGCCGCCTGCCTTCACTGCTTATAAAATAATGGATATGCAATCTTTCCGCATACTCCGTGGCGATTTGATCCAGTTCGGCTTTAAATAAAACAGGCATGCCGGCGCTGCTATAAAGCAGCGTTAGCTTGCTGCTGCCCTGGCGTACCAGAACGTGTTTGATCTGTGAAAAAACAGGAGTGATACCACTGCCGCCGGCAAAAAAGAAGATGTCTTTTTCGGATTGATAGTCATTTACGGTAAAGCGTCCGGCGGGTTCAACCGCATTTAATATATCACCAATTTTAAGCTTAGTAAGCATAAAGCGGGATATCTCGCCGTTGGCCTGGCGTTTAACAGTTACTGCCAGCACGCCCTCATGTGGCGCCGAACTTAATGAATACGAGCGCCGTATCTCTACGTCGCGGTGAGTAAATATCAGTGTCAAAAACTGGCCCGCTTTATATGTTATCTTCTTCCCGGACACTTCTTTTAAAAAAAAGGTCGCTGTATCAGGCAGTTCCCATTTGATGGCTTCAATTCGCAGCTGAAGCATAGGTGTCAGGTTTTAAGAACGATCTTGCCGAACTGAGATGAGTGTTCCATCTTGCGCACCGCTTTATCGGCATCTGCTAACAGGAATACTTCATCGACAACCGGGATTATCTTGTGTTGGTTCACAAAATCTACCATTGCTTTAAAATCATCCGGCGAACCCATGGTTGTTCCCAATATCTGCAGTTGTTTCCAGAATATTTTGCGCCCGTTCAGCGGCGGAATATTGCCTGCTGTGCCCCCGAAAAAAACGATCCTTGCGCCGGGGTTAGCAAGCTCGAGCAATTTATCAAAGCCATCGCCCAGGGCGCTGTCGACGATCACATCAAATCCGCCCGCCATCAGTTTTAACTGTTCGGCCCAATCTTGCGCTTTATAGCTCACACCTGCCGAAGCGCCCATCTGCTTTGCTTTCTCAATCTTCTCGCCCGAACCGGATGTTACAAATACCTGGCAACCTGCAGCAACCGCCCATTGCAGGGTGAATGTGCCAGTGCCGCCGCCCACACCTGTTATTAACACCTTATCTCCCTTTGTTGCCTTACCCTTGGTGAACAATGCACGAAAGGTTGTTAGTCCCGCAAGCGGCAATGCAGCTGCCTGCTCCCAACTTAAGTGGGCTGGTTTGGGGTATAGATATTCCGCTTTGACCTTTACATATTCGGCCAGGGTGCCGTCTTCCGGCAAACCCAATATGCTGAAATCTCGGTTTTGATAATCGGCATTGGATCCCCAGTTGTGGCATGGGTTGATGATTACCTCTTTATTAAGCCATTGCTTATCAACATCCTTTCCTGTTTCCGACACAATACCAGCGCCATCAGAACCCAATATCGACGGATATTTTATCCCCGCGTATTTGCCTACGGTTATCCAGTAGTCCCTGCGGTTAAGCGCCGCCGCTTTTATGTGTACTAAAACCTCATCAAAACTTAATACGGGTTTGTCGATTTCTTTTAATACAAGCGGCTTATCGGCTGCTTCTAATACGATGGCTTTCATAACTAAATGGTTTGTCATTGCGAGCGTAGCGCGGCAATCCCGTCGGGTGTGTGTGACGAGGTTGCTTCGTCGTCCCTCCTCGCGATGACATGGTTTTATACTAAACAAAAAACGGCAGAGTGATTTAAGTTCTGCCGTTTTAAGTTTTATCTGCTTTTAATTAAGCTGTTGCTTTTGCGTACAGCTCGGCAACGTGGTTCCAGTTGATCACGTTCCAGATAGCTGCCAGGTAATCCGGGCGGCGGTTCTGGTATTTCAGGTAATAAGCGTGCTCCCAAACGTCGATACCTAAGATAGGCGTGCCTTTCACTTCGGCAATATCCATCAGCGGGTTATCCTGGTTAGGGGTTGATGTAACGGCCAGCTTTTTATCAGCAGTAACAATTAACCATGCCCAACCTGAACCGAAACGGGTTGCACCGGCTTCGGACATTTTGGTTTTAAAGTCGGCAAACGAACCGAACGTACTGGTTATTGCTTCAGCCAGTTTACCGGACGGTTCACCACCGCCGCTTGGCGAAAGCAGGGTCCAAAACATGGTGTGGTTATAATGACCACCGCCGTTGTTGCGAACTCCCATCGGGAACTTCGAAATGTTTTTGATGATATCTTCGATATTGCTATCCGCCTCTGGTTTACCTTCGAGTGCCTTGTTTAAATTGGTAACGTAAGCCTGGTGGTGTTTTCCGTGGTGAATCTCCATCGTCATTTTGTCGATGTGAGGTTCCAGAGCATCGGTAGCGTAGGCCAATGCCGGTAGTGTAAATGCCATAATGAACTATTTTTAAAGGTTGTGAATCGTATCCTACAAATATAAAGTTATGAGGGTGACTTTTGTTCTATTAAATGTCAATTTCTTGCGAGACGCCCTTATAAATCTCCCCTGCAGGAGACACTTTAAAAGCCCCCCTACCGGGGAGGGTTTGGCGGGGCTTTCCGCTTACTCCTGAAAAACCCCCGTATCAACTCCGCACACTCGTTTTCCTTTATACCCCCGGTGATAATCGTTTTGGGGTGGGTTATCTTTTGATTCAGCCTGCCAAAACCCATGCGTGTATCGTAAGCGCCAAAAACTATCTTTTGCAGCTGGAACCAGTACGATGCCCCGGCGCACATTACACAGGGTTCAAGGGTTACATAAAGCGTACAGTCTTTCAGATATTTGCCGCCGAGGAAATTAGCCGCAGCTGTTAAAGCCTGCATTTCGGCATGGGCCGATACATCGTTCAGGCGCTCGGTCAGGTTATGACCCCTGCCTATGATCTTTCCCTTGCAAACCACAATGGCGCCTATCGGGATCTCGTCCTCGTCCAAAGCCAGCTTGGCTTCCCTCAGCGCCTCATTCATGAAAAAATCATCAGGCGATATGGCCGGCTCATCGCCGAAAGTGTAGTAGCGCATCACATCAATTTACTGCCGTTCGGCACTTTTTGTTCTACCGAAGTTAAAACAATATCACCGTTTTCATCGGCAAAGCCGGTAACCAGGAACCCGGACATGAAAGTGGCGATCTGTTTTTTTGGAAAATTAATAACCCCAACGATTTGCCGCCCGACCAATTGTTCCTTCGTATAATGTTTTGTGATCTGCGCGCTCGACCATTTGATACCGTATGGCCCAAAGTCGGCTTTTACTTTGTAAGCGGGTTTGCGTGCTTCAGGAAAATCAGATACTTCGAGTATAGTGCCCACGCGAAGTTCGACTTTCTCAAAATCGTGCCAGGTAATGGTTTCCATAGTGCAAAGCTATGGGAGAATTGCAGAATGCAAAATGGAATTAGAAAAAGGAGAAATCAAACGCTGATAATACCACGCTTAATGGCAAATATTACCAGCCCCACCAGGTTTTTTGAGCCTGTCTTTTCAAACAACCGCGCCCGGTAGCCTTCCACCGTACGCACGCTTAGGAATATTTTATCCGCAATTTCCTGGTTGGAATATTCCTGGCAAACTAATTTCAGAACTTCCACTTCCCGGTCATTCAATTCGATGCTTTGCTGCCCGGCATCGGCCTGTCCCGGCCCAACCAATTGCTTGATAAGGGTTACTGAAAGGTGCTCGTTGAAATAAAATCCTTTATTGTAAACGGTAGAAATTGCTTCTATTATCTCTTCCGGCTCGGCATTCTTTAATAAATACCCCGATGCACCAGCCTTCATCATATCCACAATGTATTTGTCTTCATTGTGCATTGAAAGTGCAAGCACCTTAATATCCTTGAAATTCTGATGGATGTGCGCAGTCGTTTGCATGCCGTCCATTTCGGGCATTTTGATGTCCATCAATATCACATCGGGGGTACGGGTGGCGAGTTGTCCTATCAGCTCCTTCCCGTTTGATGCTTCTATGATCAAATTGAAATCGGCGCAATCCTCCAGGGTGGCTTTTAAACCATTCCTGAAAATTTTGTGATCGTCGGCTATTGCAAGATTTATCGGCTTCATGGACGAGATAAATATAGAATAAATTTATTAATTATAAGTTTATCGCCGCGGAAGCGGAATATTTATTGTCGTTATTGTTCCGCTAAGCGGTTTCGAGTAAATATCTATCTTCCCGTTAATGAGCTGCACGCGGCTGCGGAGGTTTTTTATACCAAACCCGTGCTTAACGGTTTCAATATTGAACCCTTTGCCATTGTCGCGAAAACTCATCACCAATGTATTGCCGTTTTTAGCCAGGTCGACATGTATATTTGTCGCCTCCGAATGTTTGACGGCATTCCCAAAAAGCTCCTGCGCAATGCGGTAAAGCGTCAGCTCTATCTCCGACCCAAACCGCTCGTCCGCAAGCTTTCGGGTAAATGTCACTTGTATAGGTGTGTTGTCATTCATTTTAACACATAGCGCCTGCAGTGCGTCTATCAAGCCAAAATCCGTCAGCACAGGAGGCAATACATTGTGAATGATGTTCCTTATCTCCTGTATACATTCATCTGTAAGCTTACGGGTATCGGCCAGCATGGCGTTTTGACCCTCATTAAGCTTGTCCAGTTTATGCAGTTTTAGCTTTATGGCCGAAAGCACCTGCCCAACACTGTCGTGCAGGTCCTCGGCCAGGCGTTTTCGTTCGCTTTCCTGCGCATCTATCACCGCTTTCAGCAACTCCTGCTGCCGCTCATCTTCCAGGCGCCGTAATGCCACCTGGTTTTTGATCATTTTTCGCTGGTAAACGATCACAAAGAAAAACAGACCGGCAATGAGCACTACCACTACTGTTGTGCCTATGATGAGTACTGGAACTATGTTGTTTTCTGAGGTCGGCAAAGTAGAGCAATTGAAAATAACAAATTAGCAATAATATTGGTAATATTCTGAATGATGTAATACTGTGCGCGTTCTTCAACCGGGATGCGTCCAATAAGCATAACCACAAAAATATTGATGGAAAAATAAAACAGCACTGCTGCGTTGAACCAAAAAAGGCCTTGCTTTTCGATATGAACAAACTCCTGCAAGTTAAGCAGCTGGTAAAAATAGATAAGGGCAAATATGATAAAAACAATGCTCGACGCAGCATTTGCCCAGGGTTCGGCATATATATTCTTACTGTAGTAAAGTGAAATTATAATAGCCAGTGCCGATAGTATAATCGTAAGCCGCCGCATAGCCAGGTTAATAAACACTCTATAATATATTATACCGAAAAATATGATGTTAAGTACAATAAAAGCACTTATAACGATCGTATTGTCGATGTGCCATATCGGGAATATCCATTGCAGCAGGTCGGATAAGGATGATACAATCAGAAAGAAACCAATAATACGGGCTACCTTATCAAGGTATTTGAAATTATAAACAAACGCTATCAGTGGTATTAATCCTGAAAACGATGAAATATAATCAAACAAGGCCTCTTTAGACATGTCAAATCCAATATTAGCTCCCAGTCAATACATTTTTGGGGCAATTTGCCGATCCGGGGCAAGGATGTGCCTGTTCGGCAACAAAGCCGGTGTCGCCACCTGTCGAACCGTCTGTGGTTGCCATTGCTTTAAACATTTGCGGTTGCGCAGCGCCAGCGGCAACGTCAACTTTTCCATCCGCCGGCAAAAGATCAAGGCCTTGGGCATTGGCGCCCACCAGTATAAAATGATCGTCGCCGATGGCGCCGGCCAGGTTTTTCTTCAAAAAATTGGCGATAGCGAAGATGAATTTTTGCCAGCCGTTCAATCTTTGGCCATTGCCATAATAAATACGTATGCCCAGGCAGCCCGGTTGCTGCAAAAGGCGGTTAAGTATTTCAATACCAAAAAATTGCGAAATTGAATTATGCGGATAACGGTCGCGGTGGTTTTTTGTCCATTCGGCTGCTATCTTAATATCAATTTCGGCTCCTTCTTTGCCGGTTATAGGGGTCCTTGTTTTTGTTTCCATGATTTGAAATGAGTGAGTTGAGGGTTATTTTACTAAAATTAGAATTAATTGGTTACTTAACCAACAAGCGTACAGCAAGTATGCAAGCCTATTTTTTTGATTATATAAAACCCAAGATGCTGATATTCAGACTTATTTTTGCAGGTGTACCACTTTTATCTCTTTAAACAATACGTAGTTTTACGCAGTGAAAACAGTGTTCTTACGGTATAGAAAAACAGCGTGTTAATGCTGAATACGTACTTCTGTTCAACTTAATTGCAAATAGACCAATGCCGCTATAACACCCCCGATAACGGGGCCTATGACAGGTATCCACGAATAACCCCAATCGCTGGTACCCTTGCTTTTGATAGGTAATAAGGCATGCATTAAACGCGGACCAAGGTCGCGGGCCGGGTTGATGGCATAACCGGTGGTACCACCCAATGAAAGACCGATAACCCATACCAGAAATGCCACCGGTATAGCGCCAACCGAGCCTAAGCCGATGGGGGTTTTGGTGGGCACGATCTCCGCTTTAGTCACATAAAAGACCACAAAAACCAACACAAACGCCCCGATGATCTCGCTGGCAATGTTGGACACATAGTTGCGCACAGCAGGCCCCGTGCAAAACACCGCCAGTACGGAACCGGGTTCGTTGGTACGCTTAAAATGATCGTAATACATCAACCACACCAGGAACGCACCGCACATGGCGCCCAGCATTTGAGCGATAATGTAGGGAAGCACATTGGCCCAGGCAAATTTACCGGCTATGGCCAGACCAATGGTTACTGCCGGGTTCAGGTGCGCACCACTATAGGGTCCTGCAACGGTTATTCCAACGAACACCGCCAACCCCCATGCGGTGGTTATGACTATCCAACCGCTATTGTTGCCTTTGGTATCTTTTAAAAGCACGTTGGCTACCACACCATCCCCCAACAGGATGAGCAGCATGGTACCGATAAATTCAGCTATAAATGGTGACATTATATCTTAGGTTTTTAAGTTGATATTTTTGAGAAACAAGATTTATTTAAGGTTTTCTTAGCCTGTCTTTACTCCTCATTCTAATCTCCACTCCATGCCTGCGCAGCCCGCACTGCCCTTTTCCACCCGTCAATTCCTTTTTGCGTTTCAGGCGAATGAGCGACCGGTTCAAATGTCCTTTCTGCCTCCCACAATGCTTTTATCTGTTCTTCACTCTCCCAATACCCTACGGCCAGTCCGGCAAGATAAGCAGCGCCAAGGGCCGTAGTTTCTACCACATTTGGCCGGATAACTTTGCAGCCCAGCAAATTCGCCTGGAACTGCATCAATAAGTTGTTGGCCGTAGCACCGCCATCAACCCGTAATTCGCTTATCGGCATGCCGGCGTCGGCTTCCATTGCTTTCAACACATCCATAGTTTGGTAGGCAATGGATTGAAGCGCAGCCCGCGCGATATGCCCCGCGGTTGAACCGCGCGTTAAACCAACAATAGTTCCGCGCGCCTCGGGATCCCAGTATGGCGCGCCCAAGCCCGCGAAAGCAGGAACAAAGTAAACGCCACCAGTATCCGGTACGCTTAATGCAAGCTGCTCAACTTCGGCCGATGTTTTGATAACACCCAAACCATCGCGCAGCCATTGCACCACTGCCCCGCCAATAAATATGCTGCCTTCAAAAGCATACTGTGTTTTCCCGCCTATCTTCCATGCGATGGTAGTCAGCAGGTTATTTTTTGATGCGATGAATTTATCGCCGATGTTCATCAGCATAAAACAGCCCGTTCCATAAGTATTCTTTACCATACCATTGCCGATACACATTTGACCGAAAAGCGCGGCATGCTGGTCGCCGGCTATGCCGGCTATTGGTATTTTGGAGGCGAAAATGGTTGTAGCCGTTTCTCCATAGATCTCGCTGCTTTGTTTCACTTCCGGCAGCATACTTTTAGGGATATTTAGTAACTGCAACAACTCGTCATCCCACTCCAGGGTTCGGATATTAAACAGCATCGTGCGACTGGCGTTCGTAACATCAGTAGCGTGAACTTTACCGCGTGTAAACTTCCAAACCAGCCAGCTGTCAACGGTTCCAAAAGCCAGTTCACCTGCTTCGGCTTTCGCCCTTGCGCCTTCCACATTATCTAATATCCACCTGATTTTTGAGCCCGAGAAATAAGCATCGATAACCAGGCCTGTTTTAGATTGCACCAGCGCTGCATGGCCATCCTGTTTCAGCTGATCACAAAACCCCGCCGTGCGCCTATCCTGCCAAACTATAGCATTATAAACAGGTTCGCCGGTGTTCCTGTCCCAAACAATCGTGGTTTCCCGCTGATTGGTAATACCAATGGCTTTAATATTAGTGCCGTTAATACCCATCTTTACGGTAGCCTCAGCGGCAACACCTGCCTGGGTCGACCATATTTCGTTCGGGTCGTGTTCAACCCAACCCGGCTGCGGAAATATCTGTGTAAATTCTTTTTGGGCGACCGATCTTATCTGCCCTTTATGATCAAAAACAATAGCGCGAGAACTTGTAGTACCCTGGTCGAGGGCCAAAATATATTGTTCCATTTACAGGTTTAAAGAATAATTGGTGTATAAAGCTACGTTATATTTTCAGCACAATCCATGCGTCAGTGTAACAAATATGCCTGAGCCAGCTTTTTGAACGAAGTGATCTGCGCTTCCTGCCATAGGCTATCCCGTCCCAATTCAGCCGCCAATAGTTTAGCTGCTAAGGGTGAGGCTTCTAACGCCGCTTTCGCGTCCAAAAACAAAAGTCTTACCCGCCTGGCCAGCACATCCTCAACCGTTCGGGCCATTTCATGCCTTATTGCCCATATCACTTCGGCCTGCAGGTATTCATAATTGGGATGCAGTTTTTCGCTCCACGCTTTATTTTCGCCAGCAAGTGCAAGTAATTGTTCCCTATCGCTTCCATACACATACAGGTGATCGTTCCAGTCGGATACGCGGTCGCGTCCATGTATCGGCAAATCCTGGGTTCTGCATAAAGCAGGTGCCAGTCCGGCGGTCTCCATCGCTTTATCAACGCTGTCTTCCGCCATTTTTCGATAAGTGGTCCACTTGCCTCCCGTTATCGTGATCAGGCCCGAACCCGACACGATGATCTTGTGCCCTCTCGAAATCTCTTTTGTTTTAGACGATTCGTCCGGTGGCGCCGCGAGCGGCCTTAAACCTGCAAACACGCTTAATATATCCTTGCGTTGCGGTGCCGTTTTTAAGTACCGTGCCGCATTGTTCAGTATAAAATCTACCTCTTTTTCCAGCGCAACGGGCTCAAGACTATGTTCGTCAAGAGGTGTATCCGTTGTGCCAACAACCAGCTTATCATGCCATGGAACAGCAAAAAGCACACGGCCGTCATCTGTTTTTGGGATCATCAATGCATCAGCCGACGACATAAACGAACGGTCGAATACCAAATGCACACCCTGGCTCGACCTCACCAGCGGCTTGCTTCCGGGGGTATCCATTTGCAGCAGGTCGTCAACAAATACCCCGGTCGCATTGATCACTGCTTTTGCTTTAAGCTGATAGGTTTTCCCGGTTTCCTTATCTTCAGCTACTACGCCGGCAAGCTTTTTATCCTTACCTTTTTCAAGTCCGGTAACTTTAAAATAGTTTAGCACTGTTGCACCCTGCTCCAGGGCTGTTTGGGCAAGGTTAATGGCCAGCCTCGAATCATCAAACTGTCCGTCGTGATAAACCACGCCGCCATATAAACTTTTTGGCTCGACACCACGCAGCCGTTCAAGTGTTTCTTTTTTAGAAATATGTTTGGTTTTGCCTAAGCTTAACTTGCCCGCAAGCAGATCGTAAAAGGCAAGGCCAATGCTATAATACAGGCCCTCCCACCAACGATAATTCGGAATGATAAAAGGGAGGTTTTTTACCAGGTGGGGCGCGTTTTTAAGCAGAAGCCCCCGCTCGCGCAAAGCCTCCCGCACTAAACCGATATTACCCTGCGCCAGGTAGCGCACACCGCCGTGTACCAGCTTAGTACTACGGCTCGAAGTGCCTTTGGCAAAATCGGCCTGTTCCAGTAGCAGTGTCTGATAACCACGGGAGGCCGCATCGAGTGCCGTTCCCAATCCGGTTGCGCCACCGCCAACAATGATGATGTCCCAGGTTTTATCCGGAGCCAGTGATCTAATTATTTCGTCCCTGTCGGTAATTATCATGAAGATGAAAAAGAAATAAATCGAAGGTACTGTATTAGACCATGTGGATTCGATATTATTTCATTATCAAATTTTTAAATCAATATTACTCAGTAGTATCCGCTTCTTCTTTTAGCTCGTCTTCCTTTTTGCCACGCCCAAGGTGTACTTTAGGGTTGGCCTGGGTACCCGTTATGGTCATTGGTATGCCGAATATGCCTAAAGGCGGCAGGCCCAGCCTGAACTTCAGGTTCAGTTCGCCATTGAAACTTACTTGTCCTTCAAACCTCGGCCTGAAACCGGCGATACGCATTTTAGTGCGTTCGATAGTAATGATGTTATTGGCGATTGTCGTTTTTATATCCACTTTGGATACATCTCCCGGTTTACCCAGGCTATCCTTACCGGTTTCTTTGGCTACCGATCCGAAAAGCCTGAAGCCTTTGATCTTCACCTTCTTTATAGAAAGTACGCCACCGCCCTTAAGCGAGGGATAAATAGGCTTCATATCTTTATTCAGTTTGCCGCTCAACTTATAATCAAGTGAAACTATCCCCTCTGCCGATGATGCCGAGGTCGCCATATCATGGAACAGTTTTACCTGGTTGTAAGCCTTTTTAATATCAAACTCCTTAGCGTTGATATGGTAATCAAAATACGCCCTTTGCGGGTTAATACTGCCGTAAGTAGCATCCATCACCACAGGCGCATCTATCATGGTAAAACCTGCTTGCTTCAAAACGATCTGCCCGTTGCTGATATCCATTTCGCCTTTTACATCGTTAATATCAAGGCCCTGGTATTTCACCTTCTTCACATCGGCGGTAAAGGTCAGGTTCAGGTTGGAAGGTACAAGCACAACCCCTGTCGGTGCAGCTGCTGTTTTTGCCGGCTGATTTGTATTGGCGGCAGGTGGCGGGCCATCGGCAAAAGCCATAAAATCATCCGCGAGTATAAGGCCGCTCTTTAAGTTAAAAGTCCCCGTCAGCGGCGCGTTGGGCTTCATCGCGTAGTCTATCACATTGGATAAAGCGCCATCTAACACAATAACCGAGTTACCATAATTGGCCGTAAAGGCATCAAACTTCATCTTGTCCTGCACAAAGCTGAAAACACCAGTTTTGATGATGAACGGTTTCGGGAACAGGTCCGAGGTTAATGCCAGGTCTTTCACCTTCATCGTACCTTTATTGAACAACTGGTCGTAGCGCCCGGCGGTTGCATCGCTTTGCTTACCTTTCAAAGTAAAATTAGTGGTAATGAGCCCGTTCACCCCATATCCTTTTATCGCGAATACCTTATATATTTTGCCAATGTCCAGCGTACCTTTGGAGTGAATATTGTATTGCAGGTCGGCGAAGTTCCTCAGATCAGCCTTCAGCAGGAATGGCTGGCCCTCGAAAGTGAGCGATACCGGCTTGATGTTAACTTTCAGCCCACTGAGCGACCCTGTATTATCGGTGATGCTGGCGCTCACTTGCACATCTTTTATCGGATCAGGATAATATTTTGTTTTTATGTAGCCGTTTGCGAGGTTAATATCTGCCTTTATCACCGGGAATATCTTTTGTTTGGGAATATACCTGCCTTTGGCCTCCACATCGAAACTCAGGTCGCCGCGCAAATCGGAACCTTCTACAGGATAGATTTTTTTCAGGTCGTCCAGGCTGAATTTTGACTGCAGTGCACCATCCATCGCCAAACCGGATGCATTGCTTAATTTAAAGTAACCCTTTAGGTAATTGTTCAAGGCGTTCACGTTCAAATTGGCAAACTGCATGGTAAAATGTTTCACATCATTATCCGGACACGACGCATTCAAATCAAAACTGATATTTTTGATAGCTTCCGGAACGCTGGGATATTTGACATAGCCATCTCTGAAAGACGATCTCAGGCTGAATTTTGGTACGCTGGTTATCACCGTATCAACATGCCTTATCCCTCGTTTCTGCAAACCGGTGGCATATTTTCCTTCGGCCAGCAAATGAAGTGCGTAGCGGCCTTTCAGGTCGACCGATTTGACGCCGAATGCGCGGTTCCATTTTTCCAGGTCGACCTCGGTGTTTATCCTCGCAAATATTTCGGGCGATTTTAAGCCGTTTACACTGAATTTAGAATTGAAATAATCCTTGTCAATCCGGAAGTGCAGCGAATCGATACTTAGCGACAAGCTGTCGGGGTTCAGATGAGGTACCTTCATCACCATATCAAGGTAAAGGTCCTGCACCGGCGATGGCGTATGATTGTTGGAGATATACCCGTTCCGTGCCTTCATGCTAAAGCTAAAATCGGGGTGGATATTTTTCGAGGCAATGTATTGCCCCGTCAGTTCTACCTGGGCTTCGCCGGTGCCTTTTACCTCGGTACCGGTTACCCATTTAGCATAGGAAGGCGGCAGGGCGGTGAAAATATCGCCAAGGTTAGTTTGGTGCGACGTGAATTTAAAGTCCATATCATAACCATCCTTTATAAACCCGAACCTGCCGACAAACTTCACCGGCAGTTTGTTGATCATCAGGTCGTTCTTCTGGAAGGCGAACGCAAGCGATTTGGTATTGATACTGGTCACCAGGTCGGCATTTACGGTGCGGTTCACCACGTATTGCTGGTTATCATAAGTAAAATCGGCCTCGGCTATCTCTACATGCGATTTCAGATCGAATATGTTTTTGGTAAAATCGCCGCTGCCCCGGTAGTTAAAGTTACGGGCGTCTATTTGTGTAGGTATTGACGCATCATCATAAACCAGGTGGCTCTTTTCTATCACTATTTCTTCAATGCCAAGCGAAGCGGCGCCCGTGTCAGCTTTGGCCTGCTGCGCCGGCGGCTGACTTTTATAAACACTGTAGTTGCCATGCCCGGCGCTGTCAACCTCGATATTGATAAACGCCTTACTCAGGTACACCTTACTGATCTTGATCTTCGACTGCAATAACGAGGTCAGGTCGACGGCGAATGAAATATCTTTTGCCGCGATAAGCGTATCCTGCTGAAAAGGTTCACTGCCCTTCAGCGTAAAATCCTCCAGGGTAAGCGTCAGTTCGGGGAAGCGTTTGAAGAACGAAAGGCTGGTTCCCGAGAAGTTAAGCTGCCCGTTTATACTGTTATTGGCCAGTTGTTTTATTTTTTTGGTGATGGTTTTTGGGAAAAGGATGGGCAAAAGGAACATCAGCAGGAGTATGCTGCCAATGGTAATCCCCATAATTTTCAGCGTTTTAAACAGGATCTTCTTAAAATTCATCTTCGTAAGCAATCGTACTGATATGGCTGTATGAAGATAAAAATAAAAGGGAAAGTATTTATAAAGATAAGTTTAAGATTAAATACCGTTGACCGGCATGTCAAAACCGGGTTAACATGGTTAACACAATTTTTTGCATTCAGTTCATTAATCAATTGATTATAAATGGTTTACTTAAAATCTATGTTAAAATGTGTTACCCATAGAATAAGGTCATTTGACCCGAAACACGAAGCACCCGCACCAATGCCGACATTGGGCTGCCCCCGACGCCGTAAACTACACATTACCAGATATATAAGCTATACACTAACGCGTGCCTTAGTGTAACGCCTGTTGCCCTGGCGAATAACTGCGTTGCCTGCGTATTGATATACAGCGACTTGCAAAAAGCCCGCAACAAGCCATTTTGGGCGGAACAAATATCATTAGTGGCCGCCTTAAGCAGCAAAATATAAGATAAAACAAAATGCTGCCGTTTTTGCCCGTTATAAAGACTTGGTGTGTTGGGGTTTGTGCAGGCTGGGAAACAACGGCTGGGTACGGGTGGTACACGATGAACGCAGACACGTGCGGCAGCCAACGGGGGTTACCCCCGGCTGATCATTAATCGCCGGTTACTAATGACCAACCCTCAAAACAAACTAAATTGCACCTGCCCCCTTTCAGCCACAATATTCACAGGCGTTTGAGTCGGAACATAGCTGCCATTGATATGATAAACCGCCGTTTCCACAAACCGCGATGCTACAACGATCTCTGTTTCGCCTGCATGGCGAAGGAACAACTCATTCACAAGCTCGGGGTCATTATTGTCCTTTGAAAGGTGCGCCAAAAAAAGATGGCTCATAAACGCCGGGCGGTGTGTTATAAAAACCTCCAGCGCCTGGGCGTTGGACAAGTGCCCCAATCCACCGCGGATGCGGCGTTTCAGGTGGTAAGGGTAGCGGCCCTTCTCCAGCATTTCCTCATCGTAATTGGCTTCAAGAAAAGCCGCATGGCATTTGGCGAAATGTTCCGTTAAATGTTTACAGGCCATACCGATGTCGGTAAACACGCCCACGGTCACCTCATTACAGGTGATATTAAAACTATGCGCATGGGCCGCATCATGAAATTTCGGAAATGCTGAAACAGATATCTTCCCTATAACAACAGGCTCGTAGGCCTTAAATGAAAACACCAGGTCGCGATCGAGACTAAGGCCGCTGCTTTGTAACGTTGCAGGCGTGATGTAAACCGGCAGCTTGTATTTGCGCGAAAGCACAGCAATACCGTTAATATGGTCGGAATGTTCGTGCGATACAAAGATCGCCTTCACCTTTTGCATCGGCAGGCCAAGCCGGTTCATTCGCCTTTCGGTCTCGCGGCAGGAGATGCCGGCATCAACCAATATCGCTTCTTTATCGTTGCCGATGTAATAGCAATTGCCATTGCTGCCCGAATTTAAAGATGCGATGAAAAGCGACATTATACCTGCAAATTAACCGATTTTGACGGGATTTTCCATGATTTTCTCGATTTAATTTGATCGCTGAATTTGGCCGAATACAACATATATTTTACTAACAATGAATGGGTTAGCACAAAAAATCCGAAACACTTTTGCAAACCGCTTGTTAAACGGATATGAATTTGAACCGCCCGGGTATGATTTGCTAATATGGGCCGGGCATAAAACAAAATGTTATGAAAACATTCATCAAACTATCTGCTGTGCTGCTGTTATCAGCAGCCAGCGTATTTACAGCCGCTGCCAAACCGCGACATCACATGAATAATATGACATATAACCAGGTAAGTATTATCCCCCTTAAACATAACCGGGGGTTTGCTATCCAGGTGGATAAGGCTATGCCAGGGAAATCTGTAGTTATCATCAACGACAACTCGGGCAATACCGTGTTTAAAGACTGCCTGACCAAAGGCACGCTTGCAGAAAAAAAATACTTGCTGCGCGAATTGAATAATGGTAAGTACACCGTCGAGATTTACGCGAAAGGCCACGACATCAGGACAAATTTCTACATCTACAATAATGGCGACCGCCGGGTTGTAGATATCATGTAACGCTGCCTGGCAAACGTACCCCTTTAAAGCACTGCCTTCCATTTTAAGCAGTGCTTTTTTCATTTTTGGCCGCATTTGATCGACCAAATCCACAAATCAGTCTATCAACTGCCCGGCACGCTCTATAAAGGTTGTATTTTACTAATTATTAGCTACTTACAATCAAAAAAATGATAAAAAAGGGCGTTCGTCTATACCTTTGGCACGATGGTCTAATACATTTTTTTAGTAACTGCACTTGTTGTTGTTTTGGACATTGAAATAACAAAGCAAATTAGGTTTTACAATAAAATTGGAAAAAAAATGAAAAAGACAATCGCAATCGCAGCACTGATATTAGGATTAGGAGTTAGTGCTTTCGCAGCCCCAAAGGCACCCAAAGCTGACGCAGCTGTTAGCTTCACTTCGCTGAAAAACGACAAAGGCTTCGGCGTAAAGGTAGCCGCCGAAAAATCGGTCGTAATTTTTTACGACGCCAACGGTGAGGTTATTTTTAAGGACCGTTTATCTAACGGCTTGCCAACCGAAAAGGGCTATAACATCAGCACCCTTGATAACGGCGACTATAAGGTTGAAGTGAAAACAGAAACCGGCGCGGTAACCAAACGCATACATGTTTATGAAAACGAAGGTGTAAAATCCTACTTCTTCTTCCAGGAATAATTGATAAGTTGATAAAGTGCAGTTGCAAAGCATCGTTCCCTGTGGACGGTGCTTTTTTAGTTTGCAAAAAATCCCGGGCTGTTTCTATCTTTAGCGCATGGATTCAACACAACAGCTGCCGCAACTGGATGACGCCGAATTGCGCGTTCTTGGTTCGATGATGGAAAAAAGCCGCACCACGCCGGATTATTACCCCATGACCGTCAATAGCCTGCTGGCTGCCTGCAACCAGAAAACATCGCGCAACCCCGTAGTGCAATACGACAACGAAACGGTTATCAATGCCGTGAATACGCTAAAAAGACGCGGGCTGGTTTCTACCGCCACCGGCGGCACCGACAGAGTGGTGAAGTACAAGCATAATTTTGCCATTGTTTATCCTGTCATCCCATCCGAAGTGGCCATTATTTGCCTGCTGCTGTTACGCGGACCACAAACACCCGGCGAGCTGAACACCAACTCGGGGCGCTTGTGGGAATTTGAATCGATAGAAGAGGTGCAGGAGATATTGGATAAACTGGCATCCGAAGAAAAGCCTTTTATAAAACAACTGGAGCGCCGGCCGGGACAAAAGGAAGCCCGCTATATTCACCTGCTGGGCGGCACAACCGATTGGAGCGAAGAAAGCTTTACTACGGATACCCCCTCACGTTCATCAGGTGAACTGGAAGCAAGGGTAACAAAGCTCGAGACTGAACTGGCTGAATTGAAAGAAGCCTTTGATAAATTGATGAAGGAGTTAATGTAAACGGGGCAACACGCTTTCAAAACATCTCAATAAACCTGCTTAATTCCGCATCGCGCTCGCGCAGCCAGAAAAGCACCATGGATGCTTTTTGAGGCAAGTTTTTCAATTCAATAAGTTTGATATTCATATCTGCGCCGCTTACCGACGATAGCGGCTCGATGGAGACGCCCAAACCCGCTTCAACCAGGCGCATTACCCCCATGGCATGCGCCGACTCGTGCGCGACGTTTGGCTTAAAACCAAAGCCCTGGCATAACTGCAATATTGCTTCAACATAACCTACCCCGGTGGAAACCTGCGGTAATATAAAGGTCTCATCTCTCAGTACCGACAGGTCGGTAATTTTCTTCTTCGCTAATGGATGATCGCCCGGTAATATCAGCACATAATTTTCCTTGTATAATACCTTCGATCTCATCTCCGGAGGCAGCATAACATTGGGGGCGACGCCTATATCTGCTTTCCGGGCCAGCACCATTTCAATCTGCTCGAAATTAGAGGTTTCCTGCGCAATGGTTTTTAGGTTGGGCCACTTCCGCTTCACCTTAACCAGGAACGACGGCACAACCGTATTCATGGCCGAACTGGCATGGGTTATCCTTACTTCGCCGGCTTCACCGTTGTTTATTTGCGCGGTGCGGGCGATGGTCTTGTTCAAATCCTGCAATATCCTGTCTGCCTCTTTTTGAAAAAACAAGCCTGCTTCGGTTAAGGTAACTGTTCGTTTGCTACGGTTAAACAGCAGGGCTCCCATCTCATTTTCCAACAATTGTATTTGCCTGCTTAATGCTGGCTGCACAATATTTATCTGCTCTGCCGCTTTACGGTAATTAAGTGTCTTACATAACACAAGAAAATTATTGATCTGTTGAACATCCATATTAATCAAAATAAATTATCAATCAATCAAAATTAAGCATTTTATTTTATCAGCTAAACGATGTTTTTTTGTATCAGCACATTAGTCAATATGAAGGTTGAGTTGAATATAATGAAAGAGGACAGGCCGGCATTGATCCTGGTTGACATTCAGAAAGGGTTTGAAGACATAGCCTATTGGGGCGGGCAACGCAATAACCCGGATGCTGAATTGCGGGCAAGCGAATTGCTGCAACTTTGGCGGGATACCGGCCTTCCTGTTTTTCATGTTCAGCATTGCTCTGCTACGCTGATATCTCCACTCCACGAGAACCACGCAGGCAACCAATTTAATGAACTGGTTAGTCCCATCGGAGGGGAGCCTGTTGTCAAAAAGAATGTGAACAGTGCCTTTATAGGCACCGACCTGCAGGTGCAATTGGATAAAGCCGGAATTACCACTCTTGTTATCGTTGGCTTAACCACCGACCATTGCATTTCCACAACTACCCGTATGGCCGGGAACCTGGGCTACAAAACCTACCTGGTTGCCGATGCTACTGCCACCTTTAATAAACAAGGCGTCGACGGGCAAAATTACCCGGCTGAGCTTATCCATGAAACCGCCCTGGCAAGCCTGAACAATGAGTTTGCAACGGTTATAACATCCGACATTATTAAACAAAATATACGATGATCAAAAATTTACTAAAATTCTGTTTACTGTTAATGTCTTTTCAACTGGTTTTCGCCGGTATAGCTGAGGCACAATTGACTACGATCCCGCGTGGAGGCAATAAAAGAGCATCCGTTAGCGAGGGAATAGGCATCACTAATATCATCATCAATTACAGCCGACCGGGAATTAAAAAAAGGGAGGGGCATATTTGGGGAGAACTTATTCCGGTTGGCTTTACAGAGTTGGGATACGGCGCTAAAAAACCTGCACCCTGGCGCGCCGGCGCAAATGAAAATACAACTATTGAGTTTACAACTGACGTTAAAATAGATGGCCATGACCTGCCAGCCGGCAGGTATGGCTTTTTTGTTGCGTATGGCCCGGATGAGAGCACGCTTATCTTCTCAAAAAATTCAACATCATGGGGTAACTTCTTCTATGACCCAGCAGAGGATGCTTTGCGTGTAAATGTAAAGCCGGTAAAGACCGACAAAAGTGTGGAATACTTGAAATATGAGTTTGCCGATCAGACCTCATCAAGCGCGACCGTTCAATTACAATGGGAAAAGCTGATGATCCCTTTCAGGATCGATGTCGACGTGATAAAAACGCAGATCGCGTCGTTCAGGAAAGAATTGCGCGGAGACAAGGCCTTACCCGCTTTATGGCAGGGGTGGAACCAGGCCGCAGCTTTTTGCGCAACCAATAAAACCAACCTGGAGGAAGGTCTGATGTGGGCCGACAGCGCGGTTAGCTTTCGCTTCGGTGGAAGCACAAGCTTTACGCCATGGCAAACCAAGGCTGCCGTGCTTGACAGTATGGGTCGAAAAGCCGAAGCCGCCGAGATAATGAAAAAGGCCCTGCCTTATGCCGACCAGTTTGAGGCCTATGTTTATGCATCGGCTTTAATGGCTGCGAAACAGACTAAGGACGCAATAGCGGTGTTTAAAATGAATTATCAAAAATTTCCGGATAATCTTTTCACTAACCTGGGTATGGCCTGCAGTTATTCAGCATTAGGCGATTATAAAAAGGCGCTTGTATACGCGCAGAAAGCTTTGCCCCAGGCCAAAGGCGGCAATAAGCTGGAAGTTGAACGAAATATAAGGGACCTTCAAAACGGCAAAGACATCAACTAATTAGCCCAGGCAAATATGAATAATGCAAAACAAAAGCTGGCAGCCGCCGAGGAGAAGGCAAAACAACTATTCCATGTAGTAGAGGGTTTGGGGTTAATAGCACCGGGCAAATCGGAAAAGCAACTGGCTGATGAAGTTGTTGAAGTGGCCCGCAACCATTTTGGGATAGAAAAATTCTGGCATAAGAAGATCGTAAGGGCGGGTGCAAATACGCTGCATTCGTACAGCGGTAACCCCCCGGACCGGATAATACAGGAAGACGATATTGTCATCCTTGATTTTGGGCCGATATTCGACGGATGGGAAGCAGACCTGGGCAGAACCTATGTGATAGGTCAGGACCCTTTAAAGCTGAAATTGAAGAGAGATGTTGAAGCTGCCTGGCGCGAGGCCAAAACCTGGTATGATGAACAAAGCAGCCTTACCGGCGCACAATATTTCACCTATTTAAACGAACTGGCCAAAAAATACGGCTGGGAATATGGCGGCGAAATAGGCGGGCACATTGTTGGCCATTTCCCGCACGAACAGCTTGGACCGGATGACCTGGGCTTGGATATACACCCGGACAATCATGCTGATATTTTCCAGGCAGACAAAGACGGCAATGACCGGCACTGGATACTCGAGATCCAGTTTATAGACAGGTTGAACCAGATCGGCGGTTTCTTTGAGCAATTAATAAATCAATAAAAAAGTTCTATTAAAAAAAATGCGCGCCGGAAAACAGCGCGCATTTTTTTAATATCCTTATCAATTAGCAGCAAACCCCGCCTGATTATCCGACTGGCTTGTGCCGATATCCAGGTTCCAGGCCGTTGTTAATAAGTAGGGCATTGTTCCTTTAGCATCCTTATTGGCATAGCTGACACGGATCACCCTGCTTTCGCCCGGCGCCAGTTCGATATAATTATCGCTGAAGATCACCGGTAAAATATCATCTCCACGCTGTCCTTTTAACGCCCGTAAATGCACCTGGAAAGCAACGGTTTTGCCCGTATTGGCGATGGTTACCGCTTGATAAGTACTATCGGCTTTTTTATCGGTATAATAAGATACTTTCAGGCTGGTTTTACCGAGGGACTGCAGCGCGGTATAATCAGTGTAGGAAGTTTCGGGGGTAGTGTACCATTTGGATTTTTTCCAGTTCAGCACATCGCCTTTTTTCGACAACCAGTACCAGTTAACGCTATGGACGGTACCCTTATCATCAGTTAGCTGCAAACGAAGAAAATAAGTATCCGAAAATTCGGAAGCAGCCGGCAGGGCAAAACACTTGGCGGTACCGTCGGCATCCACGTCAACGGTAGCGGTATTGGTATATTTCTGGGTTCCGTCCAAATTAAAGATCGTCGCTTCGGCCTGCAGCCCGTTGAATTTAGTAAGCAGCGAGTTAATGATATCCACCTCATTATTGGCATAAGAGTACATAATATGCAGGGGCTCCATTGATTTCTTCATACCGAAATAAGTTCCTGCCGGATACAGGTAATAATCGTAAGTGTGCCATATCAGTCCGGGCCAGGGGTTGCTGCCCATCCACTGCACAACGCCCGTTGCGGTATTGTATTTGTGCAAACCGTAGCCCTCCATCATGGCGCGGTGCGCCTCATAATTTTGCGCCTGGGCCTCGGCTATATATTGTTTTATATCCAATGGCTTACCGTAACGATTCTCCAGGGCCTCATTAAACACCCGGGTGTTGCCAAAGGTCATGGTACCGCAGTGGTAGTCCCAGGTTTTGGTATTATACCAAAGCGAGTCTTTCGGAATAAATTTGATCAAACTCTCATAAGGCGGAATAGACGGACCCGGGGATATCTCGGTAGCGAAGCTCCAGGTGCCTCCGCCAAATTTGCTGGTGGTATCGGTTTCCCAGTAAATAGGTGGTACCCATTCATAGGGCCCGGCCATTTTTACCCCGCTAAAACCGGATACTTTAGATTTGCTTTCATTGGCCGTGGATATGGTCGGATTGGGCCATTTCAGGGCAGCCTCGATGTTCAGGTAATCGCGCTCGACAGTAGTATCCCGTGGCGGCATGTCGCTGCCATTCAGCCAAACCATGATGCTCGGTTTATTGCGCAGCCAGTACATTACGCTGCTGTCCGATTGCATAGCCACTATACGCTTCGCCTTATCCCAATTCTCGGGATATTGCCACGCGCCGCAGCACATCCAGCCGGTCATCACCAGCAGACCATACTTATCGCACAAAGCATAAAAGTGATCGTCCTCCAGTTTACCTTCCGAACGCACGATATTCATGTTCATATCGCGGTAAAGGCGCAGTTCCTGCTCCTGTCTTTCGGGTGAGCGCCGTTGGAAAATATCCGGCGACCACGCCGCACCACGCAGCATAATCGGTTTGCCGTTCACAATAAACTCACGCGACATATCGTCGATCAGCTTCGAGGTGATCTGCCTTATACCAAAGTTTTCAGCAATGGTATTGCTTACCGCGCTGCCGTGTGCAATGGAAAGCTCGATATGGTTCAATTCTGGTTTCCCATATTGCCACGGCCACCATATTTTAGGGTTGCTGATGTTCAATTGGGTGAACTCCGTTGGGGTAAAGGTGACATTGGCTATTTCATTCGGGCCCAGGTGAACCTTCTTCTCAAATGCGATATCACTGTTAATTTTACCCTTCACTACCACATCCTGTGGGTTTTTGGAATAGTTGGTAACCAGCGCATCAACCGTTAAGTGCGCTATTGCCAGCGAAGGCAGATCAAAATTGGTGGTCACCAGCGGATATTGAATACCTACTTTATCAAAGGTCTTTATTTCAATATCATTTACTATACCACCGTTGTAATCGGGCGGGTAATGTATCCAGTCGGCGTAATCTATGGCAAGGTCGCCGCCTTTGTGATTTGGGTTAACAGGCCTTTTTATCTCTAAGGCTAAAACATTGCTGCCCGTAGCCTTAATGTATTTGGTGACATCCATTTCGATGATACGGAAAGGCCCCATAGTTTCGGTAGAGTCGGCGATCTTTGTTCCATTCAGCCAGATATTAGCTTTGTAATTGATACCGTGCAGTTTCAAGATCACGGTCTTTCCTTTTTCGCCCGGCGGCATCGCAAAAGCCTTACGGAACCACCAGGGTTTATCCAACGCCGGGTCCTTCAGCTTTTCAAAATTCATTCCCATAAACGGGTCAAAGTCATATACCTTGTTTGCCAGCAAGCCGGCGATGATGGTTGTCGGCACGGTAACCTTGTACCAGCCTTTAGGCACAAATTTGGTCTGTGATATCGCGCTGCCGGGGCTCGCATCTTTAGTAACTGACTGCATTTGCCAGCCGTCTTTCAATATCATCCGGTGGCTTTCGGTTGTTTGGGCAAACGACTGATAAACGAATAGTGATGATAATATGATCATCAAACTGAACCTTTTCATATATTGATCTTAATAGCTTAATTTCTCAATTACTGAGCATCGTAATACAACGCCGCCGCGCCCAATATTCCGCTGTTTTGCAAGCCGGACGATTCCACCCTTATGCGCTCTGCCGATTTGGTAAAAACACAGGTCCTGATCTCTTCCCACATCGTTTTCTCAAAAAACTCCCAGGCATGTCTCACCGAGCCACCCAGTATGATCAGCTGCGGGTCGTAAGCGTACATGGCCATTTTAACCGCATTGCCGATATGGGTACCTAATTCAGCATAAAGTTCCAGTGCACGTTTGCCGCCATACTTCGCTTCTTCAAAAACTTTGGTTCCATCCAGACCATAAACATTCTGAAAAAATGAGCCGCTGGCATAATACTCCAAAATGTTATCCTTGTAGTTGAACAAGCCAAATTCGCCCGCACCGCAATTATAACCAGCGTATAATTTATTGTTAACGATAACGCCCGCGCCAAGCCCGGTACCCAGGGTCATCCCGATCATCGAATCAACGCCCTTCCCTTTACCGAAGTAATGTTCGCCTACAGCGAAGCAATTTGCATCGTTATTAACAAAAACAGGAATATGATAACGGTCCTCCATGTGTTTTTTCAAAGGCACCTCCACCCAGGAAGGGATATACAACACATCGTAAACTATGCCTTGTTCAACGTCGACCACGCTGGGTACGCCAATACCTATTGCTGTAATATCATCCTTTATCAATTGATCCACCACCTGGTAAATATCGTTCAGCACTTCATCCACTGATCCATCGCTATGTATCCGTGCCGAAATAATAGCCGATAATGTATCACCGGTTACCACTGCACCGCGAACGTTTGTGGCGCCCAAATCGATCCCTATAACTTTAGTACTCATTATACTTTATCCTTTTTATCAAATACCGTTTGGTTAGTAATTAGTGGTTTGGCCCAAAAGCCAATGCTAAGCATATAACCGAAGGTGAGGTACAGGAACATCATGCCTGCCCGCAAACCCACTATATTGCCCAAGCCGCCGATCAGTATCTGCACTACGGCGCCACCGATAATACCAGTAACCAGTATCCCGGCGAAAGATCCATGATCCTTATCAACCGAACTAAGCGCCAGTGAAAATATGATGGGGTACATTACCGACATGAAAAAGCCGATAGCAGGGAACGCATACAACGATACTTTGGCGCTTCCGAACAGAGCAAATGACAGCAATATGATGGCTGGTATGGTGAACAACACCAACAGCTTGCGGCTGTCCATTAATTTCAGCAGTACAAGTCCCAGTATCCCGCCTACCATCATCAGGCCCCAAAAATAGGCCACGGCGTCGGCGCCTTTGGTTTGCGGGTCTACCTGGTGGTACCGGTGCAAAAACTCCGACATCCAGTAGGATACCCCTTGCTCGGTGCCCACATAACAGAACAGGGCAATGAAATAAGCAACAACCACCGGCTTTTTAAACAGGTCGACATGCGATTTCCAGGGACCGGCTTTTTCATCGCTCTGCAATTCGACTTTTGGGAACCTGGAAACCAGTATGATAACAAACATCAGCAGGCTTATCATCGTGAACAGCCAATACAGTGATATCCAGGGCATGCCTGCAGGTGTTAGCGGCTGCAGTACCGAAACTATGCCGCCGCTTTTATGCTGCAGGTTTAACACCATATAAGAATAAACAAGCGGGCTGACAAACGACGCCCCGCCGAATATCAATTGCGCCATTACCGAGGTAAAAGCGTAGTTTTCAGCTCCTCCTGCAACGCGCAATAGCGGATTGATGACAACTTGCAGCATAGCCATTCCGCAACCTATCAGGAAAAGGGATAATATCGTTGTCAGGTAATTGGGTTGGGCGGCCAGGAGCAGTGACCCTACAAATGCGACAACAAACGCTGCCACCATTATTTTCTTCTCGTTATACTTTTGCACCAGCATGCTGGTCGGGATAGACATAACGCCATAGGCAATGAAGAATGCGAACGGCAGTACCCCGGCCAGCAGATCGCTTAATTTGAAATCCTGTATGAATTCGGGCGAAAGCGGCCCGATGACGTTGGTCATGAAGGAGATAACGAAAAACGTGAGCATGATCAATGCCACGATATAGTAATTGGGTTTGCTCTTCATGAAGTTTAATTTAGGCGTCGGAACGGCTAACTAATATCGCTAAAAATATTGCATATCCTAACTTTTTGAAAAATTTTAAAAAGTAACAATGTTGTGGCGATATCAATTAGGTTTAGTATTATTGATAAACCAACCCACAATTCCCAATGCCTGATATTTATGAAGAGTTACATTCGGCGGGCCTGCTGAGCGATGAATCCTTCGCCAAAGTAAATGCTGAAAGGCCAGCATCCCTATTTTCGGTGCATTGGGAAATAAAGAGCTTCCTGTACCTTGGCGTTTTACTGCTAACCGGCGGCCTTGGGTTACTCATTTACGAAAATATTGATACTATTGGCCATCAGTTTGTATTAATACTGATAGCCCTCATCTGTGTGGGATGTTTTGCCTACTGTTTCAAAACCAAACTGCCTTTCAGCACCGGGCAGGTGAGATCCCCCAATACCGCTTTTGATTACATTTTGCTGCTGGGGTGCACCAGCTTCCTCATCTTCGTAGGGTACCTGCAATTTGAATATAAAGTATTCGGGCTGAATTATGGGTTGGCTACCCTAATACCCATGCTGGTACTGTTCTTTACCGCCTATTATTTCGACCATCTGGGCATCTTGAATTTGGCTATAGCCAATCTTGCCCTATGGATGGGCGTATCCGTAACTCCCAAACAACTGTTGCTTAACAGCGATTTTAACAGCGAAACCATTATTTATACCTATTTGCTTTTAGGCATTTTACTTATGGCCGGCGCTTACAACACACAACGGTATAATTTTAAAAAGCATTTCAAATTCAGCTACCAGCATTATGGGGTGCATGTGAGTTTTATTACCCTGCTGGCTGGATATTTTCACTATTATAATTCGTTTGCCTGCTCCGCCTGGGTATTAGCCCTGTTCTTTTTCGCGTACCTGGTCTATAAGGATGCTTTTAAGCACAGGTCGTTTTACTTCATCCTGCTTGTTGTGCTGTATTCTTATATCGCCGTCAGCAGCTTAGTCGTGCGGGTGCTTATCCAAACCGCCGACCTTGGCGCAATGTCTCTTTTATCCCTCTATTTTATCGGTTCCGGTATTGGCCTGATATTCCTGCTGATCAACATAAACAAACAGATCAAAGCCAAATGATAGCGTACAACAAAACATGGCTTGCCAACCTGAAGCTGAGGGATATGCTGAACAAGGACCTTTCTGCCGGTCGCATCAATGAGGCTGAACTTAAAGCCATTGCCGAAAAATACCCGGTGGGCTTTTATTCGCCGGGCATACTCGCGCGTGTTGGCTTTTTTATTGTCACCTGCGTTGTAGTGTTCTTTGCATACGGACTGATCGCCTTAGTGGCGGCCAGTGCAGATATCTTTGATAGCCCTGGTTTCCCGATCTTTTTAGGAATGATCAGTTTTGCCGGCCTCGAGCTTATGGTTTATGTTAAACATCATTATCGTTCGGGTGTTGACGACGCACTGTTGTTTTTATCAACCTGCATGATTTTGGCAGGACTTTTTATGGCATTCTCAGGTTTTGGCGACCATGCAAATTATCCAACCCTTTTCGGAATTGCATTCTTAATGTTCATGGTTTTAAGCTTGCGATTCACTGATATTTTGATGGCTGCCGCGTGCTGCGTTTGCTTCTTCGCCTTCATATTTTTTTGTTGGACCAAAGTTATTCCTTCAGGTATGTCAACGGTACCATTTGCCATGATGGTTGCGGCTGCGGACACATATTGGCTGGCCTACGTCAATAGGGAAAAATTCGACTACTATCAAAATTGTCTTATCATAGTGCAGATCGTATGCCTGCTTACGCTCTATGCCGCCGGAAACTACTACATTATTCAAACACTGACCGACGAACTGCACGGGACAGTTAATGCTACTGTACCCCTTAGCGCCTTCTTTTGGATATGGACAATGATGGTTCCTTTCGTATATGCGGGGCTGGGTATCCGGAAGAAAGATGTGATCCTGCTCCGTACAGGATTATTATTGATCGCGGCGGCTGTTATTACTTTTCGCACCTATTTCCATGTGTTGCCCGTCGATGTTGCTTTGACGATAGGCGGGGCACTATTGCTGGGCATTGCCTATGCGGTCATTCGTTACCTGAAAACACCAAAATACGGATTTACCTATGCTGAACCCGAAGGCGAAAATGTAATGGATCGCCTTAAGATCGAATCATTGATAGTTGCGGAAAGCTTGTCAACTCACACGCCTGCGCCAACTAACAATAGCGTAAAAATGGGCGGTGGCGACTTTGGTGGCGGGGGCTCAAGCGGCGATTTTTAGCAGGCTTTAAAACCTGTTGTTATTTTAGTGCCGGATATTATCCTCCCGTGTTGTAACCTCGCATCCCCTGGCTTTCAAAGTGCTATCCAGTTTTGCGGTAAATTGTTTTTGAGCTGCCTTGTCTGAATAAGGCATCATCGAATCCAGCTGCATCCTGATCGTGTCGGCAAGTGCCAGGCTTGCTTTTAACAGCGAATCTTTTTGCCGTAAGCAGATCTGCAATTCGTTATGAAGCCGCATCGTATCGTTTTTCCCTTTTAGGGTTGCCAGTGTGTCCGTTGCAAACCTGATCTGATTTGCCAGGGCAAAACGTTGCTGGCGAATGGAAATCGCCCTGCACGACCGGTCGGCCAGGCGATCAAGCCTGCCATCTTTACCTGTATTTTTCGGCGCTGGATTATTACACGACATTACCACCACTACCAGGCAGCAAAATAATAGCCTCATCAGTATTCTATTTCAGGTTAGCGGGCCAAACAATTAATTTATTCACATTATCACCTACTTCCTGGCCCATTTTAAGCCCTTCCAGGTTATCTTCATTATAATGGATACCGCCATAAAAACGCGAATTAGCGCATTCCAATGCCATATCTGTGAAATTGCTGTAATGGCGTGAGGGGAAACCATACTGCAACTGGCTGTAGTCGGTAAAATCGTAATTGCCGTTGCCGTTTGTAAACATATTGATGAACACCATTGATCCGGCGCCCGATTCATACGCATGCCCGCTGCTGTACGACGGAAATGCCGGCGTGCCGATAACAGTGGCAAAGGTTGGGTCGATATATTTCTTAATATAACTTACCGGCCTTATCAGGTTGTACTGGTATTTACACTTCCAGCAGCTTATAAAAGCATCATTTTCGGCAATTGAAAGTTTAGCAAAGGCTACCGAAGCTTTTTCGAGCGTTGCATTGTTTTCCTTTAACAGCTGAACCAAAATATTGAAAGTATGTCCTGCAGGGGTACAGGTATTAAACGGATCGTCCGCCCAAAATTTTGCTATTTCAACCTGTTCTGCACTATTGTTCTTCACCTGGTTGTAAACGCCCATGGCATTTGCATAAAATGCAGAACTTGCGTCGGCCGAAAAGGTGGTGTGGGCAGGTGGCGTTACATTGTTAACATTGGCCGATAAAAATGGCCTGTTTGTACCCCATTTGGGACTGATCGGGTTGGGTACGGCCGGATTGGTGGCCACCCAGCAAAAATCGCCTGCAGGCAGCGTGTAAGGTAACTGAAACGCGTCAAGATAAGATTGATGGCCGCCGTCGGTTTTTGAAGCCTCATAAATGGCGGCGCTCACGCTTTTACCAAATTGTACAGAACGGTCTACAACGTCCTGGCTAACTCCGGCCGATAAAGCAGCCAGGTTAGCTTGTTCCGAACTATCGATTTTTCCTTTCGTTATCGTCGTAAGATTCAAGTCGAACATATCGCGCATCATATCGGCAATTGCCGCGTTCGAGCTTATGGCCCAATTATATTGCACAGCCGAATTAGCAGTAGGAACAGGCGTTAATCCATTCAATTGCCCGTAAAGGCTTGCGGCGCCTGGAATACCCCCGCGTACCGATTCGTAGGCTGCTATGCCCACATAGCCGTAGGCCCTTGCGGCCTGGGGAGGGTAAAACCCTTTGGTGCTTTTGGTTAAGGTACACATCAGCGTGAAATAGTCCTGTAACTGCTTGCTCGAATAGCTGCGGGCGGCGGGTGAAACATTTATTGGTTCTATTTTGGTATTATCCTTATGACAGGATGAAAAAATTATTGCAACCATTATTGCCGGCAGCAAGCCACGACGTAAGTAAAGTTTTGCCATACAGGTTTAAAAATTAAATTTTTGTTAATAATTGACAGCCTTGTTTTTAATTCCCGGTTTCATATCAATAATAGTTCCAATTTAATTTAAAAGAAATTTCACAACCTTAAAGAGTATTGAACCGGTCATCTTGTTTATTTTAGGGTATAAATAAATTATTTCTAAAAGAATAAATTTCTTAATGAGAAATTATGTTTCTGTTTTTACCCAAACCGGGGTAAATAGTCTACTGCAAGTGCTGGCAATAACCTGTTACAAATCAGTTGTTTAAACATTCAATGACGTACTATTACGTAATTACGAATTCAGGAACAGGGCGGTTTTAAAATTCAGCGAATGCGTTCAGGGTTTGGGATTATTTTAAAGTGTCAGTCACCTCATACCGGTCTACCGATTCGTACGAGTTGGGCCGTTTGTTAAATACGCTGTAGAAGACATAATGCTTGTCCTTATCGATACCGGGCATGATGGTTCCTATCACGTTTCTGACTGCTTCATTTTCTTTTTTTATGCCGGCCACATCGCTTAGCTTCACTTTTGAATAATAATAGATCATTGGAAATACTCCTTCGGGTGTGGTTTGTGTGGCCATCCGGAATACTTTCGGCTGGGTCGGCACCTGTTTAATCACAAGCGGAAACCGGTATTTTTCGTTAGCCTCGTTCAGCAGGCTGGTGTAGAATTTGTTCCCGGCGGCAACCTCCGGGTTTATCCAACCCTGGAAAGGCTCCGAGCAATCGTGCGAAAGATCCATCAGGTTAAGCGCATCAACCAGATAATGTTTAGCATATTTTTCTTTGGCAAGTTCGTAAAGTTCAGGAGACGTTTTTCCGCTTTTTGTGTACGGGTTGATATCCATTAATACTACTTTCCATCCGTAGCTCAGCTTACAGTAAATAACCGACACCATCCATTGGTTAGGGATCGATCTTTGGCCGAATAAAGCCAAATACATCTCGGGTGTTTCCGCGTCAATTACCAGGTTGTGATCATTAATATTTCTGCCGGTCACTTTAATGGTATCATTCCCCTTTCGTTTATTTACCAGGTAATATTCATCCATTAAGGTATAAGCGCCTTCTTTAATATGATTGCTGATTGTTTCCACTTGTTTCAGGGTATAATGCCTGTCAATCATGTCCTGTGAGAAGATAAGCGACAAACTTTTCGGGTCGTTCGCTTTAAGGCCATCGAACAGTTGAGTATTCAATTCATGGAAATCGGATCTTTTTCCTGCAGGTATCTGGTCGTTAGTATATACCCCCGGTTTTGGCGACGAGCAGCTTTGACCCATAAAAAAAATGAGGAATACAGATATAAAGGGGATATTAATCTTTCTAAGGTTCATTGTGAAAAGGCTGATATTCGATTCAGTTCACGATGATAAGGCTTTTACTGAAATTGTACAAGGTCAGCTATCAAATAAATTTGATAGCTGACCGGTAAAACTCTAGAAGGACACTAACGCATAAAAGACAATTAACTCATATTACCCGGCCCATAAAGGGGTCGCTGTAACTGGCTTTTCCCGTCTCAACACGACCCGCATATCGTCTTTCAAAATTTCCATGGCCGGCGATCTTTACGCTGAAATCGTACCAGCCAAAGCTTTTTTCGAGGTTCAATACCAGGCTGGCTTTACCCGATGCCGGCAGCGTTTTGGCCTGGTTATTTGTTTTATAAGAATGGTCGGTGATGGTGATGGTTTGAGGTTTATTACTTGTGCTTAACAATGATAATTCCACATTACCAGTTAGTTTCTTAGTGCCTGGTATGCCTTGATAACCGAAACCAATGTGTACATCCGGATCCTGTGCATTGCCCATGAAACCCCGGTAAAACCCGTTAGGCCCGTAAACCCGCAGATGATAATTTTTATCTTCGAACTCATCCAGCGGCCAGTTATCTGCCATACTGTCCCCGGCGGTTAAACCGTACGACCAGGTGCGGACATTTTCGAAACCGGAACCGTCTCGCTTCTGATAACGGCCCGGGGCATAAACATTAAAGGGGGCTCCAATGGCTTTCTCGCCAAACACCTTATTTCCCGCCGCAAAGTTGATCTCAAATGAATTTTTATCCGTGCTTAATTTTCCGTCGGCATAAAGTTCATAGGGCAGCGCACATGATGGCTTGATCCCCTTTTCCTGGCGCGCCATGTAGGGTGCACTATGTGGCGCTTTATTAATAGCAGCAACTTCGTCTTTCCCTAACAGCTTATAATCTGAAGGCAATTTTTTGAATTGAGCTTTATGTATGCCTTCCACAACCTCGTCCCTTTTTAAAAATTCAGGACTGGCAATCTCCTCGCCATTATAAGGCCTGAAAACCGAAGTAAGATCGCCGCAAACAACCCTTCGCCAATCGCTGATATTAGGCTCAGCCACTTTCGTTCCTGTTTTCCTGGAGAGGAAATGCTCGAGGAATTGCAAGGTCGACGTATGATCGAACACTTCTGAATTAACAAAACCGCCTTTACTCCACGGCGATGCGATAACCATCGGCACGCGGTAGCCCAAACCTATAGCGCTTTCGCGGTCATAATGTATCGGAAAATCCTTGCGGTCCTGTTCCTGGTCAAGGGTAACAAACTCAACGCGCGTATCCATACCTTCAGATACTTTACCGGTACCGTCTTTGTGCGAATGCGGTGCAACAAATGGCGGCACATGGTCGAAATACCCGTCGTTCTCATCATAAGTTAAGATGAAAATGGTTTTCTTCCACACTTCGGGATTGTGGGTCAATATATCGATCACTTCCGACAAATACCACGCACCATACCAGGCCGAGCTGGGGTGATCGCTGAAATGTTCGGGCGCTGTAAGCCACGACACTGTTGGCAAATGACCATTCTTTACATCCTCCCTGAACTGGTGCAGCACATCGCCTTTTGGCACCTGTACTTCGCGCTTTGTGCCGTCGTCGTCATACGTTAACGTAGTAAGCAGGCGGTGGTCGGGGTCATTCACATTGGTACTGAAAGCCTTATTATGTAAACTTTTTTCGTGATCTGACAATTTATCAAACTGTCCGGCCTTATAGGTATCCTTCTCTTTCTTCACACTTTCCAGGTACTCCTCCAATTCCTTCAACTGGTGTTTCAAATGGTCGATATGTGCATCGCCTGCCGGCAGGGCATCAATTTCCTTTTGCAGGCCGGTGATCATTGCAGGCAATTGGGCCGACCGTTTTTCCAGCGCCTCGATATGTTTTGGGTGCAGGTGGATGTTATACTGTGCAAAAAACTCTAAGGGATTGTCCTGGAAATTCGATAGCCAGGGGTCCTCCTCACCATCAAAGCCGGTATCAATAGCCACTTCATTCTGGTAGCATTTCCAGGATATGCCTAATTCCTCCAAACGTTCAGGAAAAGTGGTCCATTTCAGGGTGCCATAATCCATATCTTCGTTCCAGACATTGGCCTTTGAGTGTTCATTTTGTTCTTCACGTATCGTTCCTGTCCAAAAATAGAGCCTGTTGGGGTTAGTACCCGTTAACGAGGAACAGAAATTCTGATCGCACACGGTAAACGCGTCCGCTAGCGCATAATAAAAGGGGATGTCTTCGCGGTTATGATAACCCAGCGTCAATGGCATGTGGCTGTATTCTTTGATGCCATTCTTTTTCTCGTTCAGCCACTGGTCGAACTTGCCATCGTTACGCGCGTTTACCTGGTTTTGCCACGAATGCGGCAGCGAGCTCATCCAGGTTGCTTTCGTATTTTTGATATCGAGATGAAACGGCGCATAAGTCTCCCCTTCGGCGTTGGACTGCAGCCAAACCAAATTGCCATTTGGCAGGTTAATCGCGCGCGGATCATTAAAGCCACGTACCCCTTTCAAGGTGCCATAAGTGTGATCGAACGAGCGGTTTTCCTGCATCAGTATCACAATGTGTTCAGCATCCATATAGGTGCTGCCTACAGGGGCGTTTATAGCCATTGCTTTTTGTATGGAAGCAGGTATCAGATTAGCCATGCCTGTAGCACCGGCCAGCAGGGCCGCTTTTTTAAGGAAATCTCTTCTTGAGTCGCTCATAGTGTTAATTTCAAATGTGCAAATATGCAGATGTGCAGATTCGCTTAATTATTAAATTTTTAATTATCATTTGCATATCTGCACATCAGCACATTTGCACATAACTATCGGTTGCCAATATACTCCTCACACAATCCAAAGGATAATGTCATCCCGTTGCCGCCTATGCCATTGATGATGGTTACGCCCGCTTCGGGCCCCAATATCAATTCGGTACGGCCATCCATCATTTTAGGATAAATGCCGTGCCACGATTGCATCAGCCGCCAGTCCTTAAAATTGGCAAAAGTATGTAAGTAATCCGTTATCATCCGGTTAATAAATTCCTTATCGAACGGGTCATGCACCAGTCCGTACTCATGCGAGTCGCCGATGGTCAATTCCCCGCCGCCGTTTTGTGATACCATCACATGGATACCCCAATTTAAGTATTCCGGGTATTGTTCCTCGTAACGTTTCCGCAATTGGGGTAACGATGCTGCGGCTTTAAAGCCAGGGTAATGTATCATGGATAGCCCGCCGCAAAGCGCCGGACCTATGCGCCAGCCGTCGGGCTGCGCAACCAGGCGCATCATTTGCAACTTGCATTTGGTGATATTGGTTTCTAAAAATAATTCGGGATAAAGCGTTTCAAAATCAGCCCCGCTGCAAACAAATATTTCATCGGCTTCCCAGCTTTTTTTGCCGGAAAAAGCTTTTGGATATTCAACCTGGCTGATAGCCGTGTTCCAATAAAATTGGACATCATATTTATCGGCCAGGTATTGTGCCACCTGCCCGATGGCCACTCTTGACTCGACGATCATTTCCTCTCCGCTCCACAAGGCGCCCTTTAATCCGGCCGGATTAACAGCCGGCGATCGTTCAAGCGCCTGCGCGGGGGTAAGCAAGGCACAATCACGGTATTGTTCGTTTACCTTAACATATTCTTTTATCGCCTGTAATTCATCATCATGATAAGCCAGGTGCATCGACCCAACTTCATCGTGCCAAATATCGGCTTCAGTGCAAACCTCTTTCCATATACTGCGCGATAACATTGCCCGTTCAAAAAGCGGACCAGTAGCTTGTCCGATTGGCCATATCATGCCGAAATTGCGAATAGATGCCCCAACGGCTCTTTCGTTCCGCTCAAAAACCGTTACCCGGTAACCCCGCAAAGCCAGCGCCCGCGCTGTAGCCAGTCCAACAATGCCCGCACCGATCACTATGGCCGACGAATTTTTCATACTGTTAAAATATTCATTTGTTGGTCTTCAAATTCCCTGCCCTGCCTGCGCGCGGTGCGAAGGAAATACATTAAAGATAAAGTTGCGCAAATACCGCCAATCACTGCTACAGCCAGCACGCTATCCCTGAAAAATTCGCCCCAGCTAACGCCCGGGTGGCCAAGTTCTTTTACAAGCAGCACGCTGATACTTCCGAGATAGCCCATTGAATCGGCCACGTAAATAAGAAAACCTACGTTGCCCTTGTAGTGGAACGAGGCCAAAAGCCTTTCGAAAAAAACTGCGTTGTAAGGCACGTAACCCATATACAGGCCGAGGCCTGCTAAGGTCATCCAAACCATCGGGCCGATCAGCCCCAGGGCAAATAGCACTGTACCAATGCCAATAAGCACGCAACCGGCGATGATCATAATATGGATGAGTGCAAACGCTTTTAGGTTTTTGCGAACGAGAATGAGCAAACTCATGGCTATCAATACCGCTACCGATATAATGGTATCGATCTTAGTGTATATCGTATTGTCCTTAACGCCCAGCCCGGCCCAGATCTCTACCTCAAAATTATCCCTCACGTCCCGCATGATGGTCAGCAATACATAGATGATCAGTGTAAGAATAATGCCCGGCAGGAAACGCTGCAGAAAGCTTTTTCGTTCGGCAGCATCCATAGGCAAACGCTTTGTACGCAGCCTTATGTCTTCTGGTGTGGGTGGCGGCATCAGTTCGAGCAGGAACACAAATAAAACCAGCGGTACTACAAATAAGGCACCGGTTATGACGGGCATGTTGAATTCGTTAATATGAAATGAACTCATCAGTGTTCGGGCCACGGTTTTAACAAACCCGGATGCAAATATCAGGCTGATGGAAAGTACAGCTGCCATAAATTCGGTTGATTTCCTGCCTTCCAGATAGCCAAAGACCAAACCCCATATCAAGCCCAGCGGGAAACCGTTGATGAACAGGAATATGATATTATAAGGAGCAGGGACAACGGCAAAAAGCAGCAATGCCAGCCAGGCTATACCTATCAATAGCAAAATACTTTTTGCACGCTGGCCGGGTTTTAGCTCGGATATAAATTTGATGCCGTAGAACTTGCTTAGCGTATAGCCGATGATCTGAGCGATAACCAGCCAAACTTTATAGTCAATATGCAAATATTGCAGGCCGTTAAAAGTGCCGGCTGCATAAGCTTTGCGAAAAGCATACATACAAGTGTAGGCGCCAAACGACGAAATTGCCGCCATCAGCGAAACCAGTCCGTACGGCCATTTAGCCACCTTTGCCCGCAGCTTTTCCATTGGTATTATTGATTGATGATGGTGATCACTTCAGCAATATCGTCAATGATATGGGTTGGCTGGTATTCCTCCAGTTCCTTGCCGGTGAATATGCCGGTGGTGACACCGATAACATATTTACAACCGGTGTTCAACCCTTCGCGCATATCCACCTCGGTATCGCCAACCTTGGCTACTTCCTGCGGATCGGTTATACCTGCTTCGTACATCATCTTTTGTATCATAAAAGGATGCGGGCGGCCTAATTCAACCTCGTCCGACCCGACCAGGTAATCGATCAATCCCTTTTCGCGCCATTGCAGGCGGTTGATAACTGTCTCGGCAATATCCTTTGAAAAACCGGTATTAACGCCAACAAGCACACCTTGATTATGTAGTTCGGCAAAGGTTTCCTCAACGTTCGGCAAAGGTTCGATGCCGGGTTCATTCTGGTAAAACCAGATCATCTGTTTTACAAATTCGCGGTGGATCTCATTAACAAGTTCCGGCGTTATTTTTGATTCATCCGGTTCGTGCAAATGCAGCATTTGCGTAATGGCCTGGTTCTTTTCGTAACCCATTAAAGGGTTTATCATTTCGAGCGGTATCTCGTAGTTATACATTTTCAGCGCCGCCTGGAAAGCCTTGCTTACATTGTGATCATCCTTAACCGTAGTGCCGGCTATATCGAAAACAACTAATTTAATGGACATAGTAGGGTCAGATTTTGTTGAGCAATACTAAACTTAGTTTATTAATATCAAACCAAATTTATGTTAAAGTTTTGTTATTAGTGGGGGAGGTGATTTGTTAAACGGTGATTAGTTCTTGTTAACTTCCTAATCACCCATTAACTGATCACCAATCACAAAAGTCACTTTTTCTCCTCAAAAAAATAAACCACCAGCATACTGGCCGGGCCGTCGCCTGTGTTTATTGGCGTGTGGGGTATGCGGCCGTCGAATAACATGGAATCGCCCTGTTCAAGGTGTATCTTTTCGTCGTTGAACTGGTATTCCACTTTGCCTGAAAGCATGTATTTATATTCGTAAGCATCGGTTTCTACCAATGGGCGGGTAGCATTGGGCTCCAGTTCGAGCAACACAATATCGATGGTGGAGTGGTCGACAAACTTTGTCAGGATGCGGCGGTAGCTAAAGCCGCTCGTGTGTTCCTTTTCAAAATATTCGTATTCGTTTTTCCGCATGATGAGTATCGGCGACTGCTGGCCGGGTGTGCGGATATCTTTAAAAAATTCGTTCAAGTCTATCTCCAGCGCCCTGATGATGTCTATCAGCACCATCAGCGATGGAATGGTACGGCTGTTTTCGATCTGTGAGATCAGTCCTTTACTCACATTTGCCTGGCTGGCAAGTTCCTGAACAGTAATATTTTTATCGCGGCGGCGTTCTTTTATACGGTTACTGATCTGTATCAGTATGTCATCTTCCATAGACAGGTTTAACGTTGGTTGTATCGCGTTAGTGCTTTACAAATTATAAATATAATCGCATCCGGTAAAATCGGCGTCACAAATAAATTTAAGATTTAAACATCTTGCATTAAATCAATGTTATGTTTTAATAATGCATTAAACATTGCGAATATGTTACGATGATTTAATGATTTCCTAATATCTAATTCTTTCATTTGTCTAAAGCGTTATTACCATGACAAAACCCGTATTTAACCCCGAGCCCATAGTGGATGAAGTTTTTGCCCTTTATGAAAAACATGGCAACGAAGATTACATTGGCGAACCTGTATCGCAGCTCGAGCACATGTCGCAGGCGGCGGTGCTGGCCGAAGAAGAGGGTTTTGAAGATGAAGTGGTATTAGCTGCATTTTTCCATGACATTGGCCACCTGTGCGTGAGTGACAAAGACGCCGCGAGCATGAACGGCTTTGGTATGATGGACCATGAAAAACTCGGCGCTGATTATTTGCGCAACAAAGGTTTCTCGGAAAGAGTTGCCAGCATGGTACAAAGCCACGTAGTTGCCAAAAGATACCTTACTTATAAGTACCCCGAATATTATAATAAACTGTCGGATGCAAGCAAAGCTACGCTTGAGTTCCAGGGCGGCCGGATGACTGAACAGGAAGCGGTAGATTTTGAACAAAATCCTGATGCCGAGTTATTCATACGCCTGAGATACTGGGATGATAAGGCCAAGGAAACTAATAAACCCGTACCCGACATATCTCATCTGAAGCTACTGGCAATAAGTCATTTGTACAAAAACAACTAATTCCTATTATTGCCTGAATATTAACGAATTGTAAGTCGATTGTAACTCTGCGGTTACAAAATCCACTCTTCTTAACTTCTGTTGTACGCAAGCTTAAGCTTTCCTTAATACAAACTTAGTTTACTAATAATAAACTAAGTTTAGTATTGCTGCATGAAATTCCAACCTCTCTCATCAATTAGTTTAAGCAAATGAAGCAGCTTTACATTCACTTACGGACACTGATAACGGCATTGTTATTATGTCTGTCCCCGGCCATCGTGTTCGGGCAAATCAAGATCGGCGGTACGGTAACCGACGCAAACAAACAACCGCTGCCCGGCGTAAGCGTTACGCTGAAGGGAACAACAAAAGGAACGGTAACCGACCTTAACGGGCGGTTTTTGTTTACCGTTGAAAAGGGGCAGGTACTTTCTTTCAATTTTCTTGGGTACGTGCCGAAGGAAGTTACCGTTGGCGACCAGGCCAACTATAATGTTGTACTTGCTGACGACACCAAGGCATTAAATGAAGTAGTTGTGACGGCCCTCGGTGTTAAAAAGGAAACACGGCGCCTGGGATATGCCACGCAAACCGTTAAAGGCGAAGATCTGACTACGGCCCGCGACCCCAATCCCATCAACGGACTGATAGGTAAAGTGGCCGGTTTATCGGTTGGCGCGACGTCAGAATTGCTTGGTGTACCGAACGTTACCATACGTGGTAACACGGTTTCGCTGTATGTGGTTGATGGTCTGCCTGTCAACTCGGACACTTTCGACCTTAGCCCTGACGATATTGACACTTACACCGTGTTGAAGGGTCCGGCTGCGGCTGCGCTGTATGGTAGCCGCGCTCAATACGGCGCTATCCTGATCACAACCAAAAAAGGAACCGCTAATAAAAAAGGGTTGACCGTTGATATCAACAGTAGCACAGTGATCAATAAAGGGTTTCTTGCATTTCCGCGTATTCAAAACAAATTCGGGCCGGGTGAAAACACCTACTACCAGTTTGTTGACGGCAGGGGCGGTGCACCAGGCGGTGTGGATAGTGATTACGACGTATGGGGCCCGTATTTTAACGGCCAGCTGATACCCCAATATGACAGCCCGATAGTGAACGGCGTTCGCCAGGGTACGCCATGGACCGCCAGGGGTGCAAACAACCTTGCGAACTTCCTTCGCACCGGCTTTCAAACCAATAATGACATAGCTTTAACCGCGAACGGCGATACTTACACTACCCGTTTATCGGTATCGCAGCAACATCAGAACAGTTATATCCCGTCTCAGTACCTGGATGTTGCCAACGTTAACTTTTACGCTTCGTTCAACCCGACTTCGCGGCTGAAATTTGAGGCAAGCGTTGATTTTAACAGGCAAAGCACCGATGACTTTCCGGATGTTCAGTACGGTCCGAATAGTATTATCTATAACATGGCTATATGGACAGGCGCCGACTGGGACGTAAACGCACCTGATATAAAAGGTATATGGCAGCCGGGTAAAGTAGGCACGCAACAGGTATTTGAAGAATATACCCGTTATCATAACCCCTGGTTCCTGACCAAGATCTGGACCCGCGGGCATTACAAAAATGATACTTACGGCTATATCTCGGGTAACTACAAGATCGATAATCACTTGAACGTAACACTGAAAAACCAGATCAGTACTTATAACCTGTTACGTACGGAAGACCTGCCCTACTCGGCACACCCTTACGGGCGTGAAGGTAACCAGGGCGACTACCGCGAAGATCGCCGCGACCTGTTTGAGAACAATACCTTGTTGACATTAAACTACGACTACACTGTCAAAAACTTTCTGAACCTTTCAGGTTTGGTGGGCGGTAACCTGCGCAGTTTTAAATACAATTCGAGCTGGGTATCTACCGACTACCTGAACGTACCCGGGGTTTATGCTTTCAGCAACTCGAAAAACCCGATACAGGCAACCAGCTTCAACTCGGCCGAACGCCAGTTGAGCGTGTTTGGTTCATTAGATGCATCCTTCGGTAAATATGCTACTATATCTGGCACTTTCCGTTTGGAGCACTCGTCGGCCCTGCAAAACGTAGCTACCTATTATTACCCAAGCGTTTCGGCAGCTACCGTGATCTCGGACTATGTTAAACTGCCCGATTTCATATCGTTCCTGAAGGCCAGGTTCTCGTATGCTAACATACGTTCCGACGCTACCAGCTCAACTATAGGCCCTGCTCCATTCAGCACCATTACAGCTTATGGCGGCAGCACAGGCCCTTCATTGTTTGATAACCCGCTGGGCTATGGTACTACTTACAATTCGCCTTATAACGGCCCCGATTACTCGTTGCTTTCCTCTTATTCAACAGGCAAGCCTTACAATAATCAAACCGCCGGTTATGGTCCCAACTCATTGTTCGAGCAAAACATCAAAACCTCGACCCGTGTAAACTATGAAGAGGGCTTTGATATTAAATTCCTGCAAAATCGGCTGGGATTAAGCGGCACAGCTTTCCAATACATCGACGGACCGCGGATTTTGGATAACCCGATATCGACCGCAACAGGTTATACCGACGAATTCATAAACGCATTAAAAACAAAGAAAACAGGTTATGAACTTTCGTTAAGCGGCGTGCCTATAAAGGACATGGGCGGATTTTCCTGGAATGTTTTGGTTAACTGGTCGACTTACAAGGAAGTTTACCTTGAATTGCCTCCGGGCCAGGGCGTTTACAATACCTTTTTCCAGAAGGGCGACCGCGTGGACAAGTTTTACGGCAGCGCCTTTGTACGCACACCCGACGGCAGGATCATCAATGGTACCAATGGCGAACCATTGGTTAACCCGGTACCACAATACCTGGGCCACCTTGATCCGAACTATACCTGGAGCATCTACAACAATGTACATTACAAAAACTGGAGCTTAGGTTTCCAGTTTGATGGCTCGGTTGGCGGCGTTACACGGGATTATGTATTTAACAAAACCATGCGCGGCGGGGCTAACGCTTTAACAGCTGAAGGAGCTTTAGGAGCTGCCCGTTACCAGGATTGGTTGCATTTCCCTGCCAACAATCAGCAGCCTGATGCCAATTATAAAGGAAGTTACGTAGGACAGGGAGTACAAATATCAAATGGCGTTGCTCCAAACTACGACTCCAAAACCGGAGCTGTATTAAACTACGGCGCATTGCAGTATGCCACTAACCAAACACCAGCGTTTGTACAGGAGTATGCCAGCGAATACTATAACGTTTCGGAGGCTTACTTGATGAGCAAAACCTATACAAAGCTTCGTGAAGTAACCGTTGCTTTCGACTTCCCGAAAAAATGGCTGCAGGGAACATTCATATCGAAAGTTTCCGCTTCGGTATACGGCCGCAACCTGCTCTACTTCTATAAAGATCCTCACTTTAAGGATGTGGACCTTGACCAGTATGCTAATTCGCGCACAACACTTACCGGCTTGCAATCGCCAACGGTGAGAAGTTATGGCGTTAACTTAAAAGCTTCATTCTAATTTTAATTGGATAATGATCATGAAAAAAATATTCAAAATGTACTTACTGCCGGCCCTGATGCTGCTGACGGTAAGCAGCTGTAAAAAGAGTTACGAGGACCTGACCAAAAACCCGAATGTACCCCAAAGTGTGCCAGCCTCATTGCTTTTCAATGGTATTGCAAACAGCATGGTGGATTTTCCGGATAACTCTGCCGAGATCTACTGCCAGTACTTTATTTATAATTATAATTACTATGGCAACAATACTTATGATTTTGGTTCGGGCGATAATTATTACAATACACTAAAAAACGTAATCCTGATGGAACAGCAGGCTGTAGCGGCCGGTCAGCCTGAGGTAAACCCCTATAGCGCCCTTGGAAAATTCTTCCGGGCTTACTTCTTCAGCAAAATGAGCCTGGAGGAAGGTGATATACCCATGACCGAAGCACTGAAGGGCCTGGACAATCTGAACCCTAAATACGACGCGCAAAAAACAGTAATGATCCAATGCTTGGCATGGCTTGAAAGCGCCAATACCGATTTGACTACACTGATAGCCGCAGGGGGAAATTCTGCAGGCGGTGATATTTTCTTTAACGGCGACTTGACCAAATGGCAAAAAGTTGTAAATGCGTTCCATTTAAGGCTATTACTCGAGTTAAGCAAGCAGTCAGCTGATGCCGACCTAAATTTACCTGGGGCATTTTCCGCCATAGTAACTAATCCTTCCAAATATCCCCTGATGGCAAGCGCAGCTGATAACCTGCAATACACTTTTGTTTCACCGACAAATTACTACCCGATGAACCCCAATAACTTTGGCCAGAATGGTTCAAGGCAGAATTCGTCGCAAACCTATATTAAACTGCTCACTACTTTAAAAGACCCGCGGGTTTATGTAACTGCAGAGCCTGCCCGTCATTATGTAGACGACCTGCACCAAAGCGCAACGGATTTTAACTCGTTCATCGGTGCCGATCCGGGCCTGGATCTGGGTATTATGTACGCCAATGCAGGTTTGGGCTTATACTCATTCATCAACAGGAAGTATTATTACTCAACCTTTACCGGCGAGCCAAGCATCCAGATAGGCTATGCAGAGCAAGAGTTCAATATCGCAGAGGGCATCAATCGCGGTTGGGTAGCCGGCAATGCCGAAACCCATTACGTTAATGGCATACAGGCATCCATGGCCTCATACAGCATACCAACAACAGGTTCGTTCACTGCCTATTTTTATCGCCCGGGATCAACCGACGTTACCAACACCGGCAACTACGACACGTTTACGATAAATACCGATTGGGCAACCTATTATGCGCAGCCTTCTGTAAAATATGCAGGTGGCGCTACCGGCCTTACCCAGATATTGCAGCAACGGTACCTGGCGTTGTTCCGCCACTCGGGGTTGGAATCTTACTTTACTTACCGGCGTACCGGCGTACCGGCCTTCACAACCGGCCCGGGTACCGGCAACGGTCAACGTATCGCCATACGTTTCCAATACCCATCAAGCGAGCGGACTGCCAACGCAACCAATTACAATTCGGCATTGCAAAGCCAGTATAGCGGCAACGATGACATCAACGGTACGATGTGGATATTAAAATAAGGCTACTCTAATAGCAATCTATAAGTACTACGTTAAATTAAATTTCAGCAAAGGTGGGCGCGAGTCCGCCTTTGCTTTTAAAGAACACTATGGGTTTTCCTCAAATACTTCTTTTATAATAGATTTGGCGTGCTCAGTTTCAATTTGAGCTTTGATCAGGTCGCGAAGATCTGTGACCGCCCCACCTGTCATTTCATAGTTTTTTTCCCTGGATAAAGCTAAAAAATGCTGGTATAACTCTTTAGATGCCTCAAAATCTCCTTTGCGTAATGTTGCAAGTGCAATATTAAACATGGCATAAGTAGCTGTTTCGTCATATTTAAGGCACATGTATGAGTATTTAATACAATCATCGAAATGGCCTGTGCAATAATACTCCCATCCCAAATCGCCCAAGGCATTACTATATGTACTATCTATGGCTAATGCTTTTTTGCAGATTTCGACTGCCAACTGGTGCTCACCCAGGGCATCGTAGCAATAATCAATCCCCATCAACGCTTCTTTATACTTTGGGTCAACCTTGAGTGCTTTTTGATGATAAAGTATTGCGTTTAGATAGTCCTTCTTTTCGTAGTAGCAGTCGCCCGCCCTTTTTAATGAATAAGAATTCTTTTTATCGAGTTCTGAAGCTTTTTTAAAATCCAGCAGGGCAGTATCAATATTTTTCGAATAAAAATAAGCGTTACCTCTATCCTCGTAATTAATTGCTTTTTCCGGTTGTAATTTGATTGCCTGACTATAGCATTCTAATGCAGCGGGGTAGTCGTCATTATTATAATAAATATCGCCCTTTAGGTCATAGCCGTCGCCATCGTTGGGATCCTGGGCAATGTACAGATTTGAATAATATAAAGCGCTGTCACGCTTGTCGAGCAATTTATAGCAACGGGCCAGCCCATAATTCGTATATTCGTAATCCGGAACCATTTGGCTAACAACCCTATAATCGGTGATTGCCAATTGATATTTGTCCAGGCTTTCATACGCTGAAGCCTTATAATAATGCGCATCAGGATAGTTTCGAAAGTAGGTTATTGCTTTCCCCTCGTCTTCCACTTCCTGATCGTATTGTTCCAATATTCCTTCGCATCTTCCTTTAAGGTTGTAAGCGTAAGCATATGCCGGCCATATTTCTGTAGCCTTATTACAGTATTTAATAGCCTCCAAATATCTTTTGTGCCGGAAATACAATTCAGCCTGTAGAATGTTAAGCGAAAGTAATTGAGGCTGTTCGCTTAGTAAACTTGTAAGGAGGGTCATTATTTGCCGGTTGTCATCATCGCTGTGCATCATCAGGCGCATCCGCCTTACGAACACTGTATTTGGTACTCCCTTAAAAAGAGATTCCACGTCTCTTTTAGCCGGGAGAATTCTATTTTGGAAGATCATTTTGTTCACCTCAAGCCCGAGCTGTTTTTCTCGCGGCGACAACTTTCCGTTATCAATCAGTTCTTCCAGGCTCATGAACTCCATTTCATTGTAGCTCATTAACCTGTCTATTTTGCTTATTGCAAATGCATTCTTTACACCGTCAATTATAAGATGTACCCCATAGGCGGTACTATCAGCACGAATTGCCCGTATACCCTCCTGTATCTTTCTTATTTTATTGACACTTTCAAAATAATTGTGAGCGGGTAAAATTATCGATCTCTTAACCGTTGTATCCGAACGATCTTTTGCAAAAACAGTGCTTACTGTAACAATAGCAAATAAAGTGAGTAAAGTGCGACAAGAAAAAGGCATTGATAAATATCGAAAAATCTTTTCAAACGCGAAGAAGAATTAAGCGGACTGTTCAAAAAAAGCCCCGAATGTTACATCCGGGGCTTAAAATCTTGAAAGGCAATAAAAATGCTCAGGACTTTGTTTCTGTGATCTTGGTAACCTGGATGGTATCGTCAGTAACGGTGCCATCTACAGTTACATTTTTGCCGGCATACTTCAAAACAGCTTTTTGGTTAGCTATCTTGTAAATTTTGTCGCCTACAACCAATACGGCTGAAGCCCCGCCTTTCATGCATTCCTGCGCACAATGCGCCCGGGTTGCCGGTGTGCACATAGGCGTTTTGCTGCCCGCACAGTGCGAATCGTCAATGTAACCTTTCAGGTGACTGCCGTCAACCTTGAATCCAAAAGTGGCACACATGGCAAGAACTACAGCGGCAGATAATAAATACTTTTTCATGTTTTCAATGGTTTTAATAAGTGGTAATCAAATATAAAGATCAAAATTTATAAATTGAAACATTACCTCTAATTATTAGGCATTTCGTTTGCGCTGCGTTAAAAAAGGAACAGTAATTTTTACCATTTTTGTATTTATTGTAGCCATCGGCCCCAATTTTATAGCCGGCGCATATTCCGATAAAAATATGCGTTTATAAACAAAAACGATTCTGACCGTTTATTATAATTATGAAGAAGGAAAAATGGATCATAGCGGCGGCAGCCGGTGTAGGAATAGCCGGGCTGGCTTATGCGCTTTGGCCAAAAAGCAAGATTCCCAATGGCGCTATTGTACAGCCTTTTGATAAACATAAATATATGGGGCTGTGGAATGAAATAGCCCGCTTGCCAAACCGGATCGAAAAGAACCTGAAAAACCTGACCGAGGAATATTCGTTGAACGACGACGGAACCATTAAGGTAGTAACCCGCGCTTACAATTTCGACAAAAACAAGCCCGTGGAAGCCGATGGCAGGGCTAAGTTTATTGGCCCGGATACCCGGGGCAAGCTAAAGGTGTCCTATTACCTGCCTATTTACCTGGATTATAATGTGCTGGATGTAGACGCGACCTATAAATACGCCATGGTTTCGGGAAATAGTTTGGATTACCTGTGGATCATCTCGCGGGAAAACTCAATGCCCGAGGACATTAAGGGCCGTTTCCTTGCCAAAGCAACTGCGCTTGGCTTCGACGTTTCGAAGCTGGAATGGATGTAGGGATGTGATCTTAAATTAATTCCATCGACAATATCGGGTATGGTTTCCCCAGGTAATCAACTTCCGATCTGTCGCAAACTTTAAAACCAAGGTGCTGATAGAAACCCACGGCCTGCTCGTTCTGCTCGTTAACTTCAACCCTGGTTGCGCCGCGATCGTTTATTGCAAACTCCATCAACGATCTCCCTATACCCTTTCCCCGGGCATCCGGGCGTAAAAACAACATTTGCACCTCGTGGCCGCTCATGCCCAAAAAGCCTGATATCCTATTATCCGGCCTGACCAGGTACAAATCTACCGAGTCGAAATATTGCTTTACAAACGGTTTAAAATATAATATCTCTTCTTCGGGCAAAAAGCTATGGGTCGCCCGGACGGAAGCCTCCCAGATAGTGACTAATTCCTCATAATCTGTTTCGGCAGCAATGGATATTTTCATAGCGACCAATCGGATATAGTTTTTTTGGTTCGGTAGATATCAACAGACAACATACCTGCGCCGGTAAGCATCAGCGATATTAAACCTGCGATATATAATAAATTGATCTCGTATCCCGGTGGACCAAACAAAGGACCATTGGCTGTCAAACCTATCGTTTTGATGGAGCTAAATCCATAATTTATATGAATGGTGAACATGGCTACCAGCATAGTGCAGATGAGCGGTACCGAAACCCACCTGGTAAATGCCCCCAGCAATATTGCGAGGCCGCACAAAAGTTCGATATAAGGGACCGCTAACGAGGCAAGGTGGTGAAATGGGATGTCTAAATAGATCAGCAATTTTTCAAAACCCGCCGGACCGCGCGACAGCTTTGCCCAGCCGTGCTGCATAGCTCCAAAACCGATTACTAGCCTTAAAAATAACGGGGCAACATGATAAGCATTCTTCTCTGTCATCTTTTCCTTTTAGTCGGGAAAACAGGAAAAGCCTTACATAAACAGCAAATATTTTTCGGGCCCAAACAATGTTTAATGCGGGTACCTCAATTTCAATCGCTCCAGCATCCAGCTATTAACTGTGTCCTGATCGGCAAGCGGCTTAAGGGTAACCGGTTCCGCAGGCATATAAGGCACAGGGCCAAATTCGGGACAAATATAAATTCCGGGCTCTCTGGCTTTTTTGTTCTCATCGATGATCATATCCCACCAGGTAAAAAATTGATTTACATGAGCTTCCCATTCCGGCGCCGACGGATCGTTCACCTGCGCACCTTGTGCATGACCGACACGAGCGTGTATATATTTAACCCGGGGTATGATCTTATCAAGTATCGCCTGCTGATCCTGCAGCAAACTTTCCGACACGGCACACCAGTGGGAAAAGTCGGCGGTCAGTTTAAGGTCCTTAAAAACATCAAGGTAGGGTAATAAACTGGCTGCATGAAAGGCAAAACGCCCCCGATGGGTTTCGTGATAGACCGGTATGCCCGACTCAACTGAAAACTTGTTTAAAACCTCTATAACCCGGCAATTATCATCAAAGCTGAAAAAATCTTTGCCTGTATGGGAGTTAATGAACGCCGGCCGCAGCACTTCAATATCATCCAGGTTCGGTCTTAATCTTTCAATATACTGATCGGGTGTTTCCTGTTTTGGCGGGAGCCATTGCTGCGCTACAAAAACCAGGTCTTCATCTTTAAGCGCCCTGACTATGTCTCCGGCTTTGCCGCCGGTTGAGCAAACATTTACTTCAGCACCTGCATATCCCTCTCCTTTTATGGCGTCAATAAATGAAAGATCATTACCTTTCTGTCCCCAGCAGGTTTTGATGAAGTTGATTTGGAATTGCATGATAGAAATTTCAGAGACTATCACAAAAATAGTGATAGAACCGGCAATATACAGGCTCGTATCAGCGATTATAAACAATTATAGTTTTATATCGCTTATGCGAAGCGATGGGTAACGTTATCAGGAACGTTGGCATAGAAAAAAGCCCAACTGTGACTGCGGTTTTTCGTATAGGGCTGCTGTAAGGAAGAAATACGCACGAAAGGCCCGTTATGGCCGTTGCCGCACTAACAATTGAGATGTTGGCATAAATTCGTGATGCTCTGGCTTTTCGCAGCGCCAGTGGATTGTCGCGAACGCTTTCGACCAGGTTCCTCCCGGTTAAGTCAATGATCTCTGGCTGATCTGCCTTTTGAAGATAATAGTTGTAGACTGAATGCGACGCATGTGTTTGCATGTCGTACGACCTGCCGGCATAGCGTCTCAGCAACATTAATTTGCCATAATAGACGCCGTCATAATAATTCCCATCTTTTATGCCATAGTACGCCTGCCCTTGTTTTACCGCGCTTAAACTGGTTAACGGATAAGTTGTAGTATCTGTCATTACTGCATCACCAAGCATACGCAACGATGATGTATTGACATGCTTCCCTTTGTTGTCGACTATATAATTCGAGGTTTTATCTTTAACTCCCCGCGTTATTAAACGGGGGCTGCATGATGCGAATACGCAAAGACAAAATAATAATGGCAGGCAGGCTTTTCCCATATTTTGTGAAGAGATCAGGTTGTAAAGTATTGTTAGTTCAATGATAGTTAAATATCACCGGATTACAAAAAGCAGGCACGTAATTAAAAAAAGCCTTCAGACATTCATCCAAAGGCTTTTTTACTTTTAGTGGTTCCTACGAGAATCGAACTATGCTCTCAAACCACTGACTTTCAATATATTATCGCGGAATTAAATTAGATACTCACCGAATTACTCACCGCTTTTTTGATACAGAATAAACGCAAATCTTAAGAGATAAAGATATACAATTCAGGCTATTTTCACAAGAAAAAAAACGGTCCTGGATGTCGGATTATTTATGCACTAACTTACTTTCTATTGTAAACAATATTACCGGAAGGATCATGGATAAAAATATACAAATGCCCTTAAATATTCGAGTATTCCGATTTTCATCTTTCCATTGCATATCAAACTTTTCATACTTACCTGCGTATACTTTGTAGTTTATAAACATCAATATAATGCCTATTAAGCCTGCTAAATAAGCCAATTGTTTAGAATATGTTATTAAGTCATTCTCACTCAATAAATATGTAAATATTGGGTCAATGATTAATTCAATTAACAAAGCCTGCATAATTGATATAAACCCAATTGCCGTTGCACTTAACGGACCTTGCGTTTTAAACTTGGCACGCGCAATCCTGTAATATATATAATCGAAAAAGAAGAAGTTCATAACAATATTTAGAAGAATTAAGTTTATAAAGTTTTTACCAGTGTTTTTTAACATTATCCACACCATCTCCGATTCTATCTACCAAAGCATGTAGCCTGCGGTTAAACCGGGTTTTATTCAGCCTCTTCGGCAAAAGACCTGTCATCTTCATGAACTGCCTGGCTTTATCCTGATGACCTCCAAAATGCAAAGAACTGATTATTGCTGTGGTAATGATCTCGCTGTCGCTATCCTGTCTACGGGCATCTTCCTAGCGACCGCTTGTTTTCAACAAATCATCTATAAAACAGAATATTCCTATAATTTTCTCACAGTTGAACATCTGAGTTTGCTTTAAGCCTGGTAACGCAAAAATTATTCTTACTCGCTCACTCTTTGTTACTCCATATAACCCGCAACCCGGGTTTATTAAACAATTTGCATATGAACTGGCATCGGTATAGTCAGGACATTGGTGGTGGTCACAACGACTTTATTTTTTTATTGATTTCCAAATCAATTTCACAATAAAAAAAATGCCAACCAAAATGATGACAAGCCACAAAAGCGGCCATAATTTCAATAACTGTTCCAATTTGAATGAATTTAGATAAAAAAACGCTTTTGCTCTATAATATAAAAATTTCCTGAATTAGTATCGTAAACACGCTGATGAGCATTACATTTGGGAGACGTTAGCCCATCATTCTGTCATAAATTGATAGACGCCCGAATCCGAAGTATTGCCCTTAGCATCCCTCGTAACGATTTTCCAATAATATGTTTTCCCCGCAACAACATTAATATCGACAGTAGTGGTTGTAATTCCGGTTTGCACCAAAGCAGGCGGCTGGCTTTCGCCCAGGTATATGTCGTAATTAAGGATATCATTGTCGACATCGGTCGCATTCCATTTCAAATTTACCTTGCCATTATTGACCGTTATGACCTGGTTAATTGACGGTGAAATAATTTCCGCAGGAAAAGGGGCGTAGTCAACGATTGACGGCCCTGCATTATAGAATTTCCAGGTATCACTTTTGGCAAGGACAGCGTTCGAAGCAGACCTTGAAATAACAGACCATGAGTAGGGCTGGTTCCGGTCAAGTGTGGCATCGGCCTGCGTACTGCTGGTTGTTTGGCTTTTGACCGTACCGTCTTCGAGGTTCTTAATAGCTAGCTCGTAGGTACTGGCGCCATTGAAAGCCGCCCATTTTAAAGTAACGGTACTTTGGGTCGTCGAAATAACTGAACCTTGCGTACAAAGTTCATTCTGGGCAGGAGCCAGCAGGGCCAATTTACCCGGCTGGGGAACAGGCGTATCGCCTTTTCCTCCCCCGGACTTTCCGCAACCGGTCAACATTATTAGACCCCCGATAAGGTATGCCAGCTGTTTCATTTCTTTATAATTTTGTAGACTTTTTCTTGGGAATCCATTACCAGATGAATAGAGTAGACCCCCATATCTAAATTGGAAACATCCAAACTAATCACGCCTGTTTGGTTGATATATTCTTTTTTCATTTTAAGTGAGCCGTTGCCCGCGCTGTAAATCGCAATCGTAGCCCGGCGAACTGTGCTTTCCCCAAGGTTGATATACAGTATATTTTCAAACGGGTTTGGATAAGGCATCCAATTACCGGATAGGTTAATGATCTGTTCGATCTTCCCCTGGCAAAGCTTATCCGTAATTACCGTTAAATTATTGCTGCCCGCATCAAGCGGCAGGGTAATCGTATTGCTGGTCGTTGTGTAATTATGCCCGTTAAGTTGTAGCTGGTAAGTGGAACCGCCATCCAGGGTGACCGTGACCGTATTAGTACTTTTATCGACCACCGCATAGGCTGAAAGGTCTTTGGGCTCGGTGATAACTAGGTCAAAACATTGCTTATAATTCACCAGAGCCGGGTCGGTAATACAAACATTATATGTGCCCGGCGTTAAATTGTTTATGCTGGTATTGGTTGTAAAACTGTAATTCTTGTTTAACCCATTGCCTGTTATCACGGCAGTATATGCCGAGTTCTCAGCAGCGGTAATAGTTATGGAACCGTTATTCTCTCCCTTACAAGTAACACTATTGGCGGCAACCTTAAAGTTATTAAGGGGCGGACTAATGGTCAGCGATCCTTTTACATAATTAAATTCATAGTTATTGGAAACGCCGCCTGCTACAACAATATCGTACGTTCCCGCCGGCGAAAGTTCCGTAGCAGTACTGCTGGCGGCAGGTAAAGCGGTAAGCTTGCTTTCGTCGTCACCATTAACAAAGCCTTCATATCCGACAGAAAACACGGGGTTTACTTGCCCGAATGGTCGTAAAACGTCTTTAGCTGTAACTGTCAGGGATTTCTTGTTAATGGTAATTATCTGCGCGACGCTTTTCGCAGCGTTGTTCACTTCGTCGCCGGCCTGGGAAGCGGTCACCGTTACCGTTCCGGCATTAACAATATGCAGCTTGCTGCCAGTCAAAACTGCAACTCCCGGTTGATCGATGCTATAAATAATCGGGATCCCATTATTATTACTAACAGCGGCCAGGCTAATGTCGTCGTCGCCATAAATGTGGACAGCAATAGCCGGAAAAGTAATCACCTCGTTTATGCGAACGATGACTGACGAAAATGTTCCTGTTCCCCCGGCAGTTGTAACTGCCAGGTCGCCACTTACGCCGGCAAATACCGCAGTGATCCTGGTGTCAGAATTAACGGTGAAGGAGGTGGCAGGTATGCCGCCAATCGATACCGCAGTAGCTTTTGAAAAATAATTTCCGGTAATGGTCACCGTTCCATTGCCGTCCGGCGAGACGCTCGTCGCCGTTATTACGGGAGCTTTTGCAAATACAAAGCCGGGGAACGATGCCGTTCCGTTAGGAGTTTGGACCGAGATGTCTCCCGTCGCTCCATCGCCGACAACCGCCTCGATGGTTTCCGTGGAAACTACCGTGAAAGAGGAAGCGGCCATGCTGCCGAATTTTACTGAAGTCGTTCCATCGAAATGCTTCCCGGTAATAGTCACTTTGACGCCGTTCCCGGCGGTTAGCGGAGTCACCGCCGTAATTTGGGGCACGACCACCGGCCCGTTGTGATAAATCGAAAGTTTACTGTTTTGGCCGTCGATCAGCAGGATATCCATCCTGCCATCGCCATCCATATCTCCTGTCGTGATATAAGCCAGGTTATTTGAATTAATGTTTGTAATAAGCGGAGCCGGGGCAGCGAGGGAAATATTGCCAATGGCCGATTGGTTACGGGCAAAGTAAACCGAATTGTTCGAGGCGGCTACCACGTCTACTTTACCATCTCCGTCCATATCAGCAGCATTCACAAAATATTGCATGGATGAATTGGAAAATGCTGCAGGCGCGTCAAGCGACGAGGCGCTGATCGTGCCCTGGGTAGAAATATTCCTCGAAATGATCAAATTGTTCGTGGTAAAATTATCTTCAAGTATGTCAGGTTTATTATCCCCGTCAAAATCGGCGGTAATTATACTGGAGGCATCGTAATACGTACCCGAATTTGTAAAGTAAGTTAGGGGAAAGTCGTCAGCAGACAGGTCGCCGGGCAGGGAATTGTTATGGAATATAGACATGCCGCTATAGGAACTGGCGTCAATAGGGTCAGGTTTACCGTCCCCGTCGATATCGGTGATCGCCAGCGCCATGTTGCTGCTGGAATAAGCATTGGCAAGATACATCTGCGGCCCAAAAGAAATGACGGAGCCTGAAGTAGTGTTTGGATAATAAACCGCGTCGCCGGAGCCTACGATCAGGTCAGGGCGACCGTCATTATTCATATCCCGAAATGCCATACCGTCGAACGCCCCGTTTAAATTCTCAAATACCTTTTGTTCAAACGCAATATGATCTGCGGTGGAAATATTATGCAGCAGTACGATACTCGGATACGAGGTGAACATGATGTCTTTCTTTCCATCACCATCCACATCGCCAATTGCCGGCGATGCACCGCCGCGTTCGGTTTCGAGCACGATCTTTTGTGAAAATGAGGACCGCGACAGCACCGGGTCCTTACCATAGGTGAGAATATATAAAGAATCCCCTTTTGAGATCAGGAGATCAGGTTTGCCATCCAGGTCAAAATCCTCGACAGCAAACCTGCCTGGTGTTGCGCTGAATTGAATGTCGAGGTGATTTGAAAAACCGGCAGCGCCGCTTGTATTAGTGACCGTAAATGGCAGGTTTGAATTTGCCGAAAGTTTTTTATCCGTGTTAAGCACCCAGATCAGGCCATTTGCACCACCCGGCACCGTAACGGTTAACTGGGTTTGGCTCGCGCTGGTGACCTTTGCTTTAACCGGGCCAAAGAAGACGATATTCTTGTCCGGAACAGTATTGAAATTATCGCCTTTGATCACCAGGGCTGTTCCGACCGGGCCGAACGCAGGTGAGAAAGAAGTAATGGAAGGAGGCTTGCTATAAAGGAACCCGCGAATCGTGCCGGTACCCCCGCTGGCCTTTACCATTATTACCCCGGTAGCGCCTGTGCCCGGCTGAGCGGTCATGCTTGTGGCAGAGATCACCGAAAATGACTTCGCCGGCACTCCGCCAAACTGGACGTCAGTAACATCGGTAAACCCGGTACCTGTTATAGTAACGGTTGCAGTCGTCCCTTCGCCGGTCGTGTTAAAAGAAGTGATCACCGGCGCAGGTAAAAAAGTAAAACCAGGGAGGACGGCCGTACCGCCAGGCCCGGTAATGGTTATATCGCCACTTGATCCGTATGCCGGGTTGACTGTGATCTGTGTCGGTGAATCGACTGTAAAATTAACAAAGGAGCCGCCAAGCTGCAATTGTGTTACGCCTGTAAAATTGGTTCCTGTTATAACAACCGGCGTTTGCGCATTGGCGGTCATCGGCGTGGCCGAGGTGATCGTAGGTGCGGGGTACCAGGTGAAGCCATCAAGCTCTGCTATGCCGGCAATGGTTTTCAACGAAATTTTACCCGTTGCACCCGACCCCGCCTTAACCTTGACCAAATTGTCCCCACTACTGGTTATTGTTGCCGCTACCCCCCCGATTTTTACTTCGGAAGCACCGGTCAAATACGCCCCGCTAATCGATATTTCGGTACCTTTTCCACCTTCTGTTGGGGTGAAGGAATAAATAACAGGCGGCGGTAAAAAGGTAAATCCGGAAGCAAAGGCCGATCCCGCGGCACCTGTCACACTGATGTTGCCGCTCGCCCCCGTGCCGGTAACCGCAGTTATTTTCGTAGCCGAGACGATCGTAAAGGAAGCTGCATTGACATTCCCGAATTTGACGGACTGCACACCGTCGAGGTTCGTGCCATTGATCGTTACGGTTTGGCCGGCCGCTGCCAGCGCCGGGCTGAACGACTGAATGGTCGGCGAAGCATAGGTAAACCCACTTTTGGTAGCTGTACCGCCGGCTGTAACAATGACAACATCACCGCTCGCGCCGCTCCCAATGGTGGCATTGATGGTCGTGGAGGAAACTAAGCTGAAGTACAATGTCGGCACACCCCCGAATTTGACGGATGTAACTCCAACAAAGCCGGTGCCGGTGATCGTGACCACCCCGCCGCTGACCTGGGAAGATGGTGAAATCGAGTTGATCGCCGGCACCGGAGCCCAGGTGAATCCTGGTTTGCTATCAAAGCCAAGCGGAGTGGTCACTGCCACATCGCCTGACCCGCTTTTAGCTGGTGTAGCCTGGATAACAGTCGCGGATACCACCGTGAAAGATGCTGCCGGCACGCCGCCAAAGCTCACCGCCGTCGTGCCCGTGAAATTACTGCCGGTAATAGTAATTGGCGTTACGGAGAAATCACCTGCATAATCAGGGCTAAATGAAAGAATGTACGGACCGGGATGCTGAAACCCGGTAAGCGATCCTGTTCCGGATGGCGTGGTCACTGAAACATAACCGGTCCTACCATTGCCTACCACGGCGTTGATCTGGGTCGCCGATATCACCTGGAAAGACGTGGCAGGCACCCCGCCGAAGCTAACGCTGGTGGCGCCCGTAAAATTGCTGCCCTGAATGGTCACTGTCTGGCCTTTCCCGGCCTGCACCGGCAGAAACGAGGTGATTGATGGCCCCTTATAGACAAACCCGGGCGAACTGGCAGAACCTCCGGGGGAAGTTACGATGATGGCTCCGCTGGCGCCATTGGGAACGGTGGCTTCGATTTCGAGAGGAGAAAGGATGCTGAATATGGCATAAACGCCACCGAAAGACACCGCGGTTGTTTCACCCAATCCGGTGCCTTTGATAGTTACTTTATCGCCGGCAGCGGCAGTTTGTGGTGTAAATGAAGTGATCTGCGGCGCGTTGACCCAGGTAAAACCGGGCAGGGTGACTATACCCCCCGGGGTAACAATTACGATGTCACCGGACGAACCCCCGCTGCCAAGAGTGGCATAGATCTGATTGGCATCGTTATAAGTTACGGAAGCAGGTACCCCACCGATCGTGACCTGTGCGCCGGTCAGATTGGTTCCTTGAATGGTAATAAAAGAATTATTCCCCCCCTTCATCGTGCTCGTACCGGTGATCACCGGGGGCGCGGTAAAACTAAATAAGTTGGAGGTAGTTGTCCCTCCGGGCGTAGTGACCGTAACGCCGTCCGACGAGCCGGCCGCCACGACGGCGGTAATCTTTGTCGCTGAATTCACCGTAAAGGAGCTTGCGGGTGCCGTACCGAATTTTACCGATGTCGCATTGCTGAAATTGCTGCCATTGATCGTGACCGTTGTACCTGCACCGCCGGAAGCCGGGGAAACGGATGAAAAAGCGGGCGGACTGATAAAGGTGAAGCCGGGAGCGGTCGATTCTCCGCCAGGTCCGTACACAAAAATACTACCCGAAGCACCATCGCCCACTACCGCGTCTATTTGTGTAGCAGAAATTACTTTAAAGGACGCATATTGTCCGCCTATCTGTACCTGAACAGCGCCTTTAAACCCCGTTCCTGTGATCGTTATTGTCGTGCCTTTGCCGGCAGTAGCCGGGGCAAAGGAAGTAATGACCGGTGGGGGGAAGATGATGAATCCGGTACGCTTGGCAGTCCCGTTCGGTGTCGTGACAGCCACCGCACCGGAAGGTGTACCCTGGTTAATATCTGCTGTAATAGAGGTTGGAGAAACATTATAAAAAGGTTCGGATTTGCCGCCAATGGTCACTTTGGTTACGCCGGTAAAATAGTTCCCGGTGATGGTGATGGAGCCGCCGGGAGCAACTGTGTCAGGACTGAACGAGGTGATCACCGGCGGGTCAGGCGGAATAACGACGGCCAGGTTGATAATTGCTGAACTCACGCCCTGGGCATTTGACGCAGTTATTTTGTAATTGGTAGCAGCTGAAAGTGAGGTTGGCGTTCCGCTAATAGTGCCGTCTGGTCCGAAAATCAATCCGGCCGGCAAAAGCGGTGAAATATTGTAACCGACAGTTGAGACACTGTAAAACCCCGTGTTGGCATAGGCAATGATGTTGTCGTTTTCATCGATGATGACTTTCCCGGGAAAGGTGCTGTAAACCGGCTGACCATTCAGGTCATAATAATTGGGGGAAATGGTGGTGACCTCTCCGGCAGGGCTGATCCTTCGCAAAAGAGAGTTGCCGTCGCTAACCAGCAGGTTTCCCTTAGAATCCACCTGTACGGCTGTCGGGTTGGAGAAGGATGCTGCGGAACCAACACCGTCATCGCTGCCATATTTGTCAGATCCCGCGATGGTTGTTACCAAACCCTGCGGCGTTATCTTTCTTATCCGGTTGTTCTGTTGATCAGCCACAAAAACGTTCCCTGCCTTGTCCGTTGCGATGCCTCCGGGGTAACCGAAGGTCGCATTTGCGCCGGTGCCGTCATCTGCGCCGGGAGTTCCCTTCCCGGCAAGCAGTGAAACCGTGCCGTCCGTAGCCACTTTCATGATCTTTCCGGAGGTTTCAGAAACATAAAGCAAGCCATCAGGACCGGTCGCAATCCCCAGCGGGCCCTCTAACCCCTGCGCATACGTGGTGACCATGCCCGAAAGCGTGATTTTTCTTACCCTGGAATTCAGGCCATCCCGGAAATTATTGTCAGTGACATATAAATTGCCCTCGGCATCCTTGGTAATACCGTCCATTTCGCCAAAGCTCGCTGCCGTACCTTGTCCGTCGGCATAACCATAACTATAGCCACCCGCGAACAAGTCGTAGGTACCATCGGGTTTGATATGATAAATGGCCGAATACTGGATGCCATAGATATCCCCCGAAGGGAACCGGACAAAGGATTGGATAGCCAGGTTGTTACTGTTTGCGGGTGTCAGAAGATTGACCTGCGGAAAGAGCTGGTTCGGGACCGCGCCGCCCGTATTCGTCACCCGGACCGGCGTCATGGCCTTAGCGATATAGATATTGGGAGGTACAGGATACGAAATATTAGGCTTTTGCGCCCGAAGCATAGCAGGCAGGAAAAGGCTGACAAGAATTGCAAAGCGTAAAGGTTTAAACATATTGGACAAGGACAGGTTGGTTATTGACATTTGCCTGGATCAGCAGGTTTTTTTAACGTCTTGCGAGTATATAAAAGTTCAGGATTTAATTTTTTGTGGCACTAATCTACGTTAAATTATTGAAAACTGCGTTTTTTTTGGTCAAAAATAAAAGCAGGATTCAGGTAAGTTAAACATTAAAAAAAGACGTCCACCAGAAAAGATTCTACCGCAAAGGCGCCAATACCAATCGATTAAGTGCAGGTGAAATGCATCCCAACTAAGAATGAAAAACAAGAATTCTCTGACACATCCCACACACCACCCCATTTTCACCGCTTAGGCACCCAAAGCGCAAGGCGTAAGAAACGGCAAGGGCCCCGATCCTATCATCGGGGCTTGTATACCCTTGCCGCTTCTTCCGCCGGGGTAACTTTGCCGTTGCGGTGAAATGGGAGCTTATGCCCTAACCCCCGCGCCGGGGGGAGAGGGCAGGGGTGTTAAAAGCGCAGCGACATTCACGCCTGCCCGCGCGGCAGCGAGGCGGGCGGCAAATGCCATATAGCGCGCCAGCGCCTGATGAAATGCGCCGCCCTGCCGCAGCCGCAAGGCCTAAGCCAGCCCCGCCAGATACGCCTCATAAAGCCCCGCAGCAACCGCGACAAATTATGCAACTGCACCCGGTAACCCAGGATAGCCTCGATCAGCCCTTTTAAAGTACTCTCCACCGCCTGGTGCACAGGAAGACGGACAGCCGGCAATTCCCGTCTCTATAATACCGTTCCGCGCCCAGCAGGAATGCCTTGCCCTGCAAACCCCAGCGCTCCCAATGCCAGGCAGCCCGCTTCAACAGTTGCTCTTGATACATACTTTAAAGGCATTTGCATCAATTTAAATCTTAGTTCAATAAACCCTTTGCCAAATTGGGTATGGAACCTCGATTCATTCAGAGCAGTACCAATGTGCCCGCGCTTCTTTTCTTTGTAAAGAAAAAGAAGCAAAAGAAACTAATTGTTATTAGATATAATTTTAATTGATTTTCGGAAGTTGTTGGAGTTGTTATTGGGTTTTGAGAACACTACCCTGTCGGGGTTCGATTCCCCTGCACGCTACTGAACTATCAAAAAACCCCTTGTAAGTGAGGAACTTACGAGGGGTTTTTTGTTTTTACTGTCAAAGCTACTGTCAATAAAAATAAGTAAAATCAAGACAAAAACAATAAATTTCTTTGTCGAATTCTAACTCTTCCCATATCCTACATAAGCCATCCGCTCTCCCATTTCCTTGTAAGCCTCCCTGGACTGCGGTGCCCACGTGCCTAAGCCATCAACGTAACGGTTAAACATGCAGAATGCGGCGGCTATCAGTACGGTATCGTGGATCTCCTGGTCGGTGGCCCCAAGTTCGCGGGCCTGAGCTATATCGGCTTCGGTCACTTCCCTGCCGCTGCGCTGAACTTGATGGGCAACATGGAGAAGCGCTCTTAGCTTGTCGGAAACTTCGGTATTGGGCAATCCTTTTTTGATTTCGTCGATAAGGCCAAGATCACATTGATAATGCGCCACGGCCGCCGCGGCATGCGAGGTATGGCAGAAATGGCAATTATTCCACCACGATACGGATGCGGCTATGATCTCCCGCTCGCCGCTGGTCAAGGTCGAAGGGCCGCGCAGTAATGTCTCCGCCAGCAGCGTCAGCGGCTTTGCCGTTTCCGGGCGATAATTTAACAAGCCGACGATCCCCGGCAGTTCTTCATTAAGTAATTTGATATAAGCCATAGTATAGTTGATTAAGTTGAATAGGTTGATTAGGTTAGGAGAGTGCAGTGATTAACCACTCACTTAATCACCCAATCAACTCATTTTATTTATAAACACTCGATTGATATCCCTCTACCGCACGCTGCGGTGCCCGGTTTACATAAAACTGGCGGTCGGTTGGCGCCCAGGTGGCCAGGCCGTCCACATAGCGGTTGAACATGCAGAATGCCGCGGCGATCAATACGGTATCGTGTACCTCTACATCGGTAGCACCATTGTTTCGCGCTTCTTCTACCTGGTCGACGGTTACATTTTTGCCGCCTTTTTGTACGCTTGCTGCAATGGCGAGCAACGCTTTCATTTTGCCGTCGAGTTCGGCAGTCTTAAAATCTTGTTTAATGCGATCTATCTGGTCGATATTACAACCGAGATAATGTCCGGCCATAGCGCCATGCACGTTCTGGCAGAAGAAGCAGTCGTTCAAATACGATACGTAAGTGCCGATCAGCTCACGTTCACCGCGGCTAAGCGAATTGTTGTCGTCGCGAAGCAGGGTTTCGGCCAGGAAATTGAGCGGGGCCTCGGTTTCGGGCCGGTAGGCCATCAGGCCGCGTATGCCAGGCAGGTCGTTATAGAGTTCGATATGGGCCATAATTTATTGTTTAACAGATGAATTTTTCGGTTGTATATCCTTAATTAACAGCATGGCAACTAAACCTATCACAAATACAAACGAGAAAATAAAAAGTGCATTACTGTAGCCGCCAAGAGTAGTTACTAATGCCCCTACGCTAAAAACAGCTATTCCGGTAAATATGCGCCCAATATTAAAACAAAAACCGGTAGCGGATGCGCGGATAGCCGTAGGAAACAGCAGGGGAATATAGAGCGATAATACCCCCTGGCTGATCCCGAAAAATAAAGCTAAAACTGCTATCTCAATGTATATAACGTTCGAAAATGTATTGTTGGTTTTGAACAGGATGAACGCTATGATCGTGCAAACTACAAATGACAGGAGCAGCGAGCGCCGCAAACCGATAAAGTTGATCACCCATCCCGAAATAAAGCCCCCGGTCAAACCACCCATACCCATAAACATCATGCTTATGCCGCGCTCCTTATTGGCATCCGTGGTGAGCAAGCTTTGTATCCAGGTGGGCAGCCACAAAAATATGGCCCAGAGCCCGATCAGCATCGTCCCGAAAATAACGGAGCCCGTGAGCAATGTTTTAATATTGGAGCTATCAAATAAGCCTGTATTCTGGTTATGGTCCTGCTCATGCTTCTCATGATCTTTCAGCCACAGGCCCGATTCATTGATCATCCAGTAGCCGATTATAGCTACTACGATCGGAATTACCCCAACCATAAAACCTTGCCGCCATGAGCTGACCACATAATTAATGGCCCCCGTCGAAAAAATACCTACCGGGATGCCGATAGATAGGATACCGGTAAACACAGCGCGTGTTTTTTCGGGCCATACTTCCGATATCAGGGTAAAGGACAGCACTAGTAATCCCCCGGTTCCAAAACCGCTCAGGAAACGGCACGCCACAATTTCCCACCACTGACCGGCCATGCTAATAAGCATGGTAAACAATCCAAAGCAGGCGATAGATAATAAAAGCGACTTTTTACGGCCCGTCTTATCGGCAATAACGCCCCAAAGAAAACCGCCCGCCGCCCATCCGAAAATAAACATGGAGTTAATGAACCCGCTCATGTCGTTAAACTCGGCATCGGTTTGTCCGCCCTGCAGGTCTTTCACTACCACAGGTAAATAAACTGACATCAGCGTGGATACGACTCCGGTAAACATGTTACCGATAAAGCAGATGATAAACAACGAGACAAGCTTGCCGGATGCCGTTTTGGTGTCGATAGTTTTTGGAGGTAATAGGGTTTCCATGTACTTATTTTTTTAAATGATCATATCCTTGCGGCAAACGCTGATAACCATGATGCACGATCCTGTCGGCCAGCGTGTCAAAATAGGCATCGTTATCGGGCATCGTGGTTGCCATACCATCCACGTAGCGGTTGTAAAGACTGAATAGCGCGGCAATCAGTACGGTATCGTGCAACTCAGCATCGGTCGCGCCTTCGGCTTTTGCCCGTGCTACCATTTCGGGGCTAACCAGTCGTCCGTTCCTTCCTACTGCAACTGCGATAGTTAGCAGCGCCTTCATTTTTTCATTCACCGACGCCGATTCGATATCATCTCTGATTGCTTGTGTAGTCGTTTTTTCGCCCAAAAGCAAGTCGGCGGCAGCGGCATGAGCCGTAACGCAAAAGCGACATTGATTACCGTGCGAAACAATTGTTGCGATCAATTCCCGTTCAGCTTCGGTCAGTGTCGATTCCCCGCGCATCAGTATTTGTGTCAGGTCGCGGATGGGCTGGCCAGTGTCCTTGCGGTATTCCAAAAGGCCGGTAATGCCGGGCAAATGCGATTCGAGTTCTATATGTGGCATAGTTTTTTGATTATCAGTTATACAATTTTTCTTCGGCGAGTTTGGTGCCGTCAACACGCGCTTTGATCTTGGCAAATGCCGTCTCGCGTTTGGTTGATACGTCATCGCAGAAAGGCGAAAATCCGCAATCGTCCGTAGTGCCAAGTTGTGCCAGTGGTATGTATTCAGCGGCTTCCAGCACCCTGTCCCGCACCATTTCTTTGGTTTCGATTACCGGATCGAGTACATCGATCACGCCTACAAATACCGTTTGATCCGGCTTGAGGTATTGTTTGATCACTTTAAGCACTTTAACTCTATCCGGTTCGCTTGTTAGCTGTAGGTAGAAATTGCCCACGTGCAAATTAAAAAGCTCCGGTAAAAAATCGGCATAATCGATATCGGCGCTATGGGTCGAGTCATGGTCCCCGCCGGGGCACACATGTACACCCAACTTTTTCCGGTCCTCCTTGCTAAAACGATCAAAAACCTGGTTATTCAGCGCGATAAAATGTTTCAATACGCCGCCTGATGGATCGAGCTTGAGTGATAGGCGCCCTTCCGTAAAATCCATTTGTACCTTATGCGCACCGTGATCCAGGCATTGACGGATATCCTTTTCACACTCGTTGAGCAGGTCCTCCATAAACTCAGTCTGGCTATAGCCGGGTATACCGTCCGATGGATAAATCAAACTCAAAGCGGATGCCGATATGATGGCCTGCTTTACGGGTAAGTTTGTTTTCTTTTTTGCAGCGTCGAGGTATTTAACGGCGTAGTTACCATAGCGGAACGGTCCACTGGTAAGTAAGGGCAACTGGCGGGTATGACCGTCTTCAAAGTTGATTGTCATACCGTTGGATGCCAGGTTGGTCAGCCCTTCCAATGGGTAGGTTACAAAGCTCGATTTAGTTTGCTCGCCGTCCGTTATTACAGGCGAACCCGTCTTTATAAACTGGCTCAGCGTATCGTTCACGGCCTCGGCATAAAGCACGTCTATAGGCGTACTGCTATTTTTGCCGGTGATGGCATCGATTAACGCATCCGGCCTTGGGATGCTGCCGATCGGTTCCGTGGGTATAGTTTTCATAGGTATGTATTTTTAGTTTTTGATGCCTAACTCATTATATTTTTGTTCGAGGAAACGATGACCGGCCGATTTATATTCCGGCGTTGAAACCGTAAAGTGATCGCCGGGATAATATCCAAACACAAAGCCCGCGTCCACTTTTTTCATCTCGCCATCCAGCAGGTGCACCGCGTAGTTGAGCAAAAAGTTATCCTGTTCGCCTACAGATACGCGTATCTTCCCTTGCAGATCAGGTTTTACCTGTTGCCAGTTATTTTTCAGGTACAAGCATATATCATAGTTTTTCCAATGCTCAACGATTACCGGATCGATTTCACCAGTCACATCGTTCCACATACCGCGGGGGGTACCATCGGGGTTCCTGGTGCTAAACACAAAATTGAAGGAATGCATTTGCTCGCCGCGATAGATCACATGCTCCATCGAGCACATAATTTTTTGACTAATCCATGGATAGCGCCCTGCAACGGTAGCCGCCATGTGCATCGTGCTGTCTTTTGCATAGTATAAATTCTTCTCGCGGTACAGGTCGACCTGCTGAAAGCTCCTGAAATCGACCGGGTCAGGCGAGCTCGACCAGCATGCGTTAAATACCTTGGGATAATGGGTTTGCAGCCAAAGCACCGTCCAGCCACCGCTGCTATGCCCGGTGAGCAAACGCGCCGCATTGGTGCGATAAGTTTTTTCCACCAGCGGTATAAGCTCTTTTGTGAGCGCATCACCCCACGGACCGTTGTTATCGCTGTTGGCGTAAACGCTGTGCCCTCCCGGGCAATTGCCATCAAGGAAAACCCGGATACATTGCGTGGTATCTATCGGGTCGGAAGTAATATTCCGCCCCGAGTAATTATGATAATCTCCGCCATAACCTGACACCCAGTAAAGCACCGGGAACTTACGGTTGGGCTGACTAAAATACTCCTTTGGCAAAATAACAGCGGCATTTACCGACGTGGCTCGTTTATAAAAAGCCGTCAATAAAGCCGATGGCGATTTAAGCTCTTTCACAAACTGAGTTTCTGTGAACGATGCCTCTTTAATCACCTCGCTGCAAACTATGTCAAACGACTTCGTTCTGTCTTTGGTGATACTGGCAACAATCGCCTTATTATACATATTTCCCGGGCTTCCGCCTATTGCTCTGCCGCCTTCATTACGGTCCCAAACCACCTGTGCATAATAGATTCCTCTTTCGATATCGGATAAAGCGGCAGGATAAGAAACCGCAGCATCGTCAAATACCACTTTCTGACCTGGCTTCACGTCTTTAACATCAATGGAGAAGCATGGAAAGCTAAACACCCCCGGCATATCATCCTTTGGCGATTTGGACTCTTTTGAAAGGTATAAAAGCACCCTGCCCGAAAAGTCGCCTGACCCGGCGGTTGTAAAGCTCGCCGTAAATTTCTGGCCCATGGCCTGCAGGCAGACCATGGACACAGAAATTAATAATAAGGTTTTGTTGATCCGTTTCATTATATCTTTTTTTAATGTTCTGTTACCGGCAGCGGGAATTCAGACCAAACGTCGTCGCCAGTGCGATCGATAGGCAAAGTGCCCAGCAGGTTGTACCTCCGCAGGTCGATCCAGCGATGTCCCTCGAAAAATAGCGAATACCGGCGCTGGTTAAGCATTTCGGTAATCAAAGCATCGTGGGTTGCTGCGCCCGAGTAATTGCCCAAACCGTGTCCGTTGCGAATCACATTAAGTGCGCTCACCGCCGTGTTCAAGTTACCTAATTGAATGTTAGCTTCAGCATAGATGAGTATCAATTCTTCGTTGCGAATGATGCCCACAGGCGCCGTGCTCGAAGTATACAACCACACATCACGGTTACTTGATAAGCCGCTAAGCGATGCGGTCGAGGTTCTGAGCGACGTTTTGTTAATACGGTCGTCACCAGCCGTAATATCGGCAGCAAACGAAGGATGGGCTACCCTGATCTCGCCGGTTTGATTTTGCGGGATGAACAGCGGGTTCAGCTGATCGCCTGATCCTGTACCAAATTCGTGGTAAACGCCTGTATTGAAATTACCGTTCAGGCTAAAGAACGATCCGTCGAGATCAGTCAGTGCTGTCTGCCATTGCTGCTGGTAAATGGCCACACGTGCGGCCAGCGCGCGGTTAACCTGGGTTAAACCAGCCGCGTCGCCAAAGCCGGCAAAACCTGCCAACTGGAAGGATACTTGTGCGCCACCCAGGTCGTTTTTAGCTGAATCGAGCAATGAGCTGATAGCAGCCAGGCCGGCAGTGTTGTCAACGATCGGTCCCAGGTGATTAGGGTCCACAACATTAACCCGGATACCGTTTGTATAGGTCAGGTTAAGATTCATCAAAAGCTGGTAAGCTTTAACAGTACGCGCGAACCCGATGTAACCAGCCCTTTGAGCGGCTGTGATCTTCGAAGAATTGTTGGCCGCCTGTATCAATATGTTACAATTCTTCACCACGCTATACCTTGCGGCCCAGGGTAGCGAAATGTAAAAATTGGCTCCATTAAGTGTTGCATCGTTAGCGCCCAGGATATCCAGCACGTAGCGTGGCTCGGAATTGGAGAAGCGGTAAGTCTCGCGACCAATAATACTCACATCATCCAGGTAAAAGCTGAGCGCAGTGCGCATGCCCGATTCTGTGCCGGTAACCAGGTTGTTAAGCTGTGCGGCTGTTGCGTCTTTGGTCAGGTCTTCGATGGTCTCGCCATTGAGGTCTCCATAGTCTTTTTTACACCCGGCGAAGAGCAGGAGCGAGACGGAGAACAGGGCTAAGTATATTTTAATATTTCGTTTCATTGTCATCGTGTTAAGGTTTTAGAAATTAAGTGAAACATGGAGTGCCGCCTGCTTACTCGATGGATATGGGTCCACATCGATACCCGACGAGAAGCCTGTGCCGAAGTTTGAAACTTCAGGATCGTAGCCTCTGTACTTGGTTATCGTGAAATAATTGTGGAGCGATACGCCAACATTGGCCGATTTGATGAACGAAACCGGCAGCTTATTGATGGTATAGTACAAGCCTATCTCCCTGAAGCGCAGGTACGAAGAGTTCTCAACCGTTTGATGCGCATCCGACCCTATCTTCATTAATTGGGTAATACCCAATGGCAGGCCCGATGGTGTTGGTTTATCGAAGTCGGCGCTGTTGCTGCCAAACACATTTTCCAGGTAAGTTACATCCACGTTCTGACCGCCGTATTTCCAGTGCAGCAGGAACCTCAGGCTCCAGTTTTTGAAGAACGTGATCTCGTTATAAGTGCTCATCTGGAACCTTGGTTCGGCATTACCTAACACGCCCACGCCCTGGCCATTAAGACCGATGATCTGCGTAGCCGATTTGCCTTCCTGTATCATGTAAGTACCCAACAGCACACCACCTAATCCGCCTAGCTGAACCGGTGGAACCAGCAACTTGGTGACGTTTGAGCGGTTGAACCAGAAATTGAGCGAAGTGTTCCAGGTAATGTTTCTCATTTCAACCGGCCTGGCATTAATGCCCAGTTCCACACCATGGTTGGTCAAGTCGCCGGCATTGATCCATTGCTGCGCAAAGCCTGATGATGGTGGCGGCGTAGTGAGCAGGAGGAAGTCTTTGATTCCTTTGGTATAATAAGTCACTTCAAAACCAAGTCTACCCTTTAGTAAGCTAAAGTCTACACCGGTTTCAAACTCGGTCTGGCGTTCTGGTTTAATGTCTGCCGAGCCCTCCACCGTGCTTACGAGCAGACCCGGATTACCAGAGATATTGGCAATATTGAATGCCGAAAATTTGCTGCCATAGGCCGGCACGTTATTAGCCTGGCCATAAGCCGCACGCAACTTGATGCTTTCAAACAAGCCCGGTTTAATGATGCCCATATCCGTCAGGTTCCACGAAACACCGGCCTTTGGATACAGGTAATACTTGGAAACGTCGCCGTTATTGCTCGACCGGTCGAAACGTATACCGCCGGTTAGCGTGATGGCGTTGGCTATCAAGGCCTCTTCCTGTAGAAATATACCGCTATTAAGATATTTGGTCCGGGATTGCGTAGCGTTCAGCGACCCGGCCTGGTTTACATCCGTTTGTCCCGAAATAACCTGGCTGGCTACATCCAGCAGGTTGTTGTAGTCACCCGTTTCCTGCGTAAAGCCTGCGGAAGATGTTAAAGAAATATCCCTTGAAGCTGACCAGGTATTCACCAGCGAAAAGATGAAGTTAGTGTTCAGGTTTTTGGTAAAACCCTGTATCGATTGCCCTTTATTGATGGCCTCAAACTGCAGTACACTCGGCATCTGCACGTTGGTTTCCAGGTTGTAGAAATCGAACCCGCCCCTTGCAATGAACTTGGTATTGCTCTTATCGCTTTTTTGCAGGCTGATGTCCAGATTAGCCCCCATCAAAAAGCGGTTGGTTGTCTCGTTGTTCGTCATCAAAGCGATGGTCTGTAACGGATTCGACGCTGCAAACGGGTTGTTGGGATAATTACCCAATGCATCCGGATGCAGTTGGGCGAAATCAGGCGTTGACGACAGCGCTATCCCGATGCTGGTACCCGAGTTGTCGTTACCAAAAATACCCCTGTCGGCCGATGAGTTAATATAATTGGTTGTTAGGCCGAATTTGATGTCGTTGGTCAGCTTATGATCCAGGTTCAGCCTTACGTTGGTATTGTTATACCCGGTGCGATCCACAATGCCGCCATCGTCCTCGCGGCCCGCCGAAAAGTAAAAACCTGTTTTATCAGATCCGCCAACCATGCTTACGTGCGTATTGGTGGTAAGTGGCTTATGGCCGTATACTTCCTTTTCGTAGTTGTATATGTGTCCGCCGGATTGTGCTGCGTTAAACATATTAACGAGCGTTGCGGAGTCGCCCGGCAATGTCGCGGCAGTTTGAGCTGTAAACTGGCGTGTGCCCAATAGTTTGATCACGCTGCTGAAGCCCACGTCCTGCGATATGGTAACACTGGTTTTGCCTGTTTTGCCTCTTTTGGTCGTGATGATAACCACGCCGGCAGCAGCCTTAGAGCCGTAAATAGCGGCCGCAGATGCGCCTTTTAATATTTCGATATTTTCAATGTCCTCGGGGCGGAGGTCGGCGATACGGCTGGAGGGGTTGTCCTGGGTAGATGTAGGGCCGGTGTTTCCTGCTAAAGTCACCGCATTTAAACCTCCTGAAGTAGCCGAGTTGTCGAGATAAACACCGTCGACAACAAATAAGGGCTGCGTATTGCCGAATACTGATGTAACACCGCGCAGCTTTACCGAAATACCGCCGCCGGGTGCGCCCGAGTTGGCATTAACGTAAGCGCCGGAAATCTTCCCTTCGAGCGCTGCATCAAAGGTTTGCGCGGGCGCAACGCCGTTAAGCTCTTTCCCGCCTATAACGGCAACGGAGTTCGCCAGGTTCTTTCTCTTTACCGATGTGGCGAGGCCTGTTACCACAACCTCGTCGAGCCGGGAAACGTCCTCATCCATTTTAATACTGAGGGTTGATTTGCCGGAAACATCGATAGTTTGTGTTTTATAGCCTAAGGAACTTATCACCAATGAAGCGTTGCCCGGTACGGTGATCGAGAATTTTCCGCTCGCGTCCGTAGTGGCGGCCTGGCTCCCGCTCTTTACCGAGACCGTAACACCGGGTATCGGGTCGTTTTGGGTGGTGGTGACCGTTCCTGTAACCGTCTTGTGTTGCGCGAAAAGCGAAAACGGCAGTACGATTACCAGAAGACAAGTCATGATATAGTGTAGTTTTTTTCTCATGGTTTTGATCTTGTGAATGGTTTGTTAGTTGATTTTAATTTTCAACCGTGCTGCTCATCGGCAACCGGCTGTTTGTTAGTGAAAATGTGATTGCCATAACCGTTATCGGCTATCTGCTGTGCCCTTAGCGGGTACGAAGACATGTCCGTCGGCGTATTTGAAGCCAGCCCGTCCACATAGCGGTTGAACATGCAGAATGCTGCCGCTATCAGCACCGCATCGTGGATATCCTTATCCGATGCGCCCGATTGCTTTGCCCTTTCCACTTGTTCGGCAGTCACATGTTTACCGCCTTTCTGTACGCTGCCTGCTACGGCCAGTAAAGCTTTCATTTTGTCAGATAGCGATGCGTGCTCCGGGTCTCGGATCACCTCGTCCACCAGTTCATTATTATCGTGGAGATAACAGGTGACAATAGCGCCGTGCGAATGCTGGCAATAAAAACAATCGTTCAGGTGCGAAACATGGGTGGCAATAAGCTCCCTTTCGGCCATGGTGAGGCCCTCGTTGGTACGTAAAAGCAGGTTAGCTAGTACGCCCATAGGCTCAGCGGTTTCCGGGCTAAAGGCCATTAATGACCTGATACCCGGTAAATCTTCATTTACCTTAATGTGTGGCATTTTTTAGAAATATTTAAGTGATAAAAGCGGATAATATGGCAAGTACGCCAATCATCCGGTGCGTTTAGCATTCATTCTGAAGCAGGCAGGTTTGTGCGGAACCGATGCGGGTGCATAAAATGCACATCGGCAAAATTACGGCATAGGCAATACATGCCCATACCCGCGTCAAAATGAATAAGAAGGGATTGTATTAAGCTTCGGGTGGCTGGCCGCCTACCTCGAGAGCGGGTTTGAGGATATTGTAAATTTCAAAACGGTGGCTAACCTTTTTAACCTTGACTCCTGTCGAATGGTTATAATTAAAGGCCAGATATTCGCTTTCGCTTAAGCTCTTTTTGGCGAACGAGTTGCCGGAGTGCTTCGTATTCGAAGCTGGCAGATCATTCACCAGTTTGCCATACAGTCCTCTGGCCTTAACCAGCTTGCTCAGTTCGGTATTGCGGATAACATGCAGGTACAACGTATCGTGCGTTATCTTGATCTCGGCGTAATCGTAGATGTTATTACTGATCTTGATCTGCCCGGCAATTGGCACATACTCCCCCGAGTATTCCTGCGGAGCCTGTGCCGGCAGATCCACAGGCACTTTTACTTCAACAAAATCGGAGCTCCGGTAATGGTTATGATTTATCCTTTCGATGATCCGGCTATCGGAGCGGTACACCAGGTATTGAAAAAAAAGCTCGTAGCCGCCTGCGTTAAACAGTACAACAACAACCATAAATATGGCGAATAGCTTTTTCAATTAGTATAGGGTAAAATTGGTAAAGCTAAAGGTATTTAAATAATTTATTCTTGCAAAAAAATATTACCAAGCTTGTTGAACCCCAGTTCCGTTGTAAGCAACCTAAAGTGCGAATTTTAAGATTTAGAAATGCCTAAAATTAAACAGGTGGCTTGGGCCTGGTCACAAGTCAGTGAGCGCGGGCGAAGTGTCTTTTGATTTGGTTTGCGTGGGCAAACAAGCCTACTGTTTAATTTTTATGAAGGGCTTGAGGGTTTTGCCGTAGTCTTTTGGAAACCCGCAGGGCGCGTCTTAAAATGGCTGGCTACCTTGGCTGAGAGATGGATTACCGGTAATTTGATTTATTGGCGGAGCAAAGTTCTATAACATGCTCCATTCACTGCCACCGGTGGCGGTTTTCTTTATTTATCCTTACTCGTTTTGATATTCAGTATGCTGATTGCCGCGGATTTTAGCATCTTCATTTCAAATTTAATTTAAGTATCGATGTCTGTAACACGGTACATTCACTCCCACCGGTGGGACTTTTTTTTATTAACGACCCTTCGTCAGTATGGGTTCAGTCAAATTGAGAAAGCTATGTTTTTGAGGGCATTTATGGGGTATTTTTTAACAAAAACCCCGAAATTTTCGGGGTCTTATGCTCATTGAATAATTCAACAATAAAATTTGTCTTTTCGGAACGGCCAATGAACTGATCCCGTAACCTGTCCGCAGAGACATCTTCTCCAGCAGCTATCAATTGTTGGTGTGCGTTAAATACCTTAGCCTGCAGGGTATCCAAATAGCCATTTAAAGCCCTTATTTCTGATTTACTGCCAATTCCCCGACCCGCATGACTATTCCATACGGACGGCTCGCAATCTCTCCCCGCAGAGACTTCTACGCGTTTGCCATTAACGGTAATGCGCATATAAATAGGCTTAGAACCCGACTCATAGATTTTTTGCTTTTTCAAGTAAAAAAGCAAACTGAAATTCATTTTCATAATTACAAGCATTAAAAAGTTAAACAAATGTAGGCTTGCAGCTAATCGGTATCAAGATGTTCATCAATTGAACAAATTGAATATCAAGACGTTAAGACGAAATTCGTTGAGTAGTAGTCTCGCCTAAAAGTACTCACCGAATTACTCACCTTTTTGGTGCCTTTTGGTGCATATTTTGGCGTTTTGACCAAAAAACAAAAACCTGCAATCATTTGATTTGCAGGTTTTTATCATTTTTTGGTATTGATTTTAGTGGTCCCGACGAGAATATCGATTTAATGTTTTTTACCGGGTTTTGAGGCCATTCTGACTCAAATCGCGTCAAAGAAAAAGCATCCGATGTCAGTCGAATTTTACCCATTACTTACCATCGTACGGCTTATTCGATGAAAGAGGGCAATAATGTGATCCATCATCTAAATTACTAAATTTATTAGTATCATTGCAGCGGTTTTCCCCTTGTTAGCAAGTTGGCTGATGTTGATATTTAGGCAAACAAATCGATTGCACGGAAGGCCTGATACAAATTATCTTCGTAACAAATATATTTCTAATGGCTAAACCATCGTTGTTCGGTATAAAGCACTCCAATCGAGATTTTACTGATAAAGATAGCTGGAGTAAGAACAACTTCAACTCATCATTTCCGGCAGGACTAATTGCATATATGGACAGCAAGAAAATGCCGTGTGTTTATCTAAAGCTCGATGAAAATGGGAACCTGGTGAAAGACTATATAAGTGGTGAGGCGTTATTTCAGTTAAGTCCAGTGGACGATAATTTATTTTATTCCTTTGAATCCCCATATACTCCGTATCAGACTTATTCGATTGGATCGCCTCCACGGGTAGATTTGATGCTAATGAATAATTCGACATCAGAGATTTTAGCGGGATACGAGGTAAAATTGACAACGTTACCCGACGAAAGCACATTCAGGTTTAGTGAGGATCAGTGGGGCAGCGAATTAGTCATACGAATGCCTTCAATACACTTTTTGGCTTGCAGTTTGGCCGCTATGTATAAAGATCGACATGAAGGGCTTAGAAAGTACTTTGGCAAAAACGGATTCGGTAATGTTGGAAGCTATATGGAAGCCGCACAAGTCAATCCTCGGTTAGGGGACATTTGGGAAAGAATGAGCGCCCTTATAAAGGAAAACACATCACTTCAAAAACCAGCGCTAATTCAGCCTATTTGGAAGACTATTGGTAAATCGTCAACCTTAGCGGATAATTGTTTAGATGTGTTCGTTTGGTCGGACTTAGCTTTTACTAAACTTTTTATGAGTGAAGCGGCGGCGGTGCCAGCTGATGTTACTACTGAAATCAGTCGACCGATGAGAGCACTAATACAGCTTTTTTTTATGTTGAATGAGGTATCTATCAAAGGAACATTTCATCATGACGATATTCTGCAGAAATTAACATATACAATGAAAAATGACAAGGCTTTTTCTGTTCCAGGTAAAAAGACTAATCGTCTGATGCTCTCGGAAGAGCTTATAAAACCAAGGATCACCAAAGAAGAAATCAGAAATATTATACTTGGCGATGGTCAATTATTGTTGTCGCCGGAAAGAAGATTTGACGCGGTTTTAGTTAGTGCGGCAAATTTATTTAATTAGGCTTTTAATATTCGCGAAAATGAGAACAGTTGACTTATTTGCAGGTTGCGGTGGATTAAGCTTAGGCCTTTCTAAAGCAGGTATGGATGTTGTAGCGGCCTATGAAAAATGGGAATCTGCTATTGCAGTTTATAATGAAAATTTTAGCCACCCGATATTTGATTTTGATTTAAGTGATGTTAATACTGCAGTTACGCATATTAAACAATTCAGACCCGACTTAATTGCAGGCGGCCCACCATGTCAGGACTTTTCAAGTGCCGGTAAACGCAACGAAAATGGAGGAAGGGGCGATTTAACTCAATCGTATGCAAAGATTGTGACCAAAATTTTACCCGAATGGTTTTTAATGGAGAACGTTGAACGCATTAACAAAAGTCAGATTTATCAAAATGCCAAACGGTTATTTAAATCCGCTGGGTATGGATTAACCGAAATTGTTCTCGATGCCAGTTATTGCAATGTACCACAAAAGCGGAAACGAATGTTTCTAATCGGAAAGTTGAATGAGCAAGACGATTATCTCAAACCAGCATTAGAACATTCTTTGAGAGCGAAAAGCATGACCATTCGTGAATATTTTGGCGAAGAATTACCAATCGAATATTACTATCGTCACGCCCGTAGCTATTCCCGCAGAGGTATTTTTTCGGTAGATGAACCAAGCCCTACTATAAGAGGCGTAAACCGCCCCATTCCGCCTAAATATCAGTTCCATGATGGAGATGCCATAAAGGATGTTTCGAAGGTACGGCCACTTACTGCCCATGAACGGGCTCGAATACAAACCTTTCCAAAGGACTTCAAATGGGTTGTCACCAACAAGTCGACGCTTGAACAGCTTATTGGCAATGCCGTGCCTGTTAACCTCGCGAAATTTGTAGGAGAAGCGATCAATGTCTACAATGAAAATAACATCGTTAGATTTAACGTTGCGATATAGCGAAATTACATAATAAGTTTTAATATATGGCTGACACTTTTTCAAAAGAGAAACGCAGCGATATAATGCGCCGGGTTAAGAGCTTCAACACTAAGCCTGAGCTCGCCTTACGACATCGTTTACATAAACTGGGGTTTCGATTCACATTGCATCAGAAGAAACTACCTGGAACACCAGATATAGTGCTTCCGAAATATCGTGCAGTCATCAACGTTCACGGATGTTTTTGGCATGGCCATCAGAATTGTAAACGATCTATACTTCCGGAGTCTAACAAAGAATATTGGCTTAATAAAATTGAAAGAAATACACTTCGCGATCGTACAAATAATCAAAAGCTTTCTTCTATCGATTGGAATGTGATAACGGTTTTTGAATGCGAGCTGCGTGCCTCAAGGATTGAACACACAATTGAAAACGTAATTGCAGCATTGATCAAGCATTAAATTATTCTACCTCTAATAGCAGGAAGGTACAATTGTCCTTTAATTTACTATTCTCGAGAAAATCAAGTATAGCTTGTCCAAATTCATCTATATTAATATTTGCCAGTGACAAGTCTCTTAACGTTAATTTTCCTATGACCTCATGAAACCCATCTGAGCTTAAAATAATTCGATCTCGGCTATTAAGCTTAAATTCAAATTCCTGTATAACCAAAGCCCTACTGCTGCCAAGAGCACTTGTTAAAATATTTCTTTGATGATGTTCAACAAATTCACTTTTCGTTATAATGCCTGCGTTCAAAAGCCTTGCCGATTCAGTATGCTCATCTGTCAGCTGTTTTAATCCGTTTCCTCTCAAGATCACCACTCGTGAATCTCCGACATGAACTCCTTTTAAAAAATGATCTTGAATTATACACGCCGATAGCGTCGTAGCCATTCCACTACACAGGGGATGGCTTTTTGAATAATCCTTTAGTTGGGCATCAATGTCAATTATTAGGTTTTTTAAATTATCAACAGCGCCAGCCGTCTTTAGAGCTGAAAAAAACAAGTCCGCGGATAACTTAGAAGCTATTTCACCACAGTTGTTGCCGCCTACCCCATCCGCGATACAAGCTATCGTAAGTGCTCCAAAATCGCGCAAAAGAGGATAGTCTTCGTTATTTTGTCTTGGACCAGTAAGAGATTTAATATACGACTTTAACACTTAGTAACATTTACTCTGAATTAGCGCTGCTAATTTAGGATTAAAAGAACTTACCGAGGTAGATAAAGAATGAATTAAATGCTTTATGTAGTGACAAAACTCATCTTCATTAATTCTAAATTCGATACACATTCGTTGAACGAGTTCTTGATCGGCGCGGTGGTCTAATGCTCGTTGAAATATCCCTTCAACGAACCATCGATTGTGCCGGGTTCCCATCTTAAGTAACGCTAAGAGACCTTGCACTTTTACATCAATTTCTAAATTGTCCATGAAGGTCTTAAGCCTATTTGCAGCAATATCGCAATATGCGAAATCAAATGACGCGTGATTAACATAAGTTGCGTACATTAATGCGATCCGTCGTGCCTGATAAGGGAATGTAATCATTTTCTCTATCAGCGGTATATTCATCATATGAAACACAGCCACCGAATCGGGTGTTTTCCTTTCTAAAAAATCAGCAATTTCGCCAACAGTTTCTTCGGTCAATAATAAAGGGTCATTTTGAGCAAGTAGCTCACTTAGTTTCTGGCCAATTGGCGTTGAGGTAGTGTATGCTACATGATCGACATCACTGAAAGAATCTCTCATTGACGCAATACTTTTGAATCGCTTAGAAACATCACCTCGCGTGCACGATAGCATAATTCCGCCATATGCCCCTCCTTCATTGATCTCGTGGCCCATTTGCCTATTGTTGCCACCTACAAAATCATGAATAATACACCCCAATGAGTATATGTCTGACTGTACGGATGCCGCCTTTAAGCTATTTGCTACCTCTGGGGCAGTATAACTATCGCTTAATTTACGCATTTGGGTCTCGGTGATGGTTGTTACACTGGTTTCCTTAACGGACATCATCCCAAAATCACTAAGTGCATAGTAATCTCTTCCACCAGATGGATCTTTAAACCTCAAAACATTGCTTGGTTTCAAATCTCGATGAAAAATTCCAAGTATATGGATTGCCTCTAAACCTGACATTATATCAAAGATGACATCCAAAAAATTGGATGCGTTAACGATACCATTTTTCATATCTTCCTCTAAAGATGCCTCTGCGAGAGGCATCACAAATGATGGTGGATCGGTATCGAGGTCGCGACTAATTACAGGAACAATATTCTTATTGGCTATTGACTCTTGATATTTTGCCTCTCTCTTAAATCTCCTTAAAGCATTACTATAAAGGGGGTGCGTTTTATCAAAATTAAAAATTTTCTGAGCCCATTCGGTTCCGGCATTATCCGTCACCACGTTTACTATTCCGAATCCACCCCGTCCTCTAGGTTTTACAAATTTATATGACATGATAAATGTGATAAAAAGGTTTATAACTTGCCTAATCTACCAGTTATGCCGTTATGCTGCAACCCGTGTTTTAACGGTATTTTATAGGGATTTTATGTTAAATTTATTGAATAAATTAGGGTAAGAAATAAGAGATGTTCGACAACCAAGATAACTTTAGACCAATACTTTATACTGTTTCTGAAATATTAAAAGCTGATAACCTTGCAGAATTAAACAATCTTCTTTCAAGTGCTAATCTTACAGTCGAACAAACTGGGCACGACAATTGGAACGGAGGAATCGATTATTTTACTCTTTTTGTCAGCTTAGAGGTGAAGGTGTTCGTCAAAGTAAGAGACAGAATTCAGCAGTTAGAAACAACGCTGCTCCAGAAATTTGATATAGCGACTCGGCATATCGATCATGCGCAAATTACGAGCATTTTGATAGTGCCTAAAGCACAACAAAATATTGATTGGGGAAAAATCAATGGAAGCACAACCAAAGAGACCCTCTTAAAGGAGGTTGAATCCCTTAAAAATACCATGATATCTGTATCGACAGGTGGCCAACGCATCCAAGAAGTAAATGATGCTTACAAAGTTAAGTTTGTTGCTGTTGATAAAGCGTTACAGAAACTTAACTGCAAAAATCCAAATCCATATCAGGACTTATGGGAATGGTATGCAAAATGGAGTACTACATTTTCAAAATATCACGAAAGGCGCTTGTTTATTACCGAAATGTATGATACATTGATGCGAGCGCTAACTGAATCGCCTTCTCAAAACTCATTAAATATAACAGTTGATTTATCAGATTGGGAACGAATTGAGCGAGCTATAAATGAGATCAGGGTTAGACAACTTGATGCCAAGACAGAGGAGCAATTTCAGGTCATCGGCCTATTGAGCAGGGAAACAATTATCACTTTAGCACAAGCTGTATTTAATAAAGAAAAGCATCCAAGTACTGACGGAACCGACATCAGCAAGACAGACGCAAAAAGAATGTTGGAAGCATATATCAACGTCGAGTTTGCCGGCTCATCTAATGAAACATTAAGAAGATACGCCAAAGCGACATTAGATTTGGCAAATGAATTAACTCATAAAAGAACCGCTTCAAAAAAAGATGCAAGTTTATGTGCAAGCGCTACAATTTCAATTATTAATTTAATTGGGACGATAGAGGGGCGAATTTAATAACAAGACTTATATGACCCTTACTGTAAGTGGGTTCGATTCCTATCCGGAATCCTTTTTTCCATTACTTTCCTGTATAAACGCGTAATTTCCATCTGCGAGGTAAAGCAATGGGTAAAATTTCTATCGGTTTGAAACATTAAAATCGTTAATTTAAAACTTGTTGAGGATCAAATCCGAGCCGTTGAATCAGCCCCTTATTGTTGACATCAGATGAATCAACCGGAATTTCAAAATGCTGATAACCCAATTTGGCGGTCGCAGTCAGATCATTTGGAAACCAATACGCATGAAGCTCGTTACCATATTTGATTAGATTCCAATAAACTGCACTGTAGTTTTTAGAAATGCCGTCAACGTTAAAAAGTTTGAATGAACCCCACGAGCCTTTCCAATACTGCACCTGGGGAAAGGAAGGACCAATATAGCGCACTCTTTTTGCGAACATTTTATTTCCTACCAAAGCTCTGGTGAGATATTCGACTTGCAATTCAGTTCCTTCATTTTGAGCCTGTCTTTCGATCCCCTCATTAAAATCGTACGTGTCCGACAACAAAACACCGTTTACGGCGTAGGCATTTAATTCCCATCCTGAATAATGCCCTTTGGAATACTCGTCAGGTTTAACGAGTGTTTTGTTTATGTCTTTATAAAAAGCATCTTCATTGGGATAACCAAAGAAAGGATGCCAACGGGCATATTTACCTTTTCTGGGAATTTTGAGGTTGGTGACCATTGCATCTTCCTGTACCGTGAAAACGCCATAAGTAACTACACTTTGACGCAATTTTGGGTCTATGATAGCCTTAAAATATGGATTGTCCCACTCAAGGAATTCAGGCCATTTTGAATTTGGTTTTAAGGGATATGTGACGTAAAGGCTATCCAGATGAGTCTTCGGTTGAATTTGTTGGCCAAAAACCGATAACTTAAAAACAAATAAGATTACATTAACTGTAATTAGGCGCTTCAATAATTGTGACATTTGGTTTTGGATAATGGCGAATAAGTTAACTCTATGGATTGGTCTTGTCAACCCGTGTTTTCACCCTATTTTGATCTCGCATTAAGGTTATCTTATTTAAGCTGTATTTTTACTTAATGAATCTTCCTGATTATCAGAGTTTACCCATAAATCTACTCGCGGCATGTTTTAACAAAACATCAGCTACCTACAAATTCTATTGGTTTTTATCAATAATTAATCAGGTTGAGCATGGAAAGATAACCATTCAAAAGCATGAGCTTTTCGCTGATATGATCGCGCAATCTTGGTTTACCGTCAATTATTTCCACGTTTCTTTTGGTAAGCAGGATAAACTGCAACAAGCCATAGAAAATTTGAAAACAATTGAAGGTTTGACGATTGATGCGCCCAGGCAGATGATTTTGGAAACCTTATCAACATCAAAGAATAAAGGTTCAATCCATGAATTACAATATTTCAACTCTGAAGTCCCACATCGTTTTTTAAGCCCTTGGTTCAAAGCAGATGACTTGAAAGAAGCATATCATCTATCCAAGACTTTTACAAACTGTTGTCTGTATGCATTGAGCAAAGATCAAATTCAGATCAATCCGGCGTGGATTGAATACCTTCGAACAAACGCACGGGTGCTCAAAGATTTCTGTTACTGGAATTTGGCTATGTACCTACAAGCCAAGAATCCCAATGTGCCTGACATACCAAACAAGCTAATTAAACTGCCGGTTAGAAAGGCATTGGTTGAACAGCGCAGAAATTTTTGGGATATTGTTATTCGTGAGCTTGGTAGCGTTGATTGCATTTACACCAACAAAAAGCTTGTTTTTGGTGATTATGCTGTTGAACACTTTGTCCCTTACGCTTTTGTTTCTCACGATCTGATTTGGAATTTGATACCTGCGGATCGTTCTTTCAATAGTAGCAAGAGTGATCGTTTACCAATTCTGGACAAACATTTTTTGCCATTCTTCAAGCTTCAAAAAGAGGCCGTTGATATTATCCGTTATAAGTCACCAAAGAATCGCTTTCTTGAAGACTATTTGACTTTGTTCCCCGCTTTAAGTCCACATTATTTTACCCAAGAAAGGTTCTTTGACCAGGTTCAACCATTAATTACTATTGCAAGCAACAATGGTTTTCAGTTTATGCTTTGACATTTCGAGCCATTAAGGAACTTCAAGCTGATTTGCGCTTTAACAGGAACGCTCCGCGCACTTAATAAACCTTTTTCAACACACTTCTTCAGTAAGGGTTTAGAAATATTCTTACTTTTCGGAGAGAGAGAAGAGAGTAGGGCTGCCTGCGGCGCAAACACCACTTTTCCCCCCATCCCCCTTTTCTCCTCTTAACTGTGAACCGAAAAATAACTTCCGGCTACGGGATCAAGCTTCAGATAGACCTTTTTTGTCAACTTCTTTAGCTGAGGGGGTTTTGCTGCCTTTTTCCTTCTTTACAGGTCTTATAACAATGCCCCCAAAGTAGGCTTCTTCTGCATTGCACTTAACGCCTTTGATGATGCAAAGAGTTGACCTGTAAAGTTTCTCGCCTTCCATATATTTTCCTTGAACTCCGTGGCCGCTTTCCGTGATATTAAAGAACGCTATCGAATTTCCGTCTTTGTCTACTGCTTGTTTAATACATTTATCGCAAACGTAATCCCGGTAACGCTCATTGTACTTTACGTAACGAATACAGGTCGGACAGTGCTGCTGTTTAGCGTGCTCTTTGTTTTGTGGTGTTTTTGCTTTTTTCATTGTTTATGGTTTTAGTGTATAAATTCATTTTTAGCACTGAAATTTGTTGAGGGTGATACTTTAATTACGCGCCTGGCCCTTCGTTCATTTTAGGTTACGATCATTCCTCCTCGTCATTAAAAAGCATGAAAAAAGCCTAAGTTCCGTTCGGACTTAGGCTGCTTCTTGCTTCATCCATTCGTTGACTTCCTCCAAATAGAAATAAACAAATTTCCCATTCTTGTGGGCAGGCATGCCGTCTGCTACACGTCTGTTCAAGGTTGATTTACTGATATTGAACAGATCCATAACATCTTCTTTGGTCAGCCAGGGCTTAGATAACCTTTGTTTAGCATGTTGCATTACGTTTAACCGTTCATTTACATCTTCAGCTGTCAAACGCTCGGCTGTATTTGTTATAAATTCAATCTCTGCATTAAGCCACCTTACAGGATTATAATGCTTTTGCTCATCTACTATTTCTGAGAGTTCATTATCATAATCATCTTTAAAGGCTTTATAATGGTCTGGATCAGGTGCTCTCAATAGTTGAACTGCCAATTTTTTGAAAAAGTAAAGTGCGGCGAGTTTATCTCTCACCGGAAATTTTTTGATTGTTTCTTCAATGAATTCAATAAATTCTTTGTTGATATATATTCGTTTTAACTTTTTTTCAAGCTGTCTTTTGAACTGGTGAGTAAGCTGGGTCTGACATGGTGATTTTGCTTTGGTTGCCGTTTGAGGTGTCATAATTGATTTAATTTCATGGTTAGAGTTTCGATTCTTGTAGATATGTGTCGCATGGATTAATTTATTTGATGATGCAGTTGTCGCCATGTCAAATTGCATGGCTAAAATTGTAGATGTCCGACATATTATTAATCGAATTGACCAAGTCAGCTTCCAAAGCTTTGGCATATACCTGTGTCTCGGTGATACGGGAATGACCCATCAAATCTTTAATAAATAGTATATTGGTGTTAGCTTCAATTAAATTGGATGCAAAAGTATGCCTGGAACAGTGGTAGCTGATGTCCTTGTTGATCCCTGCATTTTTCATAATGTCTTTTATGTTTCGATTTAGTACCTGATTTGCGATTTGAGGGAAAACCTTTGTTTGTGGTGATTTGATAATATGTTTCCCATATTTTTCAATGATTGCTTTTGAATTAGCGGTTAGAGGTATGGTTATTTGTTTTGAAGTCTTGGTCATCTTGAGCGTTATGGTGTAAGGGTCATTTTTAATATCTTCCCATTTTAAATTCATCACATCGCTGTAACGTAACCCTGTAAAACAACTGAACAGAAACAGGTCTTTAGTTTTGTGTTGAAATACCTCTTCTGCCGGGACATCCAAATTCATCAATTGTCTTACTTCTGAAATACTCAAGAAATTTCTTTTGCCGGTGGAGGCTTTGATTTTGAAATGGATATAGGGGTTCTTGGTCAAATACCCTTTTTTTATCGCTTCATTACACATTGCTTTCAGGCATTTGTGCTTTACGAATCTGCCGCCAACTGCATTACCCTTTACATTCGCCATATACAAATCCAACTTCTGCACTGTGTCATATGTAAGGTCTCCAAAGTTCAGTTTGCCATTAAATGATTTTAGCATCTTCAAAGCTGAACGATAAGATTTTAAGGTATTGTCTCGCTTGCTGTTGTTCCACAAATCAAGTTGTTGTTCCCAAAAAGTGAAAAATGTTAGTTTTGCGTTTTGATCAAAATAGGATGTTGCAATGGTAAAGGTGATTGCCTGGCTTAAACTTTCCCGGCTCATCATAAAAACTCTCCATTTTGTCATTTCTGCTGATAAGTACGAATTCAATAATTCATTTAATTTACAGTTCAATTTTGGTGATGAACTTGCTTTATTCCAGTCTTTCAAAAGAATGGTCTTGCCAGTTGGGATTCGAGTTGTAGACGGCCCAACTCTTACAGAGTAATATATAGGCACCATCCCGTCAGCCTTGATTTTGTCAGGCCTCAATACCGTTTTTATAGAGTATGTAAGTCTCATGATTTGTTAATTTAGGTTCGCTAATCTCCAGCGAACTTTTTGTTTTTTAAAGTACTTTTTAATTTAAAATATTATTAATCAAATGGTTGTGTAATTTTTTGAACCTTTTCATCTGAATTCCGACTTGTGACAAGAGGTTTTGGGTATCTGGCACCGTGCCGTTTTGAAATACCTTTAGCAAATGCAGATTTTGGACTATACCCAAATGGATGTTCATAGCATTATTAATGGCATTGCAGAAATTTTCATCAGTTTTTAGCCAAGCGTAAAATTGAGTTCTACCGATCTTGGCACTTGAGCAGGCTTCGCATACATTGAAATTTTTGGCTATCAACTCCCGGATAACTTTATGCTGGTTTCTTATAGTAGACTTTCTCATATCTCAGCCTTCTTCATTTCATTGGCATAAGAGTCACAATATTTCAAATCTGCGGTCGTATAGTAAACCATACTGTACCGAAAACCTCCTTTTTTGAGATTAATATCAGAAACACCATGAACAATATCTTTTCCGCAAAAGAAAATCAATGATCGGTTGGATACCTCAACTGCAAGAGCATATTCAGGAAACACTATATATCCTCCTGACATATTGTGCTTTAATGTGATCATTGCTGAATAACCGTTTCTTGAATTGTCGTTGTCAAGGTGAAAATTATGTGGACTGTTTTTGTTGATTATGCCGCTGGTCCAAAAAGTATCAGCCATTTGCCAATCTGTATGAATACCGCTTTTTTTAAATACAGACATTCCTATTTTTTGCCATTGTTCTAAATATGTTTTCATTATCTCATTAGCAATGGTGCTATATTTTATTTTTAGCAATTGATTGAGCTTTGGTGACCGTAAAATTGTCGCACCGACATTACAAAAATTGTCATGGTTAATTTTAGCTGTTACTGCTCCAAACAGGATACTTTCATTCCGATCGCCGAGCGTTTTCCGAGTTGATTTTTGAAATTCGAGTTTTTCCAATAAGGGTACCAATTCGTCAAATTTTTGATGGTTTAAGTCGAGGTAGACTATTGGTTTATGCTTTTCTAAGTTTATGAAGCTACTTTCTTTGATCAAAATATTGTAGGAGTTGTTGCTTACTGGCTGACCTATCAATTCAGTACCGAGTATATTTATTAGTTTTAAGTCAAATTCTCTTAATAACATATCACAATCCTCCCTTCCACCGCGTCGGTCAAAAGCTTGACAATAGCTTCGTTTTGTGATTTAGAGCCGTACATTTTTTGTAGCTTTTCAGGATAATTTTTGAATTCGCTGGATAGCCTCAAAGGAAATGTGGATTTTCGGATTTGATTGTCCTCTGGTGCCGCCTCGTACTTTTTGTGCGCCTGTCTTAAGAGTCCATCAAATTCTCTTGATTGCGAATCGTTCGGAATAATGTAGGTAAGGCATTTTTGCTGTAGATATTCTATTATTTCGGCTATACAATATTCACGTGTTACAATACTTAATTCATAGTGTATTCGCTTTTCGTCTGTTTCATCCAGATATAAAAAATAAACCGGAACGTCAACAATACCCTTTCTCTTTGCATACTCGAATCGCTTAACGCCATTGATAATTTTGCCCAATCTTTTGGGATGGCTGTTAATAATCAAAGGTTCTTTGATGCCATCATTTTCAAAGCAATCGAATAGCAATTTTTCATTTTCTCCTTCAATTTCCTTTTTGTTATAGTATTCAGGAATACTTAAGGTTTTAACTTCCACATAAAGTGCTTCGTTGTAGTAATTGTATTTCATTTTTAATTTTTTTATAGGGCTCCGCCTGACCCTATTAACTCCCATGAAATACGGCAAACTCAAAATCCTGGAAATATTATTCACATTTTGAGAAAAATTTAGTTTAGATACCGTTCGGTTTTGTTCGGTTTACAACGAGAAAGCACTATTTCGAGCTGATAGAAAAATGTTGAAAAATAATTTGGAACTTAGCGCCTTACTTTAACCATTTGGCTTATTGGAAACATAAAGAATTAAAAAAATATTGAAATAACGATTTAGCGTTAGCTTCACACTTGCTGTCAAAAACTGGTAATTTTTAAAAGGACAAGGAATGAAGATTAACGCTCACGCTACAGGCGTGGGCTTAGTCTATTTGTCCTTGGGTATACCAGTACCTTGATCGCAGTAGGCTACAGTTCCACGCTTGATTTTTTTAAATACCTTTTGGAACTGAAGGTGACTAAAGACCTTCAAATGAATTCAACGCCTAAACGTTTTCGTAATGAAACATTAAGAACCCTGGTATTGGTTATTGCAACAATTGTTGTTACAGTAATTGTCGTAATAACAGAACCATGGGCATGTCAAAAACTTGGATGGAAACACAAAATTTCTGACGACCTGAATGATACCGCGCAAATTACAAATGCTATCAAACAATCTGATAGCGTTGAAACGGTCGACGGCGAAGTAGGTCTAAATGATTTTGTTCAAAATTATTCAGTAGAAGATTGGTTTAATAATTTTAAATCTAACAAAGTGTCATTTGACAATAAATACGATGGCAATACCATTGATGTTATTGGTAGGATTACTGAGATAAAAACCGATTTTGGATGCGCTTTGATTGTTATGCAATCAGCGGATAATCCTTATGAGTCCATAGAATTTTCAAACTGTCCTCAAAATAAAGATGGCTGGCGTGATGAAGTCGCTCAAATAGCTGTCGGTGACACCACGCATATATTCGGAAAATACGATGCCAACCTATCGTCAAGCTCTCGAATGTACATTTATAAATGTCACATTAAAAAATAACCCGCTTTTTAAATCGACCTAGACTTTCCGAGGAAATTCTTGCGTTTTCTTTGGCGTTTTCTTTTGAGAGTTCAACGATCTTGGGGATAGGTGAGGGTAAGTGAGGTTTAACTTAAATAAGTTGCCTCAAAGCATAAAAAGTGCGTCTTCGACAATTTCTACAATCCTGCTTATCTCATCGCACAACACCTGTTCATATTTGTCCATGCTTTTATGATATTTACCACGTTCCGCTGTCCACCACTATAAATCGTTGCGCAATACTTTACGCTTTTCATCAGGGCTCACCATGCTTTTCAGTGATTTCCTCGTTTATTCGCTTGAGCCTTGTTTTTGCTTTGAATTCATCACCAAGTGATATTCCTTTGAATCACCAAACAGCTTAATACAGTTCATCAGACAATTACTGTACCCTCTTAAAATTCAACCTTTCCCCCAAGGGGGCAAGGTATGAGAACTTTGAGAATTAAATCCCATTATAAAACAGACCTCAAGGCGCTTTTGAAAATGCCATCAAAGTCCAAAATATCGCTTTGATCACCAGAAAATTGTTTGAAGAAAAGCAATTTAGATTTGCTCAAAAGTTTATTTAGATTCAATTCGAGCCTTGCGAACTTTACCTATTATTCGCCCCATTAAGCAAAAAACGCAGCTCTTATAGGGAAGAACTGCGTTTTTAGTGGTCCCGACGAGAATCGAACTCATATCTAGAGTTTAGGAAACTCCTATTCTATCCGTTGAACTACGGGACCTTGTCGAATGTGCAAATGCGTGGATGTGCAGATATGCATATTCTAAGCTGCAAAGGTGCAAATTTATCTCTTATCTTACAACAGAACCATTATGCAGGTCGTCGGCAGGTTGTACAAAGCTTAGCTTGCCTTCACTGTCCTCGGCCATCAGGATCATGCCTTGCGACAGGATGCCTTTAATTTCCCGTGGCTCCAGGTTTACCAGTATGCTTACCCTTTTACCGATGATGGCTTCGGGTTCGTATTGCTCGGCCAGTCCTGACACTACCGTACGCTGATCGATACCTGTATCGATGGTTAGTTTCAGCAACTTTTTGGTTTTAGCAACCTTTTCCGCCGTCAGTATTGTACCTACACGGATATCCATCGTCGCGAAAGCTTCATAGCTGATATTCTCTTTAGGCTCGGGCACATGAATACTTTTAGCCTGGGCCGACTGCTGTTTTTTTGATTCCAGTTTTGCTATTTGCGCTTCTATAGGGCCATCTTCAACCTTTTCAAACAGCAAAGCAGCCGGGTTCAGCTGATGTCCTGACGGGAAGGCCATTTCTTCATCAAAACCTACCTGGTCGGCAGGCCAATTCAGCATGTGCAACGTTTTCTTAGCAGTTGCCGGTAAAAACGGCTGCAGGCATGCGGCCAGGTGACCTATCAGCACCAGGCAATTGTGCAAAGTTTTGCGGGCGTCGTCCGGATCCGTTTTTATGGTCTTCCAGGGCTCTTTTTCGGTCAGGTATTTATTGCCGATGCGTGCTATATCCATAACGGTTTGCATGCCCTGCCTGAATTTGTAGGTTTCGAGGCCGCGTTCCAATTCATCATAAAGCCGGCAAAGTTCCGTGTCGATAACCGGTTCGTCCAATACAATTTTACCCGCGGCACTTTCCACTTTCCCGTCAAAAAATTTGTGCATCAGGATCATCACCCTATTCACAAAATTGCCCAGGATAGCCACCAGCTCATTGTTCACCCTGGCCTGGTAATCCTTCCAGGTAAATTCGCTGTCGCTTGTTTCGGGCAGAATAGATGTCAATACATAGCGCAACTCGTCCTGCTTGCCCGGAAATTCCTCCAGGTATTCGTGCAGCCAAACTGCATGATTACGTGAGGTAGAAAGCTTATCGCCCTCCAAATTCAGAAACTCGTTGGCGGGGACATTTTGCGGCAAAATATATTCGCCGTGCGCACGCAGAATGGCCGGGAAAATAATACAATGGAAAACGATATTATCCTTGCCAATGAAATGTATCAGGCAGGCATTGTCTTCTTCCTTAGCCTGTTTTTTCCAGTATAATTTCCAGTCTTTATCATGATCGAGCGCCCATTGTTTAGTGGCCGAAATATAGCCTATCGGCGCGTCCATCCACACGTAAAGCTTCTTGCCTTTCGCTTCTTCCAGCGGAACATCGATACCCCAATCCAGGTCGCGGGTCATCGAGCGTGGCTGCAGGCCCGATTTGAGCCACGATTTACATTGCCCGAATACGTTAACTTTCCATTCACCTTCCTTTTCGTCTATCCATTTTTCCAGCCAGGGCTGGTATTTATCCAATGGCAAATACCAATGCTTGGTTGGTTTTAAGATCGGCGTTTTACCGCTTAATGTGGATACCGGATTGATCAGGTCTGTCGGGTTGAGCGATGTGCCGCAGTTTTCGCATTGGTCGCCATAGGCATTCGGGTTACTGCAGTTAGGGCAGGTTCCGGTGATATAACGGTCGGCTAAAAACTGCTGAAAATCCTCATCAAAATATTGTTCCGAAAATTTCTCTACAAATTCATCCTTTTCGTACAGGTTCAGGAAAAATTCCTGCGACAGATCGTGATGAATGGGCGATGACGTGCGATGATAAATATCGAACGCGATGCCGAAATCTTCAAAGCTTTGCTTTATCTGTTTATGATATTTGTCAATTATCGCCTGTGGCGTAGTGCCTTCTTTTTTTGCTTTAATGGTAATAGCCGCACCATGCTCATCGGAACCGCAGATATAAACCACGTCCTGCTTTTTAAGGCGCAGGTAACGTACAAAAATATCGGCGGGCAAATATGCCCCTGCCAGGTGGCCGATGTGCAGCGGACCATTAGCGTACGGCAAAGCCGAAGTTATAGTATAGCGTTTAAATTTATTAAGTTGTGACATTGTGTTAAATTGCGTCCGATCCGCCTGGTTGACGGATTGCAAAGATAATTGATTTGTGTCGGAAAGTCCGTAAGTCGGAAAGTCCGCAAGTTTTTAATTAATAATAATGAATAATCCGTCGGTCATTTCCGGGATCTCGCCGCCATTTCTGAAAAAAGGCGACAAAGTTGCTATTACCTGTCCTGCAAAAAAGCTACCCAAACCTATGGACGATGCCGTGGCCCTGTTAGAGTCGTGGGGACTTAAAGTAGTATTGGGCGAAACATTGAGCGCATCTTACCACCAGTTTGCCGGGGATGACGACCTGCGCGCACGCGATCTGCAAAAATTTATCTACGATGATAGCATTAAAGCTATTATAGCCGCACGGGGTGGTTACGGCACTATCCGCATGATCGACAAGGTTGATTTCAGCCGTTTCGAAAATAATCCAAAATGGCTGGTCGGCTTCAGCGATATCACTGTTTTACATGCGCACCTTCATCAAAATTATAACACCCAAACTATTCACGGGCAAATGCCGGTAACCGTGCCGGATGCTTCAAAATACTCTTTGGAAACGCTCAGAAAGGCATTGTTTGGCGAGGAGTTTGGCTACAAATTCGAATCACATCAATTAAATCGGAGTGGAACGGGTACGGGCATCCTGGCTGGCGGAAATTTGAGCCTGCTGGTAGCCGTGCTGGGTTCAGTATCTGACTATGACTATAACGGGAAAGTACTTTTTATTGAGGACGTTGGCGAGTACCTGTATTCAGTGGACCGCATGGTGCGTACACTGGACCGGGCAGGGAAATTGAAAAACCTTGCAGGGCTTATAGTTGGAGGATTTACCGAATTGAAGGATAATGATATCCCATTCGGCCAAACTGTCCCCGAAATTGTGATGGAAGTGGTAAAAAACTATAATTATCCCGTTTGTTTCGATTTTCCGGCCGGGCACATACCCGATAACCAGTCGCTGATATTTGGGAAAACGCTCGCTTTATCGGTACATGAAAAACAGGCGGAGGCCTTTTATGCCTTATCTTAAAGTTCATCTGCAACTACATCTATTTTAACACATTTAATTATTAAAAACAATGGCATTATTTGGCGCTTTAGGGAATTACAAAAATTTTGGATTATTGATTATACGCCTTGGCCTGGGCGGTATGTTTATTTATCATGGCTGGCCGCTGCTTACCGGGGGTGTAAAAACCTGGGAAGGGTTAGGAGAGTCGACAAAATATGTTGGCATTCATTTTCTGCCGGTTGTATGGGGCCTGCTGGCGGCACTTGTTGAAACTGTTGGCGGTTTCCTTGTGATCATCGGATTAGCTTTCAGGCTCGTCTGCCTGTTATTTGTGATAACCCTTGTAGTTGCCGCTTTTTCTCATTTTGGCAACGGCGGTGGCCTGGGCGATGCCGCGCAAGCTATTGAAACCGCTGTTATGTTTGCCGGGCTCCTTTTCCTGGGGCCAGGTAAGTACAGCGCCGATAAAAAATAGCTTTTTACCTAAAACAGCGAACGCGGCTTCGGGGCCGCGTCTTGCTGTTTTCAAAGGGATATATTTTTAATTACTGGTTCATATAGTCGCCCAGTTTACTCAAATAAGCATCATCAATTCTTCCGGAGTTATCTTTCAAATACTTTTCTATCTTATCACCTTCCTTAGCAAAATCTGCTTTAAGTGATTTCTTTTTAAGTGATAATTCCATATGCTTGTTTGCCTGCACATCTACCACGAAATAATCGGCATCATCCACAAACTCGTCATAATCATGCCCATGCGGTGCAGCTCCGTTATTCACGTAATCAGACCGAACGAACCTGGTTTTTATAAGCTTGTAAATTTTATATTTCGGACCGGTAGCAATCACCTGCAAAAAATGGGTTGGGTTAATAGTGGTGTCCTTTTCAAAATCAAAACGAACACCTGCCGGGCTGTATAACGTGAACCCTTTCACGCGATCCCAATCTACCAGTTCAATATTTTTGGGGTCTTTGGCTAATAAAAGCCCCCCTCTTATCTTATCAAAATTTAGCAGGTTATCAGAACTGTAAACAATATTGCCCGATGGTTCCACAATAAATCCATGCGCAAAGGTGTCAAAAAAATACTGGCTTCCAACCAAATTGCCCTTCTGATGACCAGGAGCAATCTGTCCGCCCATGCGTAATGACGTTACATCCGTTTTTTCGATCCGGTTAGTTAGGTTCGCGCCTACGCTGTCTGTTGCCTTAACAGCACCAGGATTAGTTTCCTTTAAGACCACCTGCAAACCTGCACCACTTTTATTAACAGGCATTGCCACATCTTTGTATCCGGGTAACGCAAATTGTAATTTGGAATCAGTTGACGCCTTGATATTAAAATTTCCGAGCGAATCAGTAAGGGCGGCAGATTTGCTTTGCGCATCCAATATAAATACATAACGGAGGGGCGTTCCATTGTCATCTTTTACCGAGCCACTCGCTGCGGTCTCCTGTGCGGATGCTATTTGTGCCATTGATAAGGCTAAAAGGCACGATAGAATAGTTTTTTTCATAAATTAATTATCATTTGGGCTAAAATAGTATTTCAGATTTATTTCCCAAAAGTTTAGTTTTCATTTATCTCTAACAATTATGTTACATAATATCTTCACGCCCCAGTCAAAAAAAAAGCCTCCCGGTTTTACCGGGAGGCTTAAGTATTTTGTAATAACTACTACGGCTTGATAAATTCGTCGATAATCGACCTTGAGGCCGTGGTGAAATAAAACCTGAACAGCTTTAACGCTTCCGCGTAAGTGTATTGCTTGTTAGGATCGTAGGGATTCGTATGATAATCGGCAGGCAATATCTGAGGCTGTGTACCCACCGAAACTCCGTTCGGGGTAAACAAATCAGCTACATCTGTTCCATAAAATCCTATCTGGAAGTTTGAGTAAGTAGCTGACGCTCCAGTGCCGGTTTTAGTGAACGTAACATCATAACGAGGTTGGGTGAAATAATCCGTTACCACCGTAAATTCAGTTGGGGTAACCGGATTGATTATGTCCGTTCCTTCGTCTGTACGCGGAGTAGATGGAGCTGCTGTTGTAGAATCAGCCACATTCCACCGGGTATAAAAGTGCTCATAAACACCGGCAAAGTCGTTACCTATAAAGTGATAGTAATGTACACCAAGGTTACCGCTAATGGTGTATCCTCCCGTAGTGCTTGCTATCTTAATAGGCAGCATATAGCTTTTTGAAGGATCAAGCAGGTTTTTATAAAAAGTTACGGATGTAACTGCATATTGCTTTCCTGCAGGTACAGTAACCTCAGTGGTTGTAAACGAATAAGCTTCGGCAGGCATTGCTTCATAAGTAACCGGGCCACCCAAAGCGTTGTAGGTATCAACCAACGAATTGTCAACGGCTAACGTAACTTTAGTATCAGTAGTCGGTGGGTTAGCAGTCGCCACGTTGACAGAAAATTGCCTTACAATAGTCCCGTTAGCATCATCAGCGGGCGCTTCGGTAATGGCATCGCTGCCAAAATAAGCCTGACCGCTAAAAGGCATATTAACCACATTTCCAGCCTTGCTGAAATCTACATACCGTGGGTCCTTAAGACATGAGCTTAAACTAAGCGCCGTCGCGGCCAAAAGTAGCGTGGAAATAAAATATAATCTCTTTTTCATTGTTTTTTAAATTATTGGGCCCAGAATATTTTGCTTGTGAACACGTCTATCGTTCCTTCTTTAGCTAAATTGGTTGGGTTTGTGCTTAACTCAGATGTTGGATATAGTACCCTGGTTGGATATGTTGCACTGATAGCGGCTGGGTCAATTGATGACGGGTGCGCCGGTATACCAGTTCTGCGATATTCATTCCAGGCTTCAAAATTGAAATAACCGTTAAGCGCTATCCATTTTTGCGTAAGTATGGCCTGTTCTTTATTTGGTGAAGAGGCCCAGCCTACATTGGGCAGAGTTTGGCCATAATAAGTAGAAGCCTGGCCTGCGGTTAGTCCCAGTGCCTCAAATGAGGCGGTTATGCCTGCCTCATACAGGGTTTGAGCATTCCCGTTGATAAATCCCTTATTTGCTGCTTCAGCCTGCAGAAATAACGATTCTGCACCAGAAAACAATATGGCATCCTGGGATGGTGATTTCAGCAAACCGGCACCGATAGCGCTGGTATAAGAGTTAGATTTAACACCCGGATCGCCGAAAATATTACCTTGAATTACCAATGTAGCGTCGGTGCTCGATGTAGGAACCTTGGTGTATAACACATTAAGGCGCGGATCATTGAAGTTGGTAAGTGTCTTTACTGAAAAGTCATTAGCCCTGTAATAAACATTACCAAAAACCGGGTTTCCCGAAGCATCAAATCCATACGTACCATAAAATGGATTCTGTTTACCAGTAGTATTTGAATAACCAGGATTCGCTGCTGCGAACGTATCACCATCAAGATAACCGTCCGCCTGGGTAGAAGCAAGATCTGTTACTAAAGGATCACCTGGAGTCTTGGTGCTAACGCGCATAGCTAAACGTAATTTCAGGGAATTTGCAAATTTCAGCCATCCTGTCATATCGCCGCCGAAAACAATGTCGGCAGTCCCCGGATTGGCCGCGGTGCTAGGCGCTCCCTTGATCAGTGCGATGGCTGCGTCAAGTTGTTTGCCAAGGTCCTCGTAAATATCTGTTCCCTTATCATAGGCCGGGAAAAGAATTGTAGAAGGCTGGAAGGCCTGTGAATACGGTACATCATTAAACTCATCTACCAAATGCTGAAAACCATAGGCTTTCATAATTTTAGCAATCGCCTGAAAATTAACCTGGCTTGGATCTGCCGCGGCCAAATTTTCCAAAGTGTTGTAGTTTGTTAGTTGTCCGTAAAAATCAGCCCAGTCGCTATTTAACGAACCGGTAGTCAGGTTAAATTGATTAACCGTTTGATTAGGGACATAGTTACCGCTGGTGGTCCAAAAACCAGCCCAAACACCATATGCGGCATATTGATTTACCACCGAAGAAGCTGTAGCATTTAACGCTGCTGACAAACTAAGCGACGGTGTAGTGACCGATGGAACGTTGGGGTTCACCTCAAGGCTCAAATAGTCTTTTTTACATCCGGAAATTCCCGCCGTAAAAAATGCTGCTACAATTAAAATATATTTTTTCATCTCTTTACTTCAATTAAAAGGTTAATTTAAGATCAGCCCCAAATATCCTTGTGCCCGGCAATTGGTTAACGTTATTTACACCTGGAGTGCTACCGTTCCCGGTTGGGCCCTGGTTTGAGAATTCAGGATCTGTCCAAGGGTTGCTTTTCGGAACCCAAACGAAAAGGTTACGACCTGTAAATGCAAGCGTTGCTCCTTTTATATATTTACTTTGCTTAATAAACTGATCTAGCTTGAACGACAGGTTAATTTCACGCAATTTCCAGAAAGCGCCGCTTGATACAAACGGGCTGTTTGTGCTTGGGAAAGCAGAACCTTGCCAGAAACCGTAGTTACCATTTACAACGTTCACATTGGTATTAGCAGTGTAAACACCTGGTGAAGTTTGAATTACTGAATTTGGATAAATGAAAGGCTGACGGCCTGCTGATGCAGACTGGTAAGATGAACCTGCAAAAGTCATTGTACCTCCGATCTGGTTAAATACCACATCACCGCCACGATATTCAAATAATCCTGATAAGCTAACAAACTTGTAACTAAATGTTGGATGCACACCAACGATATATTCAGGTGTCGTTCTGCCAAAGGTGGTTAAGTTTGAACCATTTTGAATTGGATAACCTGTGGTTCCGCTTACAACTACATGACCCTGAGGATCGCGAACGAAGTCAGTACCCCTTAACAGCGGGAACGGCTGACCTACGATAGCATACTGGTTATTACCAAGGGACAATTGGTTAACACCGGGAAGTAATGAAACAACTTTCGACTCATTCTGAGAAAAGTTAACCTCCATTGTAAAACCAAAATTATTTTGTGCCTGTGTAAGTATCTCTCCTTTAACCTGGAGTTCGTTACCAGTCGACTGTGTTTCACCAATGTTGATCAAGTCTGAACTATAACCTGTCGCGATGGAGGTACCTATATAAACAGTCTGGTTTTTATCCCTTTGCTGATAGTGGCTATAGTTGAAATACAAACGGTTGCTGAACAAACCTATTTCGGTACCAAACTCGATCTCACGGGTTAACTCTGGTTTCAAGCCTGCACTAAAATTGGTTGTACTTGCCGTCAATCCACCCAACGATCCGTAAGGGAAGCCAGGAGCAAGGTTAAAGTTGTTATAAATCTGGTAATCTCCGATGTTGATGTTACCCACCTGGCTTACCGATCCGTAAACTTTCAGAAAGCTGAGAATTTTATTGTCCCTTAAAGCTGCGAAGGCATCTGTTGGTATGAATGACAATTTAGCCGAAGGATAGTTAAATGACCGTTGTGCTTTTGAAAGGCGAGAATCCTGTTCGTTACGGAACGTTGCCTCCAGGTTTAACCATCCTTTATAACTGATGTTTAAGTCAGCAAAGAAAGCGATCTGACGCTGTCTGAATTCCTGCTCGGCGGCCTGGATCAAACCACCAATGTAATTGATGTTATACAAGTCCTTGATAAGCAATTGATTGCTGCCGGTAGCTTGCTGTTTGCTATACGTTTGATAAATGGTATTACCTACGATCAACTCTGTTTTGAAATCCTTGAAGAAGTTATGATGAAGATCGATAACAGCGTCACCTTCAATACGGTTGGCTCCGAACGCGGTACCGTCACCAAAGTTATACAGGTCATAAACACTTCCTAAGGCTTTACCGGTGGTAAAACCTGATGCAGTATTACCGGCGCCCCAATAGTCGCTGATGCCGTAGTCTGTAAAGTCAACTTCCTGTTTGGTCATTCTTTCGCGGTAAACACCAAAGTTGTTAGAAACCTGGTAGCTTGCAGATAACCAATCAGTAGGTTCCAATTTCAATTTCAATTGCGATAATACCTGGTCCCTTGTATAATTGTCCCTGGTATGTTTGATGATCCAGTATGGGTTGATAGCATAAGCATCATAGAAGTTGCTTGCATTACCTATATCAGAGTCAGGATCTGAATATTTTTTGATATCAAGGAAAGCCGGCCATTGTAATACCGATGAATACAAGTCATTGGCGCCTGCATTTGTCACAAAGCTTCCGGGTACGCCACCAAACTGGTTTTGGAACTGGTTGCTAAAGTTGTTACTGTTATGCACATAAGTGCTAACATCGGTTTTTGTATAGCTGATAGAGTAATCGGCCGAGAATATACCGTAAGTACGGTGTCCTCTGGCACTGAACGCATCCTTAATGTTTTTGTCGTCAGGCACTACAGTTTTCCTGTAGGCATTTTGCGCCGACATATAGAACGAGTTTTTGGCATCACCCTGTGAGTAAGAGATATCATTCTGTTCGGTTATACCTGTTTGGAAGAACTGCTGTATTGGGTTTGTTTTTAACGCAGAATAAGGGACTTTAATAACAGTACCATTGGCACTATCCAAAGGCGCGCCTACTTGCACGATCGATCCATCGAAACGTGGCCCGTACAACTGGTTCTCATAAGGAACGTACTGTGAAGCGCCGGTTATCGGATCAAGGTAGTTTGGCTCACCACCGAAAGGGCCGAAACTGCTTTGTAATTTTGGATAGAATGCTACCCTTTCAAGTTGGAACGAGTTTTGGTAAATGATTTGTGGTTTACCATCGCCTGTTCCTCTTTTAGAGGTGATCAATATAGCGCCGTTTGATGCCTGTGAACCATACAAAGCCGCAGCGCCCGCACCTTTCAGGATGGTAACGTCAGCAATATCGTTAGGGTTAATGGCACCGATGGTTTGGCTCGGCACGGGAACACCATCAATAACAATCAGTGCACCATTGTTACCTTCCAATGAACGGAAACCACGAAGGTTAACGTTGATCTGAGGGTCGACACCGTTGTCAAGCGTATAGATACCCAAGCCTGCAACCTTACCCGTTAAACCCTGGGCAACGTTAGTTACGTTGGTTTGGGTCAACTCCTTAGGAGTAATGGTTGCTGCTGAGTAACCTAATTCTTTTGCCTGGTGCCTGATGCCCAGTGAGGTGGTTACAACAACCTCGCCCAATTGATTTGCGGACGAAACCAATACCACATTAATGGTGGATTGATTGCCTACGGCAATTGTTTGGGTAGTGTAGCCCACAAAGGATACCTGGATTGAGGAACCTGGTGGCACACTTAGTGAATACTTACCGGCTGAGTTAGATACTGTAACTACAGTCGAATTCTTCACCTTTACTGTGGCTCCCGGAATGGGAAGGCCATCCTCTTTGGCCGTAACCGTACCTGTAATAGTACGGTTTTGTGCAAATACCTGCGTTACGCATAACATCAGAAAGCACAAACTTACTAGTAGAAGTTTTTTCATTTCGTTAATAATAAGATCAGTTAATAGTTAATTAAAGATAAAAGTAGTGTTACATTATTAAAAAGTCAAATAAAATCTAACAAAAACATGTTTTTTCAGAAAAAAAGACTCTTTCGTATATAAAAATTAATAATTTTAGTACTATGTATTGCATAATACAATTTAAAACATATATCTTTGTGATATGATTGTCGAAAATACACAAACGCAAATGAGGAAAGGTGTTTTGGAATATTGCATTCTTTCCATTATAGCAAAGGGCGAAATATATGCTTCAGATATCATTGCTGAACTTAAGAAGGCCCAATTGCTTGTTGTAGAGGGAACTTTGTATCCTTTACTAACCCGATTAAAGAACAATGGACTCCTCAGCTATAATTGGGTCGAGTCAACCTCGGGGCCGCCGCGAAAATATTACGTCCTGTCGGACGAAGGCAAAAATGTTTTGGAACAATTGGACAAAACCTGGCAGGAACTGGCATTTGCCGTCCAAACATCTATCGGTGAGAGAAAGGTGAAAACAGAAAGGTAAAAGCAATGCGCTTAACTACTAATGACCCAATGACATTTAAGAAACAAAGATCATGAACAAAACAATTATCATAAATATAAACGGCATAGTATTTCACATCGAGGAAGATGCCTATGAAATACTGAAAAACTACATGACGGATGTAAAACGTCATTTTATGAATTCGGCCGACAGCCTGGAAATAACTACCGATATAGAAAACCGCATTGCCGAAATGTTTAACGAACTGCTTGCTGGCGAAAACAAACAGGTTATTGTGGAGCAGGACGTAAATTCGGTTATCGGCCAGATGGGGACAGTTGAAGATTTTGAGAAATCTGAAATGGATACAGAACCCACTTTCAGCGATACCTATTATAACAGTACCAGCTCGCGCAGGTTGTTCCGCGACCCGGATGACCACCTGTTGGGCGGCGTAGCCGCAGGCATTGCCAATTATTTTGATGTCGACGTGGTGTGGATACGCCTGGCGTTCGCCCTTTCGTTCCTGTTTGCCGGTACGGGCATTATACTATACATCATATTATGGATAGTGATACCCAAAGCGGTTACCCGCGCCGACCGTATGGCTATGAAGGGCGAAAAGCTGAACCTTCAGGGTTTTAAAAAGAATTTTGAAGAAGAACTGGGCGGCATGCGCAACAACCTGTCAAACCTTCACCACGAGGCGCGGCCGTTTGTTTACAAGGCGCGCGACTTTACAGGCGACTTTGTGCATCACCTCGGTACGTTCTTTAACGGAGCGGCCAAGGTACTTTTAAAACTTATCGGAATTGCCCTTATATTAACCTGCGCCGGGTTCCTGGTTTTCTTTACTGTTGCATTCATCGCTTTGCTGAGCGTGGGTTATTTCGGACCGTTTCACGAGCTGCCCTATCAGATATTACGCCACCATCATGCCGACTATATATTTATTGCAGGCTACATAGTTGCAGTAGTTCCGCTTATCAGTATTATGATGCTGGTGCTTAAAAGCATATTTAATGTGGGAAGCATTAGCCGCTCAGGTGGCACGGCCGCATTGATCATATGGCTTTGTGCCGTGGGCGCGCTGGTATATAATACGGTTGGCATTGCTTCGGAGTTCCAGTCCCATGCCAGCGTTGTCGAAACTATAGCACTTCAGCCAACAAAAGACAATGTATACTATATAAAGCTGAACGACCTTAAATATTTCTCGGCCGAAGACAGCGTAAGATTAAACATCAAAAACCTATCGCCGAATATGAAGGTTGCCGATGACGACGATAATGACTTTCAAAGTTTCTCGCACCGAAATATCAGGCTCAATATCGAGACAAGCGATTCGGGCCAGCCGGTGCTGATCAAATCCTCACGTGCAAGGGGGCCTTATTACGAAGACGCCTTTAATAATGCACGTAACATCAAATACATATTCAGCCAGAAAGATACGATACTCAAATTCGATCAGCGCTTTTATGGAAAAAACGACGAATTGTGGCACGACGAAGAAATCGATCTTACGCTCAAGCTACCTAAAAATGCCAAAGTGGTTATTGATCACGATGTGGACAGGATTGCGAACTTCAGTATTCATGATTGCAACGAGATCAATAAAAAGGATTATGATAAAGTAACCGACGCCACCTTTGTGATGACTGACAACGGCATACAATGTAAAGTAGATACGCTGGTAACCGACACTATAATAAGAAAGCACCTGCCGGTTGACAGTTCGAAGATCAAATAAGATATAAAGATTCATGAGCTGCCGGTAATGGAATAAGGCAGCTCATGATTTACTTCATACCAAAAAAGCATGCTCATGAAAATGCCATCGACCTATATAAGCCTGCTGCTATTGTGCGGACTTATACTTCTCTTTTACTATACACACAAAGGATCGGCCAGTATTGCTAAACCCGGCCAGGTTCGTCCAATGGTCAAAGACGGCGGGCCGTTGGTCAAAAAATATTTACCGGAGGAAGGAACTGATGTTTATTTGAATAAAAATCAGGGTGATGGAGACAAACAAGAGCAAACCGGGCTAAACGAAAGCGGATTTTCGTTATTTAAAGACGTGATAAGCGGTGTGGCGCCGGCATTAAAAAACTTTAATTGACATTCACCGACAAAAACAGGCCATTCGCGTATGCAAATATCACTTTTCGCCGAAAAACGCAAAAATGGCTGTAACCAATCCACCCGTTACTGCATCTTAATACAAATAACAAAATAATAACCGCGGCAATATCCGCAAGCCTCATTTTAAAGGTTTACTAAAAAAAGAGAGAAATACTCTGAAGGGAGCACTATTGCCCAAACGTACGAGAACTACAAATGGAGAAAGAACAAAGCAGATACAAATAACACCCGTTACTCATCCATAACAACGGTTGAATAACCGGTAAACCAGGCAACTTATTTAACAAACCAAAAAATAAGGGAAAACCCCCTATGGGTCATTTATTGCCCAAATTTTTAAACACACAACAGACATGAAACCAGCTATCCTCAAAATATTTTACACCTTCCTTTTTATTCTTGGAATATCGGGCGCCGCTTTGGCGCAAACTTCCGTACCCGGCGGGCGCATATCAGGCACGCTGCTCGACGAGCACGGAAAGCCAATGATGTTTGCCACCACCAGCCTGTTAAATGCAAAAGACTCCACAATTGTAAAAGGAGCCATAAGCAACGACGCAGGTGTTTATGTGTTTGAGCATATTAAAGACGGGCAATACCTGGTAAAGGCCACTACCGTTGGTTACGACAAGGCCACGAGCAAGCCCTTCACCATTAGTCAGGCATCAAAAAGCGTCACTGTGCCACAGATAGCTATGCAACCGAACGATCATAATTTAAGTACGGTAAATATTGTGGCCAGCAAGCCGCTGATTGAGCAGAAGTCGGACCGGGTAGTTTTGAACGTAGCCGGTAGTGTGCTGGCAGCAGGCAATTCGGCAATGGATATATTGGAGCGGGCGCCCGGTGTGAGTGTGGATAAGGACGATAATATCAGCCTGAAAGGCAAACAGGGTGTAACCGTAATGCTGAACGATAAATTAACCTACCTCACGTCCGCCCAATTAGCTACTTTATTGCGTTCAACAGACGGCAATACGATACAATCGATCGAGATCATTTCGAACCCGTCGGCTAAATATGATGCTTCGGGAAATTCGGGTATTATCAATATCAAGCTTAAAAAGAACAGGCAAACCGGCACCAATGGCAGCATAACTGCCGGCGTTGGTTACGGAAAAAATGGCAAGGATAACGAGACCTTTCAATTGAACCATAAAGAAGGCAGGTTAAACCTGTTTGGTACGTTTAGCCACAACGATAACAAAAGATACCAGAATATCGGCATCAAACGTATTGTTACCGATAGTGTGGGTGGACAAACCTTTTTTGACCAATTCAGCGAACTACCCCAAACCAATCATAACAACAGCTACCGCGTAGGGGCTGATTACGATATCTCGGACAAAAACACCGTAGGCTTTGTAGTTAGCGGCTATTTCAATTCGGAAGTGGACAACAATACCAACACAACGCATATTGGCCCGAACTTTAGCCAGGTGGATTCGTCATTGACGACAGCAGCCGTTTTCAACCAGAGCTATCATAATATTGCTGTTAACCTGAATGATACCTGGAAACTGGATACCGCCGGGCAGCAATTGAATATCGACCTGGACTATTCGAAATTCAAAAATAATTCGAACGCCTATTATATGACCAACTTTTTCCTGGCCGATGGTAGCCAGCAACATCCCGCAGCATTTCTGGGAAACCTGACACCATCGAATATCGATATCCACACCGCAAAGGCTGACTATACCCTGCCCATCACCAAATCAGTAAAATTTGAAACAGGTGTGAAACTGAGTGACGTAAAAACGGATAATGATCTGCAGCAATCTGTGGTTGAGGGCGGGCAATACCTTAGCGTGAACCATTTTATTTACGATGAAAAGATAGATGCAGGTTATATCAATTTCTCAAAGGATTATAAAAACACATCTGTGCAGTTGGGCTTGCGCGGCGAGTACACCAGTTCAAACGCAACCGGCGACTCGCTGAATGTAACCCAGGTTGTATCAAGGCATTACTTCAACCTGTTCCCAAGTGTGTTTATTAATCATACTATTAATGATAAGAACGAGATCGGTATTTCGTACAGCCGCCGTATCGACCGCCCGCAGTATGATAACCTGAACCCGTTTGTGTATCACCTGGACCCATATACCTATCAAAAAGGCAACCCTTATTTGAAACCGCAGTATACCAACAACTTCGAGTTGAACTATACCTATAATAAGAGTATCAATTTAAGCCTGGGCTATAGCCGTACCACGGACGTAATATCTGAGATACCCGGGGCCGACCCCAAAACAAAGATCGGTTTTGTGACCAGCCAGAACTTACAAACGCAGATAAATTACAGCGCCAACCTGTTTGCACCATATACCATTAACAAATGGTGGAGTGGTAATGCGAACGTTACGGTATTCTACCTGGGCTTTAAATCGAATGGATTAGAAGGTGCAAACCTCGACCGCGGCCAGACAGCTTATCAAATAAGGGCCAACGAAACATTCACCCCGATAAAAGGCTACAGGTTTGAACTGACAGGCAATTACCAATCAGCGTTGACCTATGCATTGTTTTATGTAAAACCGCAATATAGCGTAGATGCCGGGGTGAGCCATTCGTTCCTTAACAAAAAGGCAAACCTTAAATTCTCGGTGAGCGATATATTTAACATGCGCCGCAACGACGTTACCAGTAAGTACCAGAGCGTTGACTTTGATATCAGGCAGAAACGCGAAACACGCATCGCAAGACTGACATTTACTTACAATTTCGGAAGCACCAAGATAAAAATGCGCAAGCACGAAACCGGCGCGGATGACCTGAATAACAGGGTGAAAGGGGCGAATTAAGTTTGCAGTTATTAGTTGGCAGTTTGCCGTTGGCAGTTTTATAGAGGCCGCTGCAAACTGCCAACTAAGTTACTGTCCTACCATAAACACCGCGTTGCCAAAAAGCAGTTTGCCGTTCTCCCAGAAGCTGCGGAACAGCGGATCATCAACCATATAGACTACCGAGCCACGCCCCAAATTCTGCACGCCGAACAGCAGACCGTTTTTTATCTTTTCTTTAGCCTTTTGGCCCACAAAACCCTCGACATATCCGTTCTTGCCCACGGTACCAACGTTCCATCCGTCGTCATCAAGATATTTGTACAGATCGTCGTCGAGTTTAAGGCTGAAATAATATTTATCGAGTCCAAAACCAAGCGGATGGGTATTGTCCATATCCACTTTGTAGATAGCGCCCGGTACATTTGAGCGTATGGCTTCATGATCACGGTCGGCGTAGGATCTTACCAGGTCCGACCGGTCCTTTGTCGTATCGCTTTTATCGTCCTTAACGGCCTTAATGGAAAAACCTTTTTTATCGGTCAAAAGCGAAATGATATTTTGCATAGCTATCAATTTACCGCCATCGTGCACCCAGCTTTGCAATTTGTCGACCGGCAGGTCCTCGTAATAACCATCAGGAAATATAGCAACATCAAACTGGTTCCATTTTATTCGGTCCAGGTCTTTATATGTTACTATTGTAACCGGGTAATTGATCTCCTTTTCAAAATAGAACCATATCTCGCCCATCGCTTCTGCGGAAACGCCCTCGCCGGAAACAAGCAGCACGCGCGGTGCACGGATAAATTTGACCGCATGCGAACCCAGGTCGACACCTTTATCGGCAAAACCCGAGCTCAGGGGTGTCAGTTCGCGGTTACAGTCAGCGGCGACTTTTTGAACTGTTTCATCAAAATTCTCACTATTGCCGGCCCTGCTAATAATCAATGACCCTGCTGCAAATTTCTTACCAGCCGCTTCGAATGGCTTTTCAGAATAACGAACTTTGATGTTATTGCGCAGCAGTCCGGCCAAAAACTTAACATCATACCACGACCTCCAGGGAGACACGTAGGCATAAGCATGTGGATTGCCAGCCCTAACTGCCTGCATACTGCTTGCTTTGGCAAGGTCATTTTTAAGCCCCTCTTTAATCCCGTAAGCCTTCAGCCCATAGGCATAGGGCAACGCCCAGGCGGTAATATCATAGGTGTTGGAATCGGCCACAAAAGTTTTAGGTTCAAGCAGTACATTTACCAGGACAGCCTTGGGCTGGTAGGCGCTTATTACCATATCCTTTTCCCCTATTTCAAAATCCTCTGTTTTCCCGGTGACGTAGTTATAGCCGTTGCTTTTCTCTTTTACGCCGAAGGAATATTTAATGCCGTTACGGGAAAGCATAGCACCCAGCATACCGATCTTATCCTGGTTGTCGTTTTTGATGACGTATGTTTTATAGTCGCCCGGTGGGTTGGCCCGGCTGTTATCAAAATATTTCTTAAACTCCTCCAAAGCTTTTGCACCGTTTGCCGAAACGGTTTCGACAGTGCTCAGGCTATTGGAAAGATGGTGCGAGATACGATCTGCAAGCGTTAAAGTATCGCCGCTGCGCGTGGCTATGGCCAGCCCGGCCCCTATTCCGCCCTGCTCGTATGTCATGCCGATGGACCCGTTATAGATGGGGTAAGTATCGCCGTAAGATGGATAAAGCAAGTCATATTCTTCTTTTGTATAGTACAGCCACCCTTGCTGATCGAAATATTTGGCGTTATTCCTGCCTATGATCACCTGGAACTCCTTTTGCCATGCGGTAATGTCGCGGTGGAACGGCTCGGCAGCCGGCGCAAAATAATACGGGGAATTATAGCCCTGTTCGTGAAAATCGACATGGACCTCGGGCAGCCATTGATTGAATAAGGCGACCCTTGCTTTAGTTTCTTTTTGCGTTTGCCAGGCCCAGTCGCGGTTCAGGTCGTAATAATAATGATTTATCCTGCCACCCGGCCATGGTTCGCTATGTTCGCGTGCAACAGGGTCGGCATCAGGTGTAACTCCTGCTACCGAGCAATAAAAATTAATGTACCGTTCGCGCCCGTCAGGATTCAGGCAGGGGTCGATAACGACTACCGTATTTGCCAGCCACGGTTTTGTACGGGTATTAGCCGGATCGGCCAGTTCAAAAAGCGTCTGCATGGATGCCTCGCTCGAGCTGGGTTCGTTGCCATGTACGTTGTAGCTTAACCATACAATAACCGGGGCGTTTTTTAATGATGAATTACTATCGCCCTGACCTGCCAGTGATAGGTTATGCTGCCTGATCTCGGGTAATCGGTTGATATTTTCGTCCGATGCAATAAACATGACCATCAACGGGCGGCGCTCGTTAGTGGTACCGTATTGCTGTAGCCTGACGTTTTTTGATACGCCGGCCACATATTTAAAATAATCTACAATACGGGTGTGTGGGGTAAATTGCGAACCCAGTTTATAGCCCAAAAACTCGGACGGCGACTGCATCTGCTGCGCTAAAACCGGCGCGGCACATAGGAGTAAAATAAATGATAAGCGTAGTTTTTTCAGCATAGTGATTAGCTAAGCTAAAAATAAAATTTTGAATAGCACAACATGTGCCTATTAGGCAGTATCTGTTATTAATTAGGGTTAACAAACTGTTCTGAAACGAGACAAAACTTCGTAAACAATATCAGGATCTTTTTGAGCATGATAATTAAAATGTAAACTATCGAAATCTTTGTACTTGTCATTGATGGAAAACGGAAATCGGCTACTAATCAATTTTGGCTTTTCCCATTGTTGGGCAATCACTCCTAATGGTTGGTCATAAGCAACACTCCATGTAGCCTTTCCACCGCTTATTTTTGGCAGGTAATTTAGCCGTAAAATCTTATCAATAATTTGCGGTAATTCCCAACCTTCATCTATTTCTAGTTCCAATCTATTGTCAAATGCATCATCACCTTGTGACACGGCCATTCTGGTAAGCAATATTTTCTTCACATCATATTAGATAAGTAAGTGCTTGCTAGGTGGCTTGAATATATGAATAAGTTTTTAAAACCGAACCGACCTTGCACGATTCCTTCCTAAGAAAAGAAGGGCTCTACGTGATATGCATATCGCATCTTTGTTTTCTCAGTACATATCTGTATTATATTTTAATATGACCCATAGGGTATACCTGTTTGTAGCAAACGGAAAATTAAACGATTATTGCCTCGTTAGAGGCTACCCTTCGCCGTCATTTAAGGCATGGAAGGAAAGGCTTGTTACCTATCTTGCGGATGGGTAGCCTCTACGAGGCATAAATTTCATTCGTCGTTTTTTCTACAAATAGGTAGAGCCTACGGCTCACCGTCTTCATGCCCTATAGCATCCCGCAGTTACAGAGGTGGTTTCAAATCTAATAAATAACAAAATGCTAAAATTTTAAGCATTTCACTATTGCATCAAATCAAAAATCTGCACATTTGCATATCTGCACATTCACGTATCAGCATGACACCAATACAAGCCTTACAAAAGTATTTTGGATACAGCGAATTCCGGCACCAGCAGGAGGCTATTATCCGGAATATTCTGGCCGGCAAGGATGTTTTGGTGCTGATGCCTACAGGTGGCGGTAAATCGCTGTGTTACCAGTTGCCGGCGGTTCTGATGGATGGTTTGACCATTGTGATCTCTCCGCTCATCGCCCTGATGAAGGACCAGGTGGACAGCCTGAACCTGAATGGTATACCGGCTGCTTTTCTAAATTCATCACAATCGCCGGATGAGCAGGCCCGGATAACTGAAAAGCTGAAAAAAGGCGAGATCAAATTGCTTTACCTGGCGCCGGAGCGTTTGTTTGGTTCGGGCAGTAACCTCATCAATTTTTTGAGATCGCTGCCGGTTTGTTTGATAGCTATTGACGAAGCGCATTGTATATCGCACTGGGGACACGATTTCCGGCCGGAGTATCTGATGCTGGCGGGTTTGAAAAACGACTTTCCTAATATCCCGGTTGTGGCGCTTACCGCTACTGCGGATAAACTTACCCGCAAGGATATTCTTGAAAAATTAGACCTGAAGAACCCATCGGAATTTGTTTCCTCATTCAACCGGGCCAATATAACCTATCGCGTACTGCCCAAAAAGGATAGTTTTAACCAGCTGCTGGATTTTTTGGAGAACCGCAAAGAGGATTCGGGCATTATTTATTGCCTGTCACGTAAATCTACAGAGGCACTGGCGACCGACCTGAAGGCTGAAGGTTATGCCGCAGAGGCCTACCACGCCGGTATGGACCATGCCGACAAGGCTCGCAACCAGGAGGCATTTTTACGTGATGATGTCAGGATAATTGTGGCTACCATTGCCTTTGGTATGGGTATCAATAAATCGAACGTTCGCTATGTGGTGCACGCCGATCTGCCTAAAAATATCGAGGGATACTACCAGGAAACAGGGCGCGCCGGCCGTGATGGCCTTCCATCGGATACGCTGCTTTTATATTCGTATGGTGATGCGACGAAGCTGAAGGGTTTTGCCAAAGTTGACGGCAACGAGGAACAAAGCGCCATTATGCTGAAAAAGCTGGACGATATGGTGAAATACAGCCAGCTGCAAACTTGCCGCCGGCAATACCTGATGCGCTATTTTGATGAGGATTTCCCGGATAACTGCGGATCGTGTGATGTGTGCCTGAGCGAGGTGGAGAAATTCGACGGCACGCTTATCGCCCAAAAAGCGCTTTCGGCGGTAGCAAGATTGAAGGAACGGTTCGGCAATACTTACGTGATCGATTTTTTGCGGGGATCGAAACGGGAAAAGATACGCGAGGAACATAAACAACTAAAAACCTATGGCGTTGGCGCTGATATTCATCGCGCCGACTGGTTCCGTTACATCCGCGAGCTGGTTACCTTAGGATATTTGCAAACTACGGACGACGAATACCCGGTTTTAAAACTGACCGATAAAAGCGACGCGGTATTAAAAGGGCTGCAAAAGGTTGAACTGATAGCAACACAAACTACGGAAGAACGCGAACCCGAAATTATACCTTACGAAGCCGGCTTGCTGAGCGAGCTGAAACTTATCCGCAGGGACATTGCCGCCAATCAAAATGTGCCGCCTTATCTTATCCTTTCGGACGCCGCTTTGCAGGAAATGGCCACTTACCTGCCGCAAACACTGGACGAACTGCGTTTAATATCAGGTTTTGGCGATGTGAAGCTGGCAAAATACGGGCGCGATTTTTTGATACCGGTTAAAAATTATTGCGGTAAGCATGAACTGACATCTCGCATGGCGCAAAAATCTGCTAAAAAGGAGCGGAAGGCCCCCAAAGCGCGGAACAACGGAAAATTACGATCTTCGGATACACGGCTGGCAAGTTTTACTTTATTTCGCGCAGGTAAAAGTGTGATGGAAATTGCCGCCGAACGCAGCTTATCGCCGATGACGGTTGAAAGCCATTTGGGTTATTTTATCCAGTCTGGCGAAATAGAGGTTACGGAGATTGTGAATGAAAGCAAAATTCCTGCTATAAAGGACGCCGTTGACAGCTATGGGTACGAAAGATTAGCGCCATTGAAGGAAGTGCTGGGAGATAACTATACTTATGGCGAAATTAAGGCGGTGATTGGGTGGATGAATAAAAACAATAATTAAACCACTTTGTCATTTCGACGAGGTACGAGGAGAAATCTTAAACAAGCGAAACCGGCGCCCTGGTTGGCGTATAAGATTTCTCACTATCGTTCGAAATGACATCCTTACTATTGAAATGACAACCGAACAACTATACCAGATCTATTTAAAACACCCCGTCATAAGCACGGATACCCGCAAAATTACACCGGGCAGCCTGTTTTTCGCATTGAAAGGTGATAAGTTTGATGCCAATAGCTTTGCCGGACAGGCCATAGCCGCAGGCGCGGCCTATGCCATTATCGATAATGCTGCCTACCGGCTTGGCGAGCAATATATTTTAGTTGACGATGTATTGACGGCACTGCAGGACCTGGCCCGGCACCACCGCCGGCAATTGACCATATCTGTTATTGGATTGACGGGCACCAATGGAAAAACCACCACTAAAGAACTGATCAGTGCGGTATTATCGCAACATTTCAATGCTTATGCCACGCAGGGTAATTTGAATAACCATATCGGTGTACCGCTTACCATTTTATCTATTAATTCGGCTCACGAGGCGGCGGTGATAGAAATGGGCGCCAATCATCAAAAGGAGATCGGGCTGCTTTGTACCATTTCGCAACCAACACATGGGTTGATAACCAATGTAGGCAAGGCGCATTTGGAGGGATTTGGCGGCGTTGAGGGCGTGAAAAAAGGTAAAGGCGAACTTTATGACTATATGAAGGCGACAAACGGTATCACTTTTGTAAACAGTGACAGTACTGATCTGATGGCGATGCAGTATGCGCGATCGCTGAAAAACGTGGTGATGTATGGAAGTATCGACCTGGAAAACCTGGTTTCGGGCCAACTAACGGAAAATTCGCCCTACCTGAGCCTGCAATGGACCAATAACCAAACCGGCGAAAGTTATGATGTCAGGTCGCAGTTGACCGGCGCCTATAACCTGGATAATATATTAGCGGCGATTTGCATCGGGGTTTATTTCAAACTGAAACCGGAACAGATCAATGCGGGAATCAGCGGCTATCAGCCTAAAAACAACAGGTCGCAGATAACGCAAACAGCTACGAATACACTGATATGTGATTACTACAATGCCAACCCGAGCAGCATGTTTGTTGCGATAGAAAACCTGGGCAAGTTAACAGCCAAACGCAAGGTTTTAGTTTTGGGCGATATGTTCGAGATGGGGCAAGAATCGGCTGCAGAACATGCTGCGGTGATACGAAAAGCGCTGGATACGGAAGTGGATGAGGTGATTTTTATCGGAGGTGAATTTGGAAGTCAGAAGGCGAAAGCCGGAAGCCGGAAGCCGGATACTGTTAAATTTTATGTTACAGTAGAACAGGCTATAGCTGCTTTAAGAGACGAACCTATAAAAGAATCTACCGTATTGATCAAAGGTTCGCGCGGTATGGCACTGGAGAGGCTGGTGGAGTTGTTTTGAATTAATATACTCTGTCGTTTCGAACGGGCGCAGCGAGGAGAAATCTTTTCGAACAGACAGGCGGAACGCATGTAAAGCGTTTAAGATTTCTCGCATACGCTCGAAATGACAGGGCTTTTATAATTGGTTTTCTTCCAACATGTCGTTTCGAACGAGCGCAGAGAAATCTTTTCGAAGATGCAGGCGGATTTGCAAGGTGTATAAGATTTCTCTCTGTCGTTCGAAATGACAACAGGAATTACAAATAAGGATCTAATGACTACTGACCCCTTCATATACCTCCAATTTATCCGCAATACCATGGCGGCGCTGCCGGGTACAACCGAAGGTTTGAGCCACGGGACGCCTGCTTTTTATGTGCAAAAAAAAATGCTTTGCCGGTTATGGGAAAATGGTGAAGTGCTGGTAATACGGACCGATGAACGCGACAAATGGATAGCAAAGGATCCTGATACCTATTTCTTTACCGATCACTACCGCAATTATCCCTGCCTGCTGGTTAACCTGCCAAAAGTTGATCCGGAGGAACTGAAAATATTACTGATCAAAGCCTGGATGGACCGAGCCTCCAAAACCCAATTGAAAGCTTACCAGGAAAACATACACTAAGGTGTTCACGCAATGGTCAATTTTGTGGCACTTTTTGGGATAGCCAAAAATTGGAAACACTGATAATCAAACAGTTGAACCGGTTTAAAGCTTGGCAAGCGGCGTTTGCGTGAACACTTTATTGTAACACTAACCGGGCTACTTCCTCTCCAACCAGGCTTCCCATAGCTACACCCATGCCATTACAGCGCACAGCACAGTAAATATTAGGCTGTACTTCCTTTACGATAGGGCTGATATCTTCGCCAAAACCCATGATGCCGCTCCACCAATAATCGATCTCCGCGTTTTGCCCGGGAAGGATCATTTCGTTAAGATAGGTTGTCAATTGCTCCTTTACTTTTTCAGTATGGCCGAAGTCCCAGGTTTCTTCCTTTTTAAAATCAATATTGCGCCCGCCGCCGAACAGCACGCGGCCGTCGATATTGCGGAAATAGTAGTAACCTTCGTTGAAGTGATAGGTGCCCTTAAGCTTTAAACCTAGCACTGGTTTAGTCACCAATACCTGCCCGCGACCGGGGATGACATCCAGTTGCGGGTACAACTGGGCGGCGAAAGCGTTGGTGGCCAGTATTACTTTCGGGGCAATAAAATCACCCTGCGAAGTTTGGAGACGGATTTTATCATCCTCGTTTTCAATTTGATTGACGCTGCAATTATTCAGCACCAAAATATCCTGCTCATAAACCCGGTTGAGCAGCGTACGCATCATTTTACCGGTATGCAGCTGGCCCTCGTAAGGTGTATAAATGATACGATTGACCCCTTTTAAGCCAAAATCAGCTATTTTGGCATCGGCAACTGCATATATGTCAGCGCTCCCGATGGCTTTTGCCAGCAAATTGTTAAAATACGTTAAATGATCGAGCGCTTCTTCGGCCTTGTCTGCTTCATTATCCATGAAGAGTTCATGGCCGCCATACTGGTGAAAATCGATGTTAGCATCGCCCAGGTTGGCCCGTAGGCGCTGTAGTCCGCGCCATTTGTAATCCACCAGCCTCAAAACCTCTTCTTCTGAGGACCGTTTGAGATATTCCATCTGCTCGGAAAGCGTGCCGAAACAGGCAAAACCCGCGTTTTTGGTGCTTGCGCCGCTGGGGAGAAAGCCACGTTCGAGCACAGTAACTTTCAGTGATGGCTGCTGCCGTTTTAAGTGCAGAGCCGCACTTAAACCGACTATGCCGCTGCCGATGATAATGACATCGGCATTATCCGTAAATGCGGTACGTTCCCAGTATGAAAATGTATGCTCCAAGCCCAAAAGTATAAATTAGGTGGAATAATTTTTGAAATACCCAGTTTAAATCATATTACTATGGATCATTTATCATTCATTACAGGATATATCACGCTAAACTCGGCATGGCTGCTGATGATCGTCATCGCGGTGGTGAGTTTTATCGTGCAGTGGCGTTTTAAAAGCAAGTTCAATCAATACGCACAGATCGGTTTATCATCCGGCATGTCGGGACAGGAAGTCGCCGAAAGGATGCTAAGGGATAATAATATTACCGACGTGAAGGTTATTTCGGTCGAAGGTCAATTGACCGACCACTACAACCCTGCGGATAAAACAGTTAACCTTAGCCCCGACGTGTTCTATAGTCGCAGCATTGCCGCGGCGGCTGTCGCTGCTCACGAATGCGGGCATGCGGTGCAACATGCAAAAGCTTACGCGTGGCTCAGCCTGCGTTCATCGCTGGTGCCGGTTGTCAACGTTGCTTCGACGCTTACCCAATGGACACTGTTCATCGGCGTAATGCTGCTTTTCTTTACGCACAATCCTTTGGTATTGGCCGTCGGTGTTGCCGCTTTGGCGCTGGTTACGCTGTTCAGTTTTATAACACTGCCGGTTGAGTTCGATGCCAGCCGCAGGGCCCTGGCATGGCTGAATAACAATTACAGCGTTATGCAAACAGGCGAGGAGCATACCCAGGCCAAAGATGCGCTTTGGTGGGCCGCCATGACCTATGTAGTTGCTGCGCTAGGTTCGCTGGCTACGCTGCTTTACTATGCATCGTTTTTATTTAACAGGAGAAATTAAGTAAGTCGAAAATCTTGAGTACCAAGTCTTAAGTCCCGCTTGTGTTTACAGGTGGGGCTTCTTATTTTATTAAATATGCGCCAATGAAAAAGGCTGCCTGAATTACGGCAGCCTTTTTATCTTGAGTGGATCGATTTTTTAATTCATCCTGTAAGGAGTTATCAAATAAAATTCCGGTATCTGTACGTCAAATGCGGCATTGTCCATTAAACGGGTCATCTGGTATTGCCCCCTCATGCTGCCCATATCAGTTTTCAGGTTACAGCCCGATACATATTCGTGGGTGCTACCCGGTTCAATAATCGGTTGCTGACCTACAACGCCTTCGCCCTCAACTTCTCTTTTTGCACCGTTCGAATCGAAAATTTCCCAGTGCCTGCGCATTAACTGTACTGCATTGTGTCCAACATTTTCGATGCTGATCTTGTAAGCGAACATATAATGATCGTTGGCAGGGTTGGAGTATTCTGGCTGGTAGATGGTTTCTACAGAAACTTTGACGCCGTCGGTAATTGTAGTTATCATAGCAAACTGTGAATGATTCTAATATGTATTTACCATTTCAAATATCACGCCACTTCTGCGCTATAATTGTCAGCCACTTCAAATAATATTTCGTTGATCTCCTCAAAAGTTGAGGCAGTTACCAGTTTCATGCGGTATTCTTTAAAGTGGTCGATACCTTTAAAATAGTTGGAATAGTGCCTGCGCATCTCAAAAACGCCCGTTTTAAGGCCTTTCCACTCGATGGATTTTTCCAGGTGAATGCGGCAAACTTCGACACGTTCGGCAATGGTGGGTTTTTCCAGGAATTCGCCGGTGTTGAAAAAATGTTTAATTTCTCTGAAAATCCAGGGATATCCTATCGCCGCACGACCGATCATCATTCCGTCGACACCAAATTCCATGCGCCAGGCGGCAGCTTTTTGTGGCGAATCGATGTCACCGTTACCAAAAATGGGGATTTTTATTCCCGGATTCTTCTTGATCTCGCGAATCAAAGTCCAGTCGGCAACACCCTTGTACATCTGTGAGCGGGTACGGCCGTGTATAGTTAAGGCTTTAATCCCTACATCCTGCAGGCGTTCGGCCACCTCGTATACATTTTTTGTATTATCGTCCCAACCGAGGCGTGTTTTAACGGTTACAGGGAGATGCGTAGCTTCCACAACAGCTTTGGTCATGGCTACCATTTTATCTATATCCTGCAATAAACTTGCGCCAGCGCCACGGCAGGCCACATTTTTAACCGGGCAGCCGTAGTTAATATCGATCAGGTCGGGATTAACCTGGCTCGCAATTTCCGTTGCTTCGCGCATGTGTTCGATATCACTGCCGAATATTTGTATGCCGATGGGACGTTCGTACTCAAAAATATCCAGTTTCTGCCGGCTTTTAGCTGCATCGCGTATCAGTCCCTCGCTCGAGATGAACTCGGTATACATCATATCCGCGCCGTTTTGCTTGCACACGTAACGGAAAGGCGGATCGCTCACATCCTCCATTGGCGCCAGCAGCAGCGGGAATTCCCCTAAGTCAATATTTCCTATTTGTACAGACATCCTTATCTTTGACGTGGCAAAATTACGAATTTTACCCCAAATTATGACAGAAGGCTCTTCTAACCCCATACCACACAAGCAAATACATCCCGGATTACAGTTTTTGATATTAATGGGGATACTGATAGCAACCATCATTGCGGGCAACTTTATTGCCGGGGCCATTGTCGTCGTAAGATACGGTACTGACACTTTACTCGATATTGCTAATCTGAAACTTGGTTCGCAGCAGGTGCAAAGCTCGTTATGGACCATCCAGTTTATTGGCACTACGCTGCCTATTCTGGTCACGCCTATCATTTTTGCCTATCGTATCGTTCACGATCCGGATGATTATATAAAACATCATTTTGATTATCCCCGGATGCTGATGGCGGTAGTTTTTGTGGCGATGCTGGCTGTATTTCCGTTTATACAATACCTGGGCGACCTCAATTCAAAAATGGTGTTGCCCGAAGCGCTGAAGGGGGTGGAGCACTGGATGCGCCAAAGCGAGGACGAAGCACAAAAACTATCGGACACCATGATGCGGATGCCAACCTTTTGGAGCATGATATATGATCTGCTCTTTATCGGCCTGCTGACGGCGATTGTGGAAGAAATATTATTCAGGGGATGTTTCCAGACCGTATTTTTCCGCTGGACCAAACATATACATGTGGCTATCTGGATCACTGCTATCCTGTTCAGCGCCTTTCACCAGGAGTTTTATGGCTTTCTGCCACGGCTGGCGCTGGGGCTGCTCTTTGGGTATTTTACAGCCTGGAGCGGGAGTATATGGCCGGCGATATTGGCCCATTTTGTAAATAATGGAACCGCGGTAGTGTGGACCTACCTGCTGCAAAACAACATAACCAACCTTGACCCCGACAAACAAAAGCTATTCAGCAATGTCATCTTCGTTGCAAGTTTTTTAGCAACGATGTTATTATTGTTTTTTTATAAGTATATTTCAGACAAATGGCAGGCTGCTCATCATGGAGAAGAACTGGATTAAAATTTTTTCGTCAACCAATTACTACCAGGCCGAGATAGTGAAGCAGATGCTTATTGAACACCAGATAGATACCGTACTACTTAATAAACAGGACTCGTCGCACCGCACCTTTGGGCAAATTGAGGTCTACATCCATCAGAAAGACTTCAGCGATGCCATTGAAGCGATGATCCTGAACCAGATCAATCCATGAAAACACGCGCCATTACCGGCTTCTTCTTTATTATAGTTATGCTTGGCTCCATGTTACTTGGCGGGCGGGTATTCGACGCTTTTTACCTGATTTTGGCCATATTGTCGCTTATAGAATTTTACAGGCTGATGAAGGGCAGTGGTTCATCGCCGGCACAGCTTTTAGGCGTATTTACCGGGATATTGGTTTATTTGACAAGCGTACTGATGGGCTCTTTTGATCCCGATCTGCCAGTTCATAGCCTTATGCTGCTGCTGGTACCTGTTATGGCCGCCGTATTTATACAGGAACTTTACCGCAAGTCGGCTGCGCCGTTCGCCAATATCGGCTACACCTTTTTGGGAGTAATATTCGTGGTAGTACCTTTTTCTTTTTTTCATGCTTTGGGTTACACCCGTCTCCTGGGCGATTACAGTTTCCACATCCCGCTGGGTTTTTTCATTATGCTGTGGGCTAATGATACAGGCGCTTATTTAAGCGGTTATTTTTTCGGCCGGACCAAGCTTTTCGAGCGGCATTCGCCCAAAAAAACCTGGGAGGGCTTTATCGGTGGTGTGCTGATAGCCTGCCTGGCCGGGTATATATTGAGCCTTTTTTATGCTGAACTGCCCTGGTACCAATGGGTAACCGTTGGAGGACTTATAGGCTGCTTTGGTACTTTGGGCGACCTGGTCGAATCGATGTTCAAACGCAGCATCAATGTAAAGGACTCCGGTAACATATTACCCGGGCACGGAGGCCTGCTCGACAGGTTCGACGGTCTGCTGCTGGCTGCTCCAATTGTTTATACCTACCTCTACTTCGTTACAAATTTGTAATTTTGTACAAAATTTCCAGTACATGACCATTCATAAAGAAGGATATACCTCTATAGCGCTTTGCGTGTTGCTGATATTCGTGTCGAACGCCCTGATACAATTCTATTACCCTTCGGCGCATACGCTGAAGTGGATCGTCTACATACTGTCCGGACTTTTGTTCATTATCATCCTGCAGTTTTTCCGCAGCCCTCGGCTACATATTACCACGGATGAAAAAAGCGTACTTTGTCCGGCTGATGGCAAGGTTGTAGTGATAGAGGAAACCGACGAAACCGAATACCTCAAGGACCGCCGCATACAAATATCAGTGTTCATGTCTCCTATCAATGTGCACGTAAACCGCAACCCGATCGCAGGCGTTGTTAAATATTTTAAATATCACCCGGGCAAATACCTGGTGGCCTGGCACCCAAAATCATCAACCGAGAACGAGCGTACCACCGTTGTTATTGAAAACAGCAAGGGCGTACCTGTATTATTCCGCCAGATAGCTGGTGCACTGGCGCGCCGCATTGTGTGGTATGTGAAGGAAGGCGACAAAGTGGACCAGGGACAGCAGTTCGGGTTTATCAAATTTGGTTCGAGGGTGGATGTTTTCCTTCCGTTGGGAACAAAGATCAATGTAGAGATCGGTGAGGTGGTAAAAGGAGGACGTACAGTGTTGGCTGAATTGGTTGAACCGGTTAAGCCAGTAGCTAAAACAACTTCAAAAACGAAAGCCGTTTAATTCCTACTCCAAGATTATCTTTTCGACAAGGTACGAGGAGAAACCTTGTACGTCATACGCCGCGCGGATATTCAAGTCGTTTAAGATTTCGCTGTTGCTCAAATGACAAGTTCTTATAGAATAAAACGCATAAAAAAGCCCTCCTGAAAATACAGGAAGGCTTTATATTTTGTTATCCCGCGAGGGAAATTAAACTCTTTTTGATTTGATACGGGCTGCTTTACCGGTCAATTCGCGCAGGTAGAACAGTTTGGCACGGCGAACTTTACCACGGCTGTTTACATCCACTTTATCGATATTTGGCGAATTTACAGGGAAAATACGCTCAACGCCGATACCATTTGAAACCTTACGTACAGTAAAAGTTTCGTTGTTACCATCACTGTTACGCTGGATAACAACACCCTGGTAAACCTGGACACGTTCCTTGTTTCCTTCTCTGATTTTATAGTGTACGCTAACAGTATCACCTGCTTTAAATGCAGGAAGTTGCTTTTTTTCTACTGATTGCTCTTCGACAAATTTTATTAAATCCATGATTTCTAAGCTCTAAACGCAATTTTTAACCCGTAAAAATCGGCTTGCAATAATAGGGATTTTATTTTAATTTAAAAAGTAAGATTTAAAAATTTCCACATTTTGCCAAATGTTAACATTTTTAGATGATAGGAGGCTATTTGATAACTCAAACAACTAATAATCCGAATATCATTTCGACGAGGTGCGAGGAGAAATCTTGTACGACACGCACGGTAGACGATATCAGGTATATAAGATTTCTCTTCGCTCCAACGCTATTCCCACCGCATGCTCATCGAAATTACATACAGTTTATTGAACTATTTCAGCAGATCCGGTCTCCGCTGCTTCGTCCGTTCCACGGCTTGCTCAAAGCGCCATTTTTCTATTTCGGGGGTATTGCCGCTCAATAATATTTCGGGTACCCGGTTACCGTTCCAGTCGGCCGGGCGGGTATAAACCGGCGCATCCAGCAGGTCGTCCTGGAAAGAATCGGACAAGGCCGAAGTCTCGTCGCTTAGTACGCCGGGTATCAGCCTGATCACAGCATCTACTAAAACTGCCGCGGGCAGCTCTCCGCCCGAAAGCACATAGTCGCCAATAGATATCTCGCGGGTTACAAACAGGTCGCGTATGCGCTGGTCGATGCCTTTATAATGCCCGCAAAGGATAATGATGTTTTTTTTGATGGACAACTGGTTGGCTATCGGCTGGTTCAACGTTTCACCATCTGGTGTCATAAAGATCACTTCGTCATATTCACGTTCGCTCTTTAATTTTTCGATACATGCGGCAAACGGCTCAATGGTCATCACCATACCACTGCCTCCGCCAAACGGATAATCGTCCACACTTTTATGCTTGTTGGTAGCATAATCGCGCAGATTATGCACTACTATTTCGGCTATGCCCTTTTTTTGCGCACGCTGTAAAATAGAATGGGCGAAAGGGCTTTCGAGCAAGCCCGGTAAAACAGTGATCAGATCAAAGCGCATGGCGCAAAGATAGCTTTCTTTGAGCGGAAAGCTAAAAGCAGAAAGTTCAAAGCTTTTTGCTTTAACTCTCCAGATTGCGGTTCAATGTAACGGCTTACAAATTTCCCAATGGTGGCCAAAGGGGTCAATCACCAGCCCTAAGCGATAGCCGTAGTCCTGGTCGGCAACCGGATAAACTTCCCTGGCGCCGGCTTCAACGGCCTTTTTTGCAACTGCATCGGGGTCTTCGACCAGCAAGCCTATCCTTATACAAATGCCGCCCAGGCTTTCGGGACTAAAATTGCCGTGTTCGGGTGACTCATCCGCCAGGAAAAATCGTGCACCACCTATGGAAAGCTCGGCCACTACCGAACCGTCATCGCCCGTAATACACATCAACTCTTCGGCGTCAAAAGCTTTTTTATAAAAATCAACGGCTGCTGCGCCATTCCTTACCGATAAGGTGGGTATAATGGCTGCCTTATAACTATTCATTTGTTTGAGGTATTGTTTTTTGTATTTGCCAATGGTGACCAAAAGGATCAACAAATGAACCCTGCCTGTAGCCATAAAAATAATCCTGCGCCGGCGATTTTAATTTTGCCCCGGCTTGTATTGCCTGGTTAATGACCGCATCTACATCTTCGACAAATAAGCCGATCGTTACCGTAGTTCCGTCGGCTTTATCCGGACTGAGGCTATAATTTTGAGTTATTTCGTGTAAATGAAATAAGGCGCCGTTAATTTCCAATTCCGATACATGTATGGTACCATCATCATTGCTAAAACGGCGCAGCTCTGTGGCGCCAAACGCATTTTTATAAAATTCAACATCGGTAACGCCGTTGGGAATTGTTAACTCAGGCGCAAAAATAGGTTTTGACTGCATATCGAATGTCTTGGTTTGATTATTGATTTTGTTAGTCGTCTTCCTCTAATATAAATATCTCTTCAAGCGGTTTGCCAAAAACCCGGGCTATCTTTAGTGCCAGTACCGTTGAAGGTACGTATTTATTGCTTTCGATAGTATTGATGGTTTGGCGCGATACATTCACCGCTTCGGCCAGGTCGGCCTGGGTAATATCTTTAATGGCGCGTTCCACACGTATATTATTTTTCATAGCTATCCCTCCCGGCTTAACGAACGGTTCAGCCGGAAAATAACCCAGCGGAAACGGATGATGAAAAATATAAGGGGAACCCACAGGTTTAGTTCGAGCATGTGACCCACATCTTCAATAAAAACGAGGCTGGCGATAAGGATGATGTAGTTAATGTATATAGCCCATCGCAGGGAATCGAGCCTGATCTGCCATATCTGCTCGTCCTCCATTTTTTCTTTAGCAAAAGCGACAAAGAATAACCCCGTTGCCATAACCAATGAAGTGCAAATGAAGAACAAATGTTCGCCCGAAAATGGCCCGCCATTGGTAGGCTGTGCATCCATGATATTGATCATACCATGCGAACGTCCAAGCATGCTTAAAGGTACATGCACTATAACCAGCCCCCAGCCCAAGTAGCGGAACCAGTAAGGAAACAAAAAACGATTTTTCATAAGGCCAGCTCCCCTTTGCCGTTTTGTTTATTGTACTTCCAAAGAATATAGTTAAAGCGCAGCACAAAAAACAGCGCTATGGTACCCAGGTTAAGGAACATCACGATCATGAAATCGAAAAAGTAGAAGAAAAAGTTGGCAAGCAGCAGAACGGCATAGTTAATATAAACCGCCAGTTGCATCGACTCGAGGCGAAGTGTTGATACAAACTCATCTTCGTTGTGCCTTTTGCTATATCCCCATATCATCAGGCTGAACGGCAGAAGTAAAAACATGGTTTCTATCCAGTCTTTCGGTTCGGTATTGCCTTTAAAAAACCAGGAACCTACGAATGCGATCAGGATGATCACTAACAGCGGTACCGAGACGGCCTGCCCGATCATTTTATATGGCCGCTCGGGCAGGTAAACTAGTTTATCCAACTTATATTCGCCGTTCTTGCTGTAGCGCAAGTAATAATAGCGTGCTATAAATATCAATAAAGGCGTAAATAAGTTATAGGTTGATATCCCCATAATATCGGCAAAGGAACCAAGCGCACCTTTGTCCAATTTCAGTAATTCGATAGCCACGGTTAAGACAAGCCAAACCATATAGATAATATAATTAACCAAAACCGCCCAGTATAAGGCATTGTACCGGATGCGTGCCGTTAGTTCATCTTCCTTTTTTTCGCGGGCAAAGGCTACCAAAAACAAGCCGATAATAACCAGTGCAAGTGCCAGAGTTTTGGTAAGGTCCTGGTAAAACGGAGCGTGAAAGAACCGGGTTGGCGGCGGAACGGTTATGCCAAAACCGGGAATCTTATAGTCGTTATAAACCACCAGGTAACCTAACACGAATCCCGGCAGGGCCATGATCCAGCCAAAGGGCCGAACCAGGTTGGGTAGTAAAAAACGTGATCTCATGATTTGTCAATTTTGATTGACCAAATGTAAAACATACTTTTTATAATGTCAAGTTTATTTTACATTTTTTCACGATCATCTTTTCCACCTTTAATGTAACCCTGTAATTATCGGGAAAGAAATTCTAAGGTATTATCTATTGTCGATCCTGTTTATTGTAATTACAGGCCTGGTATGCATAGTGCTATTTGTAAATGGCATTCTCTGAGCGAGTATTATAAGACACAGTTATCCCATCTGACATGATGCCCAATAAATTCGGCAAAAATTAAGGAACTTCCTTTCCTAATATTTCGGCGCCATGTGGTTCATACCGGTTGCGAAATAGACTATTGTTATCAGAGCTGATAAACAGAGAAAGAAAATTAAGAAGTTGGTATAGTGCTCCCGCGTTGGTTCACCTTCTACTATCGCTATGAAAGATTGTTTGATTTTTTCCATAAGAAATAATTTTAATACAGACGATAATACAACAACGGTGCCAGTGCTGGCATAGCCGGGATAATCCAATATTAAACCATTGAGCAACAGCTAATTTTTTATTCAGCAGCGAATAGATTACTTCTTTCGAAGCGTGCAGTTTAGTAAACAGTTTACAATGCAGGTGTACAACGGTTCTGCCGGTATAACGGCCAAAATCATCATGCTTTACTTCTTATACCTTCCCGAATTGTGTGAATTCCAAAAGCACCCAAACTACAACGGAAACTGCGAGAATAACAATAGAAACATTAATAAAATGTTCTTTACGCGGCTCACCGGCCACTACTTCAACAAAGGACTGTTTGATTCTTTTCATGCGAGTAATTAATACGTTGCGACTAAGGCAATTACAATGCCATATTGTTTCTTAAGCTGCATTGGATCTTTACGATAGCGAACCGTTTATTTTTTTCCGCAAAATGTGTAACATGTTTTTTACACATCGGGTATGTTTGCCACACCAGTTACAGCCCACGAAGATCAATGAGCATTTTGCACGGCAGATCTAATACCATTAGATAGAAAGCACTTAAAAGTGGACCCTATTTTATTCGAGGTAGATATCCAGCAGGCCTTCGGGCAGATCGACCAAAACAATACCTTTCACCACATCGATGCTTTTGATGATCTCTTCGTTGAGCGGGAAAAGCACTTCGCAGTTTTTATAATGAACGGTGGCTATAAATTGCTGTGGCAATTCCTGGATGTGGGTGATCTCGCCCAGCTCGCCTTCATTTTCGTCAACAGCGGTGAACCCTAAAAGGTCTGCCAGGGTGAAATCGCCTTTTTTCTTTTTGGGTTTTAATTTATTGGGGAGGTAAACATCTTTCTTAACCAGTCTGGATGCTTTCTCGATAGTATCTATGTCCTCCAGGAAAAGATTGGCGGTATTATTATGGCTTTGATATTTAACCGACTCAACAAAGTAGGGTACCAGCTTTCCGGCCATATCGACAAATATCGCGTTGAAATCGATCATGTCCAGGTCCTCAAAGGCCACGTACATTTGCAGTTCGCCCTTTAAACCTTTGGTCTTTAAAACGGTGCCTATTTTGAAGCTATCTTCTATCGTCATATCCTTTTCCTCTTGTTGCCCGGTAGCAAACAAAAATAGCGAAGTACTTTTCAATACTTCGCTATCTCTTAAGTTTTATCCGATTACTCAGCGCTTTCGGCTTCTGCCGATGCATCAGCTTCGGTATCAGCTGCAGGAGCTTCCGTTTCGGCCTCAGCAACTGGTGCTTCGGTTTCTTCCTCAGCAACTTCTGCTTCTTCAGCCGGAGGAGTATTTTTAGCAGCTATTGCAGCAGCTCTTTCTTCCTTCTTTTTAGCCTCAGCAGCTAAAGCAGCTTTGCGGGCATCTTGCTTTGCAGTCGTTAAGCTTTCTTTTTTACCGGTGATCTTGCCTTCTTTCTGATCAAGCCAGGTCTGGAATTTAGACTCAACCTGTTCTTCGGTCAAAGCACCTTTTTTAAGGCCGCCCTGTAAATGTTTTTTGTACAAAACACCTTTGTACGACAATATCGCACGGCAGGTATCGGTTGGCTGTGCGCCATTGTTTACCCAATCAAGGGTTTTGTCAAAATTAATGTCAATTGTAGCGGGATTGGTGTTTGGGTTGTATGAACCTAAACGCTCAATGAAGCGGCCATCTCTTGGAGCACGCGCGTCTGCCACTACGATATAGTAAAAAGGTTTCCCTTTTTTACCATGTCTTTGCAGTCTGATCTTAGTTGCCATTTTTTGTTTTTATGTATCCAACATTATCCCCGGAGTCTCCTTCTGCGGGGATGCAAAGGTAAAAAAATATATTTTAAATTCTAAATCTTATAAATAATTAAAGTTCAGGCGGATTTTAAAAATTATTGGCAACTTGTGGCGGATATATTATGGAACAAAAAATACGCCTGGCCATTGATATGGACGAGGTTTTGGCCGATACCATAGATAAGTTTATCGAAGTTTACCGGCAGGACCATCAAACCGAAATATTGCTTGAAGAAATGAGCGGCAAGGAATTTCATGAATTGCTGCCCGACACTTTGAACGAAAGCTGGCGTACTTATGTAAATGCGCCGGGGTTTTTCCGCGATCTTAAAGTGATGCCGGGCAGCCAGGATGTGGTGAAGGAATTATGCAATAAATATGATGTTTATATTGTTTCGGCCGCCATGGAATTTAAGAACTCACTGGTAGATAAGCTTGATTGGCTGGGCGACCACTTTCCCTATATCGGCTGGAAAAACATTATTTTTTGCGGCCACAAAATAGTCGACGTGGGAATCATGATCGATGACCGAATCCGCAATTTCGCAGGTTTTCATGGTCGCCCCATCCTGTTCTCTTCGCCACACAATCACCTGGTAACCGAATATGAACGGGCAAATAACTGGGCCGAAATTGCCGATAAATTACTCTGAACAGGGTTTTTTGCAATAAAAGATATAACTTTATAGTGTTCCGGAATATGATAAAACTCTATGCTTACTGATCTTCTTGCGGCGCTTAACGATTGTGTCTGGGCCTTTGATGAAACTACGCAAACTTACCTGTTTATCAGCCCGAGCGTACAAACTATCCTGGAGTACTCGCCAAAAGATATCGCTCAAAGCAAAGATTTCTGGATCGGAATTATTGATATGCGCGACCATGATGAAGTGGTTGAAAAGATACACAAAGCCACTACGGATGAATGGCTCGACCTTACTTACCGCGCAGTTGCCAAAAGCGGCAAGATCAAATGGATAAATCACAAACGCCGGCTTTTGAGCGACAGTTCGCACGGGCATGAGGTGATTCTGAATGTGATCAAAGATGTTTCGGACCAAAAGGCAATTAATTACAGGATGCAGGATTCGCTGGGCGACTTTAACATCCTGTTCAATGACAACCCTACACCGATGTGGATATACGATTTGCCCACATTGCGCATATTAAAGGTTAATGCGGCGGCAGTCCGTCATTATGGTTACAGCGAACAGGAGTTTTTGAGTATGACCATACGCGACATACGCCCGCGGTTCGATCTGGCAAAATTCAACGAATATCTATACAAAAAGGGCATACCCGAAAGCAGGCTCGACGGGTTTAACAGCGCCGGCGTATGGCGTCATCAGAACAAAAAAGGTGATATACTTTATGCCGAAGTGACCGGGCACGAGATTAAATACGATAACCATAGCTGCCGGGTGATCATTGCCCTCGATGTTACCGAAAAAGTAACGCAGCAGGAAGAAATGAAACGGCGTGAACAGTTCCTGACCTCGCTGATAGATTCACAAACCAATTTCCTGTTAAGGATAGATACATCGGGTGTGATCACCTTTGCCAACAAGCAATTTTTGAAATTACTGGGGTATAAAAAATCTGAGATCATCAGTAAGCATTTCTCTGTCATAACGCCTGCTGACGACATACCGCTTTGCGAAAATGCATTAAAGAGTTGTATCAAAAACCCCGGGAAGGTCATCCGGCTCGAACATGGTAAGCTTGACAAGGAAGGAAAGGTACATCAAACCAAATGGGAATTTATTTCCATAACCGGCAAGGAGGGCAAGGTGACGGAGATACAGGGCGTCGGCCAGGACCTGACCTCAGCCACAGAAATAGAAGTTAATGCCCTGAACGCAGCAGAAGAGATAGCCTGGACCAAAAACAACCTCGAGGCGCTTATCAACAATACAGAGAACTTTATCTGGTCGATAGACCGGGAAGGGCGGTATGTATACATGAATACCGCCTACCGGAAACGGATAGAAAATAATATGGGCGCAATACCCAAAGAAGGCGACGATGCCTATATACACTCGGGCCAAACGGAACAGGTCCGGGACGAATGGCATCAATTTTATGAACGAGCCCTTTCAGGTGAAAGATACGTTACACGCCACGACAGCCCCCATCCTATAACGGGAGAGCATACCTTTTTCGAGGTAAGTTTCAATCCGATTTATAAACAGTCTAAGGACGAGATTATTGGCGTAGGTTGCTTCGCCAGGGATATCACCGAAATGTTAAAGACCGAGGAAGCATTGCTCGACCAGAATGAACGCTTGAGAAATATAGCTTCGCTTAGCTCGCACGAGTTGCGCCGCCCGGTTGCCAGTATGCTTGGATTGATGAATATTATGGACTATGAGAACTTCAGCAATCCTGAAAACGAGCAAATTATCAAGCACCTGTTTACGGTAACCCAGGAGATAGACGATGTGATACGCCTGATCGTCAATAAAACATTCATCGACAATAAATTTTCTTTATAAGGAAAGCATTTCTACTATCCTCAGCAGGTTGGGGTTAATCTCGCTGTTATGTTTGATAGCTTGTTCGAACGGGGTAAATACCACCTGGTTATTGATGATCCCTGCCATATCGCCTTTATAGCCTTCAAGTAACGCTTCAACCGCAGCAACACCTAACCGGCATGCCAGCACCCTATCCATACAGGTTGGGCTGCCGCCACGCTGAATATGGCCCAATATAGAAACGCGGGTATCCAAATGCGGAAATTTTTCTTTTACCTGGCGCCCTATTTCAAAAGCGCCACTTTCTTCACCCTCGCCTTCAGCAACAATAACAATACGCGACGTTTTATTCTTGCGGCCGTTTTCAAGCCGGTCAAATAGTTTATCTACACCTATGTTTGCATCGGGTATAATAATGCCTTCGGCGCCCGTTGCCATGCCGGTGCGCCAGGCTATCATGCCCGAATCGCGGCCCATAACTTCCACAATAAAAAGGCGATCATGCGATTCGGCCGTATCACGTATCTTATCCACCGCATTGATAACTGTATTGATGGCTGTATCATATCCTATAGTAAAATCAGTACCGGCAAGATCGTTATCTATAGTTCCCGGCAAACCAATAACCGGGATGCCGAATTCTTCATTAAAAGCGTTGGCTCCGCGAAATGTGCCGTCGCCCCCTATAGCTATCAGGGCATCAACATTAAACTTTTTTATCTGTTCGTAAGCAGCCTGTCTCCCTTCCGGCCTGCGGAATTGCGCACTGCGTGCCGTTTTAAGAATTGTTCCGCCACGCTGCATGATATTGGATACCGATCTTCGTCCCATAGGGAAAAAATCGCCATTTATCATTCCTTCGTATCCACGGCGGATACCCGTAACTTCAACATCATGAAACAAAGCAGTGCGTATAACCGCACGGATGGCGGCGTTCATGCCAGGGGCATCGCCTCCTGAAGTAAAAAGTCCGATATTCTTTATTTGGGCCATTGCATTACGACAGGTTTACACCTGCCTGAAAAAAAGTAAACGCTAATATTAATCCAGTCGTATTTGATGGTGTTGTTTAAACACTATCAAATATGCCGCGAATTTACACTAATTTTTGACTCAATGCGCAGTTTTATAAGCAGCAATCCCGCTGTCAAGGAATTTTATATAATTATCTACACTGTAATTGGCTCCCTGCGGGGGAACAAGCACGTTACCTTCGCTATCAGTAATTACGTAAAACGGTTGAGAGTTCGTTTCGAACTTTGAGGCTTCATAATCGCTATTTTTTGCCCCGATACTAATAATATGCTTTCCGCTGAATGATGACGTGTATTGTTCGGCTGCCGGCAGTTCGCTCTTTTCATCGACATATAACTCCAGTAATACAAAATCATTTTGCATACGTTTGCGTACTTCGGCGTCAGACCATACGCTATTTTCCATTTTACGGCAGTTAGGGCAATTCCAGCCGGTAAAATCAATCAAAACCGGCTTTTTTAATTCCTTTGATACCTGGAGCGCCTGCTCATAATCATACCATTCGTTCAATCCGGCATGCTTACCCCTACTAAACATACCTTCATATTTTTTTTCTTTTATGGATACATTCTGAACCGGTGCCAATGAAGAATTGCTGATTCTTGAAAGGTCAAAATCCTGCGTCGCCGGCGGCGGTAAAAACCCGCTGATAACTTTTAATGGAGCGCCCCATAGTCCGGGTATCATATAGATCACGAACGAAAAAACTATTATAGCAATAAACGTTCTCGGCACCGATAGGTAAGACAAGTCACTATCGTGCGAAAATTTAAGTTTTCCAATCAGATATAATCCCATCAGCAAACCAATGGCTATCCATAAGGACAGGAACACCTCCCTGTCGAACCAATTCCAGTGATATGCCAGGTCGACGTTGGAAAGGAATTTCATAGCAAATGCCAGTTCAAGAAAACCAAGCACAACTTTTATGCTGTTGAGCCATCCGCCTGATTTTGGCAAGCTTTTCAGCATAGAGGGGAACAACGCGAACAAAGTAAAAGGCAACGCCAGGGCCAATGAAAACCCAAACATACCAACTGCGGGACCTAAGCGGTCGCCTTTTGAAGCTGCATCAACCAGCAACGAGCCTATTATCGGTCCTGTACAAGAGAAAGACACTACAACCAGTGTGGCGGCCATAAAGAATATCCCTATAATGCCTCCCTTATCGGAATTCTGATCAAGTTTATTCGCAAGTGAACTTGGAAGTGTCAGCTCAAATGCACCCAGGAACGATATCCCGAACACTACCAGCAGCAAAAAGAAGAATATATTAAATATTCCGTTTGTTGCGAGTGCGTTAAGAGCATCTGAGCCAAACAGCAACGTGATGATCAGCCCCAGAGCGACGTAAATAACAATAATGGATAAGCCGTAAATGAATGATTGTAATATCCCTTTTGCCCGGCTGCCGCTTTTTTTTGTGAAAAAACTTACCGTTAACGGTAATAAAGGATAAATGCAGGGCATCAACAGAGCCAAAAACCCACCTAAAAATCCGGCGATGAATACCTGCCACAAGGTTTTAGGCTTTTCTTCAGTTTGAGCTGAATAACGATTTACAGAATGCTTTGCTTTTCCAAGTTGCTGCTTTTTTTTAGCGGTTGCTATGCTGTCTGCAGCGGTAGGTATCGTAGTAAACTGAACATCGCTGCTGGATACTGTATCCGGTGCGCTTTTTTGAAAAGCGCTTGCGCGCTGAGTACCGCCAAATGAAAATACAACAATTGTGATAAGGGCAATTAGCGTGGTCTTCAAGCCCGGCCTGATCTGGGAAAATGTCATCGTCGGCGCTAATTATTTACCCAGGGGGATATTAAAATCAACATCATCCGGTGGCAGGCATTTCCGGTCGTTACAGGTCATAAACTCAAGCTGCCCCTTTACGGCATTTACATTTGCCGATTTCAATTTGATCTTTTGCTGAAAAGTAACCGTATTTTCAAAATAGCTTACATTCATTTTAAAAGCTTCTTCATATTTGGTAAGCGGCTTAGGTTCACTTGTTTTGCCTACCAATGCATATTCTTTCGACTGTGAAAATGTGAACGATGTTTTAATAGGACCGCCATCTTTAACATTTTGAGAGTATATATGCCAGCCCGGCTGTATAGTCGCCCGTAGAAATACAACCGCTTCGTCTTTATTAATTCTTTTAGCCGCATACGACCAGGTTACCGGGTGTTCTATTTGGGCAAAAGCGCCTGTGCTTATGGCAAGCAGTATCATTGCCAACAGTATTCTTTTCATATTAATAATTTATTTGTTCAAAAATTCAATTTCTTTCTGATTATATTCTGAAGTAGTTTGACCGTCATCGACGACCAACGGCCCTTGGTCGAGAACGCCGACGATCTTTCCCTCGAATAAACGGTCTTTTACCTTAAATATTTTCACTTCGTTCAGCCAATACAGTCGTGTCAAATACGCTTTCCTTACAGCATCATAATGCCCGGCCCGAAGCTGCAAATAGCCAATTTCTATATTTTTACAAATCTCTGATAATATTAATTTTAAATCATAATCCCTATGTAAGATTTGTTTTACTGACACTGCATTAGCAGCTTCGGGCGGGAAATGTTCCTGGTTAATGTTTAAACCAATCCCGATTATCGAGTTCTTTATCAGGTGGCCCTGTAACAGGTTCTCTATCAGTATACCACCTAACTTTCCATCGCCGTAATAGATATCGTTAGGCCATTTTATTTTCAATTTATGGTCCAAAAACGGCTCGAGTGCATTAATAATGGCTAAACTGATGGCTCGGGTAAGGTCGAACTGCTGCTGTACCGGCAGGAAGATTGGTTTTAATAAAAGGCTAAACGTTAGATTTTTGCCGGGTTCGCTATGCCAGCGGTTCTGTTGCTGGCCCCGGCCGGCATACTGGCTTTCTGCCATAATGACCGTACCTTCGGAAACTGGCTTGGAATTTGACAATAAATCTTTCAGGAAATTGTTAGTAGAATCGATATGTTGAATTGTGATTAAATTTTGTCCAACAAATAATCCTGAAAATATGTTATTTTGCAAAGTAATTATGTATAAACCAAAAGCGTTCAAAACTAATTCTTTTTGATGGTAAAAAACAAAGCGATAAAAGAATCCGCTTACATTTCTGAACTGGCCATATACGGCATACAGGAAAAAAAGGGAAACGATATAGTGAGATTAGACCTTAGAAATATCTTCAGTTCCGTCTCTGATTATTTTGTGATTTGCCATGCCGAATCGACCACACAAGTAAAAGCCATAGCAAATAGTGTTGAAGAAGAGATTTTTAAAGCCACGCAACAGGAACCGTGGCGCAAAGAGGGGCTTGAATACGGCGAATGGATATTGCTTGATTACGTCGATGTTGTAATACATGTTTTCAGGACGGATAAGCGCGAGTTTTATGGAGTAGAGGACCTTTGGGGTGACGCAGAAATTAAATATTACAAAAGCGCCTGAGTTTTAAAGTCACAGAGACCTGCAGAGAAGCGTCTTGACAATACCCCTGAATTTTAATAGTAATAATGATTTACGTTTGAGCATTTAGAAAAAATGAAAGATAATAAACAGGAAAATCCTAAACCCATAAGGAAGATATCCAACAAGAGACCTTCGTCAAAGCCGCCGAAGTTTAACATTATGTGGCTTTACGCGGTGGTTATTTTGATACTGCTTGGAGTGGGATGGTTTTCAAACAGCAACAACGCCAAACCAACTACGTATCAGAATTTTGAAATTAACATGCTGAAACAGCATGACGTTGCAAAGCTACAGGCTTATAAAAACGGTGACCTGATAACGGTTGAAGTATTTATAAAAAAAGAAAGCCTGTCGAAACCGCAGTACGCTGAGGTAAGGGGCGGCAAAACACTTACCGGATCAGACGATAACGGCCCGCAGTATGTATTTACCTATGCATCGTACGAGACGCTTAACCAGGCTATCAACGCCGCCGAAAAAGATTTCACCGACTCGGAAAAAGTATCGATCGATTACGTGCAGCACGATAGCATATTAACCAATGTACTGTTCCAGGGCATAATTATGATCCTGTTGTTCGCAGCGGTCTGGATATTTATTATGCGAAGAATGTCGGGCGGAAGCGGTGGCGGTCCGGGCGGCCAGATATTCAATATCGGCAAATCCAAAGCTACATTATTCGATAAAGAAGCACAGGTTTCGGTAACTTTTAATGATGTTGCCGGTTTGGAAGAAGCGAAGCAGGAGGTGATGGAAATTGTCGACTTCCTGAAAAACCCTAAAAAGTATACTAACCTGGGTGGCAAAATTCCAAAAGGCGCCTTGCTGATCGGTTCGCCGGGTACCGGTAAAACACTGCTTGCCAAAGCGGTGGCAGGTGAAGCGCAGGTCCCTTTCTTCTCGCTTTCGGGTTCCGACTTTGTCGAAATGTTTGTGGGTGTGGGCGCTTCGCGCGTTCGCGATCTGTTCCGCCAGGCAAAAGACAAAGCGCCTTGTATCATATTTATTGATGAGATAGATGCTATTGGCCGTGCGCGTGGAAAGAACAACATCGTAGGCGGTAATGATGAGCGCGAAAACACCCTGAACCAGCTGCTGGTGGAAATGGATGGTTTCGGTACTGACTCAGGTATTATCATCCTTGCGGCTACTAACCGCCCGGATGTACTTGATTCGGCTTTATTACGACCTGGCCGTTTTGACAGGCAGGTATCTATTGATAAACCCGACCTGCTTGGCCGCGAACAGATATTTAAAGTGCACCTTAAACCGGTAAAATTGGCCGAAGGTGTTGATGCCAAAAAATTATCTGCGCAAACCCCTGGGTTTGCAGGCGCCGAAATAGCCAACGTATGTAACGAGGCCGCGCTTATTGCCGCCCGTAAAAATAAAGAAGCTGTCGACATGCAGGATTTTCAGGATGCTATAGACCGCGTGATCGGTGGCCTGGAAAAGAAAAATAAGATCATATCGCCTGAAGAAAAACGCATTGTCGCTTATCACGAAGCAGGCCACGCCATTGCAGGCTGGTTCCTTGAACATGCAGATCCGTTGGTTAAAGTATCTATTGTGCCGCGCGGAGTTGCCGCATTGGGTTACGCACAGTATTTACCAAAAGAGCAATTTCTGTATACGACCGAGCAACTGGAAGACGGCATGTGTATGACCTTAGGCGGAAGGGTTGCCGAAGATCTTACTTTCGGTAAGATATCAACCGGAGCCCAAAATGACCTGGAGAGAATCACCAAATTAGCTTATGCCATGGTTACTATTTATGGCATGAACGACAAGGTGGGCAACGTATCCTTTAACGATACGCAGGGCGAATACCAGTTTAATAAACCCTACTCCGAAAAAACATCGGAACTAATAGATGCTGAAGTACGTAACCAAATCACGTTGATGTACGAACGTACCAAAAAGCTGTTGACCGACAAGCACGATGGCCTTGAAAAGCTTGCCAATAAATTGCTTGAAAAGGAGATATTATTCCAATCGGACCTGGAAGAAATTTTGGGCAAACGACCTTTTGACCACCGTACCACTTACGACGAGTTTGTAAACGGGCCTGAAGGCGGCAACCAGGAAGCCGCGGCCGGTAACCTGATACATGAAGGCGTTGCCGATCATTCGGGTACTTTCAACAGGAACCCTGAAGAAAAAGAAGCAAAAAGCGAATAAAAACAGCCGAAAGCATAAAGCTGAAAGTCCAAAGCAAGGCTCTCAGCTTTATGCTTTTAGCTTTATGTTATAAACAATGAGGGATATTACCACATCAAAGGAAAAGCTGCTTAAAAAGATACGTAAAGCTTTGCTCGAGAAAAGGGATAACCCATACCCTAACCTGGAAGACCTTCCCCACTACCCGCAGTCCGAAGACCCGCCTGAAATAATGTTTGCGGAGGAATTTACGGCCGCAGCAGGACAGTTTGTTTTTTGTGAAGACGAGATACAACTGATAGATAACCTGCTGAATCTTGCAGATCATCGAAAATGGCGCAAAATTTATTGCTGGGAACCTGCTTTACAGGAAATACTGCTCAAATACGACTATCCTTTTTTTGAAACTGACAAAGATTTCGAACAAGCAGAGGTAGGATTTACACTTTGCGAGGCATTAATAGCCCGCAACGGAAGTATTTTATTATCCAACGCCGGCATGGCAGGCCGCAGGCTAAGCATATACCCTCCGGTACATATTGTGTTGGCGTACACCTCCCAAATTTTAACTGACCTTAAGGACGGTTTTAAACTGATAAAAAATAAATATGGCAATCAATTGCCATCTATGATAACCAACGTAACCGGCCCCAGCCGTACTGCAGATATAGAAAAAACACTGGTAATGGGCGCCCACGGCCCTAAGGAACTTTTCGTATTTTTACTTGAAGGTTAAATCGCTCTTTTAATCTTTAGTAAATCGGCCTGGTCGTTTTAATTCTATATTTTTTTGCAACAATTTAGTTGTTAAAGTATCTTTTCTAAAAATACCGTGAAAACACGGGGTATCTTTTTTTCAATATACACGTATAGTGGTTAAATTATTAATTAAAAACCCTAACTAAAATCATGGCCTCAACAATCGACCCAGCATTGGCATCACGCCTTAAGAAAGAATTTCGCGACCGCAATAAAGCTGCCGGCGAACATGCTTTAAAAACACCCGATGGAAGTAACCTTAATGGATTCTTTATTAGCCGGGAAACTTTAGAAAGCATTTTAAAAAATGAAAAAGTTGCCGGAATTCACGTACATTTAGCAAAGCATCCGGACTACTCAGGCAAGGACGATCATGTCAATACTTTGCTTGTCAGCGGATCAGAACCAAACACTCAGGAAGGTGCAGCAAAGCCTTATGTAAGTACCGGTGAAACTCATTCAGACAGCTTGCCGTGCCCGCCTTGGTGTAATTAAACCTGCGCATTAAATGGGATTACTTACAATAGTATATTTCTGCTTACTATTTATTATTTCCATTATCGGAATGGTTCGCTTCAAAAGGCTAACCATTCCGTTTAAAATACTAGCCTTATCGGTGATTGCGAATCTTCTCATGGAGGTTTTATCCGAAATTTTTATTGCCAAGTATCACAGTAATGCGCTGGTGATGCATATCGAATGCGCGATAGGATATGTTTTTTATGCTTCAATTTACTTCTACTTGCTTAAAAGCAGAATATTAAAAAAACTAACTATAATATCTATTGCCTTAGTTTTGATACTTTCCGTACTAAATGCCTTATTATTTCAGCAGCCGTCGCAAGTTGTATTCCCAACTCATATGTATTTGATAAACAACATTTTATATGTTATATTTTCGTTGGTTTTATTTAAGCAAATGCTTCAATATCCTTTAGATGTAAATATTATTAAGCAGAGCATTTTCTGGTTTAACACTGCTATGATATTTTTCTCGACCACTATGTTCTTAAATATGGAATTAACAAACTACTACGCCCAGCACAAATGGGGGTATGATGTTATTTATTATTTTTGGAATGGGAACTTTTATTTGTTTAACATTTTGATATGCATTTCTTTACTAAATGATAATAGGGAAAGAAGCGTTCATCATAAATAATAAAACTATAAGCCATCGTCTGGTTTAAAATATTAGCATGTTTAATTTAGCAACAATATATATTTTAATTCTTGCGGGTGTTTTAATGGTAGGTTTAGTTCGTTATAGAAAACTGACCGTACCGTTCAAGTTGTTGACTATCTGTATCATTTTTACCTTCGTACTAGAGGTCATAGGTGAATTTTTCGCTTTTAATAATAAAAACAATAGTTTTCTTTCACATATTGAAAGTTTAACTAATTACTTCTTTTATTCATTCACCTTTTTTTATCTTTTTGAAAATAAACAGATCAGAAAAATGATACTTATTTCTATCGGTATAGTTTGTGTGTTTTTCATAATAAACGCTCTTTTTATTCAATCCTTTAAAAAAATATTCCCTACCAATGTTCTTCTTATAAGCAATATCTTTTATATCATATTCTCATTGCTGTTATTTAAGCAAATGCTTAGGAACCCATCAAATATGAGCATAATACGGCAAAGCATATTTTGGTTTAATACAGGCATTTTAATCTTTTCAACAACGATGTTTCTGAATTTGGGATTAATAGGTTACTATGCGGAACATCACTGGGGAAAAGGTAGCCTCTATTATTTTTGGGCCGGAAGCGTATACACATTTGGTATTTTAATAGGGTTTTCGTTATTAATAGATAATAAAAAGGCCAACACATACAATGGGTAACGAGGATATACAGATGATCGTCTTAATAGCTGCACTGTTATTTGCTGTGGTTATCGGTTTCATCATTTACTTCGTCGTTTTATATCGGAATAGGCAACTTAAAAATAAAAAAGAACAGGAAGAACGCGAGGCAGTTTACCGCCAGGAGGTCCTAAAAACCCAAATAGAGATACAGGAGCAAACGTTTGAACATGTTAGTAAGGAAATACACGATAACATAACGCAGGTACTATCATTTGTAAAGCTTTCTATGGGCACGTTGGGGAACACCCTGGACGATACAAAAAAAGCGAAAATGAATGAAAGTCGTGAACTGATAGCACAGGTGATAACCGATCTCCGCGACCTTTCAAAAAGCATGAGTTTTGAACATATAACTTCCCTCGGCTTAAAAAAAACTATTGAAAGGGAGGTTGAAAAATTAAATAAAAGCGAATTGGTAAAGACTACATTTTTAACTGAAGGGCAACCGTACTCGCTTGGTGAACAGCGTGAACTGGTGTTATTCAGGATACTGCAGGAAGCTTTAAATAACGCTCTAAAACATGCTAAGGCTAAACATTTTAAAATCGACTTGCAATATCAGCATGATTTGTTTACCTTGAGCATCGAAGACGATGGTGCAGGATTTTCACGTGAATTGCTTAATAATAAAAGTGGTTCAGGATTAAGAAATATGGGGAACCGTGCTGCACTGATCGGAGGAAATGCAACAATTGACAGCGCTCCGGGCGAGGGTTGTCGTATCAAGGTTTCCCTAAACCCTTTTAAGCAATTATATATCGATGGAGGCCCCCATCCAAATAGCGTTAGTTGACGATCACCGGCTTTTCAGGAGCGGCATAGCTTATTTGATCAATAATTTTCATCGTTACAGCGTTCTTTTCGAAGCTGGTGACGGAGAGGAAATGATCAAAAAGATACAGTCCAAATTGAAGCCCGACATTATTTTGCTGGACATCAGTATGCCCAAAATGGATGGCATATCGACGGCAAGATGGCTGCGTACTAACCATCCGGATATCAAGATCATTGTGCTTTCGATGTTTGAAGACGCGGAAAAAGTTTTGACAATGGTAAGAATGGGGGTAAAAGGCTATTTACTTAAGGACTCCGAGCCAGTCGACTTCGAAGATGCATTGATGAAGGTAGCCAATGACGAGATCTACTATCCCGATTTCGTAACCCGCCACCTGGTACACAATATCAATATAGATTTTACGCTGGCCAAACTAAATAGCCGCGAAATTGAGTTTCTGAAGCTATCAGCCACCGAGCTTACCTACAAAGAGATCGCTGAACATATGTGCATCAGTTCGCGCACTGTTGACGGGTACCGCGACCAGCTTTTTGAGAAACTCCAGATCAAAAGCCGTATCGGCCTTGTACTCTACGCCATAAAAAATAAATTGATAGACGTATGATGATTTTGCTAAAAATATTAGCAAATTTGTATTATGTCACACGAGGAAAATCCCGAATTTTTTAAGGGTAGAGGGGCGCAGGTTAATATTCATAATAAGTTCCTGAAGAACAAATATGTACTCGAACACATCGAGGGTCTTGACGAGTCTATGCTTGAAAATACGGCAACACAAATATTTGAGGAAACGCCGAAAAAGATAGTCAGCGAATCCAACAGTCCCGATCTGAGCCACATGTATTCCATCAACCCTTACCAGGGTTGCGAGCATGGCTGCATCTATTGTTATGCCCGCAATACGCACGAATATTATGGTTTTAGCGCAGGGCTCGATTTTGAGCGGAAGATAATCGTAAAACGCAATGCGCCCGAGCTCCTGGAACAGTACTTTAACAAAAAGAATTACGAACCCGTTGCCATCCTTTTATCCGGTAACACAGACTGTTATCAGCCGATGGAGCGTAAGCTGAAAATAACAAGGTCGCTGCTGCAGGTTTTCCTTCAGTACCGTAACCCGGTAAGCATCATCACCAAAAACAATGTCATTCTGCGCGACCTGGATATTTTAAGTGAGCTTAGCAAGTTGAACCTGGTGCATGCCAACATATCTATAACATCGCTCAACGAACAATTACGCCAGAAACTCGAACCACGTACCGTTACAGCTGCCGGCCGCTTAGCGGTTATCCAAAAACTCACGGAGATAGGCGTACCTGTACGTGTGATGGCCGCGCCTATTATACCCGGACTGAACAGCAATGAAGTGCCGGCCATCATTAAGGCTGCTGCTGACCGGGGCGCACTGGCTGCCGGCTTCACTATTGTAAGGCTCAATGGCAGCATAGCCGAGATATTTACGGATTGGATACACAAAGCCTTTCCTGACCGTGCTGAAAAGGTTTTAAATATGATCAGGGCCTGTCATGACGGTAAGCTGAACGATAGCGAGTTTGGGCGCAGGATGGGTGGGGATGGCAAAGTAGCCGATTCCATCCACCAAATGTTCCGCATGGCCATAAACCGCTTTATGGCCGGCAGGGAAATGCCGCCGTTTGATTACTCGTTGTTTGTGCCGAAAAAAGGCAAGCAGACCACCATGTTTTAAAACAGGATTGGAGGATCATTGTAATGGTAGCGATTGGCGATGGCATAGGCTTGTTATCTGGAAAACTTGTATATTCGAAATACTTAAACCAATGCTATGTATATTATCAGGAAACCTTTTATATCGGCCATTACTCTTCTAACGCTGTTCTTTCTTACGTCAGGCTGCCAGCTTTTTGATTCAGCAAAGAAAAAATTGCATATCTATTGCCCGGGTATAAAAGTTGCCATAAATGGCGTTAGTTATTCAGTGCACGGCTCGCGAGACGTTTATGTATTGAGCTACGATCATGATTCGCAGCAGTCAGTCAAAACATATTTTGAAAAACCGGGGAATGGTTTTCATGAGATCAGGGATGGTGATTTTTATACTATTGAAATGGACAACAATAACATCATTGACAGAAATGACAATATCGTTGGTAAAACTGTAAAAAACGCTAAAGACAGCACAGAAGTGATCTTTAATGAGAGTACACGGAAGATCATATTTATTGAGCATTCGAAGTGATGGCTTAACGCAGTATTTCAAGCCACAAAAAAATGTTCAGATAATAAAAAAGCGCCCTCTTCCGAAGGCGCTTCTAAAATTTTTATCTCCCCTTCAGGGGTTGGGGGCTTAAGCGGTCTCTACTTCTAAAGCCATTTGCTCGTCAACCAAAATACGGCCGCAATGTTCGCAAACGATGATCTTTTTGCGCTGACGGATATCCGACTGGCGCTGTGGAGGTATCTGGTTAAAACAACCCGAGCATGAGTCGCGCTGGATAGTTACCACAGCCAAACCGTTTTTAGCGTTACCGCGAAGGCGATTGTAAGCAATAAGCAAACGCTCTTCAATACCTGCTTCAGCTTTCTCAGCTTCGGTAGTAAGTTCGTTCTCTTCCTTTTCAGTTTCTGAAGTGATGGTGCCCAGTTCAGCCTTTTTAGCATCAAGGTCGGCACGGCGGCCATCCAAATCAGCAAGCGCTTTTTCGTAAACCTGGGTTTTGGTAGTTATTTCGTAACCAAATTCTTTGATCTTCTTTTCGCTTACCTGTATATCAAGGCCTTGTATCTCAATCTCTTTCGAGATAGCGTCATACTCGCGGTTATTCTTTACTTCGTTAAGCTGTGTTTCGTACTTTTTGATGTTTGCCTGCGCATCCCTTATCAGGTTTTTGCGGGTTACTATATCATCTTCTAAATCATCCAGCTCATTTTTTATTTTCTGAATGCGTGTTTCCAATCCTTCTACATCATCTTCCAGGTCAGCAACTTCCATAGGCAGTTCACCTCTTACCTGGCGTATCTTGTCAATCTTGGTGTGGATGGTTTGTAGTTCGTATAAAGCTTTAAGCTTCTGTTCTACGGTTTGTTCCATTAAATAAAATATTTGACGGGGTTTGTATTTACTTCTGTTAAACGGACGGCAAAGATAGGGAATTTTTTCCTAATTATTTCATACAATAATTGCTGCGTAAATTGTTCACTTTCAAAGTGTCCGATATCGGCAATCACTATCTTTCCTTCGGCATCAAAAAACTCGTGGTACTTATAATCGGCAGTGATAAAAATATCGGCCCCGGCGGCTATGGCGTGTTTCAATAAAAAGCTTCCGGCGCCACCGCAGACTGCTACCTTTTTAACGTTTTTTCCGGTTAGCGTAGTATGCCGTATCACATGCGTCCG
>NZ_DATJJC010000025.1:0-2567 GCF_035492695.1 Mucilaginibacter sp. | reverse complement strand
CAGAAAGGTAATTTTACCATCGAAGCGGGTGTTGAAGACGTCCACTCGCAAGTGGAGTTGTTACTTACCCAACGTATTGGCGACGCCGGTAAAAAGATCCATAGCGGCCGCTCACGTAATGACCAGGTTTTGGTGGACCTGAAACTATTCTTCAGACACGAGCTACAACAGGTGGTCGAAGAAACACAAACGCTATTTAATCAACTAATCGCGCTCAGCGAAAAATATAAAGACATTTTACTACCGGGCTATACGCACTTACAAGTGGCCATGCCATCGTCATTCGGACTGTGGTTTGGCGCATACGCCGAAAGTTTGGTGGATGACCTGGAACTGTTATTAGCAGCTTATAAAATCACTAATAAAAACCCATTAGGCTCGGCAGCTGGGTATGGCTCATCGTTTCCGCTGAATCGTACCATGACCACCCAACTGCTGGGTTTTGAAAGCCTGAACTACAACGTAGTTTATGCGCAAATGGGTCGTGGTAAAACCGAGCGTATCATCGCGCAAGCGCTATCATCAATAGCTGCCACCTTAGGCAAAATGGCGATGGATCAGGCGCTATATCTGAGCCAGAACTTTGCCTTTGTAAGCTACCCGGATACGCTGACCACCGGTAGCAGTATCATGCCGCACAAAAAGAACCCGGATGTTTGGGAGATTATGCGTGGTAAATGTAACCGCCTGCAAGCCTTGCCAACCGATGTGGCCATGATGACCACCAACTTACCTTCAGGCTATCACCGCGAAATGCAATTGCTGAAAGAGCTGCTGTTCCCGGCTTTTGCCGAGATCAAGAACTGCCTGCACATGGCTACCTTCATGCTGCAAAACGTGAGCGTGAATACTGACATTCTGAACGATTCTAAATATGCCTACCTATTCAGTGTTGAAGAGGTTAACCGCATGGTACTGGAAGGCACACCGTTCCGCGATGCTTACAAACAGGTGGGACTGGCTATTGAAAAAGGCGAATTTAATCCGGACAAAACAGTAAATCATACCCACGAAGGCAGCATAGGCAACTTAATGAATACGCAGATCACTGAGGCGATGAATAAGGTTGTGGGACAGTTTAAGTTTGATGTGGTAGCAGAAGCAGTCAATAAACTGATTGAATAAATTGATTTAAAGCTTTTTATTGCTTAGGTTAGTATAACCAATGACTAACCTAAGCCCATGAAACGAAATCAACTTTTTAATTTTTTTTTATGGGTTTTGATGTTCGCGCTATGCGCATGTCATCACGACGATAAAAACATTACCATAAAAGCCCACATTAAAGGCCTTGCGTCAAAGCAGATCTACTTTTACAACATTTTCCCGGTAGGAAATAAGCCGCCGTTTGACTCAGTAAAAGTCACCGGCGAACAATTTGTTTATCATTTAAAATGTGACACTATATTTCAGCCCCGTCTCATCCGTATCGGAACCAGTTCGAGCGACCCAAAATCAGATCTGCCCGTAATTGATCCTATAAAATCAAAAAAAGGTAACAAAAATTACTCCGAAAGTTTCCTGATGGAGACCGGCATTACAGAAATTACCGGCGACCTAAGCAAAGACCGGGGGATAAATGTAAAAGGTGGTATTCAAAATGATTTCTTTTTCAGACATCGGGATTTACCATACATTAATCTCAGCCATAACGCAGCCAAACGCAGGGCCCAAATAAACCGATTCATCGAAACTGTAAAACAAACGCCAAATGCTTATTGGGCTTTTTATACTTTAAACAACTGGGCGCTCTCAACAACTAATGACGAATTGAAACAGCTTTACACGGCGTTTGATGAAAGCGCCCAAAACAGTTATGAGGGCCGAAAAATTAAAGAGATCCTGGATACCCGTCCGGCTGAAAATGCTAAACGACCCAATGCCATGCTGTTAGATATTGATGGTAACTCAAAGCCCATGATCGATGCATCCAAAAAAGTTAACATGATTGTATTTTGGGCGAGCTGGTGCCACCCATGCCGCCAGGAAATACCTGTTATTAAACAGCTTGCCGCAAAAATCAAAGACAAGCGTTTCCGATTAGTAAGTGTTTCCATCGATAAAAAAACAACCGAATGGAAAAACGCTTTGGCTAAAGAACAAATGCCATGGCAACAACTTAATGCCCAAAACGCAACGATGGATCGCTTAAAAATTCAATATAATATTAACTTTATCCCCCAAATTTATTTGATAGACGGCAATGGAAAATTGCTGAGGAGGGTGTCGGGCATGGATGAAAAGTCACTCGATCAAATGGATCAAACCATTAACGGCTATCTGAATTAATATATTGAATGAACGGACAAAACAGAAAAGATATACACCCCGGCCTTGAGGTTGATATCATTCTTAAAAAAGACCAGCGCAGCGGCGCGTTAACACGGGGTATTGTAAAGGATTTGCTTACCAGCGCGGCTTATCACTCGCGCGGCATTAAGGTGAGATTAGAAGATGGGCAAATAGGCCGCGTAGCTTTTATTGTTGAGGAGGAATAGCGTATATTGCCATCGCTGATTAAAACCTATGGCAAAGCGAACTCTCAAACAGATCACCAAATTACCCAA
>NZ_DATJJC010000024.1:0-37912 GCF_035492695.1 Mucilaginibacter sp. | reverse complement strand
GTTGGATGCACTTAAACCTAAAGGACCTGCTTTATAATAGCCGTTACCTGCATCGGGCAAGGCATAAGTGCCACCCGCATCGCTTTCTATTATCACCATGGCATTCAGCTCGGGATTTGATCGCTGCGAAGACGAAAGCTTCACTGTACGGCTCAGCCTGATTATCGTCGAATCATTGCCGGTGTTGATAGTACCTTCAACAACCAGGTAATTACTATCTGTAGTAATAGCAACCGGCTGGTAAGGCTTTTTACAACCAAACCATACCAGTAAAATAGTTAGCATATAAATTATTCTCTTCGTCATTTCCAAAAATCAGGCTTTTGTGTTTTTCCATTCAGGTGATATCGGCAATTCACACAGTCGTAATAGCCAACAGGTACACTATAGGTGCTGTCCTTTGCGATCGGGTCATATCCGGTCATTATTGGACCTAACGGTATAAAAACGCTGTCTGCCAATTCAGCCGGCACATTTTCCTTCTTTTTCCAGCCTAAACCGGTTGGTTTGCATTGCGGCGGGTCGAAGGGCCATGCTGGTAACTCAGTCCGGTCAATAAATATCCGTTTTTTTGAGATGGTGCCTGCGCTGATGTATCCGATAACAGGTTCCTTAGGGTCAGATGTGCAATGCAGGTTCCCGGTTATTCCCGATGGCTGCGCATCGAAGATAGTGCCCAGTTGCTCGGTATTTTTTTTAAGCAGCGTCCAAAACTCATAAGCTTTTTGAGTTAATGCATATTGCCTTACTATAATGCTATACCGATAATAGATCTTTTCCGAGCTTGACGATATTTGCGTTATAGGATTATCGTTTATAACATCCTCGCGAAGCTTGGCCGACGAATTCAAAATAATTGTGCTGGAATTTAATGTTATATAACAAGTATGTATTAATTCAGATGGTTTTCGGCTAATGACACGATTTGCAAAATAAAAGGGGTACGGAATGTATTTGTAAAGCGAGATCAAAGGGGTAAGAAACATGTAAGTCTCCGTATAATCCCATCGGTAAAAGTGAGTATTGTTTGCCGGATCATGCGCATTTGTATAGAAGCTCAACCCGTCAGTTGTTATGTTATATCCAAGCGTATCGATGGCCGGCGTTACTTTTACCGGTTCGTAGTCCGATTCATAAGTACGGCCGTCAACAGTTTTGATTAGTAGTTTATACTTACTGTTGTTGTCCAGGTTCAATGGTGCCGATGCGTACCTGCCGCTGTCTGTTTGAGCGAGTGGATAGTTTGCACCCTTGTCGCTCTGGACAATTACCGTTGCACCTGACTCGGGCCTGTGTACCGATCTTTGCGCAATATTTACAGAACGGTTAAGCGTTATAACCGTCGAATCCTGCCCGGCCGCTATTATACCCTCAACCACCAGGTAATTATTAGGCGCCGAAACGGCAGGGGGGGTATAATGCTTTTTGCAGCCTCCCGCCAGCAGGATTATAACCCCGACCATCATATTTATATTATGTTCTCCCGCGCTTTTCATTTCCAAAAATCTGGTCGTGTAGTGGTTCCCCGTATAGTGCAATCGGCGCATTCAACCGTTGTGGCCGTATACCCGGACGGGTTCCTGTAATCCCCTATCGGATCAAGCGCTAACAGGCCGCTTCCGGGGCGTATCAGGTTATCATACAGGTTTGTCTTTATACTGTCTATGCCGCAGGTATAAGGATATATGGGCTGCCAGGTATCGGGAAACGAATAGTTGGTTATAAAAACACGTTTCGATTGTACCGTGCAAATACTCACATAACCAATGGCCGGCAGCAACGGATTGGAAATACAATGAACATTGCCGGTCAACTCCGAAGGCTGCACGGCAAATATACTTCCAAGCTGTTCGGTGTTTTTTTTCAGTATCTGCCAATATTTAAAGCCATCTTCGGTAAGGGCATATTGTCTCAGCAGGATGCTGTATTCCCGCTCAACCTTTTCCGAGGTCCCGCGTATCATTGATATCTGTCCCTCGTAAACTACATCGTGCGACAGTTTGGCCGTTGAACCTAAAACAATATCGGGAGAAGAATCACTGCCATAACAATAATAGATATTGTGGTTCACATCGCGTTCCAAAAGCTTTGTGCCGTCAGAGTAATACAATGACGGATATCTTGCATGAAACTGCCAGGTTTCGTCGAAATCCCAGCGATAATATCTTGTTTTATCGGTAGGGTCGTGCGTATTCACATACACCTGCAGGCTGTCCTTTAATACGTTAAAGCCGACGCTATCGATAGGTGGGGTAATCTTAACGTCAACCAGGTCCGACAGGTATTCTTCACCATTCGATGTTTTTATACGCAAGCGGTATTTACGGCTGTTATCAAGGTTCAGGCCGGCGAAAGTATATTGTCCGGGCCCATTCTCATTCAGCGTATATACGCCATTGTCATCACTTTCTACAGCTACCTGTGCGTTTGATTCGGGGTTAGCCGACGTTTTGCTGTCTATTTTTACTGTGCGGCTAAGTTTGATGATAGTCAGATCGCTGCCAGGATTGATCACACCTTCAACCACCAGGTAATGAACATCGCCGGCCGATATTGCTTTCGGGCTGTATGGTTTGCGACAACTGTAAAAAACAGAAAGCACTATCGCTATAGCGCCACCTGATAAGATCATATATTTCCCTGCTGCCCTTTCCATATCATCTCCAAAAAGCTGGTTTAACGTTGGTACCGCCCAGGGCGCAGTCGCAATGATCGTTGCTGGTAACGACAAGTGCACAAGGCTTCTTACATGCACCCATCATCATTGCCGAAACAGTCATTACATATATGTAGCCCCGGGGTTCCATTTTTAAAACCGAATATTATAGTTGATAAATGGTATCGGCCTGGCAAATATGGACAACTGGTAACCGTTTATCGCCCCTCCCTGCTCCTGGAAGAAGGTAGAGTACGCATTGGCGCGGCCCGTCAGGTTATATACCCCGATCGACCACGAGTTATGGGTTAGCTGGTGCACCTTGTGGTTGCCCTCTATATTCATCGAAAGGTCGGTCCTGAAGTAATCCGGTATCCGGTAGGCGTTCCTGTCCGAATAATACACCCGTTCCGCGCCGCCATATTCGTACTTGGCTATGGGCAGCGTGATCGGCCGGCCCGTGCTGTAAGTAAGGTCAAGCGATACGCTGAACCTGTGGCTAAACCGGTAGTTGCCATTAAAGTTGAAATTATGCGGCTTGTCATAATTGGCAGGGTACCAATTGCCACCATTGATGAGCTCTCCGGCTGTCGGATCATCCTGTTTCAGGAAAGTGCGCGAATAGGTGTAACTTATCCAGCCGTTTGATTTACCAGCCGTTTTGCGCACCAGGAACTCGACACCGTAGGCCTTGCCTTTAGTGTTCACCACGTCGCGTTCAATATGCTGGTTCAGCAGCAGGGTAGCGCCGCTTTTATAGTCAAGATAATCGTCTATCTTTTTATAATAAACCTCAACCGACGTTTCTATCGTGTTTGATTTCGCGTTGCGGTATAATCCCAGTGACACCTGCTGACCGAATTGCGGCTTCACGTTAGGGTCGCTTAGTTTATAGGTGTCGGTAGGCGAGATAGCCGTGGTGTTAGATAACAGGTGAATATACTGCCGCAGCGTGTTATAGGCAGCTTTAACCGAGATGTCGTCGGTTAGGTTATAACGTGCGGAGATCCTTATTTCCGGTCCTTTGTAGGTTTTCATCACCTTGTTTTTACCATAAGTGACGCTGTCAAGCACGTTCACGCTTTCTTTTGGCAGGTTAGGAGCATAACGGTCGACAGTTGCCGGGCCAAGTGACGCGTACAGCGAATACCTTATACCGGCACTGATGGAAAAGTCCTGCGTAACATCGTACTTATCGCCGATGTAGAGGGCGCTTTCCAATGCCTGTTCCTGGGGAACTACCTGCGAAATAACCAGCGATTTTTCGCCATTTGCTTCTTCATCGCCGGGGTTCAGTTTATAATATATCCCGCTTATACCAAAATCGACCGTGTGCTTGGGGTTAGGATAATAGGTGAAGTCAGTTTTGAAATTGCTTTGATTAACGCCAAACTTTAGCCTATAGGCATCCACCGGGTTTGCGCTGCTTGTGATGCTGTAATCATAATGATCAACACCGGCCAGTATTACGCTATAAAGCTTATTGCTGAAATTGTGCTTCCATTTGATATTAGCATTTTTGTTACTGTAGGCATAGGCGGTATCACTGTTCAGCCTGAATTTGTCCTGGCTCCAGTAACCCATCAGGTAAATAGTGTTTTTATCATTTATCTGGTGACTTATTCCCAGGTTAAGGTCATAAAACGATGCCGAGCTATGTTTGTAAGCCTCCGGCAGCAAATGCAGCAGCCAGTCGGAATAGGTGGTGCGGCCGCCAAAAATGAAGGAGGTTTTATCCTTTATTATCGGCCCCTCCACAGCAAGGCGGCTGGTAAGCAACCCGATGCCTGCCGAGCCGGTGAATTTCTTCTTATTGCCTTCCCTGTCTGTTACATCCAAAACTGACGACAGGCGGCCTCCGTATTTCTCCGGTATGGTACTCTTATACAGTTCGATATTTTTTACGATGTCGGGGTCAAAAGCTGAGAAAAAGCCGAAAAAGTGCGACGGGTTATAAATGGTTGCGTCGTTAAACAGGATCAGGTTTTGATCGGCAGCCCCGCCCCGCACGTTGAAACCGGTAGTAGCTTCTCCAACCGATTGTACGCCCGGCAATGTAAGTACCACACGCAATACGTCGGCCTCGCCAAAGGCGGTCGGGATTTGCTTAATGCTTCGTATATCCAGTTTGTTGACACCCATTTGCGTGCTCTTTACGTTGGCCACCTTTTCTGCCGATATTTGCACCTCTTTAAGCGAGGTCACCTGTTCCTGCATTTCGATATTCAGTTTGCCGTCCGAATAGAGGACGATCCGTCGGCGGGTGTCTTTCATGCCCAGCCCTTTGATGATCAGTGTGATCCTGCCGCGCGGCATGGTAAGCGAATAATACCCGAACTGGTCGGTTGCGGTACCCAATTTGTTATCGGGGTTATAAATACTTGCGCCAATGATGGCCTCGCCGGTTTTAATATTACGCACGTAACCCGCTAATGTCGAATTGCCCGGTTTAATGGTGTTGGTGCGGATGCCGATGGTATACAGTTTGTTCTCTGTAGTTGCTTCGGGAACTTTTGCCTGCTTCTCTTCCGTATAATCGGTTACCGCAGCGGTTGCAGGGGCAGTGGACGGTTCGGTATTAAAAAAACCCGGCGCCAGCGTTGCACTCACCTGCCGGCCTTTGGTCAGAAATACAAACTGGTCCCTGATGGTGTAATGAAAATCGGTTTTTTCAAAAGCCATGTTCAGTACGGCCTCAAGCGTTTTGCCGGAAGCTTCCACCGTAACCTTCAGGCTGTCAAACTGTGGCGGGTTGTAATAGAAGTGATAGCCGGTTTTCGACTCCAGGTCTTTTACCACCTGCTCTATATTCGCCTGTTGAAAATTAACGCTGATCGTTTTTTTATTTACATCCTGTGCCGTGGCCAGTTTGAAAATAAGTGCAAAGCACAAGCTTAAGAAGTAAACTTTTTTCATCAGAATGATTATTCGTTCAATAATTTGAGTTTGGTGATGTCTTTTGGTAGTTATTATAACTTATCGTAGTAGGAGGCAACTGTTGCCATAACTCCTTCCGGGTCGCGGCGGAATTTCAGGTTATTGTCCCTCATGTATTTTTGTATCACTGCTTTTTTGTCCTTCATTACATCAAGAAATGACCCCTGGCTACTTACTTTATAATAAGTGTTTCCTTTTCGCATGTAGTAGGAATGGTTTTCCAGGAAGTAGGTTTCGAGCGTTGCGCTGATATTGGTGGAGTTTTGGATCGTTTTTACCCTTTTTGCCAGTACTTCCACTTTATTGCCATTATACAACTGGTCGTAGAACCCGGTTGTTATGCCCGACCTGTCGTTAACCAGCGAATCGGCATTCACGCGGACAAAGCGATGCCCCGAAAAACTAAAATCGTGTACGCGATCCTCCAGTAAAGCGTATGCGGTAAAATGGTTGTACAGCAATACTACCAGTTTATCCTTATAAATATCATACATCATCGGCACGCCTTTGTACACAAACCCGTCGTACGTAACCTCGCCGGTGGCCCAGGTCTCCGCATCCAGTGGAAAAAGCGCATTGCCTTTTATACTGCGATCATAAGGAAAGTACTCCATCCCGTTATATAGCCGCGACTGCTGCCCTGCAGCGAGGTAAAAGTTGGAAACGATGGCGTCCTTGGCGCTTTGTAAGTTTGAACTGTCAACCCGGGCTTCCTGGCCAAATAATTTGCCGGTTAAAAACAGGCAACTCAGGAACAAAAACGTTTGTTTGGAATAGGTTCTTTTCATGCGACAATAGTATTTTTAGGCTAATGGAAACGGAAAGTACGGTACTTCCCCTTAGAAATCAAGACGTTTTGCTAAAAACATACCAATACGTCCGGTTTCAGAAATGAAATATACTAAAAAATTAGTTAATCCAAATTTTATGAAAAAAAATTACATGCCGGAGGATAGAAAAAAAGAAAGGCGCCGGAATATTCCGGCGCCTTTCTTCAGGATAAATATTTGATGGTTTACAGCTTGCGTTTTACTTCCACATTCTCATAAGCTTCAACTATATCGCCTACTTCAATATTATTGTAGTTCAATATATTCAAACCGCACTCGTAACCTGTGTTAACTTCCTTCACGTCATCTTTGAAACGTTTTAACGATGCCAGTTCGCCGGTGAAAACTACCACGCCTTCGCGTATTACGCGGATCTTGCTGTTGCGGGTTATTTTACCATCCAGTACCATACAGCCGGCAATAGTACCAACCTTGCTGATCTTGAATGTTTCGCGTATCTCAACATTGGCAACTATTTTCTCTTCAAATGTCGGCGCGAGCATACCTTCCATGGCAGCCTTTATCTCGTTGATAGCATCGTAGATGATAGAGTAAAGCCTGATGTCGATCTGTTCCTGCTCGGCCAGTTTACGCGCACCGCCTGACGGGCGCACCTGGAAACCGATGATGATAGCATCCGACGCCGAAGCAAGCAGTACATCGGATTCGGATATCTGGCCTACGGCTTTGGATATAATATTAACCTGTATCTGCTCGGTCGATAGTTTCAGCAACGAGTCTGATAAAGCCTCTATCGAACCGTCAACATCACCTTTTACAATAATGTTCAGTTCCTTAAAGTTGCCCACTGCCAAACGGCGGCCTATCTCGTCAAGGGTAATATGTTTTTGTGTACGCAAGCCTTGTTCGCGCTGCAGTTGCATGCGCTTGTTGGCTATCTCGCGTGCCTCCACTTCGCTTTCAAGCGAATTGAACTTATCGCCCGCGGTTGGTGCACCCTGCATGCCCAGCACCTGTACCGGTGTGGATGGCCCTGCCAGTTCAACCCTTTGCCCGCGTTCGTTGGTCAATGCTTTTACACGCCCGCTGTAACAGCCAGCTAGTATCGGATCGCCAACGCGTAGCGTGCCGGCTTGTACCAATACAGTAGTTACTATACCGCGGCCTTTATCAAGTGCAGCTTCTATTACCGTACCAATGGCCCTTTTGTTAGGGTTAGCGGTCAGTTCAAGCAATTCAGCTTCAAGCAATACCTTTTCTAAAAGCTTATCAATATTAAGCCCTGTTTTGGCTGATATCTCCTGCGACTGGTATTTACCTCCCCATTCTTCCAGCAGGATATTCATTTGCGAAAGCTGCTCACGTATCTTATCCGTATTGGCGCCGGGTTTATCTATCTTATTAAAAGCAAATATCATCGGAGCGCCGGCGGCCTGGGCGTGGTTGATGGCCTCGCGGGTTTGAGGCATCACGCTGTCGTCAGCAGCTATAACGATGATCACAATATCTGTCACTTGCGCACCCCTGGCACGCATAGCGGTAAACGCTTCGTGGCCCGGTGTATCCAGGAAGGTGATCTTTCCTTTATTTTCCGGCAGGGTAACTTCGTATGCGCCAATGTGCTGGGTTATGCCCCCGGCCTCACCGGCTATAACATTTGTTTTGCGTATAAAATCGAGCAGCGATGTTTTACCATGATCGACGTGACCCATGATGGTTACTATCGGCGCACGTGGTTTCAGGTCCTTTGGATCATCCGGGGTATCCAGGTTGGCCTCTTCGTCCTGTGGTTTTACAAACTCAACCTGGTAGCCGAATTCATCGGCAACAATAGCCAATGTTTCCGCATCAAGCCTTTGGTTGATGGACACGAACATGCCCAGGCTCATACAGGTTGATATGATCTGTGTAACTGAAACGTCCATCATCGAAGCCAGCTCATTTGCCGTAACAAACTCGGTAACCTTTAATACCTTCGATTGCAGCTCTTGTTCCAGTGCCAGTTCTTCTGCCGAAGCAGCAACGTCATCACGTTTTTGCCTGCGGAATTTGGCCCGCTGTGCAAATTTACCCGATTTACCTGCTCCGCTTAAACGTGCAAGTGTTGCTTTGATCTGGTCCTGTATCTCTTTTTCTGATGGTTCTTCTTTTGGTGTACCCGGCGCGGCGTTCCTGTTCCTGAAATCACCACGTCCATTTCCACCCTGGCCCGGGCCACGGTTGCCGGCAAAGCCACCCGGACGGTTTTGACCGCCCCCGCCTTGCTGCGGATTCTGGCCGTTGCCAGGTCCGCCACCCTGCGGATGGTCCTTGCGTTTTCTTTTGCGCTTATGATCGGCTGCATTACCCGCCGTGTTTGACGACGAGGCCACCGGCTGGTTCCTCCGCGATGGGTCGACAGGTAATTGTATTTTGCCTACCACGTTCGGCCCTGTCAGCTTTGCCGCTTTTGCCCTTATCACTTCATCTTCTTCAGGCTGTTCAACAACTGGTTTTGGCGCTGGTACAGCTGCAACCGGTGGTTTTATTTCTTCCTTCTTCTCCACTACCGGTTCAGGCTTCGGAGCTTCAGGTTTTGGTTCAACTTTAGCCTCTGGTTCAGGCGCTTTTTGGATTACTGCTTCCGGCTCCTCTTTCTTTTCAGGCTGGGGGGCAGGTGCGTCCAGGTCGATCTTACCAACAACTTTAACGCCCGGCAAAGTAACCTCAGCACGTTCTTCCGCCTTCGGCTGCTCGGCCTTCGGTTTTTCAACCGGCGGCACAAAATTGGTGGCGCCTTTTATCAGGATCTCTTCGTTCTCGAAATCCCTCGACCGCCGTGGCGCTTCATTTGGTTTGTCAGGTACAAAGCCAGGCTCGTCTTTCCTGATCTTGCCGATCGCGATCTGCTTGGCTTCTTCCTTAATAATTTTGTCCGCAGCAAATTCCTTGAGCAAAGTATTGTACATATCGCCGTCCAATTTGGCCATCGGGTGCTTATCTACTTTAAACCCCTTGGAAGCCAAAAAATCGACAATGGTACCCATACCAATGTTCAGTTCTTTTACTGCTTTTATTAATTTTATTGATTTGTCTTCTGACATTAAATACTTTTTTTCTCTTTGGTTTTTTGCAAAAATACGATTTTAATTTTGCTTATCCCGTTTATTCAAACTCTGCCTGCAGAATTGACACCACTTCTTTGACGGTTTCTTCCTCCAGGTCGGTACGTTTTACCAACTCGCCAATGGTCAAAGCCAGCACTGCTTTTGCAGTATCCAAACCAATGCGTTTAAACTCGTCAATTATCCAGCCATCAATTTCGTCTGAGAATTCTTCGATATCCACATCCTCATCCTGCTCGTCGGCTTCGCGGTAAACATCTATCTCATAGCCGGTTAACTTGCCTGCTAATTTGATATTATGTCCGCCACGGCCAATAGCCAATGACACCTGGTCGGGTTTTAAATACACGGCTGCTGTCTTTTTCTCGTCATCCAGTTTGATGGACGTGATCTTGGCAGGCGATAAAGCGCGCTGAATATACAGCTGCAAATTATTCGTATAGTTAATTACGTCTATATTTTCATTTTTTAGTTCGCGGACGATGCCGTGGATGCGTGATCCCTTCATACCAACACAGGCTCCTACCGGATCGATACGGTCGTCGTACGATTCCACCGCTACCTTGGCCCTTTCGCCCGGCTCGCGAACGATCTTTTTGATGGTGATCAAACCGTCGAATATTTCTGGTACTTCAAGCTCGAATAAACGCTGCAGGAAATCAGGCGCGGTGCGCGAAATGATGATCTTCGGGTTGCTGTTTAGCATATCCACCTTGCTAACTACCGCCTTTACGTTATCGCCTTTTTTGAAATAATCGGCAGGTATCTGTTCCGATTTTGGCAACAATAATTCGTTACCCTCGTCGTCAAGCACCAAAGTTTCCTTTTTCCAAACCTGGTAAACCTCGCCGGTAACTATCTCGCCCACACGGTCTTTATATTTTTTGAATATCTCATCCTTTTCCAGCTCCAGTATCTTCGATACCAGTGTTTGGCGTGCCGCAAGTATAGCGCGGCGGCCAAAGCTTTCCAGCGTTATCTGCTCCACAAATTCATCACCAACTTCCAGGTCCTCATCTACTTTGTGGGCCTCTGCCAATTCTATTTCCAGGTCGTCATCCTCCGAAAAGCCGTCTTCCATAACGGTACGTGTGCGCCAAATTTCAAGGTCACCGTTGTCGGTGTTTACGATCACGTCGCAATTTTCGTCTGTACCATACTTTTTCCTGATCATGCTTCTGAATACATCCTCAAGCACGCTCATCATCGTGGGGCGGTCAATGTTTTTGAAATCCTTAAATTCCTGGAAGGAATCGATCAAATTAATATTGCTCATTTTGCATTGAAATTATTTGTTCTTTAACTGTAATGCAGCTATCATGAGCGTGTTTTTTTAAGCGGCTGCTCATGATGGTTTCTTACTTAAATGATATTACAACTTTTGTTTCTGTTATTTGTCCTATCGGGATAACGCTTTCAACCTGTTCGGCCTTTTTCCCTTTTTCTTTTTTTGTTTCTTCTATAATAATGGCGTCTTCCGTAAGCCCGCTCAGCTTGCCTTCCCGCTTGCTGCCATCGGCCATTTTCAATGCTAATGTCCTGCCAACGTTTTTTACAAACTGCCTTGGCATGGTCAGCGGCTGATCGATACCCGGCGAAGATACTTCCAGGTTGTAGGCAGTCTCTATCACGTTTTCCTCTTCCAGGTGAAAGCCTACATGCCTGCTAATGGCCGCGCAATCTGCTATACCTATTCCCTTGTCGCCATCCATTAATATCACCAGTTTGCCGCCGGGTTGCATTTTAACGCTCACCAAAAACAATTCAGGTTTATCTGCTATCTTTTCCTCAACAAGTTCGGTTACTCTCTTTTCGATATCCATTGCCGGTATTGTTTTTCGACAGGGGTTTGACGCTGGTAAAATAAAAGAGGGGGCTTCGGCCCCCTCGCGTTCTTTAAATTACGATGCAAATATAAGAAGTTTTATTTAAAAATCAATGGCCTTAATATCTAAAAAGCAAATCTTTATGGGTTGCCCCGCCTGTGCCTTTCTTTTTCTGAACATATTGCCATGCATCCTTCGAACCACTATAATTATAATACCTCAAAAAATAGGTTTTCCCTTTAGCGAAGGGCGTGTCGGGCGTAAAAATTACCAAACTATCCTGTATATTATAATGACCTGGCTGCTCTTTTTGAAAATCTTTCATATCGGTGTCCTTCGGCATCCGGTAAACCGGGAGTAAGGTTTGCCACACCTGGTCGCTGGTATCCCTGCCTATCTCATTGATGATCGCCCTGTCAAACCCTGAAATTTTGAGCGACTGGTGGTTACCGGTCAGCGTTATTACAATATCCTTGTCAGGCGGCTTACTGCTGCAACCAAAACAAATCAATACCAAGAGCAAAAAACGTGGCTTCATATTAATAACGCTAAGATAGTTAGGATTAATTGGTTATTGATGGCTCGTTGATTCAATAACTTAAAGTAATGACGGATTAACACAAGCGATTTGACCGGTAAATAGCCCGTTCGCAATTTTGTGCCGCTCAATAATTAATAAAATGGACGCTCATTATAGTAAACCGGCCGGATTTAAATTGGTGTTAAACCCCGCCGCCCGTAAAATAATTTTCCTGTCAGTCGCATTTTTATGCCTTTTCCCTTTTGTCAACCCGCCGCTTGCATTATTACTTGGAATTATATTTGCCCAGTTTGTCGGGCATCCGTTTGCACAGGCCAGCCACAAAATAACCGCCTGGCTGCTCAAAATTGCTGTCGTGGGTTTAGGTTTTGGCATGAATATACACAGTGCGGTAAGCGCGGGTAAAGATGGTTTTTTATTTACATCGATATCCATCGTCAGCGTGTTATCCATCGGACTTGTTGCCGGGCGTTTGATGAAGATCGATAAAAAAACATCCTTCCTCATTTCGGCCGGAACGGCCATTTGCGGAGGCAGCGCCATTGCGGCTTTATCGCCGGTTATCCAGGCGAAGGAAAAACAGATCAGCGTGGCGATGGGAACTATTTTCATCCTCAATTCCGTTGCCCTGTTTCTTTTCCCCGCAATTGGGCACAGGCTTCATTTGTCTCAAAACCAATTTGGCTTGTGGTGCGCCATCGCTATACACGATACCAGTTCGGTAGTAGGCGCGGCCTCGCATTACGGGCAGCAGGCCTTAGAGGTAGCAACTACAGTTAAACTGGCGCGGGCCTTATGGATCATCCCGGTGGCCTTTCTTACATCGGCGCTGTTCAAAACCGGGAGCAGGAAGGTTAGCATACCCTATTTCATCGGCTTATTTATCCTGGCAATGCTCATCAACACATACATACCCATTATAAAACCGTTAGTGCCCTATATCACGTCTGTGTCCAAAACCGGGCTCACGCTTACCCTGTTTTTGATAGGAACCAGTCTATCATTCAAAACGCTGAAGACAGTCGGGTTGGTCCCCCTGTTGCAGGGGGTTTTGCTATGGACAATAATATCTGTAACCTCTTTATGGGTTATAACGCATTTTTGATTTTCTGTTGTACTACTTCTTCAGCGTTTCCTCAAACAGTTTAAATATCCGTTTATATTCGTCTGTCCAGCTGCTGGGTTGTTTAAAATCATGATCTTCTACCGGGTAGGGCGCTAATGACCAGTTATCTTTATGCAACTCTATCAATTTTTGGGTTAGCCTTACAATATCCTGGAAGTTTACATTCTGATCAATCATGCCGTGCAGCATCAGCAAATTACCTTTCAGCCCATTGGCAAAGTAGATAGGCGAACTTTGGCGATAAGCTTTTTCATCGGTATAAGGAAGATTCAGGATATTGGCGGTGTAGCCATTGTTATAGTGCGCCCAGTCGGTAACGGAACGTATGGCCGCACCTGAGGTAAACACATCCGGTTCGGTAAACAGGGCCATCAGCGTCATAAATCCGCCATACGAGCCGCCGTACATCCCCACGTGTTTGGGGTTAACGCCGTATTTTTCCACCAGGTATTTTACACCGTCTACCTGGTCGGTCAGGTCTTTCCCGCCCATGTGGCGGTAAATGCCCGTACGCCAGTCGCGCCCGTATCCTGCGCTGGCGGTATAGTCAATGTCCATCACATAGTAGCCGTTATCTGCCAGCAGGTTGTTGAACATATACTCCCTGAAATAGTGCGTCCACGAATAAGTGGCGTTTTGCAGATAGCCCGCCCCGTGCACAAATACCACCGCCGGTTTAGCTGGGTCGGGGGTTTTAGGTTCATACACCCGTGCATACACATCGCTGCCGTAACGGTTTTTAAAGGTGATGATCTCAGGCGTGCGCCAGGGGTACGAGTTGAACTCCTCACTTACCGAGTTGGTGACCTTTACCGCTTTTGCGCCGGGTTTATTGGGCTGCAGGTATAGGTCGAACGGTTTATTGGTATAGGAATAGCGTATAGCCAGCCATTTCTCGTCCGGCGACAAGGTAACCTCATTGCCCCCTTTCATCGAAGTTAGTTTGACAGGCGTACCGCCGGCAACCGGCATCCGGTAATAATCCGTTACGCCGGGGTGTTCCATGTTGGCAGTAAAGTAAAAAGTCTTTTTATCTCTCGACAGATCGAGTGTTTGCACCTCCCATTTGCCGCTGGTCATTTGTTTTTTATCGCCGGTGGCCACATCGGCCACGTAGATGTGCGAATAGCCGCTCGCCTCGCTCTGGAAGTAAAAATGTGTATTATCCAGCCACCCCACATTACCCTCGTAATAAGTACCGCCTATACCCGGGCCACCAACCCAGGCATCGTCGTGCTGGCGGTCTATTAGTTTAAGATGCCCCGTTGCGGGGTCAAGCCTCATTACCCAGCGGTCCTTATTGTCATCCGCGGCTATAACTACAACTGCGTTTTTACCGTCTCCGCTCCAGAAAGGCCCTTCAATAACCACGTCCCTGTCGGCATTCCTTTTGGTGTATTCTTCCAGTTCTTTAGGATAATCCTTTATATAAGCGGGTATATCCTTTATCCCCGGAATATCGCTGATAAAGGGGCGGTAAAGAGTGTCTTTTTGGGTGTCGAAAATAAACGATTCAGAGGTGGACTGCGGGCCGCCTACCTTTTCGCGGTTTACTATATCCGCAGTAAAGCCGGTAGAAGTAACGAAATCAGGCACGATGGTCCGCTTTTCATCTTTCGGGCGCGTAATAAGGCGGTAGGTGATGTAACGGCCGTCGGGGCTTATGCCCAGGCGATTGATACGTTTATCGTCTACGTTGATCTCTTTCAGCTTCTTTGGCTCCAGTTCCTTGCGTTCGGCTTCGTCAGCTTTGGTTTCCTTTTCGTCTTTTTTGATGATGTCGAATAACTCCAGTTGCTGCACTTTCAGCCATTTTTCCTGCTGGCTGCTTGCAGAAGCCGTGCTATTTTCCTGCTTGCCGCGCCTGCCTGGCGCTGGTTTACTTTCAGCTGAATGGCTGAAATTGGTTAGCTGGTCCAATTCGCCGCTGCTTAAATTCAGATTGAATAAGTTATCGCCTTTCACAAACAGGATACTGCTGTTATCGCCACTGAAACGCGGATTGCTTTCCCGGTCGGTAGTATGCGTAAGCTGTACGCTTTTGTTTTTTGCAGCATCGTACAAAAAAAGATCGCCATACTTTTCATATACCTTAACCGTATGTTTTTTGTTCCAGTCGCCGTTTTCTGATGGCAGCGCCTTGCGGTCGGCAACGCTCACCTTAACCGGGGTGGTATTGTCGACGGAAATACTGTACAAAGTTTCGCGGCCTGTATCGGGGCTCCAATCGAAATATAGTGTTTTATTATCGTCGCCCCAATAGATGTTTGAGGGCGATGTGCCTATCCATTTCGGATCGCGCATGATCTTTTCGACCGTAAGTTTATCTAATTTTTGGGCAAAGCAATTGGCCGTTGCCGCCAGGAGTAGTAGCGTAAAAAGTTTTTTCATGATCCAGTTAATCGGATGCAAGTTAGCAAATGATTAATATTATTATTTTAGTCACCAAAAGTTTACAGATGGAATTGCACGGAAACGGTTTTACCCTGCGCGGCTGGAAAAAAGGCGACGAGATATCCCTGCAAAAACATGCCGATAATACCAACATATCGCGGTACCTGCTGGACAGGTTCCCATCGCCTTACACCATGGTTGATGCTATATGGTGGGTTGAAAGGCTTATCGATCAACCAGAGCCACTGCTCAATTTTGCCATCACGATTAATGACGAGGTGATAGGTGGTATCGGCCTTGAACCACGCGAAGATGTTTACCGAAAAACCGCCCTGCTTGGCTATTGGCTCAGCGAGGAGTTATGGGGTAAGGGTACCATCACCGAAGCCGTAAAACTGGTAACCGCTTACGCTTTTGAGAAGCTTGATATCATCCGCATACAGGCTGGCGTATTAAGCAAAAACCCCGCCTCCATGCGGGTGCTCGAAAAAGCCGGGTACGTTAAGGAAGGGGTGTCCCGTAACGCTGTCATCAAAAACGGAGAGGTAATGGATGAGCATGTGTACGCGATAATTAAATAACATTTATGTTCACAATCCTCGACATTCTGAAAGTTGTCGTAATAATAATAACGATGGGATTTTTATTCAAAAGGCTTTTTGATCCCGCGAATGACAACAAGCTTTGGTCTGCTTTTAAAGTTATAGGTATCGCCTTTTCAATACTAATTGTCATCAGTGTTGTTGAATTTATTATAGCGACGGGGGCCAAATAATTGCTTCCTTTAGCAAGGCTGCTAATTTACCGCCCTGCCGGTAATATCCACCGTTTTACCAAAAGGGTTCAAATACCTGTTTGCCAGCACGGCAAACTCCAGCCGGGTAACCGGGCGCTTGGTATCTAACTCGCCGGGGAGTTTAAATTGGGTTTTCCACGATTTGCCGATCGCGTTTTCCAGCGTTTCAGGATCGGTAAGGGTATAATCGCTGATAAAATATAAAAGATTGCCAAGGGTTAGTTTGTCGCCCGGTTTTTCCTTGCTGAACCACAGAAAGGCACGCGTATAAAATTCGTTCAATACAGGTTTTACCTCATCGGTGTTCACAATGGCATCCGGTTCAAACTCAAGCTCGATAGAGTTGCCGTCTACTTTCTGTACGCCTTTTAACATACCAGTTGCACATACCTGCTGAATGGCCCTAAAATGCGGGTCTTGTTGTGGTATATCGGTAAACGGAACCAGGTAGCCTTTAAAATCGAGTATCTCGCCCTGTATCACACGCACATTCAGGTGTTTGGTAGTGGTTTTAAAAAAAGCACAGTAGGCGGCAGTTGCACCAACACCCTGCCCCAAAGTCATTTGAACAGAGGGGTACATGGTGCTGACATTTACCAGGTCGGTAACGGCTATTGCTTTTTCGGTCACCAGCAGGTTTTCGAGATCTCTCACAACTACCGCCCCCAGCGGTATTGCATACGGCGAATGATATTCTATGGTCAGATCCCGTGGACTTGCTGCGTAAGTAAGTGCAAATGAGTTATCGTAAAAACTTTCACCCACGCCTATGGATGTGCGGTACAATTTCGATTCGCGGCTGTAGGGTTTTAAAATGTCATCCTGCACCATGCGCACCATGCCCCTAACGCGCCGGCTTTCCTTAATATAAGGCAGGTAAGCCAAATGATCGCCTGTTGCAAACTGGTTATCCAACCCCAGGTTTTTAAATCCGCGTTGTGTTTGCAGGTAATACAGCAAGCCGAGCGTACGTAATTTCGCTTTTTGATATAGCTGATCCTGGTTTTCAGGCTTTAGGTCGGCGGGGTTGATATGGCCCTGCGGCCAGTTAAGCATATACTTGTCATTGGGTATTTCGATGGCCTTCAGCATCTGCTTTATATCCTTGCCCTTAAAGTAATTGTAAAAAGCCGGGTCGTAGCCATCTGTTTTAGGTATGGTCTTGTCGGCGTTTTTACCAAAATCTTTAACAATGGCTATCCAGGTAATATCACCTATCTCGTCCGATGCTTTTTCAGTTACGTTGGTTGTTTCTGTTACAAATTGGGCGCCGGCTTTAAGGGCCACTTCACCGGTCTCGGTACCGTCTACCACTACTTTGGCTTTTACCGTTACCAATTCGCCATTCACCCGGATCACTACTTCCCACCCGGTGCCGTCTTTTTTTATGGTTGTCCAGGGAGTTTTCATTTTTACCGTCAGGTTTTTTACCGTATCGGTCATCTTTTTTAGTATTTCGGCGGCTGTTTTGGGTTCAAAACGGAGTGTTGCGTTTTGCGAAGTATCGTAACCAAGCCTTGGCCGGTAGTAATCGATCACCCGGCGCCTGAATTCGCCCCAGATACCTGATGGCAGATCGCGGTTGCCTTCCAGCACGCATACGCCACCCATCGTCATGGTGCCGCCCAGCCATGGCCCGGGCTCCACCAAAAGGGTTTTCACCTTACTGCGCGCGCTTTGTATGGCCGCCGCCACGCCGCATGCGCCGCCGCCTATAACCAGTACATCGGTTTTAATGGTTTCAGCATTGGCAAAGGAGGAAATAATAAGTAAGAGGAGTGTAAGTAATTTTCGGGTCATTAGTTTAATTCAGCAGCACTAAAACGCTAAAATAGGTTAAACCTTGCCTACGGCAAAACAATAGTCCGCGTAATATCATAATTTTCAAAAACAACACCCGGATTTGCCCGCAACGGCAATTTTATTTATACTTGAAAGCACACCATATAATCCATTTTCGAGAAGAACCATGACAGACGAAGAATCAAAGTACCCCATCGGTAAATTCGCCCCGCCCGTAAGCTATACTGAACACGCCATGAACGGCTGGATAAACGACATCCGGGTGTTGCCCGGTAAATTGCGTAATGTAACGCTGAGGTTAACCGAGGAGCAGTTAAATACCCAATACCGCACCGGCGGGTGGACCATCAGGCAGGTAGTGCATCACGTGGCCGATAGCCACATGAACTCCATTATCCGTTTTAAATGGGCGCTTACCGAAGAGAACCCGACTATCAAGGCGTACGAAGAAGGCGATTGGGCGCTATTACCCGACTACCGCCTGCCTATCGAACCTTCATTAAAAATGCTGGAAGGTATCCATCAGCGCCTGGTTTCTCTTTTTGAAAGCTTTACCGACGAACAATGGAGCCGCACCTTCGTTCACCCCGAAACGGGCGCCACCATACCGCTCAAGCGCAACCTGGCGCTGTACTCGTGGCATGGGAAACACCATTTGGCCCATATTACGGAGACAATAAAGAGATTTTAGAAAAGGGATGTCATTTCGAACGATATTGAGAAATCTTAAACAGCATACATGTGCGTTATACCCGGCGTATAAGTTTTCTCTTCGCTGCGCTCATTCGAAATGACATGAGTGGGCAAATCGGTGCGATCCCACCTCATCGGTGTAATCAAAATCACTAAATTCGCCCCATGACGATCTGTGCCGGACTCGATTTTAACCTGCTGGGGCAGGACCTTTTATTATTACCACAAAAAGCGATCTACTGGAAACAGGAAAAAGCCCTGATTGCTGCCGATGTACACCTGGGCAAGGTGGGCCACTTTCGCAAAGCGGGTATTGCTGTGCCGCGGGATATGGAGCAAACCGATCTGTCGGAATTATCCGACCTGATCTACGAGCATAAACCAGCAAAACTCATCTTCCTGGGCGACCTGTTCCACAGCGATATGAATGCCGACTGGGAATGGTTCAGGATGTGGCGGCAGCAACATAAAAAGCTGGAAATTCACCTGGTACGCGGCAATCACGACATTATTCACGATCAGCATTACATCGAATTGAATGTTGCCCTGCATGATGATATGCATATCGGCCCTTTCCTGATGCTGCACCACCCGCTTACCGAAGCTAAATTAGACAAAACGGAAGCTTACGCTTTTTGCGGGCATATCCATCCCGGTGTGCATCTTTCAGGTAAAGGGCGGCAAAGCGTCACGCTGCCTTGTTTCGCCTTCGGCGAAAAGCAGGGTGTCCTGCCGTCCTTCGGCAGATTCACCGGGAGGGTTGCCATCCGTCACCAAAAAACTGACAGGATATTCGGGGTGCTGAAGGATAAGGTGATAGCGATTGGTTAGCGTGGACTCACCCCGACATCGTTACACTCGTCGACCCTCTCTCCGCCTTCGGCGCAAAGAGGGTTGGACTATTCTTCCTCTTATTAATTCCGTCCTTAAGTCCAGAATAGAAACGAATTTTCATATTAAAGAAGAAAACAAAATAACCCTCTTTACCGCTCGCGGTAGAGAGGGTGGTCGAGCGAAGCAATGACCGGGTGAATCAACTAAACGCCATGCTTTGTTTTTAGAACGTTTCTAAATAAATGTTTACTGTGGTATTTCCCCGTCCTAATTATTATTTAATAAATACTTTTGCCGAATAAATCTAATTCATAATGAGCGAATTTAAGGAAACCTTTAACTCCTCGCTGGGAAAGAAACTCATCATGGCCCTTACAGGCCTGTTTTTGTGTACTTTCCTTATCGTGCATGTTGGCGGTAACGCGCTGCTGTTCAAAAATGACGATGGCTATGCCTTTAATATGTATGCTAACTTCCTGACGCATTTTCCACCGATAGAAGTTATAGCCTACATTCTGTATGCCTTTATTTTGGTGCATGCCCTGTATGCCCTCATCCTGACGGTAAAAAACCGGAAGTCGCGCCCCGTGGGTTATGCCGTAAAAGCATCGGACAATGCTTCGTGGTCGTCAAAGAACATGGGCCTTTTGGGCTCCATCCTGTTCCTGTTCATCGTTATCCACATGGGCGATTTCTGGTACCACTATAAGTTCACCAACGCGGTTCAGTTTAAGGAGTACCGCACCGACCTGTCGTCGGGCGTTACGCAATCGGTTGAGTTTGTGCCTAAGTCGGCCGATTTTGAACACTCCATATCGACGGAAAACAACATTGAGATCGTAAGGGTGAAGGACCTACACCTGCGCGTAGCGGCGAGTTTCGCAAACCCGGTTTATGATATATTTTACGTGATAGCCATGGTAGCCGTATCGTTCCACCTGTTGCATGGTTTCCAGAGCGCGTTCCGCACATTAGGATGGACGCACCGTAAATACACGCCGATAGTCGAATTTATCGGCACCTGGTTTTTCGCTGTCATCATCCCGATAGCGTTCGCACTGATGCCGATAGTGTATTATTTTAAGAAATAGTCCGTATGTCGGAAAGTCAGGAAGTCCGCAAGATGGCTTCTGTAAAGTTTAGAATTTAGATATTAGAATTTAATAATATGACTTTAGATGCTAAAATTCCTGCCGGCCCTTTAGCCGAAAAATGGAGCAAGCATAAGTTCAACCTGAAACTGGTGAACCCGGCCAATAAGCGCAAGTACGACGTAATTGTGGTGGGTACCGGTTTGGCGGGTGCTTCGGCGGCGGCTTCGCTGGCCGAGCTGGGCTATAATGTTAAGGCATTTTGTTTCCAGGATAGTCCGCGCCGTGCGCACTCTATTGCGGCGCAGGGTGGTATCAATGCGGCCAAAAACTATCGCAACGATGGCGACAGTGTTTACCGCTTATTTTATGATACCATTAAAGGCGGCGACTACCGCGCCCGCGAAGGCAACGTTTACCGCCTGGCCGAGGTGTCGGTTAATATCATCGACCAGTGTGTGGCGCAGGGTGTACCTTTCGCCCGCGAATACGGCGGTCTTTTGGATAACCGCTCGTTCGGTGGTGCGCAGGTGTCGCGTACTTTTTACGCCCGCGGTCAAACGGGACAGCAGCTATTATTGGGCGCCTATTCGGCACTGAACCGCCAGATAAACGCCGGCAAGGTAAAAATGTATACCCGTACCGAAATGCTGGATGTGGTTTTGGTTGATGGCAAAGCGCAGGGTATCGTAACCCGTAATTTGGAGAATGGTAAGATAGAAACACACTCCGGCCATGCAGTGTTATTATGTACCGGTGGTTATGGCAACGTATTCTACCTGTCTACTAATGCGATGGGCTGCAATGTTACTGCCGCCTGGCGCGCGCACAAACGCGGGGCCTATTTTGCAAACCCATGTTATACCCAAATACACCCAACCTGTATCCCTGTAACGGGCGACCACCAGTCGAAACTGACTTTGATGTCTGAGTCGCTCCGTAACGACGGTCGTGTTTGGGCCCCGAAAACAGTGGAACTGGCACAAAAGCTGCGCAAAGGCGAACTGAAAGCGGTCGATCTGAAAGAAGAGGACAGGGATTACTTCCTGGAAAGGAAATACCCGGCATTCGGTAACCTGGTGCCCCGCGACGTCGCGTCGCGAAACGGCAAGGAAATGGTGGACGAAGGCAGGGGCGTAGGCTCCACCGGTATCGCCGTGTTCCTTGATTTTGCTGACGCGATAAAACGCCTGGGCGAGGATGCGGTAAGGGCCAAGTACGGCAACCTTTTCGACATGTATTACCAGATCACGGACGAGAACCCTTATAAACAACCGATGCGCATTTACCCGGCGGTGCATTATACCATGGGCGGCCTTTGGGTTGATTATAACCTGATGACCAATGTACCGGGTTTGTATTGCCTGGGCGAGGCTAACTTCTCCGATCACGGCGCAAACCGTTTAGGAGCATCGGCATTAATGCAGGGCCTGGCGGATGGATATTTTGTGATACCATATACCGTTGGGGATTACCTGGCAACTATCGGCCCGAAACCGGTGAATACCAGTCACCCGGCATTTGAGCAAGCGAAAAAAGATGTAGAAGAACGCATCAAAAAGCTGCTTAGTCTGAAAGGTACTAAAACGGTTGATGAATATCACCGCGAACTGGGCCATATTATGTGGGAATACTGCGGCATGGCGCGTAACGAAGAGGGCCTGAAAAAGGCTAAAGGAATGATACAGCAGCTTCGTGTTGATTTCTGGAAGAATGCGATCGTTTTGGGTGAGAATGAAGAGTTTAACATGTCGCTGGAAAAAGCAGGGCGTGTGGCCGATTTTCTTGAACTGGGCGAATTGATGGTAGATGATGCGCTGATGCGTAAAGAATCATGCGGCGGCCACTTCAGGATAGAATCGCAAACGGATGAAGGCGAGGCACTGCGTGACGACGAGCACTTCGCATTCGTAGCCGCATGGGAATACAAAGGCGACAACCAGCCGGAGGAATTGCATAAGGAAGAGCTGGTTTTTGAAAATGTCCACCTGACTCAAAGGAGTTACAAGTAGAGATGCTGTTGAATGACCCGGTATTAATAAATTTATTAAAGCAGGCATACTCAGCTGAAAAGGCTGCATCTTTTGCATACCAGGGTCACGCGGCGTCGGTAAGGGATATTGAGGAAAAGAAGGCGATAAGGCAAATTGAAATAGACGAATGGAACCATAGGAGGGAAGTATTGACCATAATGCAGCAATACCAGGTTCCTGTTTCAAAATGGTACGAAATAAAATACCATTTAATAGGCAAAACGATTAGCGCGAGCTGTTATGTGATCGGTTGGTTTATGCCGTTTTATTTTGCCGGGAGCTTAGAAAGCGGCAACGTATGCGAATACGTGAGGATGAAAAGACATTTTAATGCGCTTGGGGTAACTGAGCACGATGAAATTTTATATGAAATGAGTTTGAAGGAAAAAGAACATGAAGTGTACTTTTTTCAAAAGATAGAGCATAATAAATGGCTGCCCTTTTTCGAAAAAGTGTTTAGCTGGGGAAATAAAAAGAAGAATGATATCGACCTGGAAAAAGGGTTCAGTATAGAGAATACTAATACGTATTGCGAGAATTATGGAGAATAACAACATGAACCTGACGCTGAAAGTATGGCGCCAGAAAAATGCGCAGACCGCAGGGAAATTTGTGACCTATAAGGCTGAAAGTATTTCGCCGGATATGTCGTTCCTCGAAATGCTGGATGTAGTGAACGAAAGCCTGATCCATAAAGGCGAGGACCCGATACATTTCGACCACGATTGCCGCGAGGGTATCTGCGGTATGTGTTCGCTTTATATCAACGGCCATCCGCACGGGCCGAAACGCGCTATAACCACCTGCCAGCTGCACATGCGCAGCTTTCACGACGGGCAAACTATTACTATCGAACCATGGCGCGCGGCCCCATTCCCGATCATCAAGGACCTGGCGGTTGACCGTTCAGCGTTCGACAGGATACAGCAGGCGGGCGGTTACGTATCGGTAAATACAGGCGGTGTTCCGGATGCCAATGAAATACCTATCCCTAAAGTGATTGCCGATGAGGCTTTCAATTCGGCTACCTGTATTGGCTGCGGCGCTTGCGTGGCAGCCTGTAAAAATGCGTCGGCTATGCTGTTCGTGTCGGCTAAGGTATCTCAGTTAGGTATGCTGCCACAGGGGCAGCCCGAGCGTTACCGCCGTGTGCAATCCATGGTTGCACAAATGGACGAAGAAGGCTTTGGTAACTGTACCAATACCGGTGCCTGTGAAGCTGAATGTCCGAAAGAAATTACCTTAACCAACATATCGCGCATGAATAACGACTATTTCAGCGCCAAACTGTTCAGGCAGGAAGAACTGCATGAGCAGGGACGTGGGGAAGGGTAATAGTATTCCTTTTACTCCGTTGTCTGTGTCCTCACAGACAACTTGCCGGTGGTCGTCTGTGAGGACACAGGCTACGGGATGGTGTTAATATGTAAGATCGGTTACCCAATATCGATCACCAGCTTACCTTTCGCTTCGCCGGCTTCGATGATGTCATGGGCCTCATCTGCGGTTGCTAAGGTAAATTTTCGATCATCCAGTAATGGAACAAGCTTACCTGCTTCGGCTAGTTTTGTTGCTTCCTGCATAATTTCACCATGATGTTTGCGTCCCTTGCCCGTTAGCAACGGTAACAGGGTAAACACCCCCGAGTACGTGGCTCCGCGGAAAGATAGCGGCGCCAGTTTATGTTCGCCCCAGCCAAGACTGCTTACCACATGCCCTGTGTAGTTCTTCACCGCGTTAAATGAGGCATCGAGCGTCGCACCGCCAACAGTGTCGTACACAATGTCAAAGCCTTCGCCGCCGGTGTATTGGTTTACGTAGTCGGCGACCGCAGTTTTACGATAGTCGATAAAAGTAGCGCCCAGGCTTTCGATATATTTCCGGCTATGTTCACTGCCGGTAGCAAAAACTTCCGCGCCAAATGCTTTCGCTATTTGCACGGCAACATGGCCAACGCCCCCCGCTCCGCCGTGAATCAGTACTTTTTGCCCGCCTTTTACTTTAGCCCGGTCGACCAGGCCTTCCCAGGCGGTAATAAATACCAGGGGCAGAGCGGCTGCCTGTCGCATGCTCAGGTTTTTTGGTTTTATCGCCAGCAGGTCGGCATCAAATACGCCGTATTCAGCAAGCGTACCGGGGTTGCCGCCCACGCCGCCTGCCATACCGTAAACCTCGTCGCCCGGTTTAAAGGCAGTAACATTCGGCCCAATTTCTTCAACCACACCGGCAAGGTCCATCCCTAAAATTGCAGGCAGGGTTTGTTTGGCATGCCCGGCCATACCTTTATGTATCTTGTTATCAAGCGGGTTTACGCCACTGGCTTTTATGCGTACCAAAACAGAATGATCGCCCGCAGCCGGCCGCTCAATTTCAGTAAACTTAAATGGCATATTTGCTGTTTCCAATAGGAGTGCCCGCATGGCGGGGTGGTTGCTTTCTTTCATGGCAATTATTTTGACGCAAAGTTAGGCAAGGCTTTAATAAACGACTGTTTAAGATTTGTCAAGATATAATAAGCGATAGGCCAAAAGAAGGAAGGGAGCGTTTCGCAGGGATCACGGGAAAATATGAAAAGCGCCACTATTATTTTAAGAAATTTATTAACTATTGGACCTTATTTCAGTAAAATAATTATGTTTTAACTGATTTTATAAAAAAATTATACATTTAAGTAAGTATTTATGAAAATTTATTAAAAATCATTTGTTTTTTTGATTAAATACTTCATAAATTACATTTTTTTAAAAATAACTGATCAATTTATAATGTTTTAGAGGATGAATTATGCAGGAATCAGGTTATTTTAATAATTACGCGCCCATAGATGGCACCTGGGATGAAATGTATGAGCCGGAAGGCATCCGTTCTCATTATAGTAGAGTGATCGATTACCTGTCGAGGGAATCATCCGACGACCTGACCAGGAAGGAAGAACTTGCCAAAAGACTTTTCATGAGCCAGGGTATTACCTTTACTGTTTACAGCAGCGGCGAAGGGATAGAAAAAATATTTCCGTTCGATATTATTCCCCGTATCATTACTGCTGATGAGTGGGCGTTTGTTGAAAAAGGCATCAAACAACGGCTAAAGGCGCTTAATCTTTTCCTGAAAGATATTTATAGCAACCAGTTTATCGTCAAAGACGGCCTGGTGCCAATTGATATTATCTACTCCTGCCCGCATTTTTTGCGCGAGATGTACCGGCTGGAAGTGCCTTATGATATCTATGTACATATCGCCGGCATCGACCTGATCCGCGACTTTGACGGGACATTTTACGTGCTGGAGGATAACTTGCGCACCCCTTCGGGCGTGAGTTATATGCTGGAGAACCGTGAGATCACCAAACGCCTGTTCCCCGACCTGCTGCCGCAATGCGGTGTACGCAGCGTAATGGAGTACCCATCGATTTTGTATAAAAACCTGCTGTCGCTTTCTCCGCGGCAGACGAGCAACCCAACTATTGTACTGCTGAGCCCGGGCATATACAATTCGGCCTATTTTGAGCATACCACCTTAGCTCGGCTCATGGGCGTTGAACTGGTGGAGGGCCGCGACCTGGTGGTTAAGGATCAGAAGGTATATATGAAAACTACGGTAGGCCTGCAGCAGGTAGACGTGATCTATCGCCGCGTCGACGATGAATATCTTGACCCGCTGGTATTTAACCCGTCAAGCATTTTAGGTGTGGCGGGTATAATGGGCGCTTACCGCAAAGGTAATGTGGCAATAGTGAATGCTATTGGCAATGGTGTGGCCGATGATAAGGCGATATACATTTACGTGCCCGAGATGATAAAATATTACCTGAACGAGGAACCGATACTGAAAAACGTGCCAACCTACCAATTAGGTAATGACGACGAACGCAAGCATGTTTTTGCCAACATCAACAAAATGGTGATCAAAAAAACCAATGAAAGCGGCGGCTATGGTATGCTGATGGGTCATGCTGCCCCTGATGAAGAAATAGATACTTATAAGAAAGAGATATTAAAGGCCCCGCGCAATTTTATTGCGCAGCCAACCATCAGCCTTTCCGCTGCGCCATGTTATATACAGGGGGCATTGCACCCGCGCCGGATAGACCTGAGGCCCTACGCATTATGCGGACCAGACGGTATAGAAATAGTACCGGGCGGGCTGACAAGAGTTGCGCTGAAGGAAGGTTCGCTGGTAGTGAACAGTTCGCAGGGCGGGGGGAGTAAGGATACGTGGGTGCTGGCTTGAGGCGAAAGGGTAAAGGTAAAAGGTTTTTGAATGTTGAATAATGAACGCTGAACACCGAATTTCGAAGTTGTTACTTCATCATTCATTATTGGACATTCGATATTCGTTATTAAAATTATGAGATGTTAAGCAGGGTTGCAGCAAGTTTATATTGGTTAAGCCGTTACGTGGAGCGCAGCGACGGTATTTTGCGTATGCTGAAGATCAATTATGCTTCGTCGCAGGATACGGTGCAGGAATTTACCTGGGAACCTGTGGTGCGTATATTTTCGGGGCATGATGAAGAGACGGAAAAATTGGGCAACGACAGCCGCGCGGTTATCCGCTATATGGTTACAGGTAAGAACAATCCTAATTCGATCCTGAACATCATCACCTTTGCCCGCGAGAATGCCCGCGGTGTGCAGGAACATATCACTAAAGACTTGTGGCAATGCCTTAATGAGTATTACCACACCGTGAAAGACCCGAAACTTGATACCGCGCTGCGGAAGGACGACCCGATAACGGTACTGGATATCCTGATCAAACAGGTAATGCTGTATTACGGCACGGTGGAAATTACCATGGAGCGCGGCGAAGGGCGAAGTTTTATGAACCTGGGAAAATACCTGGAGCGCGGCATACAATCCGTGGATATCCTGGATACTAAATTCGGCTCGATAGACCATAATCCCGATCTGCTGCGCGATACCACTTACTGGAAGCATTTACTGCTGTCGCTGGGTGGCTACGAGATCTACCTGAAAACCTACCGTACCGGTTTCGAGGCGGAAAATGTACTGGAGCAGGTGGTGCTGAACAACGATTTCCCGCGTTCGGTAATCTACGCGGTGAATCATATACAACGGTATTTTGAACGCTTGAAAAGCGATAGTAACATGGATAGTTTCCGCCAGCTGTCGTTCTTTATCGGCAGGCTGCAGAGCCACATTCGTTACAGTTCGGTTAAAACTATTGAGGATGAAGGGTTACACACCTTTTTGACCCAGATACGAAGCCAGCTTTTTAGCATTGGCGATGCATTGAATAATCATTACTTTGCCAACTCCTGATAAACCTGTTGATATAATACCAAATATGCCTGATTTTAGAATAGAACATATTACCCGCTATACCTATCCCGCTCCGGTCCGCGACAGCGCCAACCAGATCATTTTGTACCCGATAAAAGATATATTCCAGGAGGTTACCAGGCAGGAAATAACGATAACCGGCGACCCGGTTATTGACACTTTTACCGATTATTACGGGAACGAGGTGGGCACCTTTACGCACAGCGAGCCACACACTTCACTCACCATTAGTTCGAGATTATGGGTCACCACACATCACCGGCAACTACCTGGGAATGACATTTTCCCTGGGCAGCAGTGGGAGGCTTTAAAGCGCCTGGCATACATGGTGCCTTATATCGATTTCCTGAAACCCGAATATTTCGAAGGTGTAAATGAATTGCTGACAATTGTGCAGGCAGAAAAATCAAAGGACGACACCCCATACCAGGTTGCATTGCGTTTTTGCCGCTATGTATATGATAACTTCAAATACATAAAGGGCGTGACGACGGTTGAAACGACGATGGATGAAATTTGGAAATTAAAGGCAGGCGTTTGCCAGGACTTTGCGCACATATTAACCCTTATGCTGCGCCTGGTAAATATTCCCGCACGGTATGTAAGCGGCTATATTTGCACCCATCGCAATACAAACATGCGCGGCGAAGGCGCAACACATGCCTGGGCCGAAGCTTATATACCCGATTATGGCTGGCTCGGTATCGACCCGACAAATAATTGCGTGGCTAATGAAACACATGTTCGCCTGGCAGTGGGGCGCAACTTTTCGGATTGTTCGCCGGTGCGGGGTGTTTATAAAGGATCGTCAGACCATGTGCTGGAAGTTGCCGTATCCGTAGGATATGAAGATGATCTGCCCCCATCTCAAGCAGCGAACGAGGCACCCAAGGCGCCTGAATTTAAACCGGTGGACGACCGTCCAAAAAACAGTTACCAGGTTTACATGGAAATGCTGCAGCAACAACAGCAGCAACAGCAATGATCAGGATTTTTTAACTGTTTCCGCTAACGTGTCAATACTCGGAGCTTTTTCAAAGGCCCTTACTAATTTCCCGTTTTTGCCATAAATGGCTATGTAAGGAGTGGTGGCCACGTGATAATATTGCTGCACCAGGTAAGTGCGTGCTTCGGTACCTACGGTAATGTTCGGATATTTTTTCAGGTCGAAGTCGCGGTTAAAATTCCGTATCATCGCCAGCCTGTTATAATCGGTAAAGGTTACCATCACGATCTGTGTATTGGCAAATTCCCTCATTTTGGGCTTCATCTCGTACATCAGGTGCTGGCAATGGCTGCAATCGGGCGAAAAATAAATGATCATTACCGATTTATGGGCCTTCAGATCTTTTGGCGTAAACCAGGTACTATCCGCCTTCAGTATTTTGAAAGGCGGGATGTTCTCAATGTTTTGGGCCGGTTTGTTTTGTGCGTTACTACACCCTGCGGCTATGATTAGGCTAAAAAAGACAATTAATTTTTTCATTATGCGATAAAAGTAACAATTCTTATTGATGTGTAAATGTGCAGATTTCAAATGTGCAAATGATTTAGTTTTTTTATAGATCTGTATATCCGCACATCCGCACATTCATCGAGACTCCAGCAACTCCATTTGCCAGGCAATGTGCTCTTCTGTTATTGGATATAACGCATTATTGCGGATAGTCTGATAAACAGCCTCAAATAAATGCATATAATTCCCTTTTTCCGAAGGAATATTTTCGGTTGTCTTCTGAGTATCGGCGCCTATGGTCACCAGCAAGCCCTCTTCGCCCGTAGGCTCAATGCCGTATTCAGGGTCGTTTGGTCGCATGGCTTTATCCAATTGCACTTCCTGCACATCCACCCGGTTTTTGAGATAGCTGCCTAAGGTGCCATGTACCACGAAGGACGGCGTTGGCTGCGCGATGAGCAAGCCGGAGGTTAGATAGACGTTAAGCTGGTGAGGGTATTGCAGGTGGAAATGAAAATAATCAGGCACCTGCGAATTTTCGCGGTAAATGCCGCTTGTCTTTTTGAAAGTTAACGGTCGCCCGAAAAGGCTGATCGCCTGGTCGATCAGGTGCGGCCCCAAGTCGTAAATAAGCCCGCTGCCGGGTGTTGTTTTTGTTTCCTTAAACACTTTTGGGCTCAATGCCGCTTTATACCGGTCGAACCGGAAATGCACCTCTATAAGTTCGCCCAGCCGCCCGCTTTCTATCATTTTCCTTACCGATGTAAAATCGCTGTCCCAGCGCCGGTTCTGGTAAACCATTACGTGTTTGCCCATCTTTCTGCCCAGGTCGAAAAGCGTTTTCACTTCCGTGGAATTGGTAGCAACGGGCTTTTCAATTAACACGTGCTTACCTGCTTCAAGCGATTTTTTTGCCAGTTCGAAATGAGTATACGGTGGGGTATTGACGATGATAAGTTCAATCCCGTCATCGGCAAGCAATTCGTCGGCACTGTTATAGCTCGTAATGCCCGGATAATGAGCAGCCGCTTTTTTCTCATGTCTTTCCACTACCGCGTTCAGTTCAAAGCCCGGATGAAGGGCAATAAAGGGAGCGTGAAATATCCGGCCCGACATGCCGTAGGCCATTAAGCCTGTTTTGATCGTATCTGCCATAGTCAAAATTAGTAATAGCGGTTTTTACATCCCGCAACCAAAGTCATCCGTCCCAATTGGCGAACCGTCAGGCATATTTACTACCGGGGCGGGTTTAAATTTATCGGGGTTCTTTTCAAATTCATTAAGCTGTGCCAAGCCGAATAAAAGGCTGGCTTTTTGCTCGCCGCTGGCCGTTAAAACTACCTTGTTCATCCATTTTTTCAATTCAGCAATTTGAAGCAGTGTTATACCGCGAACACTTTCCGGCGCGGAAGTGGTGGCGGCCAGCGTAAGCAGTTGTTTCAATACCAGGCCGTTTACAAGCCTTTGCAATTCGCCTTTGTAACCCGTTGATTGCGGCGCCTTCCAGGTTTGTGCCGCCAGCTTGTTTAAGACGGCTTCCAGGCCCGGTTGTTTGTCATCACGGGCGTGGTACTCTACCAAACGGGCAGCGCGCTCGGGCTGCAGCATAAATTCCAGTGTATTGCCTGCCGCCGATTCGGCCGCCGACATAGGGTCGAAAGTTAAACCTGTTCGCGATTTAAATGTTTCCCTTGTCCGCGGGTAACCTATTGGCCGCGGCGGTATCTTCTCGATCAGTTTTTCGGGCAGGGCCAGCGCGTCGGGCGTAATGGTACCCATCAATGCGTTAAATGCTTTCCATTGTTCGGCCGGGGGTACAAAGCGGGTGATGGTTTGCCCGTCGTTTTTGATCGCGAAGGTATAATACAATCCACCAAGCATTTTTGAGGCCGCTTCAACCTGGTAACGCTGCACCAGGTACATGGGCACCAATACTTCCTCGATGGTGGCCATCGGCGCATCCTGCCGTACCGCTTTTTCAGAAAAATTATCCAGCACATGCTTCCGTATCACCATCAGCCGGCTCAGCTCGTCGGCGGCATTAGTGCCCGCATCCCACAAATGGGCCTGCGGGTGCGCACTGCCGGCGGGCCGGGCATCGTCGTCCGAGATAAATAAATACCCTTGCTTCAGCGTTTCCGTCATGATGTTTTTTAACGCTTCATCCTCATTGGTGCCAGCCGGGAAATCCTGGTAGCCGTATAATATGGCGCGTTTATCCCAGCCTCCTATGCCGGTGGCGTAGGCATTCGAAAGGTCGATGGTACCGTCGGTATTCAAACTGAAAACCGGCGGCGGGTAGTCCATTACCGACGCCCGGTTATTTACACTTGCCGCAAAATTATGCTGCAAACCCAGCGTGTGACCTACTTCGTGCGCTGCAAGCTGTCGCAGGCGGGCAAGCGCCATTTTCATCATTTTGTCGCTTGCGGGTTTACCGTCTTCGTAGGGCTGCACCAGGCCCTCGGCAATTAAAAAATCCTGACGTACACGCAGCGAGCCCAAGCTAACCTGCCCTTTGATGATCTCTCCTGTTCGCGGATCAAGGATCGATTCGCCATACGACCAGCCGCGGGTTGAGCGGTGCACCCACTGGATAAGGTTATACCTGATATCCATCGGGTCGGCATCTTCGGGCAATAGCTTTACCTGGAAAGCGTTTTTATAGCCAGCCGCTTCAAAGGCCTGGTTCCACCACGAAGCGCCTTCCATCAACGCCGAACGAACAGGTTCCGGAGCGCCACGGTCGAGGTAGTAAACAATAGGTTTTACCGGCTCGCTCATGGCAGCATTGGGGTCCTTTTTTTCCAGCCTGTGCCGGGTGATAAACCTTTTAACTATCGGCTCATTTATCGGCGTTGCATAGTCCATGTATTCATTATCGTAGTACCCGGCCCTTGGGTCGAACTTGCGGACCTTATAGTTATTGTCGGGCAGCTTGATAAATGAGTGGTGCATCCGTACCGTAACGTAGTTTGCGTCGGGCGTAACTGACCTGATCTCGGAGCCAATGCCTGTTCCGGCTAACGTAATAATGGCCTCAAACTCCGTATTCTCGGGAAAGCTTTTGGTATTGGGCATGTACATGGCCGAACGGGAATCGTCGGCATGATAATTTCCCTGGTTGCTGTTGCCCAGTTTTCGTGCCAGCTGGTGGCTGTCGCGAAGCAAAAAATTGGTCATATCTATCAATACCTTGCCGCTGTCTTCCGCTTCCACCTTAAAACCCCATATTACCGACTGCGCAAACGCCTCTTCAACCGATTTCCGCTCGTCAGGGTTGCTGCTTACGGCGCGGTAACTGTAATTGGGCTGTATCAGTAATATTTTATCGCCACTCCTGATAAATTTCACAATGCGCGAGTCGCCTATCTGTCCGCGGTCCATGCCCAGGTCGTTCGACCCAACCCCAGCGGGCAGCGAGTTGACGTATAGGAATTCGTCGTTCAGCCTGTCAACTTCCAGTAATACCTGTCCTGTTTTTTCATTCCAGTAAAAATTAAAGTAGCCGGTGTATTTGGCCAGCCCTTTGGTTTTGGATTCGATATCGTTTGATTTCTGGGCTTTGACGACCTGAAGTGAACAGACAAACAAAAGGAACAAGGTGATTTTTTTCATGATATTTTAGTTTAAGCAAATCATTGGGCTTTTGACAAGCTGCGAATATAATGCTTCCTAAATTGCGATATTTTGCCGAATAAATCAGGGTGTTTTTTCGATACCAACTGATGGTCATAAAAAAAGAGATTGAACCATGTTCAATCTCTTTAACCGGGAATTTCCTTATTGAAAATTTATTATTTCATGCTGGCTTTAATGGCCTTAATGGAATCTAAATGCATTTTCAACGTAGGCAATGTGTTTGTGGCGAACGCTTTCAGATCAGCGTCTTTGCAATTCTCCGATGCATCGGTGAATAATTTAACCGCTTTTTCGTGGCCGTCAACCATGGCGTTCACATAGTCTTTGTCAAAATCCTTTCCGCTCATTTTGCCCATGTCTTCGGCTTTCTTTTGCGCATCGGCATCAGGTGCAGCCGGTAAGGTAATATTTTTGGTTTTAGCTATGGCAGCCAGTTCGTCGCCGGCTTTGGTATGGTCGGTAACCATCATATCGGCAAATGCTTTAACCCGTTTGCTCACTGCCTTTTGCTGCGCCAGTTTACCCGCCGCAACTTCGGCCATGCCGTCGTTGGCAGCGGTCGTCACAAATTTGGCGTCGTTCTCGTCAACCGCGATGCCACCGGTTGCCGATGGGTTGGTAGAGGTGTCTTTCGTCATGTTGGCGCTGTCGGCGCTTTCTGTGGAATCCTTGGCTTTATTCTGGCATGCCTGGAAGGCAAATGCTGCAAAAACCACCATCATCATTAAACTTAATCTTTTCATAGTGAATGTTTTTAATCGATTTACATTTAGTTAACAATGCCTTTCAGGTAAGGTTTTTTCTTTTTTCGGCGATATTTTTTTCGGCATTTCTTCAGTAAAGTTTTACTATTTTTGAGACTCAAAAAAAACGGAGCAATATGAACTTTCCTGCTGAACTTAAATACACTAAGGACCACGAGTGGATAAAAATAGAAGGCGACACCGCCATTGTTGGTATTACCGAATTTGCACAAGGCGAATTGGGGGATATTGTTTATGTTGACGTTTCATCGGTAGGAAAAGAAGTGGCCCGCGAGGAGGTTTTTGGAACTGTTGAGGCTGTTAAAACGGTTTCGGACTTATTTATGCCGCTTACCGGCACAGTTACCACCCTTAACCCGGCGCTTGACAGCCAGCCCGAACTGGTTAACAGCGATCCTTACGGCGAAGGCTGGATGGTGAAAATAACCATAAAAGACGCGTCGGAAGTTGACGGGCTGTTGTCGGCAGATGCTTATAAAACCCTGATAGGGGCTTAATAAACCATAGAGAAATTACATAGGGCCCGCAAAAGCGGGCCTTAATTTTTTCTGGGTACTTTTGAATAACCGGGCAACAAAGCCTTGCCTGTTTATCGTATAAAAGAACAATAAAAAGGAGACAGGCATGAGAAAAATTAAATATGTTTTACTGGCCATTGCAGTAACCGGCCTTTCATCCTGCGGCATATTTAAAAAGGACTGTCATTGCCCGCATTTTAGCCGCAATCTATCCCCTGTAAAAACCGGGGAAACCGTTAAATACGTATAATTCTAAGAACATTGTAAAAAGTGACGAAGATCACTTGTTCTTATTTGGATTTAATTTAAATAAGATATACATTTGTTCATTATAAAGGATAAAGAACATGAGGCTTTCACAACTTGAGGTAGGAGAAACCGGGATAGTAAAGGAGTTTACCGACCTGGAAATGTCGGTAAAATTGATGGAGATGGGCTGTTTGCCAGGTGAAGAAGTAAGAGTTTCGCGTATTGCCCCGCTTGGCGACCCCATAGCTATCCACGTTTCGGGCTATCAATTGAGTTTACGTAAAAGAGAAGCCTCGACCATCATCCTGCAGTAGTTTTGTTAACAAGTGAACATTGATCTGAAAGTCGCGCTTGTAGGCAATCCAAACACCGGTAAATCAACGCTTTTTAATGTACTAACCGGGCTCAATCAAAAAATAGGCAATTTTCCTGGAGTTACGATTGATAAAAAGACAGGGATTTGCGATCTGCCCGACGGCCGCCACGCACAAATAATCGACCTTCCCGGTACTTACAGCTTATACCCCAAAAGCAGGGACGAATCCATTGTTTTTTCTGTATTAGCCGACCGGTCCAACCCGTTGCGGCCCGATCTTGTAGTCGTTATTCTCGATGCATCGAACCTGAAGCGTAACCTGTTGCTTTACACCCAGGTAGCCGACCTGAAGATACCGGTCATTGTTGCCCTGAACATGATGGACCTGGCAAAAAAATCTGATATTATCATCGATGTTGACGCCTTTGCCCGAAAACTTGGCGTACCTGTGGTGCCGATATCGGCAAGGAAAATAGAAGGTATTGATAAACTGAAGCAGGCCATCACCTTTGCCAATAAATTTGCCCTGCAGGAAGACACCATTGATGTAGAGGCTTTGGCCCCGCAACTGATAGCGCAAATAGGCAGGGAAATAGAAGTTGAAAATCCTTATTTCGCCCTGCAACTGGCACACCAGCACGAAACGCTGACGTTTCTGACCCCGGCGCAGAGCAACCGTATTGAAGAACTGGAGCACGAATTCAGCTTTCATTCGCAAAAAGCGCAGGCTTCTGAAACTATAGCCCGGTACAGCTTTATCAATGATCTGCTGTATGATACCGTTACTAAAAAGGAAACGGCCCAGGATCAGACCATCAGCAATAAGATCGACAAGATACTAACCCATAAAACTTTTGGGTTTATCATATTTTTTGCCATCCTGCTGTTTATTTTCCAGTCGATATTTGCATGGTCGGCTTACCCTATGCAATTAATAGCCGACTTTTTTGTGTGGCTGCAGGGTACGCTGCATAGGCTGCTTCCATCAGGCCCTTTAACCAGCCTTGTGGTTGACGGTGTATTAGGCGGCCTTAGCGGGGTAATGGTATTTATACCGCAGATAGCCATCCTGTTCGGCTTTATCTCGATACTGGAAGATACCGGCTATATGTCGCGTGTTACCTTCATGATGGACAGGATCATGCGCAAGGTAGGGTTAAACGGCAAATCGGTGGTGCCGCTCATCGGCGGTTTTGCCTGTGCCGTGCCATCTATCATGAGCACCCGCAATATCGAGAACTGGAAGGACCGGATGATCACCATTATGGTAACGCCGCTGGTTACCTGTTCGGCGCGTTTGCCGGTTTATACCCTGCTTATCGCTTTGGTGGTGCCCGACCGCAATGTATGGTGGATATTCAATATGAAGGGGCTGGCACTTACCGGCATGTACCTTTTCAGCCTGGTATCTGCGGTCACAGTAGCGTTTGTGATGAAGTTTATTCTGAAGGCTCGAGAACGTGGCTATTTTATTATGGAACTGCCTGTTTACCGTATGCCGCGCTGGAAAAATGTGGGTCATTCCATGTACGACAGGGCAAAAGCGTTTGTATTGCAGGCCGGTAAGGTGATCATCGCCGTGTCGGTTATATTGTGGGTTCTGGCATCATACGGCCCCGGCGACCGGTTCCAGCGCATTGAAGATAAATATAAGCAGCCCCGGTATACCCAACATTTAAATGCAGTTGATTTGAACCATGTTATCGCATCGGAAAAGCTTGAAAACTCTTATGCCGGCGCTTTGGGCCATGCGATAGAACCGGTTATCAGGCCGCTTGGCTTTGACTGGAAAATAGGTATCGCGCTTATAACTTCTTTCGCTGCGCGCGAAGTTTTTGTGGGCACCATGGCAACCATCTACAGCGTGGATGGCGATGCAGAAAAGATAGAGTCTGTTCAGCAAAAAATGCATACTGCTAAAAACCAGGATGGAACACCCGTGTTTACGGCGGCCGTAGCTTTCTCGCTGATGATGTTTTATGCCTTTGCCATGCAATGCGCCAGCACCGTAGCCGTAGTTTACCGCGAAACCAAAAGCTGGCGCTGGCCCACCATACAATTTGCTTATATGACCGTATTGGCTTATGCGGCCAGCTTTATAGCATACCATCTTTTGAGGTAAAAGGGTAAAGGCGAAAGGCCCTTGTAGCATATACGATATTTCTTTATAGTGCTTGTGGAATCAACGATTTATCCATCTTTTTTATGAATGGCTTAAGTGCATAATTGATTATCAAAATTATTGCAATATGAATTTTATGGAAAAAACAACCTGTAACCATCAAATTGAAAAAACCTTTTACCTTTCACCTCGATAAACTATCTTTGAGCTGAGGTAAGAATTGGATAAAGTAAAAGTTTTAGAAAAGTATCTTCCGCCTGAAGCGGCTCCGCTTATTGGCCGTTGGATAGATTACTTTAAATGCGAGTTTAAAATTTCGCGTAACCGCGGCAGCAAGTTTGGCGATTACCGTGCGCCGCATTCAGGCAAGGGACATCGCATCTCGGTTAATTACGACCTTAATCCCTACGCTTTTTTGGTGACCACTGTACATGAGTTCGCGCACCTGCATACCTGGAACGAGCATAAGCAAAAAGCCAAACCGCATGGCGCCGAATGGAAAAACAACTTCAAAAAAATGATGCAGCCTTTTTTTGAAAAAGAAGTGTTTCCACCCGATGTTAAACATGCTATTACAAGTTATTTAAACAATCCTGCCGCGTCAAGCTGCTCAGACCTTACATTATACCGTTCATTAAAAAAATACGACGTGCCAAAAGAGGCCGTATTTACAGTTGAAAAATTACCGGCAAAGGCCCTGTTCAAACTAAAAGACGGCCGGGTATTCCGTAAAGAAGAGAAATTGCGTAAACGTTATAAATGTATTGAAGTACATTCTAAACGTATTTATTTGTTTAGCCCGGTGGCAGAGGTGGAGTTGATGGAAGGTTAAAGTAGTTCGACTTAATATTTGTTTTGATCTACAAAATAATTTTATATTCGTTACAAATTATTAATCTAAACCTTAATGAAAA
>NZ_DATJJC010000023.1:0-4747 GCF_035492695.1 Mucilaginibacter sp. | reverse complement strand
TCTGTGCGCGACAATCAGTTCGATAAGCAATTAGAAGATAATTACACCATAGCTAACGTGCTAAAAGCAGGCGGTTACAATACGGTAGCCATTGGTAAATGGGGCCTGCAAGGCACTAAAGTACCTGAGCCAAATTGGCCGGCACACCCGTTAAAACGCGGCTTTGACCATTATTTCGGTTATATGCGCCATGGCGACGGCCACGAGCATTATCCTGTTGAAGGAATATATGGGACAAAGAAACAGGTATGGGATGATTACAAAGAGGTATCGGCCGGGTTAAGTAAATGCTATACTGCCGATCTGTGGACCGCCGCGGCAAAAAAATGGATCGTCGATCATACTAAAAGTAATGATGCCGGCAAGCCGTTCTTTATGTATCTGGCTTATGATACGCCGCATGCTGTGCTGGAACTACCCACACAGGCTTATCCGGCTGGTGGCGGTTTAAAAGGCGGGCTACAATGGCTGGGCAATAACGGGCACATGATCAATACCGCTTCCGGTACGCCGGATTCATACGTATATCCGGCTTTTGCCAATGCTACTTATGATCATGACAAGAATCCGGCTACGCCTGAAATACCGTGGCCAGACACCTACAAGCGTTATGCTACCGCGGTTCAGCGCATTGATGCCGCTGTCGGCGATATCCGCCAATTACTGACGGATCTGCACCTGGCCGACAATACACTTATTGTTTTTACATCTGATAATGGCCCGTCTATCGAATCATATCTACCGGCTTCATTTGTACCTAATCATCCCACCTTTTTTGGTGGTTATGGCCCGTTTGATGGCATTAAACGCGATTGCTGGGAGGGCGGACTAAGAATGCCAAGCATTGCTGCATGGCCGGGGCACATCAAGCCTGAAACAGTGGTTAACACGCCTTCAATGATGTCTGATTGGCTGCCGACGTTGGCAGATGCGGCACGTTTGCCAATTCCGGCCCGGGCAGATGGTGTTTCTTTGCTGCCATCGCTGACAGGTGTAGGTCATCAGCAAAAGGGATTGGTTTATGTGGAATATTTTGAAAGCGGTCAGACCCCGAAATTCAAAGAATTTGAAGCATCAAGACGAGGGAAACGGAGAAATCAAATGCAGGCCATACGCATGGATAGCCTGGTTGGTGTTCGTTATAACATCCAGTCGGCGGCAGATAATTTTGAGATCTATAATGTCATCAGCGACCCTAAAGAGACTACCAACCTGGCATCAAGACCCGCATACGTGAGCATACAGGAAAAAATGAAGGATAAGGTATTGCAGGTACACCGGCCGGATGCGGAAGCACCGCGCCCCTACGACAAGGACGCAATACCTACTGATAAAAACGTTAAAGCAGCTTCGCCCGGTTTATCGTGGAGCTTTTACAAAGGGAAGTTTCCTTGGGTAATAAAACCGGCAGGATTGATGCCTGATAAAAAAGGTATAAGCAACGATGTGAAAACCACCTTCAATAATGGCACAACCCTGTTTACCGGCTATATAAAAATACCTGCCGACGGGCAATACACCTTCTCTTTAGCTGTAAATGGAAAAGCTTTTATGCGATTACATGAGACGGCATTAATTGATGAAGATTATGGATATACATCGGGAGAAAGCAGGCAGCAAACTGTTAATCTGAAAGCTGGATTACATGCTATTTCGATTTACTATTTACCGGGGCAGGCTAAATCGGAAATAAAGCTTTCATGCGCAGATGCCAGTGGCAAAACACTGTCGACTGTAAAATCTTTTTATCACTAACACCGATATTTGGTGCGGTTTCGGATGTCTCTCGCAATCACAAACAAAAGCGCCGATTTGATCGAATCGGCGCTTTTGTTTTTAATAATAAGACATTATTTAATTCAGCCTAAGGGCAGATTTATCGGCACCACCAATAAAGTTTGCCTGCGTACCTACCTCCTTCGTCTTTAAACCCGATACGCTGATATTTTTGGTTTTGGCACCCCCAACATTAAATAATACCTCGCTGTTTTCGCGGATATCAAGCCCTTTAAAATCAATATTCGTGCTGTTTTCTATATAAACTACCGGATTATTCTTCGATGCATCCACCTGTAAATTTTTAAGATGTATATCGTCTGCCTCTATTATTTCGATGCCGGTTTTAGCTTTCAGATATATATTTTGAAGGTCGATGTTCTTGATATGCATTTCAGGGAGCCCTCTGATAAATAGCGCCTTGCCCGCACTCTCACAATGAATGTCACTGATATAGAAATCCTGAAAGCGTGGCGTCGTTTCGTCCACAGCAAATACCGGAGCTGCTTGTCCCGGTTTTGGAGGCGCGGTGAAATAATACATGTCAAAGTAAATTGCTTCTTGTATGATGTCTTTCATATAGATGTCTTTGACAAAAATATTGTTTACCAGGCCGCCCCGTCCTCTGGCAGTCTTAAAACGCAAGCCCTTGTCCGACCCGATAAAGGCGCAATGATATACAAAGATGTTTCTGGCGCCGCCGCTCATTTCGCTGCCAATCACGAAGCCGCCATGAGCTTGATAAACCGTGTCGTCATGTATGGTAACGTTTTCTGTCGGCATGCCTCTTTTGCGGCCCTGCTCATCCTTTCCTGATTTGATACAAAGGCCATCATCGCCGCAGTTAAAGCTACTATGTTCAACCACTACATTTTTGCAGCTTTCAATATCCAAACCGTCGCCATTTTGTGCCCATGCTGGATTATTGACTTTTACCCGGCTCACCGTTAAATCGACACACATTAGCGTATGTAAACACCAGCAGGGCGAGTTTTGAAAGGTAACACTCTCCAGCAATACCTGTTTACAACGGGTAAGTACCAGCAAATTTGGCCGCAGGTAATCTTTGACAGGTGCAAAATCTGCTATGGTTTTAAGCTTTTCTAATTTGCCTTTCTTTGACATCTCCTGCCCCAATTTATATTGTTGCGATGGGAACCAGGTTTTACCATCATCAGAAAGCACACCCCCCGATTTAAGTTTATCCTGCCATTGGGCCGAGGTTTGCTTGCTCATATATAAAGGCCGCCAAGCATCACCATTACCTTCAACGGTACCCTGGCCGGTAATGGCCACATTCGTTAAATCATCTCCCGAGATAGGTGATTGATCCCTCACGGTTTCATGCCCCTCAAAATTGGCCGCAATTAAAGGATATTGATTTTTGTCTGTTGTAAACTGCAATACCGCCCCTTTTGCCAGGTGCAGGTTGACATTGCTTTTTAGTATAATAGGGCCCGTAAGCCAGTTTCCTTTAGGTATTAATACCACCCCGCCACCGGCGGCATGGCATTTTTCGATAGCTGTCTTGATGCTGGCTGTGTTTAACCGGTCAGAAAAAGCCACAGCACCATATTTGGTAATATTGAAGGTATCCTTTTTAAAAACCGGACGCTTTGCGGTTGGCAGCGCTTTCCAGGAAAACGGCGATGGTTTATTGGTCTGGGCCAAAGCACAGGTTGCGGTAACAATGACCAGCATTATGCAACTTAACAGTGCGTTGGTGGTTAATGGCGATCTCATTTTTATGCTGTTTATTTTAAAGGATTCCAATGGTCTGCGCCGCCTAAAATATTAGGCAGGGTATATTCTTTTAGATTGCTTACGGTTAGTTGTTGGGTCCATTTTGGGCGCCCCGCAATATTGCCCGCGTTTTTACTATCGTACTCTGTATAAAGTACCGTTTTCTCGTTTTCAGGATTGCCCCAGTTGCTCCAGGCCAGCGGGACGACATGATTGCCCATGTCGCAGCTGATAAAAACTACCTTGGCATAAGGTCGCCACGGGCGGCCAAGTTCAACGCGGAGACCGTCATCAGCAACTATGGTACAATGAAAGAATACATAGCCGAAGCGTTGCCGCGGAGTTGTTGATGCTGCCGTAATTACCGAGTTGGTAAGTTCTCTTAATGTGCAATCCTGGAAAACAGCAGTTGCTTCGCCAAATATAAAGTCCGTCGTACCCTCGATATAGCAGTTTTGGTAAAACTGCCTGCTGCCCTCAGTTGCCGCATACAGCGTATCCTGGTTGCCCAGCAACTTGCAATTCTTCACAACACAACGGTCGCCCTCAACATGCAATGCAACAGCTTGCCCAACACGGCCCGCCTTATTTTCGATGGTCAGATTCTCGGCCGTAAAATCATTTCCCTGAACCAATACGGTGTACGAGGTATAAGTTGAATAAGCCGCTCTTCCCATTGCGTCTTTGCCGCCAGGAAATGGTTTGCCTGAAAAATCGGCATTGGTAATAATGGTATTTTCTTTATCCTCACCAACCAGCGCTATTTTGGTTTTCCAGGATGGTATGATCAGCTTTTCTGCATAGATTCCTTTTTTGATATGAATGGTAACAACTTGTTGAGACAAATCGCGCACAGCATTAACGGCTTCTTGTATGGTCTTAAATTGAGCGCTGCCATCCTGCGCAACAAAAAATTCTTTAGGGTAGATTTGGGTTTGTGCCGAAACCCGCGCCACCGTTAAAATTACGGCGATAAAAAAGATGATCTTTTTCATTTATGCAGTTTTGTTATGAAGTAGCGTCCATTGGTTTATAATGAACCAAAGTTATAATAGTTAAGCAAATACGATTAAAAAAATAAGCTAACTCCAACATCCGCAGAAAAAAAATTAAAAAAATTTGCGCAAGTAAATACTTGCATTTATATTTGCAAGCACTTACTTGCATATTTGATAGATGAAAGCACGCAGAGATGTTTACCAGGCCATTGCCGACCCTACCCGCCGGG
>NZ_DATJJC010000022.1:0-195991 GCF_035492695.1 Mucilaginibacter sp. | reverse complement strand
CCGGCCTGAATGGACAAAGCTTGTGAATATCCTTAAAAACAGGAAGAAAAAAGACCAGGACAACGTACTTTTCATCAAATGGGACAGGTTCAGCCGCAATATCGAATATGCCTACCAAATGATAGGAATTTTGCGCAGCCACAATGTTCAGGCAATGGCTATCGACCAGCCGATTGATTTCAAGATACCGGAAAGCACTGTAATGCTTGCAGTTTACTTAGCCGTTCCCGAATCTGAAAATTCAAGACGCGCCTTAAATACCATGACAGGTATGCGCCGCGCACGAAAAGCCGGACGCTGCGTATCAACTGCACCAAAAGGTTACCAGAACCTTTCCTATCCTGACGGCCGCAAGTACATTGCCCCTAAACAACCCGAGGCAGGAATTATGCAATGGATATTCAAAGAGCTATCTACAGGAAATTACAGCGGCGAACAAGTTCGTAAAATGGCTTGCGATAAAGGGTTTAAATGCGAACGGAATAATTTCTGGAAGATCATACGCAACCCAATATACTGTGGCATTATTGTCGTACCACCCTATGAAGATGAAGAAATGCAACTGGTCAGGGGATTACATGAACCGCTAATCTCCGAAAGTCTTTTTTACGAAGTTCAGGACGTTTTAAACGGGAATAAGAAAAAACCTGTAGTCAAGTTCGTTTCGAATGAAATGTTGCCATTAAGGGGCTTTTTAGAGTGTCCTGATTGTCACAGAATGCTAACCGGCAGCGCATCTAAAGGACGCCACGGTAAACACTTTCATTACTATCATTGTACGAACGGGTGCAAGTGTCGTTTCAAGGCTTCTACTGTCAACGACTATTTTGAAAACGATTTACTTAACTTTCAGATTAACCCGGCTACTGGTGATTTGCTTAAGCGTGTGATATTGGAAGTATACCAGTCTGATCGAAGGGATGATTTAGATGAACGCAAAACGTTGTTGGCTGAAATTGAACGCCAGGAAACGATGTTGTCAAACGCGAGAAAGCAAATTGCTGGCGGGGAGATCGATGCAGATGACTTTAAGGCTATTAAAGCGGATTGTAATAAAGCATTAATGTTGCTGGAAGGTAAACTGTCCAATTTGCCGAATAAAGGAGATAGCTTGAAAACCATTGAAAATTTGCTCGATATGGTCATTGTAAAGTTTTCTGATATACAAGGACGATTCAAACGCGCCCCAATTACAGAAAAACGCAAATTGATCGGTTCGATATACCCTAAAAACCTATGTTTTGATGGAACGGGACATCGAACCCCTTATATCAACGCGCCGCTTTCAATTATTATGCAGATTAACAGGCAGTTACAGGCAAAAAAGAAAGGGGAAAAGTACACTAAGTGTGACTTTTCCCCTCTGGTAGCCCGTAGGGGAATCGAACCCCTGTTTCAAGAATGAAAATCTTGCGTCCTAACCCCTAGACGAACGGGCCGTTCTTTCAAACGTGGGCGCAAATATAATAACATTGCCGAATATGACAATCCCGCTAAAGTAAAAATTGACAGGAAATTGGCTCAGGCAGCCAGTACGTTGCGGTACTTGAGGGGAGTGGTTTTGTAGCGTGTCCTGAAAAGCCTTATAAACGAGCTGGTGCACTTAAAGCCAACCATGTTGACGATCTCGTAGACGGGGTATTCGGTTTTAGTGAGCAATAATTGCGCACGTTGCAGACGCAGTTGTATCAGAAACTGGTGGGGCGACTGGTTATATGCCAGTTTGAAGGTGCGCAACAAGTGATTGACCGATAAACAGGCATGATCGGCCAGGCTATCCAGGTTAACGTTGCGGTTGTAATTAGCGTAAAGATATTCTTTTGCCAGGTTAAGCCGCCTCAGTATCTCAATCCTGGTGCTGTAGTGCAAAAAATTAAGTTTCCTGGCTTTGTTAAGTATCTCTTCCTTATATATCCTGAAATAGTTAAGCAGGCACTTGCAAAAATATTCATTCAGCATATCTTCATCATCACCGCCATTGTCCAAATATTCTTTCAAGAGCACTATGGCATGCTTCATTTCGGGCTTTAACGGATATATGGTTTCTATTAACTCTGACTGCAAGAGATTTTCATCGTCGTATTTGCCACCGAATATTTTATCTTTTGGCGCCAGTACATCGTTAAATTCATTTAAAAAATCGTCATCAAGACTGAGGGAAAACACGTTTACAAAGGTATCAGTCTCACTGTTTGCAGTAAACTGGGTACCCTTATTCAGCACAATAAATGAGTCGTGCTGCAGGGATAGGCGACGCCTGCCTATACTGCATATTTCGCTGCCGCCGAATACAAACCGCATAGTTAAATTGGTTGCGGTTTCAGGCGACGACTTCCAATTATAGTGACTTGTTATCTTGTTGCGGCTATCGAGTATCTTGATGTATTCCATGTTAAACAGGGTGATGAATAAGCTCAGCACAATTTACTAAGGTGACTTTAGCATATTATCACCCCATTGGGGGGATTTATCAATTAAATGGGTGATTTTGAGGCCTAATTGGCTTTCGGCTGCTCTTCAAATGTGGTCTTTGCCAGTTCCATCAGCACTTTCATAACCGAGACTTTCATGTTGCGGTAATCGCTGGTGTTGGTTTGCACTGCAAAAGCTATTTTGTATTGCGGGAAATAACACATTTCGGTCATGTACCCCGGGAAGAAGCCACTATGACCGTAGCTTATTCCGTATTTAGCGGATCGCCTGATGATGACACCAAGGCCGTATTTGGTGTTTTGCCCCAGCATTTTTGCCAATACGCCGTCTTCCATAACAGGCAGCATAGCCGGATCAAATGCTCTGCCCTCATAAAGCAGCTTCCCCCACTTCGCGAGGTCTTTGGTGGTAGAATAGATACCGCCGCCGGTCCACTCAAACTGCGGGTTGACAATAAATTCGCCATCGTCAGCTATTACTTCGCTCCGGCCGCCAAAATCATTGTTCTTTCCGGCGTAGCCCTGTACCAGGCCCTTCAACTTTCTTTTATCCGAAGGCTTTGTTTGTGCCAGGTGGAAAGGCTTCAACAGGCGCTGCTGCAGCATATCATAATATTTTTTGCCGGTCACCTGTTCCATTATCATAGCCAGTACGATATAATTGGTATCGGCATAATCCCAGCCTTCACCCGCTTTGAACGGCGCTTTCTCATCAAACACATAGGCCAGTTCCTCTTCCGGTTTCCATACTTTGTCCGGGTTGGCGGTAAGGTCTTTGGTAAATGCCTCCTTAAATTCGTAACGCATGATACCGCTGGTATGGTTCATCAGCATTTTGATGGTGATGTCATCCGCGTTGGGCAAGCGTTTGAACCATTCATAATGGCCGAGGTATTTGGATACCTTATCGTCCAGGCTAAACTTCCCTTCTTTGATCAGCTGCATAGCAATAGCCGACACATACGTTTTTCCAACGCTGCCCTGCATCATGTAGCTGTCGGTAGTCAAAGGTATATGGCGGATCGAATCAGCCATGCCAGACGCAACAGCAATGACGGTATTATCGGGCAAAACGATCCCGGCATTGAGCCCGGGGAATTTTCCGGCGATGCAAAGCGAGTCGAGTTTAGATTGCAATTTTTGTTTAAGGGCAGTGCTTTGCGCGAATGCGGTAACTGAAAAAAAGGCAAAGGCAAACAAAAGCCCGGCTTTCAATAGGTGATTAGGTTTTATCATGGGTTGAAATGGTTTTTCTTTATATCAGTTTATTTTCCTTAGCTGTTTTTATGGCGTCGGCCCTGGAGTTTACATCCAGTTTCAGGTAGATGTTCTTGATATGGCTGCGCACAGTTTCCAGGTCGATAAACAGATCCTTTGCTACCTGGCTGCGGCTTTTACCATCAGCAATTTGCTCGAGTATCTGCGTTTCGCGTTTTGAAAGCGGCGATTCCTGGTTTCGCTGGAATGATTTGATGACCATCCGGGCGATATTAACGCTCATCGGGCCGCCGCCGTCTTTTACCTCGCGAATGGATTCGACGATCTTTGAAGGAGCTGTGTTTTTTGTCAGGTATCCCGATGCACCATTGGCGAGCGCATCGAATATTGTCTTTTCAGATTCGTATACGGTAAGTATAAGGATATACGCATGCGGCAGCATTTTTTTTAGCTTCGGGATGGCTTGTATGCCGTTTGTGCCCGGAAGTTCGATATCCAGCAGGATAACGTCCGGCGAATCATCGCCTATTGTTTTCACCGCGTCATCAAACGATGCATAGCTTCGCACTACGGTATAGCCATCGCTCTGCCCGATCAGCAAAGCGTACCCTTCACGAATGATCTCGTCGTCCTCAATAATTACTATCCTGATATCCCTGCCCATTATCTTTCTGGTTTTAATGTGTTATTGCATTATTTATCCTGATCTTCAGATCAACCAAAGTTCCATGTCCCTTTTCTGATGAAATATTTATCTCGCCGCCGATCCGCCTGGTGCGGGTAACGATATTATTGATGCCCTGCCCTTTTGGCGATCCGTTCATCGAAAAACCGCAGCCGTTATCCTTAAGCGTCAGGTGCATCTCGTCTTTTTGCACATCATCCAGGTTAAGTATCACACGGGTGGCGTGCGCATGTTTTAGTATATTGTTCAGCAGCTCCTTAAATATCATCGGGATATTGCGGCTGTACTCCATTGGCAGCTTTACCTCGTTCAGCGATTCATCAATGCCGGTGAACTCAAACTCTACAGCGGTATCAAGGAAAAGCTCGCTGCCAAAATCTTTAATATGGTTCAATATTTCGTAAAGGTTATCGCTTTTGGGGTCAAGCGCCCACAGGATATCCCTGGTGCCATTATAAAGTGACGAGGCGTTTTGCTTGATCTGCTCCAGCAGTTTCTTCTGATCGGCCTGGTTGACATCCATTTTGGTATCCAATATCTCGGACAGCACGGTAATCCGGGTGAGTTTATTACCCAATTCGTCGTGGAAGTCCTCGGCTGTTTGCTGCCTTATTTTGAGGCTTTCTTCGCGCTTGGTGGCCTCTATCATACGCTGCCGGTTTACTTTGACCCGGTGCCTGTAGTTTTGGATAATGAAACCAATCAGGATAAAAAACGCTATCCCCGCCACCCTGAACCAAACAGTTTGATAAAATGCCGGCGTGATGGTAAACGAAAAGCTCGCGGTATTTGCCGAGCGGATCCCGCCGGATGAAATGGCCACTACCTGGAACGTATATTTTCCGGCAGGTAACGACGGATAATCCACTACGTCGTTTGTTATCGGGGTCGAATAGTTGGTGTCAAGTCCCTTTAATTTGTAACGATACGAGATGCCGTTGGGATCGCGCAGATCGACACCACGGAACCATATAGCCAGGTGGTTCTGGCTGTGCGACAGGATAGCGCCGTCCTTCAGCAGAACACTGGTTAGCCACCCATTTGCAGCGCCCTCTTTGGGTACCATCCTGGCCGACTGGATAATTACGTGGGGAGGCGCCACCCGTTCCTGTTTTGAATTTACGTCATAAATAATCGCACCCTTCGTAGTACCGATCCACACTTTGTGATCGGTGTATAAGCTTGCGTTCTGGTTCGATTCCAATATCAGGGATTTAGGGCTGCCATTGCCGGTAAGTGCGAACCGGTTCTTTTTCCTGTCGAATAGCAATTTGTTTACACCCCTACCAGTTCCGGCCCATATCACGCCATTTTCATCAGTCACCAGGCTGTAGATAGTATTCGAATTAAGCCCATCCTTTACACCATAATTTTTCATCTTGCCGGTGGCACGGTCCCAGGCAAATATGCCGCGATCGTCTGTACCGAACACCAAATAATTGCGGTATTTGAGTATGCAGAAAACGGCCGATGTCTTCACTTCGTTCACCGCAAAGTTTTTTGCTACTTCCTTATTTACAATAAGCGCGATGCCATCGTTAGTGCCCACCATCACCGAATCGCGCCCGAGGGTGGCGATAGCTGATGAAAAACGGTAATAATTGGCTACATGAAATAATTGCCCGTTCCGGTAATAGAAACAACCACCTGCCGTAGTTACCCATATAACGCCGCTGCTGTCTTCGGCAATACCGTTGATGGCGTAATTGGAAACCTCTTTGATCTCTTTCAGGGTTTTGTTATCATAGGTCCAAAGGCCTTCATGCGTGCCTATCCATAAAGTACCCTTACTATCACAATAAAGCGCCTGTATTCGCATCAGGGCCTGTTCTTTACCCGGCAGTTCTACCGGGTATAATTTTTTACCGTCATAACGCATCAAGCCGCCGCCGTCGATGCCTAACAGAACGTCGCCCTTTTTATCTTTAACGATGCCCATTACCACTTCATTAAAAGGCATACCCTGCGACCTGTCGAAAGTAATAAAGCGGTCGCCCTCATATTTATAAAGCCCATTGCCCTGCGTTGCAAACCAAAGGTTGTTGTCGGCATCGTTATAGATATCGGAAACGGCATTGTCTGATAACCCGTTCTGCGCGGTGAAATGTATCAGTTGGTGGTCCTGCAGGGAGTATACCCCGCTGCTGGTTCCGATCCAGAAATTATTATTGACATCCTGGGTTAAGCATAGCAGGTACGATTTAATGGATGATATCGCTTTGCTTTCAAAAGGCATTAGTTCGCCATCCTCTACTGTAAACAGCGCGGTATAAGTTTGCAGGTATATCCTGTGTTCTATCGTGCGGTCAAATACGATTTTAGAAACATAAAAAGATTTGTCGGCCGCCGGATAGTCGGCGATGTTGGTCCACTTGCCGCCATCGAGCAGGTAAAGCCCTTTGCGGTAAACGGAGGCATACAATCGCCCCGTTTTATCAATTGCGATAGTGGTCAATAACCTTTTGATGGTATCCTGCACCCAATGTTGCTGGGCCTTGTCACCCGCCATGCTGAACAGGCGGCCGCCGATAATGGCCCAAACTTTCCCGTTACCGTCCTGCACAATATTCCTGACACGTTTGTTTTCCTGGTTGGCTGGCAGTTTGATGACGGTCATCTTTCTGCCGGTCATTCTAACGAGGCCACTTTGCGTACCGAACCAGACATCGTTATTCTTATCGGACAGAACAACATTCACAAAATTGGTGGGCATACCGTTTTGCCGTGAAAAAGATACGAACTCCTTACCATCAAAGCGGCAGGCGCCGCCAAGCGTGGCTATCCAAAGCCGGTGCTGCTGGTCGAGCGTAAGATCGTTCACCTGCGACTGGATCAACCCGTCCTGTATATCATAATGGGTGAAGGTGTATTTTTGGGCATAGCAAACCGTGTTCGCCAGGATAAAAGCGATCAGGCAAGACAGGCGCAGGAGACCTGACGCTTTACCCCGGTAACAATTTCCCCTCAATATTTTTAACATGTATTGGTTTACAGCCCGCTTTTTTAAATCCAATATCAAATTACGCTTATTTAATGAATAAAAATGTCACCCCATAAGGGTGATTCATCAGCTGATGCTGAACTAAGTAAGTCAAAATATCGCTACAATTGCAAATGGAAAGATCACATACCTATAATTTAACCATAACCTGGACCGGCAACAAGGGCACAGGCACCAGCGACTACCGTGCCTACGACCGAAACCACATCATCAGGGCCGAAAATAAAATTGAGATTCCCGGCTCATCCGACCCTGCATTCAGGGGCGATAAAACGAGGTATAACCCCGAGGAATTTTTGGTATCGGCGCTATCTACCTGCCACATGTTATCCTACCTGCATGTTTGTGTGATGAACGGCGTGATAGTAACCGGTTATGTTGACCATGCCACCGGCACTATGGCCGAAACAGCAGATGGCGGAGGGCATTTTACCGAGGTGACGCTGAACCCTGTAGTTACGGTTAGGGATGCCTCCATGATTGCCAAAGCCAACGAACTGCATCACAAGGCCGGCGAGCTTTGCTTTATCGCCAATTCAGTTAATTTCCCGGTGAAGCATACGCCGATTTGTGTGGTGGAAGAATAATTCTCTGTCAAGTACCGACACAGACTTCATTTTTGGTACTAATGCTTCCATGGCACCTCATCAAAACTTTTGTGGTACTATTTGGGCGGGTAGGTGTGAAACGTACCCCATGCAAACTCATCACCATCTAATATTCGTTTAAGGAGCTTTAGTTTTTCAGCATTGTCCCGGTTACGTATTAATAAGTTATCTTCTCTTTCGATATACTCTACCTCAATGACTTTAAAGTCGAAGGACTCAAAGGATTCCGTTACTACAATCAGAAAATCATCTTTACTTAACGCCGAATATGCGACATTAACATATGCTCCTCCGGCGTCTCCTAAATCAGTATTGCCATTCACGGTTTCCACTCTCACTAATGCGAACCAAATATTTTTATTCATATTTATCGGACACATTCGTTATGAGTTTACAGATCTACACCTTTCATTTTCGGTACCAAAAAGTGCATAATACACCAAGCCAGTAAATAAGAGGCGCCGCATACAAAGAACATGATATAGTAGGCTATCTCAATATGATGTATGGCGCGGTAATGCACAAACATGTTCTTCTGCACAAAAAGCGACAGGAATACACTACCCACCGAACCGAACATTCCGCCAATACCGGTTACTGAGCCAACAGCCCGCTTAGGGAACATATCCGATACGGTTGTAAAGATATTGGCGCTCCAGGCCTGGTGGGCAGATGCTGCCAAGCCGATAATGATAACCGCCAGCCACATGTTGATACCGCCAAGTATTTGTGCGAAAACAATGGGCACCACCGCAAATGCGTAAATGAGCATGGACGTTTTGCGGGCTTTGAATACCGGCCAGCTTTTCTCGATGAGGCTTTTGGGAAGGTAACCGCCGTAAATGCTGCCAACCGTCGCCATAAGGTAAACTAATGCGACAGGCATGGCTACCCCCGTCATTTTCAGGCCGTATTGGCTTTCCAAAAAGTCGGGCAGCCAGAAGAGATAGAACCACCAAATAGGGTCGGTAAGGAATTTGCCGATAGAGAACGCCCAGGTTTGCTTATAGCTAAGGAGTTTTGCCCATGATATCCTTTCACCCGGTTCGGCAATCTTGTCTTTTTCGTCTGCATCACTATGGATATAATCCAATTCGATCTTAGAGACGCGCTTTTGACGAGCCGGGATCTCATAAAGCCATAACCAGAATATCAACCAGATAAACCCGATGGAGCCGGTGATAATAAAAGCCCAGCGCCAGCCCCAGGCCACTGCTATAAAGGGTACGGTAAGCGGAGCAACTATAGCGCCAACGCCTGCACCGGTATTGAATATTCCGGTTGCCAGCGCCCGGTCCTTTTTGGGGAACCATTCGGCAACGGTTTTGATGGCAGCCGGGAAATTACCGGCCTCGCTTAAACCTAACGCGAAACGCACTACGCCGAAGCCGAATGTACTATTGGCCAGGGCGTGAAAAACTGCCGAAAAACTCCATAAAAGGGTGGAGAAAAAATAACCCATTTTTGTGCCCAGCCTGTCTATCAGCCGACCCGCAAATAAAAGCCCTATGGAGTACGCTACTTTAAAAGCGATCTCGATATTGGCGTAGTCCCCGTCGTTCCAATGAAAATCTTTGGTCAGGTCCGACTTAAGCAGGCTGATCACCGCCCTGTCCAAATAATTGATGGTTGTGGCAAAGAAAATCAGCGCGCAGATGACCCATCGGTAGTTTCCGGATTTTTCATTCATGGTTGCTTTGATGATTGAACCAGTTCCAATGCTGTTACGGTATCTGCATATAACTGATCGTATAATTTATTTTGCAATATCTGCTTAGTGATGAGTTTGCTGCCCATACCCACCGCACAAACACCCGCTTTGAACCAGCCGCTGATATTTTCTTTATTCAGCTCAACGCCACCGGTCGGCATAAATAATTGACCCCGGAAAACATCCGTCACTGCCGATACAAAGCCCGGCCCAAGTACATTCGCCGGAAATATTTTGATGAGTGCCGCGCCGTGTTCCTGCGCCGTATGAATTTCGGTAGGCGTCATACAGCCGGGGATCCACAAACCGCCGTGCTGGTTGGCTATTTCTCCAACTTCGGGGTTGATGGTTGGCGCCACTATAAAATCGGTACCGGCATCAGTAAATTTTATGGCGTCGTCTTTGGTCTTAATAGTTCCAACGCCGAAGTAAAAATCGGGCATCTCCTTATCGACTGCCGTCTTAAGCATTTTGAAATTTTCAAAGGCTTCCTTCGCGCGGTTGGTGTACTCCATTACCCGCACACCGGCTTTGTACAATGTGCGCACTATTTGCAGGCTCACTTCCGGGTCTTCATAAAAGAACAAAGGCAGCATGCCCTGTTTAATAATGCTGTCGAGTACTGCTTGTTTATGCTTCATTTGCCCTGGTTAAAATTTCGTGAACTGATCTGTTGGTGACATCGCTTTCTATAAATAGCTTCTCAAACGCCGCCGCGGTTGCGTATTCGAGCGTTTGCCCGGGGTCCCAATTGTGGTAAAAACCATAAATGAGGCCTGCCATAAAGCAATCGCCGCTGCCAACTTTATTGATGATGTGCGATGCACTGTATTCGTTCGAATTGTAAAATTCGCCGCCGGTATAAAGGGCCGCATAATAATCTATCTCGCCTTCGCTGTCAAACCGGAACGTATTGGCTACCGCTTTACACTTTGGGTATTGTTTGATGATCTCTTCGGATGTTTTCAGCGCCTCCTTCAGGTAAATGCTCCGCTGGCCCGATTCGTGAATATCCGGCGTTACGGGAATACCCAGCATGGCTTCGGCCGCCCAAACGTTACCCATCACCAGGTCGCAGTATTGAACCAGGCGGGGCATTACTTCATTCGGTTCCTTACCATATTTCCAAAGCTTGGAGCGGTAGTTCAGGTCGACAGATATCGTTATATTTTTTTGCGAAGCAACTCTTAAAGCCTCCTCGCATACATCGGCAATATTATGGCTGATGGCAGGGCATATCGCGCTGAAATCAAACCAGCTTACGCCCTCAAATTCCTTTTCCCAATCTATCATTCCTGGTTTTAATTCGGAAAAAGCCGAATAAGCGCGGTCATATATCAGGGCATCGTTTTTCAGGTCCTTTCCTTTGGTTAGGAAATACAAGCCGATCCGACGACCATGATAATTTACCGACATTTCGATACCCTGCTGCTCCACAAACCCGACGATCTGTTTCGCCATACCGTTATCCGGCAAGGCGGTTACATATTTGGTCGGCACATCCCATAAAGCCAGGGCGGTAGCTGCGTTCAACTCGGCCCCTGCTATAAAAAACGGAAGCTGGTTATCCTTTAGCCACTGGCCTTCCTCATCAGGCGAGATGCGCAAAAGCAATTCACCAAAGGTGAGTACCTTACCCTTTGTATTCATTTTTAAAGGATCGTTCATCATTTAAAAATCGAAATAGTTTTTAGCATTATAATAACAAATATCCTGTATGATCTTACCTGTCCAGGCTATATCGCCGGGCAGTTCGCCGTTATCAATATCCTCGCCAAACAAGTTGCAAAGCAGCCGCCTGAAATACTCGTGCCGCGGGAACGACAGGAAGCTGCGCGAATCCGTCAGCATGCCTACCATACGGCATAGCAATCCCATATTCGACAGGGCATTCAACTGTTTGGTCATGCCGTCCTTCTGATCCAAGAACCACCATGCCGAACCGAATTGCACCTTGCCGGCAACCGAACCGTCGTTAAAATTGCCGATCATGGCAGCTATCATTTCGTTATCCGCCGGGTTAAGGTTATAGATGATAGTCTTCGCAAGTTGGTTGGTGGTATCCAGCTTGTTCAGGAATTTGGATAGCGAACGCGCCTGGCTAAAGTCGCCGATGGAATCCCAGCCGGTATCCGGACCAAGGGTGCTTAGCGCCCGTGTGTTGTTATTGCGGAGCGCACCCAAATGGAACTGCTGCACCCAACCCTTTTCATGATCCCATAAGGCAAAGTTATACAGCATAGCCGATTTAAATTTTAATATCTCCAACGGCATTAGTGTATAATTGTGCCTTATTTTTTTGAAGATAGCCCCAATCTCGGCGTCGGTATAATCTTCTGCATATATCTGTTCCAGCCCATGGTCGGACAGCTTGCAGCCGTTGGCGGCGAAGTGATTGTGCCTGACTTTTAAGGCATCCAGGTAGATCCCGAAATCCTGTATTTCGACGCCCGAAATACTTTCCAGTTTGTTAATATACTCATTCAGTATAAAAGTATCATCCGGGTTCATCGCTTTATCGGGGCGATAGGCTGGCAATACTTTTACTGTGTAGTTATCCTGTTTTATTTTTTGATGATGCGCCAGGTTATCCAGCGGGTCGTCGGTGGTACAAACCACTTCCACCTTCATTTTGGTGAGCAGGTTTTTTACCGTATAATCCGGCGATCTCAGTTTAGATGAGCACTCGTCATAAATATCTTTAGCGGTATCCGGCGATAATAATTTATCCACCCCAAAATACCGGCGAAGTTCAAGGTGTGTCCAATGATAAAGCGGGTTGCGCAGGGTATAGGGCACCGTTTCGGCCCATTTTAAAAACTTTTCTTCGTCGCTTGCTTTGCCGGTTATGTAATATTCGTTAACGCCGTTGGCCCGCATGGCCCGCCATTTGTAATGGTCGCCGTAAAGCCAGGCATGGGTTAAATTATGGAAGTTGATGTCCGCCGCTATCTCATCGGGCGGCAGGTGGCAATGGTAATCGATGATGGGCATATTGGCGGCATAGTCGCGATACAGGCGCTGCGCCGTTTTGCCGTTCAATAAAAAATCATCATCCAAAAATGCCTTCATCTTAATGGTATAAGGTGTTCTTGATGCCCATTTCCAAACCCCGCAATTCGGCCAGGCCTTTTAACCTGCCAATAGCCGAATAACCCGGAAAAGTATCGTACTTAAAATCATCCAGCAATTTATGCCCGTGATCGGGCCGCATCGGGATGGCAATGTCCGTCCTTCCGTTTTCTTCCCTGCGCCTTTGCTCTTTAACTACGCTCTTCATGATCGCATACATATCCGAGCTTCCTTCCAAATGGTTATCCTCGTAAAAACTGCCGTCGGCTTCCCGTTTTACATTCCGCAAGTGCAGGAAATGGATATGTGTTCCTAGTCTGTCTATCATTGCCGGCAGGTCGTTGTCTTCGCGTGCGCCCAGCGAACCAGTACAAAATGTCAGGCCGTTTGATGGCGACGGGCAGGCGTTTATCACATCCAGCAAATCCTCTTCTTTCGAAACCACCCTGGGCAGGCCCAATATCGGGAACGGCGGATCGTCCGGGTGGATACACATTTTTACGCCCAGCTTTTCTGCTTCGGGGATGATGGTTTTGAGGAACCAGGCTAAATTTTGTTTAAGCTGCGCAGCGTTAATACCCTTATATTTTTCGAGGTGACCTTTGAATTGATCGACGGTCAGTACGTCTTTCGTACCGGGCAAGCCGGCCATTACATTTTTTGTTAGTTGCTGTTTTTCTTCAGCGCCCAGGCTGTCAAAGTATTCTTTGGCATCGTCCTGCTGCCGGCGGCTGAATTCCTGGTAAGCGCCTTCCCGTTCTAAAATATACAGGTCGAATGCAGCCATTGCGGGTGCATGAAAGCGCAAAGCGGACGCCCCGTTAGGCAGGCGAAAATCAATATCGGTCCGCGTCCAATCCAGCACGGGCATAAAATTATAGCAGACGGTTTTGATACCGGCTTGCGCTAAATTCTTTAAGGTAGCGATGTAATTCTCTGCATACTTTTCACGGTCAGGGCTTGCGGTTTTGATGCTTTCGTGTATGTTTACGCTCTCTACAACCGACCACCTCAATCCGGCTGCCTGGATAATATTTTTTCGCTTTTCTATTTCTTCCGTACTCCAAACCTCGCCGCTGGGTATATGGTGCAAAGCCGTAACAACGCCAGTTGCCCCGGCCTGGCAAATGGATCGGAGCGTAACCGGGTCGGACGGGCCGTACCAGCGAAAAGTTTGTTCGAGGTTACTAAACATAGGAGGATAGATGGTTTGTAAATGAACGGCCTAATATAAGACAAAATGATTTGAACTGTGGCGATGGGTTCGGCTAAAGCCACAAATCTTTCCATTATACCCGCCCCATAAATGGGACGGCAATGAATTAGACACCTGCTTGAGTGTAAAAAATGGATGACATCCAACTATCCGCAACAAAAAATCCATTGCCGTTGGTTTCAACCAACGGAATAGTAAAAGCCAGTCAATGGGCTTTAGCCGAAAAAAAAAGCGCCCAGGAAAACCGGGGCGCCGCATATAGAATTGATCGATTAAAGTGCTTACCAGAACATGGTATAAAGGGCAGTCAAAATGCCGCCAATGATCAATGCCCCTACGGCAAAACCATTTGATACCTTGAACATGCTTGTATCCACCTCAAGTGCGTGTGTTTTGTCGCCCTTAGGGTTCTCTTTTATCGAAATGAAATACATACCGATAACACAAACAACAAATACAATGGCCATCCGGTCGAGGAATGGTATTTCATATAATTTTGTCGTCCCATCGGATTGCAATACGAGGGCTGAGAAACCAACGCCTTTCAGAAACGCCAGGTTAACGAATTTTGGAAGCACCTTCAATATCACCGACATGATAAAACCCCCAATGGTTGCGAACATAGCTGCGCTGGAAGTGGTCTTTTTCCAGAAAAAACCAAGCAGGAACATCGCAAATATCCCGGGCGAAACAAAACCAGTGTATTCCTGTATGAACTGAAATCCGCCTTTTTTATCGATACCCATAAATGGCGCAATAACACAACCCAATATCATTGCCACGACTACGGCGATTTTGCCTATCGTTACCATTTGTTTATCCGTCGCGTCCTTTTTAATTGCCTTTTTATAGATATCCATTGTAAAAATGGTTGCTATACTATTTACTTTTCCAGCAAGTGACGCAACCACGGCAGCAGTCAGGGCCGCAAACGAAAGCCCTTTGAACCACGGTGGTAAAAGGTTGAGCAATGAAGGATAAGCATTATCCGGATTCAACTCGCCATTGACCATCATTTGCGAATGAAATACATTTTGTTTGTACAGGATAAATGCTGCAATACCCGGCAATACCACAATCACAGGCATCAATAACTTTAAGAAAGCGGCAAATAAGATACCGGTACGGGCTGTTTTAAGATCGGCCCCCAATGCACGCTGCGTTATATACTGGTTACATCCCCAATAGTTAAGGTTGGTGATCCACAAGCCGCCGATCAATACACTTAAGCCCGGCAGGTCGGAATAATGCTGATTGTCCTTATGAAATATCATTTGAAAATGGTCCTCTGCATGAGACTTCATGAGGCTTAAGCCATTCAGGAAGCCTGGGCTTCCAAAGTGTTTGGCCACTTCATTAACCGCAATGTAGGTTGTTACCAGGCCGCCGAGTATCAGGAAAAACACCTGGATAACGTCGGTATAACCAATTACCTTCATGCCGCCCAGTGTGATAATTACAGCAAAAATAGCAAGGAATATAACACAGGTTGTCATGCTGATGCCCGAAATGCCGTGAACGGCAATCGCACCGAGGTACAGGATGGAGGTAAGGTTTACTATAATGTACAGCAAGAGCCAAAAAATTGCCATGATCATCGCCACGTTGCCGTTGTACCGCTGGTTAAGGAACTGCGGCATGGTGAATATCTTATTTTTAAGATAAACGGGGATAAAGAACACCGCCACGATGACTAATGTTGCTGCCGCCATCCACTCATAACAGGATATGGCCAAACCCATAGAAAAACCCGAACCACTCATACCCACCATTTGTTCGGCGGAAATGTTTGAGGCGATCAGCGATGCGCCAATGGCCCACCAGGTAAGCGTACCCTGCGCCAAAAAATAGCCCTGCGAGCTGACATCTAAATTGTGCTTACGCCGGTATACCCAATAGCCGTAAGAGGCCACAATGATAAAGTATATGACGAATACGGTCCAGTCGCCATTTGATAATGTATGCATGTTGTTGTTTTAGGTTTATATATGTTGGTTTGACAATTATAAATTATATAGTTTGAATTATCAAACAACAATTGACTAATATAAACTATTTTCTTAATTACAACCTTTTGCAGGGTTCAATTTAACTCCAGCGTCACAACCGACTTGGCCGGCAGGTCGACAACTAACTTTTCTCCATCCTTTTTTGCGCCATTAAATGCCTTCAGGCTTACCTTGCCTGGATGCTGAAAAGTGTTGATATCGGTCAGGTTTTCTGATGTTAGTATTTGCCCGCTTACCTTGTTCCATTGCAAGCCATTTAATTCGGATGAAACGGTGATGGTGTTATGTGGGTCGAGATTGACCAACGATACGTGTATCTTCCCGGCCGCATCCTGCGAGGCGGTGATGCTTACCGCAGGTATCTTTTTGCCGTCGAACTCGTAATCGGGCGAATTGAGTTTTACCGGCAGGTACTTAGCATCCTGGTGAACTTTATACAGGTCGAAAATATGATAAGTGGGTGTCAGCAGCATTTTGTCCTTGTCTGTCAGGATAAGCGATTGCAGCACATTTACCGTTTGCGCCAGGTTGGCCATTTTAACACGGTCGCAATGATTGTTAAATATGTTGAGGGTGGTGGCGGCCAGCAAAGCGTCTCTAAGGCTATTTTGCTGGTATAAGAAACCCGGATTTGTCCCCGGCTCCACATCGGTCCAGATACCCCATTCATCGACAACCAATGCCACATGTTTGTCAGGGTCATACTTATCCATAATGGCTGAATGTTTGTTTACCAGTTCCTCCATTTTTAAGCAGTTTACCATGGTGCCGAAGTATTCCTTTTCATCAAATTTTGTCGCCGATCCTTTATGCCCCCAGTTGCCGGTGGGTACGGTGTAATAGTGCAGTGAGAGGCCCCACATATCCTGGCCTACATTTTTCATCATCACTTCCGTCCAGTTGTAATCGTCGGCGTTTGGCCCGCTGGCTATCTTCTTAAGCTGTGCTCCCGGGTAATTGCGTGCATAAACTGCGTAGCGCTTGTACTGGTTGGCATAAAACTCGGGCGTCATATTGCCGCCGCAGCCCCAGCTCTCGTTCCCAACACCCCAAAAGGTAACCTTATATGGTGCAGGGTGACCGTTTTGTGCCCTTAGTTGCGCCATGGTGCTTTCCCCGTCAAGGTTGAGATATTCAACCCATTTGGCCATCTCCTCCACAGTACCGCTGCCTACGTTGCCGGCGATGTACGGTTCGCAGCCGATCAATTCGCAAAGTTTTAAAAACTCATGCGTGCCGAAGCTATTGTCGTCGGTTACGTTACCCCAGTTGGTATTCACCATTTTGGGCCGTTTGTCGCGTGGGCCAATGCCGTCGCGCCAATGATATTCATCGGCAAAGCATCCGCCCGGCCAGCGCAGGTCGGGTATTTTAATTTTTTTTAGGGCATTCACCACATCCATCCTTATCCGGTCCTGCTTTTCGACAGGTAAATTCTTATCTACCCAAAAACCACCATAGACCCCGTGTCCAAGGTGTTCGGCAAATTGACCGTAAATAAAGCGGCTGATGGTCAGTTTAGAGTCGTTGCTGATCTCAACGCTGGCAGTTTTCTGCGCAAATGCCCCCAGGCTGAAGCCGGTTGACACGAAAAACAAGAGGAGTTTAGCTTTCATAATAATAACTGTATAATTAACAAGTATACATATTTATTCATAAAATCAATCGGTATGGTATTGTTTGAATACATTTTTATTGTTCCTAACTTGGTATGGAATTTTTGGATCGGAAAGTTAAATCATGAGTTCTCCTATACTTGCTGCTCCCTCCGGCAGTTTAACCGCTGACATTCGTGGTATTTGGTGGTTATTGACCCGTGAGGACTGGACCAAAGAAGGGCAAAAACGGATCGACCCTACGTTAGGCGCCGACCCGTTTGGAATATTATCTTACTCCGGTACCCATTTTGCCGCACAGTTTATGAAACGCGACCGGACCGAAGATGCCGGTGAGCAAGTGTTTTATTCAGGCCGAAATAATACCAGCGCCGTAGGTGGGTATGATGCCTACTTCGGAACCTATGAGGTAGATGAACAAACCGGCAAAGTGGCGCATACACTTGTCGGTTCCATCAAATCATCCAATATCGGGATTACCGTTTCGCGCGATATGCGTGCGGAAGGGGATAAACTCGTTATCCAACTGGAAACCACCAGGCCCGACGGCGAACCGATTACCCGCACACTTACCTGGAAACGGCTCAGTTAAACCTATTTGGGTACATTGCCCACATGAATAAGCTTGCGGCCTTTAATCAGCAGCTTCATGCGCCCCCGCTTAAGCGAGATCTGTGTATTGGCTGTTTCGTTTTCTTCAAGATGTTGTTTATACGCCGTCAAAATTCCCTGGTAAGTTAGTATGCCAATGATCTTGCTGCCATTGGATGAAACTACCGGTAAGGCGTCCGTGTTATGTTTCGCCATTGTTTCAACAGCCATTCGCAAAGTATCATCGTTTTTCAAAAATATGCTGACGTGGGCTATCACCGATCTCAGCGAATCGCTGTTTTCGTTATCAGGTGTATATAACGCCGATAATTTGAGCATACCTGCATAGGACCCGTCTTTGCCAACGGTGATATAGTGATCATCGTGCCCCTTGTTTTCGCGCAGCCAATCTTTCACCTCTGTTATGGTGTTTTCGGCGCTTATTACCACATCGCTTTCCGTCATTACCTGCGCCACTGTAATTTTTTGCAGCAGGTCAGGCTCGTACGAATCCGGGGTGAATACGCCGCGCCTGGCGATCTTCTCGGTCATGATGGTGTTTTCCATCAGGAAAAACGAGATAAGATACGCTGCTGTACAAGCACCCAATAACGGCAGCAAGGCATGCGATTGCATGGTAGCCTCCAGCGCAAACGTGATACTGGTAAGGTAGGCCCTGGAAGCACCGGCAAACATGGACGACATACCGATCAGCGTTGCCATAGGTATGCTGATACCTGCACCCGGGAATAAATTATTGACCAGGATACCCATGATAGCACCTGTTGCACCACCGATAGTGAGCAACGGGGCCAGCGTTCCTCCGGATGTACCGCTGCCGAGGGCGATGGCCCAGGAAAGAAACTTTAGAAAACATAAATTCAGCACCAGGTATAAAGGCAGGTTACCGGCAAGCAGCGAGGTTATGTTATCATACCCAACACCCAAAGTGTGGGGTGCAAAATAACCTACGAGGCCGACGGCCAGGCCGCCCAGCGCGGGCCACCACATCCAATGAATGGGTAGTTTTTCGAAAATGTCCTCTATCCAGTAAACGATTTTGGTAAGGGCCATAGCGAGGAAACCTACAACGACGCCCATCAGGCTGTAAATGGCCAGCGCGACATTTGAAGGGGTGGCAACGTTGGGCATTGGAAATACCGGGCCCGGGTCGAACAAAAGATGATGCCCGGCGGCACCGGTGATACAGGCAAGCGCAACAGGCAAAATAGCTTTAGGGGAAAATTCAAAAAGTAACAATTCGACAGCCAGGAAAACCGCAGCGATGGGGGTGCCGAAAATAGCGGCCATGCCAGCTGTGGCCCCGGCCGCCAGGATGATCTTGCGCTCGTTCGAGGTTATCTTAAATAATTGCCCTAAAGTTGAACCCAGGGCACCACCGGTAGCAATAATGGGCCCTTCTGCCCCAAACGGGCCACCCGTACCTATAGCTATGGCCGAAGATACCGGCTTAAGGAAAGTAATGGCCGGTTTTATCCTGCTTTGATTGACCAGTATCTGCTCCATTGCTTCGGGTATGCCGTGACCGCGGATAGCCTTGGAACCATACAATGCCATTATGCCCACGACGACACCGCCGATGGCAGGGATCAGGATAACCCAAAGCCCAAGGTGGTTGGATGCAGGACTGTGAAATTTTAAAGAAAAAGTTCCGTAGAAAGCCAGGTTGGTAACCGCGTTGATAAGTGATACCAAAAATTTTGCAATCAGGCTGATAGCAACGGCGACAGCAATACATAGAAATGAAATGCTTATGAGCCGCTTTTTAAGAATAAAGCTCTTCTTCGTATCTTGATTGCTGTCGGGCAGTTGATCCAGGTTTGGCGAAATGGGTATTCCGTTGGTATGGTTAGTAATTTTCATAGCGTTTTAATGACGTTGTTTGCAAGCCTGATGAATGAAAAATTTAACTGGCTAAAATTTGCTGCAAAAGTAGCGATAGATTTATCCGCAATCAATGTTAATTTTATAAAAAACATTGCTTATTTGGCAAAAAATTATATAGTTTTATAATAAAATATAATTATATGTTGTTTTAACAAGGTTATATAAAATTAAGAGCTATGGATATGATACACAAAATTGAAGCCTGGGGCGATGGGCATCATCCCCGGTTTCTCGATGCAATTCGCATTGCTTTAGGTATTTTTCTGATGCTGAAAGGCATCGCGTTCATGCAAAACATCTCCGGTCTTCAATATATTATCGAAAACCGGGCGGACATATCCCTTCCGCCGTCGGTGCTGATCGCTGTAGTGTATTATGCCGCTTTTATACACATGACAGGCGGAGCATTGGTGGCGTTAGGCATTTTTACCCGGCTGTCGGCGTTGTTACAGCTTCCGGTTGTTTTCGGCGCGGTATTTTTTGTGAATTTGTGGCTGTCACCGGTCAACACCGAATTATCGGCATCTATCATATGCCTGGTATTGCTGGTAGTATTCATGGTCATAGGGTCCGGAAAGGTATCCCTCGATAACTATTTTAAGATGATTCGCAATTAATTTCACGAAGTTTTGTGGTTATCATTAGCTAAAACATAATATTGCACCCTTACGAAGTATGAAAATTAATAAACACGGGTGCGACTTGAATAGTTGTATGCTTTGCAGGCTTTGCCTGAAAGACTGGTTGCCGGCGATAGAGGCCAACAAGCAAAACTTTCATATCAAAAAGGGACAGCAGATATTTCACGAAGGCGACCCTGTGGAGGGCATGTATTTCATTTATTCGGGAACGGTTAAGGTTCACAAAAAATGGGATAAGGAAAAGGAACTCATCATCCGATTTGCAAAAAAAGGAGATATACTGGGCCATATGGGTTTAGGCGACGAAGCCATTTACCCGGTTACGACAACTGCCCTGGAGCCCACCATAGTTTGCTACATCAGCATGAACTTTTTTGAATCGACGCTAAGGGTAAACAATGAACTTACCTATAGATTGATGCGGTTTTTCGCAGGCGGACTCCAGGATTCCGAAAAACGGATGCGCAACCTGGTGCATATGCCGGTAAAAGGGAGGATAGCGCAATCGTTGATAACGCTGAAAAATCAGTTCGGCATAAATAATGAGGGGGCTATCAATATTGAACTGACCCGGCAGGACCTGTCTTCTTTTGCCGGTGCATCCTACGAAACACTGTTCAAAGTGATCAACGAACTGGTAGATGAAAGGATCGCTGAAGTTTCGGGGAAGAGCATCCGTATTGTTAATGAAGCAGCTTTGAAACAACTGACAGAGGTCGCCGATCTGTAAAACCTGTACCTTAATGGCATTTAAAAGCAATATTTTGGAAGGTGATGTATTTTCCGCAATATTTTCGGGTAAATTAGTTGCATGAATAATGTGACCGGGCTCATGATCGGCGAACCAGCGTATAAGGCAGCGCGCTCTGTTTCCGGCGCCATTGAAAAACATTTTGAAGAACAACTGGGCGCTGCGGCGTTGCGTGGCGAAACCAACCTGGCCCCCGCTCCGCAAAGCCGTTCTATTGCCGCTATTATTGATACCGCTTTCTGGACAAGCCTGAGGAAGGAAGAGGGGCGTTCGCCGAAAATATCGCTCGCATTTCTATTACCCGAACAGTCGGAACAACCGCTGGTATTTGAAAAGCGCCTTCGGCTTACGCCGGAGATATTGACTAAACTCGCCCCGGCTGTCGAGCGTTCGGGCATCCATTTGGGTGTCTGGCAGGATGACGGAGAACTTTATATCTGGGGCACCACACACACCATACCTGGTTTTTGTTTTGTACTGGAGGTGATAGAGCCCGGGCTGCTGGTTATTAAGCACCGCCGGGTAGACGGTTTTGGCAAATATGTGAACGTGGCCGTGCTGAAAGGCGACGAGGTAAAGATCATTGACGAGGGCGCTATCAATTACCCGGATTGCCCGGCCCTGTTAAGTTCGCTGCTTGGTTTTAGTGCACAAACTTCGTGGAGCAACCCGGTGAATATTCACGTGCAACTGGCTGTTTCGATGCGGGCGCACGGGCATGGCGGATTGCTGCTTATCGTACCTTCCGACAGCGAGCAATGGCGCGAATCGATCATCGATCCGATATCTTATGCTATCAGTCCGTCTTTTATGGGGCTGGCAAACCTGATGAAACAAGACGTTGATAAAAAAAGCCTGGCTTTATGGCTGGAGGAACTTGCGCGCGAAATAGATTGCGTTGCGGGCCTCACCGCTGTAGACGGGGCCACGATAATCAACGACCGGAACGAGTTGCTGGCCTTCGGCGCCAAAATAACCCGGCCTTATGGCAGTGAAACGGTAAAAGAAATTATGGTTACCGAACCTATTGTTGACAGCGAGGCGCAGATCGTGGCCCCGGGGCAGGACGGCGGCACACGGCATTTTGCCGCTGCGCAGTTTGTTTATGATCAGCGTGATGCCTTTGCCCTGGTGGCATCGCAGGATGGCCGTTTTACCATTTTCTCCTGGTCGCCATGCGACGAGATCGTACATGCCCACCGGGTGGATACGTTGCTGATGTGATTTAGTTAATGTCATTTCAATCCGCTGCATAGCGGAGAGAAATCTTGTACGACATGCCGAGCGAACTATACTGGGCGTATAAGATTTCGACGAGGAACGAGGAGAAATGACAAATTACTTTTTTGGTATTTGCTTAACGAGCCACTGCGCTACATCGCTTGCGGCTTTATCATTATCGTAATCTTTGGGAAGCCGGCCATTGGTATATTCATTGTATAACCACGGGTCGCCGACGGCCATTACCGCTCCTTTTCCGTATTGGGCCACGCCTATAATATCCGCATCACCATCTCTCAACATCGTTTCAGCAGGACCGGTAAGTGCAAGCGAGCAAATATCTTTCATGTATATCTTCCTGGCGGTCTTGAGGATGGGGTTGTCGATGATGAGGAATGTGCCGTTCAGAAAATGCTTATCGTCCGTCACGTGATTGATCAGATCGTCGTTAAAATGGATGCCGAATTTTGCTGCCAGCGTGTTGAAGTGTTTGAGTTCGACATTGGCGCTGTCGTTCGCCATCATCAGCAATACACCGCCCTGCTTTACCCATTCCGCTATCACTTTCACATCCCTTGGCTCAATATATTTTGGTTTGGGGCTTTCCTTTTTGGTGTCAGGGTCTACGATGATATAGATATCGGCCCGCTTCAGATTTTCGGCAGTTGGTTCATCGTATAAAGTATTTAACTGCGCGCCGGCTTTTTTAAAGGCGTCGCCGAAAATAGAAAAGCCGCCGTTGTCCGTTTCCTCCCATTTATAGTGGGTGGATATTAGTTTACCAGAAGGATCGTTAATATGCTCATTGTTAAAATAAGAATCGAGCAAAACCCGCACCTGGCTATATCCGGGCAGGGATGCCAAAAGTAAGATCAGGCCCAGCGCAGCGCTAAATATTTTTTTCATGGTTGGATGTTGAAGGGCAATTTATCCAAAGATGAACGTTTTTTTATTTATTTTGAGCCGTCTTATGAAAAGAACGCCATTCCTGTTGCTGATCCTTGTCCTGGTACTTCATATTTCATGCAAAAGATATACCCGCCACGGTCTTCTTTTCGGCGATGTTAAGGGTATTGAATACACCGAGGTGCGCCGGATATTCGACAACGGCCAGGTGTTCGACAAGCAGGGTTACCAACTGGAACCGGTGTGGAAGTTCCATTTTATCTCTGATGATTCGGTACAGGTGTTCAGTCCAAAAAAACAACGGTATTATGGCTTCCATGTATATTATGATCACGACCTGATATTTAATATGATCGACTCGTGGCTGCAACTGTTGAAAATGACGCCCGACAGTATCGTGTTCCGGTCGTTGCGGGTGAATGAAAAAAGGGAAATATTGCTGGATGACGAAGGATCGAAAGTACTTATGACCTTTTATTCGGATAAATACCTGAAGACAAAATCCGCGCAAGCCATTAAGCAAATGGGCCTGCCGACCCGCAAAGATACAGCCTTTATCCGGGCGCGGTCAAAACTGGCGAATACGATTTTGGATAGCGCTTTCTCTGCCCGTGAGCCGGTGGCGCTGAAAAGCAATAGCCCATACGTGACGGCAGAGCGGGTGATAAAGCCTGACGACCCGCTGAGCGATATGGACCCGTCGATAGATTATTTGTATCCCGAGTATAATATCACCGTGCATCATGCTTATGAAGATTTTGCATATGCCTGCTCCGCCTTCGTGGACGCGCAGGGGGTGATACACTTCCGAAAATCGACTATTTTTTCTCATCCTGAGTTTGAAAAATCTACTATGCAAACCATCAAGGCTATACTCAGCGGCTATGTGGCGCGGTACGTTAATGTAACGCCGGGCAGCACTTTGGGCATACCGCATACCAGCGTCGTCCTCATCAACCTGACAGGTAAAAAGCAATAGGCGTTAATTGTACGCCTCGATGAAGGCAAAGCGGTCCACCGACATTTCCCGGTGGCGTATAATTTTTTGCAATGCTTCCTTCGTGATCGGTTTCATGATGAAGGCTTTTACAAAATCATATTTCTCCAGGTGTAGCAGGTCGGCCGGGTATTTTGTGGCCGACAGGATATACACATCTATCGGCTTAGCCAAACGCGGATAAAGCGACCGGAGCTGGTCCAAAAATTCCCAGGCATCAAACCCTTGCTGATAGGCAATATCCAGCAAGATGATATCGGGCAGGCTGCCTTCGTCCGCATAGTTTTGGGATAGCTGGTCCATTATCCTTGAACCCGATCCCGTGCATCGTATTTCGACCGGCGACCCGAAACGCGAGAGCAGCTTCCTTAAAATAAAGTGGTCCAGCTGGCAGTCGTCAATGTAGGTTAGCTTGTTCATACTAATAGGTGTTTGGTATACCCAAAAGTATATAAGCCGGGTAAGCCGGACATCAGGGATACTACGGAATCGGCTGCGTATTTACACGGGTTCTCGCGGGTGTTTTCACCGTTAAGCTATTGCGTAGTAAGCGTGATGAAAGAACGCTCGCCGGCCTTAAACTCGCCCTCGCCATTGGATATCTTCACCGAGCCTTTTTCCTTCATGTCTGACTTGATGTTAGTTACGTAAATGTTCAGCTTGTTTACGCCCGCCGGGATACCCGACAAATGCACTTTGCGGCCCGTTCCGTTGTTGACAATGTGAATGGTATAGATATGCTTCGCGTTATCGCCCAAAGCCGCGCATGAAATATCGGCGACATTGCTGGTAACGGGCATGAATCTCAGGTCCTTTGGCGTTGATGCCAACTGTTTCAGGTTCCAGAAGCGTTGCGTAGGCTCAAGCGGACCGTTATCGCCGAAAATGCCGCCGCCTTTAAGCGGCGAATAATCTGATGTAAGTTGCCATTGCAGGATAGATATAGGCTGGCAGATGGCGAGCAGCCGGGTATACAGGTTGATCTCCTCGAGCGCATAGGATTGTTCCAGAAAATATTGCGGGTAGCCCCACGCCGCCGCGTCGATACTGCCTTCGCCTACCAGCAAAGGTAAGTTGGTTTGTTTGGCTGCGTCGGCCCATTTTTGCAGGGTTGGCGTATCCCAGCCGCGCCACGAATGAAAGGAAACCATGCCCATGTAGGGCCGGGCTCGCGGGTCGTTCATAGCCGGGTAAATAAAATTGTAGGTGGTGGCATCGGAATTATCGCCGAGCAGCAACTTAGTTGTTAATCCATGCGACGCGAAATAAGCGCCCAGACCTTTGATCAGTTCGTCATGTTCTTCGGCAGTTTGACGCACGTTGATACCCAGGTCAGACTCATTAAAGGAGAAATCGGCGGCTTCGACGCCGTAATGCGCTTTGAGATAAATAATATAATCAGTTATCGACTGGTATATTTTGTTCATACTCGATGCCTTGAGGGGATTTCCCCAGATACCTTCGGGCGAACGGCCCATGCTTAGTTTACCTTCGACAGCCCACGCCGGCGGGAACCAGGCGGTAACAATAACCGGGATATTCATACGACTGAGCCTTTGCGCCATTTCCATGGCGCGCTTAACGCGGACGTTTAGCATTGCTGTATCGGTGGCGGCTGGATCGACAGTTGAATCGGGCTGCCAGCTTATCCAGGGCATTTCGACCCTGCCCCAGGCTACCCGCAGATTTTTGAGGCAATAATCGATCACTTCAGGGTCGAGTTTCGGGTTCTGGATGCGGAAGTTGCCACCCAGTCCGTCGAATACTCTTCCCGGGGCCGAAGCATCCAGTTTCATTTCTGCTGGCGAGTCGTCTATAGAACCGGACACCCTGATCTCGTATGTTCTTTCGAACATGACACCTTTGCCGATCTTACCCGAACAGATCGGAAAGTATAAGCCAATATTTTTTTGTTTTTCGTCGTTCCGAAAAGTAATATTGGATATCGTGTCCTGTTTCACCCCGATGTCATCCGATGCGGACGAAAAACTTATTTCCTCCAGGTTGTGTTGCAAATGCATGCCAGGCGCTCCCAAACCGGTCTGGCTGAATTGATGTTCGGCCTGGTTGCCTAACTTTACTACCCCATCCCGGTAAGCAGGCGGCAGCATTACATTAAAATAGATACCATCAAGCGTTGTATCCTGCGCCGAAAAGCATTTGATAGTTATCCTGGCTTTTCCTCTGCCTATATCCTTTACCGTCTCCGTAAAATGAATACTGTCAATTTTGGTGGTCACCACCTGCTCGTCGCCGTTGCGCATAAACTTGGGCTGCTGCAACTCCTTACCGGTAAAATAAACCTTCTTCCAGTTATCGCCGGCAACCACAATGCGGGTATCAAACGCCATCAACTGCCCCTTAATGCGTATCCCGGTTAAATTACCGTAAGGCATCAGTTCGGTCTGGGCAAAAAGTTGCTGCGCAGGCAATAAAAACAGCAATCCAACGAGCGCAGATTTGATATATACGGCAATATTCCCCTTCACAAACATAAGCGGGTATTAGTTCACATTGATCGTTTCAGTCTCCTTAATATCCCTTGAGGATGACCCGGCCAGCAATTTGTATTTACCCGGTTCTACTACCCATTTGCTGGTTTTAACATCATAATAGGCCAGGTTTTTAACCGGGATGCTTACGGTAACGTTAGCCGTTTGCCCGGCTGGTATCAATACTTTCTTAAAGGCCTTCAATTCTTTTTCGGGGCGTTCAACTGCTGAACCATCTTTACTTACATACAATTGAACGGTTTCTTTACCTGCATATTTCCCGGTATTTTTGATAGTAACCGTAGCGGTGATGTTTTCGCCGGTATTATATGTTTTTTTGGCTGTTTTCAGGCCCGAATATTTATAGCCGGTATAAGAGAGCCCGTAACCAAAGCAGTAAAGCGGCTCTATCTTTTTGGTATCGAACCAGCGGTAGCCCACTAAAATCCCTTCTTTATAATCTACCTGCAGGTTTTCGCCAGGGTAGGCATCCAATGCATGGGCCGGCGAGTCTTTCAATTCAGCGGGGAAAGTAAAAGGCAACCGGCCGGATGGGTTTATTTTACCCAGCAGCATATCGGCCAGTGCATTGCCATTTTCGGAACCGTTGTACCACGACCATACAATGGTGTGATTGTTCTCTTTGATCTTACCAATATCATAAGGTGCACCGCCGACAACAACCACAATGGTATTTTGGTTTGCTGCGGTTACGGCATCCACCAAGGTTTGCTCGCCGAAAGGAAGGCTAAGGTCCTTGCGGTCGCTTCCCTCGCTTTCATAATCGCGGTTGCCGCCTATGAACAGGATGGCCATGTCGGTACTTTTTGCAAGGGCCACGGCTTCTGCTACCATTGCCGAATCGGCAGGTTTGGTAGGCGCATTCACATTGGCGCCATGTTGCCTGTACATGCCCGAATATCCCTGCGCAAATTTAATATCTACCGTTTTGCCCAGCCTGCTTTGTAAACCAGCCAGGGGAGTTACCTCGTATTTTGCCTTTACACCCGCCCCAAAACCACCAAGGTGGAAGGTATGCGTAGCATTATCGCCAATCACAGCCAGGCTTTTGATGGACGAGGTGTTCAGCGGCAATAAGTTTTTGTCATTTTTCAGCAGCACGATCGATTCGGCCGCTATGTCATACACCGTTTTGCTATGTGCCGGCGTATTCATTTTTCCAGCGGGTGGGTTAACGCTCATAGCGGTGTGGTACAATACCCATAAAATGCGATGCACTTTTTCGTCTATCACTTTCATGCTCACTTTGCCCGATTTTACCGAGTCGAGCAGTTTAGTGGCAAAAAAGTACTTGTCATATTTCGGGCCCGAGCCCATCTCCAGGTCGAGGCCATTATTGGCTGCCGCAACCGTGCTGTGCGTGCCGCCCCAATCGCTGATAACGATACCTTTAAATTTCCATTCGCCTTTTAAAACTTTATTCAACAGGTAATCATTTTCCGAACAGTAAACGCCCCGTAACTTGTTATAAGCCGACATGATGGTCCACGCATTACCCTCCATGATGGATGCCTTAAAAGCCGGCAGGTATATCTCGCGCAAAGTACGCTCGTCCACGTTAACGTTCACGCGGCCGCGTTCAACCTCCTGGTTGTTCACCACAAAATGCTTTACGCAGGCAGCTATGTTCTGACTTTGTATGCCCTTTACGGCCTGCACCGCTAAACGCGAATTAAGGAAAGGGTCCTCCGAATAATACTCGTAGGTACGGCCGCACAGCGGCGTGCGGGCTATGTTGAAAGCCGGGGCAAGCATGATGTATTTTTTGCGCGCCCTTGCTTCCTCGCCCATGTCATGGCCAAAACGGTATGCCAGTTCCGGGTTCCAGGTAGCGGCCAGGGCAGAACCGTTTGGGAAAAAGGTAGCCGAATCGGTGGTCAGGTTGGCCGAGCCCCAGCCTTCCTTCACATCCTCGCGAACACCAAGCGGGCCGTCGTCGGTCATTAGCCCGCTTATGCCTAAGCGTTCGACACCAGCCGTGCTGAATATGCCGTTAGCATGCAGCATGCTGATCTTTTCTTCGAGCGTAAGTTTTTTGACGATGGCATCTATTTTGGCATCCAGCGCCGGTGCGCTTTTTGTTTTGGTTTGCGCCTGCATGTTTGTTGCGGCCGACAAAAGCGCGATCAGCATTAAGCAGGGTAATATCCTTGTTTTCATGATGGTTATGGTTTAGAATAAATTGGTTATGTTATTCTGCCGGATAGTGTAAAGCGGACACAATTTACCGCTAATTTAGCTAAAAAAGAGATTATGTTAAGATAGTACAAATATTTGTTAAATAACCGCTGAGTGAAAGCCGGGGAAGCTGCGGTTTTTAAAACCCTATCAGCACCCTAAAGATATTGGACGAAGTGCCCTTATCCCAGGTGTAGGTAAATTCATCGGCCGAGCGGGTGATGATGAGTATGCCGAAGTGTTCCATTACCTGTTCGAATGAAAGGAAATCATCGAGCGAACCTTCTTCGCTTGCGAAACGGATCTGGTTTTCGCCTTCCCAAACGGCATATAACGAGTTTAAGGGGTCGGCGCTGATGAGCTTGCGGTCATCGGTGGTTTGGCGGGCGTTGACCAGGTAAAGCGGCGCGCCGTTGTCTGTTTTGGAAATAAGGAGCCTACCCTGATCCGCCTCAACATCAAAGCGGGTATGATGTTCGCCCGCGTGTTTGATGCCATTGGTCAGGAGCTCGGTGATGATCACTTTGCTCCTGAACAGGATATCTTCCCGGTCGGCCTGCGCAGGGATACGTCCGGCTATATAACCGAGCATATATTCCAGCGAGCTGACCAGTTTTTCAGCGCTGTTATCAAAATCGAATACCATTCTTTCAGCGCTGGTTTGCATCAGAACTTGTTTACAGCAAATTGCGCCTCTTCGGCATAGTTGTATATCTTGAATACCTTATCCAGGCGGATCAGTTTGATCAGATCGCGGATGTCGTTCCTGAGGCCCACCAAAACAATATCCAGCTTAAGGCTGATGGCATACTTTAGCGCACTTACCAGGGCGCCCAAAAATGCACTGTCCACATATTTCAGTTCCTGCAGGTCGAGGATGATTATTTTTTTGTGCTGATCAAGCAGGCTCACCAATTCTGCTTTAAACTGGTCGGAATTGCTCAGGTTGGCCTCGGTGATGGTTACATCAGCAGTGATAAATTTCGGGCCTTCGTTACTTACTTGGATCATAGTGTGTTATTGTTTATTTATACTTATTATACTGCAATCGTCTACCAGGGCGGGTGACAGATTCTGGAGCAAATGCTGCCTTATCTGTTTGAATGTCATATTATCGCCTATCATGTTCAGCAATTTATCTTTAAATAAATTGTAGTCGGTTTTTTTCTCGCCGTCCTCTTCATAATCTATCAGGCCATCCGTAAAGATAAAAAATTGGTCGCCGGGTTTTAGCTGCACCCGTTTTTCGGTATAGCCGCCATCGGGAAATAATCCCAACAGCAAGCCGTCGGAGTCAACCTGCATTATTTCTTTGGTTTCTGCCTTATAATGTAAAGCCGGCAGGTCGCCCGCTCCGGAGTAGGTAATCACCTGTTCCTGCTTATCCACCATAACCAGCGACATGGTCGATAAAATATCCTTCAGCGCATCATCATAACAAATAACACTGTTCACTTTTTGTAATATTTCGGCGGTCGAAAAGTCGCGGTTCATGATACCGAACCGGATAGCCGCCCGGATATAACTCAGGAAACTGAAGGTAAAGAACCATGCCACCCATTTTTTGCCCATAACATCGCCCAGCACAATGTAGCTGTAACGGTCGTCAACCTCGATGAAATCGATAAAGTCGCCACCCGGGACATCCTGGTAGGCCTGGTGCCAGAAATCGACATCGAAACCCTGCACCACCGGCGCCACTTTGGGTACGGTGCGGATATTTAAAGCCAGGGCCGCCTTCTTAATTTCAAGAACGGATAATTCGCGTTGTTTCTGAACGGTATCGATCAGGTTAGTGATCTTGGATACGATCACGTTTACCGGTGTTTCTTTCACCACATAATCGACAGCCTGCAGGTCGAGGCCCTCGGACATCAGGTCCTTATCGGTGATGTAACTCAGGAATACAAAGGGAATGTCCTTAAAATCGGAATGATTGATCAGCGCCTTCCTGAACTCGATGCCGTTCATTTCCGGCATTTCGTAGTCCGAAAGAATGGCGTCGGGAATATTGAGGTTCAGGTAGTCGATGGCCTCGCTTGCCGACGGGCAGGACTTGCATTCAAAACCTGATTTTGTAAAAGCGTGTGTTAGTATTTTGAGGAATAATGGATTGTCATCAACCAGTAATACCTTTTTTGCATTTGGGCTCGACATATTATTCCTTTCGTGCAGATATTATAGCGCGAACCTGACAGCAATATAAGCGCCTGCTATCAGCATACCCGAAGCTATGGCATATCTCAAACTATTATCGTGTGTTGCCGGTGGCGTTAATACCAAAACTACAGCAAGCACACACATTGCAGCACCGCCTATGCCGCCAATAAGGCGCGGCAAACGAATGCGGCCCAGGTACCTGCGGGTCTTTTTGTTGTCGAGCTGAGAATTAGCCAGCAGCATATCGAACTCTTCGAGCAATTCGGCACGCGACGACGCGGGCTTCTCATCCGTTTTCTTAAATGCTTCAAGATCATTCTCGATGACCTTGCTTTTTGGCATGTTTTCAGTTTTTGTGTTCACTTCAATAAATTTTTATCAATGTTTTTAATAACAACTACGGTGTATTTTTACGGCTGGTTTCGGCCAAGGTTACGTCTGTAATTAATTAATCGTAATACCACCCTAATATCCAGAACCTTTTACCATCAAAATATAATTCTATACTATTGATACCCTGCCCTATAACTTTGCCATCGGGGGTGTAACGCTCTTCATAAGCGCTCCACACGTGGTAAATATTTCGTATGCTCTGCACCTGGCGCGAGGTTTCGTGCTCATAAAAACCGTTCTTTTCCATATAAGCATCCGACTCGCGGTGGTATTGTTTCAATGAGGTATAATGCAATACCGGGGCTCCTTTGGCATCGATACCCGCTGAACCGACCCGCACACCGGGGATATGCAGCAGGCTGTCGCGCTCGTAATTAACCTTTTCGCCTTTTTTTATGCTTACTACATCATAATAGGCTTTGATAATACCGTCCAGGGTGCCAACATCGTCACCAAATTTGGTAAGCACATGCTGGTTCTGGGCCCGTGCATTCATAGTTACTGACATGGCAATCACGCAGGTGATCAGTGTCAATACTGTTTTTTTCATGGTCGTCATCAAGTTAGGGTCTTGAAATTTTTTGTTCATTACTTTTAAATTCATCTCTCTCATCTCTCCGGTTATATATTAAGTAACAGTTTTATACAGTTCAGTATCTTGTGATTGTAAATGTGTTGTACGTAAGGGATTTTGAAAATGTTGAGGGTCGTTTGAAATTTTTTGTAACAAAGCTTGTTACATTAGCGGCGTCTCGCTTGCCACGCCGGATTTTGATAAATTTGCATCCTTACCCAATAATTATGTGTAAAACACTCGTATCCCTCACCGCCATTTTATTCATGTTAAGTTCATGCGCCAGAAAAGAAGTAAAGCAGGGAATGATATCTTATACGATAGGATACCAGTTGCCTGATAGCCTTCGCAGTTATGAAGCTTACCTGCCTAAAACGGCCATTGTATATTTCAAAGGCGATTCGACCGTGAGCATACAGCAGGCCGGACCGGAAGCGACAACCGTAATAACGCATAAGCCGACAGATCTTGTAAGGGTACTTTTGAGCTCGCCAGCCAAAAAATATGTGATGGATTATCCGAAAAACATACAGGCCGAGTTATTGCCCGCAAGCACGGGCTATGCTTACGCCGCAACAAAGGACACCATGACGATGGCAGGCCATAAAACAAAAAAATATGAATTGACCGATAAGGCAACCGGCGTAACTTCCGAAGCCTGGTTCACTAAGGAAATAAAGGTTGTACCCAATTATTTGACCATGGTATTTGATACTGCTTACGGGGTGCCCCTGGCCTTTACCACCAAACAAAACGGCATGCCGGTGACGACAAAAATAAAAGAGATCAAATTTGAACCGGTGCCGGCAGGGGTGTTTTCGACGCCGGCAGGATATCAGAAGATAAGTCCCGAGCAATTCAAAAACCTGCAACCCGAAAACTGACCCATGGCCCGGCGGCGCATCATATATTTTATAATTACCGGCCTTATTATCATCCTGGGGCTGCTATCCCGAAAATACAGCGTTGTGCCGCTTTGGGTGGGCGATGTGCTTTGGGCGACAATGATCTATTTTATGCTCCGCTTTTTCTATGTTCAGTCAACCATCCGCAATATTGCTGTGGTTAGCATCATCATTTGTTATGCCATCGAGTTCAGCCAGTTATATAAAGCGGAATGGATCAATAGCCTGCGCCACACTTTTTTCGGCAGGATGGTGCTGGGCGAAACCTTTTTATGGGGCGACCTGGTATCGTACACGGCCGGCATTCTGATAGGGGTCGTAATTGACCGGCTGGCATTTCGCCGCCGCGCTTAAGTTATTGATTACAGCCGTATTAGGCTTTATTTACAACCACAAAGAATAAGGTAAAAGATGCCCTGGCGGCTATTTCAGAACCTTTTTTGATCCCATTTCGTACTAGTCGTTCCGGTTACAGTTATAAAGTGTGACGCAACCCAGAACAAAGCAATGATCAACGACGACATTCGTTTACTGGCGGTTGAGCGGTTTAAGTCGCTCGACCTGGCAACTGACAGCGAATTCCAGGAATTTGTGCAAATGGCATCGTCTGTTTGCAATACCCCTATTGCGCTGCTCACGCTTGTGGAGGAGGAGGTGCAATGGTTAAAGGTGAGAAAAGGTACCGACGTGGAACAAATGCCCACGGAAACCTCTTTCTGCAGGTACACCATATTGCAGGACGAGGTTATGGTAGTGCCGGACGCGCGCGAGGACGAACGCTTTGCCGGCAGCCCTATAGTAGCCGGTGCGCCGCACGTCCGCTTCTACGCAGGGGCGCCTTTAATTACCCATGATGGCGAACGGATAGGTACCCTGTGCGTAATTGACGTTGAACCGCACGTACTGGACGAACAGCAGCAAATGATGCTAAAAATGCTGGGCAAACAGGCCATCGGCGTAATGGATTTCCGGATAAGCGTGGAACTGCTGGAAAAGAATAAGATCGAATTCGAGCGCCAAAAGAAGATCATTCGCGAGGTGCAGATAACACAGCGGTCTTTTTTCGAAAGCGCACCGAATTTTCATGCGCTTTTAGGAAAACGCGGCGAAGTGATAGACTTTAATAAAGTAGCTTACAACTTTATACGCAAGGTTCACGGGGTCGAATTGCGCCGGGGTGTGATGATGCTGCGGTATATTGCGCCGGACTTTGCGGACAAATTTATCCGGGGCTTTAACATGGCCCTGGTTGGCGACCATGCTTTTGAGGAGGGTTTCACCGACTACGGGGCGCACGGTGTTATTTACTGGGAAGCATCTTTTGAAACTGCGCGTGACACGAACAATGATATCATCGGTATATCCTATATCATCCGCGATGTGACCGACCGGAAAGTCAGGGAACATAAAATAGTGGACCAAAACCACTCGTTGTTAAAGATCGCGCACATGCAGGCGCATGAGTTCAGGGCGCCGCTTACTACCATAACCGGGATGATGGACCTGATAAAAGCCGAGGACTACCAGGCGCCTAAAGAATATTTTGAACTGCTTGAAAATGCAGTGAAAAACCTGGACGGAAAAATTCGTGAAGTGGTTGATAACGTAGATAACATCGTGCTGGAAGGCACGGAAGTTTACAAAGCTTAATCGCGCCGCATAACTGAAAAAGCGATCCCCAAAGCTGCCCCAATTGCCACACCCATGGCTATATTCTTCATAGCTACCCCTATGCCGGCGCCAATGGCAATACCCATAGGTAAAAAGTAAAAACGTCTTCTCATGCCTAAAGGTAGTCAATTAGTGCCGTTTTTGGCCGGGCGCCAAAGGAGGACCATTCAGCAAACCCCAACTTCGGGATGGTACAGCCTGAAACAAAGGCGTTAATTGCTTTTCAAAGGAGCTTTAGCGCGGCGTTCGGCTGCCGATGTATCAACGGGGCCCTGCGGCGAATCCTTACGTTTGGTTGCGCTATCGTCAACTTCTTTTTTCCCTTTAGATTGCCTGATGATCAGAATAATGGCTCCAAGCATAAATAAGCCGATAAATACAAAAGCAAATGGTAGTGTCATGATATTGATCTTTAATAAATAACCAATTGCAATAAGGCCTTTGAAGATTAACAGTTGTTAGAAGTTATGGTTTTAGTGGATGCTGAAACTTATTGGGGGAGGATGAAATAACAAGCAGGCACAATTAGCCGCGTAGCTATTCGGTCATCGGTGTCGATTTGATTTATATGAATTCGGTTATGTTTACAACTGTTCCGCAAAAAATTTCAGCGAAGTGATAATATGCTCGGCCCAATAGGTCCATTCGTGGCCGCCGGGGTATTCTTCGTAAGTATGCGGGATGCCTTCCTTTTCCATTTTCTGGTGCAGGTCGCGGTTATATTTGAGCAGCATATCGTCTTTACCGCAATCAAACCGCATGGGTGGCAACTGGTTGCGGTATTGTTTAAAAGTAGCCAGCAGATCTTCGTTCACTATGTCCTGCTGCATATAATTTTTCAGGCTTTCCTGTACGAACAGCCGCACCTGCGGAAGGCTGGTGATAGATGAAAGGCCCGACATGCCTTTGAACTTATAACCATACCTGGCCCCGATGCGCAGCGCGCCGAAACCACCCATAGACAGGCCCGAAATAAACAGCGGCGAACTTTTATGCGCACCATCGATAACGCCGGTTACGGCATCTATTACATCTTCGGCTATCCATTTCTCAAAATTCAACCCGTTGTGCGGCAGGTAGGCCGAACCATCGCCCCATAAACCATCCGAGGGCATAGCGAGTATCATCGGCGGCAATTCGCCGGTTTTGATCAGCTCGGCCACTTTCAGGTGCACACCCGAGCTGAAGGCCCAGCTCCAGGCACTGCCGTATACGCCGTGCAGCAGGATCACAACCGGTAAAACATCGTTTTTTTCGGCCACCGGGGGCGCGTAAACGCAAATATCCCCACGACCTTTAAGGTTAGGCGACTTTACGGTTATAAAACGCAGGCCGCCAGCCTCAAACCTCGGATTCGAAACTTCAACTGTTCTAAACCGGGACATTTTATATTCATTCAAATACGACGACTCCTTTGGCGTTTCGTCCGCTAAGTAAGTCATCAAAGGCTTTATCAAGTTCATCTAATTTATAAGTACGGGTAATCATCTCCTCAAGCAACAGTTCACCGCGCTCATATAGATCTATAATTTTTGGAAAATCAATTTGTGGCCTGCATTGGCCATATAAAGGGTTAATGTAGGTTTTATCCCACTCAAACAGGTTCATATCAATGGTTATTTCCTGCTCAATGCCGCTCACCTGCACGGCCATGCCGGCGTTGCGCACCATGGCCAGCGGCGCGGCACCCAGTTCGGGAATGGCAGTGCATTCAAAAGCGTAATCGGCACCGCGGCCTTCGGTTAGTTTTTTAACCTGTTCGGCAGCTTTTAGCAGGCCCTTGTCATTTTTATCGGCGCGCAAACTGTAAGTGGCGCCAAATGCACGCGCCATGGTCAGTTTATTTGGGTTAATGTCGATAGCGATGATCGTTCCAGCGCCTGCCACCTTAGCGCCTTGTATAACATTCAGCCCTACGCCGCCTGCGCCGAGCACCACCACCGAAGAGCCGGGTTTTACTTTGGCGGCATTAACCACCGAACCATAACCCGTCATTACCCCGCAGCTGATAATGCTGGCTGCCGGGAAACTCATTTTTTCGGAATGATTTTTTACTACAGCCGATTGTTTGACGAGGGTATATTCGGAAAGTGTGCCGATATTGAAGGAGCGAAGCAGCGGTTGGTCCTTATATAAAGTGCCGGATGGGTCGGCATGGCCGGGGGTGTAACCATTGCCGCCGGCTGCTACCGGCGAGGCCACTTCGCACAGGTGCTGATTGCCTGCAAGGCATTGAAAACAATGCCCGCAGTGCATGGCCCAGTTGAGTATCACCTTATCGCCAGGCAATAGTCCCTTTACATCCCTGCCTGTTTTAACAACTATACCGGTCCCTTCGTGCCCGATAATCAGTTGTTTGCCCCAGCTCAATGAATCATAGTCGGTATGGCAAAGCCCGGCCGCTTTGAGTTTTACAAGCACCTCATCGTCTTTCGGATCACCCACCACTATATCGCCTGTCTCAAAATGTCCGGCCCCGTTTGTTATCGCGGCTTTGCACTGAATTCCCATCGGCTTTTTTCACTTAATAACAGTACCCGGGGGTACCGCAAAAGAGGCTGCAAAGTAACCACGTTGCTGCCGCTAAAAAAACAACAATAATGGTCAATTATTGGCATATATTATTCGCTGTTTTTTATATTTACGTTAGTTGGAATAAAAACGCAACTTTCAGATAATTTTTTACACTTTTAGAATAATTTCTTCATTTTTTTCAAACGTTGCTTACCTTACTTTGTATGCTCTTAAACCATTGAAATGAAAAGTAAAATCTTATTGCTATTGTGCTTAATTTCAGGCATTCATGTTTCGGCTCAAAAAAAGAAAATAACACCAAAGGTTATGGGAAAAGACGAGGTGATCTATCATATTTTTCAGCGAAGCTTTTATGACAGCAACGGCGACAATCATGGCGACCTGAACGGCATACGCGAAAAACTCGGCTACCTGCAAAACCTGGGCGTTACCGCCATATTGCTGACGCCGCTATACGATTCGCCGTTTTACCACAATTATTTTGCCGATGATTTTAAAGCGATAGACCCTAAATACGGCACCATGCAGGATTACCTGGCCCTTATCAGGGACCTGCATAAGCGCGGCATGAAGTTTTACATGGATATGGAAACCCAATATGTGACACAGGGGCATGACTGGTGGGTGGACGGCGTGGGCGATCCGCAATCGAAATACAGCGATTACATTTTGTACGATGATTCGGCCCATACACAACCAAGCACCATCATATTCGACCTGAAAGGGTTAAAGGGCTACGATGGCGTTTACAAAAAGATAACCACCGTAAACCTGAACAGCCCCAAGGTACAGGAGTATAATTACCACCTGTTCAAATTTTGGATGGACCCGAATGGCGACGGCCGTTTTGAGGATGGTGTAGATGGTTTCCGCCTGGACCACATGATGGATAACCTGGATAACAAGCCTGCGCTGCCGCACCTGTTCAATACCTTCTGGAACCCGCTGTTTGCCAAATTACGGAAGGTGAACCCAAAGATCAGCTTTGTGGCCGAGCAGGCCAATTGGGCCACATTTGGCAAGGATTACCTGACACCGGGCGGTGCCGACCGCGTGTTCGGCTTCCGGCTGGCTATGGCCATACGGTCTTTCGATAAATCGCAGCTGGCAAAAGCTGCCGATTCGACATTCCAAATGGTTAAGAACGGCAAACAGCAGATAGTTTTTATTGAGAATCATGACATGCCGAGGTTTAGCTATGGCGTAAAGGGCGATATAGCCCGGCTAAAAATTGGCGCTGCGCTTAATTTGCTGCTGGGGGGTATTCCTTCTATTTATTACGGGCAGGAAATTGGCATGTCGGGTACCAACGCAAGCCTGGGCGCCACCGATGCGAACGATATTCCCAACCGGTCGGCATTTGACTGGTACAAAAGTGGCAAAGGCAAGGGCATGGCCTATTGGTACAAGCAAAAAGGGCCATGGAAAGACAAGTTTGAAACGGACAAGCCCAACGACGGCATATCGCTGGAAGAGCAGGCGGATGACCCCAACTCTTTATGGAACTTTTACCGCGAAATGCTGAACCTGCGCAAAGCCAACCCGGTACTGATAGGGGGCGCCTATAAAACACTGACCAATAACAACGACCAGGTGTTCTCGTTTCAGCGCACAGAAAACGGGAAAAGAATAGTGATAGCGGTAAACCTGTCGGAAAGGAACCAGGATGTGGCCATACAATTTGCCGGAAAAGAGACCAAACTTAACCAACTGCACGGCATTGTAAAAGCGGCCATAGTCCCCCCGACAAAACCCGGCGACCCGAATACCATTAAATTGAATATGGCGCCAAACGGTATTGAGGTTTGGGGGTGGGAGTAAGGTGAGGTAATTAGACATTCCGCAGGGTCCCGTTCCGGGGACCCTGCGGAGACAAATCGAAATTTCATCAGGCGTTCCTATGGAACGTATTTCCGAATATTCATTTTTCTACCAACCAACCGCCCCTATGGGGCGGAGAATAAAGAGCGTCCCGTAAGGACGCATGGTCGGTAGAAAACGACACAATAACCCATTTTTCGTTCCGTAGGAACGTTTGATGATAGCCCAGGGGTTCCCCAATGCTTTTATTACCTGTTGAAATTCTATAGGTCAAATTAAACTCCGGGGATGGGAACATACCGGCACGATAATAGCCAAACGCCCATTCCTGGCAGCTCCCGGGATCACTTAGTGTACCGAATTTGAAAAAAGTGTGCGCGATGCAGTATTGTTTTGGCATTGACCGCTATCGCGGCGGGGGGCGCCATTTGGCGCAAATTGGCTTGAAGTAGCCTGATCTTGCGTTTTTTTGACTTTTGTGGAATTTTTGACGGAAAAATGCATTAAAAAGGGCCGTCGCGTGTATGCTTTACTGTGCTGATAATCAACTATATCCTAAAAGAGGTGTTCACGAAAAATGCAAAAATGGGGCACTTTTTGGTGTTATGATAAATGTAATTATCTGATTATTAAATAGTTAATTTTAAATACACCTGGCAAGCGGCGGCGGCGTGAACACTTAGTGTACGCAAAATTTCAGGCTGAAGCCTTGATCTCTGTGCCGTCAAATTCGCGCATAAAGTTTTTGCGGTAGTTGAGCGGGCTCTGGTGCATTTTGTTTTTGAACATCTTATAAAAGTGGGAAACGTCGCCAAAGCCGCTTTCGAAGGAAATATCCGATATGGGTTTATCCGTTTGCACCAATTGCTGGGTAGCATAGTTAAGGCGGTATTCGATAACGGTTTCCATAAACGTTTTGCGGGTTATCTTTTTGAAGTACTTGCAAAAGGCATTTGGCGTCATGTGCGCAATACCCGAGGCCTCATCCAGCGAAACATGGCTCCTGAAATTATCAACCAGGTACGCAAATACCGGGTTTATGCGTTCCTGCTCGGCCCGCGATTGCTCGGCGATGTTCCTTTGCTGGTCGAGCAGGGCGTATTCGTTTGATACGGCCAGCCGCTGTAATATTTCCAGCAGGCCCATCAGCATTTTAAAATTACCTTTTTCGTCGGCAAGCAATTCCATGCTTTGGTTAACTGCATTGCGGGTGGCGCCATTAAAACTTATGCCGCTGCCGCTTTTCTGGAACATTTTTTTGATAACCTGTAATTCGGGCTTATTGAAAAATTCCTCCCCCATAAAGTTAGCGCCAAACTGTATCACTACTGCGCTCGCCCCCTCGTTGTCAGGCTCGTCCGGAGCCAGTTTCCAGCAATGCGGCAGGTTGGAGCCGAGGAATACCAGGTCGCCGCTGGTAAAATCTTCCATGTGGCTGCCAACATAGCGCTTGCCCCTGCCGCGAATGATATAGGTAAGCTCAAATTCCTCGTGGAAATGGTAGGGGGCATCGAAAGCCGATATCTCGAATGTCCGGACAAGGAAAGAGTGGCCGCTAGCAGGCTGAAGGATTTCGTAGGATGCCTTTATCATTTGCTTATTTTAATAAATTCAAACCCTTAAAGCAAGGTACGGATAAAATAATCCATTATTACACCACTTTCTTCATTTTTTTTCGTTGTGCTGTTAAACTATTTTTGAGTATAAACCAATTTGACATGACGAGTACTGTTGCAAACCTTCCCGGATTAGACGATCTGAAAGGGATACCTGCAGAAAACATAAAGGAGTTTACCGAAAAAGGGCATACCCTGGTAAGGGACATATTATCTGCCGAAGAGATGGCCGCGTATCGCCCGGTAATTGCAGATGCGGCAGAGCGATACAATACCGAAAGGCGTAAAATGCAGGACCGCGATACTTACGGCAAGGCATTTTTGCAGATCATGAACCTTTGGCGCGTGGATGAAGGTGTGAAAAAATTTGTGCTGGCAAAGCGCCTGGCAAAAATTGCCGCCGACCTGATGGGTGTCGACAATGTGCGCATCTATCACGATCAGGCTTTGTTTAAAGAACCGGGCGGTGGCCCTACGCCATGGCACCAGGACCAATATTACTGGCCAATCGACACCGATAACACCATTACCATGTGGATGCCCTTGGTGGATATTGACGTGGATATGGGTATGCTTACTTTTGCTTCGGGTTCCTATAATAAGGGATCGATATTTGATTTTGAAATATCCGATGAATCCGAAACCGCGTTTGATGATTATGTGAGGGATAACAAATTCCCTATAAGCCGGGCAACGACGATGAAAGCCGGCGATGCTACCTTCCACCGCGGATTTACGATACACAATGCTCCGGGCAATAACTCGGATAAGATGCGCGAGGTAATGACTATCATTTACCTGGCGGACGGCGCGCGTGTTTCGGAACCAAAAAACGAATGGCAGAAAAATGACCTTGCCAAATGGATGATGAGTAGACCCGTAGGCGAACTGATCGATTCGGAACTGAACCCTAAAGTACTCTAAATATAAAAGACCGCCGGATCACCCGGCGGTCTTTCATTTTCACATTAACTATTAATTCTGACCTGTTGAGGCAGCCAGTATCGGTTTGCCATCCTGCCGGATCGCGTTTTGCATAAGATTTTGGGTAAACGAGTTTGTAGTAAAAGTGGCTTGTTTTTCAGAGAAACCATCCTTATCGTTAAAAATACGTATGGTACCTACCTTGGCAACTTTATGATCGCCGGGGTCGTCGGTTTTTGATTTCATCAAAAATGCCCATTGAAAATTTTTAAGGCCGGTAGGCGCCAGTTCGCCGGTTAGTACCTGTAATTCCTTATAGGTTACACCATTAAGCGTGCCTGTTACTTCGGCAAATACGGTAAAAAAGTTACCCTGGCCAGCAATGTAAGTAGCCGAACCGTCTGTACCGCTATCGTCGGCACCTACTATAGCATTGCTGTAATTTACTGTAACTGTATATTTTGAATTATCCTGGTTTAAAAATTGGTATTCGTAGTTCGTGAAAAGCTTGCCTGCATTGGCCGGTGTTGCATTATCGTAAATACAAATATCAGGTGCCTGCAAAAATACGCCGTCAACTACAGGCGGGGTTGTGCCGGCATTAATAACAAGCCCGTGCTTTTTGAGGGTGTCTATCATATCAGGCGTTACGATACTGTTTAGTACCGTCGGATAATTATCACCCAGTTTCGGCTCGGTTTTGGGTTTTACTTTTTCGCCTTTGCCGCACGATGAAACTGCAAGCACAACAAGCGCTGCAGCGATAAAGAGTAAGTTTAATTTTTTCATGATCCCGGAGTTTTATGTGTTTGATTAATAGCATTTGATATTACCAATGTAAAGTTGAGGAAGTTGAAAAACGGGGGCAATAACGCATATGATGTATTTTGACGGCATTTTTAGGCGCTGCAATAATTTCTGTTTAGCTTTAACATTGTTCACCTGATGCAGATCACAATGAAGAGGATATTTCCGTTGGTTTTCCTGGTTTTCGCTACAGCCTTTTCATTCGGGCAAACCCATAGGATCGATAGTCTGAAGAATCGGCTCGGTTCATTAAAAAATCCTCATGGTAAGCTAAAAGCTATACTCGCTTTGTGCGACGAGTATGAAACGCTGCCAAAGGATACCCTTTGGAACTATGCCACCAAGGCCAGGGCAGTGGCTCAAAACCTGCACGACGTACATAGCGCCGGGTTAGCGGTTTATGCGCAGGCCCAGGCTTATTTAAGATGGAAAAATACCGACAGCGCAAAAATGCTGGTGCAGCGCGAATTGCCAGAGTACAGCGTTGAAGATGCCGCTTCGCGCGATGTTTATTTTAAGCTTGCGCAGCTTAAGATCGATTTTACTGGTAATACATCCAACTATAAAGATGCCATTGCCGAGGTATATAACGTGATGCGCGATGCGGAAAAATATAACGAGCCGGTTATCATGGCCGAGAGCATGAATACGCTTTCTGCTTTCAACTATGACATGGATTTTTTGCCCGCTGCGCGTTCGTGGGCCTACAAGGGCCTGGCGCTGACTTCCGGCGATCCCCGATTTTATAAAGTAACGGCCGCATTAAACCTGAACCTTGCACAGTGCTATTGGTGGATCGGGAAGCAGGATTCGGCGGTTTACTGCATAAACAGATCGATTGCACTAAGTAAACGCATCGAAAATCTTTATTATTTATCAACAGCACTGCGGGTAAAAGCAAGTATACTGATAGAAAAAAAAGAATATGCCGGGGCGGAGAAGGCCATAACCGAAAGCATCAGTATCATTGGGAAAGTTGATGGGAACATGTCTCCGCAAGACAAGTTGATGGTGCTGGCTTCTATATATGAACACCAGTCGCAGTTTGATAAGGCCATAAAAGTATTACAGGACGGCCTTGCGCAGGACAGCACGTATAAACAGGTCTCGCCGCATGCCGGAAATACAGTCAACACCGGCGGCCTCCAAAAACTATTTTACTATAAAGAACTGGCCAAGTGTTACCAGCTTAAAGGCGACTCAAAACACTATGAAGAATTTTTAGAAAAAGTTGTCGATGGGGAAGAAGCCTTTTATAAAGCGAATTCGGCCCAGGCTATTGCCGAGCTGGAAACTAAATACCAATTTGAAAAAAAGGAAGCCACCATCGCGCAGCAACAACTTGCCCTCGTTCAAAAAAATTATCTCTTTTATGGATCGGTACTGGTTACGTTATTATTGGGCGCTATCGGCTGGCTGATCTACAAGGAGTTAAGGCGTAAGCAAAAATTGCGGTTACAGCAATTGCAGGATGAGGAAAAGCGCCTTTCGGCAAAGGCAGTGGCCGATGCGGAAGAACAGGAACGCAAGAGAATAGCCGCCGACCTGCACGATAATCTCGGCGCACAATTGAGTTATATCAAACGCAACGTGAATTTTATGATGGACCGGCCGACTGCGTTAAGCTATGAGGAAGGCAAAAAATATTTGACCAACGTAAATGATATCGCCCAAAATGCCATGATCGATCTGCGCGAAACCATTTGGGTGCTCAATAAAGATGAAGTAAGCATACAGGAGTTTGCAGATAAGCTGAAATCGTACCTGCGGCAGCAATTGGCAGGGAAGGAAGTGATAGCATGGGATTTCCAGGAAAATCTGCACGGCAACTGGAAATTATCTTCTGGCGAGGTGATGCACATTTTCAGGATAGTGCAGGAGGTGGTGAGCAACATTATCAAGCATTCAGGCGCAAACAGGATCGACATAAAGCTGGTAAGTAAGCGTGACCGCGCTTATACCCTGGAAATAACCGATAACGGTGTGGGATTTGATGTGAACAATAAATATGACGGGCATTATGGACTTGAAAATATTGAAAGACGCTCAAAAGATATATCCGCCAGCCTGGTTATTGAAAGTGCCGGTAACCAGGGGACACGGATAGTGCTGATCAAAGAATAGATAATAGCGCATTTGAGTTATTTTAAAATAGTACTTAACACATTACTTTTAGCTGATGAAAATACCTGTAGCCATAGTTGATGATAATACCCAGAACAGGCGTTCGCTGGCCGAACAGTTAGGCTACTCTGATGAAGTGACTGTTCGTTTTACCTCCAAAAATGGCATTGACTTTTTAGAGCAGATGAAGACTACGCCTGCGGATATGCACCCGTCGGTAGTATTGATGGATATTGAAATGCCCGAAATGAAAGGAACCGAAGTAGTTAGGTATGCGCACCAGATATACCCCGACTTGAAATTTTTGATGCTGACGGTTTTCGACGATGACGATAAAATTTTTGAAGCGATTAAAAACGGCGCGAATGGCTATTTGCTGAAAGACGAAAAAACAAGCACCATAATCGATCATATTCAGCAGCTGATAGAGATAGGCGGCGCACCCATGAGCCCGTCGATCGCCCGGAAAGCACTTTCCCTTTTATCCCGGTCGCGGCTTAACGAAACCGATACCGGCAGCAAGGATAATGTGGCTGAAAGATTATCTGAAAGGGAATGTGATGTATTAAAACTGGTTGTTGAAGGCAAGGATTATAAAGCCATAGCCGAAAAGCTCTTCTTAAGCACCCATACTATAAGAAAGCATATTGCTAATATTTACGAGAAACTTCACGTTAGCTCTAAAGCCCAGGTGATAAACCTGGCGTTGCAAAGCAAGTGGTTTAATAGTTAAAAAACGAAACAGGTAGAGACGCTTGCATCTCCCACAGTATTATTCTGCTACCCAAATAGCATCCAAAAACCATTTCCTGTTGTCGAAAAAACAATCTACGGCTTTGAACCCGGCATTATCTGCTATCTGCTCGGTTTGTAACACAGTGAATTTCTGTGATATTTCCATGTAAATGTATTCATCTTTCCGGAAACGGATATGTTCTTTTCCGATGGTTACTTCCTGGTCTTCAAGGCTGATGAGATAACTTTTGCATGCGCCTGTTTCGGGATCATAAGTTGCATAATGGTCGAATTTGCTTAGATGGAAATCAGCATGAAGTTCGCGGTTTATCCTTTCCAGCAAATTCAGGTTAAACCGTTTGGTAATCCCCTCCGAATCGTTGTAAGCAGCTAAAACCGTTTTAGGATTTTTCTTAAGATCAAAACCCATTAACACCATATCGCCTTCGGCAAGGTGTTCCCTTAATGTTTTGCAAAACGCGGCGGCATCGCCCGCTGTCATGTTGCCGATATTGGACCCCAGGAACATCACTACTTTGCGCCTTTGGGACATTGCGGCAGCCTCTTTCAGCATTTCAAAGTACTCGCCGTTCAATCCGTGTATTTTCAGTCCGGGCAAGGTTGCGGGCAAATTGCCGGTCAAATAATTGATAACATTACCTGATATGTCTATCGGCAGGTACGTGAAATCAGCTTTTTTTTGCAGAAGATATTTGAGCAGGTGCGACGATTTTGTAGCATCACCCGCGCCAAGCTCTATCAGGTCGAATGCATCGCCTTCACCAATGATCGCCTCAGCAAGTTCAGCGGTCTTTTCAGAGAATATCTCCATTTCGCACCGGGTAGGATAGTATTCCTGGCAATTCATTATTTCCTGGAATATCTTGTCGCCTTTGGCGTCGTAAAAATATTTCGAGCTTAGGCGCTTCGGCGTCGACCTTAAACCTGATATAACGTCCTTATAAAAGGTATCTGTTTTGTCCTTTTTTAGATGATATGCTCCAAAAACTATAGCTGGTGATCCCATAATGTGTTTGTTAATAATTACTTAGCAAGACGTATGCCAGTAAATTGCCATTGTAAATGTGTTTGAAAAAAATTTCGATAAGTAACCCGGCTATGACCCGGCGACGTTACCTCGGATGCCCCTCTTAAAACCTGCTGGTTCACCATGAACTTACCGTTGTATTCGCCAATGGCGCCGGGCGCCTTTGCAAAACCGGGATAGGGCAAATAGGCGCTCTCCGTCCATTCCCAACGCTTGCCCCATTTAAATTGCGCAGCCGATGCTTCCCACTCAAATTCGGTAGGCAGGCGCATGCCTTTCCACGTCGCATAAGCCGATGCTTCAAAGTAACTGACATGGCAAAGTGTATCATCCCAATCAATCAATTGCAGGCCGGTGTAAGTATAATTATGCCATGTGTCGTTTATGTTATGCCAGTATAACGGTGCTGTTATGTGGTTTTTATTCACCCAGTCCCAGCCTTCGGCATGCCAATGGCGGAAATCTTGGTAACCTCCTGCATCAATATACTCCAGGTATTCGCGGTTAGTAACCAATAAGGGGCTTATCTCAAAATTCTGTAAATAAACCTTATGCCTGTTCAATTCGTTGTCAAAACAAAAACCGTCGCCATCAAAGCCTATCTCATATATGCCTTCTTTCATTTTGATGAATTGATTAGCGCCGCGCTTTTCAATTTTTGGCGACCGGTATTCATTCGAATAGGCCGGGAACAAAGGGTTGTGTCCTAAAATGTATTTGATGTCGGTATATAAAAGTTCCTGGTGCTGCTGTTCGTGGTTAAGGCCGAGAATGAGCAACTCGTTAAAATCGGCAGCAGGTTCTGAACAAAGAAATTTGTCCATCGCCTCGTCCACGTATTCGCGGTACTTATAAATATCAGCTACGGTAGGGCGGCTAAGGTTACCCCTGTCCGTACGGATAACGCGTGTGCCCACGGTTTCATAATAGCTGTTGAATACGAAATTATACTGCGGATCAAATTCCTGGTAGCCCATAAAATAAGGCTTCAGGATAAATGTTTCGAAAAACCACGATGTATGCCCCAAATGCCATTTAGGCGGACTTACATCGGCAACAGGTTGTACCACATAATCCTCGGTATGCAGCGGAGCGCAGATTTGCTCCGTTAGCTTTCTTACTTCCTTATAACAATCGGGCAGGCTCATTGGTTATTTGCTCTCTAAATAGCGTTTTAGGTCCGAAATTGTTTTGATATGCAACTGTTTGGCCTGCTTTTGACGCATCATCAGTGCGTAAGCGTTATTAAAGCCAATAGGCTTAAGCCAACTGATGTTGTATTTTTTTTCGAACTCCCCTTTAACATAATTGTAAGTTTTATCCTTATCAACCGTCAGCGAGTCAACCGTTTTTGTTGACGGCTGTAATATCGCTAACAGCCCCGTTCCGGTATATTCCGGGTAAAAATCGATCTGGCCATTATTCAGCGCATCAAAACATATTTTGGTGCCGCCCAAACCGGTTTTTGTCGACACGTCATAATCTGTATAGCCTTTGATCAGCATACTGTACATATTTGCCAGGATGTATTGTTCACCAAAAATTTTTGAGCCGATACGTATAATGCCAGCGTTGCCGTTGCGGGCAGGTTTTAACAATGATTGCGCCCGCAGAAAGTCTTCTGCCACCTTCTCCGGGCTTTGGTGAAGATAGTCGGTGCGGTAGTTTAATTCGGTCATCACAGCGTCGTTTATTTTGCCGGATAACAGGTTTAATGTCTTTTCAAGGTCAGGAAATTGCTTCAGGGTTTCGTCCCGCACTATCGGCGCAGCATAATAAGGCGGAAATATTTTCTTATCATCGTCCAGCACAACCAGGTCATAAGCCTTCAGTCGTCCATCGGTTGAGTAGCCGCTGATAACGTCCAATCGTTTTTCATAAGCAGCCTTATACATCACCGCATCACTGATAACAATGGGGTTCACCTTCAAACCATACTTGCTTTGCAGACCGAGGTTGCCATCCTGCCGGCCCATAAATTCGGGGGTGAAACCGGCGGTCAATTTTCCGCCATAGGCGGATGGAATAAGGTAGAACGAGGCCAGTATGATCAGCACCAGTGGCAGGGAGGCAGTAGCCGTTTTGATTTTCCTGAAGTTGAAATGCTGCAGTCGCGATAGCAAGAAATCAAAAAGAATGGCCAATAGTGCGGCGGGGATTGCCCCGGCCAGTATCATGTTGGTATTGTTAAGCGATATCCCGCCAAAAATGAATTCGCCCAAACCCCCGGCCGCTATGTAGGATGCCAACGTAGCCACGCCGACATTGATTACCGTAGCGGTACGTATCCCTGCTAAAATAACGGGCATAGCCAAAGGAAGCTCCACTTTGGATAGTACCTGCCATTTACTCATCCCCATGGCCTGGGCAGCTTCTTTTACTGACGGATCGACGCCTTCAATTCCTGTAAAGGTGTTCCTGATGATCGGCAACAAAGCGTACAGTAATAAGGCTACAATAGCAGGCTTGGCGCCTATGCCCAATAGTGGTATCATAAAACCCAAAAGGGCAATGCTGGGTATGGTTTGCAGAACACCTGCTATGCCTAATACAATCCCTGAGAATCTCTTTTGCCGGGTTATCCAAATACCTAAGGGCAATCCGATAATGACGGCAATAAGCAGCGAAATAAATGTTAGCCCAATGTGCTGCAAAGTTTGCATCAGCAGTTTATCGCTCTGCTGGTGCATAAACTCCCATAAGGTCTGTTGATGCTCATTCATGGAAACGCTTGCTTTGATATTTGTAAAAAGCGGCGGTCAATTCCTCAAACCCAACCGACCTGGTCTCATGCCCGTGTGTTATGTTGAGATTGCCGGATCTATCCGAACTTAGTTTTTGCAAACCCGTCCACACATTCGCGTCGAACGGCAAACTGTGACCGGCCGGTTTTTCTTTTACCAAAGGCAGCCAGTCCCAAATGTCTTTTATTTTGACTGACTTAAACTCCAGCTGTAATCGCTGGTCCTGCAAAAAATCAGCCACAAAGTTATTAGCCGGATTGAAAAGCAATTCCGACGGCGTGCCGATCTGCACTATCCTCCCTTTGTCCATCAGGCATATCCTGTCGCCGAGTTCAAAGGCTTCCTGGACATCGTGCGTAACCATGATAATGGTTTTCCGCTTCAGTTCGTCCAGTTCTTTAAATTCAGCCTGTATTTTTGAACGGGTGATATTGTCCAATGCACCAAAGGGCTCGTCCATCAGCAAAACCGGCGGATCGGCAACCAACGCCCGCGCCAGGCCAACGCGCTGCTGTTGCCCGCCACTCAATTCATTGGGATATAATTTAAGTTGGTCATTGGAAAGATGCAGTTTTTCGATCAGTTCGGCTACGCGGCTTTTAATACGTTTATTATCCCATTTCAGCAGCTGTGGAACTATCGTAATATTGTCCGCGACTGTATAATGCGGAAATAATCCATTGTTTTGCAGCACATAGCCTATCCCCCGCCGCAACTCTTCCGGTTTTTGATCCAGTATATTTTCACCGTTAATGAGGATACTTCCTGCCGTCGGTTCTATCAGCCGGTTCAGCATTTTTAACGTCGTCGTTTTTCCGCAGCCGCTGGTGCCAAGCAGAATGAGATTCTCATGCTCTTTTACTTCAAAAGAGATGTCATCAACTGCTTTGATGCTGTTAAAGTATTTACTCAGATGTTCGACTTTGATCATGAAAGATTTTAATCTTCGAGCGCCATAAACAGGTTGTTCAGCGATTCGGAATACAGCGGGTGGGCGAACACGCAATAACGTATCCTGTCATAGGTAATACTGCCTTCCATTGCCATTTGCAGTACGGTCATTATTTCGCCCCCTTCCGGACCTAGTACCGTTGCTCCCAATATCTTCTTTGTTTTTGGGTCGACTACCGCCTTTATAAAACCGCGCGTATCCCCGGTTTCTATGGCCCTTGCCACATAGGCCATCGGCAATTTGGCAACTTTTACCTTCAATCCCTGTTTTTTTGCTTCGGTTTCATCCAGGCCGATCCTGCCCAATTGCGGGTCGGTGAACATACAATAAGGTATTGGCCGGTCTTTGGTTGAATAATTTGTGCCCTCAATCAAATTGCGGTAAACAATAGTGTAATCGTTATAAGATACATGCGTAAATGCCGGCCCCCCTTTTACATCGCCTAAAGCATAAATGCCCTTTACATTAGTTTCCAGCTTATCATTCACTTTAATAAAGCCGCGCTCATCCGTTTTGACACCGGCTTTATCTAAATTTAACGCCGCTGTTTGCGGAGCACGGCCAACTGCAACTAATATGTGCGAGCATTTAATATTTTGCTCCTTCCCGTTAACCGACACGGTTGCCGAAACATTGCCTTTTGCTGTTTTCTTAAATTTCAAGGTTTGTGCATTGGTGAGTATTTTGATCTTTTCGGCTTCCAGTATCTTGGTCAGTTCTTCCGATACGTCCTCATCTTCGCGCGACACTATCCTTTCAGACTTCTCAACTACCGTCACCTTGCTGCCAAACCGCCTGAACATCTGTCCGAATTCCAGTCCTATATAATTACCGCCGATAATCAGTAAATGGTCCGGCACTTTATCCAATTCCAGTATCGAAGTTGAAGTCAGATAATCAATATCATTAATACCATCAATTCCGGGAATGATTGGCTTACAACCCGTATTCATAAAGATAAGATCGGCTTTCAATTCACTTGTTTTACCATTGTTTAGCTTAACAGAAATAGTTTTCTCGCTGGTAAAACTGGCTTCCCCAAACAGCAGGTCAAGCCCTTTCGTTTTCTCCAACCCCTGCTGACTGCCGTTGCGGAACTGCATCACTACATCATCCTTACGCTTTTTGATCCGCTTTAAATTCACCCTGTAACCTTTTATATCGACACCCAAGTCCTTACTTTTGGAAGCCAGGTAAGCCATTTTTGCCGAACCGATCATGGTTTTTGTGGGGGTGCAGCCATCGTTTACGCAGGTACCGCCTATATACCGTTTTTCGATCAATGCAGTTTTTTTCCCGGCCAGGGATAATTTTTTAGCAAGGGGGCCACCGGCCTGGCCCGCGCCGATCACGATTGCGTCGTAAGTTTTCATATGGTCAGGTATATAGAATAGATGATTGCGGTATGATATAAATGTAAAAATTAAACTACTTGTATTATAATAAATGAAACCGGGGTTTGTTTTTTTGACGCTGCAATCACACACGTTCCTTACAGGCGAAAGAACTTTTTTGAATTTAGTTTTTAAAAATTGCGATAAAGCTATATCTTTGCCGTCCCGAAAAGGGGAGTTCCGGCTTGTGGAACGTTATAAATTTTGGCCCGTTCGTCTAGGGGTTAGGACGCAAGATTTTCATTCTTGAAACAGGGGTTCGATTCCCCTACGGGCTACAAAAAGCAGTATTAAAAGATGCTAAAACCCTGCAAATCAAAAGTTTGCAGGGTTTTTGTTTGTGTCAAAACACCATTTTATGCATCAAATCGCAACAAAATTGAGCGTAATTCGGTGCGTAAGGAAATGGGAAATACTATGCACCGAATTATTCATAATCATTTGATTGTCAACATGTTCAGCGAGTAAACATATTGATAAAGGCAGGCAGCAAATCTAATTTTGTTTCACTTTTAATCCTGCAATTATGAAAAGTAATTTCCATCTGTTTTTTTACCTCAGAAAGCAAAAAAACTACAAAGGCGGGCCCATGACTATCCACACAGCATTATGCTAAAATACTGGATATAAAAGTGAGTCAAGACATGGCTTTACTTAAAAAGAAGTATTATTCAGTTAACGCTAGTTAATAATCTCTCCATTAAATCAATGTTATCAATAAACGATAAAATCAATAGCTATGCTTGAACAAATTTTAATATCCGATAATAACATACAGAATAAAATATTCTTAATCAGAAACCAAAAAGTAATGCTTGATTTTGACCTGGCCGCACTATATGAGGTTGAAACAAGAGCATTAAAACAGTCTATTAAAAGAAACTCGATTCGTTTTTCCTGAAGATTTCATGTTCCAATTAACTAAAAGTGAATGGTCTGAGGTTATCACAAATTGTGATAATCTTCCTCAAAACGTTAAATTCAGTCCTACAACCCCGTATGCCTTTACTGAACAAGGTGTGGCTATGTTATCCAGCATATTGAATAGTGATAGAGCGATAATCGTAAATATCCAAATTATCCGGGTTTTCACTCGTATTAGACTATTTCTTTATGATCATTCTGAATTGAGAATTGAGATAGAACACATAAAGAAGAGACTGACCAATCAGGACAAAAACATCGAACTGGTATTTCAGTACTTGGATGAATTGCTGAATAAGAAGGATAATTTAAACCCACGTAAAAGAATTGGATATAAGCCGGATAATTTATAGGCGAAATTGTTATTGTATGGAAATTGCCTCTATTTATTTTAAATTTATCCTATTTTTAAAGCCGGAGTAACTTAACCTTATTTATAACCGATTAAATCATTTTGCAGCTAACAGAAGACCAGATATATGCCCTTGCGCCTGATGAAGCTTCAAAAAAAGCCGGGCGTGATTTGGCCACACCTGCCAAATGGGTTGCCAAAGGAATTAACGATCAGGCCTTGTGGGGTGAGTGTCAGGGCAGCGGTAGCAAACCTTATCAAACACAGGTCGATCTTACTGTAATAGCTTTCAAATGCTCGTGTCCAAGCCGTAAATTCCCGTGTAAACACGGGCTTGGCCTGCTGTTGTTATGTGCTCGCCAGCCGGGCTTGTTTACTAATGCAAATATTCCTGCCTGGGTAAGCGACTGGATAAGCAAGCGATCTGAAAAAGAAGAGAAACAAATTGAAAAGGCAGAAAAACCGATTGATGAAGCGGCTCAGGCTAAGCGTTTGCAATCGCGCGAACAAAAAGTCAGTGCGGGGATAAACGAGTTATTGATTTGGGTAAAAGATATTGTTCGAAATGGTATTTTAACTGTACCCGAAAAGGGAGCGGCCTATTGGGATAATATGGCCCGCCGGATGGTTGACGCCCAGGCATCCGGAATGGCCGCAATGGTTAAAAATCTTGGGGCAACTAATTTCTGGAACGAAGGCTGGCAAGACAATTTTATGGATAAGTTATTACAGTTATACCTGGTTGCTGAAGGCTACCAGCATTTGCCCAGTATTAATCCATTATTGCAACAGGATATACGCTCGGCCATCGGTTTTACTGTTAACCAGGACGAGCTTAGACAGCAAAGCGGTCTTACCGATACCTGGCTGGTAATAGGTAAAGAAAGCCGGGACGAAGAGCAGATCACTATTGAGCAAAACTGGCTCTATGGCTTGAAAAGTAACCAATACGCGCTGGTTCTGCACTTTGTTGTACGAGGACAGGTTGCCCAGATATCCCTGAGCGCGGGCATGTACCTGGATGCAGAACTGAGTTATTTCCCGTCAGTTATTCCTTACAGGGCTATTATTAAAAACCATGCTGCTGCAAAGCCTGGCTCTCCAAACGATATTCAAAGTTTTAAAGGTTGGCACCAGGTATCTGCACAGGAAACCTCGTTGAACAGCAGGTTACCTTTCAGAAATGAAATGCCGTTCATGGTAGAGGCTTTAAGACCGGTACAATATCAAAAACAATGGTGGCTTCAAGATCAGGAAGGCTATTTATGCAGGATCGCCTTGGGTTTTAAAAACATATGGCAATTGATGGCCTTAAGCGGCGGCGAACCTTTAACCATGAGCGTAATTGGTAAAGAAAACGCGTACAGGCCATTAGGTGTATGGCATCAAAATAATTATAAAACAATCTGATGAAAGCTTGGGAATACGTAATAAATACGGCGATGCTGGGAACGGATAAACCGATGCCCGGTAATCAGGATTTGCCGGATTCCATAACTGAAATTGCGATAAAGATTGATGCTATTGATTCAATAGATAGAGAAGCAAAATTTCTGCAAAAAGCTGCAGTGATTTATAATTACCGGCAATGCGGGTTTACACCATTTCAGAAACAGGATTTGCCGGTTACTATGACAGAGGGGGAAATTAAGCCCTATTGTTCGCTTGCAGCGGCAAGCATTTTAAATGATATCCTTTATGAGGACAACACAGCCCTTCTGGAACTATGGATGAGCCGATGTGATGAAAATGAGCAATTGTTTTTGCCCGATGTTTTGCCTGCCGTATTGGACAAAGCAGCAAAATACGCTTCGTTACGATTAATGGTTATTGCTTGCAGTGGCAATCGGGGCGAATGGCTAAGTAAGCTCAACCCGGTGTGGGATTATTTTAGAATATTCCCCGATGAGGAAATATGGCAAACCGGCAAGCCCGAAGAAAGGGCGGCATTATTAAAAAAGATTAGGCAGGATGATCCAGGGCGGGCGAGAGAATGGCTACGGCAAACCTGGGAGCAGGAAACTGCAGCAAGTAAGGTGGAACTCCTTAAAACATTGCGAATTAATGTCGGCACCGGCGATTTGGAATGGCTGGAAAACCTGCTCGATGAAAAAGGGCAGAAAGTTAAAGATGGGGCTATGGCTTTGCTTAAGCTGATACCGGGCTCGTCTATAGTTAATCAATACGAAGGTTTGTTAAAGCAGTCCGTTACCCTTAAAAAAGAGAAAGCTTTATTAGGGATGCTGAATAAAGTCTCTATTCAGCAAACGTTGCCTGCGGTGGTAGATGAAAGCATTTTTAAATCGGGGATAGAAAAGTTAGCCGGGCAGAAAGCATCTATTACGGATGAAAGTTTTATTTTATACCAGCTAATTGGTAGTGTACCGCCGACTTTTTGGGAAAAGCAGTTTGAATGTACGCCAGGACAGGTAGTAGCCTATTTTGATAAATATGCTAGTGATAAAATCCCTGCTTTAGGGCTGGCAGTGTCGCGCTTTAAGCAAACAGATTGGATTCCTTATTTTCTTGACCAGCCTGGTTTTTACCCGGATTTTCTCGAAATGATGACTACGAGCGAGCAGGAAAAATATCTAAGCCGCTTTTTAAAGGTTGATGCGCTGAATACGATACACTTTGCATTAACGCTAAAGCACGAATGGGGACTTGATTTTGCATCAACCGTACTGCGGGAGATGGCTAATCATCCTTATGAATATAACCGGGGATTTTTTAGCAAAAATATAAAACTCATTCCGGCTGGCATTCTAAACGAGCTCAAAAAAATCGGGCCCAAAGACGCCAATCTTCAAAATACATGGGAAAAAAACAGCCACCACTTAATTAAATTGCTTGGCTTAAAGCAACAAATGATCAAAGCTTTTAACACATAAAATACCAACATGTCACAGCTACTACGTCAGCATGCAGAACAATTATTTGCACACGAACTGGAAGAACTTAAAAAACAGGATAATGACAAGCGCCCGGGCAACTGGATGCTTTCACCCCAATCTGTAGTTACCTACCTGGTAGGCGGTAAACTCAAAAACGGGTTTGAGGTATCGCCTAAATATATCGGTAACCGCCGCCTGATAGAAATAGCTGTGGCAACGCTCACTACCGATCGTGCTTTGCTGTTGTACGGTTTACCGGGAACGGCTAAAAGTTGGGTGAGCGAGCATTTGGCAGCCGGTGTAAGCGGGGATTCAACCCTGATTATTCAAGGAACAGCAGGTACTAGTGAAGAATCGGTACGTTATGGGTGGAATTATGCGCGACTGATAGCGGAAGGCCCTTCGGCCGGGGCACTGGTAGAAACCCCGGTAATGCGGGCCATGAAGGATGGTAAGATCGTTCGGTTAGAAGAACTGACCCGCATAGGTGCCGATGTGCAGGATACGCTGATCACCATTCTGTCCGAAAAAACATTGCCCGTCCCTGAACTGGATATGGAGGTGCAGGCCATTAAAGGATTCAATGTAATTGCTACCGCCAATAACCGTGATAAGGGTGTGAACGAATTGTCCAGCGCTTTGAAACGCCGTTTCAATACGGTGATCCTGCCATTGCCTGGTTCGATTGAAGAAGAGATAGATATTGTTCGCCGCCGGGTGGAAAGCTTTGAAAAGGTAATGGAACTCCCCGCCGAACCACCTGCATTACAGGAGATCCGCAGAATTGTAACCATCTTCCGGGAGCTGCGCAGCGGTGTCACTTTGGATGGTAAAACCAAGATCAAAATACCTACAGGTACGCTAAGCACCGCCGAAGCTATTTCGGTAGTGAACAGCGGTTTATCCATGGCGGCTTATTTTGGCGATGGGCAAGTAAAAGCTGCTGACCTTGCCGCAAGTATTATTGGCACAGTGATCAAGGATCCGGTTCAGGATAAACTGGTATGGCAGGAATATTTGGAAACGGTTGTGAAAACACGAAACGACTGGAGCGACATTTACCGTGCCTGCCGCGACTTATAATAAAAGCTGATCAGTACATGGCAATAAATATATTAGGCATACGCCATCACGGCCCTGGGTCTGCAAACAATGTGAAAGCTTTCCTGGAATCGGTTAAGCCGGATATTGTACTGGTAGAAGGGCCGCCGGAAGCCGATACTATATTGAAATGGGTTGGTCATCAGGATTTAAAACCCCCGGTGGCTTTGCTTTGCTATCAGCCAGACGATCCGCAGGCATCTGTATTTTATCCTTTTGCCGATTTTTCGCCCGAGTGGCAGGCAATTCTTTATGCCCGTAAGCAAAACATACATGTGCGCTTTATGGATTTGCCGGCAGGTAACCAAATGCTTGTAGAAAAAGAACAGCGTGAACAAAAAGAAAAACATACTCCCGCAAATCCCGATCCCGTCAACCTGGATGCACAATCTTATGAAACATTCTATAAAAGGCCGATCAGTTATCTGTCAGACGCTGCTGGTTTTGCTGACGATGAAAAATGGTGGGAGCATACGTTTGAATATCGTCTGAATAATAACGACGTATTTGATGCGGTCGCTGAGGCTATGCAGGTCCTGCGGGAAAACATCCCACAAAAAGATAAAGGACTGGAGCAATTACGCGAGGCGTACATGCGCCGTTCCATACGCCAGGCCGAAAAAGAGATGTTCTATAACATCGCAGTTATTTGCGGTGCCTGGCACGTGCCAGCGCTCCAAAATAAATCATCACAAAAAGATGATAATGAATTACTGAAAGGTCTGCCAAAGGTAAAAACCGAATGTACATGGATACCCTGGACATTTAATCGTTTAAGCTTTTATAGCGGCTATGGTGCCGGGATTAACTCGCCGGGATGGTATAATCATGTTTGGCATTACCCCAATGATGATGGCACCTTGTGGATGGCGCATGTCGCTCAACTGTTCCGCAAACAGCAAATGGATACTTCAGTTGCGCATATTATAGAGGCAGTTCGCTTAGCGGGGTCACTCGCTTCGTTGCGCGACCTGTCAAAAGCGGGTTTGGAAGAATTGAACGAAGCGACACTCAGTGTGCTTTGTAACGGGGAAAGTATCTTATTGAAATTGGTTCATGATGAGCTGATCGTCGGCCATCAGATAGGTGAGGTACCTGTCGAGATACCTAAACCGCCACTGCAGCTGGATATTGAAAAACTGCAAAAGAAATTAAGACTACCTCCCACTGCTGATTTTAAAGACTATACGCTCGATCTGCGTAAAGATACCGACCTGGAACGCAGCGTTTTCCTGCATCGGCTGACTTTGCTGGGAATAGAATGGGGCAGGCAACAATATGTAGCCGGTAAAGGTACTTTTAAAGAGCAATGGCGCCTGCAATGGGACCCTGGGTACTCTGTTGAGATTATTGAGCGCGGTAATTTAGGCAATACAGTTGTGGAAGCCGCTGCCAATAGCGTGTTGAACCGGGCAAAAGAAGCAAAGGACCTGAAAGTAATCAGTGACCTGCTTGAAAAAAGTATTCCGGCGGAACTACCTCAGGCTATAGAGGTATTGATCTATCGGTTGAATAACTTAGCTGCGGCATCCGCTGATGTAATTGAATTAATGGAGGTTGTGCCCGGATTAATTACCGTTGCCCGTTATGGCAACGTGCGTAAAACGGACGCCTCGGTGGTGTTAAGTATTATTAGCAGTATCATTACCCGTATTTGTATCAGCCTGCCCAATGCCTGTGTAGCTATTGATGATGACGCTGCACAGCAATTGTTGGGCTTGTTTTATGAGTTGAATGATGGTATCAACTTACTACAGGAATCCGAAACATCTTCCGGCTGGCAACAAACCTTGCAGCTGATTGCGGGTAATAAAAATACATCTCCGGTACTTGGCGGCTATAGTACCCGGTTGTTAAATGATAGCAAATTATTAGCCATAGACCAATTAATACAGTACTTTGGCTATGCCATGTCCGCAGCCACCGCGCCTCTTGTTTCGGCAGCTTGGCTTGAAGGTTTTTTGAAAGGAAGCGGTACATTATTGTTACTTGATCAGGATCTGTGGCAAGTAATTGATAATTGGGTATCCGGTTTAACAGATGAAACTTTTATGCAGGTGTTGCCGCTGCTGCGCCGCACATTTGCCAACTTTTCGATTCCGGAGCGAAGGAAATTGGGCGAAAAAGTACGTACAGGTGGGAGTGCCGGGCACCAGCATACAATTTCAATTACAAACTTTGATGCGGTAAGGGCCGAACAGGGCCTGCCGGTAATCATAGAGTTATTGGGTTTAAACATTAATCAAACTGAACAAAATGGAAATTGAGCCGCAGCACCTGCGTAAATGGCGGTTGATCCTGGGCGGGCATCAACAGGAAGGAACCCAGTTTGATTTAAACGAATCCGACCTGAAAGTTGACCATACACTTGAAGCATTATATGATAGTGATAAAAGCGGTGGCCTGGGTGCTTCCTCGCCAAATGTAAGTCGTTGGCTTGGCGATATCCGTACGTTTTTTCCTTCCAGCGTTGTACAGGTAATGCAGCAGGATGCTCTGAAGCGCCTGAATTTAACGCAAATGTTGTTTGAAAAAGAGATGCTGGAAAACATGGAGCCTGATGTACATTTGGTAGCCACGCTAATGACCTTGAGCAGAGTAATCCCTGATAAAACCAAAGATACCGCCCGCCAGGTTGTGCGTAAAGTTGTTAATGAACTCATCAAAAAACTGGCGGAACCTACCCGGCAGGCTATAACCGGCAGTCTGAACAGAAGCATAAGAAACACACGGCCTCGTCACCAGGAAATTAACTGGGGCGCTACCATTCTAAAGAATCTAAAGCACTACCAGCCCGAATATCAAACTATCATTCCCGAGAACAGAGTCGGTTATGGACGAAAGCGGTCGTCACTAAAAGATGTAATACTCTGTCTGGATCAAAGCGGTTCAATGGGTTCATCTGTAGTTTACTCAGGCATATTTGGCAGCGTGATGGCTTCCATTCCAGCTATTGAAACAAAGATGGTGGTATTTGACACTGCTATTGCCGATTTGACGGAAGAACTGACCGACCCGGTTGAATTGTTGTTCGGTGTACAGCTCGGAGGCGGGACGGATATTAATGCGGCCCTAACTTACTGCCAGCAAATAGTGACCAAGCCTGCTGATACTGTTTTGGTACTGATCACCGACTTGTACGAAGGTGGCAATGTTAACGATATGCGCAAACGTGCTGTCGAACTTGTTGCCGCAGGTGTACAGCTTGTTGTTCTTTTAGCATTAAACGATGATGGCGCACCATCTTATGATCACCATAACGCCCAATTCCTTGCTGATTTAGGCGTGCCTGTTTTTGCATGTACGCCCGATAAATTTCCAGACCTGATGGCCGCTGCACTCACTAAGCAGGATATCAGCTTATGGGCGGCTAAAGAAGATCTGATTGTAAAAAAATGAGGTTAGATAAATCTATGCTTGATCAAATAAAGCAAAGGTTAAAAATCAGGCCTTATGAAATTCATGGACGGGATATGAACTATGCCCTTTCCAGGCTAATTTTAATGGTTTTGTCTTGGTGCTCTCCAGATGCTCACCAATTTTTTGCAACTAATTGACTGACGTCAAAGATACGTATTCATGCAATTTTATATTCTGAAAATTGATGTTTGTTTTCCTTTTGAAACATGATTGCCGCAAACTCTGCTAAAATCGTTAAGGGAAAAACGTCATTGTTGCGTGTAGGGCAAGCTGTTTACCTCTTTGACCAATTTCTGGCCATTCACATCCGGATAAACCAAACCGGTTGTTATAAAGTCATTTATTGAGGGCGCTTGCGTCTCCCAAAGGTAACTTCCAGCAAAAGTGGTGGGCGCCGATGGCCAGAAACTGTAGCCGTTTGACCGAAAAACATTGAAAAAAATACTGCCGTGAAAAGGATGCCCTATCTCGTTTGTTTGAAACTCATCATAATCCCATGTCCAGGTTGAAGGGCGTAGGTTATGACCTATTGATTTAAAAGATATATTCGCCCAATCTTGTTGTGAAAAATAGTCGTCGATAAATAAGGGAACAACTTCTCCGAGACCTAACTCTATGACCGCCCGGCCAAATCTTTTTTGCGGCGCCTTAAATAAACTGTCCGTTTTTTTTCTGGGATTTGTAGCCTGCCCCTCAACCAAAACCGAGAAGCTCAGTACAGAACATAAAAAAATGATACCAGGCTTTAGAAGCGGTATATATGCAGGCATGATTCTGAAAATGGCCCGTAAGATGCTTCAATACTTCCCCAACCAGTAGCTATATCCAATGGTCGCCACTGCAGCACCAGTCTCGTTTTTTCCATCCACCGAATTTCTCTGGATGTTGAAAAACCCATAGTTGGCGCCTCCTTCGAGGAATACACTGCCTCTTCCGATTTTATAACTTACTCCAAGGTTGCCCTCGATCCCGGCGTTAACCCGGTGGAGTGAATTGCGAACGTTGATGTTATCATCAAATGATTGGGCGCCGCCTGGCAAAGGCTGCCGCCCGCCGGGATCGGTATATAATTGGCTTTGACCGCTGGTTACCTGGTGCGCCGAAATCAGCAGGCCGAGGAATGGTCCCGCATCGATATATATCCTGAATGGTGAGTGTTTAACATTCCACCCCACTTTAGCTAAAACCGGTATAAGCAGGTAATTCAATTTAGCTTCGCTATTGTAGTTGGCATACAAATACTGCGGCGCCTGGCCAGGAGGAAACATGTCCGCAAGCTGATCGGGCGTGGTAAAGGCCTGCAATCCATCCTTTTTACCACCTTGCGAAGAATATTCGATCATAGGCTGCAGGGAAAACAAGTCTGAGAATTTAAATTCTGCATATACCGCTGCGTCCGGTCCGAGTCTTGAGTTGTAACCGGTATTGAGCGGGTTCTGATTACCCCTCCCTGCAGAAAGATCGGGTATACTGATACCACCGCGTACGCCGAGGGTTATATTTTGAGCTTGGCAACTAACGCAGTAAAAACCCAAAACGAGTAATGAGTATATTGTCTTTTTCATAACATTGAACATCTAATCGAAGGTTCTGGTTTTAAGTCATAGAAAACTTGATGCATGTCATCTAAACAATTGATATCGAACAGATTATTTGTACAATCTGATTAAAGATATCTGAAATATACTTTGCATCGCGTCATCAACCTCATATCGAATACTATAAAATATTCGGGCGAAGCAACGATAATTGCATTTGAAACAGAAACTGTCGGCAATGAATATGAGGTAATCGCCAAAGACAGTGGTATAGGCATTCCTGAAACTGAACAAAAACATTTGTTCGAACCGTCCTGCAGGGCACATAATAAGGGAACCATACCGGGCACAGCATTGGGTTTGAACATCGTCGCCCGTTATATCAAGTAAAGCATGGCAAAATTGAGTTCCAAAGTAAGGATAATGCCGAACCCAGCTTCATTTTGACTTTTCACGCACAGCCCATTAGCTACCCTTTTTTCTGGCCTTCAATATCCAGTATATGCCTTTTACATCGGTTAGGTATTCGCGTAGCAAAAAGATCAGGACGATCTCTTCCGCCAGGTCGAGAATTGTCAAAAATACCATCACGTAAAATAACCAGTAAACCGGTTGCGGCAGAAAGAAAAATGCCAGCAGAAAAATGGCCTGACTTACGGCCGCCAACTTGGCGGCATAGGTGTGAAAACTTGTTGGACGTTTGTACCTGTAAACAGCACAAATGATCTCTGCCAGATACAAAACGAAAAGCATGGCAACCGGGATAATCTCATACAATAAAAAAAGCGCATGCTGTACACACATAGCTACGATTGCTGCTAGGATTGTACAATCGTCAGCGATCGAATCGAGGCGTGCGCCAAAAGAACTCGAAACCTTATATTTCCTGGCAAGATATCCATCGACTGCATCGCTGAAAAAGCTAAGGAGCAATAGCCATTTGAACAGTTCAAACCAACCCGTAACCACCAAAAAAATAAGGAACGGAGCCGCAACGAGCCGATAAAGCGTAATTCCATTGATAACGTAAAAAGCATTGTTTCTCATAGTAAATGTTAATTACCGGTTATCCGTCTAAAATAAACTGTGATGCTATTCATATCCCAGCCTGTAAGCCTTGCCTGTTGCAGGGGGACGATGTGGGGCCCATTACTGATCAGCGGGCAGCTTAAAACAAAAGGAGCATTTCTTATTCTCCATCCCTGGATCTGTCCAAACCTGAGAATATTGATGTATGGCTTATTAGCTGAGCCTGAAATAGTATAGTAGCCGGCTGCAAATTCGCGAAAGTTTTGAACCGAATGCCGGCCCCGCGTCAAATTCAGCAAACCGTAATTTTTAGGATGTGTTTCAAATTCAATATTTCGTGACTTGCTGTCGTATACCGAACTATACGCTGTGTAATAATAGCTATCTGTATCGACAATGATATACCACAGCACGCTGTTGAACGGTGCCGGAGTAGCAAAATAATCTTTAAACCCAATTTTCCTGTTGTGAAGGGCGGCCGATACACGACTGTCAATAATCGTCTTGTTGATGCCTGCATATGCCAGGTAACAGCAGGAAAACAGCAAAGCTGCCCTGACCCATTTGAGCCTGCGGTTATAATTGCCATTGCTGAACAGCAGCACCATTGCTGCAATGATAAGCCCAAGGCTAAACAGGGGATCAGCTACGAAAAGCAGGTTCAGGGAAAAACGCCTGTGATTGAAGGGCTCAAGCAAAGCCGTACCATACGCGTTACAAACATCCAGCAGGTCATGCAAAATCAATTGGAATACGACAAACAGAGATATCGAAAGAAAAGGTCTGCCTGCGGCTTTAAAAATCCGGTAAGCGAATAGCGACAGAATCACCCCTGCAACTACCGCAAAAAAGAACGAATGTGTAATTCCGCGGTGGATCATCAGCGAACGATCGGCAGGCAAAAATAATCCTTCGATCGTATCTATATCGGGCAGGCACTGAACAAACCCACCCAGGAAAAGAATTTTTTTATTTTCATTCTTCTTCCGGGCAAATTCAGCAATACAGGCCCCCAATGCGAAATGCGTAACGATATCCATAACTTTCCTGCCGAGTTAATGCAGAAGCCGAGTTACATCAAGCCGATTTTTCATTCCTTAATCGCATAGTGCCGGCGCCTGAATTTGAATGCAATATGCATGTCCCCCTCCGATCAATTACTGACCAAAATCACTATTGCGCGCAATTCGTATCATTTTTTTGAGCAACAAGGTCCTCTAACTTAGTCAAAAACTTGATTATTAAATATTTACAGTTTTTATACAGATGGGTGTTATCTATAGAACAAGGAACTTTCTGGATCAAGCAGGCGATATGGCGCGTTTCACCGGCCATTTGTTCTCGCTTGGGACCAAGCCGCCCTATGAGCTCAAAGAGTTCCTGGGGCAATGCTATTTTATTGGCTATCGGTCGCTTCCGTTAGTGGGCCTCACAGGCTTCATTATGGGTTTGGTGCTGACGATGCAGTTGCGGCCTTCTCTGGTTTATTACGGTGTTCAATCACAATTGCCTGTGATGGTTGGAATTGCCATCGTCCGGGAGATTGGTCCGGTAATAACGGCGCTGATATTTGCAGGCAAAATTGGCAGCAGCATCGGCGCTGAACTGGGCTCGATGAAGGTTACTGAGCAGATAGACGCGATGGAGGTAAGTGGCACCAACCCCTACAAATATTTGGTAGCTACCAGGGTAGTTGCCGGCACGTTGATGCTGCCTGTACTCACTTTACTGGCCGATGCCATATCGCTTTTTGGCGCATATATAGGTATCAATATCAGCGCCGTTACAAGTTTTAAGCTATTCTTCATACAAATATTCCATACGTTGGAATTCGGCGATGTGCTGCCCGCATTTATCAAAACATTCTTTTTTGGCTTTGCAGTAAGTATCATCGGTTGTTACAAAGGCTACAATTCCAGCCGTGGTACGCGCGGTGTCGGAAATTCAGCTAATACCGCGGTAGTGCTTTCATCTGTATTCATCTTCATCATCGACCTGCTTGCGGTCCAGGTTACATCAATTTTAGGCTTAAACTAAAGGCCATGAAGCAGGGACCGATCAAGACCAAAGAAAGCAAAAGTGGCGCAATAATCGCTATCAGTGGCCTGTGCAAGTCTTTTGGCAATAACCATGTTTTGAAGGATTTTAACATCGAGCTGAATGCTCAGGAAAACCTCGTTGTGCTGGGACGTTCAGGATCAGGAAAATCGGTGCTTATCAAATGTATCATTGGTTTACTGCAGCCTGATGATGGTAAGATCGTTGTCCTGGGCAGCGACATCGCACAACTCAGCCATCACGAGCTGGATATGCTGCGCACACAGATCGGTTTTCTTTTCCAGAGTAACGCCTTGTATGATTCGATGACGGTCCGCGAAAACCTCGAATTTCCTTTGCGCAGGCACTGGTTTGAACTCTCGCAGCACGAAGTGGACGATATGGTTATGGAAGCCCTGAATAATGTAAATCTGGGACATACCGCCGAAATGATGCCTGCGGAGCTATCGGGAGGAATGGCCAAACGGATCGCTCTTGCCCGTACCATGATCCTGCGGCCAAAGATCATACTTTATGACGAACCAACAACCGGGCTCGACCCGATAACGGCAGGGGAAATAGAAGACCTGATCCTAAAGCTGCATAATAAGTACAAAACGTCGTCGATCATTATTTCGCATGATATGAAGTGCGTAAGTCGCACGGCTGACCGGGTGGTGTTGCTGTTGGACGGAAAAAGCTATACAGAAGGGAAATTTGACGAGCTGAAAAATTCAGCGGACAAAAACATAAAACAATTCTTTGAATAAGCAACATGGCAAACCAGGGAGCAAACAACATCAAATTAGGCGCATTTGTATTAACAGGATTACTGGCGCTGATCTTCACACTTTACATGGTCGGTCAAAACCGGAGTCTCTTTGGTTCAAATTTTGAGCTCAGGGCACGTTTTTCGAACGTCAACGGCCTGATCGAGGGTGACAACGTACTTTTTTCGGGAATACAGGCAGGCACTGTAAAAACTATTAGTATCCTGAATGATACGTGCATTGAGGTGTTGATGCGTGTTGACAGTAAAATAAAGCCATTCATTCTGAAAAATGCGCGTGGCTCTATTGGAACCCAGGGCCTGATGGGCGACAAGGTTATCAATATAACACCAGGCAAAGGCGCCAGCGCGGTTATTGAAGATCACGACCTTATCGGGACGAGAAAGATGGCCAGTACCGATGATATGCTGGAAACGCTATCGAAAACCAACAATAATATTGCTGATATATCCGAATCACTGAGGAATACCGTTTCGCAGCTTGATAAAAGCGCAGCATGGACCATGATCAACGATAAGGCGCTGAAGCAAAGCATCAGATCGACATTAAAAAACATCGAGCAAACGAGTATTAATGCCCGCGAAATGACGCAGGGTCTAGATGACCTTGTCGCAAGGGTAAAACAAGGCAAAGGCAATGCCGGCGTGCTGCTCAAAGACAGTACGCTCGCCGGCAACCTGAATGAAGCGGTAAATAAGATTAGGCTTGCCAGTGACAACGTCAACCAGGTTACGATCCAATTGAATAAGATGATCACCGATCTCAATAGCGACCTGCATAAAGGTAAAGGCGTCGTGAAGCTATTATTGAACGACTCGGTAACAGCGAAAAATCTGAGTGTGAGCATGGAAAATATCAGGAAGGGAACAGATGGTTTTAATCAAAATATGGAAGCACTGAAGCACAATTTCCTATTACGCGGTTATTTTAAGAATCTGGAAAAACAGCAACAAAGGAAGACGGACACAACCCGCAGGAAATAGGTAAGTGTCATGTTATTTAATGACCAGCATCATTTGTTTTGAAGCAGTGTAACAGCAAATTTGATCTAAATAAACGGATGACAGATAGTTAATCTTTTTTATAAACCCCAACATTTAGGATATGAAAAATATTTTATTGCTGACCGACTTTTCGGAGAATTCCAAAGCGGCATCCGAGACGGCTCTCGCCCTCAGTCAGAAACTGCATACCAATCTTTTGCTGTTAAACGCTTTTACTTTTTATCCGACCGCGGAGAATTATGTCGGCAGCCAATGGTACCCGGAAATGTTCAGGGAAACTGAAGAAGCAAGTCAGGAGCGGCTTTACGCTCTAAAAGGGAAGCTTGAAGAACTTAGCCCTAAAACGCTTGGCCCGGGTGACAGGCAGCCAATTATCCATACCGATGTTGAGGCATTCGGACTGAAATCCGGCGTTATCGATATTTTAGAAAAAAATCATATTGAACTCATCGTGATGGGAAGCCACGACGAGGGTGCTTTCAAAGCCAATCATGCGAATAGCGTCATCGGCACCGTAAAAACTCCCGTGCTCGTCGTTCCTGCCGGAACAAATCTTAAACAGGCAACAGAAGTGATTTACGCCACGGACTACGATTTGGAGGATATTGATGCTATCAGCTTCCTGGTAAAAATCGCCAAAGCCTTCGACCTCGCGATCAAAGTGGTGCATGTGACCGGAAGCAAATCGAACAACAGAGAAACAGACAAGGCCGCATTCGAAGCCTATCTTGAGAAATTTCACAGTGCCCACGTTACCTATGATGTGATCAATGGCAAGGACTTGGCAAACCGTTTACTGAGGCTAACAAAAACAGAACATGCTTCCCTGCTTGCCATGCTACACCACCAGCATTCATTCCTTGGCGGACTATTCAGTCACAGTGATAGCAAAGATTTGCTCAAATACAAAAAAATACCTGTTTTAATCTTCCCGGCCAACGAATAATTATACTGGCATACGGTGATTTAAAGATAATGAAAGTCCAAAAAATTAATCCCCAAAAAAATGGAAACAGATATCATGAGCGAAGATGTAGCATGCTCCGAAACGCTAAAAACGATATATACCCGCCGGGCGGTCAGAAAATTTAAGGATATTCCAGTCGACCATGAAATGGTTACTAAAGTATTGGACGCCGGGCGTATGGCACCTTCTGCTATCAATAAGCAGCCCTGGAAATTTTATATTCTTACCAATAAAGAAACGATAAAAGCTTTTTCAGGGGAAATAGCCAAAGTAACAGCCCGTACCTACGTCAAGGATCATCCCGGCGACGTAATCAGGACGGCGTTCAATTTTTTACACATGCTAAAAGACGGCGACCTTTTCAAACGAACAGATCCTATTTTTCACAAGGCACCGGTTGTGATCTTTATAGCGGCGCCAAGAGAGAATGAGTGGGCGCCAATAGACATCGGCATGTGTGCGCAAAATATGATGCTGGCTGCCAGGGCGCTTGGCCTTGACAGTTGTCCTGTTGGTTTGGCCAAATATGTCGAGCAAACCAAGATATTCTCGCGCCTGCAGGTTCCGCTTTCCGAACAGGTGCATATGGCGGTGATATTAGGTTACGGCGACGAAGCGCCGGAGATACATAAAAGGATCCGGAACAATGCCTTCTTTATCGAATAAGATTCGTGCAGTTGGTGTCTTTATGTCGTGATGATTTTTTTGTGATGCCTTGCATTTTCAACCAATGCAAACATCTCCTTTTTCACTTCACGATATTCATTGATGAGCTTTAAAAGCTGCGATTCGATCGTGGCCTGTGTATCGGCGAGCATTTCGGCATCTTCCGGAATAACATTCTCTGCTGCAAGTTCCAGTTGCTTCATTTGTGCCGCCAATTGCTCGCTAACGCCGGTTTCGTCTCTTTCCAGTTCAAATAATTTTGAACTGGCTTGTTTAAGCTTTTCAAAAAACTCCGGGCTCAGTAATTGAACAAAATAATCGTCGAGTAGCCGGTGCAAAAAAGCTGTTTCGATCCTGAAAAACTCCAGGTCCTTTTGCCAATGCCTGCACAGCACATACGATTGCTGCGAACGGGCGGATAAACTTAATGTAGTTTCCATAATGTTTTCTTTTAGTAATAACCCCACCGACATAAACGATGGAATTGCCTGGTGATCTGTTAATCAACTTTGATCTCTTTTTTGGCGGCGATCGCCTTTGCTGTTTTTTTCAGTTCGACGGTAAGTACACCATTATCATAGTGCGCATTGATCTTATCATCTTCTACATCTTCAGGCAGACTAAAGGTGCGGGTGAATGATGAACATGAAAATTCCTGGCGCACATAATTTTCCTTTTCTTCCTTTTTTGAGTTGCTGGTTTTGGCGCTGATCGTGATCAGGCCGTTTTCGGTGTTGATCTTGAAATCATCTTTCTTGTAACCGGGAGCAGCTACCTCCAGTTCGTAATGATTTTTCCTGTCGTGAACGTTTACCGAAGGCATAACTTCGCTGGCAAAGAATGGCGTATTAAAAAATTTGTCGCCGTTCCAGAAATCTTCCATCATTGACCTCAATGCTGGAAATCCATTTGATTTTTTTACTAAAGCTGACATGGTGTTAATGATTAATTTTATACCCTAAATTTCTCCAGATAATAGCTAGCAAGCCATGACGCTACTCACTACAATTCATGGCCTTTGTCATCTTGCAGGGCCGATAATTAAAGCAACAGCCTTTCAGGAAACATGTACCTCCGGAAAGGGCCGGATAGTCCCTCTTTGTCCCCTTTTTCCCAGTATCTCCTCTAAATCCTCTTTGTAAATTATTTCTTTAGCTTCGAGTGCCCCGGCCAATCGTTCAAGTAATGACCTGTTTTGCACCAATATTTCCTTTGCCTGTGCATACGCAGCATTAACCAATTTACGCACCTCCTCGTCGATCAGCCGGCCCGTTTCTTCGCTATAAGGTTTTTGTATGGCCATGTCACGCTGCCCTGTCGAATCATAATAGCTGGTATTGCCAAGCCTTTTATTAAAGCCGAAATACGCTACCATCATGTAGGCCTCATTTGTCACCTTTTCCAGATCATCAAGCGCTCCGGACGAAATCTCACCAAAAACAACCTCTTCCGCGGCGCGGCCACCCAGAGTGGCGCATAAATGCTCACTAAATGCTGACTCCGTGCGCAATTGCTTCTCTTCCGGCAAGTACCAGGCCGCACCCAACGATTTTCCCCTCGGAATGATCGATACCTTTACCAGCGGGTCGACATTTTTCAACAGCCAGCTGACCACGGCATGCCCAGCCTCATGAAAAGCTATTCTCTTTTTTTCCTCAGGTGTAATGATCTTACTCTTCTTTTCAAGACCGGCGACAACACGATCGATCGCATCCATAAAATCGACGTTGTTGACCTTATTTTCTTTCTTCCGGGCAGCAAACAAAGCCGCTTCATTGCATATATTGGCTATATCAGCGCCGGAAAAACCGGGTGTCTGTGCCGCAAGGAAACGGGTATCAATCGAAGTGTCGGTAATCAGTGGCCGCATGTGCACTTTAAATATGGCTTCCCGTTCATTCATATTGGGCAGTTCAAGATAGATATGCCTGTCAAAACGACCGGGACGCAACAGGGCCGTATCCAGCATATCTGCTCGGTTAGATGCCGCCAAAACGATAACGCCGTTGTTGGTACCAAAACCATCCATTTCCGTTAGTAGCTGATTAAGTGTGCTTTCACGTTCATCGTTCCCGCCCGAGAGAAAGGCTCCCTTGCCCCTTGACCGGCCGATAGCATCTATTTCATCAATAAAAATGATGCACGGCGCCTTTTCTTTGGCCTGCCGAAAAAGGTCCCGAACGCGCGAAGCACCGACGCCAACAAACATTTCAACGAACTCTGAGCCAGAGATAGAAAAAAAAGGCACTTTTGCTTCACCGGCTACCGCTTTCGCTAAAAGTGTTTTGCCGGTTCCGGGCGGCCCAACCAGGATAACGCCTTTCGGTATTTTGGCACCTAGCCTGGTGAAAGCATTAGGGTTCTTTAGGAAATCTACAATTTCGCGAACTTCGATCTGCGCTTCCGTCAGGCCGGCCACATCTTTAAAAGTGACATCACTTTTGCGCTTTTCGACGAGCGTAGCAGTTGACTTTCCGAAATTAAAGATCGAAGTACCGCCGCTGCCAGCAAGTCCCCCTGTTCCTGTCCGCCTGATTAGGTAAGTCCAGACAAGGAACAACAGGGCAAACGGTATGATCCAACTGAGCACATTGATCACCCAATTCGTCTTTTTCACATATGCTACAGGTATCTTATCGTTCAGCGGAATATTTTTCTCCGCATCGTCCATTTCTTTGTCAAATGAATCTGACGAGCCAATGCTGAAAGAATAATGCGGCCCATTGTTAACGCCCCATATCGATTTAAAAACGTCTTTGAATTGCTTGTCATTGGCAAAGGAAGGTTTTAGGTAAACCTCTACGGTTTCGCCGTTGATAACGGCAAGCCGTGCAACAGCCTTGCGGTTCAATATATCCTTTTGAAACTGCTGCCATGTTATCTCAGTGACAGATCTGCCCGCAAATTGAGGAGCCAGAAGAACTGCAAGTACCAGCAGGTATATCCAGATTCCGCCCCATTTAATTTTCCGGGATCCCTGCGGCAAGGCGCTTTTTGTTTTATGCCTGAAGTATTTCACGGTTATAAAGTTTGCAAGCGCAGTGCGTTAACCAAATGATAATGCTCATTTCATAAAATGACCTGCCTCATTTATTAGATCATAAAATCAGGATACATTTATATCATCCGGTCGATGGAATACAATTCCAACATCGGTAAAAGGAGGTAGATAGAATTTCTGGATAAGAAATGAAGCTACTCATACGGGAGCGGTAATCCGGCTCCCGTTTTTTATTTAAAAAATAGCACCCCGTTAAACAAACTATTGCAGTTAAGGAATATATATTTTAGTATTATATAGTTCAAGCGTGTTCATTTCATTACATGCCCCGTATCGATGTTCCGGACCATCAATAATAATGGATAAGCGCAATACGCCCGTAATTTTCAAGGCTGCCATCCTCTACAAACTCCACATCCCCGCCGTATTTCAAAGTATATTCGACTGCACCGCTGACCAGGTCGTGCGTCCGGGTATGATGCCCGTCCGGTACTGCATACGATTCCGGCGCAAGCGCGAACGCATAATGATAGTTCATTTCTGCTATTAATAAACTGCCTTTTCCCGCGGATGCATTTTTCCAAACATCGCTAATACCGTAAGACAATCTTTTTTTGCCGGCAGCATCCTGCAATTTGTCTATCAATTCCTTTTGCCGGGACTGTTTCACCTGGGCAAGGTCTCCGGCGATAAGTTTTAACAAGTGATTGACATCCGCATCGTCATAGTTGCCCGGCACGCACGCTATAACAGCCTCACTATGTTTGCTTAATTTTTTAAAATGACCCAATACCTTTTCGGCTCCGCATATGATGATCGGCAGAGGGTTCTCGTGCTGCAGCTTATCCACACCATCGTCGATATGACGAAGGAACTTTTCTGTTATCGCGTGTTTACGTTCCGTCATATCAGAAAAATTGCCGACTCTCTCCGGTACATCATCGACATACGCATAGTATGATTCGGGCACATCCAGGTGCACGGGGTTTAGGTGATATTGATCGCCTTTGAATACGCGGCATGCTTTGCTGCTCATGACTATCAATAACAATGGTATGGATTGCTTTGAATCGTAAACAACATCCCTGATCTCAAAGAAATCATTAACGATCACCTTTTCTTCAACCGGCACATCCAGGAAAAATCTCTTTTCACATTCCGGCGAAATAAAGATTGCCAATCCCTTTTTCCTTGGCGGAATAACCAGGTTGCCGATAACACTATGAAGCTTTTGTATGATCAACCGGCCCGATTCGCCAGCGCAAATTTCAGACAATTGGTTTTCAGCTTTATCGGCAGCAATCTTCAAGGCGTGGGCTGTTTTGGTTTTCAGGCTAATCTCAGGCTGAAGAGGCAAAATGATCGAGAGGACGGGTCCTGAAAATTTGACGTTCAGCAAGTCATGTATTTGGTTATCAATTTCTGGGTTCATTATCATTCTTTTTAATAAGCTGGGATACTGCCAATTAGTAGAAAGAAAGCGCTTGATTTACACGGTAAAACATTAACCGCTTTTACAAGGCTCGACTTTTATTGCCGCACGGGAACGATTCCCGTCATCAATCGAACTGATTGGCTTCAGATGTGCAGGCGCTAAAGAAAGCCGCCTTGTTAAGACGGCTTTCACTTAAACTTTGAACAGCCGTTTTAATAAACGTATTCAGGTTCTTCCACTTCAAGTTTGCTCTCGATATGTGCCACCCCTGGTGCTGCCCAGGCGGCATTTTCTGCATCTTCCTTTTCAGTAAATGAACGGACTTTCCCACGAAGGGTGACCTTGTTGCCGAGCACATCGGCCCATATTTTTGAGGAATCAATGGATGCATGCCGCTGAAACGCCGACTTGATCTTTTTTTCAATTTCAACAGGTGAAATTCTCGGCCTTAAGGTGATCAGGTTAAGTACTGAACGAACCCCAGTCAAATTTTGGATGGCGATTTTTGCTGCTACACGCTGATAATCCCACTCTACTTCGCCCTCCAGTGTCACCATGCCGTCGTCAACTTTGATCCTGATCTTATCTTCCTGTACCGCGGCATGCCATTTTAAAGCGTTGAACACCGCATCCGCTATTTCGGTATCCGTCTTACGGTAGGATGGTGAGAACCCCACCTGGATATCTTCAGCGACGGCTTTGACGCCGGCTACCCGTTTTACAGCCTTTTCAGCATATAACTTTTTTGAATAGGTATCTACAATGCCGGTAAGGGTAACTATACCGTTTTTTACGGCAACCCCGATTTCGGATGAAGTTAAAAATGGCTGCCATTTTAATTCATTCATGACGTCTTCTTGAATTTGAATGTCGGTTTTCATGATTTTAGTTTTTACAGTTAAATAGATCCATTAATATTTTATATGATTAGAACAGGCGGAGGCAGAACCCGGTCACGGTGTTGCTGTTCCGTTTTTCTATGATTGATACCGGATTAGTTTAATTCACCTTTTTCATTTGCTTCTTGATTTTTAAATAGGCTGTTTGAAAAACTTAAAGTTGATCTTTCAAACTGATGAGCGCAATGACGGCTGTCACTGTTAATTATGATAGACATCAGTTCTTTTCCCTGGGTGCCCGGCAAAAATTCCCATAGCTATTAGAAGCGGACGTTTTAAAAAGTCCACGCCCGGCGTCAGCTCGCTATTCCCGGTTTTCTAAGTTTATCTAGGTAAAATATCACCTCTTCATCAACAGCCTCATTGAAGTTTTCGTAAGGCTCCAACTCCATAAAATTCCGCCCGCTTCCATTTTTGTTCAAGCGTACCTGGCTAAGATGTTAGACGTTTATTAATCCGGTGGATGGCAAATGCAGCAGCCGTTCTTAAATTCACCCCGGAACAGTATACCGCTCAAGAATAGCGTCGAAAATATCTTTGCGTGTCATGCCGGCAGTCTTTCCGTTCCTCTCAATTTTTTCTGTGGCGGCAGCCAGTTCTTCATCCTTAACGGAATTTTTAAACCAGTTTGAATAATCGTGATTACGCAGATGAAAGAGCCAGGTCTCGTCATCAACGCCCTGCCCTATTTGAATAAAATTCATCAGGTTGCTCGCTTTGAGGTTTAGCTTGAGAAAAGGACCCCTGAAAAAGAAACTGTTGACCGTCATATCGCCGCACGCATATTTGCGTTTATGCCGCAGCAAAATTTGCTGGGGCATGCAGCCATCGATAAAAAACGGGCTTTTTCTTTCTTCGTGCCAAACCATGACATTTCCCTTTTGAAAAACCAGGTGGTCGGTTAAGCGTATAGGCTTGCCTGTAAGCGCAGAAAACGAACTGGCAAGCTCAACCGGTGCTTCGCCGGTCATCATAACAAGATTTATTTTCCGCAAAAAATCACGACATAAAAGTTCGGGGCGGGTGGTTATTAAAACGAAGTTATTAAAGTCTTCAGGCATACCATAAAAGACACCTGTATTTTCTGCCGGCAGAAGATGATTAGCTTCATCTATTAAGATAAAATGCGGATGACCGGTTCTTTCGCGCAGGCTTATCAATTCAGCTAACAAGTTTTAAAGAAAACCGGCCGGTCCTTAAATGGAATAGCGAGCGCACAAACGACAACGTTTTCATTAGGCAAGGTCAAAACCTGAATAATCTCATCAATAGACGGGGCTTGTTTACTATCGCCTATTGTAAGTGCGCCGTCCAGATCGAGATAGTCACCCTCCGGATCGATTAAGCAAAATTGATAATTATTTCCGCACAGTTTTTCCAGAAAAGCTGCAGTCATTGTTGTTTTACCTGAACCGGAGCTGCCGGCAATAAGGATATTTGTGCCGAAGGGACTAACCTTAAAAGGCAGCCCATCTATTTCCGTACCCAGTTGCAAAAAATGCCGGAATAACTGTCTGTCGATTTGAACAAGGTCGTCATGTAACAAATCGCCGATGAGTTCAAGCACGCCATCACTTGCCGGGTGGGTTGTCGTCCAATCGGCCGCCTGCTTAACATGCGGCAAAGCATTTTGAACGGCAATTGAACACTCAACCGCTGAAAGCATGGCATTATCATTTTCGGCATCACCGACGGCGACCGCATTGTGTTCTGAAATATTTAAAGCGAATAGTGCCTTGTGCAGTCCGGTAGCTTTGTTAACTGCCGGAGGCAATACCATTACCGCGTTTTTGTTAAATATAACCTGGTGCTCCAATCCACTTCGTTGAATTGCATCAAGAAGAATACGCTCATACGGCATCCATGTCGAAACGATGACTTGCCCTTTTTCGTAAGGTATTTTACTTTTTGCAAGCAAATCGAAAAAACCAGCCGGAGGAGGGCTGCCGATAATTTCTTGTTCCAAGGTAGCAGGGTTAAAAACGAGGGCGCCATTTTCCGCTACGATCGCGTCAAAAACTCCGAACTCCGGAAAAGCGTTTTTCAAATCATTCAACTGCCTGCCTGTTACAAGTATTAGCCTCCTGCCCGTTGCTTTAAGATCTTTTAATGCCTGTAGCACAGCGGCCGGAACCTGGTTATTTTCGGCCAGTGTCCCGTCATAATCTGTTATAAAGGCGTGGTATCTCACGGCATGATCTATCAGTAATAGCGACAAAAATGCATAAGGAACATCAAAGTGGCAATGACGGTAATCATTACAAACCATGACGTTAATCAAGTTTTAAAATCAGCGGTCAGGCTCTTGAGCGGGCATTTGCATGGACAGCAGTCGTAAATGCGATAAATAGAGCAGACCACTTTTTTAATCGCGCGTTGAGCTGCCCGGCTCTATATATTTCAGGTAACATGCTATTGCCCAAATCGGATGTTATAAAACCCAACGGCTTTAGATGCTATCAATCAGGTTGAATTATAAAACAAGTATGGGGAAGCTAACACCCCATACTTTTAAAAAGATATTAAAATATAAGGATGCCGTTGAAACGGGATACTTCGCTCCATTAAGGGGGTGGGCAGTGTGGCGAAGCTATGCTGAGGGTTAGAGTCCCTAAGCGTTCCCCCGGCCCGCGTTCGCCTGTCGCTCCTTATTAAATAAAAAGGAAGGTGCCGTAAATAAGTCTTACTTCGACCAGAACCGTTGTCGGGCGATATGCTACGTGCGGTACGATTGACTTATTGCTTTTTGCCCTTCTTTTAAAAGAAATTGAAAATAAAAAGGTGTCGTAAACAAGTGTTACTTCGAGCTTTTAACTCCCAGGTCGCCGGTTCGAGCCCGGCCTTTAGTGAAAACTAATGTAGCTCAGTTGGTTAGAGCAGGATAGTCACTTGTTGCTTTTTACCCTTTTTAATTTAGAATATTAAGGTGCCGTAAATGTGCGCTACTTCGTGTCGCCGGTTCGATCCCGGTTTTTGGAGCGATCCATTGTAGCTCAGTTGGTAGAGCAGTAAAAAGCGCATGTTGATGATTGCCCTTAAGAAAAAGAAGATGCCGTTAGGCAAGCGTTACTTCGAAACCTGTCACGTTTGAATACATAGTCGTTTGCCGCCTGTAGCTCTTCTTATTTTATAAAAATATATACCTAAACCTGAAAAGGTGCCGTAAACTGGTGATACTTCGGTATGACGTCCGCCAACTGGCGGAAGCTGCAGATTCGAGTTCTGCCTGCAAGCAATTGCAGTGGTCTAAATCTAAAAAACCTCACCGGTTGCTTTTTGCCCTTTTTTAAAAACATAATGAAAGATGCCGTAAGTGTGTGATACTTCGCTGGTGAAACCGCGTAAGCGGGCAGGTTCGAATCCTGAAAGCCACTCACTGACCATCGCTCTTTCATTTATATTTTGTACGCTTATATAATTACTATGACCACTCTTTATATGGACTGGGTGTGTACATACTAAATAGCAGGGTTTATTGTGAAACGCCTGTTAATTAAGCTTATAATAACCATAGTTTTTCATTAGATCCCAATCTATTTCTGCTTCAAGGATCGTTATTATGTCGGAAGACAGGTCGTTAAGGTAATTCTCCTTCAGGTAATAATCCCGTGTAAATTCATCGTTGTTTTTGTCTGCAGTAAATTCCTGGTCCCAAACAGTGGGCACCGTACTACCTTTTATGTCGACAAAAAAGGGCCGGCTGCTTTTTAATCGAAGCCGTTGACTAAGACCGCTGAGAAAACCAGCTGTATCGGCAAGTATATCTTCGTACCGCACAATCGTAGTTTGCGCGGGAAATTGTTTTGAAAGATCAAAATATGAACTATATAATGAGTTGAACTCCCGCGACTTTAGCTTGATCAATAAGTTAATCCTTGCCTTATGCGAATATGCTCCATTGGCAAGCAAAATATCGCGGTAGTTATTATTCACCCACGATTCAGGGTCTTTGTTACTATTGATCCATGCATAGGGATTTTTTATGGATACCAGGTAATGGATCTGGTGGTTCGATACAGCGTTTGACAATCCGGCCGCGTGAACTTTCATAAATGCTGTTTGTTCTGCGCTAAACGGAAGCGATGTTTCAGCCGGGTGAGCTGAAGTGGCCGCTATCACAAAACCTTCAGGATCGTTATGGTATTCTTCTAAATATTTTTGCAGATCGACGGGATATTCATGTTTTCCGCCAAGGGTATGCATTAAGACAATAACGTCCTCAAAGTTTTGCTGCAATAGTGCTCTCAAATAATTTGTACCAGTTCTTTTGCAGCCGTACTGTTTAAAGTAGCGCATAAATTAAGATTCAGGATTTTGAATCTAAATATATAAAAATAATTTGTACGCCGGCATCAGCGAAAAATAGCGTAAAGTTGAATTAACCTCTGGTATTCAAGCACGAAAAATACTTTGAGAATATTGTGCTTTATTTAAAAGAAGATAATTTTACCGCCATACGGTCGTATGAAAGCCACCTTCCTTTCCAACAATTGTTAGTGCTTAAATAAAGGTAACAAGTAGGGCCGCCGTTATTAGTAATGATAAGTACTATGTTACCGGTTTTGTCTTGCTCAACCATCCATCCCGTTTCCATCTCTCCGCGCCCCTGTCCTATACTGAAATCGGGTTTTAACTCAAGCAGGCGTGTGCCATGTCCTTCCAGGAAGTAACTGAAGTTTCTTATTTTAACAATGTCTTCATATACAGCTTTTTCTGATGTTGTAAATTCAAAAGGCAGGTGTCTGACCACCCCGCTCCATAAACTTTGCAATTTTTCTACGAATGACACGCACACGGCCTCGTGCTCAAATCCGTTGACATGAACAGGCTTTTCAAAAATGTTCCACTTGGCCCTGTTGCGGTGCTGAAAGAGAATTCTTCCGTCGAAATAGTGTTGAAAAATGCCGCAGCCATTTTCCATTTCGGCCGGGCGGAAGGGCACAAGGGCATATTGCTGTTTGGCCTTATGCCAGGAAATATGGAAGGTATCTTTATCGCCGTAAAACCATCGATAGTAAAAGCCGGAATGCTCATTTAGATGAAGGGATAACAGCAGCGGTTTCCAGCAGACTCTTTTATTAACTAATAGTTGGCCTGCCTCAAATTCGGGTTCATCACGGTATTCCACGCCGCAAACAGACCATGCGGCGGGTTTTAGCCATTGTATCCCTGTTCCACTGCCAAAGTAGCGATCGGGCCAGAAAACCGCTCCGGATAACAAGTATTGAATACTGTCAAACAAAAACGATGGATCTTTAACAGGTATGTTGTCGACATCTAAATACAAAACCTCTTCAAACGTGCTATGTACTATTGCATAGGCTTTTAACTCCCATCCGTTTAACCTGTGTCCCCCATATATTCCAACATGCCCGTATGCGTCTATACATTTAACGTTTAAGGGTTCCAGCCAATTGATCATATTCACATTCATCTCAGACGGTCCTCTATACCAAACTTCTATAGAAAGGGTACACCCCAGGTATCTTAACAAGTTAATACATACCCATGTACACGTAAAGTAGTTGCCACCCCCGCATAGCACTATGCCTTTACCGCTAAAGGTATCTGCAGGAAAGTTCACCTCCTGTTCCGCTATCGAGTCCAGCATACTCCGGTAGTAAGCCCGATCTTCTGCTTCGTTCATCCGTTTTTCTTTGTTATTTGATTGCTGGTATTCAACAACAATATTTTTACGATGACCTGGTTTTGGCTTCGTTCAATTGTATAGTGCCAATTTCATATCAGGGGTAATCTATTAAAAAAAATTGCTAATTTTTGAACCGGTCGAATTATCCGGCTCTTATGGAAATAATGAACAACCCAACGGTACTTATACTTACGCCTTTTAAAGACGCCTCAAAAAATCTGGAAAGATATTTTGGATTGTTGAATAACCTTACTTATCCAAAAAAATTGATATCGCTGGGCTTTCTTGAAAGTGATAGCCAGGATACGACGTACAATGATGTAAAGGAGCGTCTTACTCATTTGAGAGAAATTTTTAACGATGTTAATCTTTGGAAAAAGGATTTTGGCTTTCAAATTCCACATGGGCAACCCCGCTATTGGACCCCTATTCAGCAAACACGCCGAAGCATTTTGGCGCGCAGCCGCAACCAGTTACTTTTCCGGGCATTGAAGGAAGAGGAATGGGTGATGTGGCTTGACTCGGATTTGCTTGACTACCCTGCTGATATTATTGAAACCCTGTTGAGTTTTGAAAAAGATATCCTGCACCCTCATTGCGTGTATGAGTACGGCGGCCCCACTTTCGATCTGAACGCCTGGCGCGATCATGGGCGCCGGCACATGCACGATCTGAGAGGCGAGGGCAACCTGGTTAGGCTCGATAGCGTCGGAGGTACTATGCTTTGGGTAAAGGCCGATGTACATCGCGACGGACTCATTTTTCCGTCATTCCCTTATGGCCTTGGAAATCCGCTCATCAGGCGCGACAATCACTGGCTTGGTGAATTGGAAACAGAAGGATTCGGGATTCTTGCCAATGATATGGGACTAACCTGCTGGGGCCTGCCCAATTTGGAGATCAGGCATTTAAGAGAATGACCATCGTTCAACGGTTGTTATAAAGCTTTTCTTCGGCGAGTTTTATAAATTGTTTGCATTCGCGCTCGTGAATAAAGCCGTCGATGGTCAAATTTTGATCGTCTTTCAGCCACTTATCGCCATACCGGTGCTGAAAAAGCGGTTTGCCCGACATATCATGCTGTACCATGGTACAATGCAGGTGTAAAATCGGCTTCGGAACGATGGTATAATCAATACCCAGCCGCCTCCAGGCCATATGAAAGGTTTCCTTATCGCCGTTAACCAGCCGGTAAAAAAAATTATTATGCTGATTATAAAACATGGCGAGCCGCAATGCATTATAGTGCTTTAATCGGTCGACAAGCAATTGCCCCGATTCAAATTCCGCTTCCTGGTAATAGGTAACGCCGCAAACCTCCCATATTGGTCTGTGTTCGCTAAGCGCCCCAAAATCTGGCCAAAAAACACTGCCTGTTTTTTTAAACGAAGGATCATCGAAAAGGTATTCGGGGTTGCGGACAGGAATGTTATCTGCATCCAGTAACAGTACTTCCGCAAACCGGCTGTTAAGCAAAGCATAGGGTTTTAGCGCCCACCCGCTCATCTGGCCAATTATTGGTGCGTTCCCTTCGTTATACGCATCGCAGCACTGCACGTTCAACCTTTGTAATTCGGGCACCAACCTTGCAGGGATCTCATCAGTGCCAAGGTGCCATAGCTCGATAGGCAAGGTACATCCCAGCGTTTCCCGCAAAATGTTGATGAGCACCCACGCGCCTATGAAATATTTTTCGCCACCACCCGGTATAATGATACCCTTTCCTGCGCCTGTTGCTATCGGATGGTCAGAAAGAGAGGCAACGAAGTTTTCCTGCAAAGATCTATAGTATGTTTTTTCCTCCTCCGTGCAAGTGGCGTAAACCGGCTCAAGTAATATATCTGGTTGTGCCTGCAGAAGCTGCTGGCCCTTCCAATCACCGTTCTCGTCTTTTCTGAGTGTGTAGGATGATCCGTTATTACCGGTCGATATCACGAGGGTCGGAACACCATCTGGCTCATCTTTCAATTCCCAGGTGGCGCCCGCCTCTACCGCATGGCGGGAATGGAAATATCCCGAAACGAATATTCGAAAATCGGGCATCAATTCAAGCAATTGCGATCCATGGCCGGCCACTGTGTAACGATACACTTTAGCGCTGCATATTTCCCGGAAACAGTTGAATACATCCTCCCGGTGTGTTTGCGATCGATAGGCCAGTTTATGCTCCCCGTCCATACACGTTATCAATTATATTCAAAACTTGTTTGGTAGTGTTGGCCCAGGTAAATCTTCCGCGAATTGCCTCCGCAGCCGATTGTGAACACAACTGTTGGCCTTTTACGGCTTGTTTAATAATGTCAACCGCGGCGTCATGTTCGGGCTGCCAGAATCGAAGTCCGCTTAATAAGGTGGGAGGGTAAAAATGAGGTACATCGATTTCGTATGAGGGTATAAAACATGTCCACCGTTCGTCCATCCAATTTTCATAGGCACTGTGCCGGGGTGCAATTAACTGTAACCCGCAGGCGCCCGCTTCCATCATAGGCAGGTCCCACCCTTCGCCATGCGACATACTGATGTAATGCGTTGCAACGGCGTATAGCGAAGGCATAGCGGCTGGATGAAGCACGTCCGTGATCCAGAAAACAGGCGCGGCTTTTTCAAATGTTTTGCCTGTGCGCCGTTCCATTGCCCTTATTTCATTTTGCAGCCAATTATACAGTTCATGCTGGTACAGGCAGGCTTTTAATATTAATACCGCATCGTCGGCATCGGTAGTGGCATCCAACCAGGCAAGCAGCAGTCCCGTGATATTTTTTCGTGGGATAAAGTCTGATATATTCAGTAACCGTGTACGGTATTCATGCACCGCTTTACCCCTTATCCTGCCAATATTGCCGGCAGGGATACCGGGTTTAAAAATTTCACTATCGATGCCTAAAGGGCAAATGCTTATTTTATCTTCGCTTACGCCCGAACGTATCCAGGCGTTGGCCGATGAGGCGGTCGGTACGATGACGTGATCATGCTGCATGCTGTGCAATGCCCATTCACGGGGAATCGTACTTGCCTCGAACATGGTAAAATTCACATTATACGTATCGTTGCAGGGCTGTACCTGGGGAGGCATTACAAAGTGTAATGTAACTCCTGGTTTTACAAGCAAGGGCGGCTGTGTTTGTGAAAGAGGTGAAAGCCAGTCCTGCGGCAGCGAAACTGGCCCCCAGGCAAATTCGTAAAATTCAAACAACCGCTTATTTTCCGCCAGGCCCTTGCATAACTGCCTTACCTGGTTGTCGTAACCGGTAGGGCCCCTGCACGGCCCGACGATGCGGAAATTTATCTGGTCACGGGTCATTTCAGCTTCAGGCATTTAAACATATCCCAATCACTCTTAATTCCGGCTGAATATAATTCCGTCATCGCTGATATTGTGGTAATACATGTTATTCAAGAGAAAAGAAAATGCATTTTCAGGCACTTTTATTCCTTTTGACGGTACGGTCAAAAATCTAAAGCCGGGAATGGAGCCGAGAAGTTCGTCAACACTTATCGCACTAACATTTTGCAAGTGGTGGGGGATAAACTCCACAATTAGCGTTTTTGAGTTTCTCAATAGATTTTGCATCCCTCTTAAAGCAAAATACTCCGAGCCTTCAATATCCATAATAATGATTTCGAACGGCGTTCCCGCTAAAAGATCATCAAGCGGAGCCGCCCTGACAATGATCTCGGCAGGGTTATCATAGGTGTAGATAAAATTATCCACAAGGGGCTTGCGTTTGCTGCCTCCCGAATTTACCCTGTTAACAATGAAGCTGATCTCTTCGAAATTATCATTTGCGGCCAGGTTTATGGCTGTACAATTTTGTACATCATTCAAAAGAATATTCATTTCCAGCAGCCTGAAAGTGTTTGGGTTGGCTTCGATTGCTGTAACATCCCCGCATGTTTTTGCTATCGGAATAGCCAATGTACCCACATGCGCCCCGATTACCAGTACATTGCTGCCTGCTGCGACAAGATTTTTTATGCGTGCTAATTCATCGTCGCCGTAACTGCCGGTGGTCCGCAGCCTGTAGCCAATCTCATAATCTTCAGGGTCAACCAGAAACTGCCCGGTCTTCGCGCTTACCAAAATGGCCCTCGCATACTCACCAATTTGCGCACGGAATGCCGAACTCATCCCTGCTTTACGGGAAAGCTCTTCATTTAACCTAGGGTCATTATAATCGCCTGCATTTTTTTTTCTGTTTTTTTCCCTGATCGCTTCGGCTGCTATTTGCTGCTCGCTCGCTGGCAAGCTCAGGAATTCTGAAATAATCTGCGATAGGTTTATTGACATAATTTTTGGTGGTTTTGGAAGTTGAAACCGGAAATGATAATGGCTTAGTTAAGATGTGCAAAAATCAAATTACCGTTCCTTTCCTTAAAAAAATAGGGCTTTGGCAGTTTATAATAATCCAACGCCTGTAACAAGGGCCGCTGCTGACCAAGAATGTATTCCCTTTCCCGGCTTCCAAAAGCTGTTACGCGTTCGTGGTGCATTTGGGAGTGAATATTTCGCTGGTGAAAACGGTATATGTATAAAAAGCCGTGGTTAGATAACGTTGCAACCTTTATTTTTCCATAAAAGCCATCCATAAAAGCATTATCCTCAGCTTTTACTGAGGTGGGACCCGCTTCGGGGTAACGGAAACGATCATCACGAAAGATCATCATGCTGCCCGGAAGCATTTGTTCCTGTTTTTTTAAAAGGTCCTGGAAGGTCCAGTCTATCCAAAACAGTTCCTGTTGCTGTTCAAAAAATTGCAGATGGTCGCTCAGGAAGCAAGCCTTGGAATTACTTTGTATCATGTAATTATACTGCAACTCAAGACGTTGAGGATGATACAGGTCGTCGTCGTCCCACAAGCATAATATCTCGCCGCCTGAACTGTCTATAGACAGGTTGCGTTTCCTTCCCAGGTTGTTATCCTGCTGATCATACCACACAAAATGAATATCGTCCCGGCCCATGCACGTAAGGTAATCCTCAACTCCTTTCCTGAAATATTCCTGCCCCGATCCAACAATGATCAACTCCTTTTTTGGGTAGGTTTGGTCGATATAACAATTGACTGCCTGTTTCAGCAAAATAAGCCGGTTCGATGTAACCATTAAACAGCTGATGAGCGGCAGGTTTTCTTTTGTCGTTTCCCGGCTCTTCTTTGCCACTGCCTCATTATTTTTGGTCACGCCCGTTACCAGCAGTTCAGCCGCGTCACGCAGGAAATTGTCGGCCACTTTGTCCCATGTAAACTGGCTTACGTGCTGCCGCCCTGCTTTTTCTATTTCGGCCCGGAGCTCATCGTTTTCAAGAATTTTTTTCATTTCGGCTGCAAATGCTGCCGAGCCACTTTCTATCCCCGGGTGATACGCAACGGTCTCTGCCAGGGCTGCCACAGGCCGTGTTAAATATGCTGTACCGCAAGCCTGCGCTTCTACCGCCGAAATGCAAAATGTTTCGGGAAAGTGCGGCGGATAGATGGCTAATTTACTTTCCGCCAAATTGCGATAAAGCTCCTTTTTGTTGAATGATTGGAGTGTGACGTTAAATCCAAGCCGTTGAAGATCCTCTATCTGCCCGAGATAATGCGCACCCGCTACTTCGTTAGGATACAAGTAGGAGCAAATGACAAATTCCAGGTTTGGGTCATTCAATAATTTGTAGGCTTCAAGCGCCTCGGTCAACCCTCGTTCGGGCCTGGAGTTGAATATGATCTTGTTCTTTTTTTCAGTCACCGCAGCGGCGGTTTCATTTATACTTTCGATATCAATGCCGTTGAAACTCTTTTTTATTTTATGTTGCTGATGCGGAAAAATTTTTACCACTTCACCCACGTGATAGTCGGAAAGGCAATAGATAAGATCGATCCCGGGGAACACAGCATTCATGTCAGGAGCCATAGCGTGTGTAAACAGGTCGTGGCACCACAGTATCTTTACTTTTGCTTTTATAGGCTGATGAAAGACCTGGTAAAACCGGGAACAGATAAAAATGTCGAATGTGTGCTCTTTGCGCCATGAGTCCCACGCGGCCAGACTGAGATATTGTACCCCGTGGAAAACGCCCTCTTCCGAACAAATGCAAAAAGCGGTTACGTTATGCCCTTGTTTTGCAAACTCGCGCGCCAGGTAAATAAAAGCCGACTCGGACCCGCCTAACGATCGTTGATCTATCATGTTGCCGGTAAACGGCAGTCCTTCTGTATAAAGCGCAACATCCATTGTAACAATTTCCCTTTAAAAATTACTGGTCACAATTTTTTATCAGCCAAACCTTATCGTCGAACTGAATATTCTCAAAGCCTGCTAACTCCATCAAACTATAAGCAAACGGTAGTAAAAAATCTTTACCGGCATTGCCTTCGGCAACCTTTCGGGTACCTTTTACAGACGAACAATAGCTAAGCAAAAGGCTTCCCTTTAACGAAAGGGAAACCGGGTAACTTTCCTGGAGTTGTACCCGCTTTGCTTCAATTGCCGGAACAAGGGGCATTGAAGTGCCGTATTGGCCGTTCTCTTTTCTAAATTGTGAATACAGCAACTGACAATAGCGGTTACTATATTCTTCATTGATCTCGGTAAGTACGGAATCTGATGCAAGCCAATCTTGCCCCCGCATCAGGTACACCAGGTCATCCGGCCCGATCAACCCGGGCAGATGCCGGGCTATTAACTGATCGATAGCACAATGCAGGTCCTCGCGTATGGTTTTCATCCCTGTTTGTCCGGATATTTTGGCAATGGACCCATCTGTAGAACCGTTATCGATAAAAATATATTCCGTGTCCGTATAAGTTTGTTGCATTAGCCGTTCAATGCAGTTATCAAGAAAATGGCCAGGGTTATGGCATACGACCACAACCTTGATGGTGTGCCTGAGCGACAACGGCCGCTCACGTTTTTTATACATGGCATTCAAACTGAATTTCCGGTTCTCGATCACCCGGACAAACAGCTCTGCCGAAATTCCTTTCTTTTGCAGCAGTTTATTGTTAGTGCTTACAGCGGATGCCTGATCGCCAACCCAATAGGAGCAAACTGCAAATTCGAGTGGAACAAACCAGTTGTAAAGATCGTTTTCGACAAAAAGGATATCATCGGGTTCGGGTATTGTTACTGCTTTCTTTGCAAAAATGTACGCCAATTGAAATTCGCCCGTCACATACATATAATGACGGATGATACCGAACAACGGGCCCACACGTTTAGGATAATACTGGTAAGCTTTCAGGTAGGCTTCGAGTATGTTTGCCCAATTATCGCCCCTTCGTTCCATCAGCTGGGCAACCTGGTATAACGAGTACCACACCTCCTGATCCCAGCCGCCTTTTTCAGCTCTTTTAGTGTAATATTTGATTGCCTGGTCAATATCATTGGCGTCCTTGTAACTTTGGGCCAGGTAAAACAGGTAGCGTAAATTGCCGGGTTCGTCAAGCAAACCCTGTTCTAACACAAGAGCATCTCTTTTAAATTTATTCGGATCGGAAGATCGGGCGCCATCCAGGAAACGCACCACGCTTATACCTTCGTATAACCCCGGGGTGGCAGCCTCGTCGCAATATATATATTCGTGCAGTACGCCTTCATAACGCCAGTTAAGGCGATTGTTTACCAGTTGGCAACGGCGATAAGTAATACCGTTATCCAGGAATTTTATCAAATAAGAGTCCCCGGTTAAGCCACGCCATTCAAAACCGGGATCAAGCGCTACTATTTCATCAGCGTCGATAATGAATATATAATCCCCTTTCCCCCTGGCCAGCGTTAAAGCCTCGGACCTGTTGTGCCCAAAATTGATCCACGGGCGTTCGTGCAGTTCGCCTGGCACATCGCTCATAAATGAGCGAATGAGTTCCTGCGTGCCGTCCGACGAACCGGTATCTACTATAACCCAGTAATCTATAATGTTTTTTAACGAGCCAAGGCAACGCTGAATGACCTTCGACTCATTTTTTACTATCATGTTCAGGCAAATAGTTGGCCTGTTTGTTCCCTTTGCAGCGTTTTGCATAGATAAATTATTCGTTGTAAGTGAAAAATGAGCGGTTGTCGCGCACCTTGAAAATATAAGGCATGGGCAGTTGATACTGCTTTAAGGCTTTTCGCAGAACCGCCTCATTTGCTCTGGCAAATTCAAATGAACATGCATGTGTAGACGCGATCAGGTCATGATGTGCGAGGTTAAACGCATTTTGGCCGTGATACCGGTAAACATAAATATAACCCCTGTGACGCAGCCGGGTAACTTTTATATGTTGGTATAGCTGATAAAGATAATCCGTATCCTCGCCGGTGCGAGCGTAATGCCCATCCTCGGGATAACGGAAACGGTCGTCTTTATACGCCATCATGCTTCCGGGAAACAGCTGGTCTCTTTCGTGAATAGTGTTCGAAGCTATCCAATCAACCCAAAAAATTTCGCCCCTTTGCGCAAAATAGTGCAGTTGATCACCCAAAAAACATGCTCCGGCATTTTCCTTCTTCATATGATCGTATTGTATTTGCAGCCTGTCCGAATGGTAAAGATCATCATCGTCCCATTGACAAATGACGTCGCCCGAGGCGTTTTCTATAGATATATTTCTAAGTTTACCTAAAGGATGATCCGCCTCGTCTAAAAATACAAATTTGATATCACTCCGCCTTAGCGAATGCACATAATCAGCAAGGCATCGCTTATAATACGCTGTGCCGTCGGTAACTACCACCAGTTCCTTATTCGGATAAGTCTGGGCCATAAAACAGGCAACAGCTTGTTTCAACAAAATAAGCCTGTTTGCCGTCACGGTCAGGCAGCTTATTTTGGGCAGATCATCATGCATTCTCAGGCCGGTTTATTATCAGGGCAAATAGCCATTAATTTATGCTTCCGTGGTGTCACCATATAATGTTCGTTATTTCGAGGTACAGATTATTAAGTTGCAATAAAGGTAACCGGTTATCGGTTTTAGAATAGATCTCGATTTTAAAGATCAGCTTTCCGTTGTAGTGGAATGGCCCGTTATTCTGTGATGGCCCGGTGTTGGTACTTAAGCCATTGCTATTCACCCACTGGGTAATAGTTTGTGTAAGCTGGCACACAAAACTGTTGTCGCCTGCCGAACAATAGGGCATCTGGCCAATGTTCCAGTCGGCACCTATGTTAAAAAGCAGCGGCACTGTTACCATTACCGGCAGTACTACGCTATCTATCAGGTAATCTTCGCGGATGGTGTAAACATACTCGCACTGCACTTTTAGCAGTTGCTGGCCTGAAGCCGTACTTAACAAGTTGCTAAACAATTCGCTTAAGTGCTGTGCCAGGTATTTTACAGCCGGGCTGGTTCCACCAAGGCACGCGATGTTAATGGCCTGCTCTATACCGATCAACGGTATCAGCGGTGTCGATTGCCTTATGAGCGGCGTCTGGTAAACGAAGTAGTCGTTTGTTACGATATCCGGCTGGTTTTTAAACAAATTGAGGTTTCGGATTATCGAGACGCCACCCCATGCATTCTGAGTTTGCAGGATGTCAAGCCCGCCGAACTGAACTTTTCGCGACGGATAATTCATACCCTGCTGGTATCCGAGATATGCGCCGTCCTTCTCATACCAGTAATTGACCTGGCTGGTCGGTCCGACGGGCACAGGCGCGCCTGTGGGCCCTGCAGGGCCGGTCATTGTTGTATTATAATCGCTTATGTAAACAGTCGGGAAAACCGGGTTCGCAGGCTTGGCCAATGATTGCACCGACAGTTTCAAAAACCCGTTATCGTCCGATTCCTTGATGCTATAAGCATTGGTTACGCCGAGCGGGATCTTTCGCTCGTTCACAACCTCGGCCCAGCGCGGCCATGCATCGGCTATGTTTCCTGAAAGAAATGCAAACGCTTCGAGAGCACTGGCAGCGGTAATAAAATCGCTTCCTGTGTTTTTTACGGTGCTGTTGATTTTAACCAATGAGTTGACAAAATCATTCCTGATGGCCGCATACACATCGATAAATTGAGCTAAAGCGACATCAAGCGTGATGGGTTCATCAAAAAATGCCCTGGAGCCCGTCACCCCTTCAACGTTGTATTGAACAACGGTTTGAATGCTGTCCTGCCTTGCGGTAACCTCGGTGTAATTATAATTATAGTCCCATTTCAGGAATTGATCCAGAGACGAAATACAATTATTACCGCCAGTGGGGCCTGCTACAAAACCCTGGCTGTTTAACGATGGCGGTGCGGGGTATGCGCGCAACGGAACCGGTATTTCAATCGGGCCTGTAGGTCCTATTTGAGGCTGCATACCCACACTTTCCAGCCCCGATGTACTAAGCGGGATTACAAACGACAACCACGAGCTGGCCTGGTATCCTGTTATTCCCGGTACGTTTCCTATCTGGTGTTCAATGTTGCTGACCTCATAATTCATCCGCAGATCTATACTCTGATATTTGGCGGCGTCTTTGGTGCTAAATGTATAAGTGAGCCACGACTGCCCGGTTTGTTCAAGAGGAATTTTGGCTGTTGAAAGCGTATAGTCAGCCCCGGTCGGGCCATCGGCCCCTAAGCCATACATTTTATTCACTGCCATCAGTTCCCTGCGGAGATTCCCCTGCGAATGTGTGGTGACAGGCCTGCCGAACAATCTTGGCGCCAGCGTGCTGCCGTTCCCGCCATCTACACTCACCGGGTGCTGAATAATGGTATTGATGGTATAGGCATTTGACAACTGAGACAAAAGCTCCTGTTTTAATGTTTCCTGAGCCACGGATACCGATGCCCCGGTTGGCCCTGTAGGACCCACTATGGTAGCAATTTGGTTTGCAATTGCGCCCGCGATCTGCTGTTTGGCATCAAGGATACGCTGGTATACACCCGTTGGCCCGGTAACGCCCGCTGTGTATAAGCGGTGGTTGGTGTATGGCATCGCTCCGAAAAAGCCCGAGGGGCCAGTCGGGCCGGCGGCGCTGCTGATAATGTTGGCAGGTACCGCGAACTCCGGCGCAAGGAAATCGTCCATGGCTGCAAGGAATTGTTGTCCCCATTTATCCAGGTCGACACTGCTATAACTCTTTTGATGCCCCATGGTAAGGCCCTGTCCTGAGATATAATCATAAGTAGGGATGTTATTCAACGAGAGGAGCGTATTTGATAATGGTTTTGGAGCGAAATAATATGGCCCCTGTTCCAGTTGAATAGCGAAATTAACCCTTTGCTGCCCCATACGCACCACCCAAACGGTTTTGTCATCGCCGCTTGCTGCTATGTTGAACCTGTCATCGCCGGTTGCGACTTTCACCAGTTTTTTATTGGCTATGTCACTGAAAGCATCTTCAAATTTACTGGCGAAGTCAAGCATGGTCCTGGCAGGCGGCCCGGTCGGGCCTGTTGGACCCGTTGCGCCGGTAGGGCCAACCAGTTTTGGTTTGACGTTAGTGGTACTGCTTTGAACATTTGACTGACCCAGGAAGTCATTGTTGATCAAAGCCCGGTCACGTACAATGGTTACGGATACCTCCAATTCAAAAATGGTGTCGGGGTTAGTATCTGTTATTGGTAAATTCAAGCTTAATTTACCATCATCACCTGGCAAAGGTGCGTTGAAATTCCCGTTTTCGATATCGAGAAGATAATCATAGATCTCAGCAATGTAATTCAGGACAAGCGCATTACTAACAGGGATTGCCTTGCCCGGATCGATAGAAGTATTGACATAGATACCCGCGCCGTTACTGTTTCCCAAACTGGTGACCTGGTAAAAGAGTTTTTTATAGGTTTCGATGTCGATGGCAGCATGGTTCATTGCAGCGGTTGCCCCCGTCGGGCCCGTGATACCAGGCACAAACGCACTGCCCGAGATACCTGATGGACCCGTAACAGGCTTATACTTTGCATTTGAGAAAGTCAGCTCGATACCAAGGTTTGGCATGGTTACCCCCTTGGTATAAAGGTAATCGCTGCTCAAGCTTGGGCATTGCGCAATCGCTATCACGGGATCGATGAACCCTACGGGAACCGGTACATCATTAAACGCCGGATTAGATTTTGTTTTATTGCCAAACAGATCTATCCAATCCAGTTGTATTGTAGCGGTCATTCCTACACCAAGGTACGGGTTCTCGCTGTTTGCCGGGCCGGTAGGCCCTGTCAGGCCAAACAGGTGTTCGTGATCCTGCCCGCCATTGTAATATTTGAAAACAGGAATGACGCGTGAGTATTCCCACGGTCCTGTAGGCCCGGGAGGGCCGGTTGGGTTTGTAGCCTGTACAAAGCTGATCGGCATGCCGTCATTACTGCCCGTGAAGCCCCCCGTAGCGGCCAAACGGTAACCCAAAAGGTTGTAGTTTTCCTGTAAATAATACTGGGGGCTGGAAGGGTTTATACCCAATTGATCAGGTGTAGGACGTGTTAATTTTATCCCGACATTTCCCGGTGGAACATGGGCCACCCTTGTCATAATATCCAGTGCTTCAGCATATACAACAGAGTTCGTGTTGTCGATATTATTTCCGATCGTCACGCTGTTCACAAAGTCCTGCACGCCCGATGTAAACGCCTGAGCGGTGTACGTAATAACCAAAGTGATCTCGCCGATCTGGTCCTGGTTAAACAGCGACTGCGGCAAACCGGTATTGGAATCATTGTCGTTGTAGTACAGGTAATACCCGCCCGAACGTACAATGCTTGCCTCCCACAAAAGAGTTACGAAATTGCCAAATGTGTTAATAACATTTTGGGTTTGTGATAAGCCTGAAAATAATGAACCACTATCCGGGTTTGTTACCGTGGACAGGTTAGCCTGAGTTAATATGAAGCTTGCCCCGCCGATCGATTCAGATTGAAGGCCGTTTTGCGTGTTGGTAGCGCTGCTGGTTGCGTACAATACCTGTAACTGATAAATGATATTATCGCCCCCGGGTTGGGTGTTCATATAAGTAACCAGGCGCTCAAGCAGGGTGACGTCAGATTCCTGGGCGCCGATAACTTCGTAAGTTTGCTTGGTTATGGCAGTTCCGCCGTTTAATTTCTTAATTTTTACATTGATCGATGTCGACCATCCATAAAAATCAATATTAGTGCGCACAACAGGGAAACCAGGGCGCGATCTTGTCACCATTTTAAGATCCAGTACAATACCTTGTGGCCGGCCAGGGTCTTGCAGGTCGTTCAGTAACGACTGCGGGAACATCCATATACCTGGTTGGGCATCCACCTGCCCGGAGTTATTATTGTACGGAAGTACAAGCTGCCCGGGATATTGCCACAACACCTGGTTGCGCAATGTATATTGTTTCGGGATCTCCTGGTACAACGGCAGGGGCCCGTATGGTACATCTAATGTCAATTGTTCATTTGCAACGGCGTTTATCCAGTCCACCTCTTTTTGGTCGGGCGAGAAATAAAGCCCGCTGCCGGTTGGACCCGTAGGGCCAGTAATACCGAGCCCCTTCCTGTAAACGCCTGAACCTGTCGGGCCGGTTGGAGCAACTCCGAAGTAAACACCGGTCAATGAACCCGGCTCCGATTTGCCAACTGCAAGCCAATAATTTGTGGACACATCATTGATGGCCAGTTGCTGGCCGGTAAGGTTATATAACCCTTCCGTTGCCTGTCCGTACCCGGGATCGCCAGGGTTAATATGAATATGACTGGTGACAGGCAAATTAAGGCCGCTCAGGAATACCCTTGCTCCAAGGCCGGCCTGGTTGGAATAACTTCCGTTATCTTTTAAACCGTCTATGATCGTGTTCAATTCAAGACACACCAAATTGGGTACAGGAAGTTGCTGACCGCCTGCAAATATCCCCGTAATGCCAGCATTTGAAATAGCCAGCTGGTTAACCGGCAACCCGTACTTGTTCGACAGGCTATCCAGCGTATAAGTACCGCCGGTAGGTCCTGTGTTCATACTGACAGATGGTATGGTCAGCGATTTGCCTGTAGATAAAACGGGGCGGTCTTTGATATATTCAGCAAGCTGTTCGGTGGTCAGCTTTAACGCCTGTGTAAGGGTTAGAATAGTATCGGCCGGCTGAACGATGTATGCAGTTGGACCGGTTGGGCCCGTCGGGCCGGTCAATCCGGAAGCTTTATAAAAATAACCCGATCCTGTAGGCCCGGTTATGGAAGTGCCCGGTGCAATTAATCCCTGGATATAGTTATTGGTATTCATTAGCCGGGCTACCTGGCTGATATTTGCAGTTGGGCCGGTCAGTGCCAATGCTCCATGAAAGTAATTTCCGGTGCCGGTAGGTCCTGCAAGATATTTATCCGATATATCCTGGAATGTATCGCTCGATTTGATGCCATAAATACGGGCAGGCACAGTAAGCACACTTTCATTCAGAATGTTTTTATCCTTATTGTATTCCGCCACGGCCGGTACGGTGATCGGATAGCCGGTAGGCCCCGTCGGCGCGGTTACGCCGCCGCCCAGTCCTGCAATTATATCCAGCATGTTATCCCCCGGTCGTACTGTATACTGGTATGGCAACGCGCCTGTGGGGCCATTTGGTGCCAAATACTCAATTATAGTGCCCGCAACAATAATATCGGGTGTGGTTTGATTTACCTGTGCAAGTGTTGCGACAGGCACATTGAATAATTGAGCAATTTGATACAGGCTAACGGTATTTGGTACGGTAACCGGGTATCCGCCCACATATAAAGAGGTGTTTGTTGCCAGTTTTGCCGATTTATTTCGTTCTGCCAGCGTGGCAATTTCAATATCATTATACACAAAGCTTCCAGTAGGCCCCGTTACCCCGGGTGCATAAATGCTGTTAAACTCAGCAACAATGCTGTTTAAGCTTTCCGCATTCGGGGATACCAGGAGCATTTGGTATCCTTTTATATAGTTGATAGCATTCTGAACCAACGCTTTCGCCAGCATTAAAAAGAAATCCTGGAATATGTATTCGGCCATCGAGATATTGTCAAGCGATTTTTTGATAAGGGATTGCTTATCGGCACCGTTGTTATTTTTTTTCTCGAGACTGTTCTCAAAATTGACGAACAGTTTTTCAAAATAATGCTGGATGTCTTTTTGATAATCCTTGTCGGCCAGGTTATAATTACTAAAGTCGATTTGATGCTTCGCTCCTGAGTAATTGAGAATCAATCCGGGTAACATCGGGAATACGGTAGCATGCAATTCGGCGCTTTCAACCTCATCCGGCTGCGCTATGTAGATATTGAAATAAGAGGTAAGGAAGTTCTGTATATCCTGGTTGGATATAGGGGTAGTCGAGCTGTTGTTCAGTGTATTCAGAAGATTCTGAAGTTGCCCGATAGAAATACCCTCGGTGGATGTCTTGTTGGTTATAACCTCGTCCTCCTCATGTATCATGGTATTAATAACCCACATAAGCGTACCCTTTGCCAGTTTTTCAAATGATGACAATGGCGCCGACGGACCTGTAGGGCCGGTGGGCCCTGCACTAATATCGGTATAAAGCATGGCCACGTACTGCGGCGATTGCGGTCCCGTTGGTCCGGTTGAAACGGTGAGGTGAGGTACAAAGTAAAACTGCAGGTTTTCTTTTTGGGACTCATCCAATCGGAAAGCTTTCCACCGAAGGGGTATCATCCGCAAGTGGCTGGCGCCCGGTGTACCGTTAAGACGGGTGAGATGCTCTTTTGGAACAGGTTTGTACAGCAGTTCATAATTACTGTTGGGATCGTACCATGGCGCGGCAGATAAGTTATCGCTGCCTATCGTCAGGTCCTGGGTCAGTTTCATGTGGAAACCAAGATGTATATTGATAGAGAAAATAATGTGTATGGTAACGGTAAGTTCAACATCAACTTCAACCTCGAGTGTCAGCAGGATGGCGTGGTACGATTCAAGCGTAGCTGCAATGCTGGCGGATATTTCAACGGTTAGGGACGCAGTTATAATGGCAAAGTTAATAGAGCCGTACAGCTTGCCGACAATACCCATAGTGCCCTGCAGCCAGTAAAAGAAATCGTCCGAATCGCTGCCATCGTTGGCATAATACCATGCCAGGCTGCCTTGCACCATACCTGTCATGGTTAGGCTCAGGCCTGCTTGTAGTATTCCTTCATCTATAGTTTTGCCCAACCCAACCTGCATGGCTATGCCAAACTCGATAACCGGGTGAAAAGTCCCCTTCGATGTTTGAGGGACATGTTTCGATGCCACGGCATCGATATAAGCAAAATAAAATCCCCCGGAACCGGTGAACGGGAACGCCTGCAGCGTGAAAGACCGCGAAAAATCGTTAAGACTCGCAGGAAAACCAAAATCGATCTTAAATTTACCATCGGTATAGATGGTAAGCCCGACAACAGGAAGCGTAATGGATACCTCGCCAAACTCCAAATGGCGCATTACGTCCGGAAGTGTAAGTTCCAGGTAATACATGCCGATCGTGTCGGTAACTTTTTTGTATAATATTTCAAATTTCAACCCGGCAAACGATTTTGCTTTTTGCCCGCTCAGGCTTATCAATAAACCATATAGCTTGGGGTCGTTAAATACGATACTAAAACTTACAGTGTCTATCAGGGTCAGTTGGGTACCGGCAAGCCAACTGCTCGATGAATCGAATACGAGCGTACCCGGAGGGCCGGTTGGCCCAACGGGCGCAGACGACGTATTATCCGCGGGCTGCTGGAAGGCGGTTTCCAGGTAACTTGTCGCTTGTTCAACCGTATTGATATCTGTGATGTCGAACAGGGATACCCGCTGCCCAAGGCCCAGGTACTTAAGGTCGAAAAGGCTGCTGCCCTTGCCCGGCACGCTCGGCATATTTTGAATATCCTGTCCTTTGTTAGGATCAAGCAGGTTATTCCAGCTCTCATCCCCGGGCACTGCCAGCGGAGAGGTAGCATTAAGCCCAAATTTTATTTTGCTCTCACCTCCACTGTTACAGGTGAGCATAAATCCATTGATATTGATGAATACAAGGTCTATAGAGCTTGGTAATGTATATTCAAGCGTTACCTGCTTGGTTTTCAAATTAAAAATAACTTCAAACCCGTTGAGACTAATGTCGTTGACCAGGTCCCATGGCGAATCGATCTTAAAGTTTTCGATGCCAAGCATTTCCACGAAAGAGACAATCAGGTCGCCCAGCGTAAGATTATCGAATTGAATGGTTATGGTGTCGTTAGTGAAATCATAGGTGCCGATCACCCCTTTCCATTCTACCTGTAGCTCTTTATTATCAGGCGTAAAAGTGTATTTCAGTTTTACATCGACAGAAATACCGTTTCCGACATCTATGTCTAATAAGAACTGACCGTAGATATCGCCCGAATATTGCTTCCCCGGTTCAGCGTTGCCATCATAATTTAGATTTAAGCCGGCATGCGGAATATCGATGGTTAAATAACGGGTTTCATATTGCCAGCCAATATCTATCGAAAACGCATAGATATTTTCCTTGCCCTTGGCCAGCATAGCCTTAAACTCCATGCGGTTCAGTACCAGGTCGCCTGGTATGAAGTCAGGAAGGCCGAAGCTGTTAAAAAGCTGGTTTACCAGCGTACTTAGCTGTATGGGCTGTTCAGTTACTGCGTCTATATCCCATGTCCATTCACCACCTTCGCTGTTATAGACGGCCGTCAGCATCACAAAAACACCTTCTTGTGTAGTTATATCTCCTATACCGAAAAGGCCACCCATAGTGGCGTTGAAAACATTGTCGCCGCCGGCCTCCTGGCCATAATTGGCGTTGATCTCGAAATACGCCTGTTGAATAATAAGCGAGGTGTCTCCAAACAGCTGGAGTTCAACATTTGCAGTAGCGCCAACGGAATAGGTTTTACCTCCGGTATCAACCTGGCCGTTAATGTCCGTAAACTCAACATTCCAATGATCGGGAATTTTGATAGCACCGCCGGTGAAAGCGCTTATCAGATCACCTAATTTTAAGTTCCCCTTGAAACTGCCGCCTGCTATTATACCATCGTTCATATTCAATTATTTTTCAGTAATCATTGATAGTTCATTAGGTAATAATTTCCACCTCTATCGTTCCTGTGGAGCTCGGGGTAAGTTCCACCGGAACTTCCGCAAAAAAATTAGCTACGCTGCTTCTGGTAGCCTCGTTGGTCGGGTTCAAAACTGTCCATATAAAGCGGTAAATAAACTCCTTAAAAGGGCCAAATAGCGGTATTTTGCGATTCGGGTTTGAACCGATGCTTACGGCAATGGACGACAACTCGAACGAAGGTTTTTGAAGATTGTAGTATACTGTAGCGAGGAAACCCTGGAAGACAATTTCATCCAGCGCAAATTGCAGAGGCCCCGGTATCAGGTCTGACCAGTTATTGCCCGCCATCAATTCAAATACCTGGTCTATTGTCGGCGGGTTGTTAGGATCAGGCGTAATGCGGAACATCAGGAACCCCGAACCGGGTATAATACCCGCAGACAATGTCAGGGTAAGATCGGTACCTATCGTAATATCTAAATCAAAAGACAACTCTATTTTTGAATATTGCATTGGCCAGGTATTTAGGATGATGGTTCTTCGTCTTCAAACGTTATTGTTTTTACAGCTATCCTTGGATTTTTAACATGCAGGAAACCAAATAAATTAAATGAATCGGCTGACTGGCTAATATTCGGGGTTACTAAGTTGATCGTGGGCAGCGATGCCTGCGACGCATCCCCCTGTATAGTATTTGCTATATCGATCTGCCCGAATAAACTGGGCGTACTGCCGGCGGCCCCGCCGCTGAAAAAGGCAAGGAAAGCCCCGAGCACAAATATGGGCGACGTTGGGTCCTTCAGGTCCAGTTCCGAATAGAAATTCAATCCTTGTTTCAGGGAAAGATGCGGATGCCCGGGCCAGGGGAGCAGGGTATAGGTGGAAAAGATAAATTCAGCATTTTTGTAAAAGCCGTCGAGTTCTGTAAACGTTGCGCCGCTCGGAAAACTTTTGCCAAACGTCCAGTTAAGGTCCGTGATCGTCACTTCGAGATAAAAGTCCAGGTTATTGCTTCCATCTAATGTAAACACCAGGTTATTTACCTGCAGTTGCGTATTCAAAAAGGTACTTGTCCCTTTGATTATTGCTAAAGATCTAACCGGAACAGGAATATCAGCGCTTTGCAACCCTGAAATAGCAATGGAGCCGGGGGCGGTAATATCGAGCTGTTTTTCCATCAGGCTTATCAGGCCGGCAATATTCACAGCGCCCGAAGACGATAGTGAAGCACTATCAAGGGTAATTGTATCCCCCGATGAAAGCTGGTTCCGAAAAGTATTAGCCAGGTCTACTAAGCTCATTTCTTTAATTTTTTTTGAATCACAGATCGATCACAACTGCAAGGTGATCACTCAGACTTCGTATTTTTCCATAATTGGCCCATAGTTTAAATGCTGCTGCAGGTCCGGCACCGGCAAGGATGGTAGGAATGTCTTGCCCCATTTCTGTTGGCGTGGAAAATGCCGCCGTTCCATTAGCCGCAGGTTGTGCTGCGGGGTAGCCATATCCTATTAATGCATTCCTGAGAGGCGTATTCGGATAGCCCGAATCATTGGCCTGCGGGGGCGCGCTTGTACCGGCTACAGGGTTAATGATGCGTTGCGTGGTAGCGGGGTCGGTAACTGTTTGACCTCTCACAAATATTTGATCGTAGGCATTTACTCCATAACCATAATCGGGATAAATACCGTTTAAGGAAGCTGCTCCAACAGTTCGCATCGAGGTTCTGTAAAATACCGCCGGAACTTGAGGCACTTTCGTGCTAAATACCCACTGATATCCCGCTGCCGCTATTTGCTGGTAGGGGTTGTTGGCCTTTGGGGCACTATTCGCGTCGACATTAAAATCTCCGCCCAGCGCTCTTGCCACGTTTGCTGCTTCGGCACCGGTAAATTCATCCACATTTAGTATGGCTGCCGTTCCCAAAATTGCATTTGGGCCGGGCGCCGGTGCATGAAGCCCAAATATTTCCAGTTCCCGGCCTCCAATTACTTCGGTGAAAGTGGTGAGCCACGGGGCCCTTTCACCCTTAATAGGGAAATTTATATCTGAGTTATTGTTGTTTGCTGTTTTCTTCTGCTTCTTTTTAGCGGGTTGCAAAGGCTTGTAATTCCATTGTCCACCGAGTGTGTTATTGTTATTAAGCGTTAAATTGGCCCAGGCAGCCGGATATTGTTGAGGAGCTCCCACGGCCATACCTGTAGTTTGTCCATTGCACTGCCAGGGGCCGGTAAATCGTACTGTGTTGCCATTGTAATAAACCCCCACCCCTTCTGCTTTTCCTCCCGCCCCTGTTACTATTGGTGGAACCATGAACCAATTGTTATTACCGGTGGCTTGCCGAATCTCCGTCAACAATCGTATTGCGCCTCGCCCACCGCTTGTGAGGTTGTTTACCAGGGTGCCCGCAACTCCTACGCTCCGGTTATGCAATTCAAGCATGACAAAAATATCCGGCTGTGTATTGGTAAACACACGCCTGATCTGCGCCAGCCGGTCTTGTGACGGTACAGCATGGTGGGGGTCCGCAATTTTATTAATTGCAAAGTTGTACATGTTCCACCAAACCACTCGTGCCATAATCGTTGATTTTTTTTGCGTTAATAATTATTTGCTATTTGTTTTGAAGTACTTCCCGTCGCCCCGGTTTTCTGATAAGCGCCATACCAGCCGAGCATATTGGTCTGACCGCTTGGGTCACCGAAAATGAAAAAGTCAATATTACTGGACGGCGGCAGCTGAAGGCCCAGAAGTTTTAGGGCTATATCCGTCAGTTTTATCAAATACGCTTGCACGTCAGGGTTGTATATCAGTTGGATGTCGGATAATGTTACCGTTAGTACACCTTCAAGGTTCAGCATTTGCCCGGTACTGTTTATGCCCGGCAGGGCCATTCCTATTGCCACCGGGTATTGGTTACCCACTGCCGCATCCGTTCCCCACGCTACTGCGAGGCGTGCGTTGAATGATGATTTTCCAACCAGGTCGCCAAGGCTGCCCAGGTTCAGGTCAAAAACAAGCGCATAAAGGTTTTTAGGATTTACCAACTTAGGTCCCAGGGCTCCATCCGCTTTAGCCGACCAGAGGTCGACCTCGGTTAACATGTATCCCTGGCTGCCTAATGCTTTAGTGTCGCCGGATGTAATTCCGGTTATCTGCAAGGGCAGTTTTTGGACAAGCGACCCTTTGCGGCTGATGCTTTGACCCGGGTCAAATGCCATGCTGCTGGTGTCGAAAGTATAGATAGCATTAGCTGGCGTGCTTAATGGAAAATCAAGATCGACCCACATGTTGGAAAATGCCAGCCCTGTTTTATTTGCAGTTACGTTATCGTCGGGTCCATAGGAGAACAGGTCAACCTCGGGAATTGGGCCAGTCGAACCGGTAGGTCCTTCAGAGCCAATTAACGTGTTGAAACTCATGTACCCCCAAAACGAAAAGCGCGAATGAACCTGTTTACCAGGCCCGGTGGGGCCCGTTGGCCCGGTCGGACCCGTTATTCCACCAGGACCTATAGAAGCCGGGTAATTATTTTTAAAAGACGGGCCGGTTGGGCCGGATCTTTTTGACAGTAATGTATTAAATGTGGCCTGCGTTATCTCAACATAATTGAGCATAACATTATCGATGAAAAATTTTGTGTCACCTGCTTCGGTGAATGTATAAACGGGCGACCCGTCGTGGTCTTCAAAACTGCTGTTGAAAACAATGTTATTCTGAACTACCGTTCCGCCGTTATTTAATGTGTTTACAACGTCGTTGCCAAATAGTGAGTTAATAGTTAGCTGTATTTTGCCAACGAAATTTTTGATCTTCGAATTTTCAAACAACACTTTGAGTATCAACACTGAAAATCCGAAATCGGTATGCGACGCGTTTGCCTGGTTCCAACCGGAGTTGTTTACATAATAGATCAACCCAAACAATGAGCTTTTGGGCGCGATCTGAAGGCTGCCCGACGAAACATGGGGGTGGTTAACCTGTATACCAAAGTGATGCGCGTTAAACTGGCTAAGGTTAATACCCGCCAGCAGACCCTGTAATTGCTCGGGGAAGTCCTGTATATTGATATCAACTTTCAGGCCCAGTATCCCGTTCCAGTCAGGATCATTAACTATACTGTTAAATTGAGCAAAATCGGGGTCGCTTTGGGTAACCGGATCGGTGATATAACCTTTCAACCAGGCAGAGAGAGCACTAACTCCCTGGTCGCCCCCCGCATTGAACACGGAAGGATCTGACCACGACTTGGTTTTCTGTACACGTTCGAGGATCGATCCCTTGCAGAACTTGAATATTAATACGTTGGAATAATTGCCGGCTTGTACATCGCTTTTTAACGGAAGATTGAATATAAATGGCCAGCCCTCAATAGAAATGGAATTATTAAAATAAGGCCCCAAAGGTGAATTATTTACAAGGGCGCCCAACTCATCGGCGGTGGTTATGACCAGGAATTGCTGATCGACCTGGAAGGCCATCTTTAGCTGACCGTTTAAATTACCAAATTGCAAAAGGTCGATATCGCCGGACACCGATTGGTTCCTTGCCAGCAATAACGTCGCCCATTGGCCCGTAGACGTATCTATCTGTGCAAGCAAGCCCTGCGATGTGATAGTTGCTTTCAGGTTGTCCGTAGCGGCCAGGTCTCTTTCCTTATGAACAAAATGATTGGAAAGAAGGGTGGAGCGCCTGAATGGATTGATAATATAGTATTCAAAATCAGCAAGGTCGTGACCCGCTGAGCCCGTAGGCCCATTTATACCTGTGGCGCTCGTTGGCGCGAAAGGTTTTAAATAGGGTATGGTGTCGTTTGGCGCCACGCCAGCATAGGGTACCATTGGGAAACCACTGTAATAAGTTGGGCCGGTTGGCCCGGTAATACCTGTCGGCCCTGTAATACCTGTCGGCCCTGTAATACCTGTCGGTCCGAGAAACGCAGGATAGAGCGGATTTGCCTGAATATACTTGTGCTCACCCTTTCCAGTTGGCCCTGTAGGCCCAGTTGGACCAGTTGGACCTGTCGGTCCGGTAATGCCGGTAGGCCCGGAGGGTGCAAAATAAAGCGCGGGGGTTTGAAAATACATTTGTATCGGCCCATACGCTGTTGGACCGGTTGGACCATAGAGTGCATTATTTTGGGGCTGTATATAATATTTGACGGGCTGCGAAGACTCTCTTGGTATAATTTTTGCCCACGCGGTAGTATATTTATTACCTAATAAATTACCTGTAACGGCACTGTTATTATCTTTTAAAGGGAACGCCGGTGCATACGCAGGCTGGTTGGGAAAAAATGAGATCAGATCGCCCGGGGCAGTAGTGGTTTTCGACCTGAAACCAAAGTATTCGGTACCCGCCAAACCGCACAGCAAATAGTACTCCTGCGAGGGAGATACAGGCAGTTCCCCCCCAGCGGTTAGTACCCCTAATTCGAATGTCCCTTGTGGCACCAGGTAGTAATCGTCAATACTGGCTTCACCGGGCCGCGACTGAAACACCAGCTTCGCATTGTCATCGCCGGTTGTAACGGGATAGAAAACGATCTCTTCGCCGTAGCGGGTTCTGTAAAATGTTTTTAAGGCGCCTCTGTCGTTTAATGGTTTTACAGTTCCCCTGCCGTTTGGAGGGAGGTCAAGTTTAAGATTTATACCGTTAAATGCGAGGTACGTCCGTTCCGAATTAAGAGCATCGGTAGGATCCCAGCACATGTCGAACATCACATAATTACCGCCTTCCACGCCTAAATTGTATATCGGATAGCGCTGGGATACTATCCCAACGTCGGTATATATAAAATAACGCAGGGCAATATCCCATCCCGAATTTATGCCGTCGGTAAAGTCAGCTATCATGGCCTGGCATAGCAAGCACCCGCACATAGTACCTGTAAGTGGTATGTATAAATTATTACTTGACCGTTGTGCCTTAGGTATCACAATTGCAAAACCATCGGCGTTATTAAGCCCGGCTACAGAAACGGGCTCACGGTTGACAGTTGGATAAACGACGCTCCCAGGCAGGATGGTCAAACTATAGTTGTTAAGATTTACTTGTACGGACTCCATCACCATACTGTCGCTGCCGATTGGCACTACGGTAGTTTGTTTATCTGCAGTTGTTACCTCCAGCCATATTATTGAGCTTTGGAGCGGCGGTGTCGGAAATTTGGAAACGAGCCAGCTTTCAACAGAAGAGTCGGCTTTTGATCTTGTGAACAAATAATAACCCCGGTATTGGCTCCACGATTCGGCAAAACTTATCGTAGCAGGAATGTTCCCGACCGGCAAAAAATAAGCCAGGTGCTCATTCGCGCCGGGTACCTGGTTGGCTGTGAATAGCCTGCTTCCGGGTGATATGGGGAAAAATGTGATCATGTTCCTGCGTCAGATATCCATCTATTTCTTTAACTCCAGGTAAGGCAGTAAGCTTACTACCAACGGAGATGCAAGCCCTTGCATTTCTATACTATAAGCCACCACCCAACTGTAAAAGTTCGCCCAATCGGTTTGCCCGCAAATCAGATGCCCCACAACGGACACGTGCCTGTCAAACTTTACAGCTTCATAAAACTCATGTATTGGGTGTGGTGCATGGCCGGAATGATGAAATTCAGCAGCTCCTTCGAAATGCGCACCCAAACGGGAGACTATGGCAGGGAATGTGATCTTAACAACATCTGATGACGTTGAATGTGAACTTGCAGGAAATAAGCTGAAAACCTCCATTTTAGGGTTTGGGGTAAATATTTTTTTCAGCGCAACGACATACGGCGACGAAGAACCATGACGGGAGATATCCCTGGTCCATTCATCAGTGACGGACCTGCTTAAATGCAGTAGCATGTTTTTGGCAGAAACTCCGCTGTCAAAATCGCCATTATATCCCCGGGGTCCCGTTGGGCCGGTTGGCCCTCTGCCACCTGTTGGTCCGGTGTACCCTGTTGGTCCGCGGCTCCCCGTCGGGCCTGTATAGCCCGTTGGCCCCGTGTACCCGAATCCAGGATTACCCGTCGGCCCTGTATGGCCTGTTGCCCCCGTACTTCCGGTTGGACCGGTATACCCGAATCCAGGATTACCCGTCGGACCGGTATGGCCTGTCGCCCCTGTACTTCCGGTAGGACCGGTATACCCGAATCCCGGGTTTCCCGTTGGGCCGGTATGGCCTGTTGCCCCAGTACTTCCGGTAGGACCTGTTGATCCCGGATTTCCTGTCGGCCCCGTTTGGCCCGTTGCACCTGTACCCCCGGTTGCACCTGTCGATCCCGGATTTCCTGTCGGCCCCGTATGGCCCGTTGGTCCTGTACTTCCTGTTGGCCCGGTATAACCCGTTGGCCCGTAATTGCCGGTTGGCCCGGTGTGCCCTGTTGGGCCGGTACTTCCTGTCGAGCCGGTATATCCCGTTGGTCCGGTTTGACCTGTTGCACCGGTATTTCCTGTTGCTCCTGTACTCCCGGTATGTCCCGGGTTACCAGTTGGTCCCGTATGGCCTGTTGCACCAGTAGGGCCTTGTGACCCTGTTGGCCCGGTAGGACCCGTATATCCCCGCGGCCCTGTTGGCCCGGTTATTCCATCTACTATAATATAGCTCCATTTGTCGCCGGCGGTGCCCGTAGGGCCAGTAAACCCCGTATGTCCTGTTGGCCCCCTATAACCTGTCGGTCCGGTTGGGCCAGTTGGCCCGGTGTATCCTGTCGAACCTGTGTGCCCTGTAGGGCCGGTATGTCCCGTCGGGCCGACAGGCCCCGTGGGCCCCGTAGGATCGGTTGAAAAATTTGAAGCTGGTTCGTCAGATGAATAGTTCATAACGCTGTGCGGATTAAATTCAAAAAAGTTCTAAAACAAATTGATCTGGAAATACAGACAACCTGGGTAATCGGTTCCAACGCCGGATCGCGGCAATTCATCATTCAGCCAATAGTAAGGAGGCTGACTGCTTTCATCAAATGCAGGGAGTTTTCATGGTTTCTAAGGTTAAGCGTCAGATTTTGAACAAAAACCTGCGAACAGCGCGTCTTTTGGTATCTGTGTCAGCTGTCAGCTAAGGTTTATCTGTATCCCTGCAAGTCTAAAAAGACATTGCCTCATGCCGCAGACGAATCTAATAAGATTATATGTCGATTTGCACCGTTATTTCACGGTAAAAACACCGTGAAATAACGGTATTTTCAACCGGGAAAATGAGACAATTCCTGTAGCAACCCATGCACACATCGTTTGGGACTTAGCTAAAACTTCACGATAAACTATTGATTGGTAAAACCTGATTTCGGCCCATACTTATAAAAATGCTTCCGGTCATTCCCTGGTGAGTTTTTGTTGAATAGCCACTTGTATTGATTTTACCTGTATTCTAAAAAAACAAGTCGCTTATTTGATGGTTGATGTACTACGAAACATTCACTAAACGAATGGATATTTTTACAACTTTCAAAACCCGCAAAATTGAGACGGATCGGACGCATAGCCCTTAAAACCTTACTCTGGATAATTGGAAGTATTCTTGTCCTTGTCCTGCTTGTTATCATTTTAATCCAGATCCCCTCCGTCCAAAACTACCTCAAGAACAAAGCAGTCGCATTTATCGAGGGAAAGATACATACCAAAGTAGAAATAGGGCATATATCATTAGGATTGCCTAAGCTGATTGTGCTGCAGGATGTGTATTTCGAAGACCAGAAAAAAGACACCCTGATAGCCGGAGATAACCTGAAGGTGGACGTCAGTATGCTGAAACTGCTGCATCACCAGGTAGAGGTAAACGAGATAAACCTTGACGGTATCACGATGAATGTGAACCGGGGGCGTGACAGCGTTTTCAATTTTGATTATATCCTTAAGGCTTTTGCGGGTGAACAGAAAAAGCCGGTAGCCCCCGCCGATACCTCATCATCCATGAAATTTTCTGTCGATAAAATTATACTCGACAAGATCAATATCGCATACAAAGATGCTATTACGGGGAATGATGTGAAATTCCTGCTTGGCCATTTCGATACCAGAATCAAAGATTTTGATATGGATAAGATGAAATTCACCATACCAAAGATCACCCTTTCGGATGTTGACGCGCGGATTATCCAAACTCAGCCAAAGGGTGCGGGCACTCCGGTTGCACCGCCGGATACTGCGATCAAACCGATCAATATGACTCTAGATCTCGGCACTATCGATATTTCGAAAATAAAAGTTGATTACCAGACCAAACAGATGTCGTCGCTGGTGAACTTAGGCAAATTGCTTGTGGTGATGGATAAGATCGATCTAAAAAATCAAAACGTCGCCATTAAAACTATAGAACTGAATGATACCAAAGCAGGAGTCACATTCGCTAAGCCACAGTCGGTAAAAAAAGCAGTCGTAAAAGCGGTTAAGAAACTCGATACGCTTGTGACATCGCCAGGAGCTGACAAGGGCTGGCGTGCAACCATTGCTAAGGTCAGCTTTGCAAATGATGACATTAAATATGATAACAACGCTACTGCACCTATAGCCAAAGGCCTGGATTTCGGGCACATGCATATAAGCGATCTGCAGGTAGATATGGAGAACCTGGCCTATAACCCCGATTCGATAGCCGGCCGTATCAACACGCTTACCTTTGCCGAAAAAAGCGGTCTGCGTATCAATAAATTTCACACCAGCTTTTTATACGGCCCAAAGAATTCGTACCTGAATGACCTGTACCTGGAAACTCCGCAAACCGTTTTACAGAAACGATTGCAGGTGAGTTATCCGTCTATCGAATCATTAAGTACCGATCCGGGTAAGTTGTATGTTAACGCCGATCTTAATGGCAGCCGCCTGGGATTAAAAGATGTGTTATTGCTAATGCCCACCATGTCGTCGATGGAGCCTTTTAAGCATTCGCCCAACGCCGTTTTCAGAATTGACGGTCGGGTTATCGGTAAGGTAAACAACCTCCGTATACCTGAACTTGAAGTGCGGGGGCTTAGCAACACGCATATCAAAGCTTCCGCAGTTATCCGGGGGTTGCCGGACATGAACAGATCATATTTCGATCTTACTATAAATAACCTCAGTACCGGCAGCGGAGATATTGCCAAGCTGGTGTCCCCGGGCATGCTGCCTTCGTCGGTAAGTATTCCTGCAGCATTAAATCTGAAAGGGACATTTAAGGGCAGTATGTACGATTTCACTACCCGCATGAACCTGCGCTCATCGTATGGCGCCGTGGACCTGGATGCCAGCATGAAGAATGGCAATAAAAAGGGGCACGAAGTTTATTCAGCAAATATTAAAACGAATAACTTAAACGTTGGCGCCCTAACCAAACAGCCCAAAACGGTTGGTAATATCACATTAGCATTAAATATTAACGGTACGGGTACAAATCCTAAAACCGCTAGCTTACAGGTAGCCGGGAATGTTGCAAGCGCTTATGTAAAAGGATACACCTACCGCAACCTGGTGTTGAAGGCTACCGGGCACGACGGTAAATATACCGCCAATGTACACATGAACGATCCAAACATTCATTTCGCGCTTGATGGACGGGCAAACATGAACAAAAAATACCCTTCGGTATATTCAACGATCTTAATCGATAGTATCGACTTGCAAAAACTTCATTTCAGCAACGATGCACTAAAAATCCATGGCAAGCTGATCGCTGATATACCTACAGCCGATCCCGGGTACTTAAATGCAAATATCAAACTTACAGACCTAGTAGTGGCGCAGAAGCAGCAGGTCATCAGGCTGGACAGTATCAACCTCATATCTACTGCCAATGCAGATAGCAGCACACTTCGGTTGAAAACGCCAGTGCTGACAGCGCACATGGCCGGGAAGTATAATTTAGCTGAAATAGGCCCCGCGGTACAAAATGTGATAGATAAGTATTATAATACCAGTTCATCCGGCAATACCGCCCGGGTAAAAACGGCCTATTCACCGCAGCGTTTCACTTTTAGTATCCGGGCGGTTAAAACCCCCTTGGTAACTCAATTTGCGCCTGAGCTTAAAACGCTGGAGCCTGTAAATATCGACGGCCGCTTTGATAGCCGCAACAACGAACTTGTGGTGAACGGTACAATGCCTAAAGTTGTTTACGGTACAACCGTCGTTGATAACATGAAACTTGCTATCAATACGGGCAATAACGCGCTCAACTATAATCTTGCTGTGAACGAGATCAAACTCTCTTCATCAATCGACCTGCTATACACCAGTGTTTCAGGCAATGCGCATGATAACAAGCTGAACGTGATGCTGCAAGTACGTGATGCGGCGAAAAAGGAGCGGTATCGCGTAGCCGGTGTTTTCAGCGTTATGCCCAACGAGTACAAATTTAATTTTGTTAAAGATGGCCTGATGCTCAATTATACGCCCTGGGCTGTTAACGCCGGCAATGAGCTGGACTTCGGCAACAAGGGTATCCTGGCCAAAGACTTTACCATCAGCAATAGTAACCAGGTTTTGAGCGTGAACAGCGATTCGCAGGTAATGAATTCGCCGCTGACGGTCAACTTTAAGAATTTCCAGATCGAAACTCTTACCCGAGCCGCCCAACAGGATTCGTTACAGGTGGGCGGTGTCATCAATGGCAATGCACACATCAGCGATCTGCAAACCAACATGCATTTTACCACAGCACTGGATGTTCATAATTTTAATTTCAAAGGCGACACCGTAGGGGATATAGCGTTGAAAGTAAACAACCAAACGCAAAACGCCTATGCTGCCGATGTGCGGATAACGGGTAAAGGTAACCAGGTAAAATTGACGGGGCTATATTATACTACGCCGGCAAGCACATTCGACCTGAACATGGATATCGTTAGCCTGAAAATGAAAAGTATAGAGGGATTCAGCTTCGGCAGCATCAGGAATGCAAAAGGAGTTATCAACGGGCAATTGAAGATCAGCGGGACAACTTCGGCCCCGTCGGTAAGGGGCGACATTAACTTTAACCAGGTAGGTTTTAATGTAGCGATGCTTAACTCCTATTTCACCATGCCCAAGGAAAGCATCACTTTTAATAACGAAGGCATCATGTTCAATGATTTCACTATGATCGACTCGCTCGGGAACAAGGCGGTTATAGCTGGGGGTGTTTACACTAAAACATTTACCGATTTCCGGTTTGGGCTGGATATTACTACCGACAACTTTAGGGTGATCAACTCAACACAAGAGGATAATAAGCTGTATTATGGCAAGCTGTTCCTCAATAGCCGCATAACCGTACGTGGAAATATGGACAAGCCTGTGGTTGACGCCAACCTGACTGTTAACGATAAAACAAATATGACCATTGTGCTGCCTTCCGATGATCCGAGTATTGAAGACAGGAAAGGCGTAGTTGAAGTTATCAACCCGAAAGCCCCGAAACTCGATTCCATATTCCTTGCAAAGCAACTTGATTCGCTGAAGAAATCGAATTTAAAAGGAATGGACGTTTCCGCTACCATCAGGGTTAACAAGCAGGCAAACTTCACCATAGTGGTTGATGAACGTAATGGCGACGTGGTGCAGTTAAAAGGTGATGCGCAACTTAATGCCGCGATAGACCCGAGTGGTAAAATAAATCTGACGGGGACTTATACAGTGGACCAGGGTTCGTATAACCTTTCATACGCATCGGTTAAGCGCAAATTCCTGTTTAAGAAAGGGAGCACTATTACATGGTCGGGCGACCCGACAACCGCTATGGTAAACCTGACGGCTATTTATGTGGCGAATGTTCCGCCTATTGACTTGGTGAGCGATCAATTGGGCGGCGATGTGCAGAACATGACGATGTATAAACAAAAGCTACCCTTCAATGTCAACCTGAACATGCGGAACCAGTTGCTGAAGCCTGATATTACTTTCGATATCATTTTGCCTGATAGTTCCTATACTGTTTCGCCGCAGGTTGTTTCGACGGTCAATACCCGGCTCGACCAGGTGCGGCAAGATCCTAACGAGTTGAACAAACAGGTATTAGGCGTATTGATACTCGGGCATTTCATTGGCGATAATCCTTTGCAAAGCCAGGGTGGCAGCACCGGTATAGCAGGTACCATACGGAACAGCGTGAGCGGCCTGTTATCAGATCAGCTCAATAAACTGGCAGGCGACCTGATAGGCGGTGTTCAATTAAGTTTCGATCTGACATCGGGTGCAGACTATTCTACAGGGGTTCAACAAAACCGCACCGACCTGAATGTCGGTTTGTCCAAATCCTTCCTTAATGACAGGATTACCGTAACCGTTGGCAATAATTTCAACCTGGAGGGACAAAACCAGCCCGGTCAAAAAACGACGGACATTGCCGGTAACGTATCTGTAAACTATTTACTGACCAAGGATGGCCGGTACCGTATCCGGGCCTATCGTAAAGATGAATTTATTGTGATAGAAGGGCAGGTTGTCGAAACTGGTGTGGGCTTTTCGCTTACCTATGATTTTAATCGTTTCAGCGAGTTGTTCAAGAGGCGTTCAAAAAAGGACAGGGAGTTGCAAAAAGAATATAAAAAGGATCAGAAAGAAAAAAAGGAAGAGCAAAAAAAGGCTGATAAAGAGGCAGATGCAAACACCGCAGGTGTGATTGAGCCAACAGACGAGCCCTGATAATAATACCGATAAAACATGAACAGGTTTAGATACTTAATATTTTTAGCGGCATTTTTTACAAGCGCATGCAGTACAACAAAATACCTGCAGCCCGGGCAAAAATTATATGACGGCGGCGAAGTAAAAATTACCGACAAAAGTGCCGATAAGGGTGACGCAAAAGCCATTACCGGAGAGCTTAAGAACTTGCTGCGGCCAAAGCCTAATGCTAAAATACTTGGGCTAAGGTTTAAATTGTGGGTTTATGACAAGACCAGGACCAATAAGAGACGCGGTTTAAGGCATTATCTTAATACCCACATAGGCGAGCCACCGGTATTGATAAGCGCTGTAGACGTGGATAAAAACGCCAGCATATTGCAAAACCGCCTGCAAAACGAGGGCTATTTTGTGGCGCAGGTAGCAGGCGATACCACAAGCAAAAAGAAGATAGCTAAGGCAATATATACCGTACAGACCGGGCCGGCTTACCATTATAATAAGATAACTTTCCCGACTGGTAATGACGACCTTGATACAGCCGTTGCCGGGACCAATAAGCAAACGCTGTTAAAAGTTGGAGACAAGTTTAACCTGGATATTATTAAGGCCGAGCGCATACGGATAGATGCGAGATTAAAAGAAGAAGGGTTCTATTACTTTGCTCCTGAAGACCTGATCATGCGGTATGACAGCACCGTGGCCGGGCATAAGGTAGATATGTTTGTTAAAGTTAAGGACGAGACGCCTGATGAAGCCCGGTGGATATATAAGATCAGGGATATTTATGTGTATCCTCATTATACGCTTAGGGATACGGCGCTAAAGCTGGACTCGGCCGTTAAATACCGCTGGTACAATGTCATCGATCCAAAGCAAACCGTACGTCCTTTTACCTTCAAAAACAGCATATTGTTGCATCCCGGCGATATCTATAACCGCACGCAACACAATAATTCGCTGAGCAGGCTCATCGAACTTGGGCCGTTTAAATTTGTGAAGAACAGGTTTGAGGATGTCACCCCCGATTCGGCATTTTTGGACATTTATTATTTCTTAACCCAAAACAAGCGCAAATCGTTACAGGCCGAAATATTGGCCAGGTCGACTTCCGCAAATTACGACGGTACGCAGATCAATATCAATTTCCGCAACAGGAACACCTTCAAGGGAGCCGAGCTGTTTACGCTAACGCTATTCGGCAGTTCCGATATACAATTCGGCAAATACAATAAGGGTTACAACGTGTACCAACTCGGCATACAGCCGTCAGTATCGTGGCCGCGATTTATAAGCCCCTTCAATTTTACCACTAACAATGCTTTTGTTCCGCATACCATTTTGTCAACTGGTTATACACTTGTAAACCGTACCCAGCTCTATACGCTTAATTCGTTCACCGGGTCGTTCGGCTATCAATGGAAGCCGAGCCTGCATAAACAGGACGAGCTGAACCTGCTGGTTATTAATTATGTGGATGCGGCCCATGTGAGCCAGGTATACCTTGACAGCATTAAAAATACGCAGAACCCAACCCTGGCCCATGTTATAGATAAACAATTTACCTTCGGCCCAACATACAGTTATACCTACACCAATACAACCGAAGAAAACCGTATAAATACATTTTATTATAACGGGAAAATAAGCCTGTCGGGCAATCTGTACGGGCTGCTCACCGGGGCAGATACGCTGGCGGGCAAAGTGCGAAAATTGTTTGGAACGCCATTCAATCAATATGTAAAGCTGGAGAACGAACTACGGTTTTTTCACAAGACCGGGCCAAACAGTAAACTGGCAACACGGCTGATGGTAAACGTAGGGCTTCCTTACGGAAACTCTACTGTGCTTCCTTATACGCAGCAATTTTTTATTGGGGGCGCCAATAGCCTGCGCGGTTTCCAGGCACACGCTATAGGTCCGGGTTCTTACGCCATACCTGCAGCACTTACGCAGGGAAGCGCTTTTTTACCTGATGAGTCGGGTGATATAAAAATTGAAGCAAATGTGGAATACCGGCCAAAACTATTCAGCATTGTCGAGGGGGCATTGTTCCTCGACGCTGGTAATATTTGGCTGCTGCGCAGCAACCCTAACCTGCCGGGGGCCGCTTTTGGCAAAAACTTTTTGAGCCAGATGGCGGCCGATGCGGGCGTGGGCCTCCGGTTCAACTTTACAGTACTGGTGCTGCGTACCGATGTCGGCTTCCCGATAATTGAACCTTACCTGCCTGCCGGGCAGCGGAATGTGATCAACAAGATCGACTTTGGCAGTTCATCGTGGCGAAGCCAGAACTTAGTATTCAACCTTGCAATAGGTTATCCTTTCTGATGGAATGAAAACAGGAGTGTGTATATAAATTTAAAATCACCACCTTATGGAAGAGAAAGATAAAAGACCGGTTTCGGTTATCGACCAGGCGAAAGAGTATGCAAAAACTAATATCAAACTGGCCAGGTATGAGGCCCTGGATAAAGGCTCGTCCGTTGCCGGAGAAATCATCACGGATGTTGCACAGATAATTTGTGTTCTTTTTGTTATAGGCTTTGCGAGCCTTACGCTTGGCTTTTATCTCTCCGATGTGCTTGGCTCGTTCTGGGCAGGCTTTGGTTGTGTGTTCGTGTTATTCCTGGTCATATACTTTGGAACAAAGATTTTTAAAAAGAATATTGAAAAAGCTGTGGTTAATTCTGTAGTGCGAAAGTTTTTTAAACACCTGTAACAAGTACAAAAGCAGGGTATGCTTATTAGCCCATCTATCCACACGTCAAATTACGTTCTTCCCCTTGAATAAGCAATGCGATTTTTATACGACTGTGAGATAAAAAGGGCAAAGTGATAAAGGATTAAAAAAAGGAACGGGCTTATGCTCACCATTATAAATTTCAGCCTGAATGATAAAGTTGGCCGGCGGTTGAAGTCCTTTCGCAGGGACTTTCTTATCTCCGCGAACGACTGCTCTTCTATTCCAAAACACTTGCGCCATATAGCTACCGCCTCTGCATAGTGAAATACGGTGTCTGCCTCTGACGGCCCCCATCGCCTGATCAATGCGTTTTTAAAATCGTAATTTATAACCTGCTGCGATGATATCCTTGTTTCAGGATGAAGGTGGATCAGCACCAGCGGATCGGGTATCGATCTTACATTAAGTCCCAGCTTGATTATCATTTTACACAGGTCGTAGTCATCCATGCGGCTTTGTTCCTCATCGAACTGCAGATTGTTAACCTCAAATATTTTCTTATTGATCATAATTGATGAGCACGACATCATCATCAGCCTATCGGTATGCAGCGACTTATTGTAATGGTAATACCGATATATTTTAAAAGGATAGGGGTATATTTTTGAATATCCCCCGCAATATAATAAGGCTAGTTCAGGGTCGGCGGTCATCACATCCATTCGTATTTTTATACTGCCGGCCAGCAATTCGTCGTCATCGTCTAAAAAAATGATATGATCACCGGAAGAAACATTCATGCCGTCGTTTCGCGCACCTGATGCAAACCTCTTATCGCTGTGTATATAATGCCATGTTATGGCCGGGTAATTCTTTTCAAATTCAGCTACGATGGCTTTGGTTTGCCCGTTTGTTTTTTGGTCGCTATTGTTATCCACTATGCACACCTCAAAGCCCTGATAATCCTGCATGGCAACAGACAGCATAGCTCTCTTTAACAGTGCGGGCCGGTTTTTGGTAGGGATGATAACGGACAGAGTATTACGTGGCATTATAATCCGGAATTATCATGATCCGGTGAGGTAACTAATATAGGCGGCCTCGGGGGCAATTAAAAATTATTATTAAACAGCTTTTGAGAAATTGTCAAAGCTTTTGCCTCGAATACATTTTTTTAAACTCGCCATCCTGTTTAACCAGCGATTCAAAATCGCCTTCCTGGTTAATGCGACCGTCTTTGAGCAGATAAATGTGATCGGCAATTTTCAAATTATATAAGCGGTGGGTCACTACAATTATCATCTGATCTTGCAGGTTTTTTTTCAGGTTCTCAAACACCTCGAATTCAGCGTTAGGGTCAAGTGAACTAGTGGGCTCGTCCAGTATCACCAGGTTTGCATCGCGGTAAAATATCCTGGACAATGCCAGCTTTTGCCACTGGCCGCCGCTTAATTGTTCGCTGTCTTTAAAATACCGGCCTATTCGGGTTTTATAACCGTTCCTCAGCCTCATAATAAAATCATGCGCCTGTGCCAGTTTGGCTGCACGCTCTACATCCTTTTCTAATCTGCTGCTATCATTATCCCCCAGCGTAATATTCTCTTCGATGCTTAAAAAATACTTTTCAAAATCCTGGAACAGGAACACAGTTTTCTTGCGGAAAGCATTTAATTCGATCTGTTCGATATCCGTGCCGTTAATTTGGATATCGCCGCTTTGGGTTTCGTACAACCGCGCCAGCAATTTTATCAACGTGGTTTTCCCCGAACCATTTTCGCCTACCAGGCCGACGATCTTGCCGGGTTTGCATACCATTGATATATCGTCGAGCACCACTTTACTTGTACCCGGGTAAGCGAACGACAGGTTTGATACCGTAAGGCCGGTTTCTGCAGAAGGGAATGGTGCCGTGCTGGCATTCACTTTCGATGTTTTGAGATCTAAAAATGCAAAAAGGTCCCTTAAAAAAAGCCTTTGCTGAAATAGTTGAACAAGAGCCTGCAAAAACCCTTTAGACGATGCCTGTAAACGCTGGAATCCCTGCAGGTAAATGACAAACACACCTAACGTGATTATTTTTTCCCAGGTATATTCGGCGAGCAGTACAAAAACAAAACTCATAGCGATCACTTCGCCCGCTTCAGCTAAAAAATTATACCAGGTAAGTTTAGCGTGAAGCGTGGCCTTTTCATGATGTATGATGGCCCGGATATTCATGAATTTCTTTATGAAGCTATTCCCATAACCGAATACCCGCACTTCCTTGGCAGAGTTAACATTGGTTAATGTTTGGTTCACGTAATTGGCTTCGCGTTCCATCGGTACGAATTTTTTTTCCAATTGCAGCAGCTTAAAACCCGAATACCACTTGGTAACCGCTAATGGTATAAATACAACCATCAGAAAAAGCGCGAACAATGCATGTATGGTAAAGAAGAATCCGACCAGGAATACCAGCGACAGGATATTGACCAGCATGTTGTTAAAGTCTTTAAGTACCTGCGGTATTTTATAGGCTGCTTGCTGCTGGGCTAAATGTAAAGTGTCATGGTATAAAGGGTTCTCGTAGTATTCATAATCCACCTCAATGGCTTTTTGTAATATTTCGCCGGATAATTTATCCGTGATCTTATGCTGATGCCTGACGTCTATAAACGATGAATATTGATTGATGCATACAAGCAAAAGCTGCGCTAACGCATAACCCGCGATAAATGGTAAAACAGGATAAAAGGTGGCATAATGATGCAGGACCGCCTCTATCATGCGTTTCATAAAATATAGCGATGCTATAGGGAGAAGTGCCTGTAAAAGCTGTAGTAAAATGTTAATGCGGCTTACTTTCTTATCTACGGTCCAAAGCAATTCCACCGATCGTTTAAGATCCCGTAAAAAAGCCAGGAAATTATGTTTGAAGCTCAAATGAACCGTGAATTATTTAAATGATAAATGTTTACCCCGGAAGATGCCCGGCAAAAATAAAAATACATATTACTTGCTTACGCATCAATGATGTCAGTCTGGTCAAGCGTTTTACAATCATTTTTTTAATAAAAACGCTGGTTATTCAAAAGAAAGAGTTTTTAAATTAAAATATGTAGTTTAGCTATAATTAATATTGCATTTATGCAATAGTTAATCGCGATGATTTCTTTTTAGCATGTAAAGCAAAATAAAATCGGTTTTGCCTGTGAGTGAAGACATTTAATCGCCGAAATGCATTATAACCCTAAAAACGTCACCTAAAGCTGTTAAAATAACAAATGCATATCCATTGGAAAATAATAACGCTGCTATTTTTTTGTATAACTATCAATATATCGGTTTCCCGGGCCCAGGGAAAACATGCGGCCCAGGCTGCACAGATGTCAGCATCGCAAACGCCGGATATTTTCAATGGATACAGCCTGTCCACGGTTACTGCAGACCAGCTTTCAGATGCTGACGTATCCACCATCAGATCGCGTTTAACCGCAAGCGGAATATCGTACGACCAAGCCGAACAAATTGCATTAAGCAAGGGGATGCCGGCCGCGGAGTGGCAAAAGCTGAAAGCAAGATTACTTGGTACAGCACCTGCCAGGGCCGCGCAAAATGATTCCGCAAATCCCGTCACGGTTGATTCGGTTAAACGGCACCAGGAGAAAGATGACTATTTAACATTTCAGAAACAAAAAATAACCCCCGAGGTATTTGGCGCCTCCCTTTTTACTACAGCGTCGTTATCATTCGAACCCAACCTGCGCATCGCCACCCCTGTCAATTACATTTTAGGCGCCGATGACGAATTGCAGATCAATATATCAGGTTACCAGGAAACTAACATCCGCGTAACGGTACAGCCTGAAGGAACGATCTTTTTACCTCATGTTGGCACGATTTCGGTTGCCGGGCTTACCGTTGAACAAGCTACGTCAAGAATACAGGCGAAGATGGGCCAAAGTGCTTACCCCTCGCTAAAAAGCGGGCAATCAAAACTTGTTATAACACTAAGCAGGATCAAAAGCATACACATCATTATTATAGGGGCTGCCAAGCCCGGTAACTACACAGTTTCATCGCTGGCGACAGTTTTTAATTCGCTGTTTCTGTGCGGCGGGCCGGGTGACATCAATTCATACCGGAACATAGAATTGATACGTAATAACAAAGTTTATAAAACAATAGACCTTTACCAGTTTTTGACCAGGGGCGATCAGCAGGGAAACGTTCCGCTGCAGGAGAATGATGTCATAAATTTCCCTGTTTATAAAGAACGGGTGACCATGACAGGTGAGATAAAAAGGCCGGGGATATTTGAATTGAAAGATAAGGAAACATTGCAGGACCTTTTGTTTTTTGCCGGAGGATTTACCGAACGGGCCTATAAAGCTAGTATTAAGGTTAAACAGGTTACGGATATAGAACGAAAAATAAAAGACCTGCCCAAAACGGAGAACGCTACTTATGAACCGCAAAACGGCGATGAATTTGCGGTTGGTTCTATTTTAAACCGCTTTGAAAATGAAGTGAACATTACAGGAGCAGTTTACAGGCCCGGCGGATTTGAGTTTACGCCGGGGCTAACCATAAGCGGTTTGATAAAACGCGCCGGGGGATTGCAGGAAAACGTATTTACCGGGCGGGCAACTTTAACCCGTACTTATGCCAACGGTACAAAAGAGAACATTACGTTTAACGTAGCAAGCGCGCTGAATGGTGTGAACGATGTTGCGCTTGTTAAGCGTGATTCGATCCATATTGCTTTCGAAAACGATTTCAGGAGTGACTTTAAAGTAACCATTTTAGGGGAGGTAAGGAAGCCGGGGCAATACGCATTTAAACAAAACCTGTCGTTAAAAGATGTTTTGTTTATGGCCGGTGGGGTAACGGATGCAGCCAGTTCTTTTAATATTGAAGTTGGCAGGCGAATAGTGGATCAAAGCCTGCAGGTAAGCGTAGATTCCATTGCCGAAGTATACAATGTTAATATACACGACGGACTTGAAATAGGATCCGATAAATTTGTTTTGCAGCCTTACGACATAGTAACGGTAAGGCGTAACCCGGGTTATACAGAGCAGAAGCGGGTAACGATAAATGGAGAGGTAACTTTTCCCGGGACCTATACGATAGAACTAAAAAATGAACGCGTTAGCAGCCTGATCAAACGTGCGGGCGGCTTATCGCCGCTGGCCTACAAAAAGGGGGTGTTTTTGACCAGGAAAAATACTGATGCGGATATGGCAAACGATCAAAGTATCAAAACGGTTCAGCAAAAAACCGGCGACACAACTACGACCCAGGCCATTGAAGGCGAGAACCGGGCGAATAACAGGATCGCCATAGATCTTGAACAGGTTTTAAAATCTCCTGGCTCACTGGATGACTATATTCTGCAGGATGGAGATATCATACAGGTTTTAAAAGTTGATCCGCTGGTACGCATAAGCGGCGAAGTGCTTTCGCCTACCAAAACAGGTTTTGTTGAGAGTCAATCGTTAAATTACTACCTAACGCAGGCTGGCGGCACAACTGAGAACGCACGGTTGTCAAAGATCTATGTGGTATATCCAAACGGGCATGTGAGCAAAACAAGCAATGGGTTCCTCGGAATGTTCAGATCGTATCCCAAAATTGAAACCGGCGCCGAGATAATTGTACCGCACAAAAAAATAAGGAGAGAGCTTACGACAGGAGAAACGATAGGGCTTACATCTACTATTGTTTCGCTGCTATCGCTTGTAATTATTACGATAACCAATATTCATAAATAAATATAACGGGCATAAGTAAATATTCATTATATGTTCAGCCAGGAACAAATACTCCGTATAATATCAAATGTACTTAAGAAATGGCACTTCTTACTGATCGCTGCCCTTGTAGGCGCGGCAGTCGGTTATATCAGGGTACGAAGTAAATTGCCTGTTTATACGTCTAACATAAGCTTTGTCTTGTCAACGGACCCAAGGCCGAACAGCGGATTATATAATTTAGCGACACAACTCGGGTTTGATGCAATATCCAGCAATCCTGATAATATTTTCTCGGGTGATAATATCATTGAATTATTCAAATCAAGGAAACTGATCGGCGCGGCCTTGTTGTCGGATGTAGATACAAAGCCACGCCAAACCCTGCTCAACCTCATTGCCAGGAAGCAGTTCAAGGACAAATATGCCTCGGTCGGCCCTATAGGAAACGATCTTGATAAGTTCTCGCCTGCCCAGAAAATGTTATACCAGCAAATTATCAGTTTTGTCGAAAAATCCTTTATTGTATTTAAAAAGGATAAAAAACTGATCATTTATATTATCAGCGTCACTTCCACCAATCCCGAGATTACCTATTATACCTCTAAGGTACTATTGGACGAAACTTCCAGGTATTTTATTGAGACCAAGACAAAAGTTTTTGCTTCGGGCGTAAAACTTTTGCAGCATGAGGCCGATAGCCTGGCAAACGTACTGAGTGGTATCTTTTCCTCCACGGCCTCTATGAATGACCGTACTTATGACCTTAACCCGGCCATTACCGTTCAGCGATCAGGGTCAATGTTTAACCAGGCGAAAGCAGCAGCCTATGATGCTGCTTATATAGAAGTGATGCGCAACCTCGAGATAGCAAAGGTTAATCTGCAAAAAGAAACGCCGTTGTACCGGGTGATAGACGAAACGGACCTCCCCCTGATACCGCAGAAAGACAGCATGATAAGGCACATAGCTATAACTACCCTGATAGGGTTGCTATTTATGGCTGTCCTGCTTGGCGTGGATGAATTATTAAAAAACTAAACTTTATCTGTGAAAAACCTATCGACATGTATGAGAACCAATACCATGATACAGATTTAAGCCGGTACAGTTTCCTGGTGACAGGCGGAGCAGGGTTCATCGGCTCGAACCTGGTGAAATATTTGCTAAAATATAAAGCCGGAAAGGTGCGTGTGCTGGATAATTTTCTGACCGGTTACCGCCGGAATATTGAGCCTTTTTTGGATGATCCGGCATTTGAGCTGATAGAAGGGGATATCAGGGACATTGAAACTTGTAAAAAAGCGGTCGCCGGAATAGACTATGTGACCCACCAGGCCGCATTGGGATCAGTTCCGCGTTCAATAAACGACCCACTCACTACCAACGCAGTCAATATTTCCGGGTTTTTGAACATGATCTATGCCGTAAAGGATAGCGGAAATATTAAGCGCTTTATTTATGCTGCATCCTCATCGACCTACGGCAACAGCCAGGAGTTACCAAAAATTGAAGGCCGTATTGGGAAACCACTTTCCCCTTATGCGGTAACCAAATATGTTAATGAGTTATATGCCGATCTTTTTTCAAGGGGCTATGGGCTACCATCCATCGGACTGCGCTACTTTAATATTTTTGGCCCCGGGCAAAGCCCTGAAAGCGAATATGCAGCGGCAATTCCCAAATTTATATTGGCAGCAAAATCGGGCAAGGCGCCTATGATCAACGGCGACGGGGAACAAACAAGGGATTTTACCTTTGTGGAAAATGCCGTTCAGGCCAATATCAGGGCCTTTTTTATTGGTGATATACCCCCGGAAGACAGCGTATATAATATCGCTTGTGGTAACCAAACATCGCTAAACCAACTTTGGCAGGAGATCACCAACGTTTTAAACGTACAAATAGAACCGACGTATCGGGAAAGCCAGAAAGGTGACGTGCGGAATAGCCTGGCTAACATTGATAAGGCTGGCAGCATATTAGGATATAAACCATTGATCGGCTTTAAAGAAGGGATCAGGACTACGATAGAGGCCTTTAATTATCAATAATATTTAAACGGAATTGAGCTTTTACAAATCATTTGGCATATATACAATTTGTGGTTTGGCTGCCAAAGGCATTTCGTTTTTTCTATTACCATTTTTTACCCACTATCTTTCACAAAGCGAATACGGCATCATCGTTATATTTTCTAATTCAATCTATTTTATAGCTCCGCTAATGAATATGGGCATTGGGGAAACCTTTACAGTAGAATATGCCTCTATCGACAAAAAGCAGTTGACAAGTTTTGTAAGCACCTCCCTTACCATCCCTGTTTTGGTACTTTTAATTGTGCTTCTGATCGTTATAGCTTTTCATGACTTTTTCTTCAGGCTCACCGGCCTAACAACGCCGGTGCAGTATATTGTCTGTTTCTTCAGCTTCTCCAATTTTTTCAGCGATTACCTGTTTACTGTATTAAGAAATAAAAACAAACCTTTGAGTTTTGGCATGCTTGCCATTTTAAAAACGGTGTTAGAATTAGCACTGGCGGTACTGTTTATACGCTTTCTAAAAATGGGATATATGGGCAGGGTGCAAAGTATGTTTATAAGCACGGCTGTTGTATTTATTGTTACGCTTTTTTATTTCATCAAAAGCGGCTTGCTTACTTTCAGTTATAGCAAAAGCTGGGCTACACTCATACTGAAAAGAGGTTTCCCGGCCATTCCTTTGTTTTTTATGGTGTTCGTTTTATATAATACGGATAAGTATATGATCAACTATTTTTTTGGCCCGGCAAGGGCCGGGCTATATGGTTTAGCCGCGCAATTTGCATTTATCATCACCATGCTCAGTTCGGCATTCATTACGCCTTTTTATCCATTTTTATATGATAGCCTGAACAATGGAAATCTTCGGAAAGTGGTGATTGTAACAAGCAGTTATATGCTGCTGCTTGGCATCACCGGTTTGGCAATATACCTGCTTGCACCTATAGGTTTCAGATATTTTATAGCCCCTAAATTTTACCCGTCGTTATATTATTTACCCTTTCTTATCGTTGGGCAGTTTTTTTACAGTGCCTACATGATACTCGGTGGTTTGGTTTACTATAAAAGGCAAAATAATGTCTATTATTTCATTGCACCGATGGTCATATTGTTCACTATAGCTATTAATTATTATTTGCTGAGTACTTTAAAGATCAGCCAGTTTGCCTACACTTCGGCGCTTTCATATTTGTTTTGCTTTATCGTTCTAGCATTTTTTTACCGGCGCGAAGTCAGGAAAGGGCTGGTAATGTTATCCCGGTCTGGCTTTAAATTCATAAATTGAATATAAGCCGGGAATGATCATCCAAAATGTGCTATAATGTCGGTAGAACGCCACTTATTTAATGAAATTACGCCGTGGACAGGCGAGCATATTCACCGGTACATGGAAGCAGCCCGCTACATCAGTGAGGGCGACGTAATACTCGACCTTGCATGCGGGTCGGGTTATGGAGCCGATATTTTAAGCCGCGTGGAAAATACGAGGGTTTACGCAGGCGATATTGACCCAGGTGTAATATCGGCTTGCCAGAATAACTGGAAGGATAATATATCGTTAAATTTCGAAGTAATGGATGCAACGGATCTTCGGTTTGACAATGCTTTCTTTAACGCCATTGTATCACTGGAAACCATCGAGCATTTGACGGCATACAGAAGAATGGTGTCGGAGTTCAGCCGGGTGATCAAGCCCGGTGGCACCGTGATCATATCTACGCCGAACATAAAAGTATCCAGCCCGGATGGTAACATCCTCAATCCGTTTCATACACAGGAGTTTACTTACCAGGAACTAAGCGATCTGCTGAAGCCTGAATTTGCAGGGGTTAGCATTTACGGGCAAAAGTATATAAGATACTCCGGAGAAAGACGAAGCCCGGGTATGCACAGTACCGAGAAGATACTGCTTGCGCGGGGAATTAGAAAATTGCCATATAAGTTGCGCAACGGGATTTTCAGAACAGTATTTGGCGCATCATTATATCCAACAGCCGTTGATTACAGGATGTTTTCGGACAGGGAATTTATAGAAGAGAATTGTCATGTATTATTTGCCGTGTGTCGAAAATGAAAATTACCCCGAAAGTAAGCATAGTTATCCCGGTTTATAACGGCAGTAAATACCTTCGGCAGACGGTTAATTCTGTTCTTGCACAAGACCTTGCTGAATTTGAGGTTTTGATCATAGATGATGGCAGCACGGATGACACAGCGGGAATAGCGATAGAACTGAAGGAGAAAGATAACAGGATAGAACTTTTTTGGGAAAAAAATTCGGGCGTTTCGGCTGCGCGGAATTTTGGATTGGAAAGGGCGCGGGGCGAGTTCGTAGTGTTCCTCGATGCCGATGATGTGTTAGGGGCCGATTTTCTCAGGTCGCGCGTGGAAGCATTGAGGGTGGATAGCAGCGCCGGCGTATGTGGTTCCCTCATCGGGTTCATTGATGAAAATGGAGAACGTATTGATCAGTCCATCACATTGCGGGCACCGACTGATAAAATGCTGGAAGAAATATTGTTTTATAAAACTGGCGTTGCAACCATACCGTCAAACCTGGTGTTCAGGAAACAGGTGCTCGCCGCTAATAACATTTTATTTGATACGCGCCTCCACAGCAGTGCCGACAGGTTATCGCTGTGCAGGGTCGCTTTGGTTTCAAAATGCATCTCGTTACCTTGCCAAAATATCTTTTACCGTGTTCACGGCGGTAGTATGTACCATGGTGCCGGCAACGTAAGCAAGATTTTTAAGGATAATGAATTATTTATCACTATTTTAATAAGTGAACATATTGTGCCCGAAAAACTGATGGGTGAGTTTTTGAAAAGAAATTACTATATGCTTAGTGGCGCCGCTATGAAGGCAGGTGACTATGCAGCCTCCATTCGGTACGCCTTCAAATACGGGTCGGCCACGATTAAATATTTAACGAAATAAACAGCTGCTTTACAATGTGTGGCATAACCGGTTTTGTTGATTTTAATAATAACAGTGACGAAGCCATCCTGGCTGGAATGACCTATTCCCTTGCCAGCCGGGGGCCAGACGGGCAGGGCGTGTCGCTTCAGCAGCTAAATAACTGCCAGGTTGGGTTCGGGCACCGGCGCCTTTCTGTGATCGATCTGAGCGCATCAGCCAATCAACCGATGGAATATGATGGCCTTCAAATCATTTTTAATGGTGAGATATATAATTATAATGAGATACGGGATAAACTAATTGCGCTTGGCCACCGGTTTAAAACACATTCAGACACAGAAGTTATATTGCATGCCTGGCGCGAATGGGGCGAGCAAAGCATTGACCAATGGCGTGGCATGTTTGCTATTGTTTTGTATGACAACAAGACGAACGAACTGGTGTGCATAAGAGACAGAGCCGGCGTAAAGCCGTTGTTCTATTATTTTCATAACGGTCTCTTCTTATTTGGATCCGAATTAAAATCGTTGTTGAAGCATCCCGGGTTTGAGAAGATTATTGACCCGGATGCGGTCGCTTCCTACCTGGTTTACGGATACGTTTCGTGGCCAAACTGCATCTATAAACACACCAAAAAATTATCTCCCGGTCATATCCTCCGTTTCGATCTTCGATCGAAGTCTATCAAAACTAAGGCTTACTGGAGTGTTTATGACTGTTATAACCAGCCCAGGCTTTCCATCCCTTTACCCGAAGCCATCGAAGAAACCGAACGGGTACTTTCAGCATCATTCCAATACCGGATGGTGGCCGATGTGCCTGTTGGGGTTTTCCTGAGCGGCGGTTATGACAGTACCTGCGTTACTGCGCTTTTGCAAAAAGAAAGTACAGCACGACTGAAAACATTTACCATAGGCAGTATTGATGACCAGCTTGATGAAGCGCCGTTTGCCAAACAGGTTGCATCCCGATTGGGCACTGACCATACCGAATATTATTGTTCGGCAAAAGAAGCTTTGGATATTATCCCCGACCTGCCCTATTATTACGACGAACCCTTTGCCGACAGCAGTGCCATACCGACGATCCTGGTGAGCAGAATGGCCAGGAAACAGGTTACCGTTGCCCTTTCGGCCGACGCAGGCGACGAGATATTCGCCGGGTATAACCGTTACGATTATGTGTCGAGATATGGTGAAAAGATCGCAAGGATACCAGGGCCTTTTCGAAAGACATTGTCCTATATAATGGATCGCGTTTCTTCCGAGCACATACCTTATCTCAGAAGTTCGTATAATTTTCACGGGCGTTACCACAAACTCAAAAATATTTTGCGGGACCCATCCCCTGGTGAACTGCTTAAAAATCTGACCCAGGTATTTACCGAACAGGAAATAACACAACTATTTAATAAACCGGTAAAACAATTAGATACGGCGCACAACGCCGGAAAACTTATTGAAGGTTATGATGACCTGTCGTATATGATGGTTGTTGATTACCAGACCTACATGGTTGATGATATCTTGCAGAAAGTAGACAGAGCCACCATGAGCATTGGCCTTGAGGGTCGTGAGCCGTTTTTGGACCAGCACATTATTGAATGGGCAGCTAAATTGCCAACCGGATACAAATATCATCAAAAACAGAAAAAGTATATTCTTAAGCAGATCGTCCATAAATATGTTCCGGAGAAGCTAATGGACAGGCCCAAAATGGGTTTTGCTATTCCCGTAGAAAAATGGCTTGCGGGAGAACTAAAACCACTCGTTGCAGCTTTTATTAACGAGGAAAGTTTAAAGGAACACGGACTGTTTAATACAGGTGTAGTAATCGACCTGTTGAAAAAGTTTTATTCAGGAAACAAGGAGAAGCACTTGCAGGTGTGGTACCTGCTGATGTTTCAGATGTGGTACGCTCAATGGATGAGAAATAACTGATTGCAATAAGATGAGCGATAGAAAAAACGTTTTGTATCTTTCCTATGATGGCATGACCGACTCGCTGGGGCAGTCGCAGGTTATTCCGTACCTGGCCGGGCTGGCAAAAAAAGGGTTTTCTTTTACCATACTAAGCTTTGAAAAGAAGGATAGATACAAAAAAAACAGCAAGGATATAAAGGCTATGCTGGACAGCGAAGGCATCAGCTGGCACCCGTTGATCTATACCAAATCACCGCCTGTACTTTCCACCCTGTATGATTACGTCAGGATGAAAAGTATAGCAGCATCGCTTCACCGCAAGATAAGTTTCGATCTCATCCACTGCCGCAGCTACATCCCGGCCCTTGCCGGCATAGCATTAAACCGCAGATTCGGAATACCCTTTATTTTTGATATGCGCGGCTTTTGGGCCGACGAGCGCGTGGATGGCGGATTGTGGGATATTAAAAACCAGGTGTTCAAATTTATTTACCGATATTTTAAAAGAAAGGAACTTGAATTCGTAAACCGTTCGGCGGCCATTGTAAGCCTTACTAATGCCGGTAAAAATGAGATATTGAACTGGAAGGGTATTGAAATAAATGCCGGTAAGATAGCAGTTATTCCCTGCTGTGTGGACACCGGGCTCTTCGATATAAAAAAAATACCGCCGGCCGAAAAACTGCGCATGATGCAGTCACTTAACCTGGAACCCAGCAACCTTGTTCTCGGCTACCTTGGAAGTATTGGTACCTGGTATTTGCTGGACGAAATGCTCCTTTTTTTTTCATCGTTAAAAAAGAGTCAGCCTTCCGCAAAATTTTTGTTTGTAACGCACGACGATCCAGGGGATATTATCCTTAAAGCGCGCCAAAATCAAATAGACAGCAGTGATGTCATTATCACCACGGCAGACCGGCGCGACGTGCCGCTGATGATCAGTTTGTTTAACTATGGAATATTCTTCATTAAGCCGTCGTACAGTAAAACAGCGAGCAGCCCGACCAAGCAGGGAGAAATTATGGCAATGGGTGTACCGGTGATATGTAACGATGGTATAGGCGATAGCAGCAGGATAGTTGAACAATATCATTCGGGACTTGTTGTTGACCTGCCCGACTACGTTGCCGCTGTAGCACATCTGGCCGCTGGTACTGCATACGATAGAGCGTTGATCAGGGAAGGTGCACTGGATTATTTCTCTTTGGATGAAGGGGTAAGGAAATACCTGGATATTTATAATAAGGTGACGAAATGATGGGATTCGGGATGGACGCAATACCTTTTATAACTGAACCGGTTAGCACTACTCAGGTTGATGGCTTGCCAATATATAACTTTGGTATTGGGCACTCAAACAATATCGATGCAGCTACCGTCGAATCGTTTGGACTGGAATGGACAAAATTTAACCATTTTACCGATTGTGAGATAGAAGACATAGCGTCCAGGCATTATTTTGATATTGTTAAACCAGAATGGACCGAAAACAAGCGGGTGCTCGATGTTGGCTGTGGAACGGGCAGATGGACTAGGTTTGTTGCTGCCCGCGCCTTGACAGTCGACGCCGTGGATCCGAGTGACGCGGTGGAAACAGCGTCGAAATTCCTTGCAGATCGCAGCAATGTGAGGCTGTCACGCGCTGCTGTGGATGAACTTCCATTCGCAGATACCAGTTTCGACTTTGTATTCAGTCTCGGTGTATTGCACCATATCCCGGATACGTCACTAGCCATGAAGCAATGCGTTAGTAAACTGAAGCAGGGCGGTTTTTTTTTGGTATATCTTTATTACAGCTTTGACAACAAGGGTCCGGTGTTCAAGTTTTTATTCCGTGTGTCGAATGGGGTCAGAAAAATCATCTCGGGACTAAATGAGGGGGCTAAAAATATTTTATGTGACATCATTGCGGTAACCGTATATCTGCCCCTGGTGTTTACAGGCTGGTGCTTCAAAAAGGCAGGGCTAAGTAAACTTGCACAGCAAATGCCGTTGCATTTTTATATTGGTAAAACTTTTAACGTTATCAGGAATGATGCGCGTGACAGGTTTGGAACCCCTTTAGAGCAGCGCTTTACAAAAAATGAGATCAGGTTGATGATGGAAGATTCCGGATTGACCGATATTATATTTTCAGATAAAGAACCTTATTGGCATGCCGTCGGAAAAAAGGAATAAAAGAATATTAGTGCTATGCCCCTATCCCATGGGATGTGCGCCAGGGCAACGGCTCAAATTTGAGCAGTATTACGATAGTTGGCGTGCAAACGGTTTTGAGGTGGAGGTTTCGCCTTTTATGTCTGACGAGATGCAAAAGATAGTTTACAAAAAAGGCCATTTATTTGCAAAGATCGCCGGCACCATTCGGGGATATCTTCGCAGGTACAGGGACCTTGTCAGGGTTGGGAAGTACGATATCGTGTATGTATTTCTTTGGATCACGCCATTTGGCCCCGCAATCACCGAATGGCTAATCCGGGCGAGGGCAAAAAAAATGGTTTACGATATAGACGACCTGGTTTATATGGGCCGGACGAGCCGTTACAACAAGTTTATCAGGTTTTTGAAATCGGCTTCAAAAATAAATTTTTTGATTAAGCGGAGCGACCATGTTTTGGTTAGTACCGATGAGTTGAGTTCGTATTCGGCCAGGTTTAACAAGAACCTGAGTATGATACCTGCCACCATCGACATTAAGAAATACCCTTATCCCAAAAAACTTATGCCTGGCACGGTGGTCATCGGTTGGAGCGGAAGCCAAACCACAAGCAAATACCTGCATTTGATAGACCCGGTACTCAAATATCTCAAAGCGAACTACGACGTCAGAATTATGGTGATGGGCGATGACGATTTTGAACTGGCGGGGGTAGATATCGAACTTTTGCACTGGACAGCCGAAAGCGAAATAACTAACCTGCAGAAATTCGACATCGGCCTGCATCCTTTGCCTGATGAGCAATGGGCTTATGGAAAAAGCGGAGGTAAATTGGTACAGTATATGGCGGCCGGTATTCCTATTGTGGCCACGGCTCTGGGTCCGAATTTCAAAGTTATCCAGGATGGTTATAACGGGTTCCTGGTAACGGGGGAGCAGGAGTGGATAGAGCGCCTTGTTCTTTTGATCACAGACCATGAATTAAGGAAAAAGATGGGAGAAAATTCGCGCAGATTTGCTGCGGAAAACAGTTCGGTTGAAGCTAATGCCGGCAAGTATCTCGCTGTTTTCGACAAGTTATGATCCCGGTTGGACTTCAACAGCGACTTCGTTGCCGGCGACAGTGGCCGATGCAGGAGCAGGTCTGTCCTTAAACAGCAGCACCAGCACAAACACCATAAAAAAGGGTGTCCCCGGAATGCGGTAGCGGGAAAGCGAGCCAAAGTTATAAGTGGACACGCCCACGATGAAAGAAAACGCCAGCACAAAAAGCAGGCACATGATCAGGGTTGGATCGGTAATGATATTTTTGACTGTTTTAAATATATTCCTGCGTACCAATAGGTACAACGTCAATAACAACATCCCAAGCGATTCGAAGGAATTGAAAAATTCCATTATGCTCCGCGATTCCCACACAAACGGCCTGAATAGGGTTACATTCACAGCCGGCCAGAATTTGCTCAGGATACTGCCTAACGTAGGGTCAAAATCGCCCAGGTCGTATGCCGAGCCGTCAGATAGCAGCGAAACCTGCAATAAATAATCCTTTTGCCTTTTTATAGTTTCCAGGGTGGTTTGCACGGCCTCGGCAGATACGCGATGCGATACGCGACGCACTATAAAGAACAGGCTTATGGTTATAATGGCCATCACTATATAATAGGGCAGCCTGCTTTCATAGTAATTTGACAGTTGTTTTCGGTAAACCAGCAGGGTTTTAAGAAAAACAAGCGGTAGTAAAATGATGAGTATATAAGCCTTTATAAGTATTAGCAGCATAACCGAGACCGACAGAAGCAAAACCAGTGATATTTTAAACTCCCGTCTTTCAAATAACACGTAGATGCAATACACCAGGCAACCTATGGCAAAAAGACAAAAACTATCTTTAAATAATCCTGACCCCCAGATAACGGGTCCCGGCATAAATAACACCGCAATGGCTATATACTTGACCAGGTTGGGATATTGCCGCGCAAATTGTACAAATAATAACCAGCTACCAATAAACGATAGCGAAGCGACAATCACATTAATAACAAGATATTTTGTAAAACAAAAGATCCCGATGAATGCACCGATGCATGAAGTGGTATAAGCCGGAATGTCATCATACCAATACATATCGGATAGCGCTTTGGATGCTACCAGGTTATTGCCGTCCACCCGGTGAGTGATAAGTGAAAACCACGCATGGGGAGATCGCATAAACGTGGAATTAATGATCTGCGAGTGGTAAAAAAAGTTAAAGGTATCGCCACCGCTGTAATAATAATTATATATTAGTCCTATGGATATTGCCCCGGCAATTTTTACCGTAAGCCCGGGTATGAAATAGGTATGATACGGATGGCCCCGGGGGTAATATTTATTGCGGTAGAAATAGGCTATTTTATAGATAAGCCAAAGGTAGAACGGTAACAGCAAATAATCGGTCAAAGTAATTTCCGCCATGTTTGTTCTAAAAATCCTTGTTCGTTGTTATTGGTGAACCTGTACTGTGCAAATACCGATTATAACTGATTTGCGGGCTATTCATTTTCAAAAGAAGAATTTTCTACTGATTTACGAAGAAAAAATTACTAACTGAAACAAATAAGCAATTTTAATTATTAATATTGTATTCGTGCACGGTATTTAACTAATATATTTTTATTTCAATTTTTTTAACCAATAGATTAAGTGCACGAAAACCTAATACCCTGTTTATCTATTTAAACTTTTATTACAATGCCCCGGATTTTGCGCATCCTTAACCGTCTGAATATTGGGGGACCGACCTATAACGTAGCGTACCTGTCAAGGTACCTCGACCCGTCCTTTCAAACTATGGTACTGGCAGGGAACAGAGAACCTTATGAAGGGAATTCGGATTATATTTTGAAGGACCTTGGGGTGGATTTTGATTACGTTCCTGGCATGAACAGGAGCATCAATTTCCGGAAGGATATGCGGGCATACCGGTATATCTATAATATGATCGGGACTGAAAAGCCTGATATCGTACACACGCATGCAGCGAAGGCCGGTGTACTGGGCCGGCTGGCAGCTTACCGAAGTTCCGGAAGACCGAGGGCCATTGTACATACTTATCATGGAAATGTTTTTGACGGGTATTTTTCGCCTGTCAAAACAAAAATATTTTTGAGCATTGAGCGCTACCTGTGCAGTGTAAGTAGTGCCATTGTAGCCATAAGCGAAAAGCAGAAGGACGACCTGGTAAATAAATACAAAATTGCGCCTGCACATAAGGTGCACGTTATAAAATTGGGTTTCGACCTGCGGCGATTTACTGAGCATAAAGAAGAAAAAAGGACAGCTTTCAGGCAGTTTTACGGAATTGGCCAGGATGAAGCGGTGATCGTTATCACCGGCAGGCTTACTGCCATCAAAAACCACTCGCTGCTTGTCGAATCGCTCAGGCTAATAAGGCGTCAGGCGCCGGAACTTAAATTTAAAGTATTTGTAGTAGGCGACGGTGAACGGCTTGACGCGATTATAGCCATGAGCCGGGATAACGGATTTAGTGTTTGTGTACCAGGTGACGACAACTATGAGGCGGAAATCATTTTTACATCGTGGCGAAAGGATATAGATGTAATTAATGCCGGCGCAGACATTGTAGCGCTCACCTCTTTAAATGAGGGCACGCCGGTAAGTATCATCGAAGCACAGGCAACGGCAACGGCGGTAATGTGTACCGATGTGGGAGGTGTAAAGGATGTGGTAAATGATGGATTTAACGGGCTTTTAAGTGACGTCAGCCCGGCTATGTTTGCCGAAAAACTGAAACAGCTTATTGTCAATCCTGAATTGAGGGAAAAACTGGCATTAAATGGGAAACAGTCGGCCCTGGAAAATTACTCATACCACCGCCTGGTGAAGGAAACGGAGGATCTGTATAATTATTTATTAAGCTAAATGAAATTTTAAAGACCTGGTTGCATTATGAAAAGGATACTGATTACCGGAGGCGCCGGCAATGTTGGCAGCACGCTCGCAAGCAAGTTGGTGCAAAACAAAGATTATCATGTTGTCGTAACTGATAATTTGCTTACAGGATCGGTACATAACCTGCCCGTGGGCGATGATAACTTCTCCTTCATAAAATGCGACGTTAATAACTACCACGATCTGTCAGCAGTAATGCTCGGTTTCAGGTTTGATTATGTGTTTCACTATGCGGCGCTGGTCGGGGTAAAACGGACGCTGAATAACCCGATGAAGGTTTTAGAGGATATAGAAGGTATCAAAAACATTCTGAATCTTTCAAAAAATACCGGCGTTAAACGCATATTCTACTCATCTTCTTCGGAGGTGTATGGCGAACCCGTTGAATTTCCACAGAATGAAGATACTACGCCTTTGAATTCGCGCCTGCCTTATGCTATTGTTAAAAATGTAGGCGAAGCGTTTTTCAGGTCTTATCAAAAGGAATTTGGTCTTGATTTTACCATATTCAGGTTTTTTAATACTTATGGCCCTAAACAAAGCACCGATTTTGTGGTGACTAAGTTTATCGACCTGGCTTTGAAAAACCAGGACATCCCGATCTATGGCGATGGGCATCAAACCCGCACTTTCCTGTATATCGATGACAACGTTGATGCTACCGTCAAAATTTTTGAACATGGGTCAAGTATAAATGAGGTTGTCAATATCGGCAACGCGCTGGAGATCAGGATAGTCGATCTTGCCCGGAAGATAATTAATATAACGGGTTCATCCTCTTCTATCGTGCATCTCGATCCGCTGAAAGAAGGCGACATGACCCGCCGCCAGCCGGATAATTCAAAAATGCTTCATATACTTAACCGGCGCCTTGTGAATATTGACGAAGGAATTGAAAGGATATTGAACATAAAATATAAACTGGATAGTAAGATGACTGTATGATACCTCCGTTGCTGAAACCGATCATCGCAGGCCTGGTAGCTCTTGCTTCCTGTTTGGCTATTACACCCTTGGTTATCAAACTGGCCAATAGTAAAGGGTGGGTGGTAAAACCCAGGAGCGACCGGTGGCACCAGAAACCGACTGCCTTAATGGGCGGTATCGCTATTTTTTCTGCCTATAGTATTGCCCTTTTCAGTTCAGGCGCCGGGCATATCAACTGGATGCTTTATTCCGCTTCGTCTGTCATGTTTCTGACCGGTCTTATCGATGATATTTGGGAAATAAAACCTGTTATTAAGATCGTGGTACAAATCTTTTGCTCATTTATCCTGATCTACTACGGATTTAATTTTGGAGGGGGATTATTAAGCTGGGCCGGAATCCCGCTGACTTTTATATGGGTTATGGGGATAACCAATGCCGTTAATTTATTGGATAATATGGATGGCCTGGCGGCAGGCATTTCGGCCATTGTGGCCCTGATAACGGGTATTTTAACCTACCTGAACGGAGAGACAAACCTTGCTATACCAGGTTTTGCCATAGCCGGGGCAGCGATAGGCTTTTTGGTTTATAATTTTAAGCCCGCCAGGATATTTATGGGCGATTCGGGGAGCCTTTTCCTTGGATTCTCTCTCTCCTACCTTAGCATCGCGGTTCAATATAAAATGGGGTCTTCATCAGCAGTTTGGGTACTGTTTATACCCATTAGCTTAATGGCCATACCCATTATGGACACCACGTTGGTAACCATCAAGCGCATTTTGGCCGGGCGCAGGATAGACCAGGGAGGCCGCGACCATACATCGCACCGGCTGGTAGCCCTGGGCCTGAGCGAAAAACAGGCTGTGCTCACACTTTATGGCATCAGTATGCTATGGGGGGTGCTATGCCTGCTTATGTATAAAACCCAGGTAAACAACCTGCTTTTATGTATCCTGCTGGTAGCGGTTAGTTCAGTTATCTTCTCGGTACTACTGTCCAAGGTTAAGGTTTATAATGAAACGGAGGAAACGCTAACTTACCGGCGGTTACGAGGAAAAGACGCGGGGAGCAATTTAGTATTGCGCTTTTTCTTGTCGCAAAAAAAATTGATCGTTGGCGTTATTACCGATATCCTTATCATTTACGCATCTTTCCTTATAGCAAAAAACACCCTGCACGTTAGCGTGAAGGATGACGACATTATACTTGCGACTTTTATTTGTGTTAAGATATCGGTATTGTATATCACCCGGCTCTACTACCGGATATGGCGATATATGGAAGTAATAGAAGTGGCGGCTTACTTTATGTTTATTTTTCTGGCCAGCGCAGTGTTGGCAGGAATACTCTTTTTCAAAGGCAAGTTCGGTATCTATACTCCTTATTTCTTTATGGTCGATTTCCTGCTGAGTGCAACCGGGATTGTTTTTTCGCGGTTATTCTACAGGTGGGTAAATGAACTGATCAGCAGAAACAGGAGCGCAAAGAAAAAAGTTATTATCTATGGGGCTGGTGATGGCGGGTATTTGCTGATAAAGGAGTTGCTGCAAAATCACAAACATGAGTTGAGACCCGTTGGCTGGATAGACGATGATGAGACTAAGCACAATATGTACCTGTACGGGTATAAAATTTATGGCGGTAAAAGTAATCTTGCCAATATCTGTGAAAAATTAAAACCTGATCTTGTACTCATCTCGACCAATTCCATAAGCGTGAAAGATGAGTTGGAGATAAAGGAATTATTGGAGGAGCAAAATATCGACCTCGGCAGGTTTAATATGCAGCTTTCGTTTATTTAATTATTACCATCGGCTTTCGAGGTATTCATTCAGAATGTCAAGGTCCTTATCGACGGGCACCGTTAGCGAGCGTATTGCCTTCCAGGTCTCAACGTTTGATTTCCAGATATGCTGATTCCTTACCGACCAATCGAACTTTTTAGGTATCTCGCCCTGCCCCATCATCATCACATCAAAACCAACCAACCCGAATATCACATCTTTTATAGATGAATTGATCATCCTGACCAGGCTTTTGTTAGCACAGCTCAACAGTCCTATTTCATGATAAAGGTCTATCATATCCTGTATACCGCTTACGTCGGTAAGTGCGCGGCAATCTTTCCAGAAGCGGGTGTCAAATTTTTTATTGAATTTATAATGTATCGCTAAAAAGTCCCTTAAGTAGTCCCAGTTATCATTAATATCTGTGTTTATCTTTTTCCTGAGTGCAGGAGAACCTTTTAACTCACTAAAATTATTGACCAGCCTTTTTGCTTCGGTAATAATCATGTGGATACCTGTTGATTCGAGTGGCTCGACAAAAGCGAACGAATTGCCTATGGCAAATACGTTACCGATGCAAATTTCCCGGTGCCGGCCTGTTTTGAAACGAACGATCCCTGGGTTGCTTATTTCAGGGTTCTTTCGAAGAAATTCATCGGTAGCTTCGTCGATAGAACAGTAAGCAGAAGAAAACACATAACCCCGGTGATCCTCGCCACGCATGGGTATGTTCCAGCACCATCCATGGTCCATTGACTCTGCATAGGTGTAGGTTTTGATCTTATTAACTCCGGGAATATTACCTACAACCGCGGTGTCGCAAAACAAGCTTTTATTGTAAGATATAAACTCAGATTTTAAAGTTTTCTCGAGCAGAAGCGAGCTAAAGCCGGTACAATCAACATAAAAGTCATAGATATGGCGCTTCCCGGTTTCCCCAATAACCACGGCCAGTTCATCCGAGTCTGCTTTTCTCTCGGCACCAACTATCAGATCATCGATATAAATAATACCTTTTTCCTGTGCTTTTATCTTCAGGTATTTAATAAAGGAGACATTGTCAAGATGAAGGGCATAAAAAAGTTCGTCGGAAAGTGTCGAATATTGCTGGGCGCCACTGCCGTCTTTAGCAGCGACAACAAAGGAGGATTCCTGGTCCATCAATGTAGCAGTGAGCGAACTATTGTTGATATCGCCATCGGCAACAAAAGAACTTTTTACATCCGGCCATCCGAAGGGGTAATTAAAGTAATAGTCGCCGGGTAGCCCCCAAAAGAATTTTATCCCGAGTTTCCAGGTAGGTTTGACTATTTCATAAAATTCGTGCGCTGAAAATTTAAGCACACCGAACAGGAATGACCTGATTTCCGGCGTGGTCGCTTCGCCCACCCCGATCACCGGTATTTTAGATGATTCTATCAGCGTAACCGGCATGTTGGGGTATTTTTCTTTAAAAAGGAGGGCTGTAAGATACCCGGCCGTTCCGCCGCCTATTATAGCAACATTCCGATACTCATCCCCGCCGTTTTCGGGAGGGGGGGCATTAAAAAATCCATTTTTTATGTGGGATACGGAATGCAAAAACTTGCCCACCAGTACCTTATAGTCTGTTAAGCTTTCATGCGAAGTGCCGGTATCCGCGCTGTCAAAAATGGGATAGATGTATTTCGATTCATAAATTGCCTGGTCTTTTTGGTGGAGTTTAAACAGCCGGACCCCATCAACAAAATTCAAGCGCTGTGCAGGCTTATCATTGTAAAGAATTTTTAATTCGTTCAACAGGCTGGCAAAGGCAGCAAAAACGATGTCGGGATTGCCCTGGATATCGTTTGAGGATGCGGTTGAGGTGATTTGGCTTTTCAGTTCAAGCTTATCGGCAGGTCGGCCATATTCCTGTTGCAGTATTAAAATCGCGGAATCGGCACCGGCGCTTTTCCCGGGAAAATGAGTTGGGCCGGTTATTAGGCTGTTATTCCACGACGAAACCGTTATAGACTTCTTTTTATTATTCCTGAAAAAGGCGCAGATATCGATTACCTCACCTAAGGTATTGCCCTCAAGTACATTAATATACAAATCAGCCTCGCTGCCATTTTTAACAGCCTGATAGTCGAGGCTAGAACAGTTTATCCACTCGATATAATTTAGTTGTGTCAGCAAAAAGCTATACAAAGCCGAGCCGGTTTGCCTGGCGGTAAGGATGATCTTCATTGGCGTAATAGTTTTACTCATGCTTTGGATCGTCAATCTTCAGATAACCTGCTTCTATTAATTTCTGTACAAGCTGAAGCTTGCCCCCAGCTGTTGCCAGCCCTTTTATTTGTTTAGCTGTAAATGGCTCAAACTGCAATAAAATATCTTTTTCTATAAAGGGGGGTATACTAAGCTTCTGTCCTCCAAAATGAATACTGAATTTTCCACCTGTCGTTTTAAACAGACATGCAAAGCCTGGCCGGCGCGATACAAAGGTATCTTCGTTAAGTCCTTCAAGCCGTAACGAATCGGTGAGTTTACCGCGAAAATCAATTGCCTGTTCTTTGACGAAATGTTCAGCCTGCTTTTCTAATAATTGTTCGGGACTTATTTTTTCCATCAGTTCGTTTAGCTTTTCCTTAAATGTGGCAAGGTAGGCTTTCTGTTCGCTCTCGCTTTGAAACCCATTGGGTATTGTCAGCCTAAAAAACCGCTCTTTTTCACACGCTATACGGGCCAATTCTTCAACCAGGTGATATCCATACGCAGGTTTAAGCGAAAAATTGACATGGATGGTCGATACCCCGGACGAAATGGCCTCGTGCGAGGTACCACGTGGGATGTAGAGAAAATCGCCTGAGTTGATCTCGAATTTCGAGACTAATTTTGGCTCATTGCTAAATGCACGGTACTTTACAGGTAAATCTTCGCCTGTATCATATATCATCCATGTTTTTGGCCCTTTTATCTGCATCAAAAAGATATCATGCGGGTCGTAGTGCATGGCAAAACCCTGCGAGTTCGGCGGAGTAATATAGATGTTGGATTGTAACCTGAATTTCAATTCCTGCTCAAGCACCCTGCAGGCTTCAGACAAACGGCTGATCGATCTGTCGGCGGAATTTATAATAATGGTCGCCCCCTCGTTAAAATGGCCGATCAGTTTTCCCGGGTCAACCACAGTTTTTATGGTGCCATCTATCAGCGTATCCGACCTTGTCCAGCCCGAAGATGGTATGCTGTTGCCTTTGTTCATGACCTTGATGCCCTCTGGGATCAAATTCTGCTGGCTGAGAAAATCGTCAATGTCGGCTATGGATATCACATTGTCAAAATAACCCGAGTTTTGGTGGCGGTTATGGACAAACGTCTTCTCCCAATAGTTTTTGAAGAACTCCTGTGTAGTGAGAGGTGCAACAAGCTGTGAAAAATCGATAGTTCTCATCAATGTTTTAATATCTGCCGTTCAAACTGTTTTTTTAAGATCATCCAACATAACACCGCACTGTTGGTACACCAGCTTTACGTTACGGCCAAAGTGCAGATATTTAACCGGCACTTTTAAGGACAGCCGCCCGAGCATCTTAAATTCTGCCTTCCGCTGGCCGGTCGACAGTACGTAGCCGGCAAAGGTATTGCTGTGTAACTGAACCAGTCGTTCAGCCGAGGTTGATTTTACAAAGGGGACCCCGTCTGTTTCTTCTGTTTCGCTCAGCAAATAAATAGCTCCGAGCCTTAACGGAGTGTTATGAAAACTTCCTTTCAGGTCGGAATATTTGCTGTCGCGATGTGAATATACCGAATCAAATTCATAAGTGTTTTCAGGGTAAAAAACTTCCAACGGTTGTGGCCGCAGCCGTACTTTAGCATAACCCGGCTGAACAAAAAAATCGCCATTTACTTCATTTATTACGGCAATATCATCAGCCATAACTTTATAGCCTAATCTTGAAAAAGCTGTAGCGGTGGTTGATTTCCCGCTTTTCTTTTTTCCCGTAAGGATGACAGCCTGCCCGTCGATATTTATGACCGATCCATGAAGGCACAACGTACCCCTTAGCCGCAATATGCAACCTAATATGGAACCTACGAACAACGAATTCATGTTAGATACAGGCTCTGTATTACTATGGATTATCCATACATTTTTTTTATCCGGGTCCATCAAAACTGATAGGTCGCCATGCGCAGTTATAAAAGTCAGCTTTAAATATATTCCCGACGCAGACTCAGCAGAAAAAAATGATATCCGTCCTTTTGTGCTAAGCTGCCGGGTTACTACCGGCTGCCAAACTAATGCCACATCGGGTATTGATACCTGTGCGGAGGACCAGGTAACTGAAAGATCGACCGAGGATGGCTCAGCAAGTTCGTTAAGTAATTCTATTTTACGTGAACTACGGACCGACAGTCCGTAGATATTATAATAGTGAGTCATAGCTATAGTCGGTAATCCGGGAACCGGCGCAAAAAATGTATCAGGTAAATGCCCTCTGGTACCGAATCCCGTGCCATCTTATCGGTAATGATGTTATTTTTATCCGTCCACAGCTTTAATTTTTCAACATCAACTATCTGCCTGACCGGATCATTCACATTAATATTTTCTAAAAAAGATCTTACCTGCGGCATTTGGGCATTATATCGCGCTCTGTAATCGGGCGAAAAAGCGCCTTTGGTAGTTCGCCATTGTATCTCGGGTGGGAGCATACCGTTAAGCCCAGCTCTTACTAAATAACGTTTATATCCGTTTTTTACTTTTAGGTCATGCGGGGCGGCAAGGCAAAATTCCAGCAGTGACTTATCCATCAACGGGCAGCGCAGTTCAATATCACCCATGTCCGCTTTGCCGTGGGCCTTCATCTGCGCGGTTCTGATCATCTTGGACTGATTGATCCTGTGGCTGGCTGAAGCCCCGCCTAAATTTACATCGATAAGTTCAGATTTTTGCTGGTCCCACCTATTCCTGAGCCTTTCAACGATATCCGGCTGCAAACAATTTACCCTTACCCTATCTAAATATTTTGGCCTGATAATATTTGCGATCATCTCTGGCACTATTGGCTTGACCACATCAGTGTACGCAGTTTGCCAGAATTGCTCAGCGTTAATTTTTTTGCGGTACCTCAGTTCGTGCCACAAAGTTGACCATTGCATTTTCCTGAAAAACTCGGCATAACAGCCGGTGCCATGATAAGAAATTCCCATTTCTCCGCCGCCCCCGCCAAGTAGCACCCTCGATCCATGTTGCCTGACCGCTGACGCAAATGATCTGTGTAAATAATGGCTCGCGATAAGTGTTGGCGCATAAATAGTGGTCTGCAGTTCATCCAGGTCACTAAAAAAACCTTTTCCTTCAGCCGATATGTAATTGATATTTACATTGGGAAGGCTTTTGAACTGATCGATATAATAACGTTCGTCGGCCAGTCCCGGATCGGCTCCTTCGGGTAATACACCCGAGAAAACCTGCAACTCGCGATTTTGACCCTGCAATATCCTTGCTGCTACACTCACTATGGCCGAAGAGTCGAGCCCTCCGCTTAACAGTGCCGTAACAGGAAACCGGCTCCGCATGCGATCGTTAACAGCTTTAAACAATTTTTCCCGGAAAGCTTCAGCAAATTCAGCCTCATCTTTAAATGATAGAGCTTTATATATGTCCGGCGTCCAGTATGTCTTTTTTTTGATCCCGTTTTGATCAATAGTCATCAATGTTGCCGCCTGAACAGGGAAGATATCTTTGAACCAGCTTTCACCCCAGAATAAATGTTTTGCATACGGGATGGTCATGGTCATCAACTTGTTTTCGTTGACAACCGGATAAATATCATCAAGAGCGAGAATAGGATTAGGGGTTGTTGCGAAAACAAACTTTTTTCCATTATAAAAATAATGCAGGTTGCGCGACGCAAGGTGGTCGGTACAGCAAATGAGTTTATTTAGACCGCCGTCCCATAAAACAAAGGCGAAATCGCCGAGCAGGTGTTCGCACAGTGCTTCTCCCCACTTTCTGTAAGCTAAAATAATGATGCCAGCATCGGCACGTTCCTTATATTCTTTAGCATCGATGCTTAATTTAACGAATAGTTCTGCACGATTATCAAGCCGAATATCTCCGGCAATGGTTAAGTTATTAACCGGATCATATAGCGGCAGGGTCTCAGAAAAAGATTCAGGTGTATTGAAAACGGTTTTTTGACCTAACGCTATACCTTCGGCATTCCAGAGAGCATCGGCATCAGACGAAACATAATTTAAAGACTCCAGCATGATTTTGGCATCAAAACTGCAATCGGTCTTATCCAGGCAGTATACACCAAAAAATATTGTCATCTATTACGCCCAAAATTATTTCCTAAAATCAATACTGGTTAAGTATGACCACAGGCCGGGCCAAGCGGTCAACAACGCATCTAATTTATACAGAAAAATTATCAGGATGTACAATCGGGCCATCTGGTTTCTCCATCTGCGCCGCGCGCAGGATTCAGTTGAACTAATTCAGCCAGACCACCAAATCGTTGAATTTTTGGCGTTTGATACACTTTTTTTTGCTTGCTATCTCCACTGTTAGCAGGCATAGCGTCAGTTGGATTGTTATTCTCCATAACGGTTTAATTATTTGTTAAATGTAAATTTACCTAATAATTTACTTATTATAAAACAGGCTTGTCAAATGTTTTAAACTTACCTATCGCACTGTCATCTGCGCTTAGCAGGTACCCCTTATGCTCCAGCCATGCGTGCGATTTAAGCTTATTCTCCGGCACTGTCAATATACCAAATTTCAGATCAGTTTTTATACCTTTTCTGCGGAGTGTGAGCCAAAATGCCAATGACGAGGACAGACAGTTAGTAGCCGGCCAGAATTTATGGGATAACGTGATCATAAAACGATACTTTTTAAGCTCGGCTATTTCAATATCGGTATCAATTTCACCGCCCTTTTCAAATCTCCTGAGAAAGCGAACAGTGTGTTTGAAACCTGTAATTTTTACCAATACCCTTACCAGGAACGCCAGCATCAGCGTTCTGAAGAATATCCATTTATCGGCATAGGATAAGCTTCGCGGGGGAATATTGGGCCATTTAATTTTCAATTATGATCAATTTTTCATTTCCAAGTTCAGTAAGCAAGTTGACCATATCGGAACGTAAAGTTATTTCATCCGTCTCATACTCTGCCAGTAGTTGTGATAATGCTTTTTCCGTATCACCATCTTCAGACAGGATTTGCCATATCCGGGCTCCTACATCATTTAATCCAAAGTATTGTTCGCTATCCATATCCAGCAAAACGCACTCATTATTGATTTGCTGGAATAATACATTATCGGATATTTTTACTTTTTTTGGTAAATTAAGATGCGTCATATTAATGTGATTTAAAGTTTAAGTTTTCTATAAATGTCATTTTGCCTGCTTGTACAATTGGTCTATGCGATACGGTTTTCTTTATATGCGGTCAGCAGCTCATGGGCGATGGCCGAAAATTTATTTAAAGATAAGACATGTATTTTATAATACTTAATAGCTTTCGCAACGGACATTAGCCGGGTTGAGAAGTCTGGTACCTCAACCGGCGAAAGTAACGGAACTTCATCCGGCAGAGGTGGGGTATTTTCTTTAATATATACAACCGACAAACTGACCCTGGGCTCAACATTTTTAGAAGAAATTGTCCCCCAGTGAATAACATCGCCTTTCCAGGATAATATACTGCCGGCAGGAACAGGCAGTGCCCGCGTGCTTTGCAATAAATTTTTAACTTCACGATGGCTCAGGTCTTCCATATTCAGCCATTTTACGAGCAGCGTGTCCGAAACGCGGTGCCTTGCAATAATATACATGCAGCCGTTATCAATTGTTGCGTCAGTTAGCGGAAACCAAACTGTAAAGCGATCATGCCGGTCGTAAAAATCAACGTGTGGGCTCCATCCCGAGCCTTTCTCAGGACAAACATAATGGACCACAACATGCGGCATTGCCATAAAGCCTTTGCCAAGGTGCGCTGACAATAACCTGAGCATTGATGGTGTGCGGGTAACTTGCCAAAATTCGTCGTACACGAAGGCCCACACTTCATGCCATCCGGCTTTTCTAAGGTTTTCAACGCCAAGCAACATCCTGTCAGTAATCTCTTTCCTGATGAGGGGAGCCTGGGTTGAAAAATAGCCCTCCCGGCCAAGCTTCCCCAGCATATCATCAATTTCGTTGTTTGTCAAAGCATCTTTTTCAAAATCGTCGAACGTCAGATCAGCGCATACATTTAGCTGTGGGTTTAATTGGCGCCAGTAATCCTGCGACCGGGCCAGTTCGATACGCCGGTTGGTTTCTTCTTCAGAAAAACTCTCCTTTTCAAACAAAGCTTTAAATAATACCTTTCCTGCTTCTGCTTTTCCTGTTTCCATTTTAATAAGGCTTTAAATGCGTTGCCGCAAATGTTGCAAAGTCGGGCTTCGATCTGAACCAGCCCACCCCAACGGTTCTCTGGCCGGTTTCTAACACAGTAAGCCTGTGCTGCAAGCCGGGCGCTATCTTAAAAACTATGGCATCGCCGGCGTTCAGCCGCCCAAATTCCCGTATAGTTTGGTCGCTGCCTGTTTCCCGTATTTGTAACTTGCCGCCGGTGTAATCCCTTGTTCCTAAACCTAGCGTCATCGCAAGCAGCCTGTTGTCAGAATTATCGCCATGCCATTCTATGCCGTGTTGTTCGCCTTCCTCGCTTCGGTGAATACGACCCATAAAATTTCCGATAGGTTCGCAACCGGTGATCTCCTCCAGAGCAGAAAAAAGCGCGGTGTTGTTAATAAGCATCTGAAAAATAAACAAAAGAGGATCGTTTTGAGGGACCAAAAGCAATTTCCCGAATTTGTTACGGTCATCCATTTCAAATTTGGTTTGAAACCGGATATCGGCTAATTTTTTCAGAAGCATGTTTAAGGTTGCCTGAGGTAAAAAGCCCGGCAAAAAAATACAATTTGTATCAATATACTCGTCCCTGTAACTTTCAATCCGGGTTTCGTCTATAAAAGTATTGGTAGCTACCATATAACTATTTTTAATTATGCAGTAAAGCTGCATCAGAAGTAAACCATCCGGCACCTGCAGTTCTGGGGAAGTTACCACTTACTGCGGTAACACAATGTTCCAAATGGGGAGAAACTTTAAAAATATGAGCGTCTCCCGGATTGGAACAGCCAACCTCGTTTAAATTTTCCCTGGTCTTTTTTTCCCGGATCTGAAATAGGCCGCCCTCATACCTTTCTTTGCTAAGATTGATACTTAACCCGATAAGTCTTGTCGGCCCGGATGTATCGTCGTGCCAATCCAGGAAATGATCTGTTCCAGGCATATTACGATAAATCCTTCCGGAAAACCCCCGAATTTCGGCGCAACCGGTTATAGCTTCAATTAAGCGAAAAAGTTCGGGATTATTAAACACAAAATTTAACTGATGCAGCACGATGCTTTTTGTTGGCACCGAAAGATCTGAAGCAAATATTACGTTACCCGAAGCCGTATGCTGATTTTCGTAAAAAGATGCGGTGTCAAGATTTTCCAATATTTTGTCAAGTAGTTTATCTTCAAGTAAACGCGGTAGTACGGTACATTTCTTTTCGTCAAATTCGCGCCTTAGTTCATCAACGATATGATCCTGGCAACCTGTAAGGCCGTTTTTTGTGATGGTTATCATTGGTCAGTATTGAATTTGAGGCAAAAGGGTTATTAAATAAATCATTTAATTTAGTAAGTTTTTAAAAGAAAATCCGAAACTTTATCAGTAAATCTACTTGCCAGATATTCAAACCATGACCTTAAAAGAAATCACGGTTATCTTTATATTATCCTTTTGGTTACTTGCCAACGCCAGTTACGCTATTTTTAATAAAAAATTAGCCCGCGTTACCTTTTACGCTGACGTATTCAGATGGATATCGGCTTTTCAGCTTTTTTCCTACAATAACCTGGGAGAATATAAATTATATTATCGCGATAGGCTGTCTGATCATTCTGTAACCGAATGGAAAAATATCCCATTGACGCCGCGATGGAAGATATATCATGCTATCTGGTTCCCTCAAAACGCCATACCCGAAAGCATAAAGTCCATTGTAAGCGATTTTGCTACAATCGTAAAAACGCAACAAGATAAAACAAAATTGAAAAAAATGAACGAACGATTTAATTATAATGCAATATTGTGCTTTATAATGCAAATACCATCAGGCGAGTTTGAGGCTGGCCGACAATTCAGGGTAGTTGACCAGGAAAATCTTGAGGTATTTACGTCATATTTTCACAAAGGATGAAATTGGAAATCACAGCGACCGAGGTTTTGGAGTGGACGGGCCGCTTGTTGGCAGTATATGTTGTTATAGATTCATTCGAAAAGCTTTGCCTGGCGAAACAATACATCGGCGGTGGTTTATTTGATTGGCATATGCTAAAGGAAAACAATTTCTATAAACGACAACACGCTTTTATCAGGAAACTTTCTGATGCCGTTTTTTTTACACCAGTGTGGATGGGCCTATTGTTTTTAAGGCTTTTATGCGGAGTATACTTGTTATTTTTCTCTTCTTTTTTAACTGATTCGATCTATTGCTTTTTCACGCTATTTATTGTTAGTTCGTTGATTAACTGTCGAAATATAGCTTATGGAGCCGAAGCAGAAAATCGCTTTTCACTCATCATAACCGGCGCACTTTTGCTGCAGAAAATAGCCCCCACTCATACTGTGACAGTGGTAGCCTTTTGGTTCATCGCCCTGCAAGTTTGTCTTTCTTACCTAACTGCCGGAGTTGCCAAATTATTAAATGTAAACTGGCGAAATGGTGGCGGTTTTTACCGTATTATAACAGCGTATAATAAGGTGCCTCTGCCCGCCGTAAATCTGTTTTTCGAACAGCGAAGGCCGCTTAGCAAATTCATAAATTGGTCGGTAATTGTATTTGAGTGCTTTTTCTCATTGACCTTAGTTGTCGGCCGACCATATTTTTGGTGGTTCCTGGGTTTCGGGATAGTATTTCATGCCTCAATAGCTATATGGCTAAGGCTTGGAAAGTTTTTTTGGGTTTGGATAGCAACTTACCCGGCATTGATCTTTATAACACAATGAATATTCAGAAAGAAGGATCAAATTTTATCTTTATACAGGGAATGATGCCGCGCAGCGGAACGCATTATCTGATGCATCTGCTTTGCCTTCATCCAAAATGCCGCAGAAGTGTACTGGTAGAGGATGGGTTATTAGCCAAGTCGTCGTTACTGACAAAATATATCGAGCGCAACAACAGGCAATGGGTGGTAGATGCCGACCTGCCCGAAGATATGGGAGCCGAGCAACTGTTAGCCGAAGGATTGGGAGAAGGGTTAAGGATATTCCTGAATCGTCTTACACAGAAAGCTTTAGATGAAAAAAAAATGCCTGTTACCGAAACCTGCGATATCGATTACCGGTACATGGTTACTAAAACCCCTAATGTAAGTAATCTTAAAAATTTCTTTAAGTTTTTTCCGGACGAAAAACTGCTCATCCTGGTAAGGGACGGCAGGAGCCTGGTAGAATCTATTAATTTATCTTTCAAATATAACAGGGAAACCGCAACACGCGACTGGGCAAATGCTGCCCGCGATATTTTTGAAATTCAAAAACAATGGATGCGGGAAGGGAAGCAATTCCTGGTAGTAAAATATGAAGAGCTTTACGCAAATACTGAAAATGAGATGAGAAAAATTTTGTCATTTCTTGATCTTGACGCAGCGTGTTACGATTTCGAAAAGGCATTGTATTCGCCGGTAATAGGCTCTTCGGTATTTATGCGCGGGGCCGGGCCGGTACACTGGGCGCCTGTAGATAAAACGGCTGAATTTAACCCGCTGCTGCGAAGCGCCAAATGGACCCGCAAACAGCATGAACGATTTAACTGGCTGGCAGGAAAAGAATTGGTAATGTGGGGGTACGATCCCGTAAAACCCCTGGGAGCTAAATTTCTGTGGGTGCTTACAAATTACTTTTATGATTGGGGTTATGCATCAAAATTATGGTTTTGGAGATTCATCAGGTTGAATCAGTTTATTGGTAAAAAATTGAAGGCTTATTTTACGAAATGATGAAGTTAAAACCTGAAACCATACTTAAACGGGGCAGTGGGGTCGAGATCAGGATGGATTCACTTCATATGATCCAGGTAATCGTAAATAATAAACGATCGGGTTTTCGTAACCTGGCGCTGGTGATATTAAGCGTATTTTCCCAACCACTGACCATGCGCGAAGGGTTAAGAAAAATAAAGGTTTCGGGCGTACAAAACTGGGTTGAGGCCAGCAGTACAATTTGCAAATTATGGGTGCTTGGCGCTTTATGCGACTATAATGAAAATCAGTTTTCGCCCGACAAAAATTTAGCAAGTTTCGGTTCATCACCAATTCATATAGCGATGCTTAACGACCGTGTCCGTACGAATAAATTTGAAAAAGCAATTAAACAGGTTGTCAGAAAAGGTGATGTAGTGGTTGACATCGGCACCGGAACAGGAATATTGGCTATTGCTGCGGCCAGGGCGGGCGCAAAAAAAGTATATGCAATAGAAGCCGGAAGCATGGCCGACGTGGCGCAAGCCGTTATCAATACCACCGAATATACCGACCGGATAACGTTGATCAGGAGCTGGTCGACGCAGGTCGAATTACCGGAAAAGGCAGACGTATTGGTCAGTGAAATTATTGGAAACGATCCATTCGATGAAAATGTGCTGCCGGTATTTTTTGATGCCCGGCAAAGGTTATTAACGCCCGGCGCCCGGCTGATCCCCGGCAGTATAAAAGTGATAGGTTTGCCCGTACAGGTACCCGAGCGGATGTTGAAAAACAGAATTTTGCATGAAGCGGACCTGGTAAATTGGGAAAAATGGTATGATATAGATTTTTCCGCACTTAAAAATATTGATGCGGACTTGTCAAAACATCTGATCAAGCTGGATACAGAAAGGCTCAAAAATGTTGCCATCTTTAATGATCCGCTGGTGCTTGCCGAAGTAGATCTTAATGCCATCACTAATTTAAAAATTGACAATTACGTTTCAGGAACTGTGGCGCATGAGTTTAACGGCCTGCTGATACATTTTGAACTTGGTCTCGATGATTTATTGTTGTCCAATCAACCCGGCCTTCCGGACCGTGCGACATCCTGGGTGAATTTTGTTTGGTATTTACCTGGCGCTGCGAAATTGAAAATAGGCGATGACTATACTATTAATTATAAGTATTCCGGCGGGCGCGATTCGGAGATTAGGCTATTGCATAACGACGAACTTACAGGATGATGTTTTATGTTATTTTTTTTATAGCGGTTTGCGCCGTATTGCTTTGGGTTACAGTAATGCAGAAAGAAGCTTACCCTTTTTCATATTACCCGATGTATTCGTCTCCGCATCAGGTAAGCGGGGTTAGCGTGTATCGCGTTGCGTTTAAAACGCAGGACGGTACTATGGCATGGTGGGAATCGGAATTTTATCGTTACCCCGAATATGTTGGGAGAAAGCTGAAACAGTTACGTACCATCAGCAGCGGGGCAGAGGAAAAGGATGTTTTTTTACGGCTTGAACAAACAAGGCTTTTAATCTCGATCTTAAGAATCGCGGAAGGAGAGGGGGTGCAGATCAGTAATTATAAAACTCTTTGTATAGTTGAAAGAACGATTACAACTGACCTTAAACCTAAGGATCACATAATTGAACAAATCCCGTTAGAAAATTTACGAAATGAGCTTTCCTGATCTTTTTAGTAACGCTCATGGTCCCAATGAAGCCGGGATGTTCGCCAAGCTTTTTTGCGCGGTATCAGCCATACAGGTACTTCTAAGCTTTCGCCAGCAATATCGCTATTTCCAAACGGAACCCTGGAAAATATATGGAAGGAGACAACGATTGTTAGGTTTTTTACCCTTACCGGCCCTAAATAAATATCAATTTTTAGGTTCAGGCTTATGCCTGACGACGTGCCTGGTGCTGGTGTGTGCAGGGTTTTATACCCGCATTTTTATTTTTATAGCGCTTGTTAACTACTTTTTGTATTTCAGCCCCATCATTTCGCTGGCATACGTCCAACGCAAAACCAATCTTTTACCAGTTGTATTGCTCATACTGCTATTATCGCCCTCATTGGATAAGCCGTTGGCGGCGCCTTCAACGGCTTGGGAGTTGATCCTGGTTAAAATAGCGTTAGTGCAGGTTTATTTTGCTGCAGGTTTGCAAAAACTGATACGGTCGGGTCTAAGGTGGGTCAATGGTAAAAACCTGCAGGCTTATTTAATGGAAAATTATCTTTGGTCTGATAAAAAGAGCGCATTAGTTATAGCTAGCAGGCCAATGCTTTGCATGATATTAAGCACCCTCACCCTTTTTTTTGAACTTACTTTCTGGTTGGTTATCTTCTTTCCGTCATTTACTTTTTTTTATGTGGCATTTGCCATCCTGTTCCATACGAGTACGCTAATAACCATGCGCATAAATTACCTTAAATACATGGGGCCGGTATACCTGGTTTTCTTTACTGACACGATATTTCGCTTAAAAATAATCCCGGGGACATAATGAGAAACGGCACAGATCAATCGGTTTTAAGCGAGCTTATTGCGAATACCGGATTTCTTCCGGTATCGGTCGATCCGTTAAAACGTACCATTGCCTGGCTTGATTTCGGCCGGTATCATTTTTATGAGGGTTTTTTTCACAAGTCAGCTAAAGTATTCGAAGCGTTAAAAAAAGGCGAGATCAAAACATTTCTGACAGGTATTGACGTACTGGATGAAGGTGCATTGGTGGCTGACAGCATTTACCCGACAGGCTTTATCTTCCACGCCGGCCGTTCAGGATCTACAATGCTTTCGAAGGTATTGGCGCGTTCGCGCGAAAATCATGTCATTAGCGAAGCCGGGCCAATGAATAGCATATGGTCTTTTTTTACTGACAATGGGCAATTACCCATACAAGCGACCGATAGTAACAAAAAGATATACAGGAATCTTTTACTTACCATGAGCAGGCACAGGTGCAAGACGCATAAGCGCTATTTTATAAAATTCACATCTTTCAATATCCTTTTTTTCGATTTTATACATACCGTATTCCCTGACGTGCCGGCAATATTTTTGAATCGGAACAGTGAGGATATTTTAAGATCGTTCGAAAAAAACCCTCCGGGCTGGCTTGCGCCGGGCAACACTGGATTTTTGAATATTACGGCGGGAAGTGCTTACACTGATACAAAAACAATAGTGGAAAGTTTCCTTGCTGCCGCAAAAAAATACCCGGACGAGGTGTTGAAATGCATTGACTATAAGGATCTTAATCCCGAGCTATTGCCATCAGTATTGTATCATTTTAAAGCTGATATAAACGCCAACGAATTGTCGCTTATGCAAACGCAGTTTTCATTTGATGCCAAGGTGGAATTTAACAGGAAAAGATTTAACGGAAATGATACTTGATCAGACTTATAACGATGTTACTTTTTGGGCCGAAAGTTTATTTTTTCAAACAGCAGGCGGAATGGCCGCAAAATAAATAACAGGGGAAAGAGAAAAATGGGCAACCTGAAAGTGTTGATATCGATATATGACGGAATAAAAAAATAAACAAATGACCGCAAAAGAAACCGGGCCTTATTTACTATGTTGTCCTGCGATCTCAACGAATGTTTTAAAAAACGAATATTATTAAATTGTAAACTGCTCAATGCAACCGGGTATTGCAACGGCACCAACAAGTCTTCGCTTTTTATTGTGGTCGAACAGGACGGCGGAATATCCACCCCGGTCAGGCTGCTTACAACAGATAAGCCTTTCATCAGTCTTTTCTTAAATCCAAACTTAACCGCCGTCGAAAGAATGACAGGATCGTCCAGCAATGCCGGGTACTTTTTTAATATACAGGCAATATCAATCATGTATTTAAACCGGGTGCCCATATCCTTTACCAGGTGGTTGGAAATAGTGGCAAGAAAATCAAATGGCGGGGACAGAACCGCGTATTCGCCATAAGCCTGCTTATATGGTTCTATATGGGGTTTGAAAAACTCAAAGGGAGGGTATTTGCCGGCAAAACCGTTGAGAAGCGACCAGTGAATTTCAATATTGCAATCGTATTTGGGCACGCGATAAACCATATCTTTAAAAAACCCCTGGTAAAACTTAAGGTAGTTGCGCGGCACAGTCTCTTTGGGGATGTAGCCGCTGGCAATAAAATAATCTTCTATTTTTCCTATATCAGTACGGCTTGCTATCAGGTCGATATCTATGCTTTCCCTCATTCCTATATTATCATAGTACCTGGATACTAAAGCAGTACCTTTATAAGCAATTACGGTGATTCCTAAATCTTTTAGACCGGTAGTTATTTTTGTGGTCAGTATTGCCTGCATCATGTTTCTTTGCAGCATAACACGATGATCATTTTCTAACCTCGACTTAAAACCCGTATCAACGTCAAGGTCGTATTTTAAGATCACATCATAAATAAATGGCCGGACACCGTGCGCCATGGCAATTTTGTAAACTAATTGCCAGTCGGGCGGTGAAGCCGCGAAGTCATGAAAATCGGTTTTCCCGAATCCCGAAAAATATAGCCTGCATAGCTGCAATAAAAAAAGTTGTTCGTTTGAATAGGTATCTGCCAGCTCTTTTAATGGGATCATTTTTATAGAGGTATAAATTATTCAGTCAGGCCGGTGGCTGATAAGCGGTGCTTAAAGCTAAAAAAGTTTGTGCAAAGTGTAAGGTAACTAACAACAAAAAGATATTGATGCGGGAAAAGACCGGTACCCTCCCAAAAAAACAACGGCTGGCATGTGATACCGGCCGTTGTAGTTGTTCAGGCTTACGCTTTATTGTCCACTGGCCTTGCTAATTCCTGACAGGGAATATACCCTGCATACAAATAATATAATTCAAGACCAGGGATGGCTGAATGTTGTTATGGGGAATGGTATTCCCGGCCGGGGCAAGCACAACATTGGATACCGGCGCTGTGGATACCTTTGTTACGACAATTGAACCCGGGTCCATCGCCACAGGTGTGCCTGACGCCACGTACATCGATACATTGTGAGCGGTATCCTGCCCCGGAAGACCGCCGGCAGGACTTGCCTGGCCAGCCAGGCCATTTACACCGTTCAAAGTAACGTCAGCTGTCGCCCCTGTTCCGGGTGTAACCGTAGCTGTATGCGTATGCGATGGCAGGTTTGACGAAATTAACGTTACTGTTTCTGTTCCCACCATTTCGCCGTTGTCATAAGGGCTCAAGCCGGGTCCCTGCCCGGTGCCGATAAATGCCCTGCTGGCAAGGTTGGGCAGTGCAAAAGTACTGGTGCCATTACCACCGTATTGTGTTCCTAAAATTGAAAAAAGTGCCGTATTTGATGCAATTGATAATATCTGTCCCTGGCAGTATGCCCAGGTACGAGGTGCAAAATTTGCGGCAAACATTCTTACTTCTCCTATAGTTCCTTCCATTTTGATAAGTTTTTAATGATCCATAATTAATTTGGCCTCAATCCCTCGATGGGAATATTCCATTGATACAAATGATATAATTCATCGCCAATACCGGCTGAATATTAGAATGCGGCAGGCTTGAGCCGGCCAGGGAAACAGTAACTCCAGGTGCAGGCGCCGTAAGGCTATCGAGTGTTACCGACGCGGCATTCATAGCGACGGTCGACGATCCGCCCGGGGCATAAATAGTAGCTGTTGCGTCCTGGCCCAATAAATTATTCTGCGGCAGTGCCTTTCCGCCCTGGCCTGGCACGCCCATCAGTTCGAAAGTGGCCGATGCGGGCGTTGAATCGGTTTGCACCGTTGCTGTATGATTATGCGCAGGTATTTCGGTGATCTGTAGCGTATGGTTTTCTTCCCCTAAAACCTCTCCGAGGGCATAATCCGGCAAACCCAGGCCCTGCCCGGTACCTATTACTATGCGGCTTTGTATATTGGGTAGTTGAAAAGTGGTTACGCCATCGCCACCATAAGTAGTACCTATGATAGCAAAAAGCGCTGTCTCCTGTGCAATGGACATTATTTGCCCCTGGCAGAATTGCCAGTTCAATGGTGCAAAATTACCTGCAAATCCGCGTATTTCGCCAATTGTTCCTTCCATGTGTTTAAGTTTTTAATGGTTAATCTCTTGAAGGGAATATTCCCTGGAGACAAATAATATAATTTAATGCAATAGAGGGCATAATGTTGTTGTGTGGCTGATTGCCGCCCGTAAGCCCGGTTGTAACCGTAGGCGCAGGCACGTTTAGATTTGCATACGTTATTGCACTTCTCGACATCACCACCGGGGTGCCTGTGCCCGGATGTGTATAAGGCCTGGCCCCACCGGTGGTATCGGTGCCCAGGTAATTTCCCGCAGGTTGCGGTTGCCCGCCTGCGTTAACCCCATACAATGTTGCTGTGCCAGTACCCCTTGTTGTCGGCTGGGTTATAACGGTTGCATGTGTATGTGCCGCCATTGTTTGCGATGTTATGGTCTCATCATCAGTTCCAAGGGTTTCGCCCAAAACATAGGTCGAAAGACCCAGCCCCTGTCCGGCGCCGATCGCTGTTTTCCCCCGCAGATCGGGCAGCATAAAAGTTTGAACACCATTACCCCCGTAAGTAGTGCCAAGCAATGCAAATAATGCCTGGTTGCTTGAAATGGCTAATGTTTGCCCCTGGCAAAGCGCCCATGTTCGGGGGGCAAAGTTCCCGGCGAAAAGCCGGATTTCTGACATTGTTCCTTCCATAATATTTAATTTAAGTTGATGAATTTTTCTCCAGCCTGCACGCCCATACTAAACAGCTTACTGCCCGAAAAATACCCCTCCTGTGTATGGACAACATTTATCTTTAGAAACCGGCTTCCCCGGCAGGCTACAATCAGCCCATATACTGCATCAGCATAAACGATCGTTCCCGGATCGGGCCTGAAATTATTTTCAAGCTGTATTTCCGCCGGCGATGTTTCCAGTATTCGTATTTCAGCGTTCCTCAAGTATGTAGATGCCCCATCGTATTTCGGGTTTGACGCATTCACCAGGTACTCAATTTCATCAGCGGATTGTTCGTCCCAATTTATTTTTAACGTCTTATATCCCGGCTTTTTAAAGCATGCTGCTTCGCCGCCACCTGGCTTATCAAGTTCGCGAAATGATTTGTTCAAATAATTATCAACTAAAGGCTGGACAAGCCCCGCAGCCATAAACCCCAGGCGCTGGCAAAACAAGCCATAGTTTTCTCCTTTTATTGTTCTCAATTCCTCCATCATTAAAATCGGGCCGTCATCGATAACTGGGGTCATCCGGTGCACTACCAGGGCAGCCTTTTCTTCGCCGTTTTTTAACTGCCAGAATATGGGATCGGCTCCTTTGTACCGTGGAAGATTTCCAAAATGAAAATTCAGGAAACCACCTTCGGGTATGGCAAGTATTGAGGATGGTATGAGCCAGGGAAAACCAAAAACCCATACCATATCGGGAGCGATAGTTTGGAGCCAGTTTTGCATTTCCGATTGCCAGGCCTCTTTGGTGAATTGCGCTATATTTTGCTTCGGTATGGCCATACCCAAGAGCGGGGAAAGTAAGACATTACTACTGCGTGCCAATATCCCGGCACCCGCCAGCCATCCCTGGCTGATCAGGGAGCTAATAGCCGGGAAGGCTAATGAATCGGAATTGCATATAACCGCTATTTTCATATTTAAATGCCGAGGTACGGGTTAACCCAACCCGATGAGGGTTGGCTGTTAATGTCGGCTACAACCTGGTTACTAATGCCAATAGTCTCCAGTTCGCCAATTACTTGCCGTGATATTTCGCCTTTGTTTCCCGACCAGGTATTTTTTACCAGGAAGACCCTGCTATCATTGCCGGTTTCGCGGGGCAGTATTTCCAGTTTCCCGCGGTCTGTATTTACGGCTGCTTCTGCAAGCGCGCGTTGAAGCGTTTTCCCGCCTGAGTTTTCAACCGCTTCTTTTATCAAAAGACCTGTTTCGTATCCAAATTGCGCAAATGGATCGCAGGCGATGTTGCAAAGGCGATCAATCTCATCTTCGGTAACTTCGCGATATGAGGATATTGTGGTATATACTTCGATTGTTTCGCCGCAGGCGTCAAACGACTCCAGCAGAAAGGGCAGGCCCAGTAGAGGTATTTTTTTATGAAGCCCATGTTTAACATATTCGGATAAGAAAAGGCTTGCCTCTTCGCCGCAAAATGTAGCCAGTATAAAATCGGGTTCGAATTCGACGATGTGTGGTATTACCGACGCAACGTCGGCCAGGCCGTTGTATTGCCTCATGGGTGCGATCGCAAACGGTACCGCACTGTCAGCAGCCGAAGCCTGTATCCCTTTTTGCAGCATAACCGGGAAAGAATAACCGGAATCGTAAACCCCGGAAACCAGCATTCCCCGTTTACCGAATGTTTTTACTCCCCAATTACCCATTGACCATACCTGCTGCCAGGTATGCACAGAGTTCAGAAAAGTATAGTCGTTATACAGGGAAGGATCGGGAAGGTGTTCACCGAGATTGTTGATGATGAACGGCCGTTTATGCTTCTCAAATTTTTCTGACAATTCGTAACCTACTTTATTAGAGACAATACCGGTTATAATGTCGGAGTTATCGAAACTGAATAATTTATTGATGGCTTTTTCTGCCTGTTCCTTCGATCCCTGCCCTATAAATTCCGGTACTATCTCAACATCCAGACCTGTTAGTCCCTGCTTTAAACCAGCATTAAAGTTTTTAGCCATCGGTAAAATGGTAGAGTTGGATAAAAGCACACCAACTGTCAGTTTTTCTCCGTTCATTGTAAGTATATAATTAGTACGCCCACATGCGTAACAGATTACTATAATGCTGCTGTAAAACCCCCACCTCATCGGTCGCTATATTTTGCTGGCGCAGGGTTTCCGTTACCTGTTGCAACTCGAATAACATTTTGCGCTGCTCGGGCGCACGCACCAGCGATTGTATCCATGTAACTGCCACATGCCGTTGCCCGCCCGTTACTTCATTCACCCTGTGTAAATGCTGGCATGGGTAGCAAATTGCATCTCCCCTTGTCAGTTTAAACTTCACTGACCCGAGTGCCGTTTGTAGTTCCAGTTCGCCCCCCTCGTATTCAGCCGGATCATTCAAAAAGATGGTCATGGCTATATCTGTCCGCATCATATTTCCCATTACCGGGCTGTCCACGTGCCAGCCATAACTCATACCCTTATTGTATTTGCTTATCAAAAACGGGTACACATTTTGCGGGAACAAAGCATTTCTGAACAATGCATTCCGGTTTAAAGCATTGAGCAGCACCTGCTGTATCGACATGTAAACCTGCTCATGCTCGCTCAGCTGCAAGTTGTCTTTTACTTCCCTGGCTGCCCCCGTGGCAGTTATTTTTCCGTCCTGGTATTCTGCCTGTTCACATAGTTTCCCGATTTGCCCAAGCTCGGCAGCATCAAGCATATTTGATAAATGCAGGAATGTATTCTGAATTATCATTTGCCTGGTGATGTATAGGTATTCATAGATGATAAGTTTAGAAAAGTCAGAAAGGCGGTTACTTAATACCCAGGTGACTTAGGTAAAAGTAGCGAATAAATTAACAAAAACAATAGTTATGAATTATTAAGTAATTTACATTTGTTTATTAGGATATTAATTGGTTAATAGTCAATTTTATTTGCCTTTTAATCGATATTTTAATGAAAAATAATTTCATAATTAATATATAAATTAATTATCAATTAATAAATGAAAGCCTTATTGCCGAAATGCCCTGATCTGTGTCCGATATGAGCGTTTACATCTTAGGGACGGGCCTGTCGCACGACGGCTCGGCTTGCCTTATAAAAGACGGAAAAATAGTTGTAGCGATAGAAAAGGAACGGTTGACCTGCATCAAGCATGATGGCGGGAACGATAGTGCAGCCGTGAAGTATTGCCTGGAAGCTGCAGGTATTGGAGTTAGTGATCTTACGCTCATAGTACAGGCCGCTAATTTCGAGATCGACATTAAGCCCGACCGGTATGCGGGGCAGCGCTATTTTGCAAAAGATATTGAAATTCCCATGATAACCCTGTCACATCATATGGCACATGCCTGGGGTGCCGCTGCAACAGCTCCTTTCAGCGAATGCAACGTCATGGTTATTGACGGGGCAGGCAGTCCTTATTATCAATGCCTGGATCTTGGCGGGGCTATTGTGCCCGATTATCCCTTCCAGGAGGCGTTGTTTTGCGAGAAAGATAGCTTTTATTACTTCGACGGAAAGACCTTAAAACCACTATATAAGGACTTTTCGGAAGTACGGCTTTTTGAGAATTCGCCAACTTTGAAACTCCCGACCAATTATCATTCCATAGGCGGGCTTTACAGCGCTGCCAGCTTTTATGCGTTCAGAAATATGGACGACGCAGGCAAACTAATGGGCCTGGCGCCTTACGGCAAACTCGACGGGAAACCGCCGCTGTTTAAACTAGCGAATGGGAGGGCCGAACTTAACTATGAGCACATTAACGCGTTCTTTACAGATCCAGCCCTGGATTATGGCCAGTTCAAAAAGAACTTTAACCACTATGCCGATATGGCCCGATGGGTGCAGGACGAGGCTGAACGGGCGATACTTTATCTTGTTGAACAACGGCTAAGTGTCAATCCACATTCAAATATGGCTTATGCCGGCGGGGTAGCATTAAATGCAGTGGCAAATCACAAATTGCTACTGGCCGGGAATATTAAAAACCTGTATATGCAGCCTGCCGCAGGCGACAATGGCTTGGCCATTGGTTGCGCTTATTATGGCTGGCATCATGCACTTGGGAATGCCAAACAGGACAAGCCCGGCGGCTGCCCTTTCCTTGGTTGTTGTTATTCCCCAGAGGAAACCAGAAGGGCAATAAGAGATTATGAGCGTGAAAAAAATATGACCTTAAATGTTTCTGTGTCGCAGGATGTGACCGCAGAAACGGCAGCGTTGCTTGCCGGCGGGAATGTGGTCGGTTGGTTTAGTGGTGGTGCGGAATTTGGACCGAGGGCGCTGGGGCATCGCAGCATTTTGGCCGACCCACGAATTCCGGGAATAAAGGACCGCATTAACCGGGATATTAAATTCCGGGAAGACTTCAGGCCATTTGCCCCTGCAGTAAAAATAGAAGACGCGGGTAAGTATTTTGTTTATGGCTGGGAAAGCCCGTATATGATACTTGTTGACCTGGTTAAGCCCGAATGGACGGCCGAATTGCAGGGGGTTGTACACGTGGACGGCACTTGTCGTGTACAAACGGTGAGCCGCGAATGGAATGCCCATTTTTATGAATTGATAGACCGGTTTGAAAAAGAGGCGGGCATTGGGGTGTTGCTTAATACCTCGCTCAACAAAAAGGGTATGCCGATAGTAGAAACACCCTTGCAGGCCATCGAGCTTTTTTTTTCGGGGGCGATGGATGCGTTGGTTATTGATGACTTTATAATACGAAAAACTAACTTATGATTTGCTATGCCAGACTCGGTCTGCCTATTACTATCACAAAGATACAGGCCGAAGTAAAAGAAGTGTTATCCAGTAAAAACTGGATGCAGCATTACAACCGCTTGCATTACGACGGTGAATGGAACGTGTTGCCTTTGCGCGCACCCAGGGGCGATGCAGGCAAACCATTTGCTGAACTGATGGATGATGATTCGTTTGAAAATACCATGCTGTTGGACAGGCTGCCCGGGGTAGGCCGTATACTTGATGGACTGCAATGTGAAAAGATGTCGGCCAGGTTGCTGAATTTGAAAGCCGGCGCTGTAATTAAACAGCACCGCGATGCGGAGCTTTCTTTTGAAAACGGCGAGACCAGGCTGCACATACCTGTATTTACTAATAACCAAGTGGAGTTTTTTGTGGATGACGAGCCGGTAAGTATGAATGCAGGCGAATGCTGGTACATTAACGCCAACCTGCCACACCGGGTTGCCAATAAAGGGGACACCGACCGCATACACCTGGTGGTGGATTGCAGGGTAAATAACTGGCTGCAACAGGTTTTTGAACGGGCTGAAAAAAGATGCAAAGCAGAAACGACAGACAAAGAATTACAAATATCTATTATCAGGAGCTTGAGAATGCACCGGACCGAAGCGTCATCGGCCCTGGCTGATAAGCTGGAAAATGAACTGAACCATGAATAAAACAATGGATTTGATGCTGGGTTTTCTCAGGGAGATAGGTATCGGCTATTATTTTGAGCGTATCGAAGGAAATACCTTTTTGCCGGGCCTCCGGCTTAGGGATGGGACGCTGATCATCGATAAGGAAAAACTGCTTTACCCGGGCGATATTTTGCACGAGGCCGGCCATCTTGCCTGTATGCCGGAAGATATAAGACTGGCGATGAATGATAACCTGGACAATAGCCAGGTGCACCAGGGCGGAGAAATGATGGCCATAGCCTGGTCATACGCGGCATGCTTACACCTGGGTATAGATTTAAAAGTCGTCTTTCACGAAAATGGCTATAAGGGTGGCGGTGCGAACATCGTCGACAACTTTAACCAGGGACAATACTTTGGCGTTCCGTTGCTGGAATGGTGCGGTATGAGTTACGGGCCGGCAACCGCAAAGAAACTGAACAAACAAGCGTTCCCGCAAATGATCAGTTGGCTGTGCGAAAAAAATATGTATAACATCTGACATTTATCCTTTTATGGACCAAACATTCTTATCATCGGGCACCTTAATCCCTTCCTCAGAAACGGGCAGACTGGGCGTTATGCACCTTAAAAGGTTTTGGAACAAAGTTTTACTGAAAAGGGAAAATAAGCTGCCACCCACCGACTGGCAGGACGAGTGGCAGCTCGACAGGACTTTGCTGTCGGCCCTGGGGCTTGGCCTTGAACAATGCATGATATACATTTTCCGGGAAACGCCATCGTTCGACCAATTCGAAAACTGGATAATCGAGACCTCAGGCTACCCTATGCAGGACAATATTTTTCGGTTTAATAACCTGTTCCATAGCGGGAATACAGAACAGGACAAGACCATACACCCGGTGCTGGATGACCAGCAGCTTAAATGCTGGCAGGATAATGGCTACCTTATTATCAGGGACGCTGTTTCGAAGGACGATTGTGAAAAAACCATTGAAGTTATCTGCGATTTTATCGGTATCAAGCGGGATGACCCGGTGACATGGTACAAACAGCACCCGTCCATCCAGGGCATTATGGTGCAGCTTTTTCAGCATCCGTTATTGAATAAGAACAGACAATCGGAAAAAGTGCGAATGGCCTATGAGCAGCTTTGGCAACGGAAAGATATTTGGGTGACGGCCGACAGGGTAGGCTTTAACCCGCCGGAAACGGATAGGTGGAAGTTTCCCGGCCCCAACATGCACTGGGATTGCAGCCTCACTTTACCTATACCCTTTTCGCTGCAGGGTTTGCTTTATCTTTCGGACACGGAAGCTTCGCAGGGCGCATTTACTTTGGTACCCGGCTTTCATAACAGGGTAGAAAACTGGCTGCATTCCTTACCCGGCGGAACTGACCCGCGGCGGCAAGATCTTCATGCGCTTGGGAGCATTCCAGTAGCCGCCAACGGCGGCGATTTCATAATCTGGCACCAGGCGCTGCCACATGGCAGCAGGCCCAATACTTCGGCTAAGCCCAGGTTTGTACAGTACTTTACTTATGAGCCATTCGACATAAGAGAGGCCGACCTGTGGATTTGACCAGCCGGCAGGCGATCGTAAAAAACCAACAATTTTCTTAAATAAATTTGCGCAAGTAAATACTTGCATTTATATTTGCAAGCACTTACTTGCATAAAGAATAGCAAATGGAGATGAGAAGAGATGCCTTCCAGGCAATAGCAGACCCTACGAGGCGGCAGATAATAGGCATGTTATCAAACTCGGCACTGAACGTGAATACGCTTGCCGACAGTTTTGATATGAGCCGGCAGGCTATTTCGCTTCATGTTAAAATACTTACTGAGTGTGGTTTGATCACCATAAAACAAAAAGGACGTGAACGCTTTTGTGAGGCTCAGTTGGATAAACTTAGCGAAGTAGCTAACTGGGTTGAACAATACAAACGGCACTGGGAAAGCAAACTGGACAGCATGGAAGCCTATTTGGAAAAACTTAAAAAAGAGAGATATGGAAAATGATCAAAACAGCACTAAAGACCGCGAACTCCGCATTTCAAGAAAGCTGAATGCGCCTGTAGAGCTGGTATGGGAAATATGGACGAAACCGGAACACATCGCCAATTGGTGGGGCCCCAATGGTTTTACCAATACCATAACAACTATGGATATGCGCCCCGGCGGCGAATGGAACCTGGTGATGCACGGCCCTGACGGGACTGACTATAAGAACAAAAGTATATTTAAGGAGGTCATTCCGCTTAAAAAGATAGTTTATGAACATGCATCAAGTCCAAAGTTTGTAGCGACTATTGAGTTTGAAGATATGGGCGGGGAAACTTTTTTGAGCTGGCACATGCTTTTTGAAAGCGCCGAGCAATTTATCCAGGTAGTAAAAACTTATGGAGCCGATGAGGGCCTGAAACAAAACGTTGAAAAACTTGCAGTTTACCTGGAGGGGATGAAAAGCAAAAAATAATACCGGTGCAGCACCTCTTAAATAAACACATGGTTGAGCTGTGGGCATTGATGCTCGCAGGTTATTTATCGCAGTGCTGTAATAATTGTAAATGCAAATAATCTGATCAAATGAAAAACGCAACAACAGCCGGTTACGCACCGGTAAACGGTTTGGAAATGTATTATGAGATCTATGGCAAAGGCAGCTTGCCGCTGGTATTGATCCATGGCGGGGGATCGACCATAGAAACAACCTTCGGTACCATGTTGCCGTTTCTTTCAGGCTATGGTAAATTGATAGCGGTAGAATTGCAGGCGCATGGCCGCACAGCAGACAGGGACACTCCCGAATCATTTGAGCAGGATGCGGACGATGTTGCAGCGCTGCTGAAACACCTCAAAATAAAAAAGGCCAACTTTTTTGGGTTCAGCAATGGGGGTACTACTTCTATGCAGATAGCGATAAGGTACCCGGGGCTGGTAAACAAGATCATTAACCTTTCAGGGGCATACAGGCGCGATGGGTTTATTGATGGTTTCTTCGATGGTTTTACCGGCGCTACGCTCAATAGCATGCCCGAACCGTTGCAGGCGGCCTTCCTGAAAGTTACCCCGGATAAAAGCCGTCTGCAAGCTATGTTTGAAAGGGATGTAGCGCGTATGGTGAACTTTAAGGACATTCCTGACGATCTTATCAGGTCTATCAAAGCGCCCGCACTTATTATGGTGTCTGACCAGGATGTGATGCCTGCCGAACATGCGGTAAAGCTATCGCGGTTGATCCCGGGCGGCCGGCTGGCGGTATTGCCCGGTGCTCATGGCTCGTGTATTGGCGAAATGGGCATGGTAACGAAAGGAAGCAGGCTGCCGGAACTTACCGCTGCTTTGATAGAAGAATTTTTGAACGGTTAAAAATCGAACCAGGCACTACCCCTTACGCCAAAACGGGTAGTGTTTGGATTGTTAAGGTACGTGAACCGCTCCACTACGTCAATACGGAATACTTTGAAGATATTGCCGATGCCGACACTACCCTCCAGGTAAGGTGTTTTATTGATGGTATAGGTTTCCGATACACCATTCTGATCGGTAGGGAATTGGAATAGCGAAGGGTGCAACGCCGGGTTGTTCTCATCGCGCAGACCGCCATAAATAGCTTTTATCCCAACAACCTCGCGCCATTTCAATTTTTTGAGCAGGGGTATTTTGTTAAAGAAAAACCCGTTTGGCGTATACTCGAACTGGGCGGCGGCGTAATGGTCGCTTACAAACTCGAGGAAATTCATCAGGTTATAGGAATGAAAATCATACGTATACGTTTGGTTGGCCTGGTGAATGCTTAACAACGGGAACGGCACCTGTCCAAACAGGTAACTGCCCTGCACAGAAAGATCAGCATAGCCCAATTGCGATAAATAAAAGCGCTTGTCGAGGCGGGCCATCAGGCTTTTGTAATTATAATCGCCACCAAACAGGCCCTTTACTCCCTGCCTGTAATCCAGGTTGAGTACGGGATATTTACTTGGAATGGTAATGCGATACTGTTTACCCTGCACCAATTGTTCATGCGGCGCATACCGCAGGTTAAGCGAAAATTCAGATGTCGTTACATCGTGAACGATGTTAGGTGAGCCATTTGCCCCGTTGATAAAATATAACGATCCGGCGGGAGTTTGCTGCCAGCTTTTGAAGCCGAGCGAATAAGAAAAGTGGTTTTCAAATTCGTTTACATAATCCAGTTTGTAGTATTGGTTGTAAAGAAATTTATCATTAACACCGCGGGTAAACGACAGGAACAAAGCATCCTGCTGCGCAAAGGATATCTCCTCGCCTGGTATTTTCGCCTCGTACTGAACAGTTGCTTTAATATAACTAAGAGGGAATTTATAAATCGACTTGTTATTAAATGAATAGGCGGCGCTGAGCAGGTATTTAAATTTTTCATCCTTAAACCCATAAGCTCCGTAAGCCTCCAGGTAATAACGGGTACTAAAATCGGTAGTGGTGCGGCCGCCCAGCCTCAGCCGTGATCCTTCAACATCATTAAAGCTGTAAAACGTACCGAATGGCCCCATCTCGAAAGGGCCGAATGATTTAAACCCGGTAGCAACCAGGGTAATAATATCCATTGTCCTTTTATAGGCCGGGATAGTTTGCAGGGTATCGATATTCTTGTACACACCCGCCTCTATCCTGGTCAGCGTGTCGCGGCCACGGCTATCCAACCAAAATTGATCGCCCCGCTTTAAAGCGCTTTTTTTGATCACCAGCTGATCGCCGGCGTACACGCTATCTGGTCGCGGCGTATTTACCAGGTAGTTTTGATAGGATATCGTGCGCTCACCAAAAATACCTTTGTTGCCATTTTTATTAAGGCCAAAGTCGGCCTTCATATCACTTTTGCTCAAATGATAACGCCCATCGGGGTTTTCCTCATAGGCCAGGTCAACAGACATACCGCGTACCCAATTCAAGTTGATGTTCTTATTAACAGATAGTCGCGCTTTTTGCACTGAGTAGCGTCCGTCGAGGGTGACCAGGATCAACCCTTCAAACAATATATCATTCCCGTTACGCGGCGTAAAGCTTAGTTCGACCAACTTCCTGTGGTCCACCTCGATAGTGTCGGTAATGAAAAATTTATAAAAAGTTGGGGCGGCATCTGCAATAGGGCTCAGGAACTGGTTGGTCATCAAAAAGATGTTGTTTGAGTAGATATCCACCTCGGCATACATGCGGTTGAGATAGGTATTCACTCCCTCTTCATCCACAAAGTTGATGATGTTTACCTTTTTTTCGCCCTCAACTATCTTCTTGGTTTTCTCGGGATTCTTCCGGAAATAAGTTTGCGTCAGTTTCTCCTCAAGGTAAACCGGCAACAGCGACTTTCCGGGAGAACTGGTTGTATCCTTGTTGTCGAAATAAAATTTATACGGACGCATCAGCTTACGCTGGGTCAGCTTTTCGGAGACGTTGATAAAAGAGAACTCCAGCTTTTCGTATTGTTTATACTCCGTATAATCATAACTCTGCATTCGGTTCTCATCTTTATGCGCAATCACCTGGCGTATCAGTTCCACCGCCGGGTTGTCCTTATTCCTGTAACGCGTCTTTTTCCCGGCATGAATTTTTACATCGGCAAGGGTTTGTACGTCCGACTGCATGCGCACATTGATCACCTGTTCCTTACCGGCAACGATGGTACGGATAACCGGCTTATAGCCAACAGAAGAAAATTTAAGCTGTGTGTAAGTTTTACCTGTTTCAATGCGGTATTTACCGGTATTCCCGGTATTGGTACCGATAGGCGTACCAGGGAAAGACACGGTTACGAAGGGCATTAATTGGTTGGTTTGCGCATCGGTCACAGACCCACTCACAATGGTATTTTGCCCTTTTGCGGCAATAGAAAAAAATAATATTAGTGCAAAAAGGGTATATCTCATTCGAATAATTCCAACTGATTATATGGCAGCCCGGTATTTTATTTAAAAAGCACCCGGCATAAACATGTTTACCTTTTGTGCCGCTTTCAAAGTTAACGGTGATAGCCTAAAAATGTTATTTATGCACATTTTATACGGTCACCGCCCTGTAAAAAACACACGAAAGCCGAATATCCGTTATTTGGACGATTCCAGGTAATGAGATTTAATTTTGGTGAATTTTATGAAGCCGGCATTAATTAATCAGGCCGCCTATCTTTTTTACCAGCACATTGATATCAAAAGGTTTTGTAATAAAGGCATCGAAACCAAAATGACCCAGTGAAACAGCCAGTTCGGGGTAGGCAGATATTAAAATAACCGGTATGTGGCAGGTATCCTTATTGCCTTTTATTTGCTGGCATATCTTGCCCCCGTTGGTACCCGAAAGAAGGTAATCGGTTAAAACAAGGTCCGGTTTATATTCCCCTACAGATTTAAGTATATCGTCAGTCCGTTCAAGCCCTTTAACTTCATAATCGTTGTGGACCAACACCGTTTCTAATACCTGAAGTATATCTTCGTCATCTTCTATTATTAATACCCGCTTTGACATTTTTATCCAGTGATAAAGTGAATCAACATGGTAAACCAAAAATCAAATAAAATGTTTGGAATGATTTGCTGAAATTAAATATTAATTAACGTTTATGGAACATTACGCATGTTGACAGGTTAACGTTGCTAACGATGCCTTAATTTTACTTAGTGCAAAATTTCTCGCTAAACCAGTGTTTTTGCGTAATAAAACGTGCCATTATTGCCCCACAGGGGGCTAATGCCGTTTAAATTTTTTCATAGGTTGAATTATAGAGGCAACGCAAGTTACAAAATTGCTGCTACTCCGGCAAGTGCCAGGAAGGGTTATTATTTGGAGAGGTTAATTATTTATTAAAAAATTCTACAAGCACCGGGCCTATCGCCTTTTCAGATACGTTGTGGGTTTGCCCTTTTAACATCCTTAGTTCGCAATTTGGTATTACCTCAGCCAGCTTTTTTACAGCGTGCTGCAGCAAAACCTGGCTTTTATCGCCGCCTGAAACAAGCGTGCGGACCCTGACAGATTTGGCACGCTCTACGGGCAAACCGAAGCCGTCCAGTATGGTAATATCATAGGGCAATGTGTGCGCAACGGCTTTTAGTTTTTTCCAGATAGGGAACAGTGTCATCATAAAAACAACCAGCGGGGGGATGCCAATGATATCCTTCATAAAATATTTTACGGCATCGCCCCGGCGGTCCTGCGTAATAAGGGCCTTCAGTTGAGGCAGCGAGTCGGCCGGAGCATGGTGCCCTTCGTCCGAAACATCGAAAGGAGGTTCGTACAGGGCAAGTTTGGTGATATTTAGCCCGTTTGCGGCAGCAGCCAGGGCAAGGGCGGCACCTGATGATACACCATATACGTAAGCTGCGCCGCCCGCAACGTTAATTAGTGCTTCAATATCTTCCACTTCGCGTTCAGCAGCATAGGGTTTGGTATCGCCGCTTTCATTTCTTCCGCGGCGGTCGTAGGTGAAGACGGTGAAACTGCCGGCGAGAAACTGTGCCAGTTTTGGCATTGGGCCGAAATCGCGGCTGCAAAGGGCGCCGTCTACCAATATTAAAGGTAAGCCACTGCCGGTTTTTTCGTAAGCGATGAGTGTACCGTCTTTCGAAGTTACTTGTGTCATTTTAATGAGCTTGAATGTTCTATTCGAGTATATCGCACCGGTAACCATGCCCGGTTACCAGTGCGGTTATTTTTTCGTGGCGAATGTTGTTCCCTTCCACCCGCAATATCTTGTCACAATCCTCCAGGTCGAAATTGATGCGGCATAAAGGGAACTGCTGCGACAGGATATTCAACAGCCGTTTAGCCTGTCTTTTCTGCCTCACATTTGTTTTAAAAACCTCTACCATTTGCATTTCCATCGTTCAGAACATTAATGGTTAATTTACGCGGCTATCTTTTTGTGATAAGTGAAATACGATCCAAAAAGGATAGCGATAAAGATGAACATTGGCGCCCACGCTGATACCGGATCGCCGATAGCAATGAATGAATAAGTTGCACCGAGCAAGTCAAAAAATAGGCCGGCATAGGCCCATTCCTTTAATCTTGGGAAACCAGGCGCCAGGATAGCAGCCACTCCCAATATTTTAGCCACGGCCAAAAACTTAAATATGTAGCCGGGGTATGCAAGCTTTACCATCTCGGGATTTGGTGGTTGGGGTATGAAGGTCATAACCGCTGAGAATAACATTAATCCGCAGATAATGATCGTGCAGATCCAGTAAATAATTTTGATCTTTTTCATTGTTTTAGTGAGTTTGATTTATGAATTAATTATTTCTTTTCTTCAGAACAGTTCACCATCCAGTTGATACCGAATTTGTCAGTGAAACTACCATAATAGCCACCCCAGAACATATCCATTAGCGGCATGGTTACCTGGCCGCCTTCCGAAAGGCCGTCGAATAACCTTTTGGTTTCCTCGCGGGTATCGGGTTCCAGGTTAATGTGCATATTGTCGCCTTTTTTCAGGGTAAAACCCATGGATTCGGGCGCATCGGTTCCCTTCAGTACATGGCCGCCGAGGATAGGTAACTCGATATGGAGAATCAGTTTCTTGTCCTCTTCACTCAAAGCCGGCATGCCTTCGTGTGGCGGAATTTCGCCGAACCTTGCTATTCCAGGTCCCGAAAATTCGGTGCCGAATACTGACTTATAAAAATTAAATGCCTGCTCGGTTTGGGTACTGAAATTGAGGTAGGTGGTTACTCTTGACACATTGTTGATTTTTAATTGATTTTGCAGATCGAACCGCGATTTAAGGTAAAGTTCCAGTTTATCCATAGTTTGATTGCTGCCCTCAACAACGCCGAACGCTTTCACAGCATAATCGCGCTCCGCAACGGTAGCATATATGCTGCGCATGGTTAGCCAGGTTTTAGCGCCCCGCTGTTCAAAAGTTACGGTCACTTTAAAGTTGGGTTCGTAAGATTCATCCGCGGCATGCAGATAGGTGAGTCGCTCGGGCTTTACCACTTCGGTGAACAGCACAAAGTTTGGGAAACTTACCCCGTTGGCGCCGTTCATTTCAAAGTGCCATTTGCCGCCGGGTTTTATTTCGATGTGGTGAAAAGTGCTGCTGAAACCCTGGCAGCCCCACCAGTTTACCAGGTGCTTCGGGTTGGTCCATGCTTCAAATACCAGCTCGCGCGGCGCATCCAGCAGGCGGTTGATCACGATCTCACGGTTATCTGTGTTGCCGCTGAATTTATCGGGGGATATTGCCATATCTTTCATATTGCTCAGGAAATAGTTAATTCGTAAGCAAACTTCTCCAGGCTTTGGGTCCAGCCTTCGGCCATTTGCATGCCTATCATAGCGTCGCGTATATCGTTGGATGCAAACCGGGTTGTTAATGTAAGTTTGGTTTTTCCGTCTTTGTCCTCAAAAATTACGGTCACCTTGTTTTTGATGGTCGAAAAATCGATGTCATCGCCTACTTTGTCTCCTATCGCCATCTTCCAAAATCCGGCCTGTTCAAACAGGTCGTCTGAATATACGAGCCGCTCGTTGGGGACAATCTCGATATACGTTCCAAGCATCGGAAAATCCATGCCATCCGGCGAACGCATTACGTAATAGAACCTGCCGCCCGGCTTCAGATCGATCTCGCATACCGGGTTGGTGAATGGTTTTGGCCCCCACCATTGTTTTACATGTTCCGGATCTGTCCAAACTTTGTAAACCAATGCGCGTGGCGCGTCGAACAAGCGGACTATTACCAATTCGCGCTTCTTTACTTCAACATCGGCATTATTTAAGCGTGTCATATTTTTCTCCTTTATAATGTAGTTTTACCCTGATCATTGCTCTTTCCCTGGAGGGTTTTTAAATAACTTTCTAACGAATCGAGGCGCGTCTCCCAAAATTCCCGGTACTGCGCCACCCAATCCGATATTTCATTCAGCCTTTCCAGCTTGCCTTCGCAAAAGCGTTCGCGCCCCTGCTGTTTGATCTCGAGCAACCCGCACTCGGTCAATATCTTCATGTGTTTGTAAATGGCCGCCCGGCTTACGTCAAATTGCTCCGTCACTGAATTTATATTAAGCGACTTATGCGCTATCAATCCCAAAATCTCCCTCCTCGTCGGGTCGGCTATCGCCTGGAACACATCTCTTCTCATTATTTATGAAACCTTTTGGTTGCAAATATATATGCCACCTTTTGGTTGCACAAATTTATTTTTAAATAATTTTCAAAGAGCGGTGGCAAATGCCTGTTTAACAATGCACAATACAAACTTAGGGTGAATAGGCGCCTATCCAAACTGGTGAATGCGGCAATATGAGGGGCGTGTTGCGACAGAGGGAGCCTGGGCCGATTCTTCTTGCAGAAATCATTAATCACGCAGGTAGCTGGGGATTTGCAAGAATAAGGGCTAGTTTAAGTATAAAAGCTTCCGGTGGGCGAAAACCTAATTTCCAGCGCAGCATCAGCGCCCACGCTGAAGGTTTGGCTTTCGCGGCAGTTTCATCAAATTCCAATAATTCATCATTAAACTCAGAGGTGCCCGCAAAATATTCTTCCAAAGTAGAAATTATGCGATCTACAATTGCAACAAAGGCTGTAGGCTTGAGCCCCCAACCTGGCCAGTCGAATTTATATAGCCAGCTGATTTGCTCCTCATTGTCATACCCAGGTAGTGGAGCGTAAAAAAATCTATTTCATAACACTATGTATTACGGTTAACATCCATCCGGCATAGATGCTTCACTACGTTCACGATGACGAACGATTATGAAATAAACTTCCGGTTCAACCAGCTACCGAGGGCACAAGCCTGGCGCCCGCTTTATCAGGCCCCGAGCACCTACAGTTGGATGTTCATTTTTCAATATGCAAGTACTTACTCGTCAGATTTTCAATATTGGGTGTTTTGACGGTAAAAATGCCGTGAAAAAACGGATTGATATTACTAACGAATATCTGGACATTGGTAACAACTGTTTTAGTCTAAATATATAAATGGCCCAAACCTTTAATTCCAGTCTTAAAAAAGTCGCTTTTGCTTACGCAACCTTATTAAAAATACCGGTAACAAAAACATCATTACAGTCCGCTATAGAAGAAAACCCTTATTACCCAAGTTTATTTAGCTTAAGCGATACTTTCGATCGGTTTAATATTCGAAATGCTGCATATAATGTTCCTACAGATGAAATTGATCATTTAAAGGCACCATTTATAGCCTACATGAGCGTCCCTGATGTGGGAAGCGATTTTGTACTGGTGACAGGGATGAGTGATAACGCAGTCGATTTGATTTATAATTTAAAACGACCACAAAAAATTGCAAAGCAGCAATTTATTGAGCAATTCAGAAATACAGCCTTATTTGCAGAGCTTAATGAAAATAGCGGCGAACGAGATTTCGAGGTCCATCTAAAAAAGGAGAAAATTGAAAAGAATAAACTAACACTCACTATTACTAGTGCAATTTTGTTACTGTTATTCTTAGTTGTTGCCAATGGTATCGCTGCAAAAAGCCTCGCTTATATGCCTATTACGTTTATAAAATTATGCGGACTTGCTACAACTGTTTTTTTGCTGGTTTACGAAATAGACAAAAGCAACATATTCGTGAAGAATATTTGCACAGCCGGTGCCAGAAGCAATTGCGATGCAGTGCTAGGCAGCCAAGCCTCGAAAATATGGGGAGTAAGCTGGTCGGAGATCGGGTTTTTCTATTTCTGTTCTACGACTATTTTATTATTAATGCCGGGCATGTCATTTTCTGATAAAAAAGGTTGCCTGGCATTTTTGAACATATTTGCAGCTCCTTATATTTTATTCAGCATTTATTATCAATGGCGAATTGTTCACCAATGGTGTTTACTTTGCCTTACTGTTCAGGCTTGTCTGGCTGCGGAACTGATATGGAGCGCTTTCAATTTCTGGAGGCCCGTACATTCGTTACTATTCTTTACGACGAATGGCTTCGCTTTTGCGCTCGGGGTTGCGTTTGCGCTATTGATGCCCATTGTGGCATGGTATACCCTGAAGCCCATCTTTTTCAAAGCAAAAGATCAGAATTTGTATAAAAATGCTTACAAAAGGTTACAATACAATCCTGACATATTTAATGGGCTTTTAACCAAACAGGATAAAACGGATAATTGGCAGCAATTAGGTATTCTTATAGGCGACCCAAATGCCGAAAATACGATAATTAAAGTTTGCAATCCCTATTGTGGCCCTTGCGCCAAAGCACATCCTACGCTTGAAGATATAGTAACCTATAATAAAAATGTAAATCTGCGGGTAATATTCACTGCAAAAAATAACAAAGATGACCGTGGCGCTCAAGTTGTAAGGCACCTGCTTGCCATTGAAGCACAAAATGATCGCGCCAAAACTCAACAGGCACTTGACGACTGGTATTTGGCGCCCAAAAAGGACTATGAACTGTTTTCCTCAAAATATCTTATGAACGGTGAACTTGTAAACCAAAATGATAAGATGGAAGCTATGGGTACATGGTGTGACGAAGTTGAAATTACCTATACCCCAACTATTTTCATAAATGGGTACCGGTTGCCTGAAAACTATGACATTGAAGAATTAAAATATATTTTTTGAAGACTTTCTTTCGGCCGAAGAAAAAGGGAAAGCTGAAAACCTTGGAAAAGAGTAAGCAAAATTAACAAATCTAAAAAAAGTCATGAATAACTTTAAAATGCTCGATAGAGAGCAAATGAAAAATGTGAAAGGCGGTGTCGCTGCACCCGGGACTTGCGCATACTCTTGCAATGGTTTTTATAGCCCGCAATCATTTAGCAAGGCAACTGCTCAAGCCGAGGCCGATGAAAATATTACTAGCGGACGTTGTCAAACCGCAACCTGGTGCTGCAGCAGCTGCCCATAATATTTATTTTCACAAACGAATGGTTGTAAAACCATTCGTTTGCATACTATCAATATAAACTATTATGACCAAAATTGTATTTGTATTATTAATTGCAATCCATTTTTTATCCTGTAGCGGTCAAAAGACAAGAGACCCAGATCAAAAGACAAGTAAAAGACGATCTACTTTGGTGATCATTAATCGCACAGGTAACAGGAATGAAGAGTTTAGTTACATTGATCATTTTAACAATTCCCAACTATATCCATTTATCAATAGTGATACTTTACACATTGATGTCACAGATCCGATAGTCTTTTATAGCACAAACACTCCCGACTTCAGTGATCTAAGATATTTTATAATAAGATCGTCAGATACAGTATCGCTCATAAAGAAAAATGGCCGGACAACATTGAGTTCGAACAATTCCATTCTACAAAATCGAATAGATCTGATGGACACCCTTTTGTTCAATGTCGGATCAATGAACTATTCGAACAAAACTGACTTTCTCACCGGGATCAAAGCAATTAATAAGTTTTACGCCAGCAAAAAACAGATTCTTGAAAATCGTAAAAATACATTGCACAACGATGTTTATAAAGATGCAAAGTCGACCGTTGAATATGACAAACTGGCTGGGCTGCTTTCATTATACGCCAGGTTTTTAAAAAACGATGACAACGTTTTAACTTCTTTAAAAAACGCTGATAGCACGTCATGGAATTATTTAACCTTCAGAAATGTGATAAATAATTATATTTTGTATATCAATAAAGTTCATCACATTTCAAGCACTGACGAATACATCAATGATATGCGTAAAAATCTACCGCCGGCAATACAGGATTACGCCATTTACGGTTATCTGAAAAATTACAAGCCTGATACTAAAGCTCAATTGGATACTTTAATTGAACAAATTGCTGCTTTTAATAAAGTTGCGAGACATCCTGATCTGGCAAATTATCTAACTGAAAATTTAGAAAAGTACAGGTCAAATCTACAGGCAAAGCTTTCAAAAAACGTTGAATTAAAGTCCCTCGGCAACAATAAAGTTGTAAACTTAGAGCAATTGCTCGGCCAATCAAAAGGCAACGTAATATACCTCGATTTTTGGGCGTCCTGGTGTGCACCTTGTTTGTCAGAAATGCCCGCTTCGCACTCGTTAGCACAGAAATATAAAACCAAAGGGGCACCCATTGTATTCCTGTATCTTTCAAAAGACGAGGACATGTCTGCCTGGAAACATAAGGCAAACGACATAGGTCTGCCTGACAAGCTCAGCTTTATCCTACTAAAGAATGCCGCTTTTACGGATTTTTCAAATAAATTTAATTTAAAAACGATACCGAGATATATGATAATAGATAAAAAAGGCAATATCGTTGATCAGGACGCTCCGCGGCCAAGCGATCCTAAATTGGAGATAATTTTAAACCAATTATTAAGCAAATAAACGCATATATCCCGGTATAGCGAGTGCAGCGTAAGATGAGAAGTGCGCTTGTCAGCCCGCCGGACCTGCTAATTCCTAACCACTCTCCATTGGAGAGTGGCTTTTTATTGCGTTTAATTTTACGCCGTCTGCGTTGCAAACTGGCCAGGGTGGTAGTCGCCTGCCGGAGTTTGGAAGGCTATGTTGATGCGGTTGAAGCAGTTGATGGCCAAAACCGCAAAGGTAAGGTCGACCAGTTCCTGCTCGGTAAACTGGCTGTTGGCCAGCTGATAAACATCATCGGGCACATTTTTATCCGTAAGTTTGGTAACAGCCTCTGCCCAGGCAAGCGCGGCACGTTCCCGTTGCGTGTAAAATGGCGCTTCGCGCCATGCATCGAGCATATAAATGCGCTGTTCTGTTTCGCCGCCGGCGCGCAAGTCCTTCGAATGCATATCCAGGCAAAAGGCGCAGCCGTTGATCTGCGATACCCTGTACTCTATTAAATGCAAAAGCTGCTGATCAAGGTCTGATCTTCTTAAATAACTACCGAATCCAAACAACACTTTCATGGCATTTTGCCCTTTGTTAAAAAAACTAATTCTCTGTTCCATTTTATTCTGTATTTGATTTATACCCTAATGACGACCGGGTATTGCAGGATTGGACAATGGGTTGGAATTATTTTGGAAAGCGGGCAAAAACTGTTGAACAACCGGAAAACGACCTTTTTACTGCCGCAGCCGGTAATACCGGTTAAACTTATAGTAAGTCTATTTTTCGCCGGATGGCTTGCTTATCAAAGTCGCTTTTAGTGATCGAAAGACCTTTCAGCAGATTTTTACGCGCCATTTCTGTGTCGATACCGGTATATAAATCGCCCAAAAGGGTAAAATAAAAGGGATAGTTTTCCAGCTTCAATTGTTCTGCTTCCCTTATGGCCATTTCCTTACCGCTGGTTTTTGAAAGGGCATAAGTTCGGTTAAGTGCAGCCACCGGCGAATACTCTATGGCGAGCAGCTGGTTATATAGCTGCAAAACGCTTTCCCACTTTTCCGCGGAGTCGGTCTTTTGCGTGTTCCACCAGGCAATACCAGCTTCGAGGTGGTATTTGGAAAGTGTATCGCCGCCGGCCGCGCAATGAAAGAAATAGCTGGCCCGACTGATGAGATCGGTATCCCAAAGGCTGGTGTCCTGGTCGTCGTAAAGGATCAGTTCACCATCTTTACCCACCCTCGCCTCAAACCGTGAAGCATGAAACAGCATCAGGGCCAGCAACGCATTTACCCCGGGTTTGTTGGTTTCCGTGTTGTCTATCAGCATATAACAAAGACGGATAGCTTCCAAACAAAGTTCCTTTCGCAAAACCTGTTTCTGGCTTACGGAATAGTAGCCCTCATTAAATAGCAGGTATATGGTGCGCAGCACTGGTTCCAGCCTTTCATCCAATTCAGCGGCGTTTGGCAGTTCGATCCTGACCTTCCCTTTGCGGAGTTTTTCCTTTGCACGAAACAGGCGTTTGTTAATAGTGTCTTTATTACTCAGGAATGCAGCTGCTATCTCGTCAATACCAAAACCGCAAAGAATACGAAGGGACAGACCGATCTGAGCCTCTGGAGGGATAGCAGGGTGGCAAATTGCAAACATCATCTGCAATTGGCTGTCGTTAATGTTCCGGGGTGAAAGGTCGATGTCCTGTTCGTACAATTCGGAAGAGCTGTGGGTAAGTTCAGGTTCTATTTTTTTAGTAAAGATCGTTTCGCGCTGCAGGTGGTTTTTGGCTTTGTTTCGGGCCACGTTATACAGCCAGGCTACCGGGTTGGGCGGAATACCACGCATAGGCCAGGTTTGGGCTGCGGTAACGAATGTATCGGCGGCAATATCCTCGGCAGTTTCCATCTGGCCGAACCCGAAGCGCCGGTAAAGTACCGAAACTATTTTGCGGTATTCTGTCCTGAAAAGGTGAGGTATCAGTTCCGGTTGCTCCATTGCGTTCAAAAACGTTTGTGAACTCTGCCCCCCTTGTGCCCGCTGTGGTTAATCTTTTCGGGGCCAGTTAACCACAGCTGGTACCAAGTTTTTTCATAGGGAGGCACAAAGATGGTTCTAATGCGTGCCGTCGTTTTTCGCGATTCGGCGCACTTCCATAGTGTTGCCATCGCCCTGCAAAACCGGGCAGCCTTTGGCAAATTCAATAGCTTCTTCAACTGAAGCCGCTTTAACCACGATAAGCCCCCCGATAGTTTCCTTTATCTCGCCGAAGGGGCCGTCGGTAACTATGCCGCCATGTCCGACCACTTTAGCACCGTCGAAGAGCAGGCCGGTACCGCTTACAAATTTGTTTTTAGCTGCAATACCACCTATCCAGTCCATGGTCTGTTTCATCCAGATCTGCATTTGCTCGGGCGAGGCGATCTTCGTTCCGTCCTCGTGCCTCATAATTAATGCGTATTCGTCCATTTTAGTAAATTTTTGGTCCAGCTTGCGATGGACAGGTTAATAAATATATGAATTATACCAGCATAACAAGTGAAACGATGGCAATTGGACACGCCAGGAAAAAGATTATCAATGTACTGTATCGTGATCGCTGCTATGAACGTATTAATTTTAAAGTCATTGAATTATGAAAAGGTTCCTTATCGTTCTGGCAGCTTCGGCTATGTTATGGGGCGCCTGTAAAAATACCCCGGCCAGCAGTAAATGCGGCATATGCCCTGCTATTGCTGTAGTGGCGCCTACCATTGGGGTACGAATAGTAGATAAAACCAGCGGCGCCGACCTTTTCCTGTCACCGGGTTCGCCCTACAAATTCGAGGATCTTAAGGTGAGCAGCTCGGTTGATGGCCAAAATGTTTACGCGACTGTTGATAGCACGGATAAGGCAAACCGATTCGTGCGGATCATAGCTACTTCAACGCAGACGTTTAAACTGACACTCGGCACCCTGGCTACCGACAGCATTCATGTCACCCTGAAACTTGACTCGCCGAAATGTTGCTCAATACCTAAAATACATGAGGTTGTTATTGATAATACCCTGATTTGCAGCGCGTGCGGATACAACCCACTTGTGACTATCAAAAAATAGTCTGCGTCGAATAAACACAATGAGTTCGTTGAATTATTTGTAACATGCGTGTTACATTATTATATTTGCTGTACATGAGGCCGTCGTTCTGACAGGCCAACTGTGATAAGGTTTAGGTTTAAACCCCCGAGCAGCGAGTGCAAGGGGGTTTTATATTGTGAGAACGAGCTTATATTCTTATTTTTGCGCCGTGGCCGCGCCTAAAAGACCCCCTGCAAAAAAGCCATCGCCAGCGCGTAAAACGGCAACGCGCAAAAAGAAAAAGAAAGGCTGGCCTATTCAACTTAGATTAACGATTGCCGGTATAGCCCTTGTATTGCTTTCTCCATTTTATTACGGGTATGTTCTGCGGGGATTTAGCTCAGCCTGGCGCTGGGTAAGGGATATCGGCGGCAACCCGCATTATCGTACTTACCGCAGTTTCAATATCCGGATACCTGACAAATATGCCATTCATGGTATCGATGTTTCCTATGCGCAGGGAAAAATCGACTGGCAGAAAGTGAAGGCGATGGAGGAGGATAGTGTGCATATTACTTTTGCCTTTATCAAGGCAACCGAAGGTATCCTGTCCGTCGACCCGTATTTTCAGCGCAACTGGCGCGAGGCCGCCAAAGCCGGGATAATATGTGGCGCTTATCACTATTTTAAGCCATCCAAAAGCGGGTCGTGGCAGGCAAGGTTTTTTCTTCAAAATGTGAAAGTGGAAAAAGGCGACCTGCCCATGGTAGTTGATGTGGAGGAACTGAACCACATGACGCCCGATAAAATGCGCCTGCAACTGAAGGAGTTCCTAACTTTTATCGAGAAGAAAACCGGTATAAAACCTATTATCTATTCGGGGTCGAGCTTTTACCAGGATTACCTGCTGGGTTTCTTTGATGGTTATCCATTATGGGTAGCTAATTACGATCAGCCCGAAATGAGATCGATCGGCAGCAAGCGTTGGCTGATATGGCAGCATTCGGACAAAGCTACGATAACCGGCATTGGCCATGTGGTAGACTTTGATGCTTTTAGCGGCGATAGTGTGACTTTTCAGCAATTGCTGATCAAATAGTTTTTGCGAGCCGGACTGCTCAAATGTTCTTTGTGCGGCGGGTTTTTGTTATAATAGTATTACTACCCACCATGCCAAAAAGTTAATTTTGAGCCAAGTTTTTCTTTTCATAACATGGCCCGTATTCTATTTTCTGCCTATTTAATACTGCTTAGCCATATCGTTTTCGCAAAGCAGCCGGTACTAAAGTTGTTTAAGGCTGATGACCCGCGGATACAATATTTTGGACGTATAGATTTCGCTAATAAACTGAAGCCGAAATTTTGGTCGCCGGGTGTATATATCAGGGCGAAATTTAAAGGAAGCGATTGCGAGATACTGCTTAATGACGAGGTAAAGGATGGTAACACGCATAACTATATCGAGGTGGCGGTGGACGACCAGCCGTCGTACAGGGTACAAACTACGGGTAAGGCCAATGTGATCAAAGTAGCTGCCGGATTGCCCAATGAAGTGCATATAGTGACCATTTGTAAAGATACGGAATCGGGCATTGGGTACCTGGAGTTTACGGGCATCCGTTGTGAGCAATTGCTGCAGCCACCGTCAAAACCAACACGCAAGATCGAGTACATCGGCGACTCTATCACAACCGGTACAGGTATCGATGTTGCGGCGTCGCCCTGCAATACCGGCGCCTGGTACGATCAGCATAATGCTTACCGCAGCTATGGGGCTATAACGTCAAGGGCGCTCAACGCGCAATGGCAGCTGACTGCCGTGGCAGGTATCGGGCTGACACACAGCTGCTGCAATATGGACATCGTAATGCCCGATGTATTTGACAAAACATTTCTGCGTGATAACAAAACAGCGTGGGACTTTCGCCGTTACCAGCCCGATGTGGTTACCATTTGCCTGGGCCAGAATGATGGCGTACAAGACTCAACCCTGTTCTGTAGCGCTTATGTAAAATTTATTCAAACCGTTAGAAAACGATACCCTGATGCCGATATCATCTGCCTGAGCAGCCCAATGGCTAACGACGCATTGCGCGCCGCCATGCATAAATATTTGACAGGCGTAGTTGCTTATGTAAATAATGCCGGGGATAAAAAAGTATCAAAATATTTTTTCTCCAAACGGTTTTACCACGGCTGTGGAACGCACCCGGATATGGACGAGCAACGGCAAATAGCTACCGAGCTGACCGTTTGTATTAAGAAGGCCGAAAGCTGGTGAAATTATTCCGTTATTTCATTTTGAGCAGGCTTTTTTCTTTTCAACTCAATAAAATTGACTATCGGGCGACTAGCCGAGATCAAAGCAAAGCCGACCGAAACTTTAACAAAATAAAATATCATCCATACCGTTTCAGGGTTCTGCTTCAGGTCTGCGCCTGTCCGGTTAAACCGGACAAACTCAAATGCCTGTTTGCACAATAGCGGCAAGCTATCGGTTATTATAATACCCCCGATAACAATGACTGCTATTCTTAAAACAGTTGAGCGATGGATATTGAGTTCGAATCTTTCTTCCGAAAAGTTTTGATCTAACTGAAGTTTGTCGATGATCCATTCTGTTTTGAAAACACAGTAATACATCACGGCAAGATAAAAGGAGACAGAAAATACCAGGAAAGAACCCATTGTTAATACATCATCCCCGCTGCTATAGTTAAATTGAGACTTATAAGCAAATAACGCGGTAATAACCTGGGGAATGGAAACAACTGCGCCGATTACGAGGTAAAGCCCGGTAATCTTAATGATGATAGCAAAAAAAGATCGTGGTGTCATGTGATTTTAGGTTTATTAAAAATAAACCTATTATTCCGTATTTGGAAATCGCAGGATCAGGTTCGGGTCAGGAATATTTTTCAACCATTTCTCTTTCTCAGAAAATTTGGCCACACCTGGATAATCGCCTGTTAAATCTTCCATATCAAACATCAGCTGAAAATGCAGGTGAGGCGGCCAGTGCCCGTTCTCGTCCTGGTTGCCAAAAGTGCCAATTTGCTGGCCTTTTTCGATACTATCCCCGGTGTGCAGCACGACTAAATCTTTCCGGCTTAAATGACCGTAGAGCGAATACAACTCAAGCCCATCAACATCATGCTGTAAAATGATAGTCGGCCCGTAATCGCCGTGATTATTATTATCCTGGAAACTATGCACATAACCCGACATCGGCGCGTAAACCGGCGTTCCGGCCCCGGCCCATATATCTACGCCAAGATGCAGGCGGCGTGGCTCGTCTTCAGTATTAAAATGCGCGCTACGGGCATAAATAGTGCGGTGCTCCATGTATCCGCCAATACCGTAGCTGCAATTATTTTCTTTTAATTTGGTGGTTATCCATGCGCTGAAACGACTGGTGTCCTCAATGTCTTCCGCGCTTAATTCAGTATTCGCTGCTGTAAAATCGAATCTGTACAGGAGGTCAGTTCCAGGCGTGTAGTCAACCACCTTGCCGACCTCTGCAGGGTGGGAGCGGATGTAGTTTTCTAACAAGGTGTGTTTGTTCATTAACAATAAGTACCTCTAAAGGAAATGACATCGTTGTATTATTCTCCGTCGGGCTGGCGCTCTTCCTTGCTTATTTTGTCGAATATTTTATCCATACGCTCTACGTAATCGCTCGTATCGTCCACAAAAAACTCAAGCTGCGGAATTATTCTCACCTGGTCTTTAATTCGGGCGCCAAGTTTATAGCGTATTTCGGATGCGTGCGCTTTGATAGTATTCAAAGCCAGCTGGTTATTGGTATTATTGAAAAAGCTTAGGAACACACGTGCAATGGCCAGATCGGGGGTTACCCGTACCTTGGTGATCGTTATCATCGTATTTGGCAAAAGGTTCATCCCCTCGCGCTGAAATATGGCGGCCAGGTCCTGTTGTATAACTCCCGCGAATTTTTGCTGACGTTTCGATTCCATATTTTATAGGTTGAAAGGTAAAAGCATAAAGCTAAAAGCTATATGCCGGAATTTTGTTTTTATAAAAAGAGCTTTAAGCTTTATGCCCAAAATTACAATTCTTCTTTGATCTCTCCCAGCCTTTTGATACTTAAACGTGCGCTTACACCTGATGCGATGGTTGAGATGCCGCCTACGGTCAGAAAAACTAAAAGAAAGTCGGTAACCTTTAACGCAACCGGGTATGCGTCTATAGCCGACATTTCTTCGCCGAACCTGATGAAGCCGAACTGTTCCTGCAAAAGGCAGAATATTAGTCCAACCAGCATCCCGGCAATACAACCAATAAAGGAGATCATCATCCCTTCAGAAAAGAAGATGCCCTGTATCAGCCGTTTATTCGCTCCAAGACTGGTTAAGATGGCAATGTCCTTTTGCTTGTCGATAACCAGCATGGTTAACGACCCGATAATGTTAAATATGGCGATGATGAGCACAAACGTAAGTATCACGAAAATGAACCACCGTTCATAGTTGAGTGTTTTGTATAATTCGGCATTTTGTTCGTAACGGTCTTTGATGGTGAACGCTGCGCCAAGCTTGTCCGTCAGGTCGTCTTTAACCAGTCCAAGATCGGTGCCTTTTTTGTAGTTGAGGGCAATTGCCGAAATGTTTTTGGGCTCGTTCAGCAGATCGCGCATAAAATCGATATGGGTGATGATAAGGTTGTTAAAATCCTGCTGGATATTGAATATCCCCGATGGATAAATATACCTTACCTCGAACTCATTAAGCTGGTTGGCAGAACTGGACGCGTGCCGGTTGGGGGTGTATATTTGCAGCGGCGAAAGCTGGTCGTTAATGTTGACAGATAATTTACTTTGCACAGTGGCGCCGATAACCGCATAAAAATGGCCTTTGCTTTTTAGGGTAAAACTCCCTTTTACAATGGTGCTATCCAACAGCGGATCTTTCAAAAAATCATCGCTAACGCCTCTTACGGTCCCAATAAATTCGCCATCGGTGCCGTAGCGTATCAAAGCTTTTTCCTCCAGTATTTCAGTGAAGGATATCAGCTTTGGGTCGCGGCGCAGGGCATTGAAATAAGGAGTATTGGGATCGAATGTCTTACCCTGCCTGGGTGCTATCAGCATTTCGGGCGTAAAGTTGCTGTAAAGCGATAAGATCACCTTTTCAAAACCGTTGAAAACCGATAAAATAACAATGAGCGCCGCACTACCTATAAACACACCCAGCATGGATATACCCGATATGATATTGATGGCATGCATCTTCTTCCTCGAAAAAAGATAACGGCGGGCTATGTAGATGGCGGTGTTCAATGCGTGTGGTACGTTGGACGCTAAACTACAAATTTGTTGGACGTAATAGGTACAACTTAACTAAAAAACGGGTTATGCCCTTTTTCAAAACCGATCGTAGTTTCAGGGCCATGGCCGGGGTACACCGTACAGTCATCGGGCAGGGTGAACAGTTTTTCGCGAATATTTTGGGTAAGTGTTTCAAAATTACCGCCGGGGAAATCCCAGCGCCCTATGCTGCCGCGGAACAGCACATCGCCACCTACCAGGAAATTATCAGCCTCATTGTAAAAGCAAAGATGCGCAGGCGAGTGGCCCGGCGCGAAGATCAATTGCAAGTCGGTATCGCCGAATGATACGGTGCCTGTTTCCGAAAGGTAATGATCGGGCAAAGGTGATGGTTCATACCGCATACCCATTTGCGGTGCATAAGCAGGCACTGATGCCAGTACAGGCGACTCGCCGATGTGGAACTGCGGTTTTAACCCATAAAGATCGGACACCAGTTTATTACCCAGTACATGGTCGATATGGCAATGCGTATTTAACAGCAATACGGGCTTTAATTGATTATCCCGGATAAAATTAGTCACTGCATTTTGTTCCGAAGCGGTGTACATACCCGGGTCGATGATGCAGCACTCGCGTGTCTCATCAAAAAGGATATAAGTATTTTCCTGGTACGGATTGTTGACGAATGATCTTAATTTAGCCATATTCTTATTTCGAATTTCGAATGTTCAATTTCGAATCTGACCATTCAAACAGCCTTGGATTCCGCAATTCAGCATCAAAAATCACTCCCCCTTCCACTGAAAGGTTTTCAGCATGGTATCAATGTCCTTCTTCACAAAACTGAGTACCGGCTGTATCGAATCCTGTCGTGGCTCGTTGTTAAAATACAAAGCGCCGCGCAGGTAATTTTTGGTACTGTCGGTTATGTAAAACTGTAAGGAAGATGCCGCATTGCCCTCTATAGTATAATAGATGCCGTATATCTTCCGTGCCGAATTGTGGATGATACCCTGTTCGATAGAGGTGGCCTTTACCGTATGTTTAAATGCGAAAGTGCGCGCGTCTTCGGTTAACTCGTCAAAAACCTTTTTGGAGGTAATGCTCTCGTAACTCAGGTGCAGTGTGCCATTGAATTGCGGGAATTGCATATTGAGCAGGTATTTCATATTTACCAGTTTGCTGTCGTTCCGCTGCGGGTGCATATCCTTTTCGATAAAGGCATATTTAGGGTAAATAAAAGTAAACGGGTAAACGGTATCAAACTGCCTGTATGCCTTCTGCGGAAATTTGATGCGAAAAAAACCGCGCGGTTTCGGCGAATAATCCGGGTTACTGTTGCATGCAGCCAGCAATAGAACGGCGCTTACAAGTGCTAATATCTTTCTCATGGATGCTTGTCTTTTGAGTTCCATATTTCCCAGGATTTTTCGGCTTGCAGCACTAACATTTCGTAGCCGTTTTTTGTCGCCGCGCATCTTTCCGCGCCTTTTTTCAAAAATAAGGTTTGTTCGGGATTATAGATCAAATCGTAAAGTAAATGATTATCTGTGATGGCCTCATAGGGTATCGGCGGGCATTCGTCTACGTTCGGCGACATACCCAAAGGCGTCGTATTGATGATCAGCAGGTTGTTTTTGATATGATGCGGCTTCAGTTCGCTGAACAAAATATGCCCCGGCGCAGCCCTTCGGGTAACGCATTTATATGCTATACCTAAATTATCCAGCACACATTTCACGGCTTTTGCCGCACCGCCATCGCCGAGTACCAGTGCACTATCGTGCCGGTTTTTAAGCAAGGGCTTAAGGGATCTTTCAAAACCATAAATATCCGTGTTATAGCCTTCCAGCCTGAAATCGTGCCCCTTTATACCTATTTCGCCAGAAAATGCAGCAACAACAGGACTTTCGGCAGTAATACTAATGCAGTTTACTGCGCCTGCCTTGCGGGCATCGTGCTCTATCCAGTCCAGGTATTTGAGTACGTTAACCTTATGCGGCACAGTAACGTTTAGCCCGCAAAGGTCGGAGTGTTCGCGCAGCAACGGAACCAATTGGCTGATATGCTCAATGGGATAAAGTTCGTATTTGGCGTCGGTAATGCCTTCGCTCTTAAACTTTTCAGTAAAGTATTTTTTGGAGAATGAATGCGAAAGCGGGAAGCCAATGAGCCCGTAATGTTTCATGGCGTAATATTAATAAGAATGGATGGGATTTTGATGAAAGGCGGGCAGAATTGCTGTTGTTGGGCTAAAGCCATTTGTCTTCTTTGATGATTCCGTCCCATAAATGGGACGGTAATAAATTTAGCCTTTTCATATTTATTGCCGTTGGCTTCAGCCAACGGATGAAGAATAATAAACCAACAGGCTTTAGTCAAACGCCGAGTGCGATATCCCACAATCAAATTACTCCTTCTTCCCTGCTATCATCATATGCGGGCTTAACGACAGCAACGACTGGTCATTTTCGGTAAGCTGCATCAACTCCATCATATTCGCTTTTTTGGTGGCATCGTACCGGCTTTCGAAATAGTTTTTGTCCATCCATATCAGTCCTTCCACCGCCAGTGTGTCCAGGCAGGCAAGGCCCGCCTTTTCAAATTCCCTTTTCAGTTCGGCAGGGTGATGAAAGTATGCCGATGGCAGTACCCCCGGCATGTTTACCGGCGGGGTGTGCATGCCATATCTCAACTCCTCTTTGCACATTTCAAATATCTCGGGGGTATGAATAAAACCGTTCAGTAAAGCCGCTATGGTCGATGCCGAATGATTAATTGCAAAGCCTAAAGCAATACCGCCAGGTTTCAAAACCCGTTTCGCTTCGCTTATCGCCTTTACCCGTTCCGGTTCTTTCTGCAAATGATAAAGCGGCCCATGCAGGATGACAACGTGGGCGAAATTATCCGGCAGCTCCAGTTTTTGGGCTTCGCCTAAAATAACTTTAAAAGGTTTTTGGGCTTTTCCAGATCGTTTCTGCGCCTGCTTGATATGCTTTTCCACAGGTTCAATCAAATATACCTCGTGCCCGAGGCTCGCCAGCCACTCCGAATAAACACCCGGACCGCCACCCACATCAACAACCACATTCTTTTTGGTTAGGTATCGGCTGATAAGCTCCTTATTCCGCTCAAACTCCAACGGCCCAAGGCCAAGCTGCAGGCGGCCTTCTTCGGAGGTAGCAGAATAAAAATTGTCAATGTCTTCAGCAATCAGATTGGGCATAACCGAAGATAATACATAACTATCAGTTTGAAACCCATCATCATAAAAAAAGCCTCTCCGATTCATCGGAGAGGCTGATCCCGTATGCAGATGTATTTTACTGATTCAAAAAATGATCGAAGGTATCGCTGCGGATACCCAGGCGAAGTGTTTCCAGCGGGATCACCTCCGCAGGAGCGATATTGCCCAGGCTCACATTAGCGCCTATCAGTTTGATGAACCAAACCTGCTGTGCTTTTTGCGGGGCCTCCCAAATGATCTTGTCTTCAGGTATTTGGGTTAATATCTCGTCAACCAGTCCCTGCCTTACTTCGCCCGAATCGCGGTAGATGCCAACATTGCCGCTTTCGCGGGCCTCGGCTATTACCTTCCACGCACCGGCTTCCAGTTCGGCGGTCATCAGTTTGATCCATTTATAAGGAGCAAATATCTTTTGGATGTCTTTGGATCCAACCTCCGAAATGACGGTCACCTGTTCGCTCAGTTTGCGGATGTATTCACATTTTGCATCATGTTCTATCTCGATAGAACCATCCGAAACTTCGGCATGTTCCAGCTTGTATTTATCCAGTATGCGGCGGTATTCATCAAACTCGCCACGCACAATAAATGCCTCGAACAAGGTGCCCCCAAAATAAACCGGGATGCCCGCCTCGCGGTATATTTTTAACTTCTCATCCAGGTTTGGGGTAACGAAAGATGTTGCCCAACCCAGTTTAATGATATCCGTATATGGCCCGGCAACTTCTACCAGGTCCTCGGCCTGCCGCAGACTTAACCCCTTGTCCATTACCATGGTTATGCCACTGTTGCGGGGTTTGGCAGTGCGGTCGGGAATATTACTTAAAGGGTAGTTCATAGGGGATGAAATAAGTTCGGGAATGCCGGCGTAATTCATAGATGTAACGTTTAGTTATAGACTATAACAAAAAGTACTAATGATGCAAATATCATAAAAAAAACGAAAACAAGCTAATATTATGATTTGCCGGATGTAAAAATATTGGTGACAGTTATTGATACTCCACTTTTTGTAGTACAAAACATGACAGGTATTTCATGGTCGCTTCGACAATCTTCCGCATGCCCCGGTGCGTAAAAGAACCATCTGCCAGGATAAGTGAGATTGAAAAACAGAACGATAAGTGAGGTTGATATTTTAGACTGATATGTGAGGTTGATTAGGTAAGGCCCCCTGTAAAGGGGGCCTTTTCCTTTATGCCGCAACCTTATTTGGCGTACCGGTTAATGATATCCAGGATCACCTTGTTCTTTTGCAACTGCGGCAGGTAGTCGAACAGGATATAATGTTTTTCCGGGTCGGCTGCCAGGGCCATTTCCAGGTGATTCAGCGCTTCTTTATAGTCGCCTGCGGCAAACAGGTAAGCTACCATGCGGTAGTATAGTTCTGCCGAATCCGGGTTGTTTTTTATCGCCTGCGCCATTACCTCCACAGCATCAACCAAACGGCTTTGCTCATAAAGGATGGACGAATAATCCAGCCAGGCATCCACGTCTATCGGGTTCAGCTCAACCACTTTTTCATAAGCCTGCTCGGCTTCGGCCAGGTGGCCCAATTTATATTCGGCATCTGCTATCGCGAACCAGTAATCGGCATTGGCAATATCCAGGTCGAGCGCCTTTTTATAGAAATGAAGCGCCTCGAAATAACGCTCCTCAAAATCAAGCGTCACCCCTATGCCGAACCAGCCATCGGCCAGTTTCGAATCCATTTTCACGGCCTTTTTGTAGAAGGCGCGCGCATCGTCCATCTGCTCCAGCTTCTCGTAGCATTCGCCAATGGCGCAATAAGTATCAGCATTGGGCTGCTCGTACTCGAAAGTTTGGCGATAAACCTCAATGGCTTCTGCATATTTCTCCAGGTTAACCAGCGCATTGCCTTTGTTAAAGTAGGCGGATGCAAAGCTATCCTTAATAAGAATAGCATAATCATAAGCGTCTATAGCCTTCTCGAACAAACTAAGCTTGGTATAGGCATTTCCCAGGTTGTACCAGGCGGCGTAGCTGTAAGGCTCGCTGTCGATGTACTGCATATAAAACTGCACGCTCTCCTCCTGGTTGTCCATTACGTCGTAACAGAAAGCCAGTTCGTATAGCGCGTCCTGGTTTTCCATGTTCTGCTGCAGGCAAAGTTTCAGGTAAGTGATCGCCGTGTCGTAATCACCCATATTTTGATACACGTAGGAAATATGCAGCAGTATCTCATCCGTTTCTTCGGCCAGGTCAAGCGCCTTTTCGTAGTTTTCCAACGCTTCGGCATAACGCTCCATGTTCTCGTACAAATTTCCGCGGATGATATAAATATCCGCATCCGAAGCCTCGAGCAGGGCGGCCTTCTCCAGGGAAGCAAAAGCTTCGCTGACGCGATTGGTAACCACCATAAGTTGTGCCTGTTTGATCAGGAATACAGCGGCAAAGGGGTGCTGGTTGCAGGCATATTCAACAACCTGCAGGGCTTTCGCCGGGTCATTCTTCTCGATGTAGTAGTCGATAATGTTTTCAAACGCCTGCGCATCAAAAAAATACTGGTCATGATTACGAATCATTTCTTCGTAACGTTCAACCGAAAACTTGGGGTCTTCGGTGAATCCAAATTCAAAGTCTTCTTCCATTCAATATATTTTTCAGAACGCGAGCCGCCATTTGCCCTCCCAATAGTTACGGGGTTAATCAGGGTTTATTTTTGGCTTTTACAGTCTCAAATTACAACATGTAAGCATCCTCATGGCAATTAAGTTTTCAACATTCAAACATTTTTAACAGTGGTTTTTTGCAACGACCTGATAATAAATGGAAAGCATTGGTGCTTTGCCGGCAAAGGGTGAGTTGATGACAAATTGCCTTAAAGATTTTTACCTTTGACAAAAATACGATTATGAGCCTTAATATTTCTGAAATTCTTGATCATTTACACATTAACGACAATAACGGCGCGTTTAGTACGGGAAGTAAATGGGGAAGCGGCAAAGGTGACAGTATAAAGACCATCTATTCACCCGTCGACGGCAAAAAAATTGCCTCGGTGCAAATGGCGGCTGAAGCAGATTATAACACAGTAATAACACAGGCTGCCGAAGCCTTTAAAAAATGGCGCACCGTACCGGCCCCAAAGCGTGGCGAGGTAGTGCGCCAGGTGGGCGAAGCATTACGCGCCAAAAAGCAGGAGCTGGGCGCTTTGGTATCTTACGAAATGGGCAAGAGCCTGCAGGAAGGATATGGCGAGGTGCAGGAGATGATAGATATATGCGACCTGGCTGTGGGCCAGAGCCGCCAGTTGTTTGGCCAGACGATGCATTCGGAACGGCCCGAGCACCGCATGTACGAGCAATATCACCCGCTGGGTATAGTTGGTATTATATCGGCCTTTAACTTCCCGGTTGCGGTTTGGGCATGGAACGCTGCACTGGCCTGGATATGCGGCGACGTATGCGTTTGGAAACCATCGGAAAAAACACCGTTGACCGCCATTGCCTGCCAGCATATTGTGCAGGAAGTTTTTGAACGGAACGATGTGCCCGAAGGTGTTTCCTGTCTTATTATCGGTGACCGTGTGGTTGGCGAACTCATGTCGAATGATACCCGCGTTCCTTTGGTTTCGGCTACCGGGTCAACCCGCATGGGCAAGGCCGTAGGCGCTGCTGTAGGTGCAAGATTAGGCCGCAGTTTACTGGAGCTCGGTGGCAACAACGCCATCATCGTAAGCCAATATGCCGACCTGGACACTGTGCTGATAGGCGCGGTATTCGGCGCCGTAGGTACTGCCGGCCAACGTTGTACTACTACGCGCAGGCTTATCATTCACGAGAGCGTTTATGATCAGTTCAAACAAAAACTGGTAAAAGCCTACGGGCAGATACGTATTGGCAACCCGCTCGATGAGCATAACCATATGGGCCCGCTGATAGATAAGGACGCTGTTCAACTTTATCTTGATTCGATAGAAAAGTGTAAAGCGGAGGGCGGCAAGTTCGTTGTTGAGGGCGGCAAACTGGAAGGCGGCGATTATACCTCGGGCTGTTATGTAAAACCCTGCATTGCCGAGGTAGAGAATAGTTACGCCATTGTTCAGCACGAAACCTTTGCCCCTATATTATACCTTATCAGATACAACACGCTGGACGAAGCCATCGCGCTGCAAAATGGTGTCCCGCAGGGGCTTTCATCCTCTATCATGACCAATAATTTACGCGAGGCAGAACAATTTCTGTCTTATGCTGGTTCTGATTGCGGTATTGCTAACGTAAATATAGGTACATCGGGCGCGGAGATAGGCGGGGCGTTCGGTGGCGAGAAAGAAACCGGCGGCGGTCGCGAATCCGGCTCGGATGCATGGAAAGCTTATATGAGAAGACAAACCAACACCATTAATTATTCAACTAAATTACCATTGGCGCAAGGCATCAAATTCGACCTGTAGCTTATATCGAGCATGCATAATTTCCACAAATACCTCATAAGCTGCTTTATCGCTTGCGCGCTTTTTTGCGGCTCCCGTTCTTTTGCCCAGCAATTACCGCCTCCTCAGCCCGATCCGCCCAAAAACTGGTACGCGCTCGATCTGCAGAAAGACGGTTTTTTTGGTGTGAGCCTTAGCCAGGCTTATGATTTTCTGAAAGGAAAGGAAAGCAAACCGGTGGTGGTGGCCATCATCGACAGCGGGGTGGATACACTTCAGCAGGATTTGCAGGGAATATTGTGGATAAACCCCAAAAACACGGGTAAGGGCGATATACACGGCTGGAACTATCTTGGCGGCCCCGGCCGTAAATGCGACTTTAATGAAACGGAAGAAGAAGTAAGGCAATATTTTAAATTGAAAGACAAGTACCTGCATCTTACCAAAGCGACCGCACCTGATAAAAAGGAATATAATTTTTGGCTGAATGTGAAAGCGCAGTACGATTCGACCCTGAGCAAGGCCAAAACCGAACTGGAGCAGCTATCACCCATATTTAACGCGCTGGTACAAACGTCTGGTTTGGTGAGGGCGCAACTTGGGTTAAAAAACAATCAGACCTTTACCCGTAAAGACGTTGAGCGGATAGAAACAAAAAATGATACCATGGCCCAGGTGAAGGATCTTTGGCTGGTGGCTTTCAGCCAGGATGTTTCCACCAGCACCAATGTGAAGGTGATAAAGGAGATGAACGAATACGTTACCAAGCTGAATAACGATATCAGTCCGGACCTGGAAGCCCGTAAGCGTACCGTCGGTGATAACCCCGACATTTTAAACGATAAGCCTTATGGTAACAATATCCTTAAATACGAAGATGCATCGCACGGCACCGAAGTAGCGGGGTTAGTAGGCGCCAAACGCGGCAACGGTTATGGTATAGACGGGGTAGCGGATAACGTGAAACTGATGATACTGAAAGCGGTTCCTGTTGGCGATGAATATGATAAGGACGAGGCTAATGCTATCCGCTACGCGGTGGATAATGGCGCAAAGGTGATCAATATGAGCTTTGGGAAAAAAATATCGCCCCACAAAGCCTGGGTGGATGCCGCTTTTAAGTATGCGGCCGAACATGATGTGCTATTGGTGCAGGCCTCTGGCAACGAGAACCAGGACATGGACGAAAAGCCCGAGTACCCCAATGATACTTTTGAAGACGGCTCGGCTGCTGACGCTGATAATGTGATCAATGTCGGAGCATCCGGTTTAAGGGCAGATAGCGTCCTGGCTACCGATTTCAGCAATTTCGGACAGAAAAACGTCGATGTATTTGCGCCAGGCGTTAAAATAACTTCTATTGACATGGATGCCGAAACCATCACTGATGACGGCACCAGTTTTTCAGCGCCCATTGTATCGGGCATAGCGGCGCTTATACGCGAATATTACCCTCAATTAAGCGCCAGGCAGGTAAAAGAAGCCATCATGCGATCCGCTGTACCTTTATCCGGCACTAAAGTTTACAAGCCCGGCACCCAGGAATTGGTCGATTTTACCTCGCTTTGCAAAACGGGCGGCATTGTAAATGCTTACAAGGCGTTGCAGATCGCTTCAGAGATGAAGGGGGACATAAAATAACGAATCCATGATCCCATCAAAATAAACTTTCAAAATATTTTGAAAGTTTAAAAACATGTTTTATATTTGTGCATGGAATTAGCGGAAGGCAAAGCGAAGTTTATTGAAGCATGGGGCAAGCTTGGTTCGGAATGGGGCATTAACCGCACCATGGCGCAGGTACACGCCTTACTGCTGCTTTCGCCGGAAGCTTTGACGACAGAGGAGATCATGGACGATCTTAAAATTTCCCGCGGTAATGCCAACATGACCCTGCGCGACCTGATCAACTGGGGGTTGATTGAAAAGCAGCACCGTGCCGGCGAACGCAAAGAATACTTTTTTGCCGAAAAAGATGTATGGACCATTGCGCGCCAGGTAGCGCAGGAGCGGAAACGCCGCGAGCTTGACCCGGTACTGAAAGTATTGAACGAACTATCAACCATTAAAGGCGACGAGAAAGATGCCCATTATAAAACTTTTAAAAAATCGGTTGGCGACATCAACAAACTGGCTAAAAACGTCGACCGCACGCTTACCACTATGGTAAAGGCTGAAGAGAACTGGTTTTGGGGGTCGATATTTAAAATTTTTAAGTGATATATTTTTTAATCCTATATTTCAATTTTTCCTGAAAATACAATAACAAAAATTGTTATGTTTTACTTTAAAAAAATAATAAGGTATATCTTAGGCATAGGCGGGATTCTAGGTATTCTTGGATTCTTTATTGAAACATTCGAATTGCATCTATTGGGATTTCTCGCATACCCTAACGTAATATATTTTGTATTTCTTTATTTGCCTGCCTTGCTATTATTACCCATAGTTTCCGTTTGCAACTATTTTATCAACAAGAGATTTTGGTCAGAATTCAAAACAGAATATTATTTCTGGTTTGCCCAATTGGGCCTCTGTATATCATTGGACTTGATCGAGCTTTTAGTTGTGCATTTAAAAAAATAGCACTATGAAAACAATTAGAAGAATACTCCGCAATGCTTTTGGCACAGTTACCGCAATATATTTGGTCGCATGGTGCTTTTTAATTGTGAATATGGACAGGAATTTCGGACGATTGGGTACAACCTTGGAACAGTTAACCATTTACACGTTTTATTTAGTACATATTCCTGCCGTGCTCGCCCTAATTATTGTTTCAGTCTACAGCTATATAATAAAAGGCGCTTTTAAATCAGTTTTTGGCAAAGAATACTCTTGCCTGTTTGTAAGCTTTATTCCATTTATAACAGGTCTTATGTCTTTGGTTGCAATACCTTAAAGAATGTAAAAACATGAAAACGCTGAACAACCATATCATCCTTTACGACGCCGATTGCCCCATGTGCAAGCTGTATACCAACCAGTTTGTAAAAAGCGGCATGCTTGGGGCCGATGGCCGTGCACCTTACCAGCAAATGCCAGAAACGGTTTGCCCTTATGTGGACAGGCAGCGCGCCGTTAACGAGATAGCCCTGGTAAACACTCAAACCGGAGAGGTGGAATATGGCGTAAAAAGTTTGTTTAAGGTGATCGGAAATTCATTTCCGGTATTTGGAAAACTATTTACTTTTCAACCTTTCGTATGGCTGATGGGTAAAGCGTATGGGTTTGTTTCTTACAACAGGCGGGTGATAGCCCCCTCTGCAGCGGATAATCATAACACGATCGACCCTTCTTTCAGCCTGAAACACCGCATAGCTTACCTGATCTCCACCTGGCTGATGACGGGTTTTATCCTGACGCATTACGCTTACCTGCTAACAGCTTTTGTTCCGCTGGGAAATGCCTGGCGCGAATACGCCATCTGCGGCGGGCAGATACTGTTCCAGGGTATTATCGTCAATTTTTACGAACGCAAAAAACGCTGGGATTACCTCGGCAATATGATGACGATATCATTCGCCGGAGCCTTGCTGTTAACACCATTGATCCTCGTAGCGCATTTTTTCCGCATATGGCCGGTTGTTTATCCGCTGTATTTTATGGCCGTTGCAGGATTGATGTTTTTGGAGCACATCCGTCGCACCAAACTGATGAAACTGGGCTGGCTGCTCACCATCAGCTGGGTAATTTATCGTATCCTTATCCTTTTATTGATCCTAAACCTTATATAAATGTTCACATTATTTCATTTTGGCTTCGAAATCTTTAAAATAGCTATTCAAGCCGCTGTTTATGCTTTAACTATATTGACCTTAAAATTTGTCCTGACTGAAATAATAAAAAATGATTCCCTACGGTTGATCAAATTTAAACCAGTATATCTTTCGGTGTCGGCATTGATGCTGGTCTTTTCATTTACTTACTACGGAGATCATGGACTCGGGGATGAAGCTAATATTCCTTTGGGTCATTGGAAAAGCATGAATAGCACTGATGGCAATCCTTATTTCGCCTTAAAGCCTGATAGTGAAGTTAACGTCGACAGCTTTCTTGTTCGCAACGAGCATCTATGTTTTGTATCAGACAATAACTATTACGACTACCATCTTATCTCAGGTGAATGGAACAAACATAATAGCAAACAAGAATATGAAACCTATGCATCAGTGCATCATCTGCCGCAGGTAAGCGAATTCAAAACCTTTTATCAGCGATATGCTGTTTATTGGAATGGCTGGCGATTTTGGTTTTTACCTTGAAACCCTAAGATAAACCTTATATAAAATGAAATACCACAAAATAGTACTGGCAGGGGGCAACGGTTATCTCGGCACCGTGCTTGCCGAACATTTCAAAACGCTGGCCGACGAGATCATCATCCTCAGCCGCCACCCAAAAGACGGCGATGGCAACGTCAAAACACTGGTATGGGATGGCAAAACCAAAGGGGAATGGGCAGGCGAACTGGAAAATGCTGACCTGCTGGTCAACCTCTGCGGTAAAAATGTCAATTGCCGCTACACACCCAAAAACAAGCAGGAGATACTGGACTCCCGCATCAACCCGATAAACCTTCTGAATGAGGTAGTTACTAAACTGGAAAATCCGCCTAAGCTTTGGATCAACAGCGCATCGGCTACCATCTATCGCCATGCGGAAGATATGCCGCAAACGGAAGACGCCGGTGAGATAGGCAAAGGTTTTTCTGTCAATATCTGTACGGCCTGGGAGAACGCCTTCTTCAACACAAAAACACCGTTAACCCGGAAAGTGGCCCTGCGCATAGGCATTGTATTCGGCAAAACCGATGCAGTGTTTCCAAGGCTGCTGAATTTGGTGAAGCTGGGTTTTGGCGGCAAACAAGGCGACGGCCAGCAAATGGTATCGTGGATACACGAAAAGGATATAGCAGGCATAACCGAATGGCTGTTGGAGCATCCCGAAATAGAAGGTGCAGTAAACGCTACCGCTCCTAATCCCGAACGGAACGCCAATCAAATGCGGCTCATTCGCGAGGCTTATGGAGCAAAGTTTGGCTTACCCGCGCCTGCGTGGCTGCTCAGCATCGGCTCCCTGGTTATTGGCACCGAAACCGAACTGATATTGAAAAGCCGTTGGGTTTTGCCCAAACGGTTGCTGGAAGCAGGGTATGTTTTTCAATATCCGGATATGAAGGGGGCGGTGAAAGAATGCTTGAACGAATAAACATATGCGGGTGTCACCCTGAGGCTCTCGAAGGGTGAGCGCAAAGGCCGACCCGCATGTTTCGAGAGCCTCAACATGACAGCCCTTTTAAAATTGATCCATCGCATCATGAAAGAAAAAACTTTACGCCACCGTATCAAAATATGCCTATGGATTGTCATCACAGGTTTGGCATTAAGCGGCATCACGGCCTTTCCTTTGGAAAGCGAACTGGCAATTTTAAAAGACCATGTTAATCCGGGCAGCCTGATGGGCAACTGGATAGATCATATTTATCATGCTATAAAAGCCACCAACACCCGATTCCCATGGCTCAGTTACGGCACCGACTGGCTGGCATTTGCGCACCTGGTTATCGCAGTAGTGTTTGTCGGTCCGCTGCGCGACCCGGTGAAGAATATTTGGGTCATTCATTTCGGGATGATAGCCTGTATCGGCGTGTTTCCGCTGGCTTTTATTGCCGGGTCGATACGTGGCATTCCCTTCTTCTGGCAACTGATAGATTGTTCGTTCGGGGTTATCGGGCTTGTGCCGCTTTACCTGTGCCACAAATATATACGATTATTGGAAGCCGCATCCTGATCGCCGGAGGAAGCTCCTATGGGAGCTATTTTGATAATTTTGAAATGGGCTATAAACAGGCGGCTCCAGCCGGAGCCTTAATTTTTCGCGCCCGCGCGTTTCAAATCCTGTAGGGATTGCCTGGTTATAGCTTAAACAGGAACTCCAGCCGGAGCTTTAATTTTTCTCACCGACGGATTTCAAATCCCATAGGGATACCCTGTTTATAGCTTGACACCAAACCAGCATAACGACTCCGTAGGAGCCTACTGTTTGCTGCATGTCGGGCAATCGTCAAATCAAGCATTTGTTACACTCCGGCAAAATTGTTTTTACAAACGCATTCCCTATATTTGCGTTCGCGAAAAATTCATTTTTAGAAACATAATGAGAGAAATACAATTCAGAGAAGCGCTTCGGGAAGCAATGAGCGAAGAAATGCGCAAAGACGATAAAATATACCTGATGGGCGAAGAGGTAGCCGAGTATAACGGCGCCTATAAAGTGAGCCAGGGTATGCTGGATGAATTTGGTGCAAAACGGGTGATAGATACCCCCATCTCTGAATTGGGTTTTGCCGGTATCGGCATCGGCTCGGCTATGAACGGCCTGCGCCCGATCATCGAGTTCATGACCTTTAATTTTTCGCTGGTAGCCATCGACCAGATCATTAACGGCGCGGCTAAGATCATGTCGATGAGCGGCGGCCAGTTCTCAGTGCCTATCGTGTTCCGTGGTCCAACCGGTAACGCCGGTATGCTTAGCTCGCAGCACAGC
>NZ_DATJJC010000021.1:0-3460 GCF_035492695.1 Mucilaginibacter sp. | reverse complement strand
CAGCGCTATTTTCGATGATGTTGCTGGTTTAAAGAAAGGGAACAATGTATGGTTCTCGGGCGTTAAAGTGGGTACGATAAGCGATGTGCACTTTACAGGACCTTCCCAGGTAGATGTAAAAATGAGCATAGATGAAGCTTCCCAACCTTATATCCATCACGATGCGGGTGTAAAGATCGGCTCTGACGGTTTAATAGGTAATAAAATCATTGTAATAGAAGGTGGGAGTCCGCATGCTCCGGTTGTTCAGGATGGTGATGTTTTACAGGCCGAAAAGGTGGCATCTACCGATGACATGCTAAAAACCTTGCAGCAAAACAACGAGAACCTACTATCTATAACCAAAGATTTTAAAGAGCTGAGCCATAAAATTCTGCAAGGTAAAGGTACTGTAGGCGCTTTGTTGGCCGACAGCACAATGGGTAATCAGTTAAAGAATACCATGAGAAACCTGGAGGCTACTTCGCAAAGCGCAGCTCGTATGGCAGTTCAACTGGATAATTTCGGCAAGAAAATAAACACCAAAGGCGGTTTGGCGGACAAATTCCTGACAGATACCGTTACATTCAACAAAATACAGGGCGCTGTAGCCCAATTACAGAAAACTGTGGCCAACGCTAATGAGCTGACTCAAAATTTGAATACTGCAAGTAAGAAATTGACCACTACTGATAATGCATTAGGCGTATTATTAAACGACCCGAAAGGTGCTGAACAGGTTAGAACTTCGCTAAACAATTTGCAGCAAAGTTCTATTAAATTAAATGACGATCTTGAGGCAGCTCAGCATAACTTTTTGTTAAGGAATTTTTTCAAAAAGAAAGCAAAAGCGCAGGCGGATAGTTTGAAGAAAGCGACCGGAGGCAGGTAAATTAGTAGAAAATAGTGCTTAAGATTAGTTGACGGCAACTTTACAACCTTTCAACTTTACAACATTACAACTGAAGAGATGAAACCCGGAGATAAAGTGATATGTATCGATGCGAGGATCGATCCGGAAAAGGCTGAGGAGATCAAGCAGGATTTTGAGATCTGGATAACCAAGAATAAAGAATACACCATCCGCGAGATACTGGAGAACGACGGAATAGTGCCGGGCGTACTGCTGGACGAAGTTCATAACTTTCCGAAATACTTCAAGCTTTTAAACAGATTCCAGGAGCCGGCTTTTGCTTTGTGGCGTTTCCGTAAACTGAGTTATGCAACCGATGTTGAGGAAGAAGAGCATGAGGCGGAGTTGGTGGAAATTTTAGGCCCGGGAATAACACAGCCGGAGAAGATATAATATGGTCGTCATGGCGCATTTTTCCAATCTATGATTTGTTTGATTAAATGAGAATTATGAATAATGGCAACAAATCATAGTCCATCAAAAAATCAAACAAATCATAGTTCAGACATTAAAAAAGGCGCACCTTTCGGCACGCCTCGAATCATGATAATGGTAAAGGTTATTCAGTTCTGTTATCTGAGTTATCGTCTTTCTTTTTAGGCTGATCTTTTGCTTTTCCGTTCTCGGCCTGAAGCTTTTTCAGCATTTCATTGCCGATCAGGGCATCGATCATACCACCACTGCTTTCCCCGTTTTTACCGCTAACCAATATTTCAGGAACCAGTTTGATATTGTTGCTGGCCAATGTTTCGGCCACACGTACGATAGCATATTGTTCTGAACCCATGGCCTGGGTTTTCTGCTTGGTAACTTCGGCTTCAGCCAAACCGATAGCTTTGATCTTGCCGGCTTCGGCTTTACCATTCACTTCGGTAGCGTTAGCATCGGCGGTAGCATTTACAGTCTTCACTTCGGCGTCGGCTTTAGCGTTGATGGTTTTCACCTTAGCGTCAGCCTCAGCGTTAATGGTTTTTGATTCAGCTTCACCTTTGGCACCGGCAACCTTCGAAGCAGCCAATTGTGTGTTGATCTCTACCTGGCGGGTTGATTTTACTACCTCTGGCTGCATATCAGCACCCGCTTTAGCACTTTCAAACTCTTTACGTTCAATTTGTGCGTTACGCTGAATTTCGTAAGTTATCTTTTCCTGTTCCGCCAGTTTACGGTCGGTCAGGGTTTTCATCAAGGCTTCCGGAGGTACAATGTCACCAATCAGGGTATCCACTCCCACCACGTTATAATCGCTCAGCACCTTGCTGATATGGCTTTTTGCATCATCCTGGCGTTGTATACGGTTAGCCAGGAACTCGATTACGTCACTCTTTTGTGCCGAGTTACGGAAGTAGTTAGCAATAGTCGGTTCCAGCACCTGAGATACCAGGTTTTTCATATTCCCAAAACGTGCTATCACTTTTGGAGCTTCGTTACGCGGTATATGGATGATCTGTGAAACATCAAGATTGAATGTAAAACCGTCTGAAGAACGAACTGTAATGGTACATAGGTTCTTATCCAGCTCATGTGCTTCTGTACGACTATTGGCCCAGTTGAGTACAATATTGGTTGTAGGTACCACCTCTACTGCATGAGTATAAATATTTACGGGGTGCTTACCTGGATCGAGCGGTTCGTCCCAAACACCTTTTTGGGTCTTCTTTACAATATTACCATGTTTAAAGCTGTCGCCGCTGGTATCTTTACCTTCAGGGCCAACGAATGAGTTTACCACACCAACATAACCGATTGGAATATAGATCATGTCCACTTGCTCAACTATAACAAACCATGGGTTCAGATAGTAAGTACCGGCCAGAATTACATCTTCCTGCAAGCCTTTCATACCGCCGGCATTAATAAAGGCAATAGGGTCCTGGTAGTTTTTATGCCCTGCTACAGATACTCCGGCTATCTCGCCTTTACCCAATGGCTCACCGTCGAGCGTGGTTACAATACCTACTTTATTTTCCTGTATCTGGGTAATAGGCACCATCTCGATATCGAACAAAAAAGCGTTGATGCGATAACTACCTGGGGTAAGGAAAGCAGCCTGCGGGCCTTTCTGACCGCCATTATCCAAAAACGCAGTTGCATCCTGAAATTTGTCGCACTCAACAGGTTTACCCAATACACGACCTGTGTCCAGCGAAGCACCGTCTTTTGCCTTCACCAGTCCCAGCTTGTTCTGTTCGATGATAACAAACGGCTGCATCACAACAGAATATTGCCATGGCCACATGCCCCAATACAAACCCGGAGCCAATGCCTTAGCCTGCATACCGGCTTCGCCGTTGGTAGCGATAATACGGCCATCGGGAAGGCGTTTATTGCCCGAGAGCACATATTTTTTAACTACAAGACCGATACGGTCGTCGGGAACGATAACCATACCAAAGAAAACACGGAGTACAAATTTGTACGCCACAAGAAGCACGATGACAGGCACAGCCCACCAAAGTAATTGGATCGAAAAATTGTTCATATTATTTGTTTAGATTTTTTAACGGAGACCTTAAGGTGCGGACTCCTCACAAAAACTTATAGCTTGTTGAGACCTTAGCTATATAGCAC
>NZ_DATJJC010000020.1:0-249151 GCF_035492695.1 Mucilaginibacter sp. | reverse complement strand
CGCTTAAACAACCGGCAGCGATAGGGAGGAAAATAGTCAAGGGTGGCGCTGCCGAAAAAAATATAAATTAACCATATCAGCGCCATTCACATGCCCTTGACGATTTTCCGACCGGGCTAACTTTGTGGTGGCGGTGACAATGCAAGATTACAGCCTTATAGTGCCACATCCTAAAATCATAAGTAGTAAATTATAACTCTGAGTTATAGGAAATGTCCCTTTAAACACTCCAAAAGAAAAATCTGTTGCGCAGCTTCAGTTTTTGACAATTTGAAACGAGGCTGACGGCGAATGAAATATAGCATGTGGTAACAGCGTGATGTAATGAGCCGTCTGCCGCAGTTTCTTTCCGCTTACAAGGTCGAGGCCAGTACATGTTTTCGATGCACAACCTCTAACACCACAGTCATTTCTTTTACCAAATCAGATAAAGCCAATACAGCCTTCGGATCAGTTTCATAGCTGTCGCGATACCTTACGTCAACATAAGCTCCTTTAAGCACATTAAACAGTTTCCGGTTTTCCTCATCCTTCAGATTAAAGACCGCAGCAATGCCAGCCGTGAACATTTGCGTTAGTTTTAATAACCTTTCGAGGTTGTGCGTATTGATGTCGTACCCGGTCATAAATCTCACAATGGCAACCAGCAAACATTCTGCGGTTTGATTAAGGGAGAACAGCGCGGCATTGTATGCGCCAATCCTCAGGTAATATTCCGCACCTTTTAAAAATTCCAGGCTTTGACTGTGCCACCGTTGCCATTTACGAAACGCGATTTCCTTAACAAAAAAATAGTCGGCTTCCTTTTGTTTCGGTAATATCAGGCCTCCTGAAAGATAGATCACCGGGCAACCAGAGGCTTTTTTTAGAAACACGTTTTTTTCGTCTGTAGCTGTTATCAAACTGGCCGCATGATGCACCAGGATAAAAACGCTGGCTACCTTCTTACAAGATTCTTCGAGATGGTTGCTAATATCCTGTGCTAACCCTTGCTCATTATTATCTGTCAGAACGAGCAAATAGATTGTTGCCTGCCCGGTTGGAGGTACACCCAAATAAAAAACAGCTTGTACCGAGGGTGCCCTCTCTTTGATAATTGCCACAAGCTGACCTAACTGGTCATGCTGGTCCGAAGTGATTATAGTATTGAGTTTGTATACCACTGGTTCGGGTGTTTGGATTCGGGCGGGATTTGGGGTTCCATCGTTACTTTGAGCAATGTCATTTAAGTATGGGTCACCAGACATACGCTGATGAATCAAGAATGCTGCACCATAGAGTTTTTGCAGATGTTCATACACGGCAATGATCTTAGAGGATTCCATCCATTTATCCGCTGACTGGTTGGATAAACCGCTTTCAAGCCACTCTTCTAATTGTTCACGATATTCCTGAAGGCTAAAGCCATTGAAAAATGCCTCTATCACAGCCAAAGGATTTATCAATTCCGCGTCGTTCAATAGCGTTGGAAAGTGCGACCAATTTTGTTTTTCGCATTCGAGTTGTTCCGCGTTTTTTGCGATGGATTGGCTATAGTGGTGATACCCGTTCCTATAAGCGGCATTGATCAGGTAAGAAGCTTCAACTAATTTGAGGTTGTTTTTATATGCCGTATACAAGCTAACAGGACTTCCCTTGGGGTCGACAAAAAAGCTTGGCTCAAGGATAGCTTTTCGCCATTTATGCAGTTCCTCAATATGTTGCGGGAGCCACGCGGATGAAAAAAAGTCGTCCAAGACTTCTAAGGGATTTGCTATTTGCGCTGCTGGCAGGTTTATCGGCAGGTGCTCCCACTGGTTAAAAATATGTTCTGACATAACCTTGCTTTTAATGCCTGACTAAATTGACAGGCATTTCAAAGAAAATGCAGATATTAGCCGTACCGAACCACACGCGGTTGTACTTTACAAATCGCGGGTTGTTTCTTACATTTACAGAATACCAATACCTTTGACCTATGGCAGAGACTATACATATCGGACGAAAAATAAGTAAGATTCGCGAGTTGCGTGGCATGAAACAGGAAGCGTTAGCCGCCCTTTTAGGCGTTAGTCAACAAAGTATTTCCAAGATTGAGCAGAGCGCCGACGTTGAAGATTTAGCTTTGGATAAAATTGCCGTTGCGTTAGGAGTCACACCTGAAGCGATCAAAAATTTCAGCGAAGATGCTGTCTTGAATATTATCAACAATACTTTCACAAGTCACGATACCTCAACTTTAAATGCAATTAATTTTCAGCCTACGTTTAATCCGATTGATAAGCTTGTTGAAGTATTTGAAGAAAACAAAAAATTATATGAGCAGCTTTTAGCAAGTGAACGTGAAAAGGTCGAGTTGCTGAAAAATCAAGGGAAGTAAATCCCTAAAAACAATTATATAAGTTAAAGGGGTGCGATAGCACTCCTTTTTCATTTAAAAATAAACCCCCTGGCACTCGCTGCTTGGGGGTTTAAACCTAAACCTTATCACAATTCGGCATTTTGAGTAGCCGATTGAATGACAAATTTAAAGAAAAAAATATAGCATTACGGATTGGAAGCGTATCCTTCGCAGAAGATATAGCGGAAAGCCGGACCCCGATGATAATCGGGGAAATGCCCAGATAAACAAAATCACCTGGAGTTCGTGCGCGGATGCTGCTTCCTACGCCTGTTCCGTCCCAGAATCGCTTCATCGTCGATATCATCGCTTATAGCGATATCCGGTACCGGGTAATAATTGTCCGTAGCTTCAACCGAACGTTCCTTTGCAGGGTTGTAATCGAAATCAACTTCCGGGAGAAATCGAATGGCATCATCTAACTGCTGATTCTCATCGTTTGTATTTCGCACTTTCTTACCATTCGATAGTTCTAGTGTTCGGCGCGATTAATTAAATTTAGTTACAGTACGTTTATTTGCTTCCGAAATGGCAGCATTATCCCTTTTAAAAGCTAATTCAAGGCTGTTTTTAATAATAATATTTTAGGTCATTATTTACTACGAAAGCATTTTGATAATTGATTTTTTGCCAATCACGGCCCGCTTCAATTTTATATAAAGTACGAAGCTCATAACCAAATTGCTGTTGGATTTCTTTCAGCCTCTTGCGTTTCCACCAAATCATATAAAATTCATTTCGGTAACTAAATATCAGCCATTCCTCATTAAAAATGCGTCCTGGTGGTGCGTTGGAAAAATAATCCAATATAAGGTCCTTCAAGCTGTAAGGAAGGTTAAAAGGGTCAATAAAGGGCAAAGAATTGTTAAAGCTTCGCTCAGGGTCTATGCCATTAAGCTTTGGAATGTAATGCCGGGAAACGATGTGGACGTAACTATAAACATTGATGGAAAACCATCTACCGGCAGCCTGAAATAGTACGAAATCGCTTTTGTTAGCCCTGAAAAATGCTCTGGTTACGTAGTACATATAAAACGCATTCAGCTGTTGCTCAAGTGCCTTGCGTTCGTAAAAAAACCGGCCGTACAAGCCCTGTTTTCGTATTTGTTCGAGTATTTCAATTTTTCGGTGATATTCCAGCCTTACCTCGTGCAAATAGGCGTCGGAGTATGTTGAAAGCAATTTCGCCTTCCAGTGATCAAATAAAACATAGAAATTATTTTTATCTGCAGCGATCTCGTGCGGCTCAAGGTATTTTACTCCGTTAAAAGCAGGCATCAAAAAATCGAGATTTTCCTGGTAGGTAAGGAATAATTGTTTGAGCAGGGCATCTGCACAAAAATCAAGTTCATATACATTGAAGACAGCCTCTTTTGTTTCCTGATCTACATACACTCGTGGCAAAAATCCGGTAATGAATTCTCTTTCGTGAGGCAACAGCTTTTTTGTTTCCTTCTGACGTACCTTGTGGAGGTAACGGATCTGAGCAGTAATTTTTTCATTTGGAGTACCCTCTCTGACAATGTACTCCAGTTCGATTTTTGAATACAGCATCACTTTCCGCGTTACAATGACCGGATAAATTCTTCCGCATAAAGTGCCCCCTGTTGAACAACCACAAATTTTTCCTGCGTGCAGTGAATAGTATGCCCTTTCCGGTCAAAGATAACAAAACGTTTTTCCTCATCGAGACTACACCCGTAGCCTTTTGAAGAAACGATGCCGATAAGGCTATTGGCAATTTCATGTCCGTGAGGCTTTGCTTCCAGGCGAAGATTATCCTTGTTGGTTTTAAAAAAATCCAATACCGTTGCAGTAACCAGGTTTCCGGTGTCGGCCGGATTAAAGCTTATATTTTTATTTTTTTCAGTTCTTTTTCGCAATAATATTAGGAACGAGATCGGGGCAGGTTTCTGGTCGTTTACCCCTGCTATTAGCCCTTCAAAATAATCGACCCCTGCTATCTCTTTGTCGAATACCATCCTTTCCGCGTGGGGAACGGAGTAAGATAGATAGATGATATTTTTGTCGGTAGTCTTATAAGGGAATTTACCTTTAAACTCTACTACTATTTCTACAACGGCATCCCGTTTGCTTACCGAGCCGAGATATTCCACGCCTTGTTCTGAACGGGTATGGGTATAACGGGCGCTAAAGGCTGTTGCATTTTCATCATACGCAAAAGTTAACTTATCTGACCTTGTATGATCAAGAATATCTTGGTCTCTCGTTTCTGTGGTTATTGTGCTGCCGTAATAATAAAATACGTCATAATCCCCACAGCATGGGATGAGTGTTTTGTCTTCTGCGCGTTCATATTTCGGTTTCAGCCACTTGTGCAGGGCGTGGTCACCATCTGTAAGACTGCTGATCACCTTACTTGGTAATGTAAGACGGTTTTGAGATCTTTCGGATAAAAACTTCCTTATATCAACAGGTATCTGGTCAAAATCAGCTTTGTTGTCTTTTGGATTCAGATTGATCGCAAAATTGGTAAACTGTTCCGCCGTTGGAAGCTTGTGTTTGTCATGTCCAAAAAACGTTGGAGTAAAAGTGTCCATCCGCAGCCAAACCGAAACTTTTGTAATATACCTGCCTGATAGCAGGGAGTAGTAGGTCAGGTAACCGAGTAAAAGTTTTGGGTTTTTATCCGTTCCTAACTGCATCACTGAAAACGCAACTGTTGGATGGTCGGCATCCGCAATTGCCTGGTGCATTTCAATCACTAATGCTTTGTGGTTTTCATCCACGGTCACGAGACCTTTGTAGGCGACAGGATCGAAATTGTGATCAGCGTCCCTGTATTTACTTAGCATATAAATAGAATAATTACCGGGCCCGTAGCTTTTTATTTCAATGGGGCTAATGGAAATGCCATAATTCGATTCACTTATGTTTCGTGCATCCGTTCTTCGAAAGCAGAACCATTTAGAATTGGAAAAATTGGGTTTTAGTTCCCCTTCCTTCCAGAAATCCCGGTGATTTTCCCAATAAGCGAGGTATTCCGCTGCGCTAAACGCTTTATTATTGTTGCTGGTATAACTTTTAAAGTTTGCTTTTATCGCCAAAAGGCACTCCAGATCATCCTTATCTTCGTGGTTTTGGCTAACCTTACCTTTTACGATTTTTATCGCGAGGTCAATGATGGTGTTTACTCCCTCAGCGCTGATTTTCAATCCCTTGTTTAGAAACCGTTGTTGACCGGATTCCTCATCTACTCCAAGTTGCCCGTGGGTATCCTGGAGTTTCCTTGCCTTTGTCCGTTCTATCCTGTCAGGCTTTGCAGTTTTCACAATGTCAAGTGTCTTTGTCTGGATCGCGCTGCAAACCAGCCTGACATGTTTGACTACTTTATAACTATAATCATACTGTATTTTCTTTATGCCACCATCGCTCTCTATTCCGTCACGAAACCAGGACTCTTCCGTTTCGTCATCAAATATAATTTTATCAGCATCTAAAGGTGTTTCTTTTACCCAGTCATTGTTGGTGTCGAGCAATTTTTGGCCCTTGTCGATAATAGGTGGGAATTCAGCTTGCTGTTCCGCAAAGTTCTTGATGATAACAAACCAGGGTTTGCGTAAAAATCTACTATCAATGACTGCCATGTTTAATTGTAAGGTTTGAAGGTTACCATTACCAAAAATATTTTTTTCGGTAATGGCCAATTAATGAGCTAAATATAAACAGAAACTGATGAGGCAATATATTTTTTGTAGTTATTTTTTTAAATTAAATTATAAAATCCTTAAAATTTCCCTTTTACCATTCGCGTTTTTTGCTGTTTTCTAAAAATAGCGTGCCTGTTAATCGGAAATTCGTAATGCTCTTACACCAAATATTCCCTCTTTCCTCTTTTACCATTACCAAATGCGGTAATTATTAACGCTTTATGGTAAATGGAAAAATTAATTTTTGATGAAAATTAATTTTGTAGCTGAAAATAACTACATCCTGTAGTTTTTAAAAGAAAGGGGGTAAAGGAAATTCATATTTTACAATTCTTCGTTCAACTTTTTCTATTTCACAATTAACGTTACTAAAATTTTAACAGGATCAATAAGCTTTAAAGGTTTGCTTAGCGGGCATGCCGACTAAAAAAGTTTGCCGATCAACACACAAAATTCATTAATGGCTCAGTACACTAAACCAAAAACAAGTGCGTAAATAGTTGCCAACGGGCTGCATTTGTTTAAAACCGTTGTGAGATAACAAAATTTTAAATTTTTACATCAAACAATATGATAGTAGAACAATGCATCTCACCATCAGCCGGGGACGGCGATGATGGCAAGCCTGCACCGGCGTTGCAGGCCATAACCGATAACGAACTGATCAAAAAACTGTGGTTCAGGTTTTTTGAAGAAAATAAGACGGGCTGCTTTTTTGCGGCCATGGTGGCAAAGGCCCCTAATGCGTACGGATGGTTTGGGGAGATAACCCACCTGTCCGCCGAGGCTATAAATCAAGCCATTCAAAAGGCCATAATTGATCCGGGAATTAATACGATATCCCTCATATTTCCCGGTGTAAAAACCCAGGCCGACCTTGCCGGCTTTCTCGAGGTTTTAAATGAGGTGCAAGGCATCACGGTTGAATCACAAACCATATATGACGGTCATGTTTGTTTAGCCTATCGGTTAAAGGTTGGTAAATATTCATCCTGGGTTACAGGTTTTGGGCCCTTTGATTTTTTACCACAAACAAGGCGTGCCCCTTTTGCGGGTATCACCTTAAGGGTAAAGCCAAAACCAGTGTACGAATGGGTGTTAAAAGCCTCCAAAGAAACCGAATTACATTTGGCGGATATGGATATCAATGTTTTAAAGGAAATTCCACGAGCTACTTTCGAGCAGCTTTGGAAAATGTGTTTCAAACGGGTCAAGTTTATTTTGGGGCATGATCCGGATCTTAAAAGCGCCGCTAAAACCACCTACAATTTGCCTATCGAAAGATCATATGGTAAGTAGGCTTTTTATAAAAAAAGAACGTTCTGGTCAAATGGTGCCGGTAACTTCTATGCAGTTAACCCCGGAGCAAGGAATTGCTTCGGGAGTTTTTTGTTCCCCGTTCAGGCAGATTTTGATCAATACGGAGGAAACACTTCGATCATTCGGTATTTCACCCGGGCAATTATGGGAGAATATTTTACTCGATCAGATAGATATCCACTCAATTCCATCAGGCTCAATAATTCAAATTGGGAATGTTCAACTACGTCTTACCTTTCATTGCGAACCCTGCTTTAAAATTAAACACATTGTTGGCCCAAAGACAATTTTGCATCAGCGCGGATATTTAGGCCAAGTCATTAACGCTGGAACCATTCGGAACGGTGACCCAACTAAACTGATTGATGTGCGAATGGAAGCTATTCCATATGACGCGGTTGAGCGAATTGTCTGGTTTTTAAAAAAGCATTCCAAGCCCATTTTTGCATCGGAACTAATTTGGGAAGTGGGCCTTGCTCCATCCTATTGCCGTGCCTTACCAGCCATTATCAAAAAACACAAGGAAATCGATGGTAAAATGATATTGTTCAAAAATGATAACCAGCAATTCTCGCTTTTTTAAACTTTACCTTCTGTTTGTCCTGGACATTTTCTTTCTATGCCTGTTTCTTCCCAAGATCGCCTCATCATCAATATCGTCAGATATTTCAACACCTATAACGCTGCGGTAAGCATTTGTTTCGTCGAATGATTCAACAGCCCGCAACTCAATTTCTGTCTGTACATTTTGGAGATGATCGCCATTTTCTAATGTTTTTGGTTGGATAGATTGCAGGTTTACACCGCCGTACGCGGTTTCATTCGTAACGTTCTGTACATCCGCACCTGGTGTTAACTCAAACTTATTAGTCGTTCTGTTATTAGCAGCGGCAATGGCCGCATTGTCAAAATTGGGGTTAAAAGGTATCTTTCTGATAAGCTCCGCCCATTTAAATTGATTTCCCAAAGCTTGTCCTTTTGCTTTAAAATCCTTGAAAAAATAAGTAATTCCGGATACGCGTCCTGTAGATGCCTGGTTAAATAAAAAATATATGCCCATTTTTTCTCCGTCAAGGATAAATTGGGAAATAGAGTCTGGTTTTTCAGCGAACAGGTGTATCAGCAACTCTTGTAACAATAATTTATTGGAGGACTTGCCGGTTCGCAAAATCATTGCGATTTCATCCCGCGTGGGCGATTTCCGTGATACAGCGTTACGGTGTTGCCTGGCTATATGGATATGTTGTTCCGTAGTTCTAAAGCTACCACGCTCTAAAGACTTATTGATAACCTGCTCTACTGCTACAAAGCTACTTTGTTCAACAGCTATAAGGTTATATCGGTACTCTAACTCCCTAAGTATAGCCTCACTCTTTTTATAATTGTTGCTATCGGATACAACGTTCCCATCAAAACAGATACGATTTGCCAATAAATGAATATGAGGATGGTCACTATCGTGATGCCTGAAAATGATGTACTGGTTATTTGAAAAGCCTGAGGCTTCTAAATACTCAAGCGCAATGGCCAACAGTTTTTCGTTGGACAACTGGGCTTGTTCCTCTTTTGGGAAATTTAAACTGGTATGGTACACATACCTGTTTAAATTTGGCCGCAGGCTTTTCACTAACTCCACTTCCTTATTGATGAAAGCGACATCCATAGATGCGAAATTAGTTCCCAGCAATTCAGCCCGTTTGCTTAAATCAGGGTGATTGAGTTTCTTTAGGTTATATCTTAAAGCCCCTGGAAAGCTTTTACCGATTTTCTGAATTGCTATCATCTAGTAAAAGGCGGATAATGGCCTCAAGGTGTTCCGAAAGCTTCGATAGCAACATATTGATCCCGACAGGAAACCTGCCCGAATTACCGACACGAGCCAATTGATTAATATTGACACCTATCTTTTTAAGTTCCAAATAAGTGGCTAAGTCAATTTCTGATAGCACCGGCTTTGGAATCCGGCCATCAAGAATTTTCAGTCGGGCAAATGAATATGCCTTAAGCCCAACGGTTTTTGCAGCCCGTTCTACCAATTTGCGCTCTTCAGGGTTTAGCCTAACTATGAGCCTATAAGTTTTTTTGTTTTCCGTTGCTTTCCTGGGTCTTGCCATGAAACAAAAGTCACCCCACAAAAACAAGTTATTTCAGGAGTAAAACGGTAGTACCGAAAAATAAAAATTCACTAAAATTTCATTGTCATTATTATAGTCTAAGCCGTCAATTCATAAAATGCACACTTACCTTTGTTCCTTTGCTATAGATAACTAAACCCAACCAAATGATTAAGTACGAAACCGAACAATTTAATTCCTTCGCAAAAATTTTAAGCCCTATGGCTGATTTTGACGTTCGATATACGTTCTTTTATGACGAGACAAACAACATTAAGAAACTTCATCTTAATAAAGGCGATTTCAACGTAGCCTTTTCTTCGAATTTCGTACTCGGTGGGTTGACTTTTCAAGGTGACAGACCCGACGTTAGCAGTATATTTGAAGGGCTATCTTTACAGGGAAATACAAAAGAAGTTAAGTTGAAACATCTTGCATTTGGCGACTTTTTAGAATGCCTTACTTCAAGAAAACTTACCCCTTTCCTGGAGTATTTAGTAAACTCGCCCTTATATATGCACTTTTCGTCGCTCAATCTATTATATTATTCCATCGTTGATATTGTAGATTCAGCAATTGCCGGAGCAGGGGACTCAGTAAAAATAACCCCTCAAACCATTCGTCGGTTAAAGAATGATCTTTACAAACTGTGCCGCTTAGAAATCGACAAGGTAGTGCCCTTATTTGTCAAATACGGTTATCCGGACATAAAACAAATCGAGTTGGTAAATTTCGTATCGGAGCTGATGGACTTGTTCAAGCAGTATGCCGATGATGACGAATATAAAATGGGATTGATCATGCTTCAAGGCCTGTTTACTGAAGCACTTGCAAACGACTCCCTTCCATTCATCGTTGATGAAACTAGTCTGATACTAATTAATGGATTGGTTCATTTTTACATGAGGCCGATTTATACTTTTTTGAATTCAGAGCACCTATTCGATAACGAAACCGAAATTGAGGCAGCCTTTGCAGAATATGAGATTATTTATAAGGGTAAGACAATAACCAATTATTCCTTTCTTGACTCGAAAGATGACGTTTTAACACAAGCTTCGGACATAATTGTTGGATTTGTCGGTAAGCTTTCAAAATTTTTTAACACCCACAACGCGATCCAAATCGAACAAAAGCTGACATCAATGACACCGCTGCAGGCTAAAAATCTTGATTTGTATCTTGACCTCGTATTAAAGTCTGATCGGTTAAACCCAGGATTTTTTCATTATGCTGATAGTGACGATGACCATTCAAAAAACCAGTTGCTATTTCAACTTCGTAGAAAATTGTAATGAAACGTTTATAATAGAATCTTTAATTAAGAACACTATTCATTCTCCGAAAACAAACTTTTTAAAGCTGTTTTCTGCCATCAACATTATTCTGAATATGCTGAACAAAGTGAAGTATATTGGGTCCGGGTATCCCGGCAAGCCGTTTGGGGGCACCCAAAACATGGCTTGCTTCTATTAGTTTGATTAAAAATATCTAGATATCGTTTTACCCAATGGCTTACACGAAAGCATTTTAAAGGGAGCAATTCCGATTGGATACACAGTCTTTGATTTATCCATAATTTAGTTAACTTCACATCTTTCATTCAGTAACAACCTAAATTATTGCCTTCATCGAACTTATCGCATACCGTCAATGACATTCGTAAATCCCATACAAGTATTAGGCTTAGAAGACTACGAACTTTCAGAAATTACCCCCGCCGTAATAAAAAAATCGAAGAAGGTCATTTATGCGGAAATAGAACTGTCGGACGACGGCATTTTTGATAATCTTGGCACAAAGGTTTCAAAATCGGAAGTGGAACGAGTTGTGAATGATTTGGACGATCCAGACAAACTTGAATTTTACCTATTCATTGCCAAATACCCTGATTTACAGTCTTTTTTGTCAAAAGGAGAGGCGCGATTTGTCGAAAACTTCCGGAACGAGGGCATGTTTTTACTGCCGGCGTTCATAAAATTTATTAGCCCTTTTTATGCGGCAAGATTTGACAAAGTAATTTACGAAGCATATGTTTCTGGTACTTTTGTATTTTTTAAAAAGGCCACTTCTGTCAAATCGTTAACAACACCATCGGATTTATTACTTTCTTATAGACAACTTTCAGGCTATATTAATGACACAAAGGGAGAATTAGATCAGATTGTCGCAGGTCTACGAAATAAGGTCACGTCATATACAAATGATTCGATTAAAGCAGCCATCAGTCAATATAAGCTTAAACTTAGCTCCCCCAAATTAAACTGCTTGCCAATTCTGTTTCAGGATCGGCGCAATGCTGTGGCCCTGTCCTTCAGAAATTTATCCGTTAATGTTTATAATTTTTTTGATGACCCGCAATTAGCATTAGATATCATAAAGTACGCACTAAGTTTTGAGGTCAATGGGTTGGATAAATCCGAGCTGGAAAAAGACCTTGCCGAAATCACTAAGCTAAAGGAAGAACGAGAAGAGGCGTCGAAGTACGATGGTATTATTAAAAAATATGCTGGAATACTATCCGAAGGCGACAGCCTAAACGCTAATGTCAAAAAAAAGGTAGTCAATCCTACTTCAGTGATATCATGGGTAAATAGTAAAATATCTATCACTGAAATAAACGCGTTTCCCCAGGCATTAAACGAAATTAAAAGTCAAATAGCGCTTGTCATTAGAAGTCTTTCCGTTTCTGTATGGAATGAGTGGGAAGACATTGATAACGCCGTTAGGCTTATTGATAAGGCTATTACAATAAGCACAACTGACAGCACTGTAAAGCAAAACTTGAAAGAGGCAAAAGACAAGCTTTCACAATTGAAAATTGATATTACTAATAGAGAATTGCAGAAGCTTACGAGATCATTTAATCTGCCAACAACCACTCCATCAAGAGCAATCACTCAACCAACTGTCAAACCAACACATAACAAATCACAAAAGGATAATTCTGGGTGTTTGGTTTTTATTGGGATCATAATTGTAGTTGCAATTATCATCGGGATAGCAAATAGTAAAAAATCTCAAACCTATACTTCAAATTCATCGACCGATACCACCAAGGTTGATACAACTAGAGCTGTATCCAGTGTTCCTTCCCAACCTGTTGCACCTATCCATGAACCAAGTAAATATTCTGGCAATAGTCTACACACCGGCGCGACCCCCTATAACAATTGTTTCGGAATTGGGGGTTGGAACGGTAACTCATGGATTAAGTTTACAAATGACAACACAGTTGACGCTATAGTTTGCTTGGTTGACAGCTTGACCGGCAGTACCATTAGAAATAATTATATTAGAGCAGGTAGGGTTTTTAAAATGAAGCAAGTTCCCCCAGGTACGTATTACGTTAAAACATACTCAGGCCTAGATTGGGACCCCGAGATGAAAAACGGATGCGGATTTAATGGCGGATTTGAAAAATATCCCACCTTCAATACTTCAATTGGAGTTTACAATGCAATTCCAATTACTGATGATGGATTTCAGTATAGCACCTATCAAATAAATCTTTCAAAAATCATTAATAACACTTCGTCCATTCAATATAGCGAAATGGCATTCTTTTTTAACAATCAAACTCAATAATTATGCAAGAGCAAGTGAAAATTCCAAGATTATATACTGACATAATTAATCAGATTTTTGAAATCGAAAAGAAATTGAATCTGATCAAAGAATCGAATTCCATTCAGAGAAATGTCAATCGATTGAAGGAATGCTTCGAAAATCTAAAAACGCTATCAGATGAACCAATGAGTATCATATACAAAGACCCCATTGGAGAAGATTATAATGAAACAAGAACAGATTGCGAGGCAAGCATTGCGGGAACTGGCACTGAGAATTTGGTCATCGTTGAGGTAATTAAGCCTATAATTTATTGCCAGTTAAAAGGTCAAAATATTATTGCCCAAAAAGGAATTGTAATAGTAGAAGAACAAAAAAATTGAAATTATGGAAAATATCAACTTCGGGATTGACTTAGGAACTACCAATTCGGCTATCGCAAAATTCATCAAGGGAGAGGTCCATGTTTTCAACAACCCCACAGACTTTGGCCGTAACACATTACCGTCCGTTGTCGGATTTCGCAAGGATAAAATTATTGTCGGTAATCAAGCCAAAACCTATTACGAAAAAGACCCTAAAAGTGTTGTTGGTGTATTCAAACGCCGGATGGGAACGTCGGAAAGCTTTAAAATAAAAGCAATTAACGAATCCAAAAGTCCAGTTGAATTATCCGCTATAGTCCTCAAAGAATTAAAGACCTTTCTTCCTCCCGGCGAAATTATAGACGCGGCTGTCATAACTATACCTGCCTCATTTGATACCACTCAGGCCGGCGCTACAAAGGAAGCGGGTATGTTAGCCGGATTCAAGCAAGTCATATTGTTACAAGAGCCGATTGCAGCAAGTTTAGCTTATGCCAATATGAAAAAGGAAAAAGACCTTACCGACGGTCAATGGTTGGTGTACGATCTTGGTGGTGGTACTTTCGATGTAGCGTTAATAAAAATCGCTGATGGCGAAATGAGAGTGCTGGATCACGAAGGCGACAATTTCCTAGGCGGCGCAGACTTTGACCGGCTTATCATTGAAAAGTTGATAGTGCCGCAAATTGAAGCTAAGTATGCGATAAATGATTTACTGGACGCCTTTCAGAGTGGTGCGGGTAGGCTCAATGGGAAATATTACGCATTATTACACCTCGTCGAGCAAGCCAAAATTTTATTGTCAGCCAAATCTTCTTCAGAAATCGAGGTTACAGGTTTTGAAGATCAAGATGGTAATGAAATAGATGAAGAAATCATTATTTCTCGCAGTGAATTCAATGACTTGATAAAACCTTATGTTGATTCCACGATTGATATGATAAAAAAAATTCTGACAAGAAATTCTCTTAATCCGTCAGATGTAGAATTTACGTTAATGGTTGGTGGCTCAACATATATACCTTACGTTAGACAACGTGTTGAAGAATTGCTACAAATACCGATTAATTGCGAAATTGATCCAACGACTGCCGTCGCAATTGGCGCAGCTCACTATGCTTCATCGAAAGCGAAGGAGTTTTCATCTGCAAAGCAAACGGGCAATAACAGTATTATTAAGATAAAAGCCGCTTATTTAAAGTCCTCTAAAGAAAAAGAAGAATTATTTTCGGCAAAAATAACCGGGAATACAGAAGGGCTTTTTTATAGAATTAAACGTAGTGATGGTGGTTTTGACACTGGCTTGAAGCCGTTGTCGGCTCGTATTAGTGAAGACCTACCATTGGTTGAAAACGTTTATAATTTTTTTGATTTAACTGTTTACAATACAAATAATGATATTGTCGAGACTGACTTAGAGCCGATAGGGATAAATAGTGGTTTCGGTATTAGTGGTCAACCACTACCAGAAGACATAAGCCTAGAAGTTGATGACGAGGATATTCCGGGAGCCACAAAACTCCTTTTGATTTTTCAAAAGAATTCTGTCCTTCCACTTAAAAGAACGATAACTCGACAACTTAATAAAACAGTCATCAAAGGTTCTACTGATGAACTCATTAGGATTAATGTACTTGAAGGTCCTCATACAGCATTACCTGAGGCTAATAAGAGAATTGGCTACTTTGAAATAACTGGAAAGAATCTTAGCAGAGATATCCATAAGGGTTCAGATGTTGAAATCACCATTCAAATGACGGAATCCAGGGATTTGACCGTGGCTGCATATTTGACTATGGCCGATCAAGAATTCAAAGAAGTCTACAATCCTAAAGAAAGAACTACATCTATCAGTATTTTAAAGGTGGACATAGAAAACCTTTCAGAGAAGTTGGAAGAAGAACTGGAGCATGCAACGGAAACAGAAAACTACGAGGCAGCTAAAGAATTGCTCAATATCCAAAAAGAGATGGAATTGATATCAGCGAATGCCTCCGAGCTATCAGATGATGATGTTACTGATAAACGCTACCAATTAGAAGATAAAAAAAGAAAAGTTGCATTGGATATTGGAAATGCGACAATTGATAAGCGCCTAAATGCAGCAAGAGCGGAGTACTTTGACGCAAAACGTGAGTGTGATGATCTTTTAAACGAAAATGGCAATGATCACGAAAGAAAATATTTTAATGACATTGTCGCTCAAGAAAATGCAGTGCTAAGTTCAAACAATCCAATTAAAATCAAAGAATTTGCAGAATCACTCCATTCCATAAAGTTTAATATTATGTGGAGAACACCGGATTTTCTAATTTCCCTTTATGACTTATTGATTAAAGATTTGCATAAAATGAATGATGCGAGCCAGGCTCAATCATTGGCCGATGCGGGGAGATTCGCAATCGAAAGCAAGAATTGGTCTCGACTCAGTGAAATTGATAGAGGGTTATTGAATTTGCTTCCCAAAGCTGCACAACAGGAGGCAACACGTAAAATCGGTTTCTAATGACCTTGCTAAGCCAAAATGCATTTGAACTAGGAACGCTGCTTTTTTTAAGCTCAGCGTTAACAATATTAGTGTATGCTTGGCTATGCTCAATTTGGAAAGTGAAAATCATCGAGGTTACCATATTGTCTAACCCATGGTTTTCACTTTCCAAAAATATCGTCGGTGGTGTAAAATACAATTTAGGGTGGCTACCCACGGGGACTTCAATCACACCTTTGGGTGTTTTAGAGGAAGAGTTCCTCAGTCTTCCGGAAGATGAGCGATTTAATGCATTCAGAGGCCAGTCTAAATTTAAGCAAAGCGTTATAAGGAGATCTCCGAGCGCGACTTGGTTGCTATTGATGATCATAGCCTACTATGCGGTTAATATTAGAAACAACGACATATACTCAAATGCGTATGAGGTTGAACAATATTGTGTTATTGCCTTAAAAACATTATTGATGCATTCATTGTCACACGAGGAATTCTTGAAATATACTAAAGAAGTATTAAAAGATAAATCGATTACAATTTTTGCATTCATCCTAATCATGAACCTTCAGATTATTGCAATTCCTATCAACTGGCTTTTTTTATGGATCGCATCTGACAACAAAAAGACTATTATCAGAAAATTTGCGACTGGTTTGGCTCTTGCTTTTATGTTCTACGTTATATTCTGGAGGATTCCATCTTTCACATTTTCATTTTTCACATGGCAGAATGCGATTAGGTATATACTAAGCGCATTTTTGGGAATTTATCTTGCAGCCATCATTGCATTTTTTATTGTGCTATTAAATGCGAAGAGAAGCAATTCCCAATAAGAACTGCAATAGCCACCTTGAGAGGTTGTTGGTAGATCGACGATCTATTCGGGTTGTCTTACGTAGGGTATGAGCAGCCAAATGGCCAGCGGGTCCAGATGGTGTTAATCAAAGTAAAAAAGAGACTGGATGTGAGCAATAAAAATGACATTAAAGAATATTATAAATCAACGACTAAATGACTGCCTCTGAAAAAGGAAGATACGGAATACTGGTTGGGAAAGGATATTTTCCGGAAGAATTACCACCGTGTTTTACCAGCGAGGATCTTGAGGCAATAGTCAAAAAAGCCAATTTTAATATTGGGAATTATAGCCGAAATCCCGATGATAAGGAGTTGTTAAAATTTTCTAAGCTTATTCCGTTTTCGATTCCCCATCTTCGCGGATATCGCCGGATGCTAAGTATACCTGGACCTTTCCATTATACCCAACTCGCACACACACTTGTGATAAATAGAAATGCCATTTCGTCTATCATAACCGCCTCTGAAATGTCAGTTTTTCGGGATTATGATGCAGCCCTGACGTCGGCACGATATATTTCGAAACCTGATTTTAAAGCGCTCACAGAGCAACGTATTCTAAAAGCTACAGGCTATCGTTATCTACTGGTGGTCGACATATCTAGGTTTTATGCCTCTATTTATACGCATAGTATCCCATGGGCGATACATACCAAGGCCGTCGCGAAAGCTAATGATAGATTTACCCTCTACGGAAACATGGTCGATCTGCATACACGTCAGTGTCAGGACAGACAAACGATGGGGCTGCCGGTCGGCCCGGATAGTAGCAGGATCATTTCAGAAATTATCTTGGCCACAGTTGACAAAGGACTTCAGGAAACTTTAAGTGATTTCAAAGGCATTCGAAACGTTGATGATTACTATTTATACTTTAAGACCTATGCAGATGCGGAACGAGGAAAAACGTTGCTGCAAAAATTGCTGCGTGAGTATGAACTCGAATTAAATTTAGCCAAAGAAAAGATCATTGAACTTCCTGAGATCATGGAAAGCGAATGGAAGTCAGCCATTCGCAGGTTTCGGTTTCGCCGTAAGGCTGAACATGAACGATCTGACCTGATCATGTTCTTTGATATGAATTTTTCTTTCGCCAAAAAATATCCAGACGATATGATCCTCACTTATGCCATCGCGAAACTTCGGGGATTGTCTGTACATCGGAGTAACTGGAAAATCTTTGAGGCTTTTCTTCTCAACGCAATTGTGCTGGAACCAAAAGTGGTCCAGCAGGTGATTTATGTATTTCTGATCAATCGCGAGCGCGGCGTTAGAATTGATTGGCCCAAGGTACAGGGAGCAATCGAAGCTTTTATGTTATTTCATGCAGAACATGATCATCATTTTGAATTAGTTTGGTCATTGTGGTTTTTCCTAAAATGCGAGATAGAACTCTCCGCCGAAGCGGTTAAAGGCCTGAACGCCAGCAATAACGACTTAGTCATACTTCTACTATTGGAACTGGAAAGAAAAAATCTATTAGGGAAACCGCTAATAAAGCGTACATGGCGGCAATTAATAACCAAGGAAAATCTTGTCTCGGAGCACTGGCTTTTGGCATATGAGAGTGGTGCCGGGCATTATTTAGGCACTGATACTTCGCATATTGAAGAAGTAGAATATTTTGCAATGCTTTTAGAAAAGCGTGTCAGATTTTTTAAACCGGACGACGAGGCCCAGGAGGATGAACACGTGATTGAGCCGAAATCATCATTAGCAAAAGAGTTAGAAAGCCATGAAAACCGGGATGATGATGACGACGATATAGAAGACGTCTGATTTTAAGTTCAAACCTATGGACAATTACATTGCGCCATTCAACTTTGCCCACACTTTCTTATACTCTTCACCACTAAGCGTCGAGTTGGCGGGGATTACCTGATTCCATACTTCGAGGCTTTGATTCGTAAGCCATTCGGACACCTTCGATGACGGCTGGGTAAATATCTCGCCTTCAACGGCAGCATTAAATAGTTCGCCAAGTTTATTCGCAATAGTTCTGGGTACGTTATTCTTCCTCATCAAAACACCTTCATCTGTATTAACCCCATAATGCAAATAAGCCGGGATGTTTGCCATTTTCTTTTTCTCTAAATCTGATAGGTTCTCCCAATTGACCCCACTTGTTGGCATTTTTTGAAGGGCAGCCAATCCCCATGTGGCAGCATTGGCAATAACTTTATACAAGGCCTTTGTTGCTTTCTGAATAGCTTTTTGGGGGTCATCGTTTGGATAAAATTTGGTGGCTATGGCTATAATATCTTTCCCATTAACCCAGTCTATTACTAATCTCGCTATGGTTGATCGATCCATTGGTACACCGCCCGAACTCAGTTCATCAATCGATTTTCTGATCTCGTAGGTTTCCAGCATTACGCCGATCAACCTTTGCATACTCTGGTTCTGTTCCGAAAATAATTGATCTTTCCGCCAATCGTTCTGAGATAAGTTCGTTGTACGCAGCCTTGCGATCATTTGGCGCACAGACACAGTTGAAAAGCCTGTTTCATCAGCGCGTTTTGCGTCAGACATTGTTAATGTTCCGGCATACGTCCTTATACGCTCACGAAGAAAAGTGCGCTTATCCGGCGGCAACTGACGATAGCCTAAGGTGCTTTGTAGCTTTTGTTCTAACTGGGAAAGAAAAATCTCTTGTTGTTCGGTTTGCGTGCGCAAATGTGAAATGTATTGCAAAACAGCTGACCATCTTTCATCTACATATAACCACCGGCCAAAATCTTGGTCAGCATGACGCAGTGCATTGTCAATGGCCTTAATCAATTGAGAACGCAACCCTTCTGAAGCTTTCATTACATATTCGGTTACGTGTTGAAGATCGGCATCATTCTTCACGGCCATACCGACCCAACCCATGCTTTTTTGTCCTGCACGACCAACCCGGCCTGCTAAGTTCCAAAAATCGCGAACCGGCATATCGCCTAAAAATGGATAATTATAGGCTCCCATGATGACTGCTGCCACAGGGAAATTTATTCCTTGGGCAATAGTGGTAGTAGATACCAAAGCCTGGAGCTTTTCCTTTGCCATCAGATCCTCGATAAGGAATTTGATTTCGTCGGGCAGGGCGGAGCTGTGAACTGCAATTCTGCGTGATAAATATTTCGCGAGGGGAAAGTCATTGCCCAACTCACTTCTTACAAGTTTGATCAATAAATCTATGTCGTCGTCAGCTGCAAAATCTGCATCGGCCGATTCGTAAAGATGTTCAGCTATGGTGTAAGTCTCACCTACATCGCCGGCTAAGACTATAATTGGTGAATTGATATCCAAAATTGCTCCAGACAAGCAGGAGGCAAGTTTTATTTTAGATCCGCATACCTGCGACTTGGTTAGTGCTGCATTCTCACAGCTGATAAGCGGAATAACTTCACCTATTTCATAGGTTGCCTTGTCCGTATGGAGTGTTCGCAGGACTATATCATAAGTGCGATTCCTTCCGACAGCTTCAATGGCGCCAACAACACGTTCATTTGGCTGCCACCAATCCAATTCCAGTCTGATCTCTTTTCCACGATCACCCGCCAGCCAGGTCGCAACTTCTGATGAATTGGATATGTCTGGGGTCATCAACAAGAAATTAGCCAACTCACAATCGTTTTTTATCGTGGTAAGCATTAGTTCTAAGGTTAGTCCCCGCTTTTCTTCTTCAATATTATGCGCCTCGTCAACTACGGTTAGGATTAACGGCCGTTCCGCAGTCGTGCCCAATCCTTGCCTAACCAATAGACTCAGCTTCTCATAAGTAGTGATCAATACATCAAAATTCGTTTCGTTGCCATTTTCCTGAACAAGGTATTGTTCGAACCCATCCAATTCAATCGCTCCGCTGGCTTTTTCAACCTTAAGTCCTATACTGCCCAGATCTCTATTAAGTTGAACATAGATTTGATTGACCAAGGCTTTTGTTGGCACGACATATGCCACCCAGCCTCCGGTTTGCCGGAATTGATTTAAAGCTTGTAAAATCTTGTATTCAGCAATCATTGTTTTCCCGCTCGATGTTGGCAGATTAACAATGATCGCACGGTGAGCCGGGTTAAGTAATTCGCCGTCTATAATTGATTCTCTTTGCGGGTAAAGTAATTCAAAAACCCCCTTGTCCTGGCGGCTGATAAAATTGTTGAATTGAGTGACCCAATTGTTTATCCCCCGTGTAGTGTACCAGATTGTATTCCGGATCATTTTTACGGCAAGAGCTTCAAAGAATCTGAGCAACAAATCGAGTGACAGATTCCCTGTATTCTGGCAAAATTCCTTTGACCTTCCTAAATGGTAGTGTATAGAAATCTCCGGGTCCGCCGGTCGCCCTTCTATTAGGTACTTGCCTAAAATCTCAATACTTTTAGCCAAATGGTATAAGGCGACTAGTTCCGAGGCGCCGTATGGCCTGACATCTTCATCAACCTGGCCCAGAAAAGTTTTTTCAAAATCTGCTTGCTCCTCGCGAAGTTGATTGATCAAGGAAATTGAATGATCTATATCATTCCAATTCGACTTATTTACCAGACCGACCAGCGCAAAATAGCACTTCGTTAGCAAACGTTTATTCCAGGTATCCTCATAATCAATATTGCCTAAAACCGCTTCCTGGGCTTTTAAATATTGCCTTACAAAATGCCAGTGTTCACCTATATAGCCGAATGTGATAATTTTTATTTGTTCATAAATAAAATATTCAGCACCGAAATCTACTGGTAATAAACTCGCAATATCAAAATAAGTGGCACAAAATGCCTTAAAGGATTCTGTATGTTGTTCCTCCCAGTTTTCAATAATTTTTATTTCACAGAGTTCTTTGGCAAGGTTTAAAGCTGTGGAATCAGCGTCTGTGATATTAATTTTCTCAAATAAATGGGAAAGCTTATTTTTTTGAATGAGCATACCAATTCCATTAAGCATATCTGGGTATGCCTGTTCAAGGAATCGATATTTATTAATTATACTCATTGTTTTTCAGTAACAATATCAAGCCACTTTTCTTTTGCAATAGGCATGTACAACGCCATTAACCGTAACGCTAATGGAGCGGGAATAAGTGCCTTTAATTTATGATAGCTCTCCGAGACGTCATTTTCATCAGGTTCAACGTCCCTCACTAAAATTCCAATTAATTTATATGGGGCGTCGCCAGCGGCGTTAAAATAAATGTTTAATGCTTGTTTGAAATCTTCTTTAAATGCATGGCCAGCCGGGTACAATACCGCTTTACTTTGCAAATAGCTGATCAAAATCAACCTTTTTGCCCTATCGTTGTACAAATCCTTCAACTGTGATTCTATTCCCGTAGAATTAGTCATCACCTGCGGAGGGCGATTTGCCGTTTCTGAGGATGTTTTAACTTCACCGAAAAGGAATAGCACCTGTCCATCCATTTCAATGAACCCAACCAGATCAGCGCCTGTTTTATTGCCTTTTGGATTTCGGGCATCCCGCAATTCATTCCAATGAAAACGGCATTGCATATCTTGTTCCAGGAAAGCTTCAGCCATTGCCTCACCTATACGCCATTCTGGGACATCCACTTCAGGATTTTCTAGCGCTTGTATATCAACCAATAGACCTTCAGAATCGAAGCCTGTGTCAGTCTTTAGGCTTTCTAAAGCTTCTAAAAGGGACTCACGTTGTTCCAAATCTGTTAGGTTGCCCTTAACGGCGCCGGCTAAATAATTTTTGCAAGCATCTTCTTCTATGATAACACCATCATAGCCACGCAACTGCGATTCGATATGCTGATATTTAAAGTTCATGACAATCGTTTTGATAACATCGGCAAGGAATTGCCATAACTGGCCTGAGAGACCCGTATACGACGATCATCAAAAAACTAAGAGGTATTTTTGGCATATATAAAGGCAAGGTTAAGTCAAATGTAATACTATATCGCATATTTTCCAGATTAAATTGAAATAACCCCTTGTCTCTTACATAATTCAAAATTACTAAAGTTATTAGCAATTTTATAATTTTTTCAATTTGTTTGCAAAGGTAAAATAAAGCAAAAAGGTTTCTTGCAATAATTAACAATGGAGTGTCATCATGTTGGGTTAGTCATTGATTTTTAGGTTCCCCACGCTGGAATTGAACCCTTTAAATTGTCGATAAAAGCTTCATGCCCTCTGCCAAGCGGTTCGAGTTTAGTCCTGTTGGGGCTCACCTCAAGTCCAAGCGGGAGCAGGACTCGAACTAGGTCCGGTAACCAGCGGATATGAGTCCGACGCTATTAGGGAAATATAAGACCCGAGTTTTCACTCGAGGCTTTTTCGGTAGAGGAAACGTGACAAATTTCGGACCTTTTATATGATTTAAAAGAGGTAGCCGCACTCGTGTAACGTAAGTTTGAGCTATAAAAATATAAACACGTGGATTGCAAATAGTATTACGACCCGACGCTATTATAATATTTTGCCATTACTCCAATGAGTCTTATCTTGATTGTTTATCTGGTACATATATCTGCTGAAGTCTTTCTTTTGTCGAATTCGAAAGCATGGAAATTAATAGGTCAATCTCTGAATGTAATATTTTTAATGACATTAAATTTTGTGTGCGGAGATCACGTAGATAAATTCTTTTCATCTCGACAATTTCGTGTAAGTCGGCTTGCACATTTATTCCATTTAAAAAAAGTTGATAACTTCTATAAAATGCTTCTTTATTGGATATATTGTTTGACCAGTAACCTCCTCCTGGCTTTCTGACACTAGGGCCGCTGTTGTATAGTTCGGTAACGTTCGCAATGAAAGAATTCATTTTTTTTGTTATTATTTCTGTACTTCGAAAAATCAAGGAACGATCGACTTCGTCGGTTGAAATGGCAGCGTCTATTTTTTTGTAAAAGGAATTTATTGCATTACTATAAAATTTCAGTGTATCTATTTGAGGATTTATATATTTTAAAAAAACCTCCTGAACGTCCTTGTCCTTTTTGAAAGAGCGTGCGCTATACGGTATTGAGGTTTGTTTATTTAAAAAATTATTTAAATTATTTGCAAATTGTCCTATACTGTCCAGTGCGCCAATTATGAAATATCTTCTGTAATACCCATTTAAAACAGAATCGACTTTTTCTAATTGCTTAACTATATTACTATTACTTAACAGCTTGTGTTGGGATAATAAATTTCCATTGAGATTTGCTACAGCGAAATTGTACTCTTTGCTATTGACATTATTAAGAGAAATGACTGATGTTTCATTAATTGTTCTAATACATAGTTCTATGTAATTTGAAGACTGTTCTTTATACAATGCCGCTTGCTTTTCTGCATTTATCGCGTCTATGCTTTCATGAAATTGCGTGGCCATTCTTAAAAAAGATAAGCTATCGGCATGCCGGGTGTTGGAAGCGGTAATTGAATCGGCTTTTCTAATATTAGCTGCCGATGCTGAATCTAACTTTATGTCTCTTAAATGGTCTAATGAATCCTTTGACTTTTGGCGGGCTAAATTTGTCTTTTGAACGGACATATTCTCCCGTTGAAGTGAATCTGTTTCTTTAAATTGAGCATTACTTATAGCAGCAGTGTCACTATCTTTCTTTGCATTGTATGCAAAACCAATTATTGCCAAAAGAATTGTAATAAAACCGCTTAACTTAACAATAGAATCTATGAAGTCTTTTGGTTCCATTCCCCAGACTTTTCTGACCGAATCTTGGCCGCCAGTGGAAGATGCTTTTTCATTGTCCATAAGGTTTAGCATTAAATCAATTAAAGATATGGAAATTTCTAAAAACGAAATTTTCTATTCAACAATTTATAACTTGAGGCATTTAACTTTTAGTGCATGGTCGGCGTTTTCACCGTACCAAGAATTTATAAAACTGTTCAAACGAAAAAAGCCTAAAGACTTTCGACCTGGGGCTTTTGACTTCTTAAAAAGTCGCCTGGGCAGGACTCGAACCAAAATCCAAATTATTAACAATTAGATAATCGCCGACTCTAATTACAGACGAACATTTGGGATATGTAGACCTTTTCTTTTGGTACTTTTCTTTAAGGCACTTGAAGAAAAGAAAAGTACGGCGGCCATAGTTGCCACTCGCTCGATCCTTGACAAATATAAAGAATTACGCGTTTGGGTTATTATGAATATTATGTTAACTAGATTCGCGCGTAGTTAATTTCTATTCTGCCTTTAATTGATTGAAAATAAGTTATTTACAATATATTAGGATGCAGCCAACAACCTTAAATCCTGTAAAAAGGGGTTCGAAAAGCTTCCCCTACGGGCTACTGAGCGCCTCCGACTAAAAACCGGGGGCTTTTCTTATTTACAGAGATGTCAAATTTCGTTCCGCCAGGAAATGCTGCGCGCGATCCAAAACCGTACGCCGGCCGTTCGGTTTCGTTACAACGTCGATTTGATCTATATACAATTTTTTGTACATCAATAAGTTATAAATTTGGAATAGCGATTGCATTAAACCTTCTATTTGAAACCCTACACACTCCATATTGCCCTGTATGACGCAGCATTCTTCGGAATGCTGTTTATTGGCTTCACTTTTATCCTGCTGTTATGGTTCAGCAAGAAAGCAAACAGGCCCGCAAACCGCTTTTTGGCCGCAGCATTGGCTGTTGCTGTTTTGTGGATAGCCCGGATCATCGTAATTGACACCGGACTAAATATTTACGCTTCTTTCTGGAGCCGGCTACCGCTGCAATTCTCGCTGGCATTGGGTCCGCTGATCTTCTTTTATGTGCGCAAAATAACCCGTCCGCAATTTCCTTTCCGGCGTAGTGACCTGTGGCATTTCAGCCCGTTATTACTTGAGCTAAGTGCCTTTGCCTTTGAAATAGCAGAAAGTGTAAAAACAGGCGCGCCAACCTATGACACACTTGTTTTTCAGCGCGTGAACCTGGTATTACTGCTAATGGCATTCGGTTCGGTAGTTGTTTACTTATACCGTTGCCGCATGCTGATCGAAGGTTTTTATCAGCAACAAAAATTTAATGACGGCGACCGCCACAGGCATGAGTTACGATGGCTGCATCGCTTGCTGACTGTCTTCGGGATATTATGGTTGTTGTGGTTACCCTGCCTGGCCGCAGATTATTTCTTGTACAATTACCAATTGCCGGTACACCTATATTATCTCTTATATCTTCTTTTAATGCCATCATTAATATGGATAGCGGCTAGGGCGTTTTTAAGGCAAGAACCCGGAGTAATTACAGCTACAATACCAGTTTTAAAACCCTTACTTCCGGCAAACCTGAAGCAAAAGGCTATCTGGCTAAAAAAAACCGTTAAAGAAAACTGCTATTACCATGACCCTGAATTAAGCTTGGGTTCACTGGCTGAAAAGCTTGACCTGAGTGCCCATGAAGTGTCGAGGATACTTAACACTGTTCTCAAAAAAAGCTTTAATGATTTTATTAATGAATACCGGGTTCAGGACGCCATCCGGAAAATGCAGGACCCGGCTTACGATCATATCACCCTGCTGGGCATAGCGTATGAGTCGGGCTTCAATTCTCAAAGCTCGTTCAATCGCATTTTCAAACAAGTCGCCGGAAAAAGCCCAGCCGAGTACAAAAAAGAGCAATCAACTTATAATTTGGGCAGCCAGTCCCAATCTACGCCGGTAATTTCGTACCATGAAACCACCCCAAAGTGGTTTCGGGAGAAATTAAACCGCAACTTTATGTTTAAAAATTATTTGAAAATAGCCCAACGCAACCTGGTTCGCAATAAAGGTTATGCTGCTATTAATATTACCGGCCTGGCCGTTGGCATCGCCGTTTGTTTGGTGATCTTTATCATTATACAATATCAAACCAGCTTTGAGAATTTTCAGACAAAAAAAGACCGCATTTACCGGGTACTGACAGAATATCACAGTGCCGAGTCGGCCGATATTTCTTTTGGGAAAGACCTGCCGTTCCCATGGCCCGTAGGGCTAAAAACTTCCTTCCCCCAAATAGAACAGGTAGCCCCAATTTTTGCCAGTCACAACGACCAGCTGCAGATAGTTGGTAACAATGGGAACACGGAAAAAGTATTTAAAGAGCAGCACGGCGTATTTTTTGCCGGGCCGTCATTCTTCAAAATATTTGATTTTCCACTGATTGAGGGTTCGTATGCCTCGTTAAAAAATCCCGGTAACGTGTTCCTTACTAAAGCGGTAGCCGAAAAATATTTCGGTAACTGGAAAACGGCAATGGGTAAAACTATTAAAATGCAGGTAGGCGGCTATATGTTCGAACATGGTACGGATGTACTGACAGTTTCAGGTATCCTGGCTGATATACCTGCAAATACCGATTTTCAGCTCAAAGTTATCGTGGCTTACGGGACAGGATTTACCGGCGATTACCTGGCAAGCTCGCACGATTGGAATACAACGGTATCAGGCTATGGTTGCTATATTTTGCTGCCACCTAATTCATCCGCCGAAAATTTTAATCAGCAACTAAGCGCATATTCACGCAAAGTGGAGTCGGCTACGAACAAGGACAGTCATGTCATACAGCCATTAAGCGCGGTGCATTACGACGCTCAGGCAGGTAATTACAGCAATAGAACCGTCAGTCGCCAGTTGCTTAACGTATTGTGGCTCATCGCAGCATTTATCCTGTTAATTGCATGCGTAAACTTTATCAACCTTTCCACTGCGCAAGCTGTTAACCGGGCAAAAGAAGTTGGCGTTAGAAAGGTTTTGGGAAGTAACCGGTCTCAATTACAGGTGCAGTTCATTGTCGAGACTTTTTTGATCGTGGCGATGGCGGTAATACTTGCTGCGGGTATCACCATGCTCGCATTAAATGCGGTGGGTAAGCTTTTGGAACTTTCGCTTTCGTTCAACCTGTTTACCGATCCTGCAATTATTCTATTCCTGCTTGCCGTTACTGTTGTTGTAACAGCACTGGCCGGTTTTTATCCATCCATTGTTTTATCCCGTTTCAACCCTATTAATGCCTTAAAGAGCAAGCTCGCCTCAAATTCAGGCGGTATTTCGTTACGGCGCGGACTGGTCGTGTTTCAGTTCGTCATTGCACAGGTGCTCATCATCGGCACACTTATCATCGTCAGGCAAATGGATTATTTTATGGATCAGCCCCTGGGTTTTGATAAAGATGCTGTGGTGAATGTTCCCTTCCGCGTAGATACTACGCTGATGGGCAAAATGGATTATTTAAAGCGGCAGTTATTGTCGGGCAATGGCGTGCAAACCGTAAGCCTGAATACCAACACCCCGGTTGAAAATGGCAATGACACCTGGAGCGCCCTAAGATTTGATCATGCCGCTAAAGAAACCGATTTTAAAGCCATCACCAAATTTGCCGACGAAGAATATGTGCCTACTTATAAGCTGCCGCTTGTAGCCGGGAGAAACTTGCGGCAATCTGATATGACAACCGAATTTTTAGTGAACGAAACGCTGGTAAAAAGTTTGGGATTAACGAAACCGGAAGATATTATAGGCAAGGAGATAAGCATCTGGAACGACCAGATAAAATGCCCGGTAGTTGGTGTATTGAAGGATTTTAACGACCGGTCTTTCCGTAACAGCGTTGCACCGCTGATCATCACACAGGACAAAGCTATGTATAACCAGCTTGCCATAAAACTGGCAACCACACACATCTCATCAACCATGCAATCGGTTAAAAAGATATTTGACCAAACTTATCCCGATTATGTTTTTGAATACAAATTCCTGGACGAAAAAATAGCAAGCTTTTACAAGCAGGAAACCCAATTAGCCTCTTTATATAAAATTTTTGCCGCCATTGCTATATTCCTCAGCTGCCTGGGCCTTTATGGCCTGGCCTCGTTCATAGCAGTACAGCGAATAAAAGAAGTAGGTATCCGGAAAGTACTTGGCGCCAGTGCGGCTAATATCGTTTACCTGTTCTCAAAAGAGTTTATCATCCTTATCGCTATAGCTTTTGCGATAGCAACCCCCATTGCCTGGTATTACATGCATCAATGGCTGCAGGATTACGTCTATCGCATTAACATTAGCTGGTGGCTATTTGCTGCGGGCGGACTTGCTGCAATAATTATTGCATTGACAACAATAAGCTTCCAGGCGGTTAAGGCGGCATTAGCTAACCCGGTAAAAAGTTTGCGGAATGAATGATCTTACAAAGAGCTTAGGTCTGTTAAATGTGAGACCTGGGATTTAGTTGAACACTTATGTGGTGCGTTCCGGGGTGAGATACGGAACGCATTTTTACACTTGTAAAGATCTTTGCCACAAAAGTTCGTTCAATGGCTAAGGCTATTATTATCAAAGTGGTAGAAATTTACTGCAACAGGATAAATTTTCATCATTTTTGCTGTCAGTATGCAAAAAGGCAAACTGTTGATCATTGACGACGAGGAGCGGCTGCGCGGCCTGCTAGCCCGTATTCTTCAATTGGAAGGTTATGAGGTATTTACAGCGCCGACGGGAAAAGATGGCCTGAAAAAATTGCAGCAGGAACCGGCGAACGTTGTATTAAGCGACGTAAAACTGCCCGACATCAATGGTATCGAACTGACCAGCCAGATCAAAAACACATGGCCTGCCACCGAAGTCATTGTATTAACGGCTTTCGGCACCATAAACGATGGTGTTAAAGCGATAAAGTTGGGCGCCTTTGATTACATCACTAAAGGCGACGACAATGAAAAGATCATTCCCCTGGTCAGCAAGGCAATGGACAAGGCCCTTTTGCAACAGCGTGTACAGGAGCTGGAGAATAAGCTGAATGACAAATTTGGTTTTGACCGTATAATAGGTAATTCCGCAGCGATAAAGGAAGTGATATCCCTGGCCCAAAAGGTAGCGCTTACGGACACTACCGTTTTGCTGCTTGGCGAAACTGGTACCGGAAAAGAGGTATTTGCCGAAGCTATTCACCAGGCCAGTAGCCGTAAAGGCAAACCGTTTGTCGCGGTAAATTGCAGCGCGTTTACTAAAGAGTTGCTGGAAAGCGAACTTTTTGGGCACAAGGCAGGCGCTTTTACAGGGGCGGCAAAAGACAAAAAGGGCCTTTTTGAGGAAGCAAACGGAGGCACCATTTTTCTGGATGAAATGGGCGAGCTTGACCTGGAATTGCAGGCGAAATTATTACGTGTATTGGAGTCGCAACAGTTTTTAAAAGTGGGCGACACTAAACCTACCCAGGTTAACGTACGCATACTGGCCGCCACCAACCGCGACCTGCAGGCTGAGGTTGAAAGTAATCATTTTAGGTCCGACCTTTTTTATCGGCTGTCGGTATTCCAGATCGTATTGCCTGCCTTGCGCGAACGTAAAAATGACATTCCGCTGCTGGCCGGCTTTTTTGTTCAATATTTTGCCTCAAAAGTGAAAAAGCAGGTTACAGGCATATCACGCGGATTTACCGAAAAACTTGAGGCCTACAGCTGGCCCGGCAATATCAGGGAGCTAAAAAATGTGATAGAACGCGCTGTGATATTGTGTGAAGGACAGGAACTTGATGAGACGCTTCTCCCAAACGATATACTGCACACGCAGCTTTCCCGCTCAAATATGCTTTCTGCATTTGACCTTTCATCGGTGGAAAAACTACACATACAACGTGTATTGAACCATACACAGGGTAACCGTATTGAAGCTGCCAGGCTTTTAAATATAGGTGTAGCCACCTTGTACCGTAAGCTTAAGGAATACGGACTCGCGTAAACTTTCTCATTTTGATAATATCCCTATCAAAATGATAGGCCTCCCGGCCAGGGATCTCTTATCCGGCAGATCGCAAAACCCTCTTCACTTCATCTATTCCATGTTTCTTTAACACTGTCGTTCCCCGGGCACTATTTTGGCAATCATCCCGAAAAACAAACAAGGATATGGATATTCTTCAAACAGCGCTTTACGTGCTGGCCTTCATCATCTTCTTCTGGCTATTCTTTAAATCAGTCAATTACTTCGAAAAAATCTAAAGCAAATGATCGCACTATTCATCGTAGCCGTGGCCGTATTTATTTATATGGTTTATGTGCTTTTAAAACCGGAAAAATTTTAATCACTAAAAACTATGAACACTGAATTATTTGGCGTCGTTTTAATGTATGCACTGGTAATGGTTTTGGCCATACCGCTCGGGCGCTACATTGGTAAAGTTTTCAGCAATGAGAAAACATGGCTGGATAAATTATTTGACCCATTCGATAAAATTATTTTTAAACTGAGCGGCATTGACCCTTCAAAAGGAATGAACTGGAAACAGCACCTATCCGCATTGCTTGCTATCAATCTGCTTTGGATGTTCATTTGCATGTTTGTGTTAATGGACATGAGTTGGCTGCCCCTTAATCCGGATGGCAATCCTTCAATGAGCGCCGACCTGGCTTTTAATACAACGGTGAGCTTTGTTACCAATACCAATTTGCAACACTACTCCGGAGAAACAGGGCTTTCATATTTGGGCCAGCTGGTCTTAATGTTATGGCAATTTATAAGTGCCGCAACGGGTATTGCTATTTGCGCGGCAGTATTTATGGCCATGAAAGAAAGAACGACGGATAAACTGGGAAACTTTTATAATTTTTTTGTACGCAGTAGTACCCGTATCTTATTGCCTTTAGCCTGTGTGGTAGCGCTGATTCTGCTTTTTAATGGCTCGCCAATGACCTTCCGGGGTAAAGATACCGTCCTGACTTTACAGGGCGATACTGCACATATAAGCCGCGGCCCGGTAGCTGCATTTGTAGCCATTAAACAATTGGGAACAAACGGCGGCGGATTCTTCGGGCCCAATTCGGCGCATCCTTTGGAAAATCCCAATTACCTGACCAATATTGTTGAGACCGTTAGTATTTTTCTCATTCCCATCGCAATGGTCTTTGCACTTGGATATGTCTTAAAAAGAAGAAAATTGGCCTGGGTAATATATGGAGTAATGACAGTGGGATTTCTCAGTTTAGTTATCCCATCTATTTACTACGAGATGAGCGGCAACCATGCCATTGAAAAAATGGGAGTGATGCAAAACACGGGCAGCATGGAAGGTAAGGAAGTCCGTTTTGGCCCTGCTGCCTCTGCGTATTGGGCAATCAATACAACAGTCACCAGCAATGGCTCTGTGAACGCCATGCATGATAGCATGACCCCGCTTACCGGCATGTTTGCTTTGCTGGGTATGATGATCAATTGCTTTTATGGCGGTGTTGGGGTTGGTTTTCTGAACTTTTATATATTCATCATCATCGCCGTTTTCATTAGCGGCCTGATGGTGGGACGAACGCCCGAATTCTTAGGCAAAAAGATTGAAGCGAAAGAAATGAAAATCGCGTTGATCATCGCCTTGTTGCACCCGCTCCTCATTTTAGCCGGCACTGCCATTGCCAGTCATTTATATGCACATAATCCGACGGCCTACGCAGCCTGGCTCAATAATCCGGGGTTTCATGGTTTCAGCGAAATGCTATACGAGTTCACTTCATCATCTGCTAATAACGGCAGCGGTTTTGAAGGCCTGGGCGACAACACGCCGTTTTGGAACACGGCATGCGGCATAGTGATGATCCTGGGCAGATACTTGCCGATCATTGGCCCTGTTGCTATAGCCGGCCTCTTAGCCAACAAAAAGTATATTCCTGAAAGCGTCGGAACGCTTAAAACAGATACAGGCACATTTGGCGTAATGGTATTTGCGGTAATCGTTATCGTTGCTGCGCTGTCATTTTTCCCTGCCCTGGCTTTGGGCCCGATAGCCGAACACCTTTCATTAAGATAAGCCCTAACCCCTCCTTTCCAATTGGAGAGGGGACTAAAAAGAAATATTAAGAAAATGAAATCAACTCAAAATACATTATTCCAGGGCGACCAGGTAAAGGATGCGCTAAAGCAAGCCATTGTCAAACTGGACCCACGCATATTGGTACGCAACCCGGTAATGTTCACCGTCGAGATCGGCACCGTGGTGATGCTCATCGTTACAATTTTTTCAGTTACAAACTCAGCCCAGGGCAGCTTTGGTTACAATTTTACTATTTTCCTGATATTGCTGTTGACCGTGCTGTTCGCCAACTTCGCTGAAGCGATTGCCGAAGCAAGGGGCAAGGCTCAGGCGGAAAGCCTCCGTAAAACCCGCGAAGAAACACCTGCGCGGGTGTTGGTGGACGGTGTTGAAAAAAGGGTGATGTCATCCGCGTTAAGAAAAGGCGACATGTTCTTTTGCGAAGCAGGCGACACTATACCTACCGACGGTGAGATCATTGAAGGCATAGCTACGATTGACGAATCGGCCATTACCGGCGAATCGGCGCCGGTTATCCGCGAGGCCGGCGGCGATAAGTCGTCTGTTACGGGCGGAACGAAAGTATTGTCCGACCGGATCAAAGTGATCGTTACCACGCAACCCGGCGAAAGTTTCCTGGATAAGATGATTGCCCTGGTGGAAGGCGCGTCAAGGCAGAAAACGCCTAACGAGATCGCTCTAACTATCCTTTTGGCTGGATTTACATTGGTTTTCGTTATTGTATGTGTAACCTTAAAACCATTCGCCGATTACGCCAATACCCCTATAACCATAGCTGCATTTATCTCACTTTTTGTGTGTTTGATCCCGACAACTATCGGTGGCCTGCTATCGGCCATCGGTATTGCGGGAATGGATAGGGCCTTGCGCGCCAATGTGATCACCAAATCGGGCAAAGCTGTTGAAACCGCAGGCGACCTGGATACCCTATTGTTAGACAAGACCGGGACAATAACCATAGGTAACCGTAAAGCCACCAACTTCTGGCCTGCGAACGGCGTTAGCGAGACTGAATTCACCAAAGCCTGTGTATTGAGTTCGCTGGCTGACGAAACACCTGAAGGAAAATCGATAGTGGAACTTGCAGAGCAAGGTCCCGGTAAATTAACTTTCAAGGCGCCGGACAAGGCTGTATTCATTAAATTCACTGCCGAGACCCGTTCAAGCGGCTTGGATACTCCTGATGGTGTACGTATCCGTAAGGGAGCATTCGACTCCATCCGTAACATGGTGATCAAAGCCGGGAACCTCTTTCCTGCTGAAACAGAGGAACGCGTGAAAACCATCTCGTCCAATGGTGGCACACCGCTCGTGGTATCGCAAAACGAAAAAGTGCTGGGCGTAATAGAACTGCAGGATATCATCAAAACCGGCATCTACGAACGTTTTGAACGCCTGCGCAAGATGGGTGTAAAAACTGTAATGGTTACCGGTGATAACCCGCTGACCGCCAAATTTATTGCTGAAAAAGCCGGTGTGGATGATTTTATCGCGGAAGCAAAACCCGAAGATAAAATGAATTATATCAAGGCTGAACAGCAGGGTGGCAAGCTGGTAGCCATGATGGGCGACGGTACAAACGACGCTCCGGCACTGGCCCAGGCCGATGTGGGCGTAGCCATGAACAGTGGCACCCAGGCGGCAAAAGAAGCCGGCAACATGGTCGACCTGGATAATGACCCGACCAAACTGATAGAAATTGTTGAGATAGGCAAGCAATTGCTGATGACTCGCGGCACATTAACCACCTTTTCCATCGCGAATGATGTGGCAAAATACTTTGCCATTGTTCCGGCTTTGTTCATGGTTTCGATACCATCGCTGGCTGCACTCAATATCATGGGCCTGCATAGCCCGCAATCGGCTATACTGTCGGCAGTGATCTTTAACGCCATCATCATCCCGTTGCTGATACCATTGGCATTGCGTGGTGTTGAATACAAACCTATCGGAGCAAGCGCATTGCTGCGCCGCAACCTGCTGATCTATGGTTTAGGCGGTGTGTTGGTGCCATTTATTGGTATTAAACTGATCGACCTTGTGGTGGCATTATTTATTTAACAACTCAAATCTCATTAAAATGAAAGCGTACCTGTTAACATCCATAAAATTGACCCTTATCCTGTTAATCATATTTTCAGTACTGTACCCACTCATAATTGCTGGTATCGGAAAGTTAGCGGCCGGAGGGGGTGATGGAGAAACCCTGAGCTATAAAGGCCGCGTGGTTGGCTTTGATAATGTGGGCCAGAAATTTACAAAGGATCAGTACTTCTGGTCGCGCCCATCAGCGGTGGATTACAACGCGGCCGGTTCGGGAGGCTCGAACAAAGGACCTTCTAATCCCGACTATCTGAACAAAGACGTACAGGGCCGTATCGATACTTTTTTGAAACACAATCCAACAGTTAAAAAAGAAGATATCCCGGCCGAGCTGGTTACTGCATCGGGTAGCGGTTTAGATCCCGATCTTTCGCCGGCAGGCGCTAAAATACAGGCAGCCCGGGTTGCCAAAGCCCGTGGTCTTTCAGAACAGCAAGTGTTGGCCCTGGTTGACACGCACACTGAAAAACCGTTGCTGGGATTATTCGGCCCGGCAAAAGTGAATGTGTTAAAGCTGAACATCGCATTAGACGAACTGAAAAAATAATACCTTAATACCTACTAAAATGAATAAAATACTGATAACGATTTGTCTTTTAACAGGGTTGGCATTGTCTTCAAATGCCCAGGATACTATCAAAACTACTCCGGATGCCCCGCTGGTTATATTCGGATCGGTGGATACTTACTGGAAAGCCGATTTCTCGGGTCATTCCAATATACCGACAAGTTTCGCCAGTGATCATAATTCGGTATCTATCGGTATGCTCGACCTGGGTCTGAAGAAAAAAGCCGGCAAGGCATCATTTGTGGGCGAACTCGCATTTGGGCCAAGGGGACAATATCAATCTACCCCGAATGGCGACGGTAACTTCCTTAATGTCAATAATTCTTTCCATATACAAAACCTGTATGTGTCCTATGATATGACGGAAAAATTCAACTTATCGGCAGGTTATATGGCCACTTTTGTGGGCTATGAGGTAGTTTCGCCGGTCAGCAATTTTAATTACTCCACATCATACCTGTTCACTTATGGCCCCTTCCAAAATGCCGGTTTTAAAGCTACCTACACCTTTTCGAATAAAGTAAGCTTGATGGCGGGGATATTCAATAACTATTGGAACGCTTATTCATCATACGCGACCCAGGGTAATACAACCACATCGGGCGATGTATCAACTTTTGGTGCACAACTGATGATTATGCCGGTGAAAGGCTGGACCGCTTATATGAATATACTAACAGGCTCCTATTCGGGAACAGAATTCGATCTGACGACGGCATATCAAATAACGGATGCATTTAAACTGGGATTGAATGCCGCAACCTTCTCGGCGCCAAACAACGGCGGCGGCTTTAGCGGACTTGCGTTATACCCGCAAATAGCTGCATCCAAAATGGTTAGCCTTGGTGTAAGAGGCGAGTATTTCAAGCTGAAAAACGACGGGGGAAATGTAACTGATATCACTTTCACCTCAAACATCAAGGCGGGTAATATCACTTTGATCCCCGAGATCAGGTTTGATAATAAGAATAATGTATTCCCGGCAACATTTGTTGACAGCGACGGTATTTCAACCAATCACGCGGCACAGTTCCTGATTGCGGCTGTTTACGCGTTTTAATAATGATATAAAAGATAAGCATGAGGTATATTTATAATTATTGTTTGGTTTGATTGATATCCATGCGCAAAGAAGGTGCATGCACCTCTTTTTAAAAGTTAAATGAGATAACGGCCCGGGGACAGGCCAACCAATTATGAAAGAAGAAAACAATAAAGAGTCGGTACAGCATTTCCTCGAACTCATCAAAAGATCAAGACGGGGGAAGTTCAAGATCTACATTGGCATGAGCGCCGGAGTGGGCAAAAGCTACCGTATGCTGATGGAGGCCCAGGCATTAATGCGGAATGGCATTGATGTTAAGATAGGTTATATAGAAACGCACAAGCGTAAAGAAACCGAGGCGCTGCTTGAGGGATTACCCGTAATACCAAGGCGAAAATTGTTTTATAAAGGGAAGGAACTGGAAGAAATGGACCTGAAGGCCATTATCAGCCTGAGACCCGAGGTTGTGATTGTTGACGAGCTGGCGCATTCCAATATTGAAGGCAGTAAAAACGAAAAACGCTGGCAGGATGTGATGGATATATTGAACGCGGGTATAAACGTAATCAGTGCCGTGAATATCCAGCACCTGGAAAGCATCAACGAAGAGGTGGAACGCATCACCGGTGCCACCATCAACGAACGCATACCCGACAAGGTGCTGCAAATGGCCGATGAGGTAGTAAACATCGACCTGACGGCCGACGAATTGATAGAAAGGCTGAAAGAAGGAAAGATATACGACGAAAAGAAAATACAAACGGCGCTGAGCAATTTTTTCCAGGCCGAACGGATTTTGCAATTGCGCGAACTGGCCCTTAAAGAAGTAGCGCATCAGCTGGAGCGAAAGATAGACACGGAAATACCAAAAAACATTAAGCTGCGCCCCGAGCTGTTCCTGGCGTGTATAAGCACCAATGATGCTTCGGCTAAGATAATTGTACGTAAAACGGCACGCCTGGCGTCGTACTATCGTTCTAAATGGTTTGTATTGTATGTTCAGACCTCGCACGAAAGCGCCGATAAGATCAACCTGGCATCGCAGCGGCACCTGATCAATAACATGAAAAACGCCACGCAGATGGGCGCCGAAGTACTGAAAATAAAAAGCGATAATATTGCCAAAACAATTTGGGAAACGGCTGATAAATACGACATTACAACCATTTGCATAGGCAAACCCCGGTTCAAATTTTACCAGCTGGTAATGAAAACGGCGGTATTTACCCAACTGCTTAATAAAATGTCGAAAACGGATATAGATTTAGTAATACTATCATGACCATAAAAAATAAACTCCGCGCCGGCTTCGGCTTTCTTTTTCTGCTGGCGGTTATTTGCTGTGGATCGTCGATTTACTACCTGAGCCGGCTATCTGCAGACGCAAGCGTTATTTTAAAGGATAACTACATTACCTTGAAATATGCGCGCAACATCGGCAATGCTTTGGATCAGAATGAGTCGGGGCTTGACAAACAACAAATAAAGATCATCGAAACAAACCTTGCCAGCCAGCAGCGCAATATCACTGAACCCGGAGAGCAACAGTTGACGGATTCCCTTAGCTCCAAATACCAGCAGCTTAAACAGGCAGGCAACGATGCAAGGAAACAGTCGGTACTGCGGGTCCAATTACGGCAGTTACTATTTGGTGTCATGCAACTCAACATGACTGCTATAGAACATAAGAACGCGGTTGCAAAGGAAACAGCCCGTAGCGCAACTATATTAGTGGCGCTTATCGGTTCGTTCCTGTTCCTGGTAGCTTTCAGTTTTATTATCAATTATCCGGGCTATATCGCCAACCCTATCCTTGAACTGACTGCGAGGATCAAGGAAATATCCCGTAAAAATTATCACCAGCGCCTCGAATTCAAATCGAACGACGAATTTGGTGAGCTGGCGCAGGCGTTCAACACGATGACCTACCAGTTAAACGAATATGAGAACAGCAACCTGGCCAGCATTATGTTCGAAAAAAAGCGTATCGAGACCATCATCAACTCGATGCACGATGCCATTATCGGGCTGGATGAAAAATCGTTCATCATATTTGTTAACAGGGTTGCCTGTACGCTGATCGGGATATCCGAATTAAACCTGATAGGCCGCTATGCGCCGGATGTGGCGCTTGAGAATGACCTGCTCCGCAACTTACTGGTAACGGACCAGAACAAGATGAAGATATATGCCGATAACCGGGAAAGCTACTATTCGAAAGAGATGTTATCGGTAGATACCAGGAATAAAGTGATCGGCAAGGTGATCATTTTGAAGAACATTACCGAATACCAGCAGCTTGATGAGGCTAAAACAAATTTTATCGCCACCGTTTCGCACGAATTAAAGACGCCGATATCGTCCATCAAAATGAGCCTTAAATTACTGGAGGATGAACGCATAGGCGCCGTAAATTCCGAACAAAAGCAATTGCTTGAAAACATTGACGATGATACGCGGCGCTTACTCCAGATCACGGGCGAATTGCTGGATCTGTCGCAGGTTGAAACCGGAAAGCTGCACCTGAACTTTGGCAATGCACATCCCAAAAATATAGTGGATTATGCAGTTAAGGCAGTAAAGTTTACAGGCGAACAAAAGCAGGTTAGCATCAGCGTACAATGTGACGACAGCCTGCCTGAAGTTCGGGCCGACCTGGATAAAACAACCTGGGTGCTTATCAATCTGCTATCGAATGCCATTAAATATAGCCACGAAAAGTCGGTTGTCGACCTGGTGGTAAAAAAGGTAAAGAACGGTGATGTAGAATTCTCCGTTACCGACCATGGACAGGGTATAGAACACCAGTACCTGTCGCGGATATTTGAGAGGTACTTTAAAGTACCCGGCTCAAAGGCTGAACAAACCGGAACAGGGCTCGGCCTGGCAATAGCCAAGGATTTTATAGAAGCGCAATCGGGCAAGATCGGTGTCGAAAGCGACCTGGGCGAGGGCAGCCGGTTTTATTTTACATTGAAGAAAGCTGAATAGTAACTCCCAAAAATATCCCGGTCTATCGATCAGGCATTACCAAATTTTTTGGTTAGCCACCGCCTTACCGGTTCATCATACAGCTTAAGACATGCATAGGCCAAAGCAATGCTCACGACAACTAAACCGAAGCCCACAAGCATTCCTTTAGTTCTCAGCGGTATTTTATTATTTACCACCCAGGCCGTGTAAATATAGATAAGCGGGTAATGTGTAATGTATAACGGGTAGGAGATATCGCCCAGGAACTTGCATATTCTCTCCGATTTCTTTGTATGTAATATCCCGCCGGCCCCTATGGAAACGATCAGCGGGAACATCAGGATCACACAGGCTGCATCATAAATACCGTTCATCCAAAGCGAATGCTCGTCGCCTATACGGGGTATGCTCAACACAATTACGATGAGCAGGCTGCACCACCAAAAGGCATTTTTTAAATGGATAAGCTTACCAACGCGCGAAAGCAGAACACCTGCAAAAAAGGGGTAAAGCACCCTGGTAAAGCCCACAAAAAGCCCGGGGCCATTTAACGACCATCCGCCGATCAGGTCGCCCTGCGGGCCGAAAAGCAGGTAGCCGATCATCATCATTGCCGCCAGCGATACGAAAACCGAAAGCACCGGTTTAGAAAAGCGGCGCACGATAACAGCATAAAGGATATTAGCAATATATTCAAAAAACAACGACCAGGCCGGTCCGTCCAGCGGGTGCATTTCCTGCCATCCGCGTATATCCATCGAAATAGGAACGGGTATCAGCGTGGCACCCACAACCATTAACAGCAACATCTGCCATACCGGTGTTCCGGCAATGTTAGGAAAAGCCGGGCTAACCTGGAAGTAAAACAGCGCCGCGCCGATAACCGACCCCATTACCACCATGGGCTGCAGACGTATGAGCCTGCGTTTGTAAAAACCCCATTGGGTTAATTTACCCCAGCGGTCGTCATACGCGTAGGCAACAACAAAGCCCGATAATAGAAAAAAGAAATCGACCGCAAGGTAACCGTGATTGATGATCTGTATAAAGCGGTTGCCGCCGGTAAAAGTTTCAAATACGTGAAAAATGATAACCAGTACGGAAGCCACGCCGCGCAGGCCGTCCAGGATGGGGTAATGCGGCTTGGTAGCCAATGAATTGTGATGCATAAAAAGGGTTTACTCAGCCAATATAATGATAAACTTTATTGATTTTCCTGATGTGTCAAAAAAACACAATAAGCTATACCATGAGCGCCCCAATTGCGTGATGGGTTAAAAAAATAGATTTCTCAACGGAATAGGTTATGTTTGAAGCTGCTTTATTATAAACCGGATGCATCAAACCAATACCGTAAAAACCCCGGTCGGGCGCATACTTATAGCCAGTCTTATCGGCACGATGATCGAATATTTTGATTTTTACATCTACGCCACCGCGGCAGTGCTTGTGTTCCCTAAATTGTTTTTCCCGGCTGGCAATCCTGCTTCGGCCACACTAGAGTCGCTGGGCACGTTCGCCCTGGCATTTTTTGCCCGCCCGCTTGGTGCTGCGTTGTTCGGGCATTTCGGCGACCGGAAAGGCCGCAAAGCTACATTGGTAGCCGCGTTAATGACGATGGGTCCCTCCACCGTGGCGATAGGGCTGTTGCCGGGCTATAATTCGATAGGCATAGCGGCCCCCATTCTGTTATCCCTGTTCCGGTTTGGGCAGGGCCTTGGCCTTGGCGGCGAATGGGGCGGCGCTGTATTGCTCGCAACGGAAAACGCACCATCGGGAAAAAAAGCGTGGTATGGCATGTTCCCACAACTGGGCGCACCCCTGGGCTTTTTGCTTTCGAGCGCCACATTCCTTTTGCTCAGCAAAACGATGAACGATCATGATTTTTTAAGTTTCGGCTGGCGGATTCCTTTTATTGCCAGTTCCCTGCTGGTTGGTGTCGGATTATACGTCCGCTTAAAAATTTCTGAAACTCCCGATTTTGTAAAAATCATTGAAAAAAACACCCGTGTAAAACTACCGGTTGCTGATGTTTTTAAGAAGCATACACGAACCATAATTCTGGGTACCCTGGCCACTATGACCATGTTCCTGTTATTTTACCTGATGACGGTGTTTACGCTAAGCTGGGGAACATCGGCCCTGCATTATACGCGTACCGGTTTCCTTATCGCGCAAATGGCCTCTGTGCTGGCGTTCGGGCTTGGTATCCCGATATCATCGTTTCTTGCCGATAGGTACGGGCGCGGCCTAATCCTACTACTGGCAACTGCCGCTATATTCCTGTTCGGCCTGTTCTTTTCTTCGTTATTCGGCACGGGTAACTGGCCGGTCACCGTTGGGTTCCTTGTTTTGGGTATGTTTTTGATGGGACTTACCTATGGGCCTATTGGTACCGCTCTTGCCGGTATTTTCCCGGCATCGGTGCGTTATACAGGGTCCTCGCTGTGCTTTACCCTTGCGGGCATCTTAGGGGCGTCGCTCACCCCCGCGTTGGCCACCAAACTGGCAACAGACTATGGTGTCAGCTATGTGGGTTACTATTTATCACTGGCGGCAGCCATAACTTTCCTGGCATTGCTGGCCGCACGGGGGTTAATGAAAAACAACGACTTTATACAGTCTTAGCTTCTCCGGCAAAAGGTAAAAAGTTATCGTTAACAAACAGCCCCGAAACATAAAAGCAAACCTGCAATCCTTTTTGCTTCCGGATTGTTTCGTAAGTTAGTTTTAATATGAGGCATCTATTTTTGGTTATAAAACGGTTTTTAGGCATTCACTTTAACCTTCAAAAGGGCAAGGCGGATGAATCGGTCATTGTTGATAATATACGGAACAACACCGAGTTTACCGGCGTTAATTTGTGGGCGCTGATCTTCGCCATCTTTATCGCCAGCATTGGATTGAATGTCAATTCTACCGCAGTAATAATTGGCGCCATGCTGATCTCGCCGATTATGGGCCCTGTAATGGGAATAGGATTGGGCGTGGGTATTAACGAACTTCCATTAGTTAAAAAAGGGGCCAAAAACCTGCTGATTGCAACGGTTATCGGTATACTTGCTTCTACCCTATATTTTTTGATAAGCCCCCTTCACGATGCCAAATCGGAATTACTGGCAAGAACATCCCCCTCGATATGGGATGTTTTTATTGCTTTTTTTGGTGGGGGTGCAGGCATGGTAGCCGCTTCGCGAACCGAAAAAAGTAATGTCATACCCGGCGTTGCGATAGCCACCGCTTTAATGCCGCCTTTATGTACTGCAGGGTTTGGCCTGGCAACCAATAACTGGCTGTATTTTTTTGGCGCCATTTATCTTTATTTTATCAATAGCGTATTTATTGCCATAGCCACTTACCTGGTATCAAGGTATTTAAAAATGAAACGCCACCAGTTTGATGATACGGAGAATAAAAAAAAGGCCACTACCTATATCATCATCATCGTAGTGATAACTATTATACCGAGCATTTTCATGGCGTACCGCATTGTTCAGAAGAGCTTTTTTGAAACCAGCGCACAGAAATTTGTCGACGAACAGTTTGTTTATCCAAACACTCAGGTTGTATCAAAAATATATAGCTACAAAGGCAAAGAAAAGTTTATTGAGGTACTTTTGATAGGTAACCAGTTGAATACAAAAACTATTGATTCGTTGAAAGCGAACCTGAAGCAATATCATTTGGACGGTGTGCGTTTAATTGTACGGCAGGGTTTGGATGCCCGGCACCAGGTAGACCTTTCACAGATCAGGGCCAGCATTCTCGAAGACGTTTTTAATAAAATACCAAAGCCTGATACTATAAAAGAACTAATGGCGACAACTATTAAGATCGACTCGGCTGTATTTAAAGAATTAAAAATTTTGTATCCGGGAATAAAGTCTTTCGGGGTAAATCAAACTTTAATTCAAAACGCCGACACGACCCGGCGCGACACACTTAAAATAGCGATCGCAGCCTTTAAAAACCGTATCCGTAAAGCCGACGAAGAAAAGTTACAGGAATGGCTCAGGACAAGGTATCAATCCGCCTCGCTTAAACTGGTTGTTCAGTAATAAAATAGCTGCGGCTGATTATCAGGCTGGGTCTTGCCTGAACAACTCACTGAATTGTTCATAAATTTCAGGATGTTTATGCTTAAGCTGTCCGGGTTTTTCAAAGAAGTACTCTGCTGCAACCGCCAAAAATTCCGCTTCGCTGGTTAGTGCATAAGGATTAATATCAGATTTTCCGGTTTGGATACGATGCATTTCTTTGTGCATCATTTTAAGCCACGGTATCACATATTCATGTGTCATTAAATTTTCAACAATGCCATCGGTTGCACCGTCCGATTTATCAAGCAGATGAACGAATTCATGAATTGCGGTATTCGCCTTTCCTGAAGAGCCGGAAAAACCTTTTTCGAGCGCTGCGCGCGACAGCAGCATTTGCCCATTCATGTACCCCGAACCAACCATCCCCAATATATTCCGATTTTCGCCTTCAAACCTAAAATCGTTGTCAAAGGTGTCGGGATATAAGATCACATTGGTGAGATTTTTATATTTCCAATCTCCAAAACCAAAGACGGGGATTATTGCGCCCGATGCTATCAGCACCCTGTCAGCATCGGTTATCGCAGTTCCAACTCCTTCAACATTTACATGCTGTAAAAAATCCACAACAAGCTTTTCAAATCTTTGCTTCTCCTGTTCATTCAGCTTTTGGTAATAATCGATACGATCATTAAGTAACGAGCGATAAGTTTCAGTATTCGTTTCATCAGGCATTGTTTCATCCTTCGCTTTACGGAGAAGAAAAAATGTGATCAGAATTGTCAGCAGCAAAGCAAATAAAATATACATATCTATTACATCTTAACCGTAGCGCTGTAAGTGATCATCATCAATTATCGAAGTGCCCGATATCACAACTTCTTTGCGCGGTTCGCAATAAATTGCCGTTGAAAACACCAGTTAAAAATCTGTACTTATTCCCAATAAATATGGGAAACCAATATTAGTGAACATTTATCTCTAAACTTAAAATATCATGTCGAAACCGCATATTTTAATTCTCGGCTGCAACTTTGCCGGACTTACAACTGCAAGATATATTCATGCCAGGGTTAAAGACAAGGCGTCGATCACTATCATCGACCGTAAATCGCTGCTTACTTTTGTGCCAAATATTCCACTCCAGGTATTAGCGAATGTCAATCCGGCTTTAGACCTGCAATTCAAGTTTATGTCGTTTTTGGAGCATGACGGAAGTGAATTTATACAGGCAGAAGTTATTACTGTCGATCCCGAAACCAATACAGTGATTTATCAGCCAAACGAGCGCCCGGGCCACCCTGTCCGCGAGATCAGTTACGATTACCTTGTAGTTGCATTGGGCAACCGGCTGGCTTATGATAGGATAGATGGTTTCAATGAGTACGGTCATAGCGTGACAGATGTTTTCCTTGGTAATCGATTAAGAAACTATTTGCATAAGGATTACAAAGGCGGACCAATTGTGATCACCTCGGACATTTTTCACCAGGGCAAAAGCGATAAATTACCCGCCGGTTTGCCGGTGGCTCTTACAGCCTGCGAAGGGCCACCGGTTGAGCTATCATTTTCCATAGCTCACTGGCTCGAAAAAAACAAAAAGGGGAATGCATCTACCATTTTCCTATCGACACCGGCAAAGGTGATCGCTGAAGATGCCGGCGAAACCATTTTGAATCAATTATTGCCAATGATGCAAGGTATGGGCTATAATTACAAGGCAAATACGCTGGGGATAAAAAGGGTTTATGACGATGGGATCGAATTTATTGATGGTACAACACAGGAGGCTGAAGTTGCTATACTTTTTCCCGACTGGCAGGCACATTCGTTTCTGAAAAACTTACCTTTTACAGACGACCAGGGTTTTGTAGTGACCGATCTGTATATGCGCAATCCCGATTACCCTAACATATTTGCCGTGGGCGATGCTGCTTCAATAACGGTGCCTAAAATAGGTTCGTTAGGGCATATGGAGGCTGAGGTATTAGCCGATACGCTGGGCCGGGAGTTGGGGGCATTTAAAGGGGAGGTGAAACCGGTGGAATTTGAGATACTATGTATGGGCGATATGGGTGGAATAAAGGGATTTTACATGCGCACAAACGAATGGTGGGGAGGTACAGAGAGCCATTTAGAAATGGGCATAACACCGCACGCGTTGAAAATGGGTTTCAAACAAATGTACTACACCCTGGGCGGAAAAATACCGCATTGGGGTTTACCTGTAAGCGAATTGGTTGGAGACAATACCGTTATTTAGCAAATCGACCTTATTCGCCATACTTCATCACAGCTTTAAACACCTGGGCGCGGATGGGGTTTACATTGTAATACTGCTTGCCGTCAATAAGTCCCATTTGCTCGCGGTTGATGAGTAATATAACCGATACTTTTTGTGACGGCACCACCGCTATGCTGGTACCGGTGAAACCGGTATGGCCAAAGCTGCCTTCGGGCGCATCCTTCATAAAAGAGTTTTCGGGGTCCATCATCCATCCCAGGCCGTTCTTAAACTTGTCTTTGGTCAAAAAGGTGCTGATAGTGTTTTCGGCGATGAATTGCCTACCATCAACCAGCCCTTTGTTCATCAGCATATCCACCAGTTTTTGCAGGTCGTCAATTGTCGAGAACAATCCCGCTGCCCCGGCTACGCCCTTTTCTGCATACCAGGCATTGCCGTCGCTTACCTCTCCCTTTACCACGTAATGTCGCCAGCCGTTCCACTGGTCGTGCTTAATTTCTTTAAACTGGAAACCGAGGGCCGGGTCATAAACCATTCTTTTTTCGTAAGGGTTACCGGGCGAAGTTGCGGCTATTTTATAGTGCTGATTTTTCTTGAGCGGGTTAAACATGGTGTGCCGCATACCCAGCGGGATAAAAATATTCTGCTCCTCAAACTGGTCGAGCGGCAACCCTGATACTTTTTCAATGATCTCGCCGAGCACAGTAAAGCCGAGGTCGCTGTAATGGCGCCCCTCACCAACCGGGAACGCAAGCGGCAGCTCACCTATCAGCTTAAATGTCTCCTGCTTGTTATGAGCCCTATAGTACATTGGGTACCATTCGTAAATCCCGGCGGTGTGAGTCAGCAGGTTGCGAATAGTGATAGCAGCTTTATCCGGCGTACCGAATGCTTTTACATACTTACCCACCGGGTCGTCAATATGTACCAACCCCCTGTCTACCAATAACATCATCGAGGTTGTTGTGCCAACCATTTTGGTGAGCGATGCAATGTCAAAAAGATGCTCTGTGGTCATTTGCTCCGGGTGCGCCAGGGGCCGAAGTTCATAGTCGAGCTTTTGGGCATAACCGTAAGCTTGCTTATAAATCATGTCGTCACCCTTTTTAACTTCGATGACCGCCCCTGGGATCTTATTATCATTTACCTGGCTTTGGATAATGCTGTCGATCTGATGAATAAGCATCGTCCTGGCATTACCGGCCATTTGGGCGTCAGCAAAATTTGAAACACAGGCTGAGCCCGTGAAAATGATGAAAAAGAAAATTGTTTTAATTTTTAGCATGATCTATAACCCGGTTTTATAATCAACAATTGGCCCAACAGTCTTCCGCATTAAAAGTTCAGTAAACCCCTTTCTGACAAAATCCTTCAGTTCGCCAACCAATTCAAATCCAAATTTGGTATAAAGCCTTATTGCGTCTTTATTGAACGAACTGACGCAAATAAAAATATTTGGCGAATACTTCGAAATGCGGTCCTCGCAAAATTCAAGAATTTTGGTTCCGTATCCAAGCCCCCTGTACGCTGCGCCAATGCAAATAGTTTGTATATATCCTTTAAACGTCCCCTGCGTTTGCATGATGACAAACCCCATTATTCCAGCCTCACTTTTTAATACAAATACTTCCTTAAACGGGCCGTCGAATGCCTTTAGGCACTGGTTGTAATCTAAACCCAATTTCAGCCACGGATCGGCTGCCGCCATCATGCTTGCGCACGTGGCAAAGTCATCCGGAACCGATGTTAGCTGCATATTATCAGGCGACATTGGTTTTCTTTTTTATAACTATCAAAAATAAAATGGTAAGCAAAGCATTTACCAGGATGTTCATAAACCCAAGGTCAAACTGAAACTGAGCCATGAATAATAAATTCAAAACCCAGGTTACAGCCGCCGCGCCAACACAAGCCAGGGGAACCCATTTTTCTTTTAGCCGGATATCCGAAAAAAGACCCGTCAGATATAACCCCAAAATAGGCCCATAAGTATATCCCGCTATTTTGAAGATCGTATTGATAATAGCACCCTCGCTACTCCAGAAAGCCATCACAATAATAAACATAGCCACGTTAACCCCGAACAGCACCATATTCTTTATTTTCTTTTTACCGGCAGGCGATTTCGTTTCGATGTTCATAAAATCGTAGCTAAACGCGGTTGTTAGCGCAGCAATACATGCATCTATACTGGCAAAGGTCGATGCCACAACGCCTATAAAAAATGCTATCGCCCCAATTTTTCCAAAATAGTTCAACGTAAGAAAGGGATACAATCCATCAGTATCAGTAAACTGCCCATTTTTTGCGCTAAGATGTATACCGTGCCGTTCGGCAAACAGGTAAAGTAAAACTCCCAAACCCAAGAACAATGTTTGGGCGGCTGCTATGAAAAAGCTGAAAGTCAATACATTTCTTTTGGCTCCGCTGACATTATTAATGGTCAATGTTTTTTGCATCATGCTCTGGTCAAGACCGACCAGCGCTACAGTGATCAAAACTCCCGAAATAAACTGCTTAAAAAAATTCGACCCTGAATGGGTATCCCAATCAAATAATTTTGTGTAGGGATGATGGGCGATAGCGCCAACCATCCCTGTAAATGACAGGCCCAGCGAATTTTTAATGGTAATGATTGAAACTATCATCACGGTGATTAAAAAGAGCGACTGCAGGGCATCCGTCCAAACTATGGTTTTGATGCCAGATTTATTAGTGTATAGCCAAATGAGAACCAATACAATAATGATAGTAAGGTAATAGGGAATGTGTAGTCCATCAAAAAAAGCATATTGCAAAATTTTAACGGACAAAAGCAAGCGTAAAGCAGCCCCAAAGGACTGCGAAACCAAAAAGAACAGGGAGCCGGTTTTATAAGTGACGTTGCCAAAACGGATATTGAGATAGGTATAAATTGATACCAGTTTAAGTTTATAATAAATGGGCGTGAGTACGAAAGCAATAAAAATGTAGCCTACAATAGTGCCCAGGATAAACTGGAAATAGTACAGGTTATTGTTACCGACATTACCAGGAATGGAGACCAGCGAAACAGCCGATATGCCGGAACCTATCATCCCAAAAGCCACCAGGAACCAGGGGGAGGACCGATCGCCATCAAAAAAGCTATTGGCCTTATTATGCCTTGATGTTAACCGCGCGATAAGCATCAGCAGGCTAAAGTAGGCCAGGATAATAAAAAGGATCAATGAAGCACTCATGCAAGCGGTTTATTGTAAAGGCTGCTGGCTAAAGGTAGTAAAAATCAGCAATCACACTTATTAAGCCGACACACTAAGCCTGGCCTTATTTAATTCCAGGTCGGCTATGAATGCGTCTATTTGATCTTTAGACATACCAGGCATACAAATGATATGGGCCCATTCCTTCCCGGACGCCAATTGCCATTTTTTTACAAGCTCAACGTCGGGCTTAGGTAAATTAACAGTTAGCGCAGATGGATTCCGCCACACCAACGGTTCTACTGGTTTTAACATTGCTTCGGCATAATCAGCAACATCCAGGCAATCCTTTGTGCGCTGCCTTAAGCCTTCGGTACCTAATTTACTGATGGTATACCAGAGGAATAAAGGCGTGAGCCCGTTTCGTGAGCCCGATATGGTTGTATCGAGCGAACCGATATAATCAATGGATCTCGCTATGCGGTCGCGGTGATTTTTTTTGGCGATGACCATACCGCACGGGATAGGCGACCCGAAGAATTTATGCCCGCTGATGGCAATGCTATCGGCGCCGTCGGCAAAATCGAAAGCGGGTCTGGGTTCAATAAAAGCCGCATAGCTTCCGGCGAGCGCCCCGTCGACATGGATATAATGATGCTGGATTGCGAGATCTTTAAATATGGCTTTCATTTTCCCGACATCATCCCGCGCCTCGGTCATAGTTGTTCCAATATTGGCCAAAATGATCACCGGCATCTGCCTGTTTATGCTGATCGTTTTTTCGAGGTCATCGTAATCTATTTCCCCGCTGGCCTGCGACCTGATGGCGATATTTGGCATGTTGAGCAGGTGCAAATTTTTCTGCACACTATAATGGGTAGCTTCCGAATAATAAACTATGGCCTTTGGATACAGCTCACGGGCCAGGTACAAGCCGTAAAGGTTGCCCTCGGAGCCACCATTCGTTACGTATCCCCACCAATTATCCTCCTCAGCCCTGAAAAGGCGTGAAAAGAAAGCGATCACCTCTTTTTCCAGTTCCCGCGACCCCACGGTATAAGTTGAGGGGATAAAAGGGTCGCCCACATTGTTCATTGGATATTTTAGAAAAGGGAACAGCTCACTATAATCAAAATCTTTTGATACGGGGTAACCCATCGTCATGGCCGACTTTGAACTGATCTCGTCCAGTAAATCTTTTAATACCCGGCTGATGTTATTTGTCATTTGTGGCATTTCCGTTATGGTGGAAGAATCGATGATCCAAAACAGAACTTTATCTTGTAAAATTATCCGCTCTTTTACCGAAAACTAAGGAGTGTTGTCATGAATATAAATGACATTCGTCACCTGTTAGCCCCATCGGACATCGACATTGCAAAGTTTACATTATACCGAAATTTGATGCGGTATTAAGTTTTAGCTTTGAAGTGATGTATAAAAGTATTGTCCTATTGTTTTTATTGCTTGGAAATTTTGCTTTTGGGCAAACCAATGAGGGCTGGAACCTTAAAGATAATAACGACGGCATAAGAATATATACCCGGGATGTCGCGAATTCAAAGATCAAAGCCATAAAAGTAGAATGTGAACTGGATGCAACCTTATCGCAGCTGGTAGCTGTTTTAATGGATGTTAAAACAAGTGAAGAATGGTTATACCACACTTCGTCTAATTATATTGTAAAACAGGTATCGCCATCTGAAATATATTATTATTCAATGGTAGTGATGCCCTGGCCAATAAGCGACCGAGATTTTATTGCTCACCTTATGGTATCGCAGGATACCGCGACCAGGGTGGTAACCATTGATGCCCCTTGTGTTGGGGATATGGTACCCAAAAAAGATAAAGTGGTGCGTGTCACCAATTCTACAGGCAGGTGGGTGCTGTCGCCGGATGGAAAAGACAGGGTAAAAGTGGTTTATACACTTCATGCCGATCCGGGTGGCAGCATACCCGCCTGGTTAACCAATATGTTCGCTACCACCGGGCCATCGCAAAGCTTTAAAAAATTAAAGATCCATTTGCAAAAGCCCGCTTACAAAAAAATAAAGCTGGATTACATCCGGAATTGAAAAAGCTGTCATTTCACCGTTAGTTGCTCAACGGGGTTGCTGACGGTAGTTGTTGCAGGCAAATCGAACCAGAAGCTGGAACCCTTACCTATCTCGCTATCCACGCCAATGGTTCCCCCGTGCAGTTTTACAATTTCTGCCGAAACGTAAAGCCCTATGCCAAAACCTGAAACAGTGCGAGTATTCGGATTTCCCGAGCGGTAAAACCTGTCAAATAAATGCACTTTATCTTCGTCGCTGATACCTATGCCATGGTCGTCTATCCGTACCAGTACCCTGCCGTGCTCCCTGCGGCAGTGCAGCGTTACTGGTTTTTCGCCAATAGAGTATTTAACCGCATTACCTATCAAATTGGCTAATACCTGCGCTATTTTTTCACGGTCGGCATTTATCTTTACAGGTAAAGCATCATTTAAACTGATCGGCTGCTTACGATTATTTACAGAAAGGTCTGCTATAACTTCGCGTATCAGTTCGTCCAGTAGAAATTCTTCTTTATTTAAAACCATTTTCCCGGCTTCAGACTGGGCGGCGTTTAAAAAATCGCCTATCATTCGCGTCATTTTATTTACCTGGGTTTCGGCCTTTTCCAGCATGCCCGAGACGGTTTGATCTTCCAGCGGCCTTGCTTTGATATGCGCAAGCTGAACATAGGATTTCAACGAGGTCAAAGGCGTTTTCAATTCGTGGCTGGCAATGCTGATGAATTCGTCCTTTTGTTGTTCCAGTTCTTTTTGAGCGGTAATATCCATAACAGTACCCAAAAGCCTTACGGGTGTGCCATTCTTGTCGCGCTGGGTCTCACCATAAAACTGGAGCCAGCGCACCCGGCCATTTTCCGCGAGTATCCTTGCTTTAAAATCTAACCGGCCCGATCGTACTGCTTTCTCAAAGGCTGCCAGGGCCATATCCACATCATCCCTGTGAAGACGGTACCATAGCGCTTTGGCATTTAACAGCGGCTTGTCGGTAGCGCCGAGTAAATGTGCAAACTGGTCGGAGTAATTAAGGGTACCCATGTGCAGGTCGATATCCCACACGCCGGAGCCTGAAGCATGTACCGCGATCCTCAATTGTTCGTGCGCGCCGCGAACCTCCTCATCCAGCCGGTTAAACAATTGAATGAGGAAATAAACAACGGGCACGCTCAGGATAATGGTAAGCAGGAACAGCACCAGCATATCCGAAGCCGGCGCAATGGTGCTGTTTTTCATCACAAACAGGTACATTGCCGCAAAAAGCGGGGCTGCGGCAAGAATATAACCCAGTAAGTAGATCAGCAGGTTCTTTCGCGCGATACGCCGGTACAACAATTTTATCCAGCCTTCGTCGGGTTCTAAAAGTATCGTGCCGACCGCAAGCAGCAGTAATGAAGCTGCTGTATGAAATGCCGGACCCGCTACGCCCGACGAGAAATTGAAACCAAAAAAATGGAACAGGATACCCAGCAGGGAAATATAGATCAATACAACCAGCGTGGTACTGATAAACTGTGCCGTATAGTATCGCTTTGCCGAACTCAAAAGCAATGCCGTTGAACTGAGCACGGTGTATAAAGCCATGAGCAAGGGAGTACGGCCTGAATTTTCAATCTTTTGCTTGCCCGGGTAGACGGCATCCGGAAACCTGTCGATGTGCAGGTTGATCCCGGAAATATGTTCATAAATGATAACCAGCGCAAACAGCAAGCTCACTGTAAGCAGTACACGTGCGGCTTTTACCTGGCCCGAATGCAACAAAGCAAGAGACAGCCCCCCGAGGATCAACAAATGAGCGGTGTTAACCGTCATATTAATGCCGTCAGACATGAAGGCTTTGAACGCGCTTATATCAAAACACCAGCCTATGAGTGCGAGTATGGCAATAGAAACAACAGTGCCTGCACACCACAGTGGTATGTTTTCCCATTTATCAACCTTGACCCGGTTGTTCTCAGGTGCGAAAAACGCTGTTTTTTTCTGCATGATACCCCAAATCCCCGCGTGTATTTACGGCGTCAGCATTCCGCGGGTTACAATAAAATGGAAATTATTTTAATTATCATAACAATATACAGATAATCAGTTAATTAAAAATTTCTTTTAAAGCAACGAATGCCTCCTGGGGCCTGTCATTGAATAGTTCCTTTTCACTTTCTTTGGCCAGGCTCGCCAACTTGCAGGACCCTGCGTACTGTCTTAAAAAAACTCCAGTACTGTTTGCTTTTTTAGCACGGGCAGCTGGAATTTTCGTGCATAGATTTAGAGAAACAGGTCAAAACAAATCAAAAGCAATCCGGGGCCATTAATGGAACAATTGGTGCAATAATTGAATAGAAAAGATAAACCCATTTTGACCGTATGAAAAGCACAGTATTAATAGTTGAAGATGACCCTATTATCGGCGAGATGATCAGCATGATCATGGAGGAGCACGGGCTAAATGTCATCAGCCTTGGCGACACCGGGCGTGTGAGGGACAAACTGCACAATAACGAAGCCGACCTGGTGATGCTGGACATAAAACTGGATGGCGAAAATGGGAAAGACATGTGCCGGTATATAAAGCAGCAGGACGATCTGAAGCACATCCCGGTAATTTTCGTTTCAGCAAGTCATGACATTGAACAGGCAACGGAAATATACGGCGCAGATGATTTCATAAGGAAACCTTTTGATCTCGATCATATAATCGAAAAAGTGAACAAGTATACTCGTGCGGTGGCATAGGCATTAAATTACTGTTATTATTTTAAGCTAATACCAGCCCCTCGCTCAGTGCGCCTTCGTATACCTCGTCATCAAATTTGTAATAGGTGGGCGAACGATGTGCACCGATATTCCTTTTTTCGTCAAGCTTAACAATCAATCCAAGCGATATCAGTTTGTTGGGGAAGTTGGAAGCATTCAGTTGCTTGCCCGACATTACTTCGTAAAATTGCCTGATCTCCTTCAGCGTAAATTTAGGAGGTAAAAGATTTTTCCCGATGGGAAAATGATAAAGGTGCATCCGCATGGTAAAAAGTGCCTCGCGTACCATTTCGTCGTGGTCGAAACCCAAAGGCGGTAAATTATCTATCGAAAACCAACGGCATTCGCTCGACAGGAAATCGGCCCTGGGGCTGGCATTCACAATGTCTGTTATCGAATAAAACCCCACCGATGCCGTTTCGCCGGTAAGCCAGCTTTCTTCGCTGATCTTGATCCCGGTAAGTTCAAAAAGTTTATCCCCATCAACTGAACGTGGGCTGTTTCTCCCCGGTTCGCCAAACGTTTTGAATTGTTTCAGGAAAAGATTTTCGAGGCCGGCCCGTTCGGCTGTTAGCCTTGCCGCCGCCCTGTCAAGGTTCTCGTCTTTCCGTACATAGCCCCCCGGCAGGCACCATTTGGTAAATACCTTATTTTTTACCAAAAGCAATTGCAATTCGCCGCCGTGATAACCAAAAATAGCGCAATCCACCGTCAGGTTAGGCCGATAGTCTACATAGCCATTGTGAAAAAAATCCTGTATTTCCTGTAAGGTTTCCATTTCTGCGGCTAAGGAAAAAATTATTTATTAAATTTTAATAAATGTATAAATAAAATTACATACCTTCATTTATTAGTTTTTAACAAATGGGTGGCTCATATCTATATTGGTGCGGCTCATTTGATGTGAACAGCCAATTAACCAAACCATTTTTCGTATGAAGATCAACACCTTACTTTTTTCTGCGGCAGGTGCAGGCGCCTTGATGGCGGCGCTTGCCTTTACTAAAAGCCACAGCGGTAACACCCTGCCTCCTGAAGTCAACGCAAAATCCAGCCTGGTCAGAATGCAGGGTGACGCCGCTTACCGCGACCTGAACAAGAACGGCAAGATGGATGTTTACGAGGATCCGAAACAGCCAATTGAAAAACGTGTGCAGGACCTTTTAAAACAAATGACCCTGGAAGAAAAAGCAGGTATGATGTTTTATTCGCCGATACGCGTAAACGCCGATGGTACTATTGAAGACAAGCCGGCCTCGGGGCTATTGGCAAGTTTATCACCGGTAGGGGTTAACGAGATAGACAAGCACCATATTACCCATTTCAACCTGTTTGCTGTCCCCGCGCCCGATACCCTGGCCATGTGGTACAACCGCATACAGCAGTACCAGGAAAAAACCCGTTTGGGCATACCGCTTACCATAGCATCCGACCCACGCAACCAGGGCGGCGCAGGTATTTTCGCCATGTCGGCTAAAACATTTTCCATGTGGCCCGACCCGCTGGGGCTGGCGGCTGCCGGCGATGAAAAGCTGACTGAAAAATTTGCAGACATTTCGCGGCAGGAGTACCTGGCAACGGGTATCAGGCAGGGTTTACATCCGCAGGTCGACCTGGCGACAGAGCCACGCTGGCCGCGCATAGCCGGTACCTTTGGCGAAGACGCCGCACTTTCGTCACGTATGGCCACCGCTTACATTAAAGGTTACCAGGGCGAAAAGCTCGGACCGAACAGCGTCGCCATGATGACCAAGCACTTTCCGGGCGGCGGTCCGCAAAAGGATGGCCTCGACCCGCATTTCAATTTTCAGAAAGGCGAAGTTTACCCCGGCAACAATTTTAAATATCATCTTATCCCCTTCGAAGCTGCTTTCAAGGCGGGTACCGCCGCTATAATGCCTTATTACGGCGTGCCGATGGGACAAAAAGACATACCCGAGGTAGGCTTCTCCTACAATAAGGCCATCATAACTGAACTGCTCCGTAAAAAATATCATTACGACGGCGTGGTTTGTACCGACTGGGGGCTGGTGACAGATTCGAAGATAGGCCCGGTAAATTTCCCGGCAAGGGCCTGGGGTGTGGAAAATCTGAATACTGGAGAACGCGTACAAAGGATCATCGACGCCGGTGTTGACCAGTTTGGCGGCGAAAACCTGCCCGATGTAATTGTAAAACTGGTGAAGGAAGGCAAAGTGAGCGAAAAGCGTATCGATGAATCGATAGTACGTTTGCTGCGCCTGAAGTTTCAGCTCGGCCTGTTCGACAACCCTTTTGTAGATGAAAAAAAGGCGGCTGAAATAGTAGGCAGCGCCGATTTTATGGCTGCTGGGCAGGACGCTATGCGCCGCTCGTTAACCCTGCTAAAGAACGATGCCCATACCCTGCCCCTGGCACCAAACAAGCTGAAGATCTATGTTAAAAATATCGACGCAAAGCTTGCAGCTCAATACGGCACCGTGGTAACCGATCCGAAAGAAGCCGACATTGCTATTATCAGGCTGCAAACTCCAAATTATCCCATCCCCGAAGCCAAGGGCAATTTTATTGCGCAGATGTTCCATTGGGGCGACCTTGATTTTAAGGGCAAACAATTGCAGGATATTCTCGATCTGGAAAAAACCGTGCCTACCGTGGTGGACGTTTATATCGATCGCCCGGCAGTAATACCGGAGATAAGCGCAAATGCCAAAGCGCTGTTCGCCAGTTTCGGGTCGAGCGACGCGGCATTGCTGGAAGTTGTATTTGGTAAATACAAGCCGCAGGGCCATTTGCCTATCGAGCTGCCATCGTCAATGGAAGCTGTGCGCAACCAAAAGGAAGATATGCCTTACGATTCGAAGGACCCGCTGTACAAATTCGGGGCCGGGCTAAGCTATTAAACTGATCTTGAACAATAAATCCAATTCAGAAACCCAAACAAAATTCAAACATGAAAAAAGTACTATTCTGTAACCTCATCGCGCTTGCGCTGGTAACCATGGCGGTAAAAGTAAATGCCCAGGCGCCCCCTAATTATTTTGTCGGGAAGTGGAGCGTCTTGTTAAAAGGCCTGCCGCAGGGCGATGCGCGTTTAAAATTTAACATTGCCGATTCGGTAGGGCATTTGAAGGGTGTGATGATCGACACAACATCCAATACTGAAACGCCGCTGACCAATATTGAGCAGGAAAACGATAAAGTAACGCTTTATTTTACAGCGCAGGGTTACGATGTGAACCTGGTACTCAACAAAAAAGACGACGACCACGCTACGGGCAGCTTGATGGGTATGTTCGATGCCGTTGCCGACCGGATCAAACCCTAAGCGGCACCCCGTTTAGGATCAAAGCCCCGGTCCGAAAGGCCGGGGCTTTGTAATAGTGTGCCCGTCTTCACATTCTAACATGACTTATGTCATTTTACCTGCCTTTAAAAACGCGCATCTTTACGTTAAAAGGCACGAAATATTAAAATTAAATTCTCAGAAGATGTTAGGCGAATTGAGCGAACTACAAATTGAAACCCTGTTAAAGCAACAGGTTATCGGCAGGATAGCTTGCCAGGCCGACGGTGTCCCGTATATCGTCCCGATCAATTATTTCTACAACGGCACCCATATCTTCTGCCATTCTGCTATCGGGAAGAAGATAGCGATCATGCGGAAAAACCCCAAAGTATGCTTCCTGGTTGATGATATTAAAAGCGTTTTTAGTTGGCAAAGCGTAATAGTGCTGGGAAAGTTTGAAGAGTTAACCGATATGGAAGAAAAAGAAAGGGCCATGCAAGGGCTCATCCACCGCATTATGCCATTTGCCGACAATCCTAAAGATCACCCATCACACGGTATTGCTGAAAAAGAAGATGATATTGCCACCCGCGTCGAGTTGGTTATTTTTAGGATAGTGCCTATCAGTAAAACGGGCAGGTTTGAAAAGTGAGGAGGTACTCCCTGCTTTGATCCGCCCATTTGTGACTGGAAACCCACCACCCTGTCATCCCGGACTTGTTTCGGGATCCCACGGGACAGGTAAATATCAACGTAGTAGCTTAGCAAGAGAGATGCCGAAATAAATTCGGCATGACGTTGCTTTTTGGGTGACCAACTTGCGTGAAGGATTGAACTGAAAAGCCCGCAACCGCCGGCAGGCGGTGAGGACTTGTAACGAAAAGCCTGACCCGAGGCACGAGGGGCACGCCCAAACAAAAAAACGGACCAGAGTTTTTGCTTCGGTCCGAATATTGGTTACTTAGGGGTAAACGGGGATCAGAGCGACGCAAAATCATCGTGATGGAAATGCCTGAACGGCGGCGGCAATATTTCCAGGCTTGTAGTTTGAGCAGTAAATCCGCTGGTATTAAGATACGACGAGCGATCGTACCGCAACGTACTGCTTTGTGCCGAACCGCTAAGATCTGCACCCGCATGGCCGGTTAACGTGACCGCGCTGTTGTAGGCGTCCATATCCAGCCGTGCAAAAGCGTTGTTGTGCAGGTCGATGGCCAGGTCGAGCGCCGAGAACTTTCCGAACGACTTAACCTGTGCGCCATCAAAAGCCGACAGTTTGGAAAGATCGTTAACCGTAACCCAAACCACCAATTTATCAGCTGCATACGAAGTTATGCGCAATACACCGTTTTTCTGTTGTACCAGGGCGTTATCGGCATAGTAGTTATTGTACACTGTTACCTTATCGTGGTTGCCGGTGGTAAGGTAAAGCTGAACATTGCCACGCACATCTATTTGACTGATGTTGCTAACTTGGGTTAGCGTGGTGCTGATCTCTGCTTTGCTGCCTGTTGCTGCATTCGCTGAAAGGCCGATGCCAAATACTGATGTGAGGGCGATCGCGGCGGTTAAGATTGTCTTTTTCATTGTCGTAATATTTTTGAGTTGTTAATAATAGTTTGTTGTTTTCAATGTCCAAAGCAACGGCTTATCCCGTGCCCGGCAAAACGAAATAGACCACCATGCCATGGGTATAGACCAACGCGGTTTCACAACCAATAAATGGTAATTATTTGATTTATAGCCTGTTTTGAATGAACAAATCGACTAAAAACGATTGCTGGTCGGTGTAATTTCGGCTGTGGTCGATGCATGGGGTGCTGTGACGAAAGATTGGTTAGATTTGTTTTAGCGAAAGACCGCGCACCCGGCCTGCGCTGTAAGTTACGTCCAATTGAACTATAAATACTTATTTCTTTAATTCTGCATAACATGAATATAATCATCGTCAACTCCACTTTTAAAGCGGCCCGTTTCAGCCTTGTTGTCGCTATTATAGGTATGGCAACTTTGTTAGCCGTAGGCCCCTGCGCAGCACAACCTACGCCCAAGCGCGCGTTGCTGGCGCTTTCGAAAGGCGACCATACGCTGGCTATTATCGATCCTGCGTCGCTGAAGATATTGGCGCGGGTACCCGTAGGCAGTGATCCGCACGAGGTTATTGCATCAGCAGACGGGAAGACCGCCTACGTTACTATTTATGGCGGCGGCAGCCTGCACGAATTAAGTGTGATCGACCTTATCGGCCAAAAAGCCTTACCCACCATTGATACCAAACCCTTTATGGGCCCGCATGGGATAACGTTTGCTGACGGTAAGCTATGGTTTACCGCCGAGGGGTCTAAAACCGTAGTGCGCTATGACCCCGCGACGGGCAAATTCGATTGGTGCATGGGAACGGGGCAGGACCGTACGCACATGATCTATGTAACCGGCGATGGGAAAAAAGTTTACACCACCAACGTGTCATCCGCAACGGTAAGTATTTTGACTGATAGCCTGATGAAGCCACGTGCTTTTCAAAACGGGCCGCCACCGAATAGCGCTGCGGGCGGGCCTCCGCCGCAAGGTAACAATGGTCCTGGCGGACCGCCGCCGGCACGCCGGGACTGGGTACAAACTATCGTCGCGGTAGGTAAGGGTTCAGAGGGATTTGATGTTTCGCCCAATGGGAAGGAACTGTGGACAGCAGGCGCAGAAGATGGGATAATTACCGTGATAGACCTTGCTTCGAAAACAGTGACGGCCAGTATTGATGCCAAAGTGCAGGGCGCTAACCGCCTCGCTTTCACGCCGGATGGCAAGCACGTACTGGTCTCGAGCCTGCGTACCGGCGACCTTTTTATCTACGATGCAACAACGCGTAAGGAAATCAAACGCTTAAGTACAGGGCACGGCGCAGCAGGTATTTTGGTGGATGATGACGGATCGCGCGCTTTTATTGGCTGCACGGGCGATAATTATGTTGCTGTTGTCGATCTGAAAACCTTGACCGTAAGCGGGCATATTGCTATAAACGGGGCTGACGGCTTAGCCTGGGCGGTGAGGCCGTAACAAGCGCCGGGTCTCAATGGAGTAAATGTGAACCCTTACCAACGCCGGTTGAAGCCCGGCGTTACAGGATATGCCGGGCCGATGGCTCACGGAAAGAACAAAGTGGAAGAAAATCGCAAAAATAGATCCAAAAACATGTTCACGAAAACATCAAAAATGGGGCACTTTTTGGTACTGATGAATTTTTTAAGCACTCATAATCAGCATATTGAGTCTTGCTTGTGTTTGGCAAGCGGCGGTGGCGTGAACACTTAGTGTATTCACTTTATCCACCCCTGGTAGCGAATGTATTTGATCAGTTGCGGATCGTTCGCGGAGAGAACCGGCAGCCAATCACCTAATTCCTGCCGTTCCCAGTACAGGCCCTGCGGGTTGCTTGGTTTGGCAAATTTGTAGCGGTACAGCACAGCCCGTATATAGCGTGGCGGTTTACCGGGAAAGGGGTTGCAGGCGAATAAACTAATGGCAACGGGATCATTATGCAGCAGTTTCCAGGCAAGGTTGTACGTCCAGGGGTATTGATCGGACGTTGACATAGAGGCAAACCACATCTGCCAGTCGAGGTGCGGCTGATAGGGGGCTATTTGCGGCGGTATTTTATCAGGCAATACAGGCAGGTATTTATAGATGTATGGTTTCCAATGGGCCTTGTTATTGGTGGTGTCATCTGTGGTCCCTTCAAAAACCACGTTCAGGCGTTCCTTCCCCACGCTGCCGAATGCGCCGTAGGTATTGACAAGGTCGAGCGGATCGAAAGAGGTGTTCATCACCTGCCCCGGCGACAAAAGGTTAGCCACCGGCTGAATGCTCAGAAGCCCGATAACAACAGCCAACACCCACGAAGTAATTAGCATTGGTTTGGATTCTATGGCGTTTACGGCGGCAGCTTCTGCCTGTCGGACCAGCCGACCGGGAAGTATCCGCGCCCAAAAACTATCGTCGAAACAGGCCAGCGCGGGAATAATGGTAAGCCAGTTTAAAAACGACAAATTACCGCTTAAGATAAGCACCAACTGCAGCAATACGATAATTATCCCGGCTATGTGCCGCGCTACCCTCGGCCAGAATATAAAAAACGGTGCAACCAGTTCGGCCAGCCAATTGAACCACACGCCCATTTTGAGCAGGATACGCGGCATAAAATGAAACCACCGGCTTAGGGGACCGGGAATCGGCTGTGTTTCGAAATGATAATAAAGTGCAGTACCATCGCGCCATATTTTATCGCCCCTGAACTTGATAAGCCCTGACCCCAGCATAATGCGAAAGATAAGCCAGCGGAACAGCACGATGATCATAAAAGGCGGTGCACGCCGCGGGAAGGGGCGCATATCCAGCAACGGACAAAGGAAGATAGCAAGGAAACCGGTTTCCGTCAATTGTATTTCCCAGCCGTAGCCGTACCAATCCTGCCCGGCGTGAACAATAGACATGTAAAGGAACCAAAGTACCCCCAGAACGGGGGCGTTGGCGTAGCCCATTACTACCACAAGAGAAAGCGCAAATCCCAGCCATGCTACGGTTAGCAGTGCAGCATCGGAGTGCCATAACCAAAATACGGAGGGAAGGCGCACAAACCCGGCGCCGGTAGAGCCAAGCGCATCTGCAACCTGTTTGAGGTAATTGCCCAGGGGAAGCAAGCCGTTGGAGCCTATCAGTGGAATTACCTGGTTAACAGCAACCAGGAAAGCCACCGCATACACCACACCCAGCAGGCGAAGAATGACAAAACGGGTAAGCCAGTAGGTTGGCGCGGCAAATGACATTACAGTACCCTTTTATGACTTATAACAAATTTAACAAAAAACGTTTGGTACCGACCCGGTAAATTCTTTGCCGCATTTGACCCGGTAAATTGTCATAAAGCGGGGTATATTTATCTTATTGAATAATATAGCTTTGATTACAAGGCAGCCTTTAAAATATGAAAACGATATTCGACAAAGAAACCAGGGACGAACTGATCAGCCGCATCAATACGCTCAATGAAAAAAGTACTGCACAATGGGGCAAAATGAATGTTTATCAAATGATGAAGCATTGTACGTTATGGGATGAGATGATATTTGGAGAAAAACAATATAAACAGATGTTCATGGGTCGTTTATTTGGAAAAATGGCATTGAAGAATATGCTGAAAGATGATAAGCCGGTGCGCCGGAACAGCCCCACGGTTCCCGGTTTTGCGGTTAGCGAGAATGGTGATTACCGGTCTGAAAGAACAAAATGGATAAACCTGCTTAATAGGTATGAACATTTTTCAAATAATGCCTTCGTGCATCCATTTTTCGGGAAGATGACAAAAGAGCAAGTGGGGCAGCTTGCCTACAAGCATATCGACCATCACCTGCGGCAATTCAACAGTTAACATTATTTAAAACCTTCCCTTTTAAACACGCAAAGAAAATACAGCGGTTTGCCTTTTGTGTCAAACGCTTCGGGATAGCGGTCGCCTTTCAGGTTATAACAAATGGTGAGGAGATCATTCTCAAATTTATAAAGGGCAGTAAAGTGCTTCCCGGCATTTACGCCTTCCTTTCCGTAAATATCCATTTTATCATCGTTGTATTTTACTGTTCCCTTGTCGACACTCTCCGCCGTGAAAGTATAGGTGCTATCGCTGATCACCAGTTTTTGTTTGTCGAAAGTTGATCCGGGCAGCGTTTTACCATCAAATTCCTCATTAACCGGCAGCCATGTGCCATCAAGTTTATTGGATGGGATGGCGTCATGTTTCAACCCACCATAGCCAAATATCAAAAGGATAATAAAAACGACAGTCCTCATAACAGGGTGATTTGGAGAATGTGTAATAAAAATAATGATTTGCCGGTAATAGATAAAATGGCGACTTAACTTTTGTGTGCAACCGTAAAGATCAGAAATTTCTGTAGCCGAACTTTTACATGGTGTAACGTTTATTAAACTGTGTAAACTGCGCATTTTTAATAGCTTTGCTTGCATCGATAACCCCTATCCTGACCATGAATAAACTTTCTATTTTTTGCATCGGTGCCGTTTCGGCTTTGGTAAGCTGTAGTAATCCTAAAACTAATGAAAGTAAGACCAGTTCATCACCAAAAGCCGATCTGAAGCTACCCGACGGCTTTTCGGCGACCATTGTAGCTGATTCTCTGGGTGCGTTGAGGCATCTTGCTGTAACAAGCCAGGGAGATATCTATGTGAAATTAAATTCGCTAAGGGATGGTAAGGGTATCTACTTCCTGTCCGATACCGACCATAATGGCAGTATTGATAAAAAGGTTGGTTTTGCCGGGTACCCGGGCACAGGCATATTGATCAAAAATGACGAACTTTATTCATCTTCTAATACCGGGGTTTTCAAATACAAACTTGATGCAAAAGGTATGGTGACCGATACCGGCAAACCTGAAGTGATCGTAAAGGGGCTTGTAGATAAAGGGCGCGACAACTCCAAATCGATAGCAATAGATGGTAAAGGCGATCTTTTTGTAACCGTAGGGTCGTACAATGAAACCTGTCGTCAGAAAGATTCAGGTAAAGGAATACCGGGCTGCCCGCTTTTGGATTCGGTAGGCGGCGTTTGGGAATTCAAAACAAACAAAACCGATCAAAGCTATGCTGACGCGGTACATTATGCCCGCGGATTGAAAAACGTTGTGGGTATTGATTGGAACAGCAACTCAAACTCATTGTTTGTGATGCAGCATGGCAGGGGTTCGTTCGATGACAAATTTGCGCAGTACTATACTCCTAAGCAAAGTGCAGAGCTGCCGGCCGAGACGATGTATGAACTACATAAAGGGGCCGACGCGGGATGGCCTTTTATCTATTACGATCAGTTTCAAAAGAAAAAAATGCTTGCTCCCGAATATGGCGGAGACGGTAAAAAATCTGTTGAAGGTAAATACATCGATCCGGTAGTTGCTTTTCCGGCACATTTGGGACCAAACGACCTGTTGTTTTACACCGGGAAAATGTTCCCTGAAAAATACCGGAATGGCGCATTTATTGTTTTTCACGGGCAATCATCTCAATTGAAAAAAGGGTATTTGGTAGCGTTCGTACCTTTTAAAGATGGTAAGCCTTCAGGTGAATGGGAAATATTTGCGGATAACTTTGCCGGTTTCGATCTGGCTAAACCAAATGGTGCTACGCTTCGGTATCGACCTATGGGCCTGGCACAGGGTCCGGACGGGGCATTATATATTTCAGATGATTTAAAGGGTGCTATTTTTAAGATCACCTATCAGGCAAACAAATGATAATTAGATGTATTTAAAACGCCTCGTTTAGGTTAAGAAAGAACCCCCTGCTGCCAAATTTACCCCAGGCATAATCGAGCGCCAGGTTGGTACGGGTAGCTTTATTAAAAAGCACACGTAAACCCGCTCCCCCTCCCGGCTGAAATACCTGGAATAGCCGGGTGCCCTGTTCGTCATTACCGGTTTGCATATTGCCGAAGACAACACCGCTGATGAATTTATTGCTTAATATCGGAAACCGCAGTTCGAGCTCTGTATCGTTAAACTTAGTCCCCTTAAAATATTGCGAAGTATACCCCCTGCCGCTGCGGAAAGTTCCGTCGCGTCCGGTACCGGGTAACTCTAAGTAAGGTATACTCCCGCTAAGTAAATACGATCCCCAGTTCCAAAAAGCGATAACAAATTCGGGGCTTGATTGAGACAGGCTGAAATATTTACGAAAATCGGTGGTAAGCTGCAAAGCATTTTTTGTGCTTCCTATCCAGGTTTGATTAGCCCGGATACCGGCATCGAAATAAATCCCTTTATAAGCGCGGTTTGGATTATCGCGCGTGATATACTGCACATTAAAAAGGAAGCCATTTGCCGAATAATGATCCTGCGGAAAGCCGTGTTCGTTGTTATACACGCCCGATGGGGTAGAAAAACCTGTTGAATCCTTATTCTGAATATTACGCCTGATCTCAAATGACATGCCAGCGCCAAGCAAAAGGTGTTTGGCTACCTCTTTATAAACTTTTTCGCGAATATTGAAATATATCGAATGAATGGCGTAACCTTTATGCGTTGGATCTGCTAAAACGTTCTGTGCCGGGTTGCCTGAGGCCTGAGTGCGCCCTATGCCCAAACCATGATCGGGTGATACCGTTTTGGCAATCACGAAATTGCCCTGGTAATTCCATTTATTTCCCGGCGTAAATATGTTATGATTGAGATAGAAATATATGATTCCCTTGGTTGTAATTGAAGCAGAGGTTGCACCGGTGGAAAGCAGCGTATTCGGATCGGTGCCCAGTTTTTTTCCGGCAACAGCCTTGATACCAAGTTGCCCGCCAATTGTTGGGTTTGCGGCAACATTAGGCACAACAGTTATTCCTAAGCCCTTGTGAAGCGTATCCGGTTTTTTATTGGGATGAAGAATTACCCGGACCAGGTCGCCAAAATCGAATTGCTTATTTATATTATCTGCTATTTGCTGCTTCCTGAGCTTGCGCAACGAGTCGGCCTGCAACGAATCTGCCCGGGAGGACACCTGACCAAAAGCAATGGCATCAACACCACTTAGCATCAGCAATAGGATAATCTTAAACCAAAATACTTTTTTCATAACCAGATATAAACCACAAAGCCAAATAGCAGCGTCGAGTAGGTTTAAACCAGCAGATCGGCGAAAATGTTTTATATACCGGATTTAGAGCAAGGAGGGTGATATCAATATATCAACACCAAACTCTGGCTCAAAAAGGCAAGGGTTTTAATTAAGGGTGGATAGCCGTTTGCGATGGTTATATCAGCTGGCTTATCACTGCATCAATTCATTATCGACCGCGCTATTGCTTGCCGCGTCCTTGATATCAGCGCTTAAATTTTCAAAGGCCGTCATAACACCTGGCTGCTCGCCGGCTACATCCTTCATTTTGTTATTTTTTACTTGTATACCCCTGCTATTGAAGGCATACACACCTGTTTTGACATTTTCGACATAACAGCTATCGATAACGATATTGGAGCATTGCGACAAGTTAACAGCGAATTTCTCCGAGTTAATCAGTTTACACCGTGTTATATGGATATTATAACAGTTGTTCAGGTCTATGCAAGAAAGAGCGCCACCGGTTATCATATCGCCGCTAATGGTTATATCGTGGGCGCCATTTAAAGAAACGGGCTGGGCCAATTCATAACTTGTTTTAGCCGGTTTGCTTTTTATTGATGCTGATTCCGCATTTGGTGTGGATGACATGCTTCCTACTGGTTTTATGAAAGCGTCTTTTTTACATGAAGTAATAAAAAGTGTTCCTGCTAATGCTAAAGTTAGGGCAATACCTTTCCCTGCGAATCCTGCTACGTTCTTTGCCATTTTGAATATCTATTAGGTGTTTTATTAAATGATACCTCTTATACGCGGCGGCGACAGGGGTATTCTGTAAGGATGGCTATGAAAGCATTGTAGTAATTTGCGCTACACATCAATATTTTATATAAGCGCAAAGCCCCGGATCTTTCGATCCGGGGCTTTGCTTATTCAGAATGTGATGGTTACAACAAGAAACTGGCTTATCTTGTCACCAGCGTTATTTGCAATACAGAGGGCTCTTCGCCAAAACTCGGGCCGCCCCAATCCGTCTCATCGCCGTTAAGTATCCGCAAAGGCCTGAAGGTGCCGTTAGCATAATTCCCCTCTTCTACCCTTAGATATTGCCAGGCTTTACCTGAATTTTTACCCAAAGGCTGGAAGGTCATGTGGCACTGCGTGCCAGTAACAACAAACTTGTTATTGTCCAATTGAATAATCATTGCTTTGCCCGTTGGTTTCGAATTTGGTTTCATGTCGCCTGCGCTGGCAGTGCCAAAAGATATCAGGGCCTGCCAGGCGCCTAAATCGACAGTCTGTTTAGCGTGATCCTCGCGTTCGACTACCGCTTTGACCTTCCTGTCAAAGGCCCATTGTGCCAGTTCGCGCATCATCGGCCCAGCCATGGCGTATTCCTGCGCATAGGGCGCAAGGCGATCGGCTGTTTCCGTAGCCGAATACCTTTGGCGGTTACCATCTATCCCAAATGGTGAAAAACCTACGCCTCCCTGCGCGATCACTTCATAAAGATATTTTGCATTTTCGGCGACCAGGGCTGCCTCGGGCACAAAAAGCGGGTTGTCTGCACGGTCATACAATTCAATAACTTTTAGTACTCTTTCACTGCCAGAAAGGTAAATGTCCGGAGCAACAAGGTCCAAAGCCGGCGCGGCAACCTTCCAAATCGGGATCACATTATCTGTCGGGCCGCCGCTTTCATAGTTGGTGGCGGGAGGATTAGTAAGCGGGTCGCGTAAAGCCGCATTCGTATACATTGGCAAAGGGTACACAGCTTTGCCGGCAGCTGCAACCTGTCCGATGAAGCTAGCAACCGACCATGCATGAAAATATTCGTCGGCCCTGTCGCCAAATACCTTTTGCCAGCTGCCGCCCGATACTACAGGAGCATTCAACGCTTTCAATACCGCCGGTTTTAACAGTTCAGCCGGAACTTCACCTTCAAATAGCTTTTGAGCGACGGGTGAATAATCGCGCACACTGTCCCAGGTCCCTGCTTCATTTTCAACTTGTACCATGATAACTGTGTGTGGCTTATCGGCCTGCTTTAGGTATTGCATTACAGAAGTAAAAGCATTGATATCGGCCTCCAATGTTGATTTCGCATGGGGCGATGGCGAATCTTTCGGCTGCCCATTTTTGCCCGTGATATTGGGGTATTTTGCCGCATCAAGTTTCATCCAGCCGGGCATATAATGATTGCTCCCATTTTTCCACGTTGCAAACCATAGCAATACCAGCCGCACATCATAGCTGCGCGCCTGCGACAATAGGGTGTCTATCATTGAGAAATCGAAATGCCCGGGTTCCGGCTCGATCTGCTCCCAATAAACAGGCACTTCCAGTGTATTGGCATGCATCTCGGTAACGGCTTTCCATAATTGCGGCATCATGCCCGGCCATGCGCTTGAATTGTGGGCCTGTCCACCGAGAATCAAGAACGGTTTCCCATCCACCAAAAGTGCGTGACGTCCGTTCTTGCTGATGATCTTCGGAATTGGTACATCAGTTTGACCCAACACAGCTACCGGCGTAAACCAGGCTATCGGGATAATTGCGAATAATAACAGGCGTAAGAAAGAATACTTCATAAGAAATAAATAATCGATAAAAATAGACTGGCGAAAAATCCGGTTCGCATCTTAATGTTTAAAAATATAGCATTAATGTAAACCTTTCCGTTCACAAACCCGGGAATTTAAATTTACATGCCCCATTTGCTAAATTTAACAAACCAAACACCTACGAGCCTGTTTTCTTCAAAAAACTAAATATCAGCGCCATGAACGACACCCTGTTTGCTGCCGAATTTGCAAAAGAGCTTGAAGCTGAGGCTCCTTCAACCTTAAAATGTCTCGAACGCATCCCGCTCGAATTATCAGGCTGGAAGCCTCACGAAAAATCGATGGAATTTGGCTACCTGGCCCTGTTAGTGGCCGAGATACCGCTCTGGATAACCCATATCATTAAATATTCTGAAATTGATTTTGCTACTTTTCAGCACTATAAACCAAAAAGTACAAACGATCTGACCGATCATTTTAAACAAAATGTAGCGGGAGCAAAAAAGGCCTTACTGGGCGTGCAGGAAGGCGGGCTTGATGATGATTTTTATTTAAAGGCTAACGGGCAGGTATTATTCAGTTCTACCAAGAAGGAACAGGTCGAATCAACGATCAACCACATGGTACACCACCGGGGGCAACTCACTGTTTATATGCGGCTGAATGACATTGCGATACCCTCTATTTATGGCCCTACTGCCGATGACAAAAGTTTTACATCTGACAGCAGGGGCGGCAGGTAAGCTTGTATGCGGAGGTACTGTTATCTTTGGATGATCAACTCAAATCTTTTGCTGCCAAATGTGGTAGCGTCAGCCCTGGATATATTAAAGCTATAATCGCTGATGCGCATATCTACACTATCTTTAAGCAAATTGTCTTTTAGCCAGATATGTACGTCAGATGGTATCTTGATCTGAAAACTTAAGTCGAACTTGTATGCACCATCAGATTTTGCGTTGGCGTCCAAATCAACGTGCATTCCGGGAGAATAGGGTAAACTATTAGTAGCCAGGTCTGTTCCATCGCCAGATATACTTGCCAGGCTCACCTGCCCGTTGCCGGCCAAATATTTACCGTCCTCCATGGCGTCATAGTTCGCCGATGATTCTTTTTTGAACATGAATAAAACCTCATCGTAATTTGTGTTGTCTTTAACAAGCTTCAATTTAAAACCGGCCATTTCAGGAATGGTATCATTAGCGGCAGTAATAAGAGTGCCTGATTTTGATATGTTTTGTGTGGGAACCGATGTTGTTGTTGACGTCGTTGTCGACGATGATGTCGAAGTTACTTTCGTCTTGTCAGGCGCACTTGCCGGCGTAACCGTTTCTTTTTGACAGGCACATAGGGTGCAAATTAATATTAAAGGTAGAAATATTGTTTTCATGATCAGATAGTTGTTGTTTTTATATACCATGAGGCAATTATAGTGCCACAAAACAACAAATATCTGATAATTAGATACTTATAAAATGTCTTTTAAATTACGTACCCCATATCGGGCGGGGATTTCTCTCCCTGAATTACTGTGAGCGGGTGAGTTATTTTGGGGAAAACTATCCCGGTCAGCAAAAAAATTATTCCTTAATGAAGATTAATTGATTGCTGACCGTTGTTCGTTTTGATGAGCAACTGAAAACGGTTGGTGCCGAATGTGTTTGTGTCGGCCCTGGTTAGATCGAATGTATAATTGCCCGTGCGCAAGTCAAGGCTATCTTTTAAATAGGTATCGCGAAGCCAAACCTTTTTGTCAGCGGGGAAGCTTTTTTCATAACTTATCTTCAACAGGTATTTACCCTCAGTTTTTGCGCTTACAAACAATGGGATGATCTTGCCGGGGGTATATGGCAAGCGGCTTATAGCCATTTCAGTGCCATCGGCGCAAATGCTTGCAATGCTTACTTTACCGCCGCCGGCAAAATAGCGCGCATCTTCAATTGGGTCGTAGCCTGGATTTGCACTTTTGTCAAAAAGGAGCATTGTTTCGTCTGTATTAATGCTGTCTTTGGCTATTTGTATTTTCACACCGGCATTGGTTACCAGCGTATCGGGTATTTCAGTAGTCACTGGGTTTGAAGTGGGTGCCGTTACCGGGGATGTTATTTTTTGCGGGGAAACCTTTGCAGCTTTCTGGCAGGCTACAAAAGAAATTACGGCTACTAACAGTAGGATGGATGGTCGCATTGGTCCGGGTAATTTGTGAATGGTTTTTTATTTCATGCTTTATATTTTAATCCATCATCACAATAGTCGTTATCGCAGCGTTTAAGACAATTTTAGTGCCATTTGCATAATTTCCTGTAAATGAACAACATATAAACACGGTTAAAAGTTAATTTTTCCCCATGCCGGGGCATTTCGGCATAAAAAAAGCCAACCACATAGTCGGCCTTTTTACAGGTACGGCTGGTAACAGTTCCATTTTAGGTCTTTTTGAGTGATTATGATCGCTTAATGCGATACGTCCTTCAAACCGTCATAATATGCTTTCATAATATACCATGCTTTTTTCTTTTCGCCCTTGTCGGATAACAGGCCTTTGCGGTTCCAGCCTTTCTGATAGGTGGATTGCATGCGGTAAGGCGAGCGGAAATCGACCAGCACCCAGGGGCATACCCCTTGTAAAAACGGTATGTTACCAAACATTTTTATTTGGCTCCGGTAAATGTTGGCGACGTATTCCCCACTCCAGGCGCTGGCTTTTACGGCAGTATCGGCTTTGTTGCCGTAAACCGACTCGCCTCCAAATTCGGATATGATCATTGGCTTGTTAAAATCTGACACCCATTGCATTTTTTCAGGTTCGCCCGGCCAGTCGGTGTACCAGCCCATGTATTCGTTCACGCCTATTACATCTACATATTTCATTACGGTATCTTTCAATATCATTTTATCGCCTTGCCTGTTCACATTGTTAAACGCAGCGGTAACAAGGCGTCCGGGATCCAGGCCTTTAACTTCTTTAGCCAGCGTTACCAGGGTTTGGTCCCGCTCTTTGGATGGGCTGGTTTCATTGGCGATGCTCCACAAAATAACATTGCAGCGGTTCTTATCCCGTTTGATAACCTCTTTCAGCATCAATTCAGCCTTGCCTTCTACCGTTGTATCGGCAAAGTCGATGCCCTGGTAAACCGGCACTTCCTCCCATACCATTATTCCTTTCTCTTCAGCATATTTAATGGTGTATTCGTTATGCGGGTAATGCACCAGCCTAACAAAGTTACAGCCAAGCTCCTTTGCCCAGTCGATCAGCATTTTGGCGTCCGACTCCGACCATGCCCTGGCCCTGCGTTGCGGTATCTCCTCGTGGATATTTACTCCCCGCAAAAATACAGGCTTTCCATTCAGTAGTATTTTTGTTCCATCCACCCTGATGCTTCGGAAACCGATCCGGTCGCTCACGGTATCGCCTTCAACACCAAGGCTGACATGATACAGCTTAGGCTCTTCAGGCGTCCATAGCCGGATGTCTTTTTTCAGATCGATAACGGCATTGCCTTTTTCATCCGTCACAAGTTTTTTATTCACCCTCAATTCAGGAATACTCAAGGTGATCACTTTTCCTGCGAGGGCAGTATCAAGCTTTACATAACCCTTTATCCTTCCATCGTCTTGCGGGTCGAGCTGAATTTTGTAGTCTTCAACAAACACCTGCCTGGTTTTTATAAGCTGTACATCGCGGGTGATACCGCCGTAGTTGAACCAATCGAACAGCGAACCGGGGATACCATTTTTAACACGCGCGCTGTTTGCCCGAACGATGAGTGAGTTGCCTTTTTCTTTGACAAGGTTAGTTACCTCGAACTGGAAAGGGGTAAACCCACCCTCGTGATGCCCCAGTTTTTTGCCGTTGAAGTATACATCGGCGATATAATTAACCGCGCCGAAATGAATAAAGAACCGTTCATTTTTCGCGGTGGGACAATCAAAGGTCTTTTTATACCACACCGAGCTTTCAAAATAGGTAAGTTCGGGCAATTGCGAATTAAAATCGCCAGGAACATTCAGCGTATTGTCCGAGCCGAAAGAATATTCGATAAAATCGGTTTTCCCTTTAGGAGTGGCGTCTTTATAAATAGCCCGCCAACCGATCCCCACGTCAAACGGATCAATAATGGTTTCCCATTTGCCGTTCAGCAATGTGGCATTCCGGCCATAGGCATTTATCATGGCGGTTTGGGCATGGGTTACAAAAAACGACAGCAATAGGAGTGCGAAAAGGAAATACCTGTATCTCATAGTTTGGTTAAATTAACGGTAATTTAAGAAAACATCGATGTACGTGACTTATGGTTATGATCATTTATTTCTAATTTAGTAGTTCTAAAAGTTAATTCCTATGAAAATAGCCACCTACAACGTGAACAGTGTAAATGCCCGGTTGCCGGTTTTATTGCGCTGGCTCGATGAAACAAAACCAGACGTAGTTTGCCTGCAGGAATTGAAAGCCGTACAGGAAAATTTTCCTGAACAAGCTATTAATGATGCCGGTTATAGCGCAATTTGGCATGGACAAAAAGCCTGGAATGGCGTGGCAATTTTATCGCGCGGGGGCAATCTCTCCGAACGGCGCCGGGTGCTGCCCGGTGATCCCGTTGACGAGCATAGCCGGTATATTGAGGCGGAAGTGGATGGAATCGTCGTTGGCTGCCTGTATCTGCCAAATGGTAACCCTGCCCCGGGGCCAAAATTTGATTATAAACTTAGCTGGATGGACCGGCTGATAACCCATGCTGCAGAACTACTGTCGTCGGGGATGCCGGTAGTATTAACCGGGGATTACAACGTGATACCAACCGAACAGGATGTTTACAAACCTGAGAACTGGGTAAACGACGCGCTCTTCAGGCCCGAGACCAGGGAAGCTTTTCAAACCCTGCTTAAACAGGGATGGACAGACGCCCTACGAAAGCTGCATCCCAACGAGCGCATATATACCTATTACGATTTTTTCAGGAATGCGTTTGGGAGAGATGCCGGTTTGCGTATCGATCACTTCCTGCTTAACCCTCAACTGGAGAGCCGCTTAAAAGCCGCCGGTGTTGACCGCCATGTGCGTGGCTGGGAAAAGACCAGCGACCATGCGCCGGTATGGATGGAGTTGGGCGATTAATCGGAATGCTTAAACGGCAAGGTCCTTTTTAATTTAAGCAGTTTTTTTATTATTCAAAAAAAATAATCATTATATTAGTAATGCTTTGACCCATATCACAAACCTTCACACAAAATATCATGAATAAACTCTTTTTGCTCTTTTTGCTTTTGATAAGTTTTAATTTTTCAGAAGCACAAATTAGCGCGTTAACTGAAACCGGTAAGCAAGTTATTTTATATGACAATGGCACATGGAAATATTCGGATAGTTTGGTTAACAATAGTGATCGTTCCGATTCAATACCTATTAACTCACTAAAGTTTTCAAAATCGCCGGGGGCTTCTTTTCTTGTAAAAAGCACCACAGTGAATATGGGCATATACCTTGACCCCAATAAATGGACCTTTGCCACACACCGAGATAACGAGGTGAATCCTGAATATCGATTTACCTTGAAATCGGGAAACGGCATGGCTATGCTTGAGACCGAAAAGACCCCGGTTGAGTTGGAAAGTATGCGAAATATTGCGCTCATCAATGCGCAGAAAGCAGCGGTGGACGCGAAAATTACATCAGAGGAATATAGGATGGTCAACAACAAAAAGATACTTTGCATGGAAATGTCAGGAACCATACAAGGTATCAAGTTTAAATATATAGGGTATTATTATTCAAATAAAAGAGGAACGACTCAACTACTAAGCTTTACAACAGAAGCCCTTTATCCTGGTGCCAGGAAAGATCTGGAAACATTTTTAAACGGGCTGGTAGTGATTAACTAATTTCTTGATTGCCGGCCATTATTATTCCGCGACTTTCTTCAGCACATAAAAATGCACTTCCCTTCGCGTTGCAAAACCCAGGCTCTCATAAACTTTTATAGCGCGGTGATTATCATAACGGACATGTAAAAACGGTGTCTCACCCACCTCACGGATGCGCTGCATTTGTTGCATCATTAACTGCCGGGCATAGCCTTTCCCGGTATGATCGGGGTGGGTGCAAACGGCGCTTATTTCGGCATAACCTGGTGGGTTAAGTCGTTGCCCGGTCATGGCAACCAGCTTCTCGCCCTCAAATATACCATGATAATGGCCAAAATCGATGGTTCGCGCTACAAACGGCCCGGGATTGGTCAGTTTGGTAAGTTCCAGCATCTGGGGAACATAGGCGCTGGTTAAAGGAACAATATCCATCACAATATCACCGGGTATCGTTGAACCGTCATGCACCATTTGCAAGCCGTGGACGTAAGCAACAGCCTTCCATTGGCAAGGGAATTCCATTTCCACAGGAGTAACAAACAGGATGGTATCGTGCGGCAGCAGATCATAGAGCAGCCGGAAATTTTCCGGGGAATTCTCCTTTAATGCGGCAAAAGGCGAAACCTCCTTATCAAAATACCGTGCCGAATCATTACCGCCCGTCAAATGCATGTTAGCCGATGCCATAGCGTTCCAGGCCGGATTATCTAAAATGTGTTTCATCACGGGTCAAACTTAAAAAAAGCGATACTTAATCGTAATAAAACATTATAGCTGTATGTCATTTGACAATAGGGATACACAAAATACTCCGGTTACAGAGCGATTTGATGACGATAGTCATTTATTGCATTGACGCCCATCACCACAAATCAGGTTTTATTGCCGGAAATTTATTATGACCAAGTATCTGGCTTATATTAAAAAATGAAGTTGAAATTAAAAACGCACGGTTATGAAAAAAATAAGCGCCGTATTTGACGGGTTAAGGTTCTCGGAAGGAACATTGCAATATGCTATTCAATTAGCTGAAGCCAGTAAAGCTTTGCTTTCAGGGGTGTTCCTGGAGCCGTTCCACTACCATAGTTTCCATATGGGCGATATGATCGGTAGTCATGGAATATCGCCGGTTAAATTGAAGCACCTGCTTGCGGAGGATAACGAAATCCGTCGTAAATACGTACAACATTTTGAAGATGCCTGCAAAAACGCAAGGCTTAACTACGCTATACACCGGGATGAGAATTTTGCCGTCAACGAGATAGTTAAAGAAAGCGTTTACAGCGATTTGGCATTGATCAGTAAGGCAGAGACATTCAGCAACCTGGCGGAGGCACGTCCTACCCGGTTCGTCGCTGATCTGCTGGAAGGCACACAATGCCCGGTAATGGTTGTTCCGGGCGAATATAAGGAGACAGAAAAGGTCGTGTTATTATACGATGGTAAACCCTCCTCGGTATTTGCGATAAAAATGTTTAACTATATGATGCCATGGATGAGAAACATCGAAACGGAAATTATATCCGTTAGTGATCCTGGAAATAAAGAAGAACTGCCGGAAGGACCGCTGATAAAGGAATTTATCGACTGCCATTACCCCGGCGCTACGTACACTTTGCTAAAAGGCAACCCCGAGCAGGAAATTGTAAATTATCTGAAGCAAATACCACAAAATACCCTGATAGTTTTGGGTGCATACAAACGGGGCTCGGTGTCGCGATGGTTTAAAACAAGCATGGCGGACATTTTGATGAAAGAGGTTGAAATGCCTTTATTCATCGCCCATTATAAATAATATCTGCCGATGTTTCCCGCTGGCATATTTACAGAGGTGAATTAGCCGGCACTTTTTGTGTCGAAAATTGGGTGTTTTCACTCTTTTATCCTATTTCGTTTTTTTCTAACTTGGCCTTCCCCGCCTGCGAAATATTGAAAAACACCCTTACCTATGCTCATCAAACTCGGAATAATTGAAGACAGTTTATACCTGAGGGACATTTATGAAAAATTCTTCGCCAAGTGTGATGGTTTCGAGATCGTATTCTCACTGCCCGATTGGAAAAACCTTTACCAGGGCAAAAACCTGTCATCACCTGATATTATCCTGCTCGACCTCGGTCTGCCCTCTGGCAACAGCTTGCAGTTCATCCACAAAATAAAACAGTTATTTCCGTATGCCCGCATCGTTGTGCTCTCCGGGATGGATGATCCTGAAACTGCACAAACAGCGCTGAAAAACGGTGCGCAGGGATTCCTGCTAAAATCGAGCAGTATGGAATTTATTAAAGATGCCCTGGAGAAAACATACCAGGGCGGAACACCGCTCTCGCCGGCGATCGTCAATTATTTAATCGAACTGAAAACACAGCAATCCACGCCAGGCCGGGACCACGGCCTTACCAAAAGGGAACTGGACCTTTGCAACCTGGTGATAACCGGAATGTCGAACAAAATGATAGCGGCAACCATGAACATTGCTTTCTTCACGGTGAACCAGCATTTGAAACACATTTACAAAAAGCTGAATATTAATTCTAAAGCCGAATTGATAGCGTACCTGATGAAATCGTAGGAAATGCACTTAGCGTATGCGACGGGTAACGCGGCATGGAACAAAAGAAAATTCCCGGGCCGTGTTTCTCTTCACTTGCCTGTCTGCACTGAACGCGGCACCGGGATATATATTCGTAATTAGGGATCGTAAGGAAAAAACCCCGGGCGTGTTCTTTTTCACACTTCCATCAGCACCAAACACGGCACCGGGGTATATATTAGTAATTAGGGATCTTAAGGAAATTCCCCGGGAATGCTTTTTTCTCTCACTCCATCTCAAAACATCGGCCCGGGGAATATTAAACATATTGAATCATTTTATGGGTTCTTTTACGCAGGGCAGATACGCCTGGTTAGTACCTAAAATGAGGTATATTGAACACGGGATGCCCCTAATACCGGACTTGGTTAATTAATTCATTAACTGCTTTTTAAACTGGTTTGGGCTTACGCCCACTTGTTTTTTAAACAAACGGGAGAAGTAAGGCAGGTTCTCAAATCCGAGCGCATAGGCTGTTTCGGCGATGTTATTATCAGAGCCCTTAAGAAGATTTTTCGCCTCGGATACGAGATAAATATGGATGAGTTCGATCGCTGTCTTTCCGGTTTCCTGTTTTAACAGGTCGCTCAAATAATGTGGTGAAAGATTAAGTTCACCGGCCATATACTTAACAGACGGCAATCCTTTTTCCTGCAGCAAATTCTTCTCGGCATAAGCCAGCAGCACATGGTTGAACCGGGATACTGTGGCGCCAATTGCTTCGTGCCGGTTTATGAACTGGCGTTTGTAAAAACGTTGGGCATATCTCAGGATCGAATCGATGTGGCCAAGCTCTATTTCGCGGCTGTACTCGTCCTGGTTATTATAATATTCGATTTTTATTTTGTCGTAAAGCTCCCAAATGGTTTTTTCTTCCGCCGGCGACAGGTGCAGCGCCTCGTTCACGTCGTAATCGAAAAAGCTGTACTTTTTTATGCCGTCAAATAACGGGTGTCCGTTCAAAAAATCTTCGTGAAAAAAGATAAGAAACCCGTCTTCTTCCAACTCCAGGTTTTTGAATTCGATAACCTGCCTCGGTTTTACGAACGACATAGACCCGGCATCATGATCGTAACGGGTCCGGCCATACAAAAACTCGCCCGACTTTATCTTCTTGAACCCGATCATATAAAAATCTGTTGTGAATGCCCTGTTGCCAAGTGCGCAATTATTGTTACAGCGCACCAGGCCAAGCAAAGGGTTTTCGGGCGGTGCGAAACCGTTGTCGCGGCTCATTTCGCTTAAACTTTTATAATGTTTCATAGTTGGTAAATAAGGATAAATCTACGCCGCTGCGGGCGTAGATTCAGTCATTTGATTTCAATAATAATTGTCACCCAAATTATTTACCGTGGGCAGCAACAGCAACATCGTTCCATTCCTCCCAGGTTGCCAGCCGGTCTGTATAAGCTTGTTTCACCCAGGGCAGCGCAACTTTACCCAGGAACAACCTTGAAGGCGGATTGGCACTGTCAACCAATTTCAATATAGCGTCAACAGTAGCTTCAGGAATACCGAAGGCGTCATCTGTAATGCCCGCCTGGAAAGCTGCACGTACGGGTGCATATTCTTCCATCTGTTGTGTTTGAAATGCCGAGGCCCCAGCCCAATCCGTAGCAAAACCATTTGGCTCAACCAGGCTGAGTTTGATGCCAAAATCCTTTACTTCAGCAGCCAAAGTTTCTGTCAGGCCTTCGACCGCAAATTTTGAAGCGTTATAAATACCTAACACCGGCAGTGTAGTCAATCCCAACACACTTGATACCTGTATGATATGCCCATGTCCCTGTTTGCGCATTATCGGCAATACGGCCTGGGTTATCCATAGCAAACCGAATACGTTGGTCTCTATCTGCGCCCTTGCTTCCTTCTCGCTGGTTTCCTCAATGGTACCGAACAGCCCGTATCCTGCATTGTTGATCAGCACATCGATACTTCCGAAATGTTCTGCGGCTTTCTTCACTGCTGCAAAGTCAGCTGCCCTGTCATTCACGTCCAGTTGTATGGGGAGTACAGCTTCGCCATATTTACTTACGAGGTCGGTTAGTGAATTGATATCCCTTGCTGTTGCAGCTACCCGGTAACCTTGTTTTAAAAATGCTTCGGCCCAAATCTTACCAAATCCGCGCGAAGCGCCTGTGATGAATATTGTCTTTTTCATTGTCGTTTAAATTATAAGACAAAGGTATAATGGGGTAATCCGCGGCATTTATACAAAAGCGGCAACTACTGATACATTTTGCGGAACAAGCGTTAAACTACAGGTAAAAGGTGCTGAATAGCATTGTTACACACAGGAGTTCCGGATAAGTCCTATCTTAGTTATATGTTAAAATCATCTGTTATGAAAAAAACAGGATTGGCTTTCGCCGTATTGTTTTGCGCCATCGCGCTGGCGTTTACCACTACCGTTAAAAAAGATCAATGGAAAACACTTTTCAACGGAAAAGACCTTAGTGGGTGGGATACTTACCTGGGGCCGCCACTGGATGATGCGGGCAAACCCCTTACCAACCAGCCTGTAGGTTTAAATAATGACCCAAAGCAGGTTTTCAGCGTAGTGAAAGAAGATGGCGAAAATGTGATCCGTATTTCCGGCGAAGGCTGGGGGGCCATCATCAGCCATAAGGAGTATGAGAACTATCATTTGCAGCTGCAGTTTAAATGGGGTGCGCTTAGCTGGGGACAAAAGAAGGGAAAGAAGAAGGATAGCGGCCTGCTTTATCACTCAGTTGGTAAATACGGGGCCGACTATGGCGCCTGGATGCGTGCGCAGGAGTTCCAGGTGGAAGAAGGCAACACAGGCGACTATTGGGGTTGCGCAGGCGGTATGGCCGATATCCCGGCAGTAAAGAAATCGGAAACTGAATACATTTATGACAAACTTGGCGCGATGTACACCTTCAGCCAGCAAAGCGCACAAGGCAGGCATTGTATTAAACAGGGAGATGCCGAAAAGCCATCAGGGCAGTGGAACACACTCGACCTGTACTGTCATGGCGATACCAGCATGCATTTTGTTAATGGTAAGCTGATGATGGTACTGTACCATAACCGGCAGATGGACAGTGGGCAGGAACTGCCACTTACCAAGGGCAAAATACAATTACAATCCGAAGGGGCCGAATTGTTCTACAGGCAGATCAGGATACAATCTATTAATAAACTGCCGGCGCTTTAGTTACAATTTTTTTGTTCCCGGTAACGGTACACTAAGTGTTCACCCAACCGCTGCTTGCCAAACAGACATATCGTTTAAATTGCTGATAATCAGTTCATGCAAAAACCGAATACACCAAAAAGTGCCCCGTTTTTAACATTTTCGTGAACACCTTTTTGCCTGCTTTTTAATCTTTGGAAGGCTTTACCTGGCAAATGATACTAAGCCCGTTCTTTTAATCTATATTATTCCGATACTTTATACTTCCAGATGTGTTTAATATCTACAACAGGTGTCTGGTCGAGTACCTCGATACCACAAATTTCTATCGTGCCATCCGCTGATACCGATACTACTTTTACTGTGTGAATACCGATAGGGTTTGGCCTGTCAGGCGAACGGGTGGAAAATACGCCGGTTAGCGGGGCATTGGGATCGTTGCGGGGCCGTAATTTCAGTACAGTCCTGTCGGCCTTATCCAGCCACGTAAGCAGCAGTAGATCGGTACCGGGCGCAATGTTTTGTATGCCCTCTAAATACTCAGCGAATATCTCAATAGTAGCGGCGGGCGCGCCTTCGTCCTCCTGTCGCGGGCAATCGTCCAGGCTTTTTAACGGGGAATGGATCTTGCCGATGAATTTTATAGTTGATTCCATAAAGTAAAAATAAAAGGAGCAGGCAAGCGGCGTATCATTTTCTCATCATAAAAAAGAAAGGCGTCTTTACCTGATGTAAAGACGCCCTTTTTTAATTTTCTATGAAATGATGCAACTTATTGCTGGTCGTCCGGTTCGTCCGAGGGCGTGCCGACAATTTTGTACACTTTGTGCTTGTTTGCATCCAGCGTTTCCTGGTAGTAATATCCGTCCGGCGAAACATAAAATTTCTCACCGTTGATCTTGATCGTTTTGCAGTCCGGTGGCAGGGTTTCTACAATATCACCCACCTGTGGCAACTGCTGCTGAGCATCTGCACCGTCAACCTGGTCGTTGGTATTCAATTCGCCGTCCTTACCGGCAACCTGGTAACTAACAGTACCGTCGTCCTTGGTTATCGGCTCGTAATAAACGCCATTTGCTTCGTAGTATTGCTCGCCATTGATCACGATAGACTGCGCGTTTGATGGCAATTCGTTTACTTCTGCGCCAACGGGAGGTTCAACAACCGTGTACTCGTTATTGTCATAGCTGTAAAACAAACCATTGCTGTAGTAGTAAGGATAGTCATCGTAGTAGAACGAATAATATCCGTAAGGTAAAAACCCTATACTAAAGCCCAAACGGGGTGCATAATAGGTGCCATAATATCCGTGGTAATAATGATAATAATGGTGTGTACCCCAGTAACCTGAAGAATAAATTCCACGGCCACCAGCGCCCACTGCCGATCTGCCCCCCTGGCCCACATAACCGCGGGTGCCTACAACGCTGCCTGTACCCGGAGCTACATAACCACGGTAACCTATAGAGCCGGCGCCTGCCGAAGTTACACCGATACGGTTAGCCGGCCTGATACCCTGGCTGTTAACACGCTGAGGCGCAATAGCCACACGGGGATTACTAATAGACGGGTTATACCTGTTTGCTGTCGGGCTGCTTACAGACGGGCGATATCCTCCGTTGTTTACAGAAGGGCGATACCCGCTTGAATTACTGCCTGAAGGCCTGTAACTATTCGCTGTTCCAACGGATGGACGGTATGAACCGCCGCTGTTACCTGTGCTGCTGGTAGACGGGCGGAAGCTACTGCCGCTGCTTGACGGCGCGGAGTGCGACCCACCACCGCCACCACCACCGCCCGATGAGGACGGGGAAGAATGGGAGCCACCGCCGCCGGCACCCCGCTGTGCGGATGCGGGCAAGGCTAAGAACAGGCCCAATAAGCCGCTTAGCGCAATGGCTGATAAATATTTATATTGACTTTTCATGCTGAATATTTTTATAAGGTTATAGTGCTTTTAACACCATCGTATATTATTAGACTAAAAAACAACTAAACGGTTTAATACAACATTAAATTATTTTATCAATTATGTGGCCGGCTAATTTACGTGATACTGACAGGTTTACGAATAATTGATCTTAAAAGTGTCTTTTTGCAAATGTAAATATAACCATTCGGCCGCATACAACAAATAGACCCCTAATTAGTGCTAATGGTTTAACCGGGAATACTGACGTAAAAGGCTGTTTTTGTGCTTATAACTGTTCGGCAATAAAGAGCGTCGCGTGGCCGAATTTGAGACTGAAAAAACCATCATGCGTGGTTTTAAACCGATGATTACCTATCGGTTCGAGGCCATTTACATGCAGTTCATGCGGGTGGGTGAGTACTTCAATAAATTCGCCCGCGGGCTTCCATTTGCTGAACCCGGAGTTTACCGGGTATATTTTGCAGTTATTGTGGAATATAACCAGGTTTATTTTATCAGTAAAAAACAGGTAATCTTTTAGTTGAAGATCGTCTGTAATGATATTAACAGCGGGATAGCCATTGGTAACAAGGTATTTAAGTGCAGCTTCGGCCAGGGTATCAGTTCCGGCGGGCATTACTTTAACATCCCGCTGCATAGGTTTATAGCTTTTTGCCGCGATGATCCAATCTATTTTGATGCCGTTTTCGTGCAGCAACGGTGCGGTATATTGAGTTGCTATAACCGTGGGGCTCCATTCCAGCAATTGCCCCAGTAATTCGGGCAAAAAGTTATTAAGGCCCAGCACCAGCAGGGCGGGCTCCTGTTTTTCGCGTACAATGTGGTGCGAAGACATTGGGTTAGTGATCAGAGATTAGTTAACCAGTGATTAGCAACCGAAAATTAAGTAAATAGTTTGGTATTAATAATTAACCGGTTGGAAATCAATATATCTTCTTATAAAACTCACGCAATGCAGTTGCAGGGTTTGGAGCCAGGTTGACGGCTGCCGATACTGCAATACCATATACGCCTGTTTCCAATAGCGGATCAACATCAATAAGCTGCACTCCGCCTACGGCAATAACCGGCATCTCAACAGGGTGCTTTTGCAATTCCCGGTAGCCCTGGAAACCCAATAATGGCTTGTTATTTGGTTTGGTATCCGTATGGGCAAAAGGGCCGTAACCGCAGTAGTCGACTACGCCGGTCGCTTGCACACGCAGCAGGCTTTCGATATTAGTGGCCGATGTACCAAGAGTTTTATCATCGCCGATATGTTTCCTGACAGCCGCCAGGTCGGCATCAAAATCCTCGATATGTACCCCCTGTGCATCCACACGATCAAGCAGGTGGTAATGATTGGCCAATATTAACGTCACACCCCAGTCGTCGCAAATGGCGGCTATTTCATTTATTTCCGCTATCAGCTCATCGTCTGTCTTAGTCAGGCACCGGTATTGTATCCAATTTGCCCCTGCGCCGCAGGCAATGTGCGCCTGGTCGGCGTGGCTTCGATTAGGCAGGTCCTGCGTCAGGTAATGGAATTTGGAGATGTATTTCTTCATGTTGTAGTAGATATATTTCAAGTATGTCATTTCGATCCGCTGGATAGCGGATCGAAATCTTATACGTCCTGTCCGCTACTACCCATGGCGTTTAAGATTTCTCCTCGTTACTCGTCGAAATGAAATTTTATTAAATAATGACTATTTCAGCACCTCTTGTATCGGCGTACCAATACATCCGTTTGGCGCCTGTATGTGCAATAACGCAGCAACAGTTGCCGCAATATCTGTCATGTGCGTTTCGCGGTTCAGGTGGCCATGCTGTATGCCCCAGCCCATAAACACCAGCGGAATATGTGCGTCGTATGGGTTCCAGGTGCCGTGTGTTGTTCCGGTAGGCCCTGCTTCACTTCCGCTATGCCCTGTAAACCAACCCGGCTCCAGAATGATCTGAATGGCACCGCTATGTACAGGGCTATAACCGTTTATGATGCGGGTACGCAGCTCATCAGGTATGTTAGCCGTTTTGACATTTTTCATATCGATAGCATAAGCTACCCCCGGCGACTTTTCCAGATACGCTATGCAATCTTTTTTAACGGCGTCTTCATCCAGTTTAGCATAATTCATGTCCTTGTAGTTGAAATTGACCTGGTAATTGGCCAGGCTAAGGACAAGTTTTTCAATCTTATATTTTTTTAACAGTACCTTGTTCAGGCTATCCTTTACGGCGGCGTCTTCCCAAACATTTGCCGGTATGCCATGGTCGTTCAAAAAAGCGGTGTTATGCGCCGCGCCATGGTCAGCGGTTAAAAACACGGAGTAGTTTCCTTTACCCACCTTAGCATCAAGAAAGGTAAACAACGAGGCAAAATCCCTGTCGAGCCTCAGGTAAACGTCTTCGATCTCTACCGAATTAGGCCCGAACTGGTGACCTACATAATCGGTCGATGAAAAGCTCACGGCCAAAAAATCGGTCACATCGTGCTGCCCAAGCTGTTCGCCGTTAATGGCCGCTACGGCCATATCAAGCGTGAGTGTATTGCCGTATGGCGTCGAACGGATCAGGCCCAAACCTGTCTTTTTATAGATAGACGAAGTTTTTACCGGGAACGTGGGGCTATCAGCGCCGCTGAATTTCCCCTCGTACTTGCTATTATCGGGTAACGTTTGCACATAAGTATCAATAGGATACAGCGTGTTCCAGTCAAGCTTCAGATAAGTCTCCGGCAGTTTTTGGTAGTTAAAATCTTTTACCCATTGTGGCAGGTCGTTCATGTAGTAAGTGCTGGTTATCCAGTTGCCGCTTTTGTCGTCGAACCAATAAGCTGCGTTTGCGGTGTGCCCCGCAGGCAATATACCGCCCCTGTCCTTTAAAGCGATACCGATCACTTTCGAGCGGAAATTGGTGGCCAGCCTCAACTCGTCGGTAACAGTGGTGGTCAGCAGGTTTCTCGGCGACATTTTCCCTGCAGCAGAAGTGCTGCCAACGGTCTTCACCGTAGTATCTTCGGTACAATAGACCGATCTTCCTGTCGCCTGTATGATAAAATCATTCCCGGCAATACCATGAATAGCAGGCACCGACCCGGTGTAGGCGCAGGTATGGCCCGGCGCCGTAAATGTGGGTATGTAATCTATCAAAGTATTATCGCAGCTAAAGCCATCGTTCAGCAAACGCTTAAACCCGTTAGACTGGTAGCGGTCGTAAAACCGGTATAAGTAATCCCACCGCATCTGGTCGACAACAATGCCTACCACCAATTTAGGGCGGGGAAGTGTTTTTGTGGCAGAAGCAGCAGGCATAACGGCGCTGGTTGCTGCCGGGGCCTTCTTCTTTTTTGTTTGAGCTGTTGAGTTAAAGGCTATAAAAGCGAACGAGAGTATAAAAAGGTATTTGATCTTCATCCCGAAGTTATTTTTGAGTAGCGCAAATATCAGCAATGCTACCAAAAATCAATGTGATATTTACGTTACGCCAATTTAAAGTAAAGCGCCTTTATTGCTTTTGGTACTCAAAATACATAATTAGCCGGAAAACTTTAGCTTTGGGCTTAACATGGAATTATCATACCGGCCCTTCGAACTTGAGTTAAAACATCCTTTTACCATTGCCAAATTCTCACGCACTTCCACCCCCTTAATACTGCTGGAGATAAGGCACGAAGGGCATACCGGTTATGGCGAGGCATCCATGGTACCCTACATGGGCGAGAGTCATCAAACAGCCGCTGAGTTTTTAAATAAAGTTGATGTTTCCCAATTTAAATACCCATTCGATTTTGAGGCCATCATTAACTATCTCGATAGCATTGCTTCGGGCAACCCGGCCGTCAAGGCTGCAATTGACATCGCTTTACATGATCTCGATGGCAAAATACAGGGCAAGCCCTGCTGGCAATTATTGGGAAGCGACCCGGCATTGATGCCTGTAACCAGCTACACCGTAGGCATCGATACCCCCGAAGTTTTGATACAAAAAGTGAAGGAAGCCGGAGATTGCCGCGTTATCAAGGTAAAACTTGGCCGGGATAGCGACAAAGAGCTGATCAACACGATCCGTTCGGTTACCAGCCTGCCCCTGTATGTTGACGCCAACCAGGGCTGGACAGATAGACAGCAAAGCCTTGACATGTGCCATTGGCTGCAGCAACAGGGCGTAATGTTGATAGAACAGCCATTCACCAAAACCGACCCGGGCAGTAATGCCTGGCTAAGCGACCGCAGCCCTATACCCATCATCGGCGATGAAGCCGTTCAGCGTTTAGGCGATGTAGATAAAGCGAATGGGATTTATAATGGCATCAATATCAAGCTAATGAAATCGGCCGGGATGTACGAGGCGCATAAGATGATCGAAAGAGCGAAAGAGTTAGGTTTAAAAGTGCTGATCGGCTGTATGAGCGAAACCAGTTGTGCCACGCTTGCCGCCGCGGCCCTTGCCCCGCAATGCGACTGGGCCGATATTGACGGGCCTTTCCTTGTCAGCAATAACCCCTTTCAAATTCCGGAATTTAGGGATGGCAAATGGGTGTTGAGTAATGAGGCCGGGTTGGGGTTACGATGATTTTTCTTTCGTAATAACTACCATGAATTTGACGGCGACATAAAAAGGAACACAAGAAGCGCTGCGCCGGTAAAATTGACAACATAAGACAGGAATACGTTAACAACCATTGGTTTGGTGAGCGGCCGTTTCAGTTTCGATACCCGCAAAAGTGTTTTGATAAACAGGAACAGGCATAAAATAAAACAAACAAAAAAGGCGGGTATATCAAGCCCAATCTGTGTCCCTTGGGTTGGGTAAATATGATGCGCTGCTACCAGAATAAGAAACCCGGCTATATAATAGATGAAAAGACTAACGGGGTTGTTTGCCTTCCAAAATTCTATCTTTTTTCCTTCCATAGTTCAATGCTGGTTCGGCGGTGGAATTATGCCCTGCTTTATTTATCGCTCAGCATAATTGGATTCCCCTTGCCGCCGCCGATAATGATCACCTTGGCATTGGGCGATAGCGCGATCTCCTTTTGTGCCTTGATGCTTTCATAGATCAGTTGCTTATCTGATAACTGGGTTGATATGATCTTCTGATAATCTGCAATACCCTGCGCCTCTACACGTTTCCGGTCGGCTTCCTGTTTTTCCTTTTGTAACACGAACTGCATTTTCTGCGCATCCTGTTCGGCGTTGATCTTTGATTCGATACTTGCTTTTACCGAGGCCGGCAAAGTAATATTACGGACAAGTATCTGCTGCAGCTGCAACCCGTTTCTTTCAAAACTTCGTTCGATGGTTTGATTTATCTTTTGCTGAAATTCCTGCCTTTTTGTGGAATAAAGATCCACTGCCTGGTAATTAACAGCGTTATCTCGTATAGCCGTTCTCGAAACCGGGCGCACTATTTTATCTTCATAGTTCGGGCCGATATTTTGCAGGATGAACGGGGTTTTCTCGGGATTAACCTTATAAAGGACCGAAAGATCGATAGTTACTTCCAAACCGTCAGACGAAAGTACCCTGATGGCATCGTCGCCAGATTTTGTGCCCTCATCGTTTACACCGCTCATGGTGTAATTCTGGGTTTTAGTATCGAAAGTGGTCACCTCAACCAGCGGGTTTACGATATTGAGGCCGCTTTGAAGAACGCGGCTTTGCACCTTGCCAAACAGGGTTTGCACGCCTACTTCACCCGCGCCTATCTGTTTGAACATAGAGGTTGCCAGCCCCAGGATAACAACAGCGAAACCGATGATCTGTACAAGGCGACCGAAGCGATTTGCCGGTTCGGGTGAACGTTTGAGCACTATGCCCACCACGAGCACAATGATCCCTAAAATTGCGATAACCATTATTTTTGATTTAAGGTTTGTTTTGCATGTTACGCACTTCCTTCATAAGGCGTATTTTTAGTACAACCAGTACCGCACCGATAAAAACTGCGCCGGCTATATATTCGTAATGCTTTTTTTCGAAACCGGTATATACCAGCACCAGGCAAATAAAAATGCCAATGTTATACAAAACGTTAAGTGCGAGTTTTTTTGCCATGGCTTAATATACTTGCATGGAAGGATCAATATCTTCGGCCCAGGCCAGTATGCCGCCTTGCAGGTTTGCCAGGTTGGTAAAACCGAACTGCTGCTCCAGTTGCATAATGGCTGCCGCGCTGCGCCGGCCGCTGCGGCACATTACCACTACCGGCTTATCTTTTGCTACCTGGTCGGCCTCAATAAGTATTCCGCCCAGCGGTATCAGGTTACCGCCAAGGTTCGACATTTCATATTCAAAATCCTCACGAACATCGATCAATTGAAAATCGTTGTGATTATCCATCATTTCTTTAAGTTCCTGTACGCTTATTTCTTTCATTGCTTTGTTAAATTTCAATCAAATGTAGCTTTTTATTACAAAACAAATTATGATCAGGAAGGGGAATGACCTGCAAATGATATGTCCGGCCTGTTTAAATGGCGACCATACCCCCATCGGTACAAAAATTCAAATCAAACCCTGAATAAAATTGTTGCATGCTTAAAGTATTTCAACAATTGCGTTGTAACAAACAGTAGCTATCAGCGTTTTATATATGTTTGCATAAAATTTACATCTCCTTATGATCGCATGAAAGATCATTTATTCATGTAATACAGCAATTTAAAATCAACAGATGAAAAAAATCACCCGCTTTTTCTGGTTTTGTTCCGGGGCGCATATAGGTACATTACGAAAATATCCTGTCGAGCATAATAAATATGTCGGTATAGGGGCTACCATATTTTTCACGGCACTTTTTGCCTCGCTGTCAGGTGGTTATGCCATGTATTTTGTATTTAACGGCAGCCCGTTTGCTGTTGGCTTTGCCATCCTTTTTGGGATGTTATGGGGCCTGGCTATTTTTAATATGGACCGTTACATTGTATCGAGCATTGACAAAGAAGGTACGACAAAGCAACAGATCATACAGGCTTCGCCGCGTATTTTGCTTGCCATCATGATAGGCATCGTTATATCGAGGCCGTTGGAATTGAAAATATTCGATAAGGAGATCCGCCAGAAGTTAAAGACCGCTTACTTAAAGGGCCAGCACAGGCGCATAGATACATTGCAAAAAACGTACAACGACAAGTATGCAATGGAGCTTGACAAAAACAAAGATCTTAAAAAGGAAAAGGATTCGCTGGAGAGTGACATAAAACGGTCGCGTACGCAACTGAACGAGGAAGTTTTTGGTGACAAAACCAACCAGACATCGGGCATAGTGGGCTATGGCCAGTATGCTAAACAAAAGCAGCAGGTTTTACAGGAAAAGGAGGACCGCCTGAAAACGGTAACCGGCGACATGACCCAAATGGATGACTTTCTTACCCGCCGCAAGGACTTTGAAGGCTTAAGCAATATGCGGCTGTTCAATTCGACCGAGCTGGACAGCTTGTCGAATGTTGCTGGTTTCTCCGACCGTAACTGGGCACTGGGGCAATTGACTTATAACGAAAACGGCACCCGCGACCTGGATACCTATCTTGCTATATCCTTCATCGGTTACCTGTTCATCCTGTTCGAGTGTTTGCCGGTATTCGTTAAGCTGATGTCGCCTAAAGGCCCCTATGATGTGGCCGTCAATAAAGTCTCTGAGGCGAATATCTACTATGCCGAAAAGGACAAGGAGCGGGATATGAAAGTGACTGACAGTATTTACGATCATCACCTGGAAACTGACATCGAACGGCAAAAAAAGGTCATAACCGCGCAGTCGGACTATGATTTCGATCATCATAGCTACGATTAGAGCACGATTTAGGGATCAATGTATTGTAACGATTATAATTGTTATTCTTAAAATTCCTAAATCGTGTCCTCATCGTGTTTTCTTTTACTGATTTAATAGTAATTTCAACCCGTACCCATTGGGCATAATTCAGTATCATGAAGAAGTTTTATTTATTGGCGACCGCCTTGCTATTTGCGGCTTGCTCATTTGCACAGGTTGATAAACCGCAGAAGGCTATTTTTTATTCCATTTCGTTCCCAAATGCCGCTCATCACGAGGCCGAAATTGTGATCACCGTGCCACAGGCGCCGTCGGGCGTTATACGGGTGCGGATGAGCCGTTCTTCGGCAGGAAGATATGCAACGCATGAATTTGGCAAGAACGTTTATAACGTAAAAGCGGAGAATGTAGATGGCAGCCCAATCGAGCTAAAACAGGTTGAAGGCGACCTGTACGAATTGGGCGATCATGGCGCGACTGTGAAAATAAGTTACACCCTTTTTGGAAACTGGACGGACGGGACCTATACGGGCATCGACCCAAGTCATGCCCACCTGAACATGCCTGCTACTTTTATGTGGGTTGTGGGCCAGGATAAAAGGCCGCTAAGGTTTGAATTTAACGACCTTGATAAATATGGCTGGAAAGTGGCTACACAATTAAAGCACGAGGGCGATAATGTTTATTCGGCGCCAAATATGCAATATATGATGGATAGCCCTACCGAGCTATCTGCTTATAAGGTTAGCAGCTGGGAGGTGAACAATAATGGCAAAAATGAGAAGATAAATCTTTCCATACATTCGGACGACAGCCAAACCGTTATCGACAATTTTGCGAAACAGGTGCAGCGTATGGTATTAGAGGAAAAAGCCATTTTTGGCGAACTGCCCACCTATGATTATGGCGAATATACTTTCCTGGATGATGTTTACCCAACCAATTCGGGCGATGGTATGGAACACCGCAACTCTACCTGTATCGTTCAGCCTGTTGCTAAAGTGGAAGGCTATGAAAGCCGGCTGCTTGGCACTTTCTCGCACGAGTATTTCCATAGCTGGAACGTAAAGCGCATCCGTCCAAAATCGCTGGAGCCTTTTAACTTTGAACATGCCGATATGAGCAGCGAGCTTTGGTTTGCCGAGGGCTTTACACAATATTATGGCGAATTGGTGCTCGAACGTGCGGGTTTCCGTACCGTTGATGAGTACACGCACACCTTGTCTGGTTTGATCAACCAAATACTGAATACGCCCGGCGCGGCCAAATACCCGGCCACGCAAATGAGCCGTTACTCGGTCTTTGCAGACGCAGGTGTTTCTATCGACCCAAACAACCAGGCCAATATGTTCACCAGTTATTATACTTACGGTGGTGCAATTGCGTTGGCATTGGATCTTCGCCTCCGCAGCGAGTTTAATACCACGCTGGATGATTTTATGCGCACCGTTTGGCTAAACCGTGGCAAGGTGATGAAGCCCTACGTAATTGCCGACTTGCAGAGCGACCTGGCCAAAGTGACCAACAACCCCAAATTCGCTGCTGATTTCTTTAACAAATACATTTATGGTGTCGAGAAAAATAATTACGAAGCATTAATGGCCAAAGCCGGTTTACTGCTTCAAAAAGCACAGCCTGGTAAGGCATGGGCCGGACCGTTAAGCTATGGCCGTAACCGCGGCCGCTCGGGCGAAGCGCGTACCACGGGCGATGAAGGCCTTGCCGTATCGGTAAGTATCGAGGGGACGCCTATTTATAAAGCCGGGCTTGACGTGGGCGATATTATTTTGAAGGCCGATGGCAAAGATGTGAAAGATGCACAGGCATTTAACGATATTGTTGCCGGGAAGAAGATCGGCGATAAGATCGCGGTAAATTACAGGAACCGCACCGGTGACCATGAAACAACCGTCACCCTTGAAGAAAATCCTGCGCTGGAAGTTGTTACATTTGAAAAAGCGGGAAAGAACATAACCAAAGAACAAACTGATTTCCGCAATAACTGGCTTTCAACCAAAGTAAAACCATAATGAAGAAACTAATATTATCCGTCGCTTTTTTAGCGACCTGCGCGTCCGTTTTTGCGCAGGATGTAGACAAAATGATCAAACAGGATGATGTGGAGCGCATCATCAAAACCCTATCAGCCGATGACATGCAGGGCAGGGGCACGTTCACACCCGGCATTGAAAAAGCGGCACAATTTATTGAAGCAGAGTATAAAAATATCGGGCTGGTTCCTATGGCGGGCAATACCCGCTATCGGCAAAACTTTACCATGGTAAAAACCGCGGTTAGCAAGGCGGAGGTAAGCATCAACGGTGCCGCTATCGACCCTAAAAACATTGCGGCGAGCGGAGATGTATCTTACAACTGGACCAATTTAACCGACGCCGAAATAGTTAAGGTAACACCTGATAAGGACTTGCGTACAGTATTTATGGGCATTCGCAGGAGCGGTAAAAGCTCGTTGGTGCTGGTCGATCCCAAATTCAGCGATATTTTCGACAGGATACAATCGCTTTATAGCAATGGCAGCGTATCGTTCAAAAATAAACCGGCGAATGCCACAAAGGCTGTATTTGTTTTGGGGACCTTCGAGGACATAAAATCCATCGCTGTGAATTGCGAGGTTACTACCAAGGAACTACCCTTATTCAATATTGCAGGTATTATCCCCGGTAAAACCAAACCTGATGAGTTTGTGGTTTTCTCGGGCCATTACGATCATTTGGGTATCGTAAAGCCTGTCGGCCAGGATAGCATAGCCAACGGCGCCGACGATGATGCGTCGGGTACCACCGCGGTCATCAGCCTGGCGCGTTATTACAAAAAGCTGAATAACAATGCCCGCACGCTGATCTTTGTGGCTTTCACTGCAGAAGAGATCGGTGAATTTGGCTCACAATATTTTGCCACCACTGTCGACCCCGATAAGGTTGTCGCCATGTTCAATATCGAAATGATAGGCAAAGCGTCCAAATGGGGACAAAATTCTGCCTTCATCACCGGTTTTGAACGCTCGGATTTCGGCACCATACTGCAAAAGAACCTGGAGGGCACCGCGTTTAAATTTTACCCGGACCCATACCCGGACCAGAACCTGTTTTACCGCAGCGACAATGCCTCACTGGCGGCGGTAGGGGTACCGGCACATACCATATCGACCGACCAGATAGATGTGGACAAACTTTATCATACGGTGAAAGATGAGTTCGGCTCGCTGGACGTGGCTAACATTACCTCTGCCATACGTGCCATAGCGCTTAGTTCGCGCACAATTGTGGCCGGAACAGATACACCGAAACGGGTGGAGAAATTGAAAAAATAATATGTACAGTTATTGCGGGCATTGCTATCGCGACATCACACTACCGACTGTGCATGATATCAGAGGGTAGAAGATTGACTAAAACTACCTGAAGGATGTTTACTGATATCGAACAGCAAACTTTAGATATAGATTGGTTTTTTACCAACTATGAGGAGATTGGTTTTGGCGCTTCGGCAGGCGGTAAACTTCCCAAATCTGTAGCGCAATCGTCCGAAAATCAACGATTGCTGTCGGTGTTTTTTGATAGCATGCCACAAACATCGCCTATTATAATCAATCCGGAGTTGAATAAATTTATCACTAATGGTGTTGATGACAGATATCTTAACGACTTTGTTATTATGGCTAAAAGGGGCTTATTCGCATACGACAAAACTAAAATGAATAATTTCTCCGATCCTTATTATCACCTCGTAGCCAAGCCTGTCAATCCACTTAAATTTGAAGGATTACCTGTTAAAATCAAAGAGATTTTGAAATGGTCAAAATATAGCGGAGCTATGAATTCAATTATCAATACAAATTCAGTAGAATAGCAATTTGTAATAGCATCTTACAATTGCTTCCTCATTACATAATCATTCATCCAGTATTTTCCTATCGGGATATCCTCTTCATAAGCTACCACAAAGCCCATCTTTTCATAAAAAGTTTTTGCTTTATTATGGCGGTTCACATTAAGGTCGAGCGTATGCTTTCCCGCGTCCAGGGTTTTCTGCGCAACGGCTTCTATCAGTATTTTACCATAACCTTTCCCCTGCGTTTCGGGCAGGCAGTATAGCTTGTGCAGCTTGTATATCTCCGCGTCCTCGTCCCGCGGCGAGTACCCGGCAAATGCAACGGGCCTGCCGTCCTCTTCCAAAAGAAGATAAGATTGCGTATTATTTTCTAATTGCGAACTGATCTTCTCAACCGAATAAATCTCACCCAGCATAAAGCTGATCTGTTCGGCATCGAGTAATGGCCCGTAGGTAGGCCACCAGGTTTTTTCGGCTATATCACGAATTGTTTTGACATCATTTATTGTTGCCGTGCGGATGGTGTACATGGTTCAAATATATCACAACACCTGTAAAGACGCAATGCATTGTTCTTCTACAAACGCTTAATCCCGATGGGGTTATTGATGGCTCCCCCTTAGGACCCTTGGGGCTTAATATTTATACCGTTCGCCCCAAAGTTTCTTCAGCTTTTCCTTCGTTTCATGCTCTTTGGCATTATTGCCGGGCTCATAAATTTTGGTGCCTTTAATGGCATCCGGCAGAAAATCGATATCCACAAAATTACCCTGGTAGCTATGGGCGTACTTATAGTCCTTACCGTAACCAATGTTCTTCATCAGTTTGGTGGGCGCATTGCGCAGGTGCAGCGGCACAGGCAGGTCGCCGGTCTCGCGCACCAGGGCCATAGCCGCGCCAATAGCCGTTGTAGCCGAATTACTTTTAGCCGATGTTGCCAAATAGATAACTGTTTGCGATAAAATCAACTGCGACTCGGGCATACCGATCACATTCACTGCTTCAAAACACGATTGTGCCAGCAGCAAAGCATTCGGATTAGCGTTACCGATATCTTCCGATGCCAGTATCAGCATGCGCCGGGCAATGAACAAGGGATCCTCGCCGCCAACGATCATCCGCGCCAGCCAGTAAACCGCTCCGTTCGGGTCGCTGCCGCGCATGGATTTAATAAAAGCGGAAATAATATCGTAATGCTGTTCACCCGCTTTATCATAAAGCGCCATGTTTTGCTGAACATGCTCCAGTACAATTTCGTTGGTGATGGTTATTTTCTTCCCCTCAAAAGCATTTACCAGCAGCTCAAAAATATTGAGCAGTTTTCTGGCATCACCACCAGAAAGTCTCAATAAAGCTTCGTGCTCTTTAATGTCGATCTTTTTGCTTTTCAGGACAACGTCTTCTTTCATGGCTTTATTCAGCAAACTCAGAAGATCTTCTTCCTCCAGCGATTGCAAAATATAAACCTGGCATCGCGACAATAAAGCCGAGATGACCTCGAAAGAAGGATTCTCGGTCGTGGCACCGATGAGTGTGACTATGCCCCGTTCTACCGCCCCTAGCAACGAATCCTGCTGCGATTTGGAAAACCTGTGGATCTCGTCGATAAAAAGCACAGGCAGGGTTTCGCCTTGTTCCTTTAGCAAGGATGCCTTTTCGATCACTTCGCGCACATCTTTCACCCCCGAGTTGATAGCGCTTAATGAGAAGAACGGCCTGAACAATGTTTGTGAAATGATATAGGCCAGCGTGGTTTTGCCAACCCCTGGCGGCCCCCAGAATATCATGGACGGCAGCGATCCTGATTCGATGGCTTTACGCAATACCGCGCCCGGCCCTACGAGGTGTTTTTGCCCGACGTAATCGTCCAGCGTTTTGGGGCGCATGCGCTCGGCTAATGGCGGCAGGTTATTCATTATGGTAAAATTCGGAATTTAAATTTCAAATCCTAAAGATTTTAGTAATTTCGGTCATATTTATCTATGATCCAACAATTCAATCCAACAAACTATAAGTCGATTTGTGACGAATTGGCGAATGCTGATCCTGATCTTCAGCAAATAATTGATACTTATGGCTATCCGCCGTTCTGGTCGAGGACCAATACTTTTGAATCGCTGGTGCATATCATTTTAGAGCAGCAGGTTTCGCTGGCGTCGGCTTTATCTGCGCTGAACAAATTGCGGGAACGGGTACAGGAAATAACCCCTGCCCGCGTTTTGTTATTGACAGACGAAGAAATGCGTGCCTGTTACGTAAGCCGGCAAAAAAGCAGCTACATCAAATACCTGGCCGAGGCGCTTTTAAGCGGGCAATTGAACTTAGAGGAATTTCATACGATGCCGGATAATGACGTCCGTGTTAAACTGACCGCCCTCAAAGGCATAGGCAATTGGACGGCTGATGTACACCTCATGTTCGCCCTACAGCGCGCCGATATTTTCCCCATCGGCGACCTGGCTGCTGTTAACGCCCTGAAACGCGTAAAGCAATTACCCGTTGAAACTACCCGCGAACAAATGCTGGATATAGTTGCCCAATGGGCGCCTTATCGTACACTTGCAGCAATGCTTTTGTGGCATTATTATTTGAGTGCGCCGCGCCCGGCATCGAAGAAAGAAAACTAAAAAACTATATCATTCCGAACGATAGAGAGGAATCTTATACACTTTGCTATCGTATAAGATTTCTCCTTGTACCTCGTCGAAATAGCAAACCGTTTAAGTTCGAAATTAAAAATTCGACATCAAACGCTACACATTAAACAACCCGTTCCGTTCCTGTTCCTGGTAGTTCTGAACCGTTTCTATAGCGTTATCGATAACATCACTCAACGCGACAATAAATGTACCCGGTTTGGCCATGCTCATGGCATATTTGATAGCTTCAACCTCTTTCGGTACAATTTCAAATTGCTTATCCGGGTCAACAGAATGTATCCCTTCTATCAACAGGTTCAGGATATTCTCTTCGGTACGGCCGCGCAGGTGTTTTTCCTGCCGCAGTATGATATAATCGAACATTTCTGCCGACAGTTTCCCTATTTCGCGGATATCATCGTCGCGGCGGTCGCCTGTACCGGCTATGATACCGATCTTCAACGGTGAATCGATATGCCGTAAAAATTCCTTGATGCCTTTAAAGCCATCCGGGTTATGTGCAAAGTCGATCATGAACCGGAAGTCTTTGAACTCGAAAATATTCATCCTGCCCGGTGTTTGGGCGGCCGAAGGGATAAACGTTTGTAGCGAGGTTTGTATGTCCTCGGTTTTAAAGCCCCAAAGGAAAGTAGCCAGTGTGGCCGCCATTACGTTTTGTATCATGAATGGCACAGTGCCGCCGAACGTCAGTGGTATCAGTATGGTTCGCTGAACACGTATTTTCCAGTCGCCTTTTTGTATGGTTACAAACCCGTTCTCACAGATACAGGCGATACCGCCTTTTTTGCAATGAGATTTGATAACCGGGTTGTTTTCGTCCATGCTGAAATAGGCCACATTGCATTCAGCTTTCCGGCCTATTTTAACGCAATAGTCATTATCTGCATTTAAAACCGCCCATCCGTCTTTTTTGATGGAATTGGTTACAACGCTTTTTACCCTTGCCAGGTCATCCAATGTATTAATATCGGCTAAACCCAAATGGTCCTCTTGAATGTTGGTGATGATACCAATGTCGCACTGGCCAAAGCCCAAACCTGCACGCAAAATACCGCCGCGCGCGGTTTCCAGTACTGCGAACTCAACCGTTGGGTCCTTTAGTATAAACTCAGCGCTTACCGGTCCGGTGGTATCACCCTTCATCATCATATTGTTCTGTACATAAATACCATCCGAAGTGGTAAAGCCCACCCTGAATCCGTTATTTTTTACAATATGAGCAATAAGGCGCGTAGTGGTGGTTTTTCCGTTGGTGCCCGTAATAGCGATTATTGGTATCCTTGCCGATTTTCCCGGCGGATACAACATGTCTATCACATGCCCGGCTACGTTGCGCGGCAAACCCTCGCTTGGTGCAATGTGCATCCGGAAACCCGGCGCCGCGTTCACTTCCAGTATTACGCCTCCCGTATCGGTAAGCGGCTCGGTCAGGTTTTCGGCCATAATATCGATACCACAAATATCCAGCCCGATAATTTTGGAGATTCGCTCACAGATAAAAATATTTTGAGGGTGTACATGGTCAGTTACGTCTACCGATGTCCCGCCTGTGCTTAAGTTAGCTGTCGATTTAACAAAAACCTTTTCGCCTTTTTTAGGGACCGTTTCCAACGTATAGCCTTTTTTATCCAGCAGGTCGAGCGTATCGCGGTCCACGCTGATCAATGTCAACACGTTCTCGTGCCCGTAGCCGCGGCGCGGGTCGGTATTTTCCAGGTCGATCAGTTGCTGTATGGTCGAATGGCCGTCGCCCATTACATGCGCAGGATCGCGCAAAGCAGCCGCCACCATTTTGTTATCGATCACCAGTACCCTGAAATCATACCCGGTTACAAAACGTTCAACGATAACCCTTCTCGATATTTTTGCTGCATGCTCATAGGCGGCAACAGCATCTTCCTTTGTCCTGATATTGATGGAAATACCGCGCCCGTGGTTGCCGTCCAGTGGTTTAAACACGAGTGGGAACCCTACCTTACGTATAGCCTCGTCAACGCCATCAGCAGATGAAATGGTAATACCTTTAGCTACAGGAATGGCCTGTTCCAGCAGCATACGCTTGGTTTCGTCCTTATTGCTGGCAATATCCACTGCGATCGAACTGGTCTTTTCCGTCATGGTAGCGCGGAAACGTACCTGGTTTTTGCCATATCCTAATTGCACCAGCGACTGGTTGTTCAGCCTGATCCATGGTATATCACGCGAGATAGCCTCATCTACAATAGAACCGGTGCTCGGTCCAAGCCGGGTATTCTCCCGTATCTCGCGCATTTGCTGTATATCATATTCCAGGTTGTAATTTTCGCCTTTTATCAACGCCTCAACAATACGTACAGCGGCTTCTGCCGCATAAATGCCAACCTTTTCTTCGATATAGGTAAAAACCACGTTGTATACTCCGGTTGTCTTGGTTTCGCGCGTACGGCCGAAACCCGTATCCATCCCGGCCAACGATTGTATCTCCAAAGCGATGTGTTCTACCACATGGCCCATCCAGGTACCGGCTATCACCCGCTGGAAAAATCCACCCGGAACACCGGGCGAGCAGCGATGCGAATACAAGGTCGGCATCATTTTTTCCATCCTTTCCAAAAACCCTTCGATCTTATTCGTTGGTTTATGCTCCATGTCCTCCAGGTCCAGGCGCATTTGGATCAGTTTTTTTCGGTTGGTGCTCCAGATATTTGGTCCGCGCAGTACCTGTATATTTTCAATTTTCATAGGATATTTCCGGTGATTTTTTAGGGGTTCAATTTTCAATAAAGCTATAAAACTTCGTATCGTAATAAAAGTTTTCGGTTAAAAACTGCCAACATGTTTAAATTTAAGTCTATACCTTTGAATTCCTTTTTGCTTAATTTGCAACCATACCCCCCGGGCCAACCGTTCCGGGATTAATTTATTTACTAAAAACACCCGCTATGGTAAATCCCAAAGGAAAATTAGTGATAATCGGAGGCGCTGTCGACCTGGGCACCAACATCAGTTCGCAGGAACATATTATTCAGCCCGACCATCTCAAATTTTTTGACCGGGGCATACTCAAGCGCATAATTACCGAATCGGCCCACCACGAAGGTTCGGTAGTTGAAGTAATAACAACCGCTTCGCAGATACCTGAACTGGTAGGCGCCGAATATGTAAAAGCTTTTGGGCAGTTGAATGTCCCTAAAGTTGGCACCATCCATATTAAAAACCGCGAAGACGCCACGCATAAATCCTATCTCGACCGTATACGCAAAGCCGACGTAGTGGTATTTACCGGCGGCGACCAGCTGCGGTTAAGCTCTATTTTCGGCGGAACTGAATTTTTGCAGATACTCAAGAACCGTTATCAAAACCAGGATTTCATTATTGCAGGCACATCAGCGGGCGCTGCCGCGGCATCGGCACACATGATCTATCGCGGGCAGAGCAATGAGGCCTTAATTAAAGGCGAGGTACAAATAACTGCCGGGCTTGGCTTTATCGATTCTGTCATTATCGACACTCATTTTGTGCAGCGCGGGCGCATTGGCAGGTTGATGTACGCCGTGGCCAGCAATCCGGGCATATTAGGCATAGGGCTGGGCGAGGATGCAGGGTTGCTTATTACCGAAGGGACAATGATGGAAGCTATCGGCTCGGGCCTCATTATACTGGTTGATGGCAAAAACCTGGTCGAAACCAATATCTACGATGTCGAATTGGGTTCACCGGTGTCTATCGAGAACCTGAAACTGCACGTAATGTCGATATATGATAAATACGATCTGCACCAGCATAAACTCTATATCAAAAAAGTTGTTAAGGTTGAAGAAGGGGTCTTTATCCGCGGTCAGGATAAATAAGTCGGAAAGACCGAAAGTCCGCATAAGTCCGAAAGTATTAGAGGAAGATGGGTTTTTCGGACTTCCGCGGACTTGCCGACTTCGGACTAACAAAACAAGCTTATGAAACTAATCATTCATGGTGGCTTTTTTAGCGAATCGAAAACTAACCAGGAGGTTAAACAGGCTAAACAGGCTGCATTAAGGGAAATTGTAAAGCTGGGCCATAAGTACCTGGAAACGCATAACGCTATTGAAACCGTCGTTTACACGGTTTGCCTGCTTGAAGACTGCGAACTGTTTAACGCAGGCACAGGTTCGCAGATACAAAGTGATGGGAAGATAAGGATGAGCGCTTCGCTGATGGACGGCAAAACCATGGAGTTTTCGGGGGTGATCAATATCGAAAATGTAAAAAATCCGATTTGTGTAGCTGAAAAGCTTTTGCGACGGCCGGATAAGGTTTTAGCAGGAAAAGGCGCCCGGGAGTTTGCGCGCCAGCAGGGCATCCCGCACTATGATCCTGAAATACCCCAGCGAAGGCACGAATACGAAAAGAAACTGAGTGATTCTATTCGCCTGGGTACGGTCGGCTGTGTGGCGCTGGATTTTTATGGCGACCTGGCTGCAGCCACCTCCACCGGGGGCAAGGGCTTTGAAATACCCGGCCGGGTAAGCGATTCAGCAACGGCGGCGGGCAATTATGTAAACGAGCATGCGGGTATATCCTGCACAGGAGTGGGCGAGGACATCGTTGCAGGGGCCGTAGCTCCCAAAATTGTAACCAGGGTGACCGATGGTATGAGCCTGCAAATGGCTACGGCAAAAACCCTGAACGAAATGAAACCGTTTGATGGTTTTGCGGGTATTATCGGCATATCAGCAAGGGGCGAGGTTTATCATGCTGATACTCATCCTTATATGGTTTGGGCAGCTTATGACAACGGCATCGAAGTGTTTTCCTGAAGCCCCTTTTTTTGATATTTAATGCCTTATCAGCAATTAAACCGCGTTTTACCCGCAAGATTTTTACAGTCCGGCTATAAACTAACCTAAACAAATAACCGTTGTAACCCGTATAAATACAACAATTTATAATTTAACGAATTATCGTTATTTTAGCGAGCTAAATAATTATTTAAACTATTCAGAGGGAGAGATTTAATGCGCTATAAATTAATTATTTTATTTTCTGTCTTCAGCCTTTCGGCATCGGCACAATTCCTGCATATCTCCTTCAAAAAGAAAAAACACCTTGTATTCCGGGCCATACCGCAAATAAAAGATCGTTCCCTGTGTCACGTTAGCGAACGCCAGGCAGTCTTACTTACCGAAGTAAAGCCATATCAATATGAGGAAAGCTGGTTCAGCATGCAGGCCCGCGAAAAAGTATTGCTCAAAACCGTTAAACACAATATGAGCTGGCGGATATATAATGTGGCCAGTTACAATTTTAACGACCTGGCGGAGTTATATATCAAAATGCACCGGTTTTCGGAAGCGAAATGGTACCTGCTGCAAAGCAATAACCTATCGCGCGGGCAAAACGACGACAGGCTGACCATTGACAACCTGCTTGACCTGGCCGTAGTGAAGGAACGCCTCGGCGACCTGCCATCAGCCCGTGCGGACCTGAACGAGGCCCACGATATGGCACAGGCCAGGGGAATGAAGGATAAAATGGACGAGATCAGTAAAATGATACCCTTGCTGGGTCAGAATAAAGCTTTCATTGCAAACAGGTATGCCGAAGCACCCGACGCTGCTGCTAAAGATTTGTAAAATTGTTTAAACTTTACTTCAACTAAATTATTCTAACAAACAATAATTTGTAATATTGTTATCCTGATAAGGAGACAGCTTTACACTGTCTCTTTTTATTTAGAACAAAAAACTTATAATTAGAAGAAGTGTTGGTATTAAACTACAGTCCCGATTTAAAGAAAGTAAAAGATATGTTTAAGAAAGTATATATTTTATTGCTTTTGGGCGCCGCGCTGGCGTGCAAGGCATCCCCCAAACAACACCCGATGGTAAAGGTGGCCGGATCTAACGATCTGACACCGGATGCGCAGCAAAGCACGGTATGCCGTTATGTTGCCGACCTGATAACCGAATACAACTATAAAAAGGTTAGCCTGAACGATTCCATTTCGCAAGTGGTTTATAATCGTTATATCAAAGAACTTGACGAAAACCATAATTACCTTTTAGCATCGGACCTGCAGGACTTTTCAAAATTTAAGACCGTATTGGATGACGACCTGAAAGAAGGCAACCTTAACGACGTATTTTACATGTTCAATGTTTATCAGAAACGGTATAACGACCGCATAAAATACTCACTGGCCCAACTGGACAAAAATTTTGATTTCACCAGCAACGACCGTTTTACTTACGACCGCGATAGCTCAAACTTCTTCGCATCTCAGGCCGAAAGTGATAAAGCCTGGACGGAGCGTGTAAAATACGACTTGCTGAACCTGAAACTTACAGGTAACGATGCAGCAAAAAATAAAGAGACATTGCGTAAGCGTTACGAGAACCTGTTGTCGCAATCCAACAAATTGAACAACCAGGATGTGTTCCAGATTTTTATGGACGCATTTACAAATGCTGTCGATCCGCATACGAATTATTTCAGCCCGGCAAATGCAGCCAATTTCAATATCGAAATGTCACGCTCGCTGGAGGGTATAGGCGCCACACTGTTAACAGAGAATGAATACGTAACGATCAAAACTATAGTGCCGGGCGGCCCTGCCGATAAAAGTCACCAGATATCTCCCGAGGACCGGATAGTTGGCGTGGCACAAGGTAAAACAGGAGAATTTCAGAACGTTATCGGATGGCGTATCGACAATGCCATCGCCCTGATACGCGGTACCAAAGGCACCATTGTACGCCTGGAGATATTGCCAAAAGGCAGCAATGTTGCCAGCAAACCTAAGGTTGTCGAAATGGTCCGCGAAAAGATCATTTTAAAGGATCAATCGGCCAAACAGGAGATCCGTACCTATAATTCGAACGGCAAAACAATAAAGATCGGCGTTATTTCCATCCCTGCATTTTATATTGACTATAACGACTATAAATCGGGCAACCCGAATTATAAGAGCACAACGCGTGATGTAAAACTGATACTGGATACCCTTAAACGTGAGAACGTGGACGGTGTCGTTATCGACCTGCGCGAAAACGGCGGCGGTTCCTTACTGGAAGCCGTTGATCTGAGCGGCCTTTTCATCAAATCGGGCCCGGTTGTGCAGGTGCGTAACCCTAACGACCAGATAGAAGCAGATAACGATGAGGACCCTACTATTTCGTACAGCGGCCCAATGGCAGTTTTGGTCGACCGTTTCAGTGCATCAGCCTCGGAGATATTTGCAGGTGCCATGCAGGATTATGGCCGCGCTCTGATCATAGGTACTCAAACGTACGGAAAGGGTACGGTTCAAAACGCCATCGATCTTGACAGGATCATTAAACCATCGGCGGCCGACAAACTTTCCCAGTCGGCTTCAAACAAAAAACCAATAGCTCCGGGCAGCCAAAGTAAGTACGGGCAGCTGAACCTGACGATCGCAAAGTTTTATCGTATCAGCGGCAACTCCACCCAGCATAAAGGTGTTACCCCGGATATTAAGTTCCCTTCGCTTATCCCATTGAATAAGTATGGCGAGGATACTGAGCCTTCGGCATTGCCATTTGATGTAATTGCCAAAAGCGATTACACCCGGGTTGGTGATTTTTCGGGAGTGACTCCGAAATTGATCCAGCTGCACGATCAGCGTATGGCCGGCAGCGCCAGTTACAAACTGCTGATGGGAGATATAGCCGATTTTCAAAAGCACGACAGCGAGAAAAGCGTTTCGCTGAACGAGCAGGAGCTTAAAAAACAACGCGACGCCGATGAGAAAAAAGCATTTGACCGCGATAACGAAAAACGTGTAGCACTTGGCCTGAAGCCATTGAAAAAAGGTGAGGCAAAACCCCGTAACGAAGACCTTGACTTCCTGAAAATAGAAGCCGGGCAAATATTAACCGATTATATCAACCTCGGCAGCAAATACACCAATACGCTGATACCACCCAACCAGCAATAAAAAGTTAAAACATAGTTAAAATATCCCGGCGCAAACCGGGATATTTTTGTTTAAAACCATTTGCAACGCTATAGGTTATTAAACCACATGCCCAAAAAACCATTGCTCGAGTTTACCGACAGCGGCATTTATTGCAGCCAGGGAAGATTTTACATCGACCCCTGGAAGCCTGTTGATGATGCAGTGATAACGCACGCCCATTCGGATCATGCCTATTGGGGGCATAAGCATTACCTGGCACACCACTTATCAAAACAGGTACTGTTATATCGTTTAGGCGACATCAATTTGCAAACCGTTGAATATGGCGAAAAGGTACTGAAAAATGGTGTTGAAATATCCCTGTTCCCTGCCGGGCATGTAATAGGTTCGGCGCAAATACGTGTGGAGTACCAGGGAGAAGTTTGGGTGGTTTCGGGCGATTATAAAGTGGAGGACGACGGCATTTCCACGCCTTTCGAACCCGTAAAATGCCATCATTTTATATCCGAATGCACTTTCGGTATGCCGGTTTACAAATGGAAGCCACAGGTAAAAACATTTGAAGATATAAATACCTGGTGGCGAACAAACCTGGATAATGGAGTAGCCACCGTATTGGTGGGATATTCATTAGGCAAGGCGCAGCGCATCCTGCAAAACCTCGACCTGTTTAACGGTAATGTGTACACCCACGGGGTTATCGAAAATACCAACGAGGCATTGCGCAATAACGGTGTAAAGCTAAATCCAACCATTCGAATAACACCCGAAACACCGCGGGATGAGATAAGGAAAGGCATAGTTCTGGCTCCCCCGTCATCGGTCGGCACGCCATGGATGCGAAAATTCGGTCCATATAGTTTCGGCTATTGCTCGGGTTGGATGGCCATTCGGGGGGCGAAGCGCCGGCGGGCCGCCGACCGTGGATTCGTGCTATCAGATCACGCCGATTGGGACGGCCTTATCTCCGCGATAGATGCTACCGGTTGTGAGAAGGTGTACCTTACGCACGGCTACACGACTTCCTTTTCCCGCTACCTTAACGAAATAGGTTTTGATGCTCACGAGGTGCATACATTATATGGAAATGAAGAAGAAGAGGCCCTCATCCAACCTGTCCCGGAAGGAGAGGATTTAAATGAAAGAAGAAAAGTCTCCCTAACCGGAGAGGATTTAGAGGGGGCTGCTCAATGAAAGCCTTCGCCCAGCTCTTTCTCTCGCTCGATGAAACCAACAAAACCAATGAAAAGGTAAAGGTTTTAAGGGATTACTTTAACAGCGTACCCGATACCGATAAAATGCACATGCTGGCGCTTTTTACCGGGCGTAAACCCAAGCGGCAGATCAACTCAACGCTTATCCGCACCTGGGCTATGGAAGCATCCAATATTCCTGTATGGCTGTTCGAAGAAAGTTACCAGGTAGTAGGCGACCTGGCCGAGACCATGTCGTTACTGATGCCGGAAGGAAGTGAGGGGAGTGATAAATCTCTTACTGAATGGATAGCAGAGATCAATACCCTGGGTGAAAAAGGCGAAGAAGAAAAGAAAATATGGCTGATGGATTCGTGGGCTATGCTGAATGCACAGGAACGCTTTGTGTTCAATAAAATACTGACGGGTGGATTCCGTGTTGGCGTATCACAAAACCTCGTGATCAAGGCTTTATCAGAAGTATCCGGGCTGGACGCAGCAACATTGACGCATCGTATCATGGGCAATTGGAGCCCTGAAACCTATATGTTCAAACAATTAATACAGGATCAGGATGCCAATGACGATATATCCCGGCCATATCCGTTCTTTTTGGCTTACCCGATACAGGAAACCTCGGAAAAACAACGGTCGGTTGAAGAATTGCAAGGTTCGCTGGGCGATGCAGGCCAATGGCAGGCAGAGTGGAAATGGGACGGTATCCGCGCCCAAATGATCAAGCGCGCGGGCAAAATATTTATCTGGAGCCGGGGCGAGGACTTGGCAACAGACAAATTTCCCGAATTACACCCTTTCTTAAATGCACTGCCTGATGGAACTGTGCTGGATGGAGAGATACTAAGCTTCCGCGATGGCTTGCCATTACCTTTTAATGTGCTGCAAACCCGCATCGGCCGCAAAAATCTGAGTAAGAAAATCTTGGAGGAAAGTCCGGTAGCGGTGATTGCTTATGATTGCCTGGAATATAAAAGCGAAGATATTCGTTATAAATCCCAATCGGAACGCCGCGAAATATTGGAACAGGTGCAGGCTGAAACCCCATATCCCGACATATTCCGACTTTCCGTATTGGTCGACTTTAACAGTTGGGATAAATTGGCAACCCAACGCGAACAATCCCGAGCAATGATAGCCGAAGGCATTATGCTAAAACGCAAAAGCGCCACTTACCAGGTTGGCCGCCGCCGGGGCGACTGGTGGAAATGGAAGATAGACCCGCTATCGGTAGACGCGGTGATGATCTATGCGCAAAAAGGACACGGCCGCCGCGCCGATCTGTATACAGACTACACTTTTGCGGTTTGGGACGGAGATAAGCTGGTGCCGTTTGCCAAAGCTTATTCGGGGTTGACTGATGCTGAGATCAATAAAGTCGATTACTTCATTAAGCGTAATACGCTGGAAAAGTTTGGCCCGGTGCGCACGGTAAAACCCGAACTGGTTTTCGAGATCGGGTTTGAGGGAATTAACCGTTCAAACCGGCATAAATCGGGTGTTGCCTTACGTTTCCCGCGCATCCTGCGCTGGCGGCATGATAAACCTAAGGAAGAGGCAGACACCATTGATACCTTGAAGGCGCTGCTGGGGGATTAACCGATTTGAGCTTTCGTCTTTCACCTTTCCCCTCAAAATACTACCTTGGTTTTTCATTAGCCCTGCTGCCATGAAGAAACTGACATTATTTATACTGACCGTTTTATCGGGCAGTTATACTTTTGCACAAATGACCATCAAAACGCTTCCCTACCCGAATACTAAAAAAGTTGATACTGTAAATACCTATTTTGGCACTGAAGTGCCTGATCCTTACCGGTGGCTCGAAGATGACCGGGCGGCCGATACCAAACAATGGGTGAAAGACGAGAACAAGGTAACCTACGATTATCTCGGGCAGATCCAATTTCGCGATTCCATAAAAAAGCGGCTGGAAACGCTGTGGAACTACGAAAAATACAGCGCACCCTTTAAGGAAGGCAAATACACTTATTTTTATAAAAACGACGGCCTGCAAGCTCAGGCGGTTCTTTGGCGGCAGGTGGGCGACGGGGTGCCGGAAGTATTTCTCGACCCCAATAAATTCTCTGCTGATGGCACCACCTCGCTGCAGGGCATCGATTTCACTAAAGACGGCAGCCTGGCCGCCTACCAGATATCGGAAGGGGGTTCGGACTGGCGCAAGGTTATCGTCATCAAAACTGATAACAAAACCCAGGTTGGCGATACCCTGCGCGACCTGAAATTTACCGGCATCGCATGGAAGGGGAACGAAGGCTTTTACTACAGCACTTACGATAAACCAAAAGAAGGCAGCCAGTTATCGGGGATGACACAATATCATAAACTATTCTATCACCAGATGGGATCACCTCAAAGCCAGGATAAATTGATATTTGGCGGCGAGCAGACGCCACGTCGTTATATTGGCGCGTACCTGACGGAAGATGAACGTTTCCTGGTGATATCCGCAGCAGAAAGCACCACCGGTAATGAATTATATATACAGGACCTGGGCAAACCCGGCAGCGATATTGTGAATGTTGTAAATAATTTTGATAACGATCATAGTGTTATCGACAATGTTGGCAGCAAGCTTTACATCCTGACCAACCTGTATCAGCCCAACCATAAAGTAGTTACTGTAGATGCGTCGGACCCTAAACCTATTAACTGGAAGGACCTGATACCTGCAACTAAAAACGTATTAAGCGTAACCACCGGCGGGGGAAAAATATTTGCCGAGTACCTGAAAGACGCTACATCGCAGGTGCTTCAGTATAATATGGATGGCAAATTAGAGCGTACCATAGCGTTGCCGGCTATTGGCACCGCCGCAGGCTTCGGCACCAAAAAAGAAGAAAAGGAAACCTATTACACCTTTACCAACTATGTTTGCCCGCCCACCATTTTTAAATATGATATTGCAAGCGGGCTATCCACGGTATTTAAAAAATCGGGCGTGCGGTTTGACCCGGGTTTATACGAATCAAAACAGGTTTTCTATAAGTCGAAAGACGGCACCAAAATACCAATGATCATTACCTACAAAAAAGGCCTGGTGATGAACGGTAAAAATCCTACGCTGCTTTATGCTTATGGCGGTTTCAATATCAGCCTGACCCCGGCATTCAGTACATCAAACATTATATTGCTTGAACACGGCGGCATTTATGCCGTACCAAACCTGCGCGGCGGCGGCGAATATGGCGAAACATGGCACCGGGCGGGTACCAAACTGCACAAGCAAAACGTATTTGATGATTTTATCGCAGCCGCGGAATACCTGGTAAAAAATAAATATACATCGAAGGATTATTTGGCCATTTCGGGCGGATCGAACGGTGGTTTGTTAGTCGGTGCGGTAATGACCCAGCGGCCCGATTTGTGTAAGGTAGCCTTCCCTGCTGTTGGTGTGATGGACATGCTTCGCTATAATAAGTTTACCGCTGGCGCAGGATGGGCCTATGATTACGGCACGGCTGAAGACAACAAAGAAATGTTTGAGTACCTGTACAAGTACTCACCTTACCATGCTTTAAAGCCCGACAATTACCCGGCTACAATGGTTACGACGGCCGACCATGACGACCGTGTAGTACCGGCGCATTCTTTTAAATTCGGCGCACGTTTGCAGGAATATCAAAAAGGACCCGCTCCTGTATTGATACGCATCGAAACCAAAGCGGGCCATGGCGCGGGACAATCCACCGAACAGATCATCAGCGGGCAAACAGATAAATGGGCGTTCATGTTCCAGAATATGGGATTAGATTGGAAATAGGTTATGAGCGTGAGAACGAGCATTATTTTAATCGCATTGCTATTTTTGGCCAGCCTGAATTTGCAGGGGCAAAATAAAGAGGTTAATATAATCTACATTGGCGATAGCATAACGCAGGGAGTACAACTGGATGATCCGGGTACACAGGCGCCGCCCGCCTTAGCCAGCATGGACCTGCGGCGCCGCGAAGGGATGGGGATGGTAAATTTCTCCAACCAGGGGCGGAGCGGTTTTACTACAGTTGATTTTTTGCCGCAGGGTGAAACATTCAAACATGTAGAATTGGCGGCAAACGACCTGGCAAAAAAACCCGGCTTGCTGATATTCTCGGTGATGCTGGGTACCAACGACAGTGCCATAACCGGGCCTAATGGCGCACCCGTTTCGCCGGAAAACTATTTCGGCAATTTGAAAAGCATCATCGACAAGCTTCTTCAAGACTTTCCGGAAAGCAAGGTACTGCTCCATTATCCTACCTGGTACAGCCCAAATACCTATAACGGTGCGCAATATTTACAGCAAGGTCTTGACCGATTGCAAAGTTATTTTCCGCAGTTAAAGAAACTGGTTAAATACTATGCCGGCATAAATCCGGGCAGGGTTTTTATAGGCGATAAAAAAGCGTTTGGCTATTTCAAAAAGCATGCCCTTACCGACCTGATACCCGAAAGCGGCCATCGCGGAACTTTCTACCTCCATCCAAACGCTAAAGGCGCCGTCGCGCTTGGGTCGTATTGGGCGAATGCCATTTATAAATTAGCAATGGCTTCCAAATAAAAAGCCTCCTGTGCGGAGGCTCTTATATTTTGTAAAATTTGTTTAGTGGTGCCCATGGCCGTGACCGCCACCACCACCGTGACCGCGTCCGTGGTCTTCATGCCCATCGCGGCCGCGATGCTTGCCGTTATCGTGCCAGTGATCGCGGTATTTTTCTTCGCGGCTATCGCGAATGATAACCTGGTCGCGGCGGCCGCGGTAGTTGGCGTACCTTTCCCTGTAAACGACATTACGTCTCCAGGGGCGCGGTTCGTTAATAACAACCTTGTAGCCATGGTACAGGTCGTAATTCCGGTATGCTACAGGTAAATAAGCACGCCTTACCCATGCGCCGTTACTAAGATAGATATACTGATGGGCAGGGACATCGTAGTACACACCAATATCGGGCATGTAATAATAATCCGCATGATCATAACCTACAGGGCCCCAGTCGGGCTGGCTGCCAATATTTATTCCGACACTCAGATGTACCTGGGCATCGGCTTGTTTCGCAAATACGCAACTTATTAGGATGGCTGCCGTGAAAATTAGCTTTTTCATAATTATATATGTTTGGTAGGTAAGACAATATTTTAGCTATAAGGTTTAGAATATTTTTTCATATCACAAAAAAGGACGCCTTAAGCGCCCATTTTCAAATATTTTATTTCCGGTTAATCGTCGCCTTCCTTATCCTTTTCTTCCGCGGCCTTTTTTGATACCATTGCAAACTGTGGCTTGCCTATCACTTTATAATCGCCGTCGCCTTTTAGTATCGAAGCAACCTGGTTACGGTCCTGCATGGTTTTTACGGCTTGGGCCAGTTCCTTATCGTGGTTGAAATTAGCCTCATAGCGGCCTTTCTCATAGTAGTATCGCGAAGCTATCTCGTTCTCCAGCACCTGTTTTATTTCTTCTTTATTTTGCTGCAGGTCGTTTTTCTTGATCTCCTGCATTTTCGTTTTTAGCGCATCGTACTCTGCCTGGATATTGCTGAATTGTTTTTCCTTTGTAGCCTCATCTTTCAGGCTGTTGACCATTTTTTCACTTATCGTGGTATAGCTGTAATTCTTGTTAGTAAGATATTTTACAAAATCGTTGTAATCGGCATCCGACAAATGGAACGATTTTGCATCGGGTATGCTATTGTGGCTATTACGATATTGATTGGCGTAATCGAACACTAATAATTTAGAGACAATAGACTGTGTAATATTGGCAAAACGCTCCTGTTTGATAAACACATCCGGATATATCCCGCTTCCATCATAAACCGAGCGGCCGTCTTTGGTTTTGAACTCGTGTATAGCCGAATCAGCAACCTTTACTACGGTGCCATCGGCCTTGCGGTGGGTATAGTCGATCTCCTGGATACAGCGACCCGAAGGAATATAGTATTTGGCGATGGTGATCTTCACCAGGCTGTTATAGGGCAGGTTAAACGTTTGCTGTACCAACCCTTTTCCATAGCTGCGCTGGCCAATAATGACCGCGCGGTCAAGATCCTGCAGCGAACCGGCTACGATCTCCGAGGCCGATGCAGACCTTCCGTTAACCAAAACTACCAATGGCAGGTTCGGTTCAAGCGGGGAGTTTTGCGTACTATAAGTAAAATTCTTGTCCTTTATCTTTCCTTTCTGGGATACAACTTCGGTGTTTTTAGAAACGAAGAGGTTCACGATCTTCACGGCCTCCTGTAATATACCACCGCCATTCGAGCGAAGATCAAGTATGATACCATTGGGATTATTCTTTTTGATCTCGGTTAAAGCATGTGTTACTTCATCGGCCGAGTTTTCGAGAAACTTATCCAGTTTGATATAACCCATATTACCATCTACCATGCCGTAATAAGATACGTTTGGTTGCTTTATTTCATCGCGCACCAATTGCTTATCAACTGCGGCGGCATCGCCTCTTTTCAATGTAAGTTTGATAGTGGCGCCTTTTGCACCTTTTAAAAGAGAGCTTACCTCGTCGTTATTTTTGCCGGTCAAATCCACATCATTTATTTTCATCATGCGGTCGCCTGGGCGGATATCTGCTTTTTGAGCAGGGAAACCTTCAAAAACATCTGAAATATAAACTTTGCCCTCGCGTGCAAATATCCCGGCACCAATACCACCGTATTGGGTACTAACGTAGTGAAGCTTGTAGTCTTCAATTTCTGATTCGGGTACAAATTCGGTATAGGGATCAAGGCCATCAAGCATAGCATCAAGGCCGGTCTTGATCATCTTTGACGAATTGATATCATCTACGTAATTAATATTAACTTCCTTGTATGCAGAAGCAAAAACATCCAGGTTTTTAGAAATTTGGAACAGATCGTCGTTAAACCCAAAAAGCCCCGTCGCCAGCACCACTACTCCCGTGCCCCAGGCCCATTTTTTATAATTTCTTTTCATCACAGCAGCAACTTTTTTCAGTCGGTTAAAGACAATAAAAATAGTATAAGATTTTGAAATTGAAGAGGTAAGCTTATCGATATTACGTAAAAATTATATTCGTTTACTTAAAACCTCAAAAACCACTATTTATTATTAAGCAGGTATTTTTTAAACGCTTCGAAGTCCTTGCCTAAAGAGGCAAAGGTACTTGCCTTATCTTCCAGCTCTTTTACCTGTTCAGGTATTACGATTTCCTGCGAAATATGTTTGGGTAATACGTCCGGAAATTTGCAGGGGTGAGCGGTCGAAAGAAAAACGCCGACCGCTTTACCGGTCGGCTGATCCTGCTGCCAGTCTTTTAGCGCCTGCCAGGCAATGGCAGTATGCGGGCAAACGATATATTTATAGCTGCTGAATATCTTTTCTATCGCCGCAGAAGTTTCGGCGTCATCGTAACTGAAACCGGTTATCATGGCCGGTAATTTTTCCGGGGCATCTTTGAACATATCCTGTATCCGCACCCAGTTACTTGGGTTGCCCACGTCCATCGCGTTCGAGATGGTTTGTACCGATGGTTTGGGTTGATATAAACCCGATCTTAAAAATTCAGGCACTGTGTCGTTGGCATTGGTGGCAGCGATAAAGTGCTCAACAGGCAGCCCCATTTTCCAGGCCAGGATGCCCGCGCCAAGGTTGCCAAAGTTGCCGCTCGGTACCGAGAAGACAACTTTGCTTTTCCCCTCTTTCAGCAATTGGGCATAAGCATTAAAATAATAGAAGGTCTGTGGTATCAGCCTGGCAATATTGATGGAATTGGCCGATGTAAGCCTGAATTCGCTGTTCAGTTCATCATCTGTAAAGGCCTGTTTAACCAGTGCCTGGCAGTCGTCAAAGGTGCCGTCAATCTCGATTGCACGAACGTTTTGGCCATGGGTGGTCAGTTGCAGTTCCTGTACGCCGCTAACCTTCCCTTTAGGATAAAGGATGGTTACCCTTGTTCCCGAAACGCCTAAAAAACCAAGCGCCACGGCTCCGCCCGTATCGCCCGAAGTTGCAACCAACACATCCAGAGTTTTTTCGCCCTTCTCTAAAAAGTAGCTCATCACGCGGCTCATGAACCGTGCGCCAAAATCCTTAAACGCTAACGAAGGGCCATGGAAAAGCTCCAGCACATATACGTTTTCTTCCAGCTCAACTACCGGCGCATAAAAATTGATGGCATCTTCGATGATGTTCTTCAGGTCATTTTCGGGTATATCGTCCCGCAATAAATTTTTCGATATATGAAAAGCGATCTCAGGCAGGGTATAACCGTCAAGGTTATTCAAAAATTTATCATCAAGGCGCGGAATGGAAACGGGCATATAAAGACCCTTATCCTGCGGCATACTATTGAATACGGCCTCTTTGAAAGAAACCTGGTTGTTGGTATTATTGGTACTGTATAATTTCATGCTGATTTCGGAATTCGGATGTTCAAATTTATTTCTATATGTCATTGCGAGCGCAGCGCGGCAATCTCTTTGGCAGCCAGGCGATGAGGTTGCTTCATCGTTCTCCTCGCAATGACAAAGTCTTATTTAACCTATTACCCTCGGCCCGGCATCATTGATAGTTGATACATAGGCGTTAGAATTAATTTTTATAGAGGTTAGATGCTGCTGCAGTTTTTGGGTGATCTTCCGGGCGGTCTCTTCATCTTTGGTAAAAGAGAACACTGAAGGCCCCGAGCCGGAAATACCAAAACTTACGGCACCCAATTCCATTGCCATTTCGCGCATCTTGTAAAAATCAGGTATCAGCATGGAACGTACAGGTTCAACCAGTATATCTTTCATACTACGACCAATCAGGTCAATATCATTCATGAACAACCCGCTCACCAGTCCGGCGATATTACCCCACTGAGTTACGGCATCCTTCATCTGTATCTTATTGCGGATGATCTGCCTGGCCTCGCGGGTGGGTACATCCACATCAGGGAACACGATAGCACAATACAGCCCTTTTGGATGCGGTAGTTTGATCACATCCAACGGATCGTAACTGCGGATCAATATAAATCCCCCCAGCAACGCCGGTGCCACATTGTCCGCATGTCCGTGCCCGCAGGCCATCTCTTCTCCTTTACGGGCGAAGGGTAAAAGCTGTGCGGCATCGGTTTCATCTTCCAATAATGTTTTAGCAGCAAACAAACCCGCCACGGTACTGGCTGAACTTGACCCTAAACCGCTTCCTATTGGCATTTTTTTGTTCAATTCGATATCAAAGCCGACATCATTCCGGCCAATGTGTCTCAGGTAGTGTTCCACACTAACGCTTACCGTATTTTTCCCCGGATCGAGCGGCAGGCGGCCATTGTCGCCTGTTATTTTGCTGATGGTTATTCCGGGCTTATCCGTTAGGCGCATGACCACTTCGTCGCCTGGTTCGTTCACAGCAAAGCCGAGCACATCAAAACCACATACCACGTTAGCGACAGTCGCGGGGGCGAATACTTTTATTGAATTTTCCATTTATATTTTTCAGACCGGAGTCTATTAAAGAAACAATTTAAACGTCTCTCCCTTTTGGGAGAGATTTAGAGAGGGGCCTAGTTCGCTCCAACATTTATCAAATCAGCAAATACACCTGCGGCGGTTACTTCGGCGCCTGCGCCGGGGCCTTTTACTACCAGCGGCCGGTCCTTGTAACGGTCGGTAGTGAAGGAAATAATATTATCACTGCCGGACATCATGTAAAAAGGATGATTTTCATCCACCAATTGCAAAGTGATAGAGGCTTTGCCATCCTCCAGCTTGCCGATATAACGCAAGGCTTTGCCTTCCGCCTCGGCCTGTTGTTTCATGATGGTAAAATAGGCATCTTCTTCCCGCAATGCCTTGTAAAAATCTTCAACGGTTTCAGCCTCCAAACAGCTTTTGGGCAGCATACTTTCAATGTGAACATCACTCGCTTCCATCTCGTAACCCGCGTCTCGGGCCAGTATCAGCATTTTCCGCATAAAATCGGTGCCCTTCAGATCATCGCGGGGGTCGGGTTCGGTATAACCCTTATCCTGCGCCAGCTTAACCACGTCGTGGAAATTAGCATTGCCTTTAAAATGATTAAAAATGAAGGAGATGGTACCCGATAGTATCGCCTCGATGCGCTTTACCCGGTCGCCGCTGCTCATCAGATCTTTCAGCGTACGGATAATTGGTAATCCTGCGCCTACATTTGTCTCGTAAAAAAAGTCTACCCCATGCTGACGGGCAGTGTCCCTGAAAGTTTTGTATTGATCATAAGAGGCCGAATTGCCGATCTTATTACAGGTAACCACGGATATGTTCGACTTGAAAATATCTTCATAAAACTCTACCGGCTGCGGGCTTGCGGTATTGTCAATAAATACGCAGTTAGGCAGGTTCATTTCCTTCATTTGTTTGATAAAACCGGACAGATCGGCTTTTTGGGTTGAAGCCTGCAATTCATCCTGCCATTTATCTAAGGACAAGCCGTCCGCATTAAAAAGCATTTTCCTGGTGTTGCTGATGCCGGCTATTTTAACCTGTATACCGTTATTTTGTTGCAAATGCCCGCTGTGCTGATTTAGCTGGTCGAAAAGCGTAGTGCCTATATTACCGGTTCCCAAACAGAAAGCATGCAGGGTTTTATTTAGCTGCACAAAGAAGGCGTCGTGCACCGCATTAAGGGCCTTAGCCAAATCGGCTTTTGAAATGATAACTGAGATATTGTATTCAGACGAACCCTGTGCTATGGCCCTTACATTCACCCCGTTGCGGCCCAGCGCATGGAACAGTTTGCCGGATATGCCAGGGGTTTGCTTCATATTTTCGCCCACTATTGCCAGGATAGCTAAACCTTTTTCTATTTCCGGCTCGTCCAGTTTATTAGCACCAAGTTCCAATTCAAACTCCTGACCGATGACACGTTTTGCTTTTTCAGCATCATTGGGGCTAACCGCGAAGGTTATGCTGTGTTCAGATGAAGATTGGGTGATGAGAATAATATTGATCTGTTCGCGCGCCAGCAACGAAAACAAGCGTCCGCTGAAACCCGACTTACCAACCATGCCGCTGCCTTCCACATTGATGATACTGATATCATTAATGGAGGATATTCCCTTTATCGGCAGGTTCGACGGCTGGCAATCGTGCTGGATAACAGTTCCTTCAAAATCAACATCAAAAGTGTTTTTGATAACGATGGGGATCTTTTTCATGAAAGCCGGTATCATGGTCGGCGGATAGATCACCTTTGCGCCAAAGTAGGATAGCTCCATAGCTTCGGTATAAGTAAGTTCAGGCAATGAGAATGCCTTTTTAACCATGCGCGGGTCGGCAGTCATCATCCCGTTTACGTCAGTCCATATTTGTATCTCAGCCGCATTTAAAGCCGAGCCGAAAATAGCCGCGGTGTAATCGCTTCCACCACGACCAAGGGTTGTTATCTGCCCTGCATCATTCGAGGCAATAAAACCAGTAACAAAAAGCATCTTACCTGGATTCTCCTTTACAAAACCCCTGATCAGCAATTCCGTCAGTTCCATATTTACTTTGGCGTTGCCAAATTCGCTATCGGTTTTGATCAGTTCAGCAGCATCCACAAACGACGATTCGGAAAAATACTGCGCTGCCATTTTGCTGATCATCAGTGTCGAACAGCGTTCGCCGTAGCTTAATATCAGGTCGCGCGTTTTGGGGGTAAGTTCGCGTAAGGTCGATACCCCCTGCAGCAGTTCTTCCAGGTGGTTGAAGTTGATCTTAAGCCTTGTAAAAGCGGGATTCTGGTGCTGAACAGCAAGCAATGTTCGCACCATTTCAAAATGCCGGGTTTCCAGTTCGGCTAACTGGGCAGTAAAATCTTCACCAATTGCTGCCTTTTCGGCCATAGCCGATAACAGGTTGGTTACGCCGCTCATTGCTGAAAGAACCACTACCGGGTTTTCGCCCGACCGATGCTCCTTTTTCAAAATATCGATAACAGTGCTGATGCTTTGCGCCGAACCGACGGAGGTGCCTCCGAATTTTAGTATCTTCATTTTCGTATTAAATAAAAGCGCCTTCCCCTGTCGGAGGAAGGCGCTTTGCTGGTTTCTTTCTATTGTTTACACCATACAATCATCTTCCTCCAGGTATAATCCCTGTAGTTGTGGTGGTTGTTGTTATGGTGCTGTTAATTATCATTCTCTTATTTATTACAGTCGGTTTTTATCATTCCTGTAATGTCTGTAAAGTAAGTAGATATTTTTTTAATATGCAAATAGTATTTTCTTTTTAATACGTCCCGGTTAGCAAGCAGGTTACATGGTATTCCATCGCCCTGCCAAATTTAATTACCTTTGCTGCCTCAATGGAGGGTCTCGTAACTAAATCGACAGGAAGCTGGTACCAGGTGCAAACACCCGGCGGGCAGCGCTTCGACTGCCGGATAAAGGGCATCTTCCGTACCAAAGGCATCACGACGACCAATCCCATTGCCGTGGGCGACCAGGTTGATTTTGAGATGGAACCCGAACAGGATACCGGTGTTATTACCAAACTGCATCCGCGCAAAAACTATATTATCCGCAAGTCCATCAACCTGTCAAAGCAGGCGCAGATCATTGCTGCCAATCTCGACCAGGCGTTTTTGATCGTTACCCTGGCCTCGCCGCGTACCTCGCTTGGTTTTATAGATCGCTTTTTGGTGACAGCCGAGGCTTATGATATTCCAGCGTCGTTAATATTTAATAAGCTGGACCTGTTCAGCGATGAGGGTTTGGAGATATTGGCTGATTATAAAAGCATTTACGAGAATATCGGTTACCCATGTTATGAAGTATCCGCTTTGCAGGGAACAAACATCGATCATATTTCTGCTTTGATAACGGATAAAGTAACTCTGTTCTCCGGGCATTCCGGGGTGGGTAAGTCAAGCCTGATCAATGTGTTGCTTCCCGACCTGAAATTGCGTACTACCGAAATATCCGAATGGCACGATAAAGGCATGCACACCACCACCTTTGCCGAGATGTTCGAATTGCCGCAGGGAGGATATATTATCGATACTCCTGGCATCCGCGAATTGGGTATTATTGATATAGAAAAAAATGAACTGAGCCACTTTTTCCCCGAAATGCGCGCGCGAATGAACCAATGCCGTTTTAATAGCTGCCGCCACATCAATGAACCGGGCTGCGCTGTAATCAAAGCAGTTGAAAACGGCGAGATCGAATTATCGCGCTATGAAAGCTATTTGAGCATTTATCATGGGAATGATACAAGGGCGTAATGATCAACGCGGTACAAGCACTATAGCATAACCGCGCGAGTTACCATAGCCAAGTTCGGCTGTTACACCATTTTTCCAATAAGCCGCCTGGTAACTAACATTATATCCTGTTACATATACATCGGTATCATTTACGGCAATACCATAGGCTTCAGAAATGGATAAGGCATTTATCTCCTCAGAGATCAATATGCTATTTGGGACTCTAACGGGTGCGCCATTTTTCCAGTAAATCGCTATCGGATAACCATTGTCATTTCGGGTACAGCCTGCTACATATACATCGTTGCCCTTAATTGTAAGCGCATTTGCACTAAAAGCCACGAATTGAGTTTCTGTAAGCTTCGCAGCAGTACCATTTTTCCAATAGAAAGCATCATTGCCTATATATCCCGCTACATATATATCTGTGCCGCTCACTGCCATAGCCGTTGCTCCAGAATAATATGGTGATTTATCCCCCAGGTTTGTGGCAATCCCATTTTTCCAGTAAGCAACGTTATATTTATTACCCGCAGTGATAATATATCCGGCCATATATACATCATTTCCGTTTAATACAATGGAATTTACCGCCGAGCCCATCAAATTATCAGGAAGATTTACAGCTATGCCATTCTTCCAATAAACCGCTGTTTTGACACTGTTGGAATTGATGTATCCCGCTACGTACACATCATTCCCATTCACCGCGATAGCATTAGCAACCGAGCCTGATAAATTATCCGGCAATTTGGTGAACACGCCATTCTTCCAATACGCAGCTGCTTGCCTATCATTTTTTTCCGCAATGAAACCGGCCACATACACATCGTTTCCGTTTACCGCTATAGCTTTTGCCTGCGAATTTGATGTTTCATGGTCAAGCTTGTTGAGCACGCTATTTTTCCAATAACATGCGTAAGACGTATTAGCACCCGCGGTTATATATCCCGCTACATAAACATCTACCTCTTTTTTTTCATGCTTTTGGGGGGAAGTGTCGTTTTTTTTACATGAAGCTATAGCCAGCAATAAAATTAAAGAGAGACAAAAAAGGTTTTTAGAATTCATATGGGTCGAAATGATAGGGTTTAATAGGTGTCAAGGCCTTAGCAGTTCATGTTGATTCAACACCTAACCAAATATATTGAAAATCCACCAGTAAATTTAGTCGCTTTAATTTATCTTGCCTCTTGATTCTACACGCATGCGAGCAGTATTACAACGCGTTACCCAGGCCAGTTGCACCGTTGACGAAAAGATCACTGGACACATTAAGGCCGGGTTCCTGGTGCTATTGGGCATCGAGGATGCCGACACTACCGAAGACCTGCAATGGCTGGCCCAAAAGATAGCTTCCATGCGGGTATTTAGCGATGAGAATGGTTTGATGAACAAAGCACTGGCTGATGTTGATGGCGATATTTTGCTCATTTCGCAATTCACCTTATTTGCTGCAACTAAGAAAGGGAACCGACCTGGATTTACCCGCGCCGCCCGGCCCGACAAAGCCATACCGATGTACGAGCAAATGATAAAAACGCTGGAGGAGATCACCGGTAAAAAAGTGGCTACGGGCATATTTGGTGCAGATATGAAGATATGTTTATTGAACGACGGGCCGGTAACCATCATCATGGACACAAAGGATAAGGATAATCATTAATCATATGGAGATAAAAGCTGCGCAGGAACTTGTCGACAACTGGATAAAAACCACCGGCATCCGTTATTTTAACGAGCTAACCAACACCGCTATATTGATGGAAGAGGTGGGCGAGGTGGCCCGCATTATGGCCAGGCAATATGGCGAGCAGTCATTCAAAAAATCAGATACAAAAGTAAGCCTGGCTGATGAAATGGCCGATGTGCTTTTTGTGCTGATCTGCCTGGCTAATCAAACAGGTATCGATCTGACCGAAGCATTTGAAAAAAATCTTCAAAAGAAAAGCATCCGCGATGCGGAAAGGCATAAGAATAACGAGAAGTTGAAATAACTACGGCAGCTTAACCAATTTTTCCCCATCCAAAACAGGAATGGCGGTTGTAATATCCACATTAAGGCAAAAGGCGATGTCTTTTTCGATACCCAGCTTTTTAAGGCGTTCACTATGCGAGGTTTTAGCAAGGTAACCGGGCAGATCATCTTTGGCGATTTGATACAAGTCGTTAGCAGCTATGGCAGGGTCGTCCAAAACAACATCCAGTGCCTTTAATTGTTCAATAACTGCGCCGGCAAAAATAGTATCTTCCAGGTTGAAGTTATTTTTCCATCCTGCGCAAACCAGCAGGATGTTTTCTTTTTGGGTTTTAAGCCAATCGGACAAGGCAGTAAGGTTGAGGAACGAGCCGATAACGATCTTTTTTGCCGAACGTGACAGGTGTAAAGCATGTGTACCATTAGTAGTGGTAAGCACCACTGTTTTTCCTGCGACTTTTTCTTTAGTATAGGAAAACGGCGAATTACCAAAATCAAAGCCTGCCACTACTTCGCCGTTGCGCTCGGCAGCCAGCAGGTAGTCGAGCCCCTTTTCCCGGTAAGCGGCGCATTCCTCTACTTCTGAAACCGGGATAATAGCTTCGGCACCATTATCAATGCCGTAACAGATAGAAGAAGTCGCCCGGAAAATGTCGATGATGACAACGATGTATTCTTCAACAGCATACAATGGTATTAAAGCAGGCGAGAGGCAGACGTGCAGATTGTTTGGCATTAGTCATTAGTCATTCGTCATTTGTTATTGGGCCATAACTAACGTTTAATGGCCAATACCTAATGACTATTTATAAAACGGCGGTTTTACAACCTGTGCCTTTATATTATTGTCGCGTATTTTGATGAATATTTCGGAACCTTCTTTGGCAAATTCATTTTTTACGTAGCCCATACCGATAGCTTTTTGCAGCGACGGCGATTGCGTGCCCGAGGTTACTCTACCAATGTTGTGGCCGTCTGCATCAACTATCTCATAATCGTGGCGGGGTATGCCGCGATCGATCATTTCAAAACCTACCAGCTTTTGTTTTGTACCTTCCCGCTTTTGTTGTTGCAAAGCTGCCGAATTGGTAAACTCCTTGCTGAACTTGGTTACCCAGCCCAGGCCTGCTTCAAGCGGCGACGTGGTATCATCAATATCATTTCCATAAAGGCAGAAACCCATTTCAAGGCGCAGCGTATCCCTCGCACCTAAACCTATCGGTTTAATACCGAATGGTTCACCTGCTTTAAAAACCGCATTCCAAACAAGTTCAGCATCTTTGTTATCAACGTATATCTCGAAACCGCCCGCGCCGGTGTAGCCAGTGGCTGATACCAGCACATTATCCACACCAGCAAATTTTCCTTTTTTGAAGGTATAGTATTCCATTGTTCCCAGGTCGATATCTGTCAGGCTTTGTAAGGCTTCTGCGGCCTTTGGGCCCTGTACGGCTAACAGCGATGTACGATCTGAAATATCCTTCATTTCAACACCCTCAGTGTTGTATTTTGATATCCAATTCCAGTCTTTTTCAATATTGGAGGCATTCACAACAAGCATATAAGTTTTCTCATCAATGCGGTAAACCAGCAGATCGTCTACAATACCACCATTCTCATTTGGCAAACAGGAATACTGTACTTTACCATCGTAAAGTTTTGACGCATCGTTACTGGTAACGCGCTGTATAAGATCAAGGGCCTTGTCGCCTTTTACAATAAATTCGCCCATGTGGCTTACGTCAAATACACCCACGCCTTTGCGCACGGTGTCGTGTTCAACGTTGATGCCGGCATATTGCACGGGCATATTATAACCGGCAAAGGGCACCATTTTGGCGCCCAGCTCCGTGTGTTTATGAGTTAAAGCTGTATTCTTCATACCTATCAATTGCTGACAAAAGTAATAATTTACTTGGTTGCAAACCGGTATCTTCAGCCTTTAACTTTACTTGTTTAAGATTATAAAGTCAATTATAGATTTTATTTGTTAACCGATGTGAAAACTTTCACATAATCAACATACATAGTGCCGCCCTGTATATTGGCCTCATTAATGTTGCTATAATATAAACCTCCGATCGGCAGGCTTAGCGAAATATGCTGAAGATTGCCAAAAAGTGATGCGATCTGGCCACCTTTTGTTTTGGTTTCCACAAGTTTGCCGTCTAAATAAGAATTTAGTGAGTCCTGGGTCCACTCCATTGTATAAACATGGTAGCACGATGAAAGGTCTTCAGTTGTGGGATTATATAAGATCCCGCCTGAAACAATGTTAGTACCTGCCGCAGGCCCGTAGGAATAGTCGGTAGCGTAAACCTTGGTATTATCACCCTGTACGGCAGCGCAATCGATCTCACCTGTGGTAGGCCACGCACCGTTTCCATAAGTATAAAACAGCGAGCTTAAACCATACCCTGAAGCCATTTTTATCCTGGCAACTATGCGTATTTTAGGCGTTGAATTGCTGGCCGAAAAAGTAGATTTACTTACTACCCATCCCGAAGAATAGTTAAATGATTGGGTAGTGTCGTTACCAACAGTCTTAGGACCTGATACCGTTCCCTTTTTAGCTGTTATTTGCAAAGCGCCATTCGCAATCTGCGCATTTGAAGGAGAGTATAATTGCAGCTCCTTGATCATCCCTCCATTAATAACGCCCCACTTTGAAAGATCGCCGTCAAATTCTTCGTCGAAAGTTTTCACCCAGCCATTATTGGTCAGGTCGGTATCGCTAAAGTCGTAATCGCAAGTTGCTGTTGCCGTAGCGGGATTGGTGTATTTACTGCCGGAGGTTTTCCCGGTTGAGCCTGTGTCGGCCGGTCCGTCAAGCTTTTTACAGCCATATATCATTGTTCCTGCTATCAGCATTGAAGCAATAAGGTTTATTTTGTTAATGCGTGCCATAAAGTATTTAATAAATTAATATTTAAATAGTAATACCCTGTGAAAGAATAAATGTTTTAAGTATAAAAATATTTATCTTCCAATTAATTATAGGATGCAGTTTATTTATTTAAAAGAAAATATTCTGGAGAAATTCTGAATTATTTAGTAAAATAAAACAACCCGGAACGTCGGGTGTTAAGCGATGAAATTACAGCAAAATATGGCCCTGCCGATGTATCTGAAACAACCTTTTGAAACAACCGCCGACCTGCCCGAAAAAACAATAGAAGACAGCTTAAGGTTGCTGATCATTCTTGTCGGAAAGCAGGAAGCATCCAGGATAAAATACGATATATTAAGGTCGATAAAAGACGAAAACAAGTTGATAGAAAACTAATAAACCCTCCTTTTATGCACTCGGCTGAAGCATTTAGAAAATATATGTCAAAGCATTTATGCGGGAAATATAATATACCTGCACTCGTGATAGAAACAAAAGGCGCTATCACAGTTTTATGTTGTTGCCCGGAGTTTACGGCTCAGCTAAAAACGCAAATGGAACCCCTATTGAAAAAAAGATATAAAGGACTGAATGTAACCTTCGTAACGGGGCACTTAGACTTTGTATAGCTTAACTCATTCTAATGTCCTGTATAAGTTCACCAGGTTGTTGGTTACCTTATCCACATCGTGCTGGTCCTCTATCAACCGCCGGGCGTTTATACCAACTGCCTTACAATAATCCTCATCGGCAATGCAACGGCGGATAGCTTTAAAAAATTCCTCCCGGTTGTTAGCGATCAGGATATTTACGCCGTTCTTGTAATTGATACCTTCAGCCCCTAATGAAGTGGAAATGATGCATTTTTGCATCGCCATCCCTTCGACAATTTTTACCCGCATACCACCTCCGGATAAAAGCGGAACGATCATGATCGATTTGCTGTTCACAAATTCTAATGCGTCATCTACTTCTCCCTGGATGAAAATCTTCCCCAAAACTTCATAATCGTCAAACTCCTCGGGAATATCGTTGCCAGCTACATAAAACTTTACCCGCAGATCATCGTTGGCGATATCGTTATGAAAGGCGTGCAAAAACCATTCTATCCCTTCGCGGTTCGGCGTCCAGTCGAGGGAGCCGAGAAAAAACAAGCTCGGGAATTCCGTTCTGCTGAAATCAGGCTTGTAATGCGACATTTCTACCCCTACCGGCACTACCTCCACCGGGATTTTAGCGCCGTAAAGCAACAAGGTGCTTTTATCCTGCGAAGTAAAAACAGCTATCGCGTCGAATTTATTTATTCGTTCTATCTCGTATTTTTTGATGCGGCGTGCCATTAGCCGGAGGTAGATCTTTTTGAAAGGGTCGCTTTTTTGCTGGGCCAGCCGTTCCCATATCTGGTGCTCGATGTTATGCGCCCGGTATATCAGTTTCGATCTGCAATTTCTTCGCACTGCGTCAACATAAGGCGCTACAAATAATCCTTCAAATTGTATGATGTCGTAATTACCATCACTTACTTCACTGATGAGCAGCCGTTCGAAATTCTGGTTGTAATACCGGTCGATATTATACGCTTTTTTGTTGAACGTGGTAAGAAATCCGTCTACCAGCGACATGCTGGTATCAATTTCGTAATAGCGATAGCTGATCTTGCTTAGTAACGCATCCGGCTCTTCCTCTTCGTGCCTGTGTTTTTTATCCTTTAACGACAGCAGGGAAATCTCATACCCCAGGTTTACCAATCCCCTTATGGTATTACATACCACAATGGGGTAGCCCCCATTTTGAGGGAACAGGACACGGTGTGTTAATATGAGAATCTTCAAGCGGACTTGCAGGTTTTAACAAATGTAAAGACGATAAAACCCTATTCAAAACATCTTTTCAGAAAATACGCAGTTGCGGCTCGGTTACCTGGAAAGTTTTACGGTGATATGGCGTAAACCCTATTTTCAGTATCGTTTGGCGGTGTTTAATAGTAGGGTAGCCTTTATTGCTGTGCCAGTCGTACTCGGGATGCTCGCCGGCAATTTTTTTCATAAAATCATCCCGGTAAGTTTTGGCCAAAACCGATGCTGCGGCTATACTAAGATATTTGCCGTCGCCTTCAACAATGCATTGGTGAGGGATCTCTTGATATTTATTGAACCGGTTACCATCGATGATCAAAAACTGGGGCTGCATTGAAAGCTGTTCTATGGCCCGGTGCATGGCTAAAAATGAGGCGTTAAGAATATTGATCGTATCGATCTCCTCATTTGTTACAGAAGCTATGGCGTAAGCCAGCGCCTTTTTTTGAATCTCATCGCGAAGTTTATAGCGAACATCTTCGGAAAGCTTTTTGGAATCGTTGAGTAGTTTGTGTTTGAACCTGGGCGGCAAAATAACCGCTGCTGCAAACACCGGTCCGGCAAGGCATCCGCGCCCGGCTTCGTCACAACCCGCTTCCAAATACTCCTGCTGATATCGCGCCAATAGCATGCAGCAAAAATAGTTGAATGTTCAACCGATTAAAAGAACTGTTGAAAAGAGTGGAATAACTTAAAATATCCTAAGTGTAAGCAGCGTAATATCATCAATTGGTTTCCCTTTGATGATCAGGTTCAGATGGTCGAGCAGGGTTTGATTAAACTTATCAGGCGAAAGGTCGCCGTTGTTGATCACAAATTCCAGTAATTTATCTTCATTCCACGATTTGGTTACAGGTATATCATAGTCCATCAGTCCGTCTGTGTAGTTAAAGATCATACTTCCCGGGTCTACGTCTACTTCACCCTGGTTAAGGAAAGGGAGTTCGTCGAAAGCACCAATCATAGTGGTGCCCAATTTCAACGGAACAGCCTCCCCATCGTGATAAAGAATAGATGGGTTATGCCCGGCATTGATGTAATTGAGCTTCCGTGTTTTTTCGTTGTATTTGGCCACAAACAAGGTGATAAAGCGTTCGCCCTTGGTATTTTTCAACACGATCTGGTTCAGGCGTTCGACAATATTAGTAAGGTCCTCTTCTACAGCGGACCAGGCCCGTAAACTCGCCTGGAAGTTTGCCATCAGCAGTGCCGCGGATATACCCTTGCCCGAAACATCAGCAACGCACCATAAAAATTCATGCTCATTTACCCTGATAAAATCAAAATAATCGCCGCCTATGTTCTGATGCGGAAAATATTTAGCGCCTATCTCAACTGCTGTTTCTTTATGAAGGCGCATGGGGATAAGCATATTCTGTACTTCCTGGGCAAGTTCCATTTCGCGCTTAAAGCGTTCCGATTCCATTCTTTCGCGGAACAGTCTTTTGTTTTCAAGCGCCACGACGATAACGTTGATGAGTGTCTGAATAAAATTCAGGTCGTTACTCAGCATTTCCTCGGTGGTGTTAAAATCACCGATAAGAGCGTAAGCTATCGCCTTACTTTTTTGATGGAACGGAATAAAATAATCGTATTTCTTCAGCAGGTTGTCGTCATGATTTGCCAGCGAAGTAAGGCTCCTCGCTTTGCTTAATTTTCTACAGGCCTGGTATAATGATTTGGCGCTTTCTTCATCTCCGCCGTAGCTTGATATGCAAACAAAGGTTCCTTCATGCTCTATCAAAAAGCGCAGGCGGCCCACCTGCAGGTAATTCTGCATGATCACTTCAAGCATCTGGATCAGTACAGGTGTTGAAATGTTTTTGTTGATGGCCCTTGTTACTTCAAGTAAAGAGTTTAATTCGGACTGCCTTTTTAGCAGCAACCGGATCAGTTCGTCTTCACCTGAAATTTCTTCGATATTTTGCATTTCGGATAAGAAGATAGCCAAATTAATGAATTAATTTTTTTAAATCCGTGTACTTTGTGATTTAATATCAAAAGCGTCTCTCAATCCAACCGTGACAAGATTAAATGCGTACACCATAAACATAATAGCCAAACCGGGCAAAATAGCCAGAAAAGGCGAGTTCATGATGATATAGCCATAATGTTCTTTTATCATGCTCCCCCAGGTTGGCATAGGTGGTTGCGCACCAAAACCAAGGAAGCTTAAGCCTGCCTCCAACAATATAGCCGATGCAAAATTGGAGGATGCAAGCACCAGTATTGGGCCTATAATATTGGGAAGGATATGTCTGCGGATGATGCGCGCATTGTTAAACCCCATTGACCGGGCGGCCTCAATAAATTCCGTTTGCTTCAGGCTCAATACCTGCCCGCGCACCAGCCGGCCTACTTCGACCCACATGGACATGCCAACCGCTATAAAGATTTGCCATAAGCCTTTGCCTAATGCAAAAGATATGGCGATAACCAGCAGTAACGCCGGCAGCGCCCACAAAATATTCATCACCCAGCTGAGCGAGGCATCGACCCAGCCGCCGAAATAGCCCGCCAGTGAACCGACGACGATACCGAGCAACATGCTGATGATAACCGACACTATTCCGACTGCCAGCGAAACGCGCGCACCAAGGATAAGGCGGCTTAACAAGTCGCGTCCATACAGGTCGGTACCGAACCAGTATTTTTTCTTGATAATATGATTTGCCAGGAACTCATCGCCGAACCTTTTATACAAAGCATTACTTACAACAAAGTTTACCGTGGTACCGTTAGGTTTGGTTATCGATACCTGTTTGCCTGAATAAACAGCTTTGCCGCCGGTCACAACTTCAAAAAGGTTAAAGGAAGTTGTTATGGGTTTATCTTCATCACCAACATACTCGTCAGCATAAACAGAGTCTTTTACTAAATGATAAGCAGTTATAGGCACATCCTTAAAAAACGCCGGCTGGCCGTAAAGCATTTTAGTAAATAGGTTAACGGTATCAACAGGTTCGCTTTTGTGGATACGAAGCATGGTAAATTCGGCGCCGGGCTTTTTTATACTTAGCTGAATGATCATGTTATTTGCCTGCGGTGTCGGGTCGGGCATAATCAGGTAGCCAAGAATGGCAATAAGTATGGAAAGCAGGATAAAAACAAGCCCGGCAACAGCTATCTTATTGCGCTTAAATGCCTTCCAGGTGCGCTGCGATGGGGTTAGTTCGGCCAAGTTTGTTCAGATCAGTCTGGCTAAATATCGCTTATTTTATGAGGAATGGCAAAGCCTTATTAACAAATGAATGTCATTTCCATCAACACTATTTCACTATTCTTCCCTTCCACTCATACTGCCTGGTAGTACCCATCAAACCAATGTATACAAAGTATACGATATGGAAAGGGATAAGCACCAACAGTAGTAAGACCAGTCCCTGCCGTTTCAGAAAGGTAGTGATAGGCAACAGGAATGCCACCTCAAAAAGATATTTCAGCAGAAATTGCGTTAAAAAAAGCTTTAGAAAAAAAATGTTGTAAAAGCTGAGTCCGGCGTTCACCAGCAAGGATACATTGAACAGCCATATACTTACCGCCAGTGCAACAATCCTTTTGTCTTTGTATTTAACTGATTTCGACGCCCAGCGCCTGCGCTGTTTCAGGAATGAACGCAGCGTATGTTTTGCATGGGTATAAACTATGGCATCGCGTTGTTTCAAAAACCCAATGCGCGTGGGATAAAGCGCAGCTACTTTTTGAAGTAGTAATTCGTCATCACCCGACGCCAGATCGTCGATCCCTTTAAAGCCGCCAACCTCGTTAAAAATATCTTTTCGGTAGGCAAGGTTGGCTCCATTACAGGTCGATGCCCTTTTGTTGCCGATAAAAGATGCCCCCAGGCCTATCAGGTAGGCGAATTCCAATGTTTGCAGGTATTCGAATAAAGTGCGTTCCTGGAAGTAAGATACCGGTGCCGAGATCATCACCAGGTTATTGTTTTCATAATACGAAACAACCGACGACAGCCATTTACTCCCCATCCGGCAATCGGCATCCGTAGCCACCATCAAATCGCCGGTTGACTGGGCAATGGCCGTTGCGATGGCTTTTTTCTTGTACGAGTTCAAGGGTTGATCTTCGTTCAGCTGCAATAGTTTAACACCCCTGTCCGCATAGCTTCGGATAATCTTTGCTGTCGCATCGGTAGAGTGGTCATCGACGATGATGATCTCTGTCAACTCTTTCGGATAATCCTGTGCCAGCAAATCGTCGATGGTCAGGCGGATATTATCTTCTTCATTTCGCGCCGCAATTAACACGGTTACTTTGGTGCTAAAAGTGCCGCTATATACAGCCGGGCGCCTTAGGCTGGCCCATCCCTTAATAAAATAAACCAGCAGGAAAATGTATACGCTGGTGAGCAGCAGCGATATAGTACTAAGAAGAGCGGTCAAAGAATCTGAGTTTTAAAACGAATACGGAGCCTAAGATAGCAGGAACTATCAGGTTTATGAACCAAATTGAGGAAACTGCTGCCATTACGGCTATATTTTGGTCGGTGATGTAAGCAAAAAAGGCGGAGGCGGTCATACTGCGCACACCTACGTCGAGCAAGTCGAGCGAAGGCAATGCTGATTGAACGAAAAAAAGGATAAACACCATCATCATCATTGGGAAAACCGCCACCGAAGGTATCAGCAAATGAATGACGAGAAAATATTGGAAGGAAAATACAAAAAACCGCGTAAGGCAAAACCACATAATATTGAGCAACTCGGTGGTGTGGTATCTCGCCATGATGTCAAAAAAGCGGTGATATTTTTTCAAAAATTTTATTCGGTTGAGCAAAGTAACCAGCCAGCCGATGTTAAAATAAAAAACGAGCAGCAGCGCCATAAAGCCCAAAGCGGCAAGTGAAAGGGCAAGCGATATAGCGATGTTGATGTTCAAATAGGTAAAGGCGAACCACATAAGCGCTGATAGCCCCAGCACATTGGTGATGACATTTTGCCCGAATGAACCAACCGCCATGGCGAAAATGCCATGTATCCGTTTCCGGTTCGGCAAAAACATTACCCGGCCGCCATATTCGCCGATCCTGTTTGGCGTAAAAACAGCCCAGGTAAGCCCGCAAAAAACAGCTTCAATTGCCTGCCACGATGTTATTGTAACCAACTCGCGCGTGAGGTATTTCCATTTAAGCGACTCGAGTATCCAATTGATCAGCATCAACAGGAAAACACACGACATAACAAATATTGCCCGGTTACGGTCGATATTGCCGATCAGCGCTTCAAATCGTCTTAAATTATCATTGCTATCTATCCGCCGGTAAATAAAAACGAAAGCCAAAATCAGGATAGCGGCTTTTAGCGAATAAGACAGCAATTTTTTTGCGGAAGCGGTCAACCAGGTAAATTTTCTGCAATGTTACGAAAAGTTCGTGGCTGGTAGTTCATGGTTCATTCCGGGAAATCGCTTTTAAAACAGGCAGCATCTAAGAAGCATGCCATATTTTTTTTACGCGGGTTAACATGGTTAACACAATTTCGGCCCAATAAAATCCAAGTCGTTCACTATCAATACTATATGTTGAAATTGCAAAAAAGGTGTTAACCATAAACTACAGGCTTAAACTACTTCAGTCTCGGTTTTAAAAACGCCAGTGTCTTTGCATAGGCATCTTTTGTAGCTTCGCTGTCGTAAATCGGGTTACTGGGATTGGCAAAGCCGTGGTCGGCATTGTATTGGTGCAATTCCAGCTTCTTACCTGCGGCTTTCATATTCTCTGCAAATTTGGCAACCACTTTTGGATTTATCCAGCCGTCCTTATTAGCAAAATTGCCCAGGACATCAGCATGCAGCGTTTTTAGTTTGTTTACATCCTGCTCGGGCATACCGTAGTACATTACACACGCTACATCCTGGCTGCCGGCCATCAGGCTGGTTTGCAGGCTCCATCCGCCGCCAAAGCACCAGCCAATAGTTGCAATGCGCGCTTTTGGCCCGACAAAAGCTATAGCGCCTTTAATAATAGCTTCGGCGCGGTCATCTTTAACAGCCTGCATAAACTTGCCGGCGTCTTCGCGAGTGGTGGCTACTTTACCGTCGTACAGGTCAAGGTCGAGCACATTCACATCGCCCAGGTCATTATAAAGCTTTTCCGACTCATGTTTTACAAAATCGTTCAGCCCCCACCATTCATGCACAACCAGCAGCCAGTTATCGGTTGGCTTTTTAGCCTTTATCTCAAAAGCATTTGCCGTTTTACCATCGGCTGTCTTATAGGTAACTGCCTTGCCTATGCTGCTCTGAAAATGATAAGGTTTGGGGATAGCATGTGACATCACAAATTTCTTGTCAGACGCCAGCATGGCAAATTGTTTAGTGGCCGATGGCTTGGCGCAGCACGCCATTTTGCTTTGGCTGAATGCAGATATACTGCATATCGCCAGCACGATTAAAAGGAAAATCTTTTTCATGATGATCTATATTTTTAAAGGTGATATTTTCGATTGGTGTTTGAACAACCAATATTAGGATTAATTTGTTTAGCCCACTGTAGCCGCAAAGTAAATTTAGCTATATTGGAGCATACAAAATCTACTATGGAACCTGAATTTGTCACCTATCAAAAATTCAACGACGCTGCATTGGCCAAAGAACTTACAACGATCCTGGATGAGAATCATATAGAATATTATTTACAGGAAGAAAGTTCAGGCTTTGACCCCTCCATGGTGATGAGCAATGCGCCTGTCGATTATGCTGTCAAAATAAAAAGCTCAGACTTTGAGAGAGTTACCCAACTTTTAGTTCAAAATGAAGAACAGCATGTTGATGAAGTGGATAACGATTATTACTTGTTTGGCTTTACTAACGACGAATTGCTGGAAGTTATAACAAAAGCTGACGAATGGAGCGTGTTTGATGTGGTGTTAGCCAGGAAAATACTTACCGAACGGGGCATAACAATAAATGAACGGCAGCTAACAGAAAAAAAAGAGGAGAGAATTACCGAATTAAAGGTAGTAAAAGCCCTTTCGACCAGCCAGCTAGTTGTCTGTTATATTTTCGCTATCGGTGGCGGGTTGATAGGGATACCAATTGGGTGGCTCTTAATCACATCCAAAAAAACACTGCCCGATGGAGAACAAGTTTATGCATATTCAGAAAATGACAGGTGGCATGGCCGGATGATATTTTATATTTCCATTGTGGATTTTGTTCTGGCGCTGCTGTATAAATTCGGGGTTATCCTATAAGTATTGAGTATGTTTTCGCCATCATTTCAATATCTCCCTGATGTCTTCCGCCGAAAGTGACTTTATAAAACTTTCTTCGGTAGTGATAAGTGATTGGGCAACTTTTAGCTTACGTTGCTGCAGCGCCAATATCTTTTCTTCGACAGAATCCTTAGTGATGAATTTATAGATGAACACGTTTTTCGTTTGCCCTATCCGATGGGTGCGGTCAATAGCCTGCTGCTCAACAGCCGGATTCCACCATGGGTCGAGGATAAAGACATAGTCGGCCTCGGTCAGGTTCAAACCTACACCACCGGCTTTGATCGAGATCAGGAACACCCGCGTTTTTTCATCTTCCTGGAAACGCTTTACCACATCGCCGCGGTTTTGGGTGCTGCCATCAAGGTAAACGTAGGGTATGCCTTCTATATCAAAATGATTGCGGTAAATGGTCAGTTGCTTTACAAATTGCGAGAAGATCAAAACCTTGTGGCCTCCCTCCAGCACGTTGGCCAGGGTATGCACTACGTTCTCAAACTTGCCCGAATCGCCCTCATACTGATCGTCTATCATGGATGGGTGATTGGCTATTTGCCGCAATTTGATGAGCCCCTGCAGCACCTGCATTTGCGCCTGGGCAAAGGTGCCGTCCTCCAGGCTTTTTAACAGTTCGTTGCGGTACTCCGATTTTACCTTTTCGTACACATTGGCCTGTTCATCACTCATCTTGCAATAAAACAGGTTCTCGGTTTTTGGCGGCAATTCGGTAGCCACCTGTTCCTTGGTGCGGCGCAATACGAAAGGTTTTATCAGCGCCTGCAGCCGGCGCGCCTTTTCCTCGTCCTTCTTCTTTTCGATAGGTGTTACAAATTCGTTCAGGAAAAATTGCTGGCTGCCCAACAAACCGGGGTTGATGAACGACATCTGTGTCCAAAGGTCATTTACCGAATTCTCTACCGGCGTACCACTCAATATCAATTTGTAACGCGACTTAAGCTGCTTTACCGCCTGGTACGATTTGGATGATGGGTTCTTAATGTTCTGACTCTCGTCCAGTATAATATATTCAAAAAAGTAGCCCGAAAGCAGGTCGATATCGATACGCGTGATGCCGTAGGTGGTTATCACTACATCGTAATTGGTAAATACCTCAGGCGATTTATACCTGAAAGTACCCGTGTGTACCATCATACGAAGTTTCGGCGCAAACTTTTTAGCCTCGTTCAGCCAGTTATAGATCAGCGAAGTGGGCATGATAATAAGCGAAACGCTTTTGCTGTCCGCCGCTTCAATATTCTCTTTGTGTTTCTGAAGCAGTGCAAGTGCCTGTATAGTTTTCCCCAGACCCATATCATCGGCTAAACAACCGCCAAAATGATACTGCTGCAAAAAGTGGAACCAGTTGAAGCCGGCCTTTTGGTATGGTCGCAGGCTGCCCTTAAAGTGATGCGGCATATTGATGTCGCCAACGTCTTCAAATTCACTTAGTTTTTGCAGTTTCCGGCTCATGGTAACGCCGGCCAGCTCTCCTTCAGCCAATTCATTTACCAGGCCAATGTGGTGCCGGCGCAATTTGATATCCTGGCTGCCTTCCGAAAAGTGAAGGAGGTTGCCATATTGCGAGAACCATTTTTCGGGTATTACCGCAATTTCGCCGTTGGGCAGCGTAAATTCCTTTTTATGGTTAAGGATATGGTTTTTTAATTGGATGAAGGGTATCCGGTAAGGTCCAAAATGCACCACCGCATAAATATCGAACCAGTCGTTGTTTTCCTTCACCTCTACATCTATTTTACTGGTGCCGAAAAGATATTTTTTCTGCCCTGCTGGCTGTTCAATTTCAAACCCGGCAGCCGTCAGCTGATCATGATACTGGTTAAGCCATTCAAATACCGATAGCGACCTGTCCGCTTCATCATCGCAGCAGGCTACTTCCAGGTTTTGGAACAGGCTCGAAACAACCTGCAGGCCCTGGTCCTCCAGCAATTGAAGTTTCCCTTTTTCCCAGGCTAAGGAACGTTTGATACGGTGAAAAAGGTAGTCGTCGCCATTACGTTCCATCCTTACAGACACGTGCCTGCCGTCACCATAAGGGAAAATATAACCGGCATACCTGAAACAAAGCTGCAATTGCGATGTACCACCTTCCACATATATCGGTTTCAAGATCGGGGTAGCTTCGTATTTTTCGGTATTTATGGTAAAGCCCTCGGCATAAACATTGTGTTTCTCGATGAGCGGCGCCACAAATTTTTCGAAATACGGCAATTCCGACGAACGCGGTATCGCGATGTAACGTTTGTTCAGGAAAGGCTGCAGCTTTTTACCTTCTATTTCTTTATCAAAAAAATACAGGGTATCATCCAGCAGCATCCAGGCAGGGTGGTTGCAAATGATCTCGGCGTTTTTGAACATGAACTCGATGCGCATACCCTGGTATTTGATGGTAGGAAAATACCTGATCTCGGTATCATCGCGCCTGAAATGGAAAAGTACCGAAGCGGGCTCGGCAGCTATCTGCACCTTGCGTTCGGCAGGGTAGCCCTCCTTGCTCATCACATACACCTGCTTATTATTCAAAAGCAGCAGGGCCTCGGCCATGCGTTTTTCTATTTTGGGACGGATGGTCTCAAAAAGCTGTTCGTTAAATATCTTGCTGAAAAACTCGAAGGGACGGATGGGCTTTTTGTAAAATTTTTTTATCACATGGCCCTGCTCTATCTCTTCAAGCAGCTTAACCAATTTAAAATCAGTTTCGTCCAGAAATTCGCTGAATTCTTTGGCTGTGTTAGAGAAAAGGCGCTGGTAGGTGAGGGAAAATTCGCCGTTGGGGTTTAGTTGAACGATATGCGGTTCAAGCACAAAGCCTAAATATTCATGCCGGCAAACGGCATAAATGATCTGGCATGGTTTTGAACTATCGACGCGTAACATCCCTTATTTGAAAAAATAAAGAGAAGTTACACGAATAAAAAAATTCAAACCTAAACAGTTTTCTTATCAATTAAAAGGGGTTGACATTAAATAATTGTTAACATCACGAATTACCACATTGCTATGACAATAATTGTTCATAAATCGAATAATTCACCTCATCAAAACACACGAAAACAACCTGATCCAGCTGCTGATATTCTAAAAGGAAGCTCCTGACTGTTTTAATAGCAATCCCGGCAGCTTCATACTTAGGGAAGTGGTAAATGCCCGTGCTGATATTAGGAAAAGCAATCGTTTTAACCTGATTTTCAACAGCCAGTTTCAAGCTATTTTGATAGGCGCTGGCCAGCAATCCATCCACGTCCTTATTGCTTTGGCTCCAAACGGGGCCAACGGTATGGATGACATATTTGGCGGGCATATTGCCAGCTGTAGTTATTACAGCTTCACCAACTTTGCAGCCGCCTTGTTTATCCCTTATTTTGATGCATTCCTCTAAAATGGCCCTGCCGCCTGCACGATGTATGGCACCGTCCACACCTCCTCCGCCCAACAGCGAAGTATTGGCGGCATTCACAATGGCATCAACCTCCATTTTGGTGATGTCGCCCCTGAAAAGATCGATCCGTCTGTTCATCTCAGCATTAACAGAAAGTGATAACTATTGGTTTTTCTAACAATCGTTCTGCCGATGAACAGCCCGATCAACAAATCAGATGTCTACCTCTCCCTCAAAAACCAGTTTAGCCGGCCCTTCAAGGAAAATATGATTGAAATGCGTTCCGTCGGTTTCGAAGCGGATATTGAGATTACCGCCTAAAACTTTGATAGGGGTATTGATCGTTCCGGTTTGGTTGTTTTGTTTAGCCATCGCGATAGCCGCAGCCGTAACCCCGGTACCACAGGCATAAGTTTCGTCCTCTACGCCCCGCTCGAAGGTTCGCACAAAATAGCCATCGCCATCAGGTTCCACAAAATTTACATTGATGCCTTTTGCCTTATAGGTGTCATTATTTCGGATGGCATACCCTTCATGATATACGTCTTTATCTTTAAGCCCGCTTGCCAAAGCGATATAGTGCGGTGAACCGGTATTTAGCACATACGCGTCGCCGTCGCGGCCGACCTCGTTCACATCGATCATCTGCAGGCTAACCCAATCGCCCGATGGTGAAATTTTAGCGTGATGCGGCCCGTCAACAGCCAAGAAATCTGTTTCGTTATCAATTATACCCAGGAATTTGGCAAACGCCACAATGCAACGGCCGCCGTTACCGCACATGCTGCTGGGCTGTCCGTCAGCATTATAATACACCATCTCGAAATCATAACCGGGCTTATCCTGCAAAAACATCATCCCGTCGCCGCCGATGCCGAAACGACGGTCGCACAAGCGGGCTATCAGCGCAGGATTTTGATGATCGACCACCCCTTTGCGGTTATCCACCAAAATAAAATCGTTGCCCGCGCCCTGGTACTTATAAAACTTAATATTCACTTCAACTGTTAAATAAATGACGTTTTTACAAAAGAAACAATAAGCCCCGACAAATTTTAAAGCGTATTGTCATTTTATTTAACAAAATTTAACACAATTACGCATAACTTACCATTGATTATAACGTCTATATGGTATTAAATTTGATCACTATATCTTATCAGTGAATTAAACATAATAAAAGAAAGGTGAATAATACAATGAAAAAGTTTGGTTTAACAGTACTAACCGCTTTCCTTGGCGGCGCCCTGGCATTGGGCACATACAAGGTGATCGAGCAAAAATACTCGAGCAATATGAGTCTTGAAGACAAGCAAAAAGTTTATTTTGCAAACAACCCTTTACCACCGGCAAATTTATCATCGGCCGGGGAGGTTGACCTTACCGTTGCAGCAGCCGAAGTAACGCCTGCCGTAGTTTATATACGCACCACCTACGCCAGCCAGGATAATGCCGGGCAGGACCAGATGCAGCAATTATTCGGTGATATGTTTGGGCAGCGCGCAGTTCCACAGGGGCCGCAAATGGCATCAGGCTCGGGTGTGATCATTTCGCCCGATGGCTATATCGTAACCAATAACCACGTGGTTGAGAAGGCTTCGAAGGTTGAAGTAGTGACCAACGACCACCGCCATTTTACAGCTAAAGTGGTTGGTACCGACCCAAACACCGACCTTGCCCTGATCAAGATCAGCGCCGATAACCTGCCTATCGTCAAATTCGGTAACTCCGACGCGGTTAAAGTTGGCGAATGGGTATTGGCGGTAGGCAATCCCTTCAGGCTGACATCAACTGTTACCGCAGGTATTGTGAGTGCTAAGGGCCGTGGCATAGGCATCATCGGTAGCGAAAACCGTGAGCAGGATCAGATGACACCGTTTGGCCGTATGCGCACACAACGCCAGGGTGGCAAGCAGTTAAATACCGGTATCGAATCATTTATACAGACAGATGCTGCCATCAATCCGGGCAACAGCGGCGGCGCTTTAGTGAACGCAAACGGCGAACTGATCGGCATCAACTCGGCTATTGCTTCTCAAACAGGTTCGTATGAAGGCTATGGTTTTGCTATCCCGATAAACCTGGCTAAAAAGGTTTTGGGTGATATTGAGAAATACGGTGCTGTTAAGCGCGGGTATCTTGGCGTAAGCTTTAAAGAGCTTGACGAGGATGCTGCCAATGCGTTGCATATAGATAAAAACGTTGGTTTATATATTGACGATGTAGCCAGTAACAGCGGCGCGGCGCAGGCTGGTTTACAGCATGGCGATATTATTACCAAAGTAAATGGCAAGAAAGTTTATGAATCATCTGACCTGCAGGAGCCGGTTGCGCGCTTACAGCCGGGCGACAAAATAGACCTTACTGTATTGCACGACGGCAGCGAAAGAAATGTATCCGTTACATTGAAAGCCGATGCAGGTAACCTGGCCAACCGTACGGTAATGAATAAATCGGCCGAAGAAATGTATAACAAACTCGGTGCGAGCTTTAAACCGCTTACTGCCGATCAAAAAGCTAAATATCATGTTAACTCGGGCGTGGTTGTTACCCAGGTTCGTCCCGGGTTATTGTTCGACGATACTCAAATACCCGTTGGTTCTATCATAACCAGTATCAACAAACAACCAGTGAACACTTCTGACGATATTAGCAAAGCGCTGGCTAATTCGAAGAAAGGCACCCTGCTTATCAGTGGTTATTATCCTGATGGCGGAAGCTTTAACAATATGTTCCAGCAAGGCGATCCGGGCGACGATCAATAAGGATCAATAGTTTTTAAAAATAGAAAAACCCGGTCGTAAGCCGGGTTTTTTTGTTTTGGCAGCATTATATTTAAAAATGCAACACGCTGAAAAGTGGACGCTTTATCACATGTCCATCCCGGCCATTTTATCCTTATGATGACCCATCATCATAATAGACGGGCTGATGCGCAGGTAAACTTCGACGGCAACCGGCGCGGTACCATAAAGGTTCCTGACCTGTGTGGGTGAAATATCTACCGTGCCCTGTATGCCGCCTGCCAGGTTAGTTTGGCCAAAAGTGGCCAGCAAATGGTTTATACCCAGCGTAAGCGCATTAATGGTAAAGTTTGGGTTAGCCGGGTAAGTGCCCGCCAGGTCTAACTCCTCTGCATCTTTTTTTACATATTCATATCTTCCGTAAACGGCAGTTTTGTGCATTTGCCAACTGCTTTCCAGCAGTACCGAGGGCAGTGTCTTTCCGTTATCCGAAAAATGGTTTTGTCCGTAAATCAGGGTAGTTGCTATATAACTGTCGTAATTAAGCGTTTTGGTATAGATAGCCGAGGCCGTGAACCTATCTACATTTTGCAGTGGTTCAAGGTCCTCGGGGCTGTGCAGCCAGCCGTTAGATACCTGCAATGCCCATGCAGATGAGGGATTGTAGGATAGCCTGAAAGAATAAGAATCGAACCTTGGTTTATCAAAATTGTAACGGAACTCGTCCGGTTCGCGCCCGGTAAATGCCGAACCCTCCAGCTTTACATCTTTATAACGGAACCCTACAGTGGCAACGCCGAATGTAATATGCGTGGCATCAGAATAATGATGTGTCAATGGCGCATCCGGGTCGTTCATACCCGACAACCGGTGCATAAATACCGGCGGGCCCAATGCCGGCTCGCCTGGGTAACCTATTGACACCGAGAGATCGGCGTCTTTGGCTATACGTTGGGTATAATTCGGGCTGATCTGTGCAAACAGATCATGCGGGTGCTGCCGGTCCACCAGCTTGTTACCTTTATAGGATTCGCCCGTCTGGAACAGCAACGGGTAACCTCCCGGCCCGACAAGAAACGGATCAAACGAAAACATGGTATTGATGGAGAACAGGCCGTTTTTACCAACAGGCCGCTGCGTCATCAGCATGATCATGCTCGGCGCGTCAAACTTGCTGCCGCCCCGACTGCCTGATTTGAAGACATCCTGGTTATTATAGCGGATAAAAATGTCGCCGTGTATCATGGTCATCCATTTCTTCCCGTGGAACATATAGCCATACATTGGGCTCTCATCAGGTACCCATGATGTACCCGAACCGTCACGGTTCATCGGCAGGTCGAGCGAATACTGGCTGTTCATCATCATCGCGCGCGATGAATCCATTTTCATACCGCCCATATCCATGCCTTTCATGGATGTGTCCTTTTGCGCACTGGCGACGCTAACAATTAATATAAGAATTATAAATATTTTAAACGATTTCATACTGATCAAAAAATTAGAAAATACAACAATTTCCTAAACCTTTTATGGCGGTTCAGAAGTTATATATTGAGATTTTCTAATGGTCAGATCCTGAAATTGCGGTTCCGCAGATAAATAGTAACATCCGGAAACGGAGGTGGGCCGCGATCAACAAATGATGAAAAAGCAGCATCGGGGACACCGGGGGGAATATCGGCAAATTGAATTTTAGGTAAAATAAACGAGGTTATGTTCTCAATGATCGATATTGAACCGCTTTCGTGTGCATCCTTTACCTTTACCACAAGGCGTTTATCCTTGCAGCATTTCATGTTTTTTGTTTGCCGCTCCTTTATACAGCCTTTCGACGGGGAGTCGATACCAAATGAAGTTAGCTGATTAAAACAGTAATGCAGGTTTAAAGCAAAGCCCGACGTTGTAATTAAATACAACATCATTAATACTATCGCAGCCTGCCTCTTTAGCATATTCAAAGTTACTTGTTTACATTGCTATTACTAACGTTATTTTATTTGATGATGATATAATGATAAATTAGGGGCAGTAAAACCGATTATGAAGAAAATATATATTTATTTGACCGCCATGCTGTTGGCATGTGCGTCGTTAAGCAGTCATGCGCAAGCGCTAAAAACCCCGCAATTAAGTTCGACCCAAACTATTGAACAGGACCTTGGATTGGGGAAAATTACCCTTACCTATTCGCGCCCGAATGTAAAAGGACGGAAGATATTCGGTGGAATGGAACCGTATGGCGTTGTATGGCGCACCGGTGCCAATGCAGCCACTATTATCAAATTTAGTGACGACGTGATCATCAATGGCACCAAAATTCCCGCAGGTGAGTACGGCCTGTTCTCTATTCCCGACCCAAATGAATGGACGGTCATCCTGAACAAAACCGCGAATCAATGGGGTGCCTATACTTATAAGCAAACGGACGATATTCTGCGTTTTAAGGTAAAAACGATGAAATATGCCGACCCGCTTGAAACGCTGACCTTCCAGTTTAACAATGTCGACCGGACAAAGTGTGACCTGGAAATGCGCTGGGAAAATATTTCTTTCTCTTTTCCTATCACCACGGAGGTCGACTCGAAGATCATGGCCAATATCGACGATGTAATGAACAACGATAAGAAGCCGTATTTTGACGCAGCTTTGTATTATTACGAAAACAACAAAGACCTGACCAAGGCGCTGGAATGGATAAGCACTGCCGAAAAAGAACATCCGCAATCGGCTTTTTATAAGGTTTGGAAAGCACGCATCCAACTAAAAATGGGCGACAAAGCAGGAGCATTGAAAACAGCCCAGGAGGGTGTGAAACTGGCAAAAGCGGATAATGATCCCGAATACATGCGCCTGAACCAGGGTGTCGCCGACCAGGCTTCAAAGTAGGATGAAAAGTCGCCGCGGCTTCCTTACACAAGTTGCTTTAGCATCGGGCTATGCGCTGTTACCTGCAGCAGCCAGGGCTGCGTTTATTGCCAATAAGTGGGATGTGCCGGTTAAGCTGCAGGATGAAATGTACCAGGCAGCGCTAAGGATAGCCAGGAAGAATATACGAGGCGGCCCTAATGACCCGGTTTTCAAAAAGCCGTACCTGGATGCAGCTTTCAACGGGCACATATTTTTGTGGGATACCTGTTTTATGGCCTGTTATGCCAAATATCATCCCGACAAATTGCCTGCAGCAAACGCGCTGGACAATTTTTATAATTTGCAGGAGCCTGACGGATTTATCTGTCGTGAATATACCCGCGAGGGGAAAGCCATGTGGCCCAGGGAGCACCCGGTAAGCATCAATCCTCCCCTGTTTGCCTTCGCCGAAATGGAGCTTTACAGCCAATTTAAGGATGCAAAAAGGCTGAAAAAAGTTTATCCTCACCTTAGGAAATTTTTTGAATTCCTGGTGAAAAGCTATCGCATGGATGACCATTTGTTCATAAGCGACGCCTTAGGCTCTGGTATGGATAATATCCCGCGCTATCCTGAAGGATGGAAAGACGATGGTAAAGGCTTAAAAATAAAAACCAGCGCAGTAGCTGACCCTTATATCGGTAGCTTAAGTTCCGTTTGGAACAAACAGGGTCGCTCGGTTGATATGACTGCCCAAATGGCGCTCTTCGCCTATAACCTGGTCGAAATAGCAGGCATAACCGGTCAGAAAAGTGACATCGCCGGCTATCAAAAGTTTCATACCGAAACTAAAGAAGCGATAAATAAACATTGCTGGAACGAAGAGGATGGTTATTATTACGATCTCGGCTACGGCAAACAGATCAGGCGAATGCACATTGGCGGATTTTGGACTTTGATAGCCGGCGTGGTACCTAATGAAAGGGTAGACAAATTGGTGAAAACCCTAACCGATCCAAAAAAATTCTGGCGGAAATTCCCGGTGCCAAGTTTGGCGGCCGACCAAGAGGGGTACTCCTCTAAAGGCGAATACTGGCTTGGCGCTGTATGGACGCCAACCAATTACATGATCATAAAAGGTTTACAGCGTGCCGGGAAAGATCTATTGGCGGCCGAGTTTGCAAAAAAATACTATTGGTGTGTGGCCCAGGTATATATCAAAACCAAAACCTTTTGGGAGGATTACGCACCTGATGCCTTAACAACTGGCGTGCCTGCCAAGCCAAATTTCTGCGGATGGACAGCTGTTGTACCGATCAGCATTTATCACGAATTTATTAAAAAAGGTTAGCCTGCTTATTCAGAAGCGTTTCCCGAAGCCTGGGTTTTGGGCGATGTTATCAAGTTGATCGATCCTGCAAGAATGATCACCAGGAAACAGCCTATGGCATTCAACCACAAGTAGGCAATCGCGTTGGTAAGACCCAGCACAATGATGATACCCTCCGAAATGACAGCGGCTATGAACACCGACGATCCGCGAATTTTTTTCAGGTAAAAAGCGACAACAAAAACTCCGAGTATCGTCCCATAAATGTAGGAACCCAATTGGTTCACTGCCTCAAGCAAGTTCCCCATTTTGCCTGCATATAAGGCCATCCCGATACAAACCAGCCCCCAGAAAATAGTCGCCAACCGCGAAGCATCCAGGTAAGCTTTATCGGAAGCGTTTGGATTGATGATACGTTTATAAATATCAACCACCGTTGTCGATGCAAGCGAATTAAGTGCGCTGGCAGTAGACCCCATTGATGCCAGGAAAACGATGGCGATGAGCAAACCAATAAGTCCCCGCGGTAAAAAGTGCGTCACAAAGTTGAGGAACACATAGTTGGTATCTGTATCGGCCTTGCCATTGTTCTTTTTTATCAGGGCTATCGCCTTATTTCTTATAACCTTTTGTTGCGCATCGGCTTCTTTCAGGGCTGCACCCGCCACGCTTATTTTAGCTTCATCTTTATTCCCGGAAGCAGTTGAAAAATTCTCAGCAGAAGCTTTTTTTTGTTCAAAAGCGACCGAATACTGTTTTTCCAGGCCGATATATTCGGCGCCGTATCTGCTGGCCTTAACTTGTTTTACCTCATATTGATTAAAAAACATGGGGGGCTGGTGAAACTGATAAAACGCAAAAACCAGCACGCCTATCAGCAATATCAAAAATTGCATAGGTATTTTAATGAGGCCGTTCATGATCAAACCCAGCCTGCTTTGGCCTACTGAGCTGCCTGTCAAATAACGGCCCACCTGGCTTTGGTCGGTACCGAAATAGGATAGCTGCAAAAAGAATCCGCCAATTATCCCGCTCCAAACAGTATACCGGTTATTGAGGTCAAATTTCCAGTCGATGACATTCATCCTGCCAAGTTTGCCTGCCAGGCGCAACGCTTTTGTAAAGCCCACGCCATGCGGTAACAAGCTAACCACCAGCGCCCCTGCAGCGAACATCCCTAAAAATATAATGCTCATTTGCAGCAATTGCGTATAAGATACAGCCTTCGTGCCGCCGTAAACAGTGTAAAATATTACCAGTCCGCCTATAAAAAGCGTGGTGTAAACCGTATTGATATTCAATATGGTTGACAGAATAATGGACGGCGCATAAATAGTTATGCCTGTTGACAACCCCCGCTGGACGAGAAAAAGGAAAGCTGTAAGCGCACGGGTTTTTAGGTCGAAGCGTTGTTCGAGGAACTCATAAGCGGTGTAAACCTTTAGCTTACTGAAAATAGGGACGAAGGTGATACAAAGCACGATCATGGCCAGCGGCAGCCCGAAATAGAACTGCACAAAACGCATCCCGTCTGAATATGCCTGGCCCGGTGCCGATAAAAAGGTGATGGCGCTGGCTTGCGTAGCCATTACCGACAATCCAACCGTGTACCACGGCATCGACCGGCTGCCCATCAGGTACTGGTCGATGTTTTGATTTTTACCGCTTTTCCAAATACCGTAAATCACGATACCCAATATCGTAACCCCCAGTACTATCCAGTCGGTTAAACTCATATAATTCAGGCAAAAAGGTTGAAATGACTGCGGTGAATATCAACAGTTTTTTGGCAATTTAAAGGAAATTTGGAACAATGCCTATTTAAATGACACAGTGATGAGCCAAAATACCAAAATCAAAAAAACCAGCCATACGATAACAATACCGTAAAACTGGTTCCAGTTTTTTATAAAGGAGGGAAGATCCGGATCAGCGTTGTTCACGGCCGCGTACAAATACCTGCAGGAACAGACCAGCAAATAACAGGAATATAATTCCGCATGTGATGATCCATCCAATTCCGTTATCAATCACAAGCCCTAAAAATAAGCCGCAAGCTAATGCAACCACGTAATACAATGAATCGATATTTTTTTCTTTCTCTGCCGATTGATGATGTGCCATGATATTTTTATTACAACTGTGCAAAAGTAATTGTTTCTGCTATGTGTAGCAAGAGGTTATTCTTTAAAATTATTTCCTCGTGTGTTATGGATTTGTCTTCGGTTTACTCAGCATATTGATAAACAATCTATATGCTCCCGGCACACCAGCCGGCAATTGCCTGAAAAATGCAAGCGAGGTGTAAATAAAACGCCCTTTGCCGTATTGCGTGGTTATCAGCGCACCGTCCTTAGGTCCTTCACCCGGATCTGCCATTTGCAAAACCTTCTGATATTGCGGGTCGGCATCCTTAGTGAAATACAAACCTCGCTCCTGTATCCATCCGTCAAAATCCGACTGGTTGATCTTGTTAGGATAATTTAAAACGGCGTTGTTAGGGTCAAGTATCGTTATTTTGGCATTCTCATCAGTAACGCGCTCATTTACTACCTTGAACGGATAAGGGCCTATCTCTTTGGTCACTAAGCCGCTGCTATTATTATACTGCACCAGCAGGTTTCCGCCATTCTTTACATAATCCAATAGCTTAGGCTGATCAATAGCCAGGCGCTTATCCACATTATAGGCGCGCACACCAACTACTATAGCATCATAAACCGACAGGTCGCCGTTCAATATTTCGTTCTCGCCAAGCTCGTGTACATCATAACCCACCTGCTTCAAAGCATCTGGCACCAAATCGCCGGCGCCGTTAATGTAGCCTATCTTTTTGCCGGTAATCTTAAGGTCGAGCTGTAGTAGTTTGGCCTGCGCAGGAGGGAACAGGGTAATATTAGGAATATGGCTGTAGTTTATAGACAGGATACTATTGTTAAAAACTTTTCCATCGTTACCTGTGCTTACTTCAGCCTCAAGCACACCTGTTTGTGATTTGCTTGCCGATGGGATTATTGTAAAATTCTGCTCCCATTCGTCGCCCTTGTTTTTATTGCTGAAATTGACACTTTCCGGGCTTATTTTCCAGCCTACCGGGGCGGTTAGTTTTATCGTTCCCGCGGCCGCATTTTTAAAGCTTTTCATTTTCAGCTCCACCGTTTGTGGCTGTTGAGAATTGAAAATATATACCCTGTTCCCGATATTGGCAGTTACCGGGGGCGTAATTTCAACCGGCTGATATATTTCGCCTTTTGCGGGATCAACATATTTATAGACCAGTTGCCTATCGAGATCAAAAACTTTTCCTTCAATTGTAAAAGTATATCTAATGGCTGGTAGGTCGGGATTTTCCGGGCTCCCTACCATCTGGTCGTCGGTAATGGTATATGAACCAACACCATGTGTTTGGCGCAGCCAGTAAGGCTGCGTTATCTTCGAAGCCAGCACTTTGCTGGTAAAAGTTTGCACTTCATTCGCCGGAATTAATTTGCCCCCATTCTCAAATTGGGTCCCGTCAACAGTGTTTATTTTTAATAGGCTATTGTAACGGCACAACACTTGCGAACGCACATCAATGCTGTCGCCCAAAGCGTAAGCCTGGCTGGTGGCGTAACTCTCAAACCAAAGTCCTGCACAAGCCGCTATTAACTCGTTTAATTCTTTTTTCTTTTGATCTTGCCAGTATGGGTCGTTTATCTTTTCTACCAGCCCATACATTTTTACTAAAGATGCAACCGACTTATCCGGATGATCAGGGTCAAAGCTCCTTTGTATAGCCTCAATTGCTTTTCCTATCTCGTCACTGCCTTTAACCCGGCTCCAGGTGGTATTCACACCGTCCATCAGGTCATCTTTCGGCGCATCGCCCAAAATAGTTTTGAAATATTCAAAAGCATCGCCACGCTGCCTGGCCGACCCAAAGCCCTGTGTCTTATGGTTCGACCGGCTCTCGGCAGCCAGTTCGCCATAACCTTTGCCCAGCAAAGGGTTATATACCCCTACATTGATCTTGAACTGGTCAGGCGATGTCGTATTGGTATTGCCAAAATTAAAAGTGTTCCACATCAATCGTTTTGCCTGCCACACCTGCACATATTTCAATTGCTCGGGGTAGCGGGCGGGGTCGGCTGCTGCTGCAAAGGCTTCCTGCGCCAGGATGGCAGAAGCGGTATGGTTGCCATGACCGCCCTCGCCCGTCGTCGGGAAACGGCAGATGATAACATCCGGCCTGAATTTACGTATCACCCAAACCACATCGCCCAAAACTTTTTCCTTGTTCCAGAAATCAAGCGTTTCCTGTGGCCCTTTCGAAAAGCCGAAGTCTATCGCGCGCGTAAAAAATTGCTCGGCGCCATCTACTTTTCGTGCGGCAAGCAGCTCCTGCGTGCGCACCAGGCCTAGTAATTCGCCCTGCTCGTTTCCGATCAGGTTTTGGCCGCCATCGCCGCGCGTCATGGATAAATAGCCTGTGCGGTAATGTTTTTCCTGTGCAAGGTAGGCCAGCAATCTTGTGTTTTCGTCGTCAGGGTGCGCTGCAACATACAACACACTTCCCAATACATCCAGCTTTTTCAGGTTTTGCTCCATACTAACCATATCCGCAGGCGGATTGGTTTGGGCGAATGCTTTAACAACGGTAAATATGCTTATAACAAGCAGCAGGATACGCTTCATAGTCAGTAAAATAGGCCGAAAGATAGGCAGATGATTTTAGTACTTCAAATCTCAAACAAAACTGTTACATCGGTAATTATACTGAAAACCAATCATTTGATTGAATTACGGCAGGTGATAATCAAATGATTACATTAATATAACAAATGGGTTATTGACATAATCAATCGATTGATTAATTTTGTCGCCATTAAAGCAATGGATAAAGATAAGATAGATAAGAAGGATCACATCCTCGACGTAGCTGAAAGGGTATTTTCAGAGCTTGGATTTGATGGGGCGTCTACCCGTACCATATCGGGCGAGGCAGGCGTAAATATGGCGATGCTGAACTATTACTTCGGTTCCAAAGAAGGTTTATTTCTGGCGGTATTCAATCGCAAGATCATTTCGTTCCAGGACTTGCTGAAAAATATCGGCAGCGACGACAGCATCAGCGCATGGAACAAATTTGAAAAATATATTGAACTGTACACGCAGCGGGTTGTCACTAACAACTGTTTCCAGAAGCTGCTGTACCAGGAATTGGCAAGGCAACGCAAAAGCGATCTTTCCGACCAGATCACCGATATATTAATGAAAAACGTGGATGAGGTACGGAAAATATTAAACGAAGGCATCACCAAAGGCGAGTTCAAAAAAGACATTGATATAGATATGGTGATCGCCACTGTTTACGGCACAAAAAACTTCATCGTTAACTCGCCTGCACTTACATCAAAAGTGCTTGGCTATGATATCCAGAAAGAAAAGGTGATCGAAGAAAAGCTGAGGCCACGTATCGAGATTTACTTAAAGACACTATTGAAATCCTACTTGTTGAACGAACATGACAACTCACATAAATAAATCCCTTAACACGCGATCATTCAAAACAATGATCGACTACGCCATTCGCCTGGCCATAGCGGCTATACTGGCAGGAATGGTGGCCCTGCCGGCCGTTGCGCAGGACAAAACCCTAACTCTTGACGAAGCCATAAAACTTGGCATTCAAAACAGCAAGGTATTGAAATTGTCGCAATCAAAGATCGACGAGGCTATTTCTCAGTATAACCAGGCTAAGGACCAGGTTTTACCAACAGGTAAGGCAAGCTTTGGCTATAGCCGTGCCGAAATACCGGCCAACCATTTACAGCTTGGGCCCGATAACGCTTTCAACCTGCCAAAGGATGCGAATGCTTACCTCGGTACGGTGTCCCTGAACGAGGCTATCTTCGCAGGAGGTAAATACAAATACGCCCAGCAATCCACCGAATTGCTTACCCAGGTGGCGCGCCTCGATGCGGACAAGGATAAGGACGAGATCACTTACGATGTGATCAACTCCTATTACAACCTTTACAAGGTATTACAGAGCCTGAAAGTGGTTCAGCAAAACCTGACCTCGATAGACCAGCAGATACACCAGTCGCAGCGGTTTTTTGACCAGGGCCTAGTTACCAAGAACGACGTATTGCGTTTCCAACTGCAGCGCGCCAACATCCAATCGACACAGATCGATCTCGAAAGCAACCGCAGGGTGATCAATTATGACCTGAACATTATGCTGGGCCTGCCCGAAAGCACCATCATCAATATCGACCAGATAAATGAGACAGATCACCAGGTTGGCGCATTGAGCGGATATATCGATTCGGCCATGGCAAACCGCCAGGAAGTAAGGCAACTGCAACTAAGGTCGAAAGTCGCCGAAACGAATATTAAAAGCATAAAAGCTAACCAGCTTCCTACGCTCGCAGCTTCCTTTAGCGGTTATTATGTTGATATCAACGCCAATCCCATTCCTAAATCAGGCAGCTATATAACGCCGGTAACTTTAGGATTAACGCTTTCGTGGAACTTCTCTTCCCTTTGGACCAATAAAAATAAAGTTGCCGAAGCAAAGATTCAAAGCGATGAAGTAGTGATAAACCAGGGTATCACCGCCGATAACATCCGCAACGATGTGAACAGGAGCTATCAGAATTATACCCGTTCACTCGATAAAATAAAACTGCTGCAAACGTCTATAGACCAGGCAGGCGAAAACGATAAAATATTAGAATCGAAATACAAAAGCAATATCGCATCGGCAACGGACCGTGTTGATGCCGAAACGTTACTGTACCAGGCACAAATAAACCTGGAACTGGCCAAAGCGGACGCGGGCCTTGCGTATTACACATTATTAAAATCAACCGGAAAACTTAGCAAATAATTTACGACACAAAATGGCACAAGAACAAGAAACCCCAGCAAAAAAACCGAACAGGGTATTACCTATCATATTAGGCATTATACTGATAGGCGGTATCATATTCGGGATAAAGGAATACATATATTACAGCAAACACATTGATACCGATGACGCCCAGATAGACGGCGATATAAGCCCGGTAGTGGCCCGCGTAGGCGGCTATGTGGACAGCATATTTTTTGAAGAGAACGGTCATGTTGAAAAGGGCCAGGTATTGGTAAAACTGGATGACCGCGATTATAAGGTACGCGTGGAACAGGCACTATCCGCCAAACAAACCGCAAGTGCCGGCGTCAACGTTGGCCAATCGCAGATAAGCGCCACGGCTGCCAATTCATCAAGTGCCCGCGCCCAGGTGGCATCAGCAGCTGCAAAGCTTGAGAAAGCGAACAAAGACTATGCGCGTTACGCCAACCTGGTGAAGGACGGATCGGTAACCCAACAGCAATTTGACCAGGTAAAATCGGACCGCGATGTGGCTGAAGCTACTTACCGTGCTGCACAGGACCAGTATAAAGCTGCCCTCGAACAGGTTGGAACTACCCAAAGCCAGTTGAAAGTAACCAATGTTGGTGTAAACCAGCGCCAGGCCGACGTGGATTACGCCAAACTACAGCTTTCTTACACTACAATAACAGCGCCTGCAAGCGGCATCGCCTCCAAAAAGAACATACAAATAGGTCAATTGGTGCAGCCAGGCCAAACACTGTTCTCTATTGTGAACGACAACAGCGTGTACATTACCGCCAACTTTAAAGAAACCCAGCTAACCAACATGAAGAATGGCCAGAAAGTTGATATTGAAGTGGACGCTTATCCGGATATGAAGCTGCACGGAAAAGTGTACAATTTTTCTGGTGCAACCGGTGCTAAATTTTCGCTGCTGCCACCTGACAACGCTACCGGCAACTTCGTGAAGGTAGTTCAGCGCATACCCGTAAAGATAAAGATCAATGCGAGCAAGGACACTTTGACCATGCTGCGCCCGGGAATGAGCGTGAACGTTTCTATTATCTATAAAGACTAACTATAATGGCTGAAAAGGGTTTTAGAAAGTGGATCATTACCATTACGGTAATAACGGCCGCTTTGCTTGAGTTGATCGATACAACGATAGTAAATGTCGCGCTGCCAAAAATCCAGGGCAATCTGGGCGCAACCCTCGAGGATGTGGCCTGGGTAGTGACTGGTTATGCGGTAGCAAACGTAATTATACTGCCTATGTCGGGATGGTTGGGAGCCTATTTCGGCCGGAAGAATTATTTTATAGCTTCCATTGTAGTTTTTACAATAGCATCGTTCCTGTGTGGTAATTCAACCTCTCTAAACGAACTGGTTGCGTTCCGTATTCTCCAGGGGTTTGCCGGTGGTGGTTTAATATCAACCGGCCAGGCTATTTTGCTTGACACCTGGCCGCGCGAACAAATAGGCACGGCGACCGCTTTATTTGGCCTGGGCGCTGTGGTGGGCCCAACTGTAGGGCCAACCATAGGCGGTTACATTACCGACCATACAACCTGGAAATGGATATTTTATGTAAATATTCCGGTAGGCGCCATTGCGGCGTTCTTTGCTTTGACCTTTGTTCGGGAAACGCCGAAAGATGCCAAAGGAAAACCGATAGATTGGTGGGGCATCGCACTGTTGGCTATTGCTGTAGGCAGCTTACAAACTATATTGGAAAAGGGGGAGTCTGAAGATTGGTTCGCCAAGCCGTATATACTTGTATTAACCATTGCTGCAGTTTTAGGCACCTTTTTGTTCATCTGGCGCGAATTGAGCACCGATCACCCGATAGTGAATTTTGGTATTATGCGGCACCGGAGTTTTGCCGTTGGTATGTTCACCTCTTTTATATTGGGTTTCGGGCTTTATGGCTCCGTGTTTGTTTTCCCTGTATTTTGTCAGAACCTGCTAGGTTTTACAGCACAACAAACCGGGGAGCTTTTGTTCCCGGGTGGCTTATGTACCATTGTGATGATGCCTTTTATTGGCAAGATGCTTAATAAGGGCGTACCGGCACAGTTTATGGCTACTATAGGCATGTTCCTGTTCTTCGTTTTCACTTACATGCTGAGCAAGTCAACACTCGAAACCGGCGAAGTTAACGTTTTAGTGCCCTTACTTATCAGGGGCGTGGGTATGGCATTATTATTTGTACCGCTGACTGTTTTAGCCATTGCCGACCTTAAGGGTCCGGAAGTTGGCCAGGGAACCGGCTTAAATAATATGATGCGTCAGTTAGGCGGCTCTTTTGGCATTGCCGCGCTTACAACGCTTATTCACATACGCCAGGCGGGTCACCGAAGCAATTTATTGTCGAATATCAATCCTTACAACAATGCTTTCATTCAGCGGATGCATATGCTTGAGGCTGGTTTTATGGCCAAAGGAAAATCGGCTATCGACGCAACGGAAATGGCTTACCGGGCCATTGAAGGCGCTGTTATCAGGCAATCGTTACTGCTTACTTACGACGATGCTTACTTAATATCGGGGTTGGTAATGCTTTTCTCCATACCGCTGCTTTACCTGCAGCCGTTTAAAAAGAGCGCCGCCAAAATGCCGGTCGATGCACATTAAAAGAATAAAGCCGTTCTGTTTACACAGGACGGCTTTCCCCAAAAAAAAATTTAACAATTAAAAGTTAGTTTTATCATCTCCGAAAGCGCATTCCTCGCTAAAAAGTTTGTACCCCCGAAGTTGTTTCTCTTAAACCCTAAAATTAGGTTATTTTAGATGATATTCCCAAATTTTTAGGTGAAAATATTGCTATTCCATCAATCAAAGCAACAATCCAAACATTCCTTTTTTTTAACATACTTTAAATCAAATAATTATATTTAGTGGCTTAGCGTTTTTTGAAACAAAAGCGACAAAAAACACTTTATTAGCTTGAAATGAAAGTATTAAGTAAGGTTTATTTTAAACACCTATGGAAAGTGATCGTTGCCACTTTTATGGGTTTTATTAATGATAACGGGCTTAAGTTAAGCGCGTCGCTCGCATACTACACTGTTTTTTCTATTGCCCCGCTTATCATACTGGTTATTTCCATTACCAGCCTTGTACTCGGCCATTACAATTTTAATGACACCGTTTACGCCCAGATACAGCACTTTATGGGAAAGGACGCTGCCCTTCAGTTGCAGGAAATTGTAAAGCATCTTGCCCTTTCCGGCAAGACCGGGGTTGCGCTTGTTGCAGGCATTGTTATTCTTTTATTAGGCGCCAGCAGTATGTTCGTTGAAATACAAGACTCGTTGAATATTATCTGGCGCCTAAAAGCAAAACCCAAAAAGGGCTGGCTCAAATTTCTAAAAAATCGTTTCCTGTCTTTTTCATTGATCATAAGCCTTGGGTTTTTGCTACTGGTATCCCTGATCATCAATATCGCCATTAATGCGTTAAGCGAACGTTTAACCCATTTTTTACCCGCAATTACCGTCACGCTTTTCGACCTGATCAATCTCGTGATCACCTTAGTTGTGATAGCCGTATTATTTGGTATCATCTTCAAATTCCTGCCCGACGCAAAGATCAAATGGCGCGATGTACGTTCGGGAGCAATATTTACCGCGCTGCTTTTTATGCTTGGTCAGTATCTTATAGGCCTGTATTTGAAATATACAGCACAAGGTTCGGCATACGGCGCCGCAGGCTCTCTTATTATTATCCTGGTTTGGATCTACTACACATCTGCCATATTGTACATAGGCGCCGAATTTACGCAGGTTTATGCTGAGGCTATCGGTAGCAGTATAGAACCCGCCGAATATGCCGTGCATATTGAGCAAACCGAAGTAGAGTTAGAGGTAGACGAATTGCCACCGCAAAACCCCAACCTGCAGGGCAACCTTCAAAAGCCACCGGCGCCGGGTAATAAAAAATCCTGATCAATAGTTTTCATGGATGTAGGTCATGACGCGGACCATCTCGTCGCGTATCTCACGGCTCGGGCGGGTAAAATTATTGTTCATAAAAGAAAAAGCGAGGCGCTTTCCCTTTCGGGTTACCAGGTAGCCGCTTTGGTTATGGTTGTTTGATAATGAACCTGTTTTGGCCCAAACAAATGGCACGCCGTTGTCTGTTTGATAAGCCTTCCTTATCGTACCTGCCACTCCGCCAGCCGGCATCAGGCTGTGCAGCAAACTATCGTTCTTCATCTGGCCGGATATTTTACACAGCAGGACAACTATACTTCTTGGGGTAAATAAATTGAATCTCGACAAGCCGGACCCATCAACCCATTGCGGTACATCGGGCAGGTCGTTAAGATAATGTTCTTTTGAATATCGGATGACAGAATCGGCGTTGAGCATATTAAATTTCACCGACGAGCAAACCAGCAACAACTGTTCGGCAATAAAGTTATCACTTGGTTGCAGCATGTGCCTGTAAACCGTGTCAGCATTGGCATCGTAAATCGTTTTTGCACTATCCGGCATTGGCATGTGTACTTCATATACCGGCTTTTTCAAAGTATCCTGTAGTAACGAAACCGTCAGATCAGTACTTGTTTTCCACGGTATCTCCTGGTGAAAATCAACAGGTACCGGCATAGCAGGGTATACGAATGTGTTACTCAAAAAATCGCGTCGTACCCGGAATGATGAAGGTTTATAGCTACTGTCGCATTTAAGGTACATGCTTAAGCCGGCGGGGCTTATCTGCAACCTGCCAGCTTTATCCGACGACAATACCGCAACATTATCTTCTATCGGGAATTCAGTTATTTCTGCCTGGTAATAATCGTTATAGTCGTCCCAGGCCCATCCTGAGCCATAGAAATCATTTTGGTAAAAACCTGATGAGAAGAAGAGTTTTTTCTCAGTTTTCTTAAGAAAATAGTACCCGTTTGTGGCTTTAAGCCCCGTTTGAAGAAAGGATGGATCACCGGTCCCCCAAAATATCAGTGAGTCACTCCCCTGCGAATATCTAAATGCGGGGATAGAATCGCCAAGCATGCGCAGGCAAGTGTAAAATGTAAAAAGCTTGGTGTTGGACGCGGGCGTAAAATACTTGTCAGAATTTAGTTCAAACACCATTTTTTTCACATCCATATCGTACAGGGCAAACCCGGTAAAATGATCGTTACTTATCGCTGATCGGGTAAACAGCTTTTCAATTTTTCGCTTCCTGATAGTGCCCTTGTAAGCACATGAACAAACGGCTATAGAAAAACATGCCATTAACACTATTCTCGCTGTCTTAAACCCCATTATTTCTATAACTAAAGTTTTTGTTATAAATTTATATTATCCAATTATAAGCAAATTGTTATTCAAAATACATCATAGGGCCTGTATCCTGCCTGCTTTAGCGTTGATAACATTGATATGCTTTACCGGTCTGCCAGCAAAGGCCCAATATTTTGATCTGAATAACGGCGTCAAGTCTTCCACTATACATTTCAGGCTCATCAGGAACCTGGTTGTTATCAAGCTCAGGATAAATGACAAGGGGCCATTTAATTTTATATTAGATACAGGTGTTGGGATGATGGTGATAACCGACCCCAAAATGGTGGACTCTATAAATCTGCAAAGTAAGCGAACGATAAGAATAGCCGGCTTGGGCGAGGGTGACGATTTTGAGGCCTACGTAACCCCTCCGCTAAAAATAGATATACCCGATTTAACCAGCTATGATGTAGCGGCCACCATGCTAAGGACCGAACATTTTAACCTGTCGGGCTTCGTAGGCATCCCAATACACGGGTTGCTGGGATATGAGTTTTTTAATAACCTGGCAGTAAAAATGAATTTCGTTGACAGTACGCTTACTGTTTACCGCCCAAAGGATGTTCGGCTTTTCCGCCGGGGCGAGAAAATACCTATCACTGTTGAAGCGCGCAAACCTTACATGCAGGCAGTTGTCCTTTTGCCAAATGGCTTAATGCAACAGTGTAAACTGATTATCGACCTTGGGGCAGGGCACCCGGTTTCACTCGAAAACATGATAAAAAAACACGGCCTGCCCCAAAAATTCATCGCAGCAAATTTAGGTGTTGGCCTGGCGGGGCCAATTTTCGGCTTTCTGAGCCGGATAGATGAGATCGATATCGGAAAGTATAAAATAAAAAAGGTCATCACGTCCTTTCCTAACGATTATGATTCAACTACCTTAAAATACATGTCCGTATCCAGGGATGGCAACCTGGGCATTGGTTTGCTTAAGCGTTTTAACGTAATATTTGACTACCCTGATAATGCAATGTACCTTAAACCCAACTCCACCTTTCGCAATCCGTTTGAACATGACATGAGCGGCATAGAATATTATGCCGGCGGAGACGATTTTAAACACATCATCGTAAGCAGGGTCGAGCCGGGTTCTTCTGCAGATGAAGTCGGGTTAGTTAAGGACGATGAAATTACGGCGATAAATTTTAAGCCCGTGGCGGAAATGTCGCTGGAGGAAATAGACAATCTTTTCAAGTCAAAAGACGAGCGCAGTCTGCTGATCGAAGTGTTCCACGACCACAAATATGATAGGGTGATACTTACCCTGAAACGGAGGATTTAAGCCATCATCACATCAGGGCCGACCATTTCTGTTTACCTAATAAGCAAATGACTTTTTTAGCCGGCAACTTATTTAAGCTGGCTGATATTCTCAAAAAAAGCAGCTTGCAGATCGAGCAGCGAGTTGACATTGATTTTCTCCCCATAGGCATCAAAACACACAAATTTCGACCTTTCAGGATGTTTTTTGTCCCACCTTTCAAAGAAATTAAAGGTCTCAAAAAAGTAGTGCTTTACGGTGATGCTCCTGTTACGTGTGGTTTGCGACGAATTAAGCCTGAAGCCAATGGCTTCGATCCAATTATGGATACGCCCGTGTAACGAATTAGCCATATTTTTCATGAGGGTAGTGATTTATTAAAGGTAACGAAAATATTACCCCATTGTTTTTACCGCCGATAATCATTTTATAAACAAAGGTTAACACCATTTATTTGAAGCAACCCGCATATTGAAATAAAATAGTAAGAAAATATATTTCCCAATATGCAACTGTAACCTATTCAATTTCTTCACGTAGAAAGCGTAATTAATTTATTTAACGTACCCTATATGAGACAAATTAGACACATACTACCGCTGATACTTTTAGCATGCCTGATAAGTATTAACGGTTGTAAAAAAGACAAAACACCCGGCCCTGTAGGTTCTACAGGGGCAACGGGTGCAACTGGTAACACCGGCGCTACCGGTGCCACCGGTCCGCAGGGAGCGCAGGGCCCACAAGGTCCGGCAGGCGGCCCAACTGGTCCGACAGGTGCAACAGGTGCCACCGGCGCTACAGGTACCGACGGAACCAATGGAACTAATGGCACCAATGGTGCTACCGGTTCAACAGGCGCCAATGGTGCAACTGGAGCTACCGGCGCAACAGGCGCTAATGGTGCAACTGGTGCTACCGGCGCAACAGGCGCTAACGGTGCTACTGGAGCTACCGGCGCAACAGGTGCCAACGGAGCTACTGGTGCAACAGGTGCTAACGGTGCAACCGGAGCTACAGGCGCAACGGGTGCCAACGGAGCTACTGGTGCTACCGGCGCGACAGGTGCCAACGGAGCTACTGGTGCAACAGGGGCACAGGGTGCTACCGGCGCAACAGGTGCCGATGGTAATGCACAGGTTAATACCTACCTGAAAAGCAACATTTCTGTAATCGTGACAGGTACCGATATTGCCGTGCCTGCTATCGATCAATCGGTACTTGACCAGGGCACAGTATTGGTGTACTTCAGGCCGAACGGAACAACAGGTATATGGTATCCGCTTCCTTATTCCGACGCAGGTACACAGATCAGCATACTTTCTATTGCTGTGGGTAAGATCACCGTTAAAGCGAGTCCATCACAGGTTAATCTTGATTTCAAGATCGTGGTTATACCAGGCACCTCACTTACTCAGCTGAACGTAGCTCACCCGCATCTTAACTTTAAGAACTACAGCCAGGTAGCGTCAGCACTGAATTTAAAAAACTAATAAAACCTTAACACAATTATAGGCTAAGCCCTTCGGTATACCGAAGGGCTTTTATTTTTTGTAACAATGCTATGATTTGGCTTTTCTGCCGTGTAACAATGCTATGATTATTAATTAACTGATGCTTTTATGTTGAAACTTTGTAATGGAAAATTTAGTACCCTTATGAATTTCGACTTTAATAAAATATCGAAGCCGTTTTTGCCTATTCTTGTTCTTATCTTTTTAACCTCAGCCTCATCTTATGCGCAAAACGGGCGTGAGGTAAATGGAACTGTTATCGACTCCACCAGGCTTGGCATACCCGGAGCCACTGTAAAGCTGATATCAGATAAGGGTGACAGCACAGTGACCGTTGTCGACGGAAATGGAAAATTTGTTTTTGCATCAGTTAACGGCACAAAGTTCACGCTTACACTATCTTCCCTTGGGTATCAAGCCCTGGTAAGACATTATGCACTTGACAATGACACCAAACCGGCAGTACTTGATCCGATTATTCTGAAATCAGATTCTCATACGCTTGCGGGGGTCACAATAGTGGGGGTTAACCCGATAGTTTTAAAAGAAGACACCGTTGAATACAAGGCCAGCGCCTACAAAGTGCGCGACAATGCCCCTGTGGAAGACCTGGTTAAAAAACTACCCGGTGTAGATGTTGACGTAAACGGCAATGTCTCATCTCAAGGCAAGCAAATAACCAAAGTGCGTATAAACGGCAAGGATTTTATGGGTGGCGATGTGCAAAGCGCCACTAAAAACCTGCCCGCCGATATAGTTGAAAACATCCAGATAATTGATGATTATGGCGACCAGGCGAACCTAACCGGTATTAAAACAGGCGAACCTGATAAGATCATGAATATCACTATCCGTAAGGACAGGAACTACGGCTACTCCCTGCAAGCAACCGGTGGCGACGGGGAAGATGCGCTGCCTGCCAGCCAGGGCATACCTGATCAGAACCGGTACCTGGGCACATTAAATTCCTTTCGTTTCAATGGCGACCAGCAAATAGCGCTGTTAGGAAGCATTAATAACACCAATGTCAATACCTTTTCGTTTGGCTCCCCCGGGGGCGGCGGCGGTTTCGGTGGCGGCGGCGGCAGGGGCAACGCCGGCCGGGGAGGTGGCGCCAGCGGCAGCCTTATTACTACCCGAAACGGGATCACTGACGCCCATTCTATCGGTGCAAATTTCCGCGACCAATGGGGGAAACATTTATCCGTTTACGGCAGCTATAGCTTCGCCGACAACACCACTTCAACAACCAGCACCAATCTTCAGCAAAATTTTTCGCAGGCAAATCCAAGTAATACAAACCAGGTTGCCAATGAAGTGGACCAGAATATCAATCACCGGCTTACCTGGAATATGGAGTATAAACCCGATACGGTAAATTATTTAAAAATAACCCCTACCTTTTCCTATGCTAAAACCAATACAACCGATAATGAAAATGTAAACATCATAAGAAGTGATACCACGGCATATAATTCCATATCCAGTGGTAATTCCACATCGCCAAACTTTGGCATTAATGCGTTATATAACCGCAGGCTCGGGCATCGGCGTAATCTAAGCGTCAACATTAATTTCAGTTCATCTCATAACGATCAGTTTCAAAACCCCACTTATGATTATATAAGCGGGGTGCCGAACGTACCAACCTATCAGCTCATAAATGTTCATAGCCGCACCAACACCATAGGCACTACGCTGTCCTATATTGAGCCTCTTGGGAAAACTACCTATCTTGAATTAAGTTATAACTTCAATCATTCATCAACTATAAACACCAGGGAAACCGATACGACGGAGTTGAATGATCCAACACTACCGTTGTTGCCCGACAGCGCACTTAGTACCAACTATAACTATACATTTACGACCAATCGTGTCGGCCTCAACTTTAGAAAGGTCGAAAAGAAATATAACTTCACTATCGGCGTGGCTGCTTTGCCATCGGTACTTGATGGCTATTCCCCATTAACAGGAGCATCCACCCACGTTAGTACGTTCAACTTTATACCTACCGCAAGATATGTTTACAATTTCTCGCGCGGACAAATGTTTACAGTCAATTACAACGGGTCGTCAAGTCAGCCAAATTTTACCCAGTTACAGCCAACACTCGACCTGTCCAACGCAACATACCCGGTTGCAGGCAACCCCAACCTGAAGCCCCAGTTTACCAACAACTTTTCGATAAGATATAACAAGTTTAGTTTTGCTACCGGCGATATATTTTTTAGCAACCTTTCCTTCCAGCAGATCAATAACCAGGTAGTAACCAACACCATTACTTATCCCGGTAACTATACGCCCGATCCGAGGCTTTCGAACACCTTCCTTACAAGGTATTTGAACGCCGATGGCTACTACACCATCAATGCTACGGTTTTGTATGGAAAGCCCTGGGATAACAGGAAATTCACACTGTATTTGGGCGCTAATGTAGGTTATAGCAACAATGTTGGTTACCTAACCGATATTGCGCCGGCAACCTTTGATTCTACCACCGTAAAAAACGTAGCTAAAAACCTGCAATTTACCCCGCAAGCACGTATACGGATAGATATTACAGACGTAATGGATATGCAGGCACTCACCAGTTACGCCATCAATCGCACCAATAATTCTGTTGATAATTCTATCACCAATGGCACCGGCAACATACGTACATGGAACATTGGCTTAAATGGTAAACAATATATCCTGAAAGACTGGACCTTTAGTTATGACTACGCGAAGGCTATCAATTATGGTTACAGCTCAGCAGTAAAAGTCACCAACCCGAATATCGTCAACCTGTATCTCGAACGGCGGTTCCTGAAACATAACCAGGCAACCATACGCCTTGCTGCGTTCGACCTTTTCAATCAAAATACAGGTTTTTCATCATCAACAACTGCCAGCTCATTTACCGAATCACATGTAAACAGGCTGTCCCGTTACTACCTGGCAACATTTACCCTGCGACTCCAAAAATTTGCGGGCAAGGCTCCAACTCAAAATTTTGAAAGAGGGTTTAGAAACGGCGGCGGACGCAGGGGCAACGGCGGGGGGCCGGGTACCGATTAAAGTTATTTTAAACCTGATATAAAAGTCTTCCCTGAAGTAAGAAAGGCTTTTGTGTTATTGACCTTTTATCGTCCTGTCGATGACTTTCTCCATATCATATAAGTCGAACGGTTTGGCCAGGAAGGCTTCAGCCCCCGCATGGGCGGCCAGCGACTGAATATCACTATCTGCCGAAAAATAAATTACCGGTATATTTTTTAAAGAATCGTTACTTTTTAATTTTTGGGTGGCCTCGATACCGCCTGCATCAGGTATCCGATTATCCATCAAGATAACATCCGGCCCTATTTGAGCCACTTTTTGGGTAACCGCATTACAATTGGTAAACGTATGGACTTCCCATCCGCGTTCTTCCAATACGTAGGTACATATCGATAGTATATCCTCGTCGTCATCAAAAATGATGACTTTCTTATTGGTTCTGTTGTTCATTAAGGAAGGGCCTAGATGTAGTTTATACACGTATTAACTGCAAATGTTTCATTTTTTTTAAATAAATCAAACACGTATATTTATAAAACCTGAATAACGTTGTAAAGAACTTAATCATAACGTTTTACAGATCGTTGTTATTTGTCACCGGCTTACTCTCGCTGACTGTTATTTATAAACTTTATAAATCTTCTGCATTCTGCAAAGTGTATTAATTATTTTTAATAATAATAACTGTTCAAGCGGTGGCTAATAGGACGACAGACAACGATAATTACGATGCAGCCACAGCACCCCAGGCTTTTAAGGGCAGCATATATCCTGAAATGATCTCCTTCTTTAATGCCCTCGACGAGGTTTTCTTCACAGTTGATATGGTTGATATGAGGGTAATGCAGATATCCAATGCCTGCGAAAAGCTATTTGGATATAAACAAGCTGATTTTCTTGCCGATCCGTTGTTTTGGTTCGGTCTTGTTCATCCCGACGACCGGCATATTATTGATAGTGAAGACCCGATACTCAGGCGCGGTGAAAAGGTAAGTAATGAGTATCGCATCATACGCAAAGATAAAAGCATCTGCTGGGTCGAGAATAAGGTTGTGCCCATGCTCGATGATACCGGCAGATTGATCCGGATCGACGGCGTAACGAGGGATATTACGCCACGCCGGGATGCAGAAGAAAAACACCGGCAAAGCGAAAGCCGCTACCGGCAAATAGTGGAAACCGCCCAGGAAGGAATCTGGACCATTGATGAAAATGAACGGACCAATTTCGTGAATAAAAAAATGGCCGATATTTTAGGTTATCAGCCGGAAGAAATGATGGGGAAGGGGCTTTACGATTTTATGGATGATGAGGGGCGGGAATATGCTATAGCCTGCATGGAACGCCGAAGAAAGGGCTCGAAAGAAAACCTCGATGTACGATACCAAACCAAAGATGGCCGCGATGTCTGGGCTAACATTTCGGCCAATCCTATATTTGACGAAAACGGTAAGTACAAGGGCGCCCTGGCAATGGTTACCGACATTACCCAGCGAAAAGCAGATGAACAAGCGCTAAAAAAGTCGGAAGCCAACCTGCGAACGATTTTTGATAACACCGACACGGCTTACGTATTATTCAATACCGACCTTGTCATTATGTCGTTTAATGCGCTCGCTCAGAAATATTCGACGGCGCAAAACAGGAAGCCCCTGGTTATAAACGAGTCTGTAAAAGCATATTTTTCTGATGATAGATGGCCTTTTATTTCAGAAATACTGGAAAGAGTAAGCCGGGGGGAAACCGCAAACTATGAATTAAATTATACCCGGGAAGGCGGATCGGTACAATGGAACGACGTGCGCTGGCTGAATGTTAAAGACGAATATGGCAAAAACTGGGGATTTATACTGGCCAACAAGGACATTACAGAAGCAAAGCAAGCTACACTAGAGCGCGAGCGGATAACTGCAGACCTTATACAGCATAATAAGGACCTTGAACAATTCACTTATATAATTTCACACAATTTAAGGGCGCCGGTAGCCAATATTATTGCGCTTGCCGATATGCTGAAAGAAAATGAACAGGACGCGGCCGCAAGAAAAGAAGTGGTTGACAAAGTATCACATGCTATAAAAAACATGGACACGGTAATAAAAGATCTAAACCAGGTTTTGCAGGCCCGTGAGCTGGTAAACGAAAAAAAGGAAGTGATCTGTTTCCGCGAACTGATGGATACCATCAGGACCAGTATTTACAATGTCATCGTAAATGAGCATGTTCAATTTCGATGCCTTTTTGACGAGGCTGAATCGATATTCAGTATTCGACGTTACCTGTACAGCATATTTTACAACCTGGCATCCAACAGTATCAAATATCATAAGCCTGGCATCGCTCCAATAATAACCGTCAAAAGCCACCGGTTGAAAAATAAGATCGAGCTCCGTTTTAAAGATAACGGCAAGGGGATCGATCTCGAAAAATACGGCTTGCAGCTATTTGGTCTTTATAAACGCTTTGATAACACCGTAGAAGGAAAAGGCATGGGACTTTTTATGGTGAAAACCCAGGTTGAAGCCCTGGGAGGCACCATCCGGGTTAAAAGCAAACCTGGTGAAGGGTGCGAGTTTATTATTCAACTACCGGCTTAAAAACTATGTAGTGACGAAACCCTGTCACCACATTAACAAAGATTATGTCTTAAATTTGTTTATTCCCTTCAGGTAGCCTCTTGCTTTTTATGCTGATCAGAAAGCCGTTTGTGAAAACAGCTGCATCGTTCTTTGACGTGTTGATTTTTTATATTGTCTTTAGTTTGCAATTGAGGACCAATACGCGTCGATACTCTGCCCCTTCCCTAATCACCCCGCCCAGCCTTCCCTATCCAAACTCCTGAAATGTATTGCCTCCGCTAAATGCTCCAGTTTGATCTCTTCGCTGCCGGAAAGGTCGGCTATAGTACGTGATACTTTCAAAATACGGTCATAGGCCCGCGCACTCAATCCCAGTTTTTCCATTGCCTTTTTAAGCAGCGTTTGCCCGGCTGTATTGATCTTGCAAATATCCCGCACCATCTGCGGGCTCATTTGTGCATTGGCATGCAGTTCTGGTTTGTTGCCAAAACGTTCCGTTTGTATTTCGCGCGCTTTGATCACCCTGTCACGGATATCCTCACTTTTCTCCGCCAGCCGTTCCGATGAAAGTTCTGAGAAATTAACCGGCGTTACCTCCACATGCAGGTCAATACGGTCGAGCAGCGGCCCGGATATTTTGCTCAAATATTTCTGTACAGTGCCCGGCGGGCAGGTGCATTCCTTCTCGGGGTGGTTATAATAGCCGCAGGGACATGGGTTCATACTTGCTATCAGCATCACATTTGCCGGGTAATCCACCGAGAATTTGGCCCGGGAAACCGTAATGCGGCGCTCTTCCAGCGGCTGACGCATTACTTCGAGTACAGACCGCTTGAATTCGGGCAGTTCATCCAAAAAAAGCACACCGTTGTGCGCCATGGATATTTCGCCCGGTTGCGGGTTGCTGCCGCCGCCTACCAAAGCTACATCACTGATGGTATGGTGCGGCGACCGGAACGGGCGCACGGTAACCAAAGCATCCGTAACCGAGAGTTTGCCCGCTACCGAATGGATCTTGGTGGTCTCAAGCGACTCATACAATGTTAATGGCGGAAGGATGGATGGCAGCCGTCGTGCCAGCATGGTCTTTCCAGCTCCCGGCGGACCGATCAATATCACATTATGCCCGCCAGCGGCCGCAATTTCCAGGGCGCGTTTAATGTTCTCCTGTCCCTTTACCTCGCTGAAATCGCTGTCGTAATTGCAAAGGCTGTTCAGGAACTCCTCGCGTGTGTTTACAATTTCCTGTTTAAGTTGCGTTTCGCCGTTAAAAAAACGGGCTACTTCGGTAATGCTTTCAACACCATAAACTTCCAGGTCGTTTACTATGGCTGCTTCGCGTGCGTTTTGTTTGGGCAGAATAAAGCCCTTGAAACCATCCTTTCGGGCCTGTATAGCAATGGGTAAGGCGCCTTTAATAGGTTGCAGGGTTCCGTCCAGCGATAATTCACCCATAATAATGTATCTGTCCATGTCATTCGCCTCAACCTGGCCCGATGCGGCCAGTACAGCGGTAGCAATAGTAAGATCGTAGGCAGAACCTTCCTTTTTGATATCAGCAGGAGCCATGTTAACCACAACCTGTTGACGCGGCATACGGTAGCCCGTATTCTTCAGTGCCGACTCGATACGGAAGTAGCTTTCCTTAACGGCGTTATCAGGCAAACCGACAATAAAATATTTTGTACCGGCGGCAATATTTACCTCCACCGTTATTGTGATAGCCTGTATGCCAAATACTGCACTGCCAAAAGTTTTAACCAACACCGTGACAAAGTTTAATACGGCGTTAAGTTATATAATTTTCGGAAGTATTGCTAATGATGTTAGCCGATGGTACAGATCAAAAATCCGCATATCAGTATCACGTTCACCAACACCACAACCGACCATCTGTTAGGGTTGTGCCTGCTAAGCAAACGCATACGGGCGTTAATGCCCTTGAACCATTTGTTGTTTAAAAACATAAAATGATTGATCAGCAAAAAGAAGGTTGCGCCAAACAGGAGTGTTGTCTCTGTCGCTGGCGTAATCTCCATCAATTGCGAACGAAGCATCAACTGGATGGTTAACAACAGGAACGTAAGGGCGATGATAAGCAAAAAGCTTACGTTAAACATGGATTTGAAGCGGGGCTGATCACCCTGGCCGAAGTTTTTGAATGTCCACCTGTAAAGCGATACATAAATGGACTGACAGGATTTTAACATAGCGATACGTGTTTAGAGGTTTATCGCTACGAAGCTTTTGGGGTTAAGCTCCATAGTGGTTTGGTTTGTTTATTATAAAACGCACCACCAGCTTAAAAAGTATATTATTCTGCAAAAAATTTATTTGCCAAATATAATATGATAAACCATTCTAAAAAAAGAATAATATACAATAATGGTGTCAGTTGCCTTTTTCAACCTTTATTTCAGCCAACAAATTAACATTGGGGTCAAAAATCACAGCCGATGGGGTCGCGGTTACAAGTAATTGTACAGTAGTTAATTTATTTTTTATTTCGATCTGGCGTATTTCGTCTCCGATCCGGCATTCGAGTGTAAACTCGTAAAGATTGTTTTGCACCTGCCCTACCTCGATAGTCACCATCTTTTCAGCCGGGTCGTATGCCCACTTAGCTGATAATTGCAGGTGCCCTGGGGTGTATAGCCATTGCTTAAAAAATTGTTCAAGCGGCTGTTCCCCGGCCTTTTGCATCACCGCCTGAAAATCATCCGTATTAGCATTGCCACCGTTATACTTTTCATAGTATTCGCGTATACCTTTCCAGAATTTCTCTTCTCCAAGTTTCCGCCTCAGCATGTGCAGCACCCATCCTCCTTTTTTGTAGCTATTGGGGTTCAGCAACTGCATAAAATCGTCCTTTACTGCTGTGTCAACAACTGGTGTAAACCGGGTTTTTTCAAACGCAAATACATCGGCCCTATCAGCAATAAGACGCTGCTTTAAAATATCTTCACCGTATTTGTTCTCCAGGTACACATTGGTCATATAGGTAGCAAAGCCCTCGCTTAGCCATAGATGGGCAAAGCTTTTTTCCGTCGCCGCATCGCCAAACCACTGGTGTGCAATTTCGTGTGCCATTAACTCTTCCAGCGATCTGTCGCCTACAGAATTCTCATAATAAAAAATACAGCCGGCGTTTTCTAAGCCGCCAAAGCGGGTTTTGGATTGTACATTGGCTAATTTTTCAAAGGCATAGGGGCCAAATTTTTGTATATAAAAAGGCAATATCTCTTTTGCGTAAGCGTACCCTGCAAAACCGACATCCTTATTCTCGGGGTACACATAGCTATAAACGGGTATTTTACCCACATCAGTCACATGATCTATAGCAAAATCAGCAATACCGATCACCATAATTTTTGTCGATAGTGGCTCCGATTCCTTCCAGTGCGTAACTTTCAGGCCGCCGGGCTGGTTTACTTCACTTACTTTTGCTCCGTTTGCAACAACCTGGTAATGTGCAGGTGCCGTTATGACGAAATCGACCGTTGCTTTATCGGCCGGATCATCCACACAAGGCATCCAATTATGTGCACGATTGGGCCAGTTATCCCCAAAGAAACCCCGGTGCCCAAACTTGTTTTTGCCAATGATCAACCCATCAGCAGGTACGCCCCGGTACGTAATAGTATAAGTATGTTTACTGCCTTCCCTTCCCTGGGCTGTAATGGTTAGGGCCTGGTCGCCCTGCTTAAATTCCATCTGGTTTTTCTTTTCCATTACGCTGGTCACCGTCATCCCCTTGCCGCTTTTATCCGGCCTGGCCAGGTCTAGGCTGAAAGACCCTGCCTCCTGTAAAAATCTGACAGTGACATCCGCCTTGGCAACAATCGTATCGTTTTGATCATTCACCTGGATAGCATAACCATAGTGCTGTACGTCGATAATCGCACCCGGCACCTGCGCTTTGGCAGATAAGGAGATTAGCAGGGAAACGTACAAGGGGTATAAAAATGATTTGTGCATAAGGAAATATTGAGTGCCTAAAGGTAAAATATTTAGGCAACAAAAAAGCGGCTACAGCCGCTGTTAAGTTAGTTTCGCATATTTCTATTTCGGCATCCGGCGCATCATATTAGCCATTGCGGCAGGGTTGCTCATCTGCTTCATCACCTTGCGCATATCTTCAAATTGTTTCAGCAAGCGGTTCACTTCCTGCATATCAGTTCCCGAGCCTTTTGCGATACGGTTACGACGGCTTTGATTGATGGAATCCGGGTTTTCCTTTTCAAACGGCGTCATCGACTGGATAATGGCCTCGATATTTTTGAAGGCATTGTCATCAACCTCAACATTCTTCATCATTTTGCCTACGCCGGGTATCATGCCCATCAGGTCCTTCATGTTACCCATTTTCTTGATCTGCTGTATCTGGCTATAGAAATCGTTAAAGTCGAACTTATTCTTGCGTATCTTCTTTTGCAGTTCGGCGGCTTCCTTTTCGTCAAATTGCTGCTGCGCACGTTCAACCAGCGATATCACGTCGCCCATGCCCAAAATGCGCGATGCCATACGGTCAGGGTGGAACACGTCCAGCGCTTCCATCTTCTCACCCGTACCAATAAATTTGATCGGCTTATCCACGACCGACTTGATCGACAACGCTGCACCGCCACGGGTATCACCGTCCAGCTTGGTCAGCACTACGCCAGTAAAATCAAGCCTGTCGTTAAACACCTTTGCGGTGTTAACTGCATCCTGGCCGGTCATGGAATCCACCACGAACAATATCTCATGCGGATTTACTGCCGCTTTCACCTGCTCTATCTCCACCATCATGGCCTCATCTACCGACAAACGGCCAGCCGTATCTACTATCACCACATTATTACCCTGCTGTTTAGCAAGCGCAACGCCCTCCCTGGCGATAGCAATAGGATCTTTCGATTCCAGGTTAGCATAAACCGGGATACCGATCTGATCGCCCAAAACCTTAAGCTGCTCAATAGCCGCCGGGCGGTAAACGTCGCCGGCTACAAGCAACGGTTTTTTGTTCTTTTGGGTTTTCAGGAAGTTTGCCAGCTTACCGCTGAAAGTAGTTTTACCGGCACCGTTCAAACCTGCTATCAGGATAACGGTTGGCGTAGCCGGAAAATTCAGTTCGGCGGTGCTGCCGCCCATCAGGGCTGCAAGCTCGTCATTCATGATCTTGGTGAGCAACTGGCCGGGCGAAATAGCCGTAAGCACGTTTTCTCCCAACGCCTTTTGCTTTACATCGTCGGTAAAAGTTTTGGCTGTTTTATAGTTAACGTCGGCATCAAGAAGGGCCTTGCGGATCTCCTTCATGGTTTCCGCCACGTTTATTTCTGTTATGGTCCCCTGTCCTTTCAGGACCTTGAACGCCCTGTCGAGTTTATCCGAAAGATTTTCAAACATTGTTATTACAAGTCAAATAAGGGTGCAAAGTTAAGATTTTGAAGTGATTTGCCCGAAGTACTTTTTCGTATTAAGATCATATTCGCATGGCCCCTGCAATCCGCCTCGCCCAATGTCAGGGCTGATGTTAACAGCAATTGCTGCAGATCATGGGAAGGTGTAAGCCACGCCCATTGATATCCCTTCGGTCGCCTGCGGATCATGCGACGTGTTTTTATCATAAAGCAGCGTGGCGTTCATGCTAACGTTTATCAGCTTGTTAACTTTTGCTGTCAGGGTAGCATCAACACGGTGCGTGGTATAGGCAAATGGCTGCACATAGGGGATAAAAATGGCATAACGGGCGTTCAAATGCAGGTTTTTCATCAGGTCTTTATCCACTGTTGCTACACCCTGGAAAGCCAGCTGGTTGTAGAAGGTGTGACCGGGCTTCACGCCATAGTTCTCGGGTAAATTGTGATAAATAGTGGTATCGGTTACGAAGGTTTGTTTCGCCGTACCGGTACCCAAACGTATATCATAATATTTATTGGGTTTGTACTCAAAACCGATGGATTCGGTGAGGTAACCGGGCGCCATAAAATTTGAAATGGTAAGCCCCTTTGTTACCGGGTTCCCGGCAGCATCAGTATAAGTATAGCCGGCGGTAAATTGAGATTCAAAACTTAGCGAGCCGAAAAAATACCACTGTTTCGATATTCGTGTTGCCAGCTTATTGTCTAAAAATATACGGTCATTTGTTTTGCGCGATCCTTGTCCCTTGTTTGCCGCAATACCGTATATCAGGTTGGTCTCAGTTGTATAGTCGAGCGGCGTTTTATTGTAATCTGCTTTAAAATCGAAATTTGTACCGAGTGCTACCGAGCTTATTCCGCCGGCGCTCCAGTTACCGGTAAATGCTGATTGATTAAAGTTGAGCCCCCATACAACGCTTTTATGCCAGTAACTAACCTTGTAGTCGAGCAGTTCGACAGGTATTAATTGTTCAGTTACCTGGACCGGCCTTACGTGGTTAGGAAGTGAGTTGCGAGCCGGCTCAAGGCGGTATTTGTTGAGCAGGTTGGTGTCGGCTTTTAAGGTATCAGTTTTTTGTGCGAGGGCAGACGAGAAAATAAATGTAAATAGCAATAGCCCAAGACCTGTCTTTAACATAGTGATGCAAATTAAAGCAAAACCAGCTGGTTTTTAAAGGAAAATCCTTTTCTATAACAAGATAATATGTATGTTTATTGTCCCCTGTGCCACTTATAAAACCATATTGATTAGAATGCCAAAAAAAATACTTCTTGTTTTACTTGTTTTTGTTTCATCACGATTAGTAGCACAGGACGCCGATTTTTTTAAACCAGATTCGGTAAAAAGAAAAATAGAAGCGGTAAAAATTGACAACTCCATCCATGTCGACGGCATACTTGACGAACCCGAATGGCAGTTGGCAAAATCATCTTCGCCATTCACCCAGATGGAACCTGCCCAAGGAAAACCCAGCAATTTTTTAACGGAAATAAAAGTTCTTTACAACCGTCAAAATCTTTATGTCGGAGTCATCGCTCACGACCCGCTTGGCAAAAAGGCCATACGCGCCACCGATTTTATGCGCGATTTCGACCTGTTAAAACATGATCTCATCAATTTATCTTTCGATTGTTTTAATGATAAGCGCAATGCCATGGCCTTTGCTACAAACGCTTATGGCGTGCAGCGTGATTATCTTGCATTCGACGATCTATTATATGATGTTGACTGGAACGGACTTTGGAATGTACGAACAACAAGGGGAGATTCCGGATGGGTTGCCGAAATAGCCATTCCCTGGAAAACGCTGCGTTATCCAAAATCTTCAGACACCATTCAAAGCTGGGGGTTTAACGTGGCCCGCAACCGCCGGCTAACAAACGAGCTTTCGGCTTTTTCGCCCGTGCCGCGTGTTTTCACTTCAACGCGGATGGATTATGCCGGTGTCCTTACCAATTTGAGGCCACCGCCACCAACCACCAACATCAGGGTCGACCCGTATTTTCTTTCTTCTTATGATCACTACAGCGGGCCGGATGCGCTGCCTGCAAAAACGCACTATAAGGCTGGTGGCGATCTTAAATGGGCCATAAGCCCTAATTCGGTATTAGATTTAACGGCTAATACTGATTTTGCCCAGGCTGATGCCGATATCCAGGTAAATAACGTTACACAGTTTTCGGTCTTTTTCCCCGAAAAAAGGCAGTTTTTCCTGGAGAACGCCTCCTTATTCAGTTTCAATGTCCAAATGTCCCCCGATGGTTCCGGTGGTTCAATGAACCTGCAGCCTTTCTTCAGCAGGTCGATAGGTTTGGACGACAACGGCAACCCTATACCAATTACCGGCGGCGGGCGCTATGTTTACCGGTCGGATAAACTGAATTACGGCGCAATTGCCATGCGGCAGGGCAGTTATAACGATTCGCCCGGTACAAATTTTTTTGTTGGGCGGGTATCTGAAAATTTTGGCAGCCAAAATCGCGTCGGCGCTTTATTCACCATAAAAAACCAACCCGACCATACCAATATTGAAAGCACGGTTGACGGCTTTTTCCGGCTGGGCGACGAAAATTCATTAAATACAATTTTTACGCACTCCATCTCAACCAACACACAGCAGCAGGGCTTTGCTGGCATAGCACAGTTTTATCATTCCACCAATCATTATAAATTCTGGTGGACAGAATCAATCGTTACCAAAACTTTCGACCCGGAAATGGGCTTTGTTTCGCGCAAGGATGTTATCGGCACCACGCCGGGTGTCAACTGGTACTATAGGGGCAACTTGTTGCCATTTAAAAGCATCCTGCGTGCCTTCGAACCCGGCATATTACCTGAACTTTATTTACAGGAATCAACAGGCAGGTTTACCGAATTTGATCTCCCCGTTTGGCCCATTTGGCTCAACTTTCAAAACGGCGCGTTCTTCGGCTATAATTTTACACCCAGTATTTTTCATCTCACAGAGCCGTTCCAGCCACTTGGAGTTAACATTCCGGCAGGAAATTATTCGTTCACCCGGCAATGGATATACGCCAGTACCGATCCGTCCAAGATATTGAACCTGGTGGTTAATTACCAATGGGGGCCTTACTATAACGGAAGGCTGAATTCCGGCGACTGGAAACTTCAGTTTTCGCCTATACCGTATATATCCCTCACCGGCGAATACAACAGGAACCGTTTTAAAGACGTGGGAACACCGGCGGTTTCAAAAGTAGTTGATCTGTACATCCTGCAAAGCCGGCTGGCATTAAATCCACGGGTACAGCTAAGCGGGCTGTTCCAAAAAAATTCGCTTAATTCCGAGAAAACTTACAACGTCAGGCTATCGTGGGAGTTTGAACCACTTTCCTACATTTACATCATTTATAATCACGGTTCAGCCTACAACAACCTGCTTATCCCGAATACGGCCGAAGATCACCTGATAGGGAAGGTCAGTCTTCTGAAACAGTTTTAGGCGCGTCCAGCTCCGAACTTGTTTGATGCGATGGCCGGTCTTGGGATTTTCTTAATTTCAGGAACCTTCTCAAACTCGTCCGGATATAAACTATAAATTCGTATTCGGTATCATTTGTAACCGTGAAATAGCTTGGCCTGTAACGGTGCATAAACTCCGTGAGTTCTTCTCCATTCAGCTTCGTTATGTTTCCTACAAAGGAACGGCTGAAGCGGTAATCGATCACATTTTGTTCATAGTCTCCTTGTATCAACTCCTGCAAATGCTGGGCATTTTGCCCGCTTTTACTTAACGAATTGTATAATGCATCAAGATTGAGGCCCGCGCCGCCACCCGGTGCTGTGCTGAACGGATTGCTGAAAGCGCTGGAACCATAAGCCTTATTATATTCTCTTTTGGTAGCCAGCAGGCGCTGCAAAGGCGTGTGCAGCGAATCGCGGATGGTTACCTCTTTCAGCATAATAGCTGTCCGCTGCATGTAGATCACCATGCTCTCAAAATTTTTCACCAATACAGTATCGGGCAAAAAATCTTCTTTGGTAAATACAAGCTTATCCCCGATACCCGCGTCTATTTTGAAAGCGCCTTTGAGGTCGTTGTACCACAGTGCCCCTGTGCGCAGGTTCAATATGGCAATCCGGGCGAGACGCTCCTTCGTATCCTTGTCGAACACAATGCCTTCCAGTTGTTTTTCCTGTGCAAGCGCTGTAAAAATTTGTACTACCAGTACTGGTAAGATCAGCCAAAGCTTTTTTCGAAAAAATTTATATCTCTTGCCGGCCTGCATTCGTCTATTTATCAATTATCCCACTACTTCCCTACCACCAGTTTTTGCCCGATCTTAATATTATTACCCGGCAGGTTGTTTAACGATTTAAGCTGGTCGACAGTTAGTCCAAAACGTCGTGAAATGGAGTATAGTGTATCGCCTTGTGCAACGGTATATGTTTTATTTTGCGTGTTCGAATCAACAGGGGTATCAGTGATCGTCATTTTAGCTACCGTATCCTTTAGTGCTGCTATTGCGTTCGCCTCGATCTGCGGCAACACACGATCCTCGCGCTGCTCTTTCTGCACAGGTGTTTCCGGGAGATCATACTGGTCCAGGTTGTATTTCTGTATAACATTGATCAGTAGTTGCGGATAATTAGGATTGGTGGCATAGCCTGCCGCTTTCAGCCCGTTTGCCCAGCCTGCATAATCGTTCTTGTCCAGTTTGAATAAATTAGCATATCGCGGCCTTTTCAGGAATTCAGAATGATCGCGGTACGAATCCTCGGCGTTGTTATATACCCTGAAGCAGTCATTGTGATTATCGTCGTCCTTATAATAGGTTTTCCCTTGCCATTGGCTGTTGCATTTAATGCCGAAATGGTTATTGGCAACCCGGGCCAGTTCGCTGTTGCCGCTACCCGACTCAAATAGTCCCTGCGCCAGCGTAATACTTGCCGGTATTCCGTAAAGGTTCATTTCCTGTATGGCGACGGTTTTATAACGATCAATATATTCAAGCGACGTCATCGACCTGTAACTGGCAATAGCTTCGCTGTTGTCCTTTTGTACCTGTTGGTTATTCCGGCGTGCCTCCCGGTTGCTGATAAGGTCTTTATGGACGGAGCAGGAACTCAGAAAAACACCTGCGATAAATAAAATGGAAGGGTAAAAGATTTTTTGCATGCTCAATAAACCTAAAAATGGAACAGATTATTCCACCCCAAACTTAAGATTTATTAGCCAATTTATGGTGTTGCAGCTAATTGTGGCTGGTCCGCAGGGTTTTCGTCCAGCAGATTGAGCTGATATTTTTTTATCAGGCCCAAAACCTGGGAAGCCCATTTCCGGCTTGCTGCATAACCGCTGCGCTGGATACCTTTCGCCCAACCAACATAATCGTAATGCTTAAGCTCCTGGTTCAGGTGGCTGAACTGCTTGCGTTCGGTCATGATGCGGGCAAAATCCTGGAACGAATCCATTACTGATTCATACTTTTTGTAGGGCGTACGCTTTTTCTTTTTTTGCGTGTAAAGGATGTTCATTCCGCTTCCTTTAACACCAAACTGGTTGTTAAACTGCTGCGCCAGTAAACTGGTGCCACTGCCCGATTCATGCATGGCCACTGCAAGCACTATACTGGCCGGAATACCGCTCTGGTGCATAATGCGGATGGCGTTGTCTTTGAATTTTTCGATGTAGGATGTAGAGGTAGTTTGGGCCGAAGCCGCAAGCGAGAGTGTTAAAAGTGTTAGTACCAGAATTGTTTTCTTCATAATCTACTTTTTTCGAATGATCATGATGCCGTCGCGTACCGGGAGTATCAGTTTTTCCACCCTGGTGTCTTTGGCGATGTGATCATTAAGTTCCTGGATCGTTTTCGTGTCAGCGTCTGTTTCTCCGCCATACACTTTTCCTTTCCACAAAACATTATCAATTATAATTAGCCCGCCTGGCCTTACCTTGTCAAATACTAAATTAAAGTAGTGTAAATTATTCTTTTTATCCGCATCGATAAAAACCATATCGAAGCTGTCTTCCTTTATTTCTACGATAATCTGCGCTGCGGGGCCGAAATGCTGGATTATCTTTTTATCCACATTTGTTGATTTGAAATGTTGATTAAGCATTTCCTCAAACTCCCTGTCTATCTCAATGGTGTGAATAAGCCCGTCTTCTGTCAAACCCTCCGCAAGGCAAATGGTGGCATAACCGGTAAAAGTTCCTATCTCCAGTATGCGGCGCGGCTGCGTCATTTTACTGAGCATACTCAGTAGCCGGCCCTGGTAATGGCCGGATAGCATGTGCGGACGAAGCACCTTCAGGTAGGTATACCGGTTGATCTTTTGCAGCTCCGCGGGCTCCGGGTCGCAATGATCTTCGAGGTAGAGTTGAAGGTCATGGGGTAGAATCTCCATGCGGCAAAGGTAAGAAAATTAATTTAACGGAAATTTTGCATCCACGACTGTAATAAAATGGTCGCCGAGATGGTATCCACCAGCTCCTTATTCTGCCTTGCCTTTTTACCCATGCCGCTTTGGGCTATAGCAGCTGATGCCATTTTAGATGTGAAGCGTTCATCCAGCATTTCTACGGGGATATCTGGAAAGTTTTTCTTTAGCAGGTTCACAAATCCTTTGACGTGGATAGCTGATTGCGAAGGCGTATTATCCATTTGCTTTGGTTCGCCGACAACAAATCGTTCAACGGTCTCGGTTTGCAGGTATCGTTTTAGATAATCGATTATATCCTTGGGGTGGATCGTATCAAGGCCTGTCGCGATGATCTGCATCGGGTCGGTCACCGCTATGCCAATGCGTTTGGTACCGTAATCAAAGGCCATTACTCTCATGTGAATGCGCAGATAAGCTGATGTGCAAATGTGCAGATTAATTTGCAGGGTTTGTCATAGTTGTACCAAAGTCACACATCACACTTCTCAAATCTCGTATCTAATTCCTAATTTGCACCAAATGCAGTTTAAACACATAATAGGGCAGGAGGCTGTAAAGCAAAGATTGATCGGCACGGTAAAGGACAACCGCGTGAGCCATGCACAATTGTTGCTTGGACCGGAAGGGTCTGGAAGTTTGGCGATTGCTGTTGCCTACGCGCAATACCTTTCATGTGAGGATAAGCAACCCTACGATTCCTGTGGTGTTTGTTCATCGTGCCGCAAGTATGAAAAGCTGGTACACCCCGACCTGCATTTTTCTTATCCTTTTTTCGCCAAAGACAAAAACGACACGGCGTTATCTTTCATTGAACAATGGCGGGAAGCTTTTTTAGCAAATCCGTACCTAAGCCTCGACCTTTGGCGAGGTTACCTGGATGCCGAAAACAAACAGGCCAACATCAATATCGCCGAGTGTCACCAAATCATTAAAAAACTAAGTTTTAAACCGTTCGAGTCGGCTTACAAGGTGCTTATACTTTGGTTGCCCGAATACCTGGAAAAGGAGGGTAATTCGCTGCTGAAGATCATTGAAGAACCGCAACCCAATACGCTTTTTTTACTGGTGGCTCAAAACCAGGACCAGATATTGAATACCATTCTTTCGCGTACGCAATTGGTAAAAATTCCGCCTTTGGCCTACGACGATATTAAACGCGACCTGATGGAAAACCATCACCAAACCGAACTCGCTGCATCCGAAATAGCTTACCTGAGCAATGGAAATATGACGGAAGCACTATCGATGCTGAAGCAAACCGGCAAAAGCTTCCATACCCTTTTTGTACAATGGTTAAGGTTATGCTATGGGAATAAAGGACCTGAAATAATGGCTTTTGTGGACCAGGCGGCCAAGCTTGGCAGGGAAAATCAAAAGAATTTTTTACGCTACGGTATTAGTTTCATCCGTGAATGCTGCCTGTTAATGGCAGACGCGGGAAACCTGGTACATTTACCCCCGCAGGAGTTGGACACTGCGCAAAAAATGACCAATGTAATGAACACCGCTATGGCCGAGGCCATAAGCACAGAGCTGGAAAAGGCTCATTATCACGTGGAAAGAAATGCCAATCCGAAAATTCTATTTTTAGATGTATCTTTACAAATTGTTAAGGTTTTAAATTTTAAAACGCTCCCCCAGGGGACTCATTATATACCGAACTAAATTATGGGATGTGGAAGTTGCTCAACGGGTGGTTGTGCCCCCGCTGGCTGCAAAAGTAACGGTTCGTGCCTTACTAACGGTTGCAGCAAATTAGATGTTTACGACTGGCTTTCCGACATGGATATGCCATCAAACTATAAGCCTTTCGCTATTATAGAGGTCAAATTCAAAGGTTCAAGAAAGGACTTTTTCGTAAATAACGATAACATTTATCTGGAGGCTGGCGAACTGGTGGCTGTTGAAACTGCTACAGGCGGCTATGATATCGGTCACGTTTCGGTGACCGGCGAGCTGGTGCGCATGCAGATGCAAAAGCACCGCGTTAAGGAAGAAGACGTTACTAAAAAGATATATCGCAAAGCCACCACTACTGATGTAGAAAAGTGGAAAGCCGCTAAAGACCTGGAATGGGAAACCATGCACCGTTCGCGCAAGCTTGCACTTGAATTGGGCCTGTCGATGAAGATAAGCGACGTGGATTACCAGGGCGATAAAACCAAAGCTACTTTTTATTATACCGCTGAAGGTCGCGTAGATTTTCGCGAACTGATCAAACGTATGGCAGAGGCGTTCAGGATACGCATTGAGATGCGGCAAATAGGCATGCGCCAGGAGGCAAGCCGCCTTGGCGGCATCGGCTCCTGCGGCCGCGAGTTGTGCTGCTCCACCTGGCTCACCGATTTTAAAACGGTATCTACATCGGCCGCAAGGTATCAAAACCTATCGTTGAACACGCTAAAACTGGCGGGACAATGCGGCAAGCTGAAATGTTGCCTCAACTACGAATTGGATACCTATATGGATGCCCTAAAAGGCATACCTGATAATGTGAATGTGCTGAAGACCGAAAAGGGCGATGCCCGCCTGCAGAAAACAGACATATTTAAAAAACTAATGTGGTTCAGTTACCCGATGGAGGATAGCTGGATACCCCTGGAAATTGATCGTGTAAAAGAAATACAACAACAAAACAGGGACGGCGTTTTTCCGCCAGACCTGGGCGAGATAAAAGAGCAGGAAGCTAAACCTGTTAAAGTATTGGATTATGAGAATGTTGTCGGCCAGGACAGCCTTACCCGTTTGGATGAGCGCAACCGCAACAAAAAGAAAAACAAAAACCGCAACAAAAACCAAGGGAACAAACCACAGCAACAGCCGCAAGGCAATACTGTAAGGGAACAGCAACCCAAACAAGTACAAGTTCGTCAGCCCAACGAGCAAGCCGAAGGGCAAGCCGTACAAAGCGGAGGCAACAACCGGAATAAACGAAGGTTCAGGCCCAATAAAAACAAGCAAAACCGTAATGATAATAAAGGTAATGAAAGCGGCTCGTAAAAAGTTTTTACTGGCGCTGCCTGTAATAATCGCATTATTAATAACGGGCTGTACCGACCCTAATGCAATTACCGATCGGAATACATCTATAGAAAACCGCAACTGGTCATATGCCAACAGGATAAAAAATGATGTGAAGATCGACGACCCTTCCATTCCCTACAATATCCTGATTAACCTGCGAGTTACCGGCGATTACCGTTATTCAAATATTTTCATCCTTTTAAAACGGACCGGGCCTGGATTAAACTCACTTACCCGTTTTGAACTTAAACTGGCCGAACCTGACGGCCGGTGGTTAGGTACAGGCTCCGGGAATCTTTATAGTTACCAGGTACCTGTTATTACTAACTTCAAATTTCCGGCAAAGGGTACTTATCATTTCGAGATAGAACAAAATATGCGCGACAACCCCTTGCACGAGGTTAGCGATATAGGATTGCGTGTTGAAAAAGCAGGCAAATAATACTGGCTGTCTGTAAAACCGCTTTCCGAAAGAAAAAACGCCGACCGGGTCAAAATTTTTACCATCAATCTGCTAAATTTCATACCTTCGTTTTGCTAATATTTTTATCAAAATGAGTGTGGCTTTCCTGATCGTTTCCATTATTATACTGCTTATTGCTGTTTTCTTTTTCCTGAAAAAGCCCAGGGGGGTTGAGGGTATATCGGAAGATGAGCTGATAAAATTAAAAACAGAGAACGACCAGTTAAAAGTGGATGTAGCAACCCAGCAAGGCCGCGTTAATGGGCTTGTTTCTGAAAAGGAAAGCATCATCAGTTTGATGAAAGAGGAAAAGGACCGGCTTATAAATGAATTAACAACTGAAAGATCTAAACTTGACCAGGCCAACCAATCGCTTGAAAGTGCCCGTTCCTATTATAAAGCCCAGCAGGAAAAGATCCAGGAGCAAAAAGCAGAAGTTGAACAGATCAGGCAGAATTTTCAACGCGAATTTGAAAACATTGCCAATAAGTTGCTGGAAGAAAAGTCCCAAAAATTTGCTGAGACCAACAAAAATAATCTTGATGTTTTGCTTAATCCCTTGAAAGAAAACATAAAACTTTTTGAGGAAAAAGTGGAGAAGGTTTATAAAGCCGAGTCGGACGAGCGCAATGTGCTTAAGGGCGAGATAACGAAACTGATGGAGCTAAATAAACAGATCAGCGAGGAAGCCAACAACCTGACCAAGGCATTAAAAGCCGATACCAAAAAACAGGGAAACTGGGGCGAGGTAATACTCGATCGTATACTGGAAGCATCTGGCCTTATCGAAGGCGAAAGCTATACCAAGCAAGGTAAGGGACTCAATCTTGTTGACGAGGACGGTAACCGTTTTCAACCCGATGTGATCATCAACCTGCCCGATAATAAACATATTGTTATCGACTCAAAGGTGTCGCTTTTGGCGTACGAGAGGCTGGTGAACTGTGATACCGAAGAAGAACGGGAAAGTTATGTCAAACAGCACATCCTGTCCATTAAGGGTCACATTAACGGCCTGGGCGGGAAAAACTACCAGGATCTGTATGGGATCAATTCGCCTGATTTTGTGTTGTTGTTTGTACCTATCGAATCCTCATTTGTGATCGCTATCCAGCGCGATCTGGAGCTGTTTGAGTTTGCCTGGAACAAAAAGGTTGTGATGGTTACCCCATCAACGCTATTAGCCACGTTGAAGACCGTTGCGTCGATATGGAAGCAGGAACAACAAACAAAAAATGCTATCGATATTGCCACCAAAGCCGGTGCTCTATATGATAAATTTGTCGGCTTTATAGCCGATCTTAAAAAAATTGGCGACAATCTTGATCGCTCGAGAGACGCTTACAACGAAGCGTTCGGCAAGCTGTCAACCGGTAGCGGCAACCTGGTGGGTCGGGTGGAGGTACTGCGCAAGCTTGGCGCCAAAGCGACCAAACAGATCGACCAGAAGTTTATTGAAGAAGAATAGTTTTAATCAGTTGATCTCGGTGTGCGACGACATGACGATATCGGCAGTTCCGTCAACATTCACTTTTTCCGAAGTTACTTTTACAACCATTTTAAAATTAACATCCCTGGATAAAGGAAAATCATCCTTGATGCTGTAAACCAACTTACCAGAACCGCTGCCTGTTATATTTACCGTCGCTTTAGGTAAATTTAAATTGATATCCAGGTTGGGTATCAGGTCGAAATAAGCTTTTCCATCCGAAATACTAACTAATTTATAGGTTATCGCGGCATCAATTTTTATGCTGTTATCCCTGGTGATAGGAATATTCATCGGTGTACTTTGGGTAAATGAATCACCCGGCTTCAGCGCCTTTTCTGGGAATTTTATTTGTTTTTGAACCAGGCCCATCATTTGCCTCATTTTCATTTGGCTCGAATCACTGGTCTTCTTCCCCGCCACTGAATCGATCAAAACTGATAAATTCTCCTGGCTGGCCCGGCCAAACATTTTTATATTTTTTCCCGCAATATTTGGAGGTATTGGCGGCTGTTTTCCGCCAATATCCGCGAATATCGAGTCCAAACGAAAATCTGCTGTTAATGGCATCATTTTATCAGTACCTGCGGGTCCTGTTGCCATCTTGTCGGTCATGCCTATCTGAAAGTTGGCCTTAACAGGCTGTGTAATACCTTCAGAATTTAACTTATCAATAAAGCTCTGATCACCGCTGACATTTGCACTTATTTTCATACCCATCATAACCGACATGTTATAAACATGATTTGGCAGGTATCGTAATTTAAAAACAACGGCATCCTGAGCCTTCAGCTGAATAAAAGGCACAGACAGAAATGCCAGCAAGCATATCTTTTTCATGGTTTTAAGATTATAATAAGGTTATCTTTTACTTACTTATTTTAAACGCGTTCCATCCCTGTGCTTTCAGTTCATGAACCGTGCCGCTTTTTGTAACCAGGTTGCGCCCCGCGGATGCTTCTGTAATATACCCGATAAAACTTATATCAGCAAGATTTTTCATCTTGTCGTAATCAGCTTGCTTTATAGTGAACAGCAATTCGTAGTCCTCGCCGCCGCTCAATGCGCAAACTGTAGGGTCGAGGTTAAACTCGCGTGCCGTTTCATAAGTCATCGGGTCGATAGGTATCTTTTCCTCGTACAGATTACAGCCCTTATTACTCTGGCTGCAGATGTGCAGTACTTCAGAAGCCAGGCCATCCGAGACGTCTATCATAGCGGTTGGCTTTACATTAATGTCTCTCAATAATTCCACTATATCCATGCGCGCCTCAGGCTTTAATTGACGCTCGACTATATAATCTTTACCTTCCAGGTCGGGTTGGATGTTGGGGTTTTCAAGATAAACCATCTTCTCGCGTTCCAGTAACTGAAGCCCTGTATATGCCCCACCCAGGTCGCCCGAAACACATATCAGGTCGCCTTCCTCAGCGCCATTTCTGTAAACAATATTCTTTTCGTCCGCATGGCCCAGCGCAGTCACACTTATAACCAACCCCTGTTTTGACGATGTGGTATCGCCGCCTACCAGGTCCACTTTATATTTTTCACAGGCCAGGTAAATACCTTCGTATAATTCTTCAACGGCTTCAAGCGGAAATTTGCTGGATATACCCAACGAAACGGTCACTTGTGTAGCAATACCGTTCATAGCATAAATATCGCTCAGGTTTACTTGTATGGCCTTATAACCTAAATGTTTAAGCGGTGTATAGGCCAGGTCAAAATGGATACCTTCCAACAGCATATCGGTAGACACCAAAGCTTTTTTCCCGGCAAAATCTATCACAGCGGCATCATCTCCAACGCCCTTTACCGAACTTTTTTGTTTTAAGTCTATCTGTTTGGTCAGGTGGTCTATCAACCCAAATTCGCCTAATGATTCTATATTGGTTTTTTCGCTGTTTTCGAACATAGTAATTATGATTATACCGATTTCTGTTTGATTGCGCCGATTTTTTTAACCGGCCACCGTCATAATCCGGATACAAAAATACGAAAAGCTAATTCACTTGCCGTTCTTAAATATATTCGTAACAATTATGATATAGTTTAAAAAATTAACATGCGGTTAATGAGCAATGGTCAATTTAGCCAAAAATTAATATGCCCATGAAACAAAGAATATTCCTCTTTTCCGTATGCCTACTGTTTATTATTGCAGGTTGTAAAAAAAATGATAATCCAACTAGCCCACCTAAACAGCCGGACACCCCCAAACAACCGGCTAAGTATACCATTACCGAAGATTTTGAAACAGGCACTAAAACAGCCTATGCTGACGCCAAAGTTAATCTTACAACGGGTGAATGGGATTTTAACGACGCTTTGTTGGGTAACCTTGCTGGCGATGCTAAAGACGGGAATAAATCGGTACGGGTGCGCGATGGCAGTTTGACCATGGATTTTGACATTGACTCTCTGAAACAGATCAGCATTAAACACGCAAAATATGGCTCGGACGCCAATTCGACCTGGCAATTACTGATGTCAACGGACGGAGGATCAACATTCACCCAGTTGGGAACCGATATTAACGAAACTTCGACCACCCTGGCCGTTGACTCTTTCCAGGTTACTACTTCAGCTAAAGTCCGTTTCAGAATACAAAAAAGCGGGACAACAAGGATAAATATTGATGATATAATTTTTAAAGGCGCCGGCGACCCCGGCATTACCGTGGGCCCTCCTGATACAGGTGGTTCCGATACTACAGGAACAACGCAACCTACTAACGACCGTGGTATAACTGCTGGTCCGGATGCGCCACCCACAACCGGCGATAATAGCGACCTGCTGCTCGGAAACCCCTCAGATGCCCAAAGCAGTATCGTTTTTATAGATAATTACTTGCTGGACCAAAAGTATTATACAGAATCGTACAGCAGCACGCGTGGCACGCCTAATTGGGTTAGCTGGCATTTGGATGCAACTAATATAACCCAGGCCACTGGCAGGCTCGATAATTTTGCCGGCTTTAATGGCTTGCCGACGGGTTGGTACGAAGTACAAAGTAATAGTTATTCCGGTTCGGGTTTTGACAGGGGGCATAATTGTCCTTCGGCCGACAGGACAAGTTCGACCGGTGCTAATTCGGCGACATTTTTAATGACCAATATGGTGCCGCAGGCTCCCCAGAATAACCAACAGACTTGGGCAAACCTGGAAAATTATTTGCGGGAACAAGTGGTTTCGGGAAACGAGGTTTATATTATAATGGGAAGTTACGGCACAGGAGGAACGGGTGCTAACGGCAGCGCCACAACCATCAACAGCGGACATGTAACCGTTCCGGCTAATATCTGGAAAGTAGCTGTTATACTGCCTGCCGGTAATAATGATATCAACCGCATCACCAGCAGCACCAGGGTTATCGCAGTAAATACTCCCAATATCAACTCCATAAATTCCGACTGGACAAAATATATAGTTACTGTACGGGATATAGAAACTGCAACAGGCTACAATTTATTATCAGCATTGCCGCAAGGTGTGCAGGATGTTATTGAGGTTAAAAAAGATCCTGGAAATTAATTTTTTACACCGATCCCGGGTATAAGGATCGGTGTACACTTTTATAAGCCTAACCTGGCCGATATATCCAGCATCCTTTCGATAGGTTTTACTGCTCTTTCAATAATATGCTCCGGAACTGTAACTTCCGGCATTTCATTTTTTATACACAGGTAAAGTTTTTCCAGTGTATTCCTTTTCATGTGGGGGCAATCGTTGCAGGCGCAACTATTATTTGGCGGCGCCGGGATGAATATTTTATCAGGGTTATCCTTTTGCATCTGGTGAATGATACCCGACTCAGTGGCTACAATAAACTCCCTTTCGGGACTTTTAGTAGCATATTTCAATAACCCGGTTGTCGAACCAATATAATCAGCCAATTTAAGAATCACATCCTCGCATTCAGGGTGTGCTAATAATTTGGCGTTCGGATAACGCTCCTTTAATTTGGTTATTTTTTCTCTTGAAAATATCTCGTGAACCATGCAGGCTCCGTTCCATAGCACCAAATCCCTGCCGGTTTTTTTTGCAACATACGCGCCTAGATTTTTATCCGGCCCGAAAATGATCTTTTGATCTTTAGGCAGGCTCTCCACAATTTGCACTGCATTGCTGGATGTACAAACGATATCGCTCAATGCCTTCAATTCCGCCGTGCAGTTCACATAAGTAATAACCAGGTGATCGGGATAATTCTCCTTAAATTTTCTGAACAAATGTGGCGGACAACTGTCGGCTAACGAGCAGCCAGCTTTTAAGTCGGGTAAAAGGACTTTTTTTTGCGGCGATAATATTTTAGCTGTTTCGGCCATAAAATGGACCCCGGCAAATACAATAACATCGGCATCAGTTTTAGCTGCTTGTTGCGATAAACCCAGGCTGTCGCCAATATAATCAGCAATATCCTGTATATCGGGTTCCTGGTAATAATGAGCCAAAATAACCGCATTCTTTTCCTTTTTTAATCGTTCAATCTCTTCAAAAAGATCAAGTGTCGGGTCGATGTATTCGTCCACAAAACCTTTTACATTGAGTTCATCTAAGGTATTCATTTCAACAATTCAATTAATAACAATACTTTATATATATAAAAAAGAACTATTGTTATTGGTGTGTTAACTCTGTTTAAAATTAGTGATACAAACCCGGTCAAAAGTTGTTTATAAAATCTTTTCAACAAATTTTAATAGATTTTTAAATTCTATTTTATTGATTTAAAGACTTATGTAATTATATAAAAATACTTTTAAAACCTTATTTGTTAATAGTTTCAGCGTGTTAAAAATGTTAATTATGCCCGAAAACGGACGCAAAAATCGCTCATAAAATAGTGGGTAAATCCATCTGAAAGTAAGTTTTCAACCGTTTTATTATTTATTGATTTTTTACTTACACAAAATTAACACCTTTTAAAGCTCTTTCTAACATAAGCCGTACTTTTACACACATATACTTGAAAAATGACTAGAACTTGTGATTTCCTGGTAATAGGGTCGGGGATAGCCGGGTTAAGTTTCGCGCTCAAAGCGGCAAAGCACGGTAAGGTACTGATAGTTACAAAATCGAATGAAGATGAGTCGAACACTAAGTATGCCCAGGGCGGGGTTGCAGTAGTTGTTGATAAAAAAGAAGATTCGTTTGAGAAACATATAGAAGACACCCTGGTAGCGGGCGATGACCTGTGCGATAAGAAAACGGTGGAGATTGTGATAAAAGAAGGTCCCGCGCGTATTCGCGAAATTATTGACTATGGAACCAATTTTGACAAGACAAACGAGGGCATATACGACCTGGCAAAAGAAGGCGGTCACTCCGAGTTCAGGGTGTTGCATTATAAGGATATTACAGGCTGGGAAATAGAAAGAGCACTGCTCGATCAGATACATCTGAATCCGAACATTACCATATTAACACACTACTTCGCTGTTGACTTGATAACCCAGCACCATTTAGGGCAATTTGTAGATAAGTCGACACCTGATATTAATTGCTATGGCGTTTACGTGCTTAATACGGTGAATGGACACGTGGAAAAGATATTATCGAATGTGACCGTAATGGCATCAGGGGGAGCCGGGCATATTTATTCCATAACCACCAATCCTACCATTGCAACCGGTGACGGAGTAGCTATGGTTTACCGGGCGAAAGGCAAGGTGAGAAATATGGAATTTATCCAGTTCCATCCTACAGCTTTATATAATCCCGGAGAATATCCTTCATTCCTTATATCTGAGGCAGTTCGCGGGTTTGGGGGGATATTAAAACGTACCAATGGCGAAGAATTTATGCAGGAGTACGACGAGCGTAAATCATTAGCACCCAGGGATATTGTGGCCAGGGCAATAGATAACGAAATTAAGAGATCGGGCGAAGATTATGTATACCTGGATATAAGACACCGGGCCAAAAAGGATATTCTTGCACATTTCCCTAACATCTACGCCAAATGCCTGGAGATAGGTATCGATATGACCAAAGATATGATACCGGTGGCACCGGCCTGTCATTATATGTGCGGCGGTATTCTGGTGGATCATTCAGGACGATCGTCCATTACCAGGCTCTATGCCTGCGGCGAATGCTCTTCAACAGGCCTGCACGGCGCTAATCGGTTGGCGTCCAATTCGTTACTTGAAGCTTTGGTATTTGCCCACCGCATTTATGAAGATGCCGTTAAAAACTTTGAGAAAAATATTATCCCGGAGAATATACCCGATTGGAACGAACAGGGTGTGCAGTTGTCCAACGAGGATATCCTGGTTACACATAACGTTCGCGAGATGCAAAAAGTGATGAGCGATTATGTAGGTATAGTGCGTTCTGATTTCAGGCTCGACCGGGCGATGCGCAGGCTGCATTTATTGTATGAGGAAACAGAAGAGTTTTACAAAAGAACTAAACTGTCGGTAAAACTATGCGAGCTGCGCAATTTGCTGCAGGTATCTTATATTGTGGTAAAATCGGCCATGCTCAGGAAGGAGAGTAGGGGATTACATTACACGACTGATTATAAAGTACATGCAGAGCCGGAGCATGATACAGTGTTTTAATATTTATGGGACTATTATCAATTTTTAAAAGGAAAAAGGAAGATCCGGGAGTAGTAACAGTGCCGTCAAATGGTGCAAATGCCCTGGCCGATGGTATTTTATTTGAAGAGGAAGGTATTTTTCTGAAGTGGGGCGTTGATATTGAGGCAGATAAGTTATATGTTAAGAAGGAATTCAGGGCTGACCGTACTATTTATCAGTGGGGAGAGCGAACTATATTAAATGGTTTAAAATTGCCTTTAAAAACAGTTTGCTGGAATCATAAGCAACATGGAGATACGAAATCCTTAGAGTCCGTCGAATTTTTAAGTGAAGAAATGGATGCTGAAGGTCAATTTAAAACAATTCGAGACCATTTGGATGCCATTTTAGGCAAATCCAGGCAAGATGAGGACATGGAACCTGGCGAAATAGCGCTGGAATGGCGCATAAAAGCGGTAAAAGTCGCTCTTAATCTTTATAACAAGGAGCGGCCAAAGATAAAATTTGAGATCGGGTGGTGGGTGTAAATAGGAGCGGAAAACGGGATTCGAACCCGCGGCCTTCAGTTTGGGAAACTGATGCTCTACCAACTGAGCTATTTCCGCTTTTGTAGGCCAAACATAATAAATTCAATCAATAATACAGTAAACTGATAATTCAATAATTCAAATATGCCCGTTATACTGCCTGTAAAGGATAAAAGCCCGGTTTGGGGCGACGACTGTTTTATTGCTGAAAATGCAACTATTGTGGGTGACGTAGCAATAGGTAACAACTGCTCGGTTTGGTTCAATGCAGTTATCCGTGGCGATGTGAACTATATCCGCATTGGCGACAACACCAATGTACAAGATGGGGCTGTGATCCATTGCACTTACCTTAAAGCTGCCACCGGGATTGGCAGTAACGTTTCTATCGGCCATAATGCATTGGTGCATGGCTGCACCCTGAAAGATCATGTATTAATAGGCATGGGGGCTATTGTGATGGACCATGCCGTTGTGGAAGAGTTCGTGATCATCGGGGCTGGCTCTGTAGTGCTGGAGAACACCATTTGCGAATCCGGCTACCTTTATGCAGGCACACCTGCAAGAAAGGTAAAGCCATTAAGCCAGGAGCAAAAGGATATGCTGAGGCAATTGCCACATAATTACATTATGTATTCCAGCTGGTTTAAGGAACAATAGGCTCTTTGGGTATATCCAGTGTTTCTTCGGCATCCCAGTTCGAACGGAGCACAATTTCCTTGCTGTACTGCCAGATGTTTTCGGGGTATTGCCTTTGTTTCACGTTGCCGCTGTCCCATTTCCCGTTTTTGTTGGTGTCATATACAACCCGGATATAATATTTACCAATGCGGTAGTTTTTATAATTGAGGGTAGTTTTGTTGGTAACAGGATCGGAGTGTACCACCTTCTTTTCCGAATTCAACAATTCAACCACATAAGCCTTTGATGTATCTGGTATGCTTACTTTAACAGCCAGCTGCCCATAATTTTCGGTTTTATCGGGCTGGAATAGCGTTGCAAGTTTTTTGCTTTTATCACCGTAAATATCGGTTAAAGCGTCATCGTTAAACACCAGCTGATACTGGCTGTTTTGCTTCCAGGGGTATTTGATAAATAATTTATGCGTGTTGGCGGTATCGCGCGTTATTTTGAGATTGGAGATCCTGACAGAGTCCTCACTTAAGGCAATCAGTGACTGGTCAAAGTTCTGTAAGGGGGTACTGGAGGTAACTACTAGGTCGGTGTTAGGCTGGAGCTTCCTGTCCGGACTGATGTTATATTGCAACTTAATGATCCGCTCGTAACTTTCTTTGCGGGCCTTACGCAGAGTAACAGTGTCAAAAGGTTTGTTGTTTTGGATCATCGCGACCTTGATCGAATCAAAATCCATCGAACGCATGTAAATGCCTATAGTGTCACGGGTAGGGTTGATGTCTACGATCTTTTGGCTATTAAGCGCGGCGGGGTCAATAACTTTGACCGACGGGTTTTCGACAGGCTTGTTAAATGTAAAAAAAAGCTTGCCATCAAGGTCAAAACGACGGTCGACAACTCTCAGCTTTTCGGGGTCCTGTTTAAATAAGCTGAGATGGATGTTTGATGTATCTTTATTTAAATGGATAGAGGCCTTCAGAAAACCGACAAGCTCTTTTTCATTGTCATATACTTTGTTTGGATTATCTTCTTTCAAAGCATAAATATGGTAGTCTTCGGCATGAAGGTTATTGAGCGAGAAATTTCCGGAAGTGTCGGTTGTAGCGAAAATCGAAGGTTTCTTTTTGCCGAAAAGCGTGTCTTGTTTAACCGGGAAAAGCATTACTGTTGCGTCCTTTACTTTTTCGCCGGTTAGTGAGTTTTTCACGTCACCCGAAATACTTAGCGAGTCGATATGGGGACCGGTGGAAAAAACGTAAGTGAAATTCTCGAGGACGTTATTTTCATTTACGTCAGCAATGGCCTTTCCAAAGTTGATAACATAAGTGGTGTTTTTTTCAAGCGTATCTTTAAAGTCGACAACGATCGATTTTTTGCTGACCTTAAACGTTGGGGGCTTTTCCTGCGTAGGGCTTATGATAATTTCCTGGAATGGATTCTTAAGATTGAAATATTCGTCGAAGTCGAGACGTATTTGTTTCTCCTTAAAATTCCTGGTCATATTTGGCGGTGTTGCCTTGAGCAATTTCGGCGGCGTACGGTCTTTTGGTCCGCCCGCCGGCTTCTGGATGCTGGCGCAGCCAAAAATCAGCAAAAGGACGACGAGAAACGCGAGATTTTGTGTAGAAAAATATGACTTTTTATTTAACCCCATTTTTAGCCGCTATAAATGATTTTTATCTTTTTATGAAGATTATCATTCGGAATTAAAAATAATGCGTTTAAAACAAAATTTATAATTTATTGATAATCAGATTATTGTGATTTATCGTGAAATGTGCACCATCAAAACAGAGATATCGGATGGCGAAACGCCCGAAATCCGCGAAGCCTGTCCTAAGGTCCTTGGTTTTATCTTCATCAGTTTTTCGCGGGCTTCTTTTGACAAAGACACCAGTGACTGATAATTGAACTCAGGGTTGATCTCCTTGTCTTCCATTTTCCGCATCTTTTCTACGATATCCATTTCCTTCTCAAAATAACTCTCGTATTTGATTTTTATTTCAGCCTGCTCAATAGTTTCCTGGTCAAAGTTTTTCAGGAGTGCATCGAGGGAAGTGTCAGCCTTTCTAAGATCAGCTAGTGAAACCTGGGGGCGGCTGATCAAATTAAACATCTTTATATTTTGAGAAAGTGAGGTGGTGCCGAGTCCTTCAAGTAATGAATTAACAGAAGCAGCTTCTACCGATACCTGTTTGGTAAAGGCGACGATCTTGTCCGAGTCCTGAATTTTCCTGGTTACCTTATCCATCCGCTCGTCGTTGATCAGACCCAAATCATAACCAATTGGAGTCAGCCTGATGTCCGCGTTGTCCTGTCGAAGCAGTAAGCGGTGTTCAGCCCTTGAGGTGAACATGCGGTAAGGTTCCTCTGTTCCTTTCGTTACCAGGTCGTCTATAAGTACACCGATGTATGATTCCGAGCGCTTCATAATAAGCTCGTGTTTGTCATGGACTTTTTGATGGGCATTTATGCCTGCAATAAACCCTTGCGACGCAGCTTCCTCGTAACCGGTGGTTCCATTGATCTGCCCGGCGAAGAATAAGTTGTTCACGAGTTTGGTTTCCAACGTTAGGTTAAGCTGGGTGGGTGGAAAGTAATCATATTCGATTGCATACCCGGGTCTGAATATTTTTGCATTTTCGAAGCCGGGTATTTGAATTAAGGCACGATATTGAACGTCTTCCGGAAGTGAAGTAGAAAAGCCGTTTACATATATCTCAACGGTATTGAAGCCCTCAGGCTCGACAAATATCTGGTGACGCTCACGCTCGGCGAAGCGATTGATCTTATCTTCAATAGAAGGGCAGTAACGCGGACCAAGACCCTTGATACGCCCGGTAAACATGGGTGATTTTTCAAAACCTTCTTTTAATGTTTCGTGTACTTTAGGGTTGGTATAAGTTATCCAGCAACAGCGTTTTTCCGTCGGGCGTTCCACATCTGTAAAGGAAAAACGGCCAGGATTTTCATCGCCCCATTGCTCTTCCATTACACTATAATTAAGGCTGCGGCCATCTACCCTTGGCGGCGTGCCCGTCTTCATACGACCAGCTTCAAAGCCTAATTCAACCAATTGTTCGGTCAGGCCAGTGGCGGCTTTCTCAGCCGTACGACCCCCACCGAAACGTTTTTCACCAATATGAATTAATCCATTGAGGAAAGTTCCATTCGTAAGTACTACGGCGTCGCATTCTATCTCAATGCCCAGCGATGTCCGTACCCCGTTTACAGCATTGCCCTTTACTATAATAGAGCTAACCATATCCTGCCAGAAATCGACATTCGGCGTTTGTTCCAAAGCCAGGCGCCATTCTTCGGCAAAGCGCATCCGGTCATTCTGCGCGCGCGGGCTCCACATAGCAGGGCCTTTCGACAGGTTCAGCATGCGAAACTGGATAGTTGTTTTATCCGAAATAATACCCGAATAGCCGCCCATAGCGTCAATCTCACGTACAATCTGACCCTTGGCCACTCCGCCCATGGCAGGATTGCAGCTCATCTGGGCGATAGTACCCATATTCATAGTTATAAGCAAAACAGATGAACCCAGGTTAGCGGCAGCCGCAGCTGCCTCGCATCCGGCGTGTCCCGCACCAACAACTATAACATCATATTTCTTAAACATTCTTCCTCCATGTTCCACGTGGAACGTACAAAGTTAAATCAATCGCGTGATGTTCCACGTGAAACTTTAAATAATGATATCAGCGCTACAATGCTCCAAATGCCTTCTAGTATAACAAAAGGGTAGAACCGTACTATATAAGATGCGTAGCAGCAGATGCCAGCGCCTAAAAAGTTCATCAGGATATAGGCCTTGCTATCTGCCGAAAGCTTCTTATTCAGATTAAGAAAAAACGCGATCAATAAAATGATAACGCCTATGGAGGCTATAATATCTGATGTTTTCATGCTTATAATTCGTTGAGTTCTGTTAACTCCATCCATCGACGGCTTTTTTCATCCAGGCTATTTGTCAACTCCTCGATTTGCCTTGCCAGGTCGCTTAATTGATTATGATCCGCAAGCCCGGAGTTTAACTGCTCGGTCAACTTTTTTATTTCGTTCTCAATCTGTGCTATTTCTTTATCCAGGGTTTGCAACTCCAGTTGTTCTTTAAAAGCCAGCTTGCTTTTCTTGGGTTGCGCAGGCCTGGGCTCTTGCTTAGCTGCTGCCTGGTTGCTTTTGGCTTGCTGTTTTTCCTGTTCCTGTTCGTAACGATAAGACGAATAATTGCCATTAAAAATCCGTACCGAACCGTTTCCTTCCATAATAAAAAGCTGATCGGTTAGCTTATCTAACAAGTAACGGTCGTGCGAAACAAGCATCAATACGCCTGTATAGTTTATTAAAAACTCCTCCAATACATTTAAGGTATCAATATCAAGGTCATTGGTTGGCTCATCCAATATCAGGAAGTTGGGATTCTTCATTAATATCTGCAGTAATTGCAAGCGTTTCTTTTCGCCACCGCTTAGGTTAGCAATAAAGCCGTATTGTTTTTTGGGCGGGAACAGGAACAACGTAAGCAGGGCAGAGGCTGAAATGGTTTTGCCATCGGCCATAGTAATAAACTCTGCCACATTTTTTACCACATCTATTACCCGGTCATCTTCTTTGAATACTATGCCCGATTGATGGAAGTAGCCCATTACCGTTGTTTCACCTTTTTCAACCTCGCCCTTGTCGGGAATAATTATACCATTGATCAGGTTTAACAAGGTCGATTTACCGCTGCCGTTCTTGCCCGCAAGGCCTATCCGGTCGCCCTTTTTGAAAACATAATTAAAGTCGCTAATAAAAGTAGTCCCGTTAAAACCTTTATTCAGATGGTGCAGCTCCATTATTTTATTACCCTGCCGGGATGTTTTCACGCTTAATTCAACCTTTTCTTTCGGACCGTTATTTTTAGTCTTTTCTTCCAGCTCGTAAAAAGCGTTTATGCGCCCTTTTGATTTCGTGCCGCGGGCCTGTGGCTGCCTGCGCATCCATTCCAGCTCTTTACGAAGCAGGTTAGAGTTCTTTTGAAACTGCGCATCCAGTGTAGCGTCCCTTTCAGCCTTCTTTTCCAGGTAATAGCCATAATTACCATGATAGGGGAATACCTTGCCGTTATCTATCTCTAATATCTCGTTACATACATTATCCAGGAAATAACGGTCGTGGGTTACCATCAATAAAGTTTTATTGCCTTCAGTCATCAATTTTTCCAGCCACTCTATCGTATCAATGTCCAAATGGTTGGTCGGCTCATCCAGCAGGTAAACATCAGGCTCCTCTATCAATAGCCGGGCTAAGGCAAGTCGCTTTTTCTGCCCGCCCGAAAGGGTGCTGATACTTTGATTAAGGTGATGAATATCCAATCTCCCTAAAATAGTTTTGATTTTGTATTCATAATCCCAGGCGTCGCTATTACTTATCTCTTCGGTTATCTTATCAATGGCTTTGGCGTTATCAGGTTCATTTTCAAGCAATTCCTCATATTTACGGATCAATTGCTGTTGCTTGTTGTCCGAATGAAAAATATAATCGCTTATGGTATGACCTTTTTCAAAAGAAGGATCTTGTTCCAGGTAACCGAGCCGGAGATCGCGCGCCTGAACCACTTTACCTTCAGCAGGTAAAAATTGACCGGCTAATAATTTTAAGAAAGTAGATTTCCCCGCACCATTGATACCAACCAGCGCAACTCGCTGTCCGCGGTTTATACCAACAGTAATATTTTTAAATAGCCAATGGTCGTGAAATGAATGACCAAGGCTTTCGGCAGATATATAAGTACTCACGCTAATAATTTTATTTCGTCAGAAGGGTGCACAAATATACCTTCTTCCTTCTTTAATGATTCATTAAACATGGCTTGTGCGACCGTTTGTGCTGGAATGCTCCTGTATTTTTTCAGACTGCCAAGTAATAGCGGATCTACCAGTTTCATCACCCCAATGATAAAACGTTCCATCGGCCTTGATTCCTTCCGGTTGCCGGTAAGCACGCAAGGCTGATAAATTTGTAGACATTTCAGGCCAACTCGCTTAATGTCTTCTTCGATTTCACCTTTCAGTCTGGTATAAAAATTGCCTGACCCGGGATTTGCGCCGATTGAAGATACTAAATGAAATTGCTTTATATTGTTCCGTTTAGCTATCTCTGCCAACCGCAAAGGGTAGTCATGATCAATTTTTCGATAAGCTTCCAGGTCCGGAACTTTGCTTCGCGTAGTTCCTAAGCACGAGAATACCGCTTGGCCGTTGATAGATGATGAATAGTCTTCCAGCCGATCAAAATCCACCACCAATTGGACTAATTTCCTATGTTGTATTGGCAATTCCTTACGAACAAGTGCCAGTGCTTCATCATACTCAAGTCGTTCCAGTAGTATGTCTAATAAATAACTGCCAATTAGTCCGCTTGCTCCAACTATAACCACTTTATTTGGCATGTTTATTCTAATTTTGGACAAAAATAAGCATAATGAAATAATGGAATGAGAATTGTGTGTTTAAACATATAATTACTCACATAAACAAGGAGATCTTAAAATGACTAAGATATTTTACCCTGCCAACGAGCGGGGACACAGCGACTTAGGATGGTTGCAATCTGATTTTTCATTCAGCTTTGGTCCATGGTACAACCCTGAAAAGGTGCATTTTGGTATGCTGAGGGTCTTAAACGACGATACTGTTGCGGGAGGGATGGGTTTTGGTATGCACCCACACGATAACATGGAAATTATCACCGTAATGCTTTCCGGAACGCTGGAACATAAGGACAGCATGGGTAATGTGGGCCAGATAAAAGCTGGAGAGGTCCAGGTGATGTCGGCGGGGACCGGCATTATGCACTCGGAGTATAACCCTTCAAAGACGGAAGAGGCTAAATTGTTTCAAACCTGGATATTTCCCAAGAACAGGGATATCAAGCCAAGGTACGACCAGAAGAGTTTTACCGATGCCATGAAACTTAACGAATTGACTACCGTAGTATCAGGCGATAAGGATGCCGATACGCTATTTATTAACCAGGATGCAGCTATTTCATTCGGTGATTTTGAAGCAGGTAAGAAGGTACAATATGATATTAAGGTTCCCGGGAACGGCGCTTATGTATTGCAAGTTGAGGGCGAATCGGATGTTGACGGTAGTGTTTTAAACAAAAGGGACGCAATTGGTGTTTATGATACAAGTTCCTTTACCATTGAAACCAAATCGCAGTCCCGCCTGCTAATCATAGAAGTTCCGATGAGATAAAAACACGCTGCTTGCCGGTGCAATGTTATTGGGCTTAAAACAATTTGATTTTTAATTGTTTATAACAGGCATTATATCATAACCAATGGCAGACCAGGCATTACCGACGTGGAAGAAATGGCTCGAAGATAGCGGCGAACAGGTGATATTCCTGAAAGGGTTCTTCAGGAATATGTTCAGGGGCGGCTTTGAATGGTCGGAGTTTGTTCGGCAATGCTACGAAATAGGTTACAAATCGTTCACGCTGGTAGGTACTACCGCGTTTATAATGGGGTTGGTTTTAGCGTTACAGCTAAGGCCAACCCTTGTTGATTTTGGAGCCGAAAGTATGCTGCCCCGTACATTGGCAGTTTCTATTATACGCGAGATAGGTCCGGTAATCACAGCTATCATCTGCGCCGGTAAAATAGCATCAGGCATAGGTGCTGAATTGGGTAGTATGAAGGTGACAGAACAGATAGACGCCATGGATATATCCGGTGCCAACCCCATGCAATACCTGGTGGTTACCCGTATATTAGCCACCACCCTGATGGTGCCGCTGTTAACGTTGCTCGGCGACGTGCTTGGCCTTACAGGCGGCTTCCTGGCAATTAATATCTCAGGGCATGTAAGCCTGCAGCTCTATTTTAATAAGTGCATTGCTTCAATAGACTTTTCCGATCTCCTCCCTGCCTTTATCAAAACCATATTCTTCGGTTTTATCATCGGGTTTATCGGGTGTTACAAAGGCTACAACTCCAACAAAGGCACCGAAAGCGTAGGCTTATCTGCTAATTCGGCTGTGGTAGCTTCATCACTTTGGATATTCGTTGTAGACGCTATTGTGGTTCAGATAAGTAACATCCTTATTTATCATTGATATGGCACAAGTCAAAAAAAACATCGATCCTAAAACAGAGCCAACCAGCAAGAAGGGCGAGGTAGTTATCCATATTGAAGGCCTTAAGAAATCGTTCGGCGACCATGAAGTACTGAAAAATATCAACCTTGATGTTAAGCGCGGCGAAAATGTAGTGGTTTTGGGTAAATCGGGCGAGGGCAAGTCTGTCACCATCCAATGTATTGTCGGAAAGTTGGTACAGGATGAAGGTACGCTCACTGTTTTTGGCGAGGATGTATCCGAAATGAATGAAAAGGAATTAAAAGAGCTGAGAACTAAGATCGGTTTTCTTTTCCAGGGCGCGGCCCTATACGATTCAATGACTGTGCGTGAGAATATGGAGTTTCCATTAACGAGAGTATTAAGGTTGAGAGACCGCGCTGAAATAGACCAGAAAGTTGAAGAAGTGCTGGAAAGTGTGGGCCTTGCAGACGCAATAGACAAGATGCCCTCGGATCTTTCGGGAGGAATGCGCAAGCGCGCGGGATTGGCGCGAACACTGATTGTTCAGCCCGAGATCATGCTTTATGACGAGCCAACTACGGGGCTCGACCCTATCACCTCGCGTGAGATCAGTCATTTAATACTTGACATGCAAAAGAAATATAAAACTACTTCTATCATCATCACCCACGATATGGAATGCGCAAGCATAACTGCCGACCGGGTAGTAATCATGAATGAAGGTGAATATATAGCTGAAGGTTCGTTTGATGAATTGAGAAAATCAAAGGACGAGTTTATCAGGTCATTTTTTTAAAAATAAGTTATGAGAACCACTTCGGGACAAAAAATAAAGATAGGAGTATTTGCACTGGCTGGCATTGCAGTGCTGGTAGCTGCCATATTCCTTATCGGGAATAAGAGAGGATTATTTTCGAGTACCTTCCATGTTCATGGCATGTTTAAGAACGTAAGCGGCTTGCAGGTTGGTAATAATGCACGTTTTGCCGGTATCAATGTTGGCGTGGTTGAAGATATCGGAATTGTAAATGATACAACTGTAAAAGTGATGTTATCGCTTAATGAGAGTGTAAGGAAATTTATTAAAAAAGACGCGAAACTAAGTATTGGCAGCGATGGGCTGATGGGTGATAAATTGGTTGTTATATCACCCGGTGGAGCCGAAACAAATGACATGGTAAAAAATGGTGACGAATTGGCGGCCATTAATCCGGTTGATGTAGATAAGATCATAAAAAAAGTAACCGGGATTGCCGATGATGCAGGCAACCTGATCGCGAGTCTTGCCAGTATTGTAGACAAAGTTGATAATGGCAAGGGAAGCATCGGCAGGCTGCTGAATAATGATAAAATGGCCAAGAACCTTGAAGGCACTATAAAGCAGGCTCAAAGCACTATTGCGACAGTTCATAAAACTTCGGGTACGTTGAATGAGGACCTGAAGGCTGCCCAGCATAACTTCTTGCTACGGGGATTTTTTAAGGATAAGAAAAAGAAACAGGAAAAGGCCCGGCAGGATTCGATCAAAAAAGTTAAAAAGGACTCGATAAAAAGAGCAAAGGCCGCTCAGCAGGACTCGATTAAAAAGGCAGGAAATTAATTCTTGTAAAAAACAGAAGACCAGCTGAATTCCAGCTGGTCTTCTTATAACTAATCTTGTCCCGGTGTTAGAGATATTTTGTCAATTCAGGCGAAAGCGGGGTAACCTGTGAACGAAAACGGTGTACCAGCTTGCCATTTTCATCTATCAGGAACTTCTCAAAATTCCACTTGATCTCGCCTGTAAAATCAGGATTTGGGGCCTCTGTCAGATATTTAAATAATGGGTCGATATCATCGCCTTTAACACTTATCTTTTGGCTAAGCGGGAAAGTAACGCCATAGTTTTTCTGGCAGAACGATTTGATCTCGACAGCTGTACCAGGCTCCTGCTGCCCAAAATTATTCGCAGGAAAGCCTACTACTACCACTTTGTCTTTGTATTGATCGGCCAGCTTTTGCAACTCGGCATATTGTGGAGTAAAGCCGCATTTGGATGCTGTGTTTACGATCAATACTTTTTTGCCTTTGTATTTAGCCAGGGAGAACGATTCGCCATCAATGTTCTTCAATTTAAAATCGTAGACGGAAGATGGCGCGACAAATAACAAAGCAAATACGAATGCTAATATTTTCATGATCTAAGAAATTTGGTTTCAGCGTGATATGACGTAAAGTTAGGGCTAATATTCTGGTTTTTATCAAACGCCGCACGTCGTACTTATGTAAAATTTCTCATACCCAAATATTGGTCTTCCTTGCCGGTCATGGTTTTTTTGGCAACTGCCGTTTTGTCGGTATAACCAAGGAGGTGAAGTGCGCCGTGAATAATTACGCGATGGAGTTCATTTGCTTCGCCGGTGGCAAATTGTTCTGCGTTCTCGCGTATGCGATCAATAGAAATAAAAATATCACCTTCGATCATTCCGGGCTTTTCCGAATTGTCAAACGTGATAATATCTGTGTAAGTATCGTGATCCAGGTATTGCTGATTGATAGTCAGCAAATAGCTATCTGAGCAGAAAATATAATTAAGCTCCTGTAATTTATAACCTTCGGCAGCTATAGTGGCCTTAACCCACTGCTTTACCTTGAGTTTGTTTTTTAGATCGAAACGGATGTCTTCTTCAAAAAAATTTACAGAGGGCATTATATTTTAAAATGAAGTTCCACTTCATTTCCGGTCGAGTTGAATACGCACTGGTCGGCGAGCTGTTTTACGATAAAAACGCCCCTGCCTGTCAAGTTTTCAAGATTTTCAACGGCGGTAGGGTCGGGTAAATGCTCGTAGTCAAAGCCTGGTCCTTCGTCGGTGATCGTCCATATCACGCGTTTCGGATCTACTTCGGCGTTGACGATCACTTTTTTGCTTTCGTCCAGTTTGTTGCCGTGTACAATAGCATTTATAGCGATCTCGTTAAGACAAGTCATCATATTAGCGAACGTATCTTCACTAACGTTATGCTTGTCAGCAATTTGCTCAATAAGGTTTTCCAGCAACGTTATGCTCTCCGGTTTTGACGGAAGCTGTAAAGTATAAAGTTCACTGGTCTGAACGTTCGCTTCTTGCATACTAATGGGCATTAAGTTGATCAAAGTAAGATTTTATTTTTTGTTTATAATACAAATTAAGTGCCGGAGATACAGTCTTAACTTGTTCGGTTTGTTTTTCATTAAGTTTCTGATAATCCTGTAACGCTTTTATGTATCCCGGAGGCAGATCTTTTCCGGCATTGCTTTCGCGCTGCTGGTCCTGCTCTTGTTGCCGTTCAGCTTTCTCAGCTTCAAGTAGCCTGGTTTGGATCTGTTGTTGCCTCTTTAGCAGATCATCAGTTATTCTCCTGTTTACGATATCGTTTTCAGTTTGTTCCATTTCTTTTGAAATTTTGTCCAAATTGCCTAAACGACCTGTACCATCTTTATTCTCTTCCTGATTGATCTTATCAAGCGCCTCTCTTATTATTTGCTGCTCGCGGGCCATTCTCGCTAACTGCTGGCTCATGCCGCTTCGCTGACTTTGCGACATATTACCCTGTTTTTGCAATTGATCGCGCATCTTTTGCATATTCTGGTTCAATTGCTGCTGCATTTTGTTAAGCTGCGACAACGAGGGCTGTTTCGATTTTCCACCACCGCCTTTGGAGTTTTTCATCGAGTTCTGCAACTGCTCCAGTGCCTCGTTCAGCATCAGCGCCAGGTTATTCATCGATGTCATGGCATATTGCTGGTTTCGACCGGCCTCCGGTGTACGGCGATCGCTCAAATTATCCAGCGCCTTATCAATATGTTCATTGATGCCCGCTATCTCCTGGTTGACAGTTGATTGTATTTGCGGAACCCTTTTGCTCAACGAATATAAACTATCTTCTGCTGTTTTTAAATTATCTTTTATATCTTTTTGTTTTTGTGCTAATATACTATAATTTGGATCGGAAGGAGATGTGTTTTTTAATGTCTCCATCACCTTTTCCTGGTCGAATGAGCTGTTAACGAGATTTTTCAATAATTCGCGTAATTGCTGAGCGTCAACATTGTTCTGACTATCCTCCTGTTCTTCATTTTTTTGCTGCAATTTACTGGCTAACTGCTGCATTTGTTTAGAAGCTTCCTGCTGGTGTTGCGATGCGCTCTGTTTGTCGTTCTTCTGTAAACTTTCAGAACTCTGCTGCATTTGCTGGTCGATTTTTTGCTCGTCATCTTTTGGATTTTCAAACTCATTTTTCTTTCCCGAAGCCTCATCCTGTTTTTGCAGATCGTCCAATGATTTCTTTACATCCTGGAAATCCTGCTTCAGTTTTTCCTGTTGCTGCTGCAATTCCTGCTGACTGGCGTCGCTCTGTTTTGCCTGGTCCGCTAATTTTTGCTGCTTTTCCGCAAGCTGATTTAGTTGATTAACGCTCTGGTCTAATTTTTGGTCAAATTCCAGTTTTTTGTACAATTCCAATATACGGTCAAGCTCTTTCCGCAGAGATTTATTGTCCATTTGCATTTTAGAAAGCTGATCTCGGGTTCCGTCTTTTTGCTCTTCGTTCATTAACTCCTGCAGTTTTTGAAGCAGGTCGCGTGTTTTCTGATCGAGTACATTGTTGAACAGGTTCTCTATCTGTTTTTGCTTTTCTTCAAGCTCTTTGGTTTGTTGCTGATTTTCCTTACGCTCATAAGCATTTTTTTTGTTTTCGGCCTGTATGTCTTTCACAAGGTCATCCAGCTCTTTCTTTTTTTCCAGCAAATCGTCTATTTGTTTTTTCTCATCAAAAGAGAGCGTATTCTTATTCAGCAGCATTTGATTGAGCTTTTGTGAATCATGCTCTATCTGGCCGGCAAGTTTGATAGCAGACTCCATTTTTTCCTTTACTACTTGTGTGCCTTTGTCAAGCTGATCGTTAACTTGCTTCTGATCAGGAACGTTCAATGTTCGCTCCGGGGAGCGTACTTTTTTTGGCCCTTTAACGCCATCGTTATCAGCAACTTCAAAATAGTACGAAATATGGTCGCCGGGTTTGGCTCCAAATTCCTTTAGGTTCCAGTAATAAAAAAAATCGGATTGAGATTGGTCCAGATCCGCTTTTACTGGTTTTGATATCATCTTTTCTCCACTCTTATTTCCCGGGATGCCTACCCTATAATTAAAAGTGAGCGAACTAAATCCATGATCATCCTGTATCTTACCATTAAAATATATAGCCTTGCTGCTTACCGAGTCATTTTTTTCGTTGACGGTGATCGCGGGCAGCTCATCCGGTATGGCATTGATACGGTAAGTTGCAGAATCGCCGCGGGCTACAGCATTGCTAACGGGGTTCAATTTGTATATGGAATTCTTTAAAATCCGTTCGGTATGTTCAAAAACATCTGCGCCCCCGGGATTCGCCGCCATGGTTTTTTCGTTGATACTAAAGAGAATCCCATCGGCATTTTGCGTGTGCAATTGCCATTTTACAACGGTTCCGGCCGGGACAGTAAGATCGCCGGCATTAGAGATGGTCTCGTTTTTCTTATGAAGATATGAGGGGTAAGTAAAAGCCACATCGAAATGAAGCAGCGATGGCTTTAAGCTCACCTTTACTTCGTAGGCTTTTGACTGAAACCCATTCCCGATGAACCGGAACGAGGTGTTTTTTTGAAGGTTGCTAAACTGGTAGTGAAACCGGGTGATATTTTCCTTGTCAAGCTTAAATGTGTTACTGCCCGTTTCAATATAGACATCGGCAGGCAGTTTATCGCCGTCAATTTTCAGATCAATTTTCAGGTCCTGTCCCTGTATCGCAGAAAGAGAATTATTAAGCAATACAAACTTGAAAGGCGCTACCGGTTCGAAGTATTCGTTATGGCGTATCAGTTTTTTTGTGCTTTCCGTGAGTATTGATGGTGCCGCCAGGGCGATGACACAAATAGTTGCGACGGGAAAGATGATCCATTTTAAATATTTTGTATTCTCGCGGATATTGACGGCTGATGGAAAACGTACCGGTTTAAGTGTTTCTATTTTCTGATCGATACTGGCTTCGATCAAGGCCTGGCTTTCTGGGCTGTTATCAGCAAGTTTTTTAAGTTGAAGGGTATTCAGCAGCCTGTCGCTAACATCTGTAAAATGTTTTCCGATGATCTCGGCGGCCTGGTCGTGCGTAATAGTTTTGCCCAATCTGAGCCATGCCATTAACGACGGGATGATCAGCCACGCGATCAAACCCAGATTAAGCATGATAAAGAAATAGAAAAGGAATGTCCGGAAAGTGGTGTTAAAGTCACCGTAATATTCACTTACGGTTATAATGACATAAGCCGAAAACAGACCCGCACCCAGGAATATCAGGCCCCGTAATAAATTGTTGAGGTAATACTTGCGGATGAAAGTATTAATCTTCCCTATCAACAACTCGTAGTTTTCCGGTGTCCGCATAGTTATCAGGTACCCAATCCGTCATTAAACGGATAAGGATGATCAAAATTATAACATTTAAATGAGAATTATATAGCCTTAAAAGACAGGAATGGTCGTACCTTTGTAAGGTAAACTTATTAGTTTAACTAACTAATTTTTAATATGGCTTCAAACCAGGAACCCCAGCTTGCTACCTCCCTGCGCAATTTACTTACCCGGTTGGTAAAGAAATTACGTAAAGAATCGGTAACCGGCCAACAACTTTCGTTGACGGAGCGCTCAAGTATGGCGCTGCTGCAGGAATATAAGCAACTGCTCCCAAGCGAACTGGCATCGATGGAGAAAATTACCAACCAAAGCATGTCGCAAATATTGGGTCATTTGTTTGAGCTTGGATACGTCAGCCGTAAGGGGTCAGAAACAGACAAGCGTAAAGTACTGATTTCACTGACATCTGAAGGTGAAAAAATGCTTACCCAAATGCGTAACGAACGCGACGAGTGGCTTGCCAAAGCGATAAAGGAAAGCTGTACAGATGAAGAACAGGAGTGGTTGCACCGGGCGTTGGGGCCTCTTAAAAAATTAGTGGATATGGATTAAATAGAACGGTTTGCAGACCGTTCGGTGTGAAATTTACTCAATGAAAATAACAACCTTCAACGCTTTTAAAAGCCGTAATTACCGGCTTTACATAACCGGGCAATCCGTTTCGCTGATAGGCACATGGATGCAAAAAACAGCGGTAAGCTGGGTCATCTATTCGCTTACTCACTCAACATTTATGCTTGGGCTCACGCTTTTTGCAAGCCAGTTCCCGTCATTTTTATTTTCGCTGATGGGTGGGGTGGTGTCCGACAGGTACGACCGTTTCAAAGTACTTTTGGGTACGCAGATAGCATCGATGGTGCAGGCAACCATACTGGCGGTACTCATTCTGCTGGGACACTACGCAGTTTGGGAAATACTGGCTTTGAGTGTTCTGCTCGGTATCATTAATGCTTTCGATGTGCCGGCAAGGCAAGCGCTGGTATTTGAAATGATAGACGACAAAAAGGATCTGCCCAATGCATTGGCACTCAACTCATCAATGGTCAATTTGTCGCGGCTCATCGGCCCGGCGATCGCCGGGTTTGTTTTAGAAACCATGGGTGATGGTACTTGCTTCCTGCTGAATGCTTTGAGTTTCCTGGCGGTGATAGGCTCTTTATTAATGATGCGGTTACCAAAATATATGGGCACCGTTCATGCCAAAAATGTCATCGGAGAATTAAAGGATGGATTCGAATACCTTAAAAAGACCCCATCAATTGCATTCATTATCCTGATGCTTGGCCTTATCAGCCTATTTGTTTTGCCTTACAGTACATTGCTGCCGGTATATGCCAAAGATATTTTTAAAGGGACGGCATCTACTTTTGGCGTTCTTGACAGCGTGATTGGGTTAGGTGCCTTTGGCGGGGCTATATTCCTTGCGTCGCTTAAGGCAGGGAGCAACCTGAAGAAAATACTGGCTATTAATACGCTTGTATTTGGAGCCGGGCTTATCCTTTTCTCACATGAAGGAAATTACCCGCTGGCGCTGGTGTTTGCAACAGTAGCCGGATTTGGCATGATGTCGCAGATAACGGTAAGCAATACACTAATTCAAACTACTGTAGAACCCCACATGCGCGGCCGTGTGATCAGCTATTATGCGATGGCCTTTTTTGGGATGCAGCCGCTGGGCGGGTTGCTGATCGGGTCGGTATCAAAATGGATCGGGACGCCTGATACAATGTTGGCAGAGGGCATTATAGCTTTATTAATAGGCGTATTGCATTTCAGATTTTTGCGCAGGGAAAAATTAAGGAAACAACAGGATATTGACGTTGCGGAAGAACAGAACATGCAAATAGCTTAGTATCAGTTGACCGCCAGCGATTGCTGTTTGACTGATACCATGGTAGCCGGATCGTCGCCATTGATAAATACTTTACCTTTTTCTTTTACCACTTTGCCGGTTACTGAGATGAAATGACCGTTCACATCCTGAAATGTACTGGCCGGTTGTAATTTGGATTCATCACTCAATTTTAGAACAACGCCCTTTGAAAGGTACTTGCTGCCAAAGGTAATGACCCAGGTTTTCGACTTAGGTTCCCGCTCAATCTTATATACATATCCGTAAGCCGACACCTTTTGCCCTACATATTTTGACGCCTCCTGCCCGGGGATGATATTTTGGGCCGATGCCCTGAATGCTAAAAATAACAGCGCTATGATGAAAATCTTTTTCATGTGACTGTAGTTAATTTGTTTGTGGTTAATGTCTCAATCAACCGCCCATGAAATCAAAGTACTTTAAATAAAGTATTTATAACAGTTAGCTATCAGAATATTATATCCCACTAACTATAATGCAAATCTGATCTAAATATACTTAACATACAAATGGTTATGCTCTTTTGTTAATAAGTATTTAACTATTAAATTATAAAAGAGTTTTATTTATTTAAAAAATTATATTGTTTGTTTTCAGTTACTTACAATGCAGATAAAATAATGCTTAATAATAAATTAATTTACTCCCGCCAAAATATTCGGATGAATAAAAAGATTTTAGCCAGTTATAAATTTCACAGGTAAAAAGTATATTTGTAACCCCTGTTTTCGGGATGTAGCGTAGCCCGGTATCGCGCCAGCATGGGGTGCTGGAGGTCGGAAGTTCGAATCTTCTCATCCCGACTTATTGTCGGAGGCCTTATGAATTTTTTCATAAGGCTTTTTTTTCCTTATTTATTAATTAAGCCCTGTCGGCACGGTTACCCTGCAGCATTACGTTCGATGTATTCCTGAATTGACGTGATTTTCATGCCTGGATGTTCCCATAAACCCTCAAATACTATGAAAGGCTATTGAAAGGTACGTTCGATATCGATCTGCACTACTTTGGCGCAATACAATGCCGTTTCGCGGTCACTGTATTTCCGACCCAGGTATAAATTTAGCGGAAATCATCGAAAGCCTTCTACCAAAAGCCGGGGGCTTTTTCGCTCGAAAGGGGCTGTCGGCAAATGCCATCAATTGTTAATTAATGTTAAATTAAATGTTTTAACACTCAAAAAAGTATTTTTCATTTAAACTACAGAATCTGAACGTAATATTGCTGTTACTGGATGGACGGCTGTAAGGATTTGTCCATTTACCTACTAAGAATATATGGCCAGAAACGCTGCATTTAAAAGAACATGCAAATTGATGGGCAACCGTTTCGAGTTAACGGTGGTATCGGATAATGAGGGGTGGGCCAACAAAAAAATTGACGCAGGCATCGCCGAGATACAAAGGATAGAACGGTTGCTGACCACTTTCAGCGATGACAGTGAAACAAACCAGGTTAACAATAATGCGGGTATTATGCCCGTTAAGGTGAGCGGCGAAACATTCGATCTTATCCGGCGCTCGATACGAATTTCGGAAATAACCCAGGGTGCGTTCGATATTACATATGGTTCCATAGATAAACGGCTCTGGAACTTCGACCAGAATATGACCGCCCTCCCGGACAGGGAAACAGCGAAAAATATGGTAAGGCTGATCAACTATCGCAATGTGATATTGGATGCAGAAAAAAGCACCGTTTTTTTGCGTGAAAAGGAAATGCGGATTGGTTTTGGGGGAATAGGCAAAGGTTATGCAGCGGAAAGGGCCAAACAAATAATGCGTGAACAGGGTGTAGAAAGTGGAGTTGTGAATGCTTCCGGCGACCTGACGGCCTGGGGTCTTCAGCCAAATGGCAAACAATGGACAGTAGGGATAGCCAACCCCGACTTACCGGAAGGTGTTTTTTCATATATGTCCATTACTGGCCTTGCGGTAGCAACATCGGGCAATTACGAAAAGTTTGTGATGATAGGCGGCAAGAAATATTCGCATACCATTAACCCGCGCACGGGCCTCCCTGTCACGGGTATAAAGAGTGTAACTATTATTACAACTAACGCCGAAATAGCGGATGCTATGGCGACACCGGTGATGATAATGGGAATAGAAACGGGTTTGCATCTGATAAACCAGATAAAGGATATAGAAGCGGTGATTATTGATGATAATGACCGAATGTATACGTCGAAGAACATTAATGTGAAATAATACCCCTTAAATATGATAACTAAAATAGCAAGACTAACGGGATGCCTTTTAATTGTAATAAGCGCATCATCCTGCGTTCATTTGAAAGAATACCAAAAGAACAGGATCAATGATTCGGAAATGGCATTGAGCAACCGGAAGGTTGAAAAAAACGAATTAAACTTTCAATCGTACCGCGAGGCGGCTTCAGGAGCCAATGCTGGTAAAACAGGCGGCGGATGCGGGTGCAATTAATATTCCTCACAGAAAAAAGTAAAAGATCATGAGGAAAGTATATTTATCCGTTTTAGGATTTGCATTGGTATGCCGGCTGAACGTTCATGCCCAAACCATACAGGACACGTTAAGCAGGACCAAGGCGCCAAGTTTATATACACCGGTGGAACAGCCTTCGGGAAGCGCTTATAATCCGCAGGCGTTGCACGTGGACGAGGTCAACCTCGTATCAAGTTATTATCTGCAAAATGGGAACCACTCCGCAGTTACAGGAGGTATCGGTACAGAACATGTCACGGACATATCGAACGGCATCGATTTGAAATTACTTTGGGGCGACCCGAAAGTATTAACAAATTCAATAACGCTTGGCCTCGGCATCGATCACCACACGTCAGCCTCGTCAGCCTATGTAAACCTTAGTGGCGCATCCAAACAGGGCGGAAGCCGGGTTTACCCATCAATTGACTGGACAAAGGAGAACATAAAGAAAGGCAGCAGCTTCGGTTTAGGCGCTTATTATTCGGGCGAATACAATTATAAATCGTTAGGGGCCGATCTGCATTTTTCGCAAAAGACTACGGACAGAATGGGCGAGTTTGGCGCGAAGATACAGGCATATTTTGACCATGTGACGTTAATATATCCTTCGGAGTTTATACCCACGTCGACAACTACCGAAGACGTGATAGTGACCAACGCAAGCACCAGTGGCGGCCACGGCGATAGACCAAAAATACCCACGAGCCCGAGGAATACGTTCACGGCATCCCTCAGCTATTCGCAAATCATCAATTCAAGAATGCAGATCATGTTCCTGGTCGATGGAGTGACTCAAAACGGGTACCTCAGCCTTCCTTTTCACCGGGTTTATTTTAATACCGGAAAAGATACTATTGAAAGGCTGCCGTCGACGAGGTTTAAGTTACCGGTTGGTTTTAGGCTGAATTATTTTGTTGGTGATAACATCATTGTCCGAACTTACTACCGGTACTACCTGGACAGCTGGGGAATACGATCGAACACGGCTTATGCCGAAGTGCCGGTCAAGATCACGCCATTTTTATCGGTATCACCGTTTTACAGGTATTACAACCAATCGGCGGCAAAATATTTTGCACCGTACGGGGTTCACGATCAAACAGATGAGTACTATACCAGCAACTACGAATACGCCAGGTTTACTAGCAACTTTTTCGGGGTTGGTCTCAGGGTTGCCCCACCTAAAGGCGTCTTCGGGTGGCAAAACCTGCACGACCTTGAGTTGCGTTACGGGCATTACTCGCAGAATACCAACCTGGTATCAGATGTAGTGTCATTAAGTCTCAGTTTTAAATAAATAATGGTTCTACAATAAAAAGAAAACGATATGAAAGTGTTAACCATATTTTTTATGATGTTTTTGCCAGGGGCAAACTGGATAGGCGATTTTGATGCTGCCAAAACAGAAGCGAACCGCGAACATAAATTGATCCTGATCAATTTTTCAGGGTCGGATTGGTGCGGCCCATGTATCCGGTTGCGGTCGGAAATACTTGAGTCGGCAACGTTTGTAAATTATGCATCGAACCACCTGGTGCTGGTACGCGCTGATTTCCCCAGGCAAAAGAAAAACCAGCTTCCAAAGGACCAGGTAAAGCGTAACGAGGCTTTGGCAGACAAGTACAATAGCGACGGGAAATTCCCATACACATTACTGGTTGATGAGCACGGGAAGGTGCTTAGAACGTGGGATGGTTTTCCAAACGAAACGCCCGACCAATTTGTATCGGATATCAGCGGTATCCAATCGGATCAGTAGCGAATCACCTGTTTTTATAGAAGTACGGGCCACCTATTAAAGGTGGCTTTTTTATGTGCCCTTGTTAACCTTATTCCGTTTTTAATTGCCGAATGAGTGTGTCGGCCCTTGTCATGGCCTGGTCGAACGTGGTGGTCACGTTAGCTTTCCCTATTTTGAAAAGTAGTCGTGTTTTTTGTAACTCATTGATAACTTGCTGATAATTTACTTCGGCGAGTATTAGCTTGCCGCCCTTTTTTGACATTTCTTCGTTAATGTCGGTTAATACGCGAATACCTGTACTATCGATAATAGGTACATTTCGCATCCGGATAATTAAGAAGGGTTTGTTTTTTTCGGTTAGCCTTATTGCTTCCTTAAATTTCCAGGCGGCACCAAAAAACAGTGGACCGTTGATCTCGAAAACCGCAACTTGCAGGGGCAAATTATAGGAAGCGTCCTGTTCAGGCATGTCATCATTCTGATCGCCAGCTTGCAGTACCGATGTCGACTGCACCATTTTACGCAGGAAAAGAAAGGCAGCCAGGATCATACCGATCTCGATAGCCACGGTCAGGTCAATAAATATTGTTAAGGTAAACGTGGTCAATAAAATGGTTATATCGCTTTTGGGCCCCTTAAGCACATACCCGAAGCTGTCAACCTCGCTCATGTTCCATGCTACTACCATTAATATTCCGGCAAGCGCCGGCATTGGGATAAGTGCGGCCCATTTCCCAAAGAACATCATGATAAACAATAAAGTAAGCGCGTGTATTATTCCGGCTACTGGTGTACGGGCGCCGTTTTTAATATTGGTTGCTGTGCGGGCAATGGCACCGGTGGCGGGAATGCCGCCGAAAACAGATGAACAGATATTTGCGATTCCCTGGGCTATCAATTCGGTATTTGAACGGTGGTTGCCCCCGATCATACTATCTGCCACGACGGCAGACAGCAGCGACTCAATACTACCGAGCAAGGCTATAGTAAATGCGGGTCGAATAAGGTGTTGTATCGTGGCAAGGCTTATCCCCGGTAATACAGGCCGCGGCAAAGTGGAAGGGATAGAGCCAAAGCGGCTGCCGATGGTTTCGACAGGAAGGTGGAACAGGCTTACAGCCAACGTAGTAATTAAAATGGCGATGAGCGAACCTGGCACTTTCCCGGTCACCCGTGGCCATAATAGTATGGTAATGCAGGTAAAAATACCGATGCCTATCGCATATAGGTTTACTGTTGAAAAATGATGACCGTATGCGATCCATTTGCTGATAAAATCGGCCGGTACACTGCCCATTTTTAACCCGAACAGATCTTTTACCTGTGAGGAAAAGATAATGACTGCAATACCAGAAGTAAAACCGACAATTAAAGGGTATGGGATAAACTTGATAGCGCTGCCTAAACGCGCAAACCCCATAACAATAAGAAGCAGGCCCGCCATAAAAGTGGCTATAATGAGACCGCTTATCCCAAATTGCTGCACTATGCCATATACTACCACAATAAAGGCCCCGGTGGGGCCGCCTATCTGAACGCGGCTGCCCCCGAGCACCGAGATAATAAAACCCGCAACGATAGCTGTAAAAAACCCCTTTTCGGGCGTAACCCCCGATGCTATTGCAAAAGCAATTGCCAATGGAATAGCCACGATACCAACGATAACACCGGCAATAGCATCTTTATAAAACTGTTGCCTGGAGTAATTCCTGAGAGTATCGATTATCTTGGGTCTGAACAGGGTCATGGTCTTTCTATTGTTTGATCCACATTTTTAATAACATATCCCACGAGGTCTTTACTAATCTATAGGACGAAGGTATTTCTTCTCCAAGCGTATGGAATGTAACCAGCCGGGTGCCCGCAGGCAGATCGTCGAAGGCCTGAAGAAGGTAGAGCGTATAATAAAAATACAGACTGCTTGAAGTTGCAATAGTATCGTCTATACAACTATCGGGATCAAGGTTTTCATAAAATGAATTATAAAAATAAAAATGATCAAACTCACGAAAATTGATCTGGGTGATGTTAGCCTGCGTAAAATGGACATTACTCAATTGCAGGTACTTTCCGGCCTCTTCGGCAAAGTGCACCAGTTCGCCCCTTTGCTCAACGCCGAAAAAATTTGTTCCGGGATAAAGATGTGCTGCAGCGAGGCAGAATTTGCCGATGCCACTGCCTATATCCAATACCCGGGCACCGGGCCGCGCAAGAAACCTGGCGGCTTTTCGGGCCACTGCCAAGCGAGTCCATTGTTTAAGTGACAATAGTTGCAGGTGTTCGGGATACATCCAGTCAAAAGCCGCATCATTTTTAAAAAATGCGGCGTTGTCTTTGTTGATAATCCTGAACGATTTCTCTCGTGCATGATCCTCGTCCGGCTCAGGGGGAAAATGGGAGAATGGATGAGAGTTAACCATTTTCAAAATTAGGGGCAGAATAGAAATAACGTTATGGTAATACATCAGCCCGAAAGCTGATATTTATCAGGTTTTATAAATGTGTACTTTTGTAAATGAGCTTATCAGGAAGATTCCCGATTGATAGATGGAACTTTACTACACAGTCTGTGCTAAGTGTGCTTTCCGAAGCTGACCACCTCGACCTGACTATGCATCAAAGCGAACAGCTCTGCAATAAAGGGGATATTATATTCAGGGAAGGGGCTGTTCCTTCCGGTATTTTTATTATAAAAAGCGGCAAAGTAAAAAAATACAAAACCGATAAAGGTGGCAGGGAGCAAATTATTTATGTGGCTAACCAGGGAGAATTGATTGGCTATCATGCAGTGCTGGCCGAAGAGCGGTACCCGGATTCGGCCGCCGCCCTGGAGACAAGCTTATTATGTTTTATCCCTAAAGAAGATTTTGTTGAAATACTCCAGCGCTCAGCCCCCTTTGCACACCGCCTGCTAAAAGCATTGAGTCACGAATTTACCGTGATGGCCAATAGCATATCAGTATTTGCGCAGCGAACGGCAACCGAACGTCTGGCTATTGCATTGATCGTACTGCGTGAAAAATATAAGGATATGAACGCCATTAGCGGACAGGAACCTGCTTTGGATATATCCCGGGCTGACCTGGCCAATATGGCCGGTATTGCCGAAGAAAATGTTATTAGGTTGCTGAAGGATTTTAAAGCCGAGGGAATATTGCAAACGACCGGGAGAAAAATTCATATCAGTGATATAACCTCCCTTATCAAAAAGTCTAATTATCATTAAAATAATTTACAGTTTTTCTCATTATTTTTAGTGAACAATTACGGGGAACCATTATGACCGTCAGCGAGATTATGGCCGAATTGCAGGCGAACGGCAATGACGGCATCAAGAAAATACTGATTAAGCACGGTGTTAGGGAACCCTTTTTCGGGGTGAAAGTAGAATTTTTGAAAACCATACAAAAACGCGTTAAGCGTGATTACCAATTAGCTAAGGACCTGTTTGATACGGGTAATGCTGATGCCCAATACCTTGCCGGACTGATAGCCGATGATGCTCAAATGACCAAAGCGGATATGAAGCATTGGATAGAAAAAGCCTTATCCAATAATGTAAATGAATATACTGTTCCGTGGGTTGCAGCCGAAGGAAAATATGGTTATGAACTGGGTTTGGAATGGATAGACTCGAATATCGAACATATTGCGGTAGCCGGCTGGTCGACCTTAAGTAACCTGATGGCGCTGAAACCGGATAGTGAGCTTGACATAGCAGGGATAAAAGCACTTTTGAACAGGGTTGAAAAAACTATTCATACCTCGCTTAATCGGGTACGGTCAGCCATGAATGGCTTTGTGATGTGTGTGGGCATCTATGTATTGCCTTTGACGGTAGATGCTGTCGCGGCAGCAAAACGAATCGGCGATGTAATAGTTGACAAAGGCGATACAGCATGCAAAGTACCCGATGCAATAACTTACATACAAAAAGCCAGGGATAAGGGTAATTTGGGTAAAAAGAAAAAGACGGTTAAGTGCTAAGTAAATTTACTGATCGTCGGCCGCTTCCTTCGTAATGGTGATCTTATAGGAGTAGATATTGGCGCCGTTAGAGATGGAAACCTGTGCGGTGTATTCCAGCTTGCCGGTACGTTTATTTTTACTCACTTTCAGTTTGCCGCCGGTATACAAATAACCTTCATTGTTGATGCCGTCGTGAATAACGCCACCGTCGCCGAGGTATATTACTCTCACAATGCCCTCCCTTACTTTTAATTTCTGATCGCTGTAAGTGGCGCTCAGCGAACTGGCATAATTGAAATAATCCACATTGCCATAGTAATAACCATCCGGAAGGGTTTTTAACGTGGTGTCGGAGATTTTAATGTAAGGTCCCGCGAGTGATCTTGCGTTAAAAAAGATCAAAATCAGTCCTAAAACAAACAAGTGTTTTTTCAAACGGGCAAAAAATTTATTAAAAATTTAAAATGAAGGATGGCCTTCCAGGAACAAAAAGCCATCCACATGATAAACAAATATACCAATAAAAGCCGTTTAATTATTGCTGTAGAGACTTTCCCAGGTTATCACACCGAACAGCAGGTCGAGGCCTTTATTTGACAGTTCGAAATTACCATATTCGGTCCTTGTTACCAGTTCCTTATCGGTAACAAATGTAATCGCCGCCGCTATATCAATATTTTCGGCAGGGGCGCCTAAAAAATTTTTTTCCTTTATATCCTGAAGCAGGGCGATAATTGTTGTTTCTTTTAACGTTGAATTTTGCAGGGTCATACATTAGGGGTTAAACTTTCGACAGATTTTTTTATTGATACAAGCCGCGAGATTTTGCTCGATCTTTTGAGTTACTTCGTAAAACAAGGAAAGGTCGTGGGTGGAGATCCCATTTTTAGAAAGTTGATCGATATGCATCACTTTCTGTAAGATAAGGGGCGCCATTTCTCTGCCGGAGGCTGACAGCGAAACGTAGTGTTGTCTCCTGTCGTCGGGGTTTATGGCGATATCGACAAGCTGTGCTTTATTGAGAGTTAGCAGTAGGTGAACTATCCGGGATTTATCTACTTTGAGCAGTTCAGCCAGCTTATTCTGTGTTATCGGTGCTTTTTGGGCCGAAAGGATAAGAATAGCCGCGAAGCAGGCATCTGATTCAAATACCGGTATCTCGCAGGACAAAAGCCTTGAATATAATTTACTTATACGCCGCAGATTCTGCGACAACAATTGTAAAGAGTGCATAATTGGTTTTTTTGATGATATTTTTCATTACTGTACGCTTTTCCAAGCGGAATGAACGACCATCAAACTCTGATTATGCAATTGGATAGATAGCAATACCGCTGATCGGGCAGGTGCCGGATGACGTATGGATTGACTAGAGAATACAGGCGCAGTTTGTACTTTTTAAATACCGGTGGTGCAAAAGAACTCTTGCAAACCTTTTTGATTTCTTTAAATGACTTTTTATTGTTGATGGTGTATTTATCCGTTAAACCTACTGCGGCATAATTTTCAGATTTTCTTTTAAATATAGAATTTGGGTTGTGGTGGTGCGCGCGCGCATGAAGGTTCGGAACAAAAAACAAATGTGTAGTAGCTACTGAAAAGTATACTCCCACAAGCAGGAGCACACACCAGCTTCTTAAAAGTGATTTTTTATCCCGGGCTGTCATCGATGTATGACTATAAAAATCGGAAAAACAAATTTAAAAAAGAACTTTTTCGTCATTTTTTTAACTCTCTGTTAATGGATTGTCAAACATTTAACACAAATCTATTAAAATATGACGCAACGTTCCGATGTGTTCGACCGGAATTTATCTTTACCATGTAAACCCACCTGAATATGGAGATCAACAGGGCTTTCAAATTTACCGGCCAGGACGCCGAAAATTATGACTATTACATGGGACCGATAATTTTTGAGCCCTACGGGCGCTATTTAGCTTCCCGGATCGACGCTGGCAATGTAAGTTCGGCGCTGGAAATAGCTTGCGGCACAGGCAGGGTAACACGCCATATCCGAAAGGCTTTGGCGCCTTACGCCAAACTTGTAGCATCCGATTTGAGTGTGGATATGCTGGCTATTGCCAAACGCGAATTGAATAACAACGACATCGACTTCAGGGTGGAAGATGCACAGGATCTGTCGTTCCCGGATAATACGTTCGACCTTGTGGTGTGCCAGTTTGGTATGATGTTCCTGCCGGATAAGCCCAGGGGATTTGCTGAGGTATACCGGGTGCTTAAGCCAGGAGGCAAGTTTATGTATTTCACCTGGGATGATACATTGAACATACCCTTATTCAAAATTTTAATAAATGATATGATAGTACCGAATTTTGACGGGGAAGATACCGTGCGTTTTTTCACACCTTTTTCGATGTACGATCCGGATCAACTGCGGGGATTTTTAACAGGTGCAGGTTTCAGAGACGTCAAAGCGGAAAATGTCGCACTTAATTCAGGTAGATCTACCGTATCAAATCTGGTAGAATCTTTTTTTGTTAAGCACAGACTTGGCGGAGAAATAGCAGCCAAAGACCCGGCGCTGCTGGCACCGCTCGCTAAAAAGACAGAAGCTGAATTTGCCAGGCATTTCGGTGAAGGCGAAGTGCAGATGAAGCTTTCGGCCTTTCTAACCACCGGAACAAAGTAAATTTGGCCTGCAATATAATTTTGCTGCCCGCGTATTAAAAATAATAACTCAATTCGTTTATTTGCGCCTTGAGCATACCTGAACTTTTAAAACTTTTCTATCGTTTAAAGGTTGAGTTTAAGTGATTAAGCATGAGCGCCGCACGTCTTTTTTTCCGGTAATGAGAACGATTACCGATAAATATCACCGCCTTAAGGAAGAAGACAGGCATCCTAACCCTCTTTTTGACATCAAAGATGTTTCGAAGAGGACCTATCAGCTTGGTATAGCCGCACTATTAGCGGGCGTAGGTCTTTCAGTTTACAGTTCGTACCTCGGGTTATACGCCTCATCAATTGTGGTGGCGTCATTTTGCTTCGCTATACTGCTGGTGATGTTGATGAAATATAACGGGCATATTGGCAATCTCACCATTTTTGTGATCTCGATAGTTTGTGGTCTGCTGATAGCGAATACCTTCGTTGAGGGGTTGCAAACGGAGGATTATCTTTATTTTTTCCCTATACTAGTTGCTGTGCCCATCATCGTCGATCTTAAGCAAACACAATACCGGGAGTCGGTAACTTACATTTCAATTATCGTACTCTCATTTATTATTTGTGTTGCCATTGGCCGGAATGTCCACCCGTTTGAAGAGATAACGGCATTCCAGGTTCGCAGGATATCGTTTGTGAACAGGATAACAGCCATTGCTTCAACCATCGTTTTCGCGGTAGCATACCTTTTCTTCGAAAAGAAATATATCAATGAACTGGTCGATCAGAGCAACAGGGTAATTGAGGCGCGCACGCGGTTTTTAGCCACTATGGGGCACGAGTTGCGTACGCCATTGAATGGAATTATCGGCGTTGTGAATTTGCTAAAGCAGGAAAAAGACCCGGAACGACAGGAAGAATATTTCCAGATACTAAAATATTGCTCGGACCACATGCTTCATCAGGTAAATAATATCCTCGATTTTAATAAAATTGAAGCCAATAAACTGGAGATACATCCCAGTGAGTTGAACCTGCGCCAATTATTGAATAATGTTGGAATGCCATTTAATGCGCTTTTCCAGGAAAAAGGGCTGAAGCTGGTTACGGAGATTGACCCTCGGCTGGAGGTGTCGGTAATGGCAGATGATGTACGCCTGATACAGATATTTAATAATTTGTTATCGAATGCCCTGAAATTCACCGATGCGGGACACGTAACGCTGGCCGCAGTTTTAAAAAATAAAACGAACAAGGGAATAGAGGCAAGTTTTACCGTTGCCGATACCGGCCTGGGCATAGCACGCAGCGACCAGAAAAAGATTTTTGAAAGTTTTGGCCAGATATATCACGAGGACACCAAAAAAGTAACGGGAACCGGCCTGGGCCTCACTATCTGTGCACGTTTGCTGCAATTGATGGATAGCGAATTAAAGGTTGTAAGTACCGAGGGAAAAGGCAGTAAGTTTAGTTTTGATGTAAAATTCGACCTTGCCGGGACGGGAAAGAAATTTCTGCAAGAAAAGGCAATTGACGAAAATAACCTCGAGGGTGTTCGTGTACTGCTGGCCGAAGATAACCAGCTGAATATGATGGTGGCAAAAAAAATACTTACCGGCTACAAAGCAGAAGTAGTGCCTGCATACAATGGTCAGGAAGCTCTGGATGAACTCGGGAAAGACAGTTCTTTCGACCTGATCCTTATGGATTTGGAAATGCCGGTAATGAGTGGTTTTGAAGCCATTTTTCAGATAAAGAGAATTTATCCCCATATCCCGGTCATCGCTTTTACTGCCTCGCTGGTTGATCAGAACATGATGAAAGACCTTGTGTCGACCGGCTTCTCCGATGTGATGTTAAAGCCCTTTCAGCCTCAGCAACTGCTTTCTGATATACGCAGGCATTTGCCCCAATCTCATGTTTCGGTAATTTGACACTTTACAATAGCCAAATAACTATTATATTAGTTGTCTTTTTGCTAACCAATATTTGAAAGTGAACTTATTTATCAAGTCTTTTTTGCTCTCCGCCTGTAGTAATGTACTCAAGGCACTTTTAATACTTTTTGTTGTATTCTTAGCTATCGCAGGCTGTAAAAAGGACAAGAAGCCAGCTGATACAACAGAACCGCCGGTTGATATTTATATGACCTTTGAACAGGTAAATAACCAGGGAAAAATACACGAATACGTCATTTGTAAATTGCAGGGCGATACGCTGAACGGTGTGCTTTCCTCGCTGCAGGACACAACCAAAATACTGACGCCAACCTTTATTATCGCCGATGGCAGTACGCTTAAAGTAAATGGTGTGGTACAAGAAAGCGGGGTTACGGTAAATGATTTTAAAAAGCCCGTAACCTACACGTTAACCAGGGCTAACGGGACTACAAAAAATTATACGGTTAATGTCACCCGTTATTCGGGCCTGCCTATTTTTTACGTTACGACTGCTTCCCCCGTTGTTTCGAAAGATAACTATGTTACCGGAAACCTTGTTGTCGATGTGAACGATTCGCCGTATTCACAGGACGTGACCAGTATCGATCTGCAAATAAAAGGCCGGGGCAATTCTACTTGGGATATGCCGAAAAAGCCTTACCGGCTGAAATTCAACAAGAAAACCGGGATGCTGGGTTTCCCCGCTGCAAAAAATTGGGTGTTGCTTGCCAACTATGCCGATAAAACCCTGATGCGGAATGCAATAGCCTTTGAAATGGGCAAGCAATTCGGGGCGGATTTCACCCCTTCGGGCCGGTTTGTGGAGGTGGTAATGAATGGAGAATACATAGGCAATTATTATATGACGCAACAAGTGGAGGTCGACCCAAACCGGATAAACATCACAGACATAAAATCTACAGATAATACCGGAGATGCGGTTACAGGTGGCTATCTGCTTGAAGTCGACCAACGGCTGAGCGAGGTAAATTACTTTTACACAACACATGGTTTGCCCATTAACCTGAACACGCCAGACGCCACCACCACCGATCAGTTTAACTATATCAAACAGTATATTCAGAATACAGAAGATGCAATTTTTGCAGCAAATTTTGCCGACCCTGTCGAAGGTTATGCTAAGTACATCAATGTAGATTCGTTTATAGACTGGTATTTGGTAAAAGAGATCATGAAAGACAATGACGCCAAGGATTACAGCAGCATTTATTATTACAAGGACCGGAACGGGAAATTAGGCATGGGGCCACTCTGGGATTTCGACCTTGCTGCCGGCAATACCGACTACAGCGATTGCCAGTATCCTACCGGGTGGTGGATCATGAATTCGCCATGGTTTCAAAGGCTTTTCCAGGACCCTGCATTTAAGGCGAAGGTTAAAGCGAAGTGGAATGACTTGAAAGGGCAAAAGTTGCCCGGCATATTGACTTTCATCGATCAGACAGCTAAACAACTTGATCTTTCGCAAGGCTATAATTTTCAGCGCTGGGATATTCTGCATATTTATGTATGGCCAAATCCCGTCGTTACCGGATCATATCTGAATGAGGTAAAATACACGCGCGACTGGCTTTCGCAACGGATAAGCTGGATGGACCAACAGATAAGTACCTGGTAAAAACTAACGGGTTCTCTTCAAGAAAGGTTCGTTCAGCAGGAACAGAAGAAAATTATCCGGATCGGTAATGATCTTGTCATGCTCGTGAAGGCTGTGAATAAAAACCAGCCTGTTTTGCTGCAGCATTTTTGGCGTCACCAGGCTTTCCTCTGTACTGATGTAAGCAAGCTTCGCGGTATCGAGCAATTTCATCATGTCTTTTGTCTCGCCGTCTGTGCCGCCGTGATCCGTATAAATATTGATGAAACGGTGCGCGTCATCTGCCTTTATCCATGTTATATATTTGTCCGTTTCTGCGTAAAGAGCGTCGAACAAAATGGCCTCGTCAATTGACATTTGCCCATTTTGAATGATGCGCGCCATAACCCGGTAAGCGCCACTGTGGCCGGCCAGCAAAATATGTCCCGGAAGTGTAGTTTTCCCGATCAGGTGCTTCGACCATAAACCTGTCATAACATCAGTAACGAGCAATTTAAACATCCCGTTATATTCCAGTTTTCCACCGTAGCTATCGGGTGAATTTTTAGCGGTCTCGGCCAAAACCAGTACTGCATTTAAGCCAGAAGCAAGGAATTGACGGATCAACCGGTAATGTATTGCAGCGGTGTCAACATTGTTGTGCCAGCCATGAAACCAGAACACCAGGTCCACCGACTTTTTAGCGTCAAGGTTTTTAGGTGTAATGATAAGTATTGTGCTGTCATTGTAGTGTTCGGCAGCAGTATAAAGCACCTTGTCATACAAATGACCGCTTGCCCGGCCGGTATCCGGAAAAGAGGTATGCGCGGACGTAATATGAAAAATAACGGCATCTTTATTTTGCTGGGCAAAGATATTGGTGCAGGTTAAGATAAAAACAAAAGTAAGCAGGTAACAAGCGAAAGATTTCATGCGATAAATATACCAACGAAATTACGGTTTCATTTGCCGGTAGTACAATGCGAGACTATCAAAAGCCTCCTTCGGTTGCCATTTTAAGCTCTTATAACCTTCTTCGGGTTCATCAACAGGCTTTACTATGCCAAAACTTGCCAGGTCGAGATCAAACCGCGGGTTTGTATCATGCTTATACATAGGGTTAATAAAAGTGAAAACAAAAGCTGCATGAACATTTTCCTGCTTAAGCTGATCAAGCGTTTGAGTAATGTAATTGGCTTGTACGCTTTCGTCCCGTACCACGCCATCCTTTACAATACGCCTTTCACCCACCATTTCGGTTACCGCCCACCCCATCGGACCCTTATCTTCGGCACCCATATAGGCACAGCAGCCAAATTCCATCACTACGACGGGTTTGTTGAATTTATAGTAAGCCTCTAATTGTTTATTGTAGAAAGCCCGGTTATAAGCGGCGCGGTAATGATCGAGCCCGATAAGATCGAACAAGTCCCAATTGATCTTTTCCCACGTACCCGACGCGTAGGTTACCTGGCCTTTAAAATACGTTCTGATCTGCTGCGTAGTTTCTCTCAGGTAAATGTTTAATTTACGGTAGATGCCCGCTCTCAAACCCAAAAGGTTAAATACGAGCCCCACAGGGCTGAACATTTTTTCCAGCCTTTCATAAATACTTTCACCCTTCATAAAACCTTTAAGAAATATAGAATATTCAAATCCACTCACGAAAATGATATTGCCATATATAAGCCGGAGGTTTTCGGCCGCAATGGCACATTCTACCAGGTGTTGTGCCGCATCGGCTGGCGTTGCATCGATATGAGAAGGTGTCAGCCAAACCTGTAGCCCCAATTGCAGGGCAAATTCGGACGCCTTTGATAGCCGGTAAGTGTCGTGTCCGGTGATCTTAACAGCATCGCAATACAGTTCATTTTTGATGATCTCTAATTCTTTTTTTATAACTGATTCATCAAAATCGGGCCGGCTTAGTTCGTCTTTCCTGTAAAAAGTACCTATATCATAATTTATCCCACGTAGCATAAAAATCCCCTACCTCCTTAATCCTATAAAACTCTGAAGAGTTTTAAATATTATTTAACAGTACCTGCTACAATTTTCGCGCCGGATGTATCAGCCGGAAATTTTAAACTATCAACGGGCATTGTTTTAGCGGTTTTTATTTGCTGAAGAGCGAGATAAGTTTTCTGCCAGTCTATCTTGTACTCTTTATGTTCGTTTGACTTGGTCGTCGTATCGGGCTTGTTATAGTACGAAAGTATATTTTCGCGCAATGGAATGGTTAGCTTTTGGAATTTCTTGTCCTGTAGTTGAATGAGTATTTCGCTATAAGTTTGATCGGCTATAGCATACTCCCCGGGCTTAGTTGGCATCCCCGTGTCGAAATTTATATCCTGCAGGTCAAGCCCTTCGTTCTGCTGTAGCTTTTGCAAGTCATGCCGATAACAGACCAATACGGTATCAAAGCTTTTTATAAATAACTTTTCTCCTTGGGGCCCCGGTGTTGTAAACTTCAGGGCTTTCAAAGGACCAACTTTGGGTAGTATTTTGATTATAAAAGCAGTGATCCTTGTCCGTAGATTGGGCCGCTCACGCTCGCGTCCATAATCGTGGAAATATTCTTTCCTTTTTATTCTTGCATGAAACTTCCGGCTGTTCATAGCAGGGTTTGCTTTCATAATTTCGTCTTTTTTTATAGACCAGGCAGTGCGTGTCAGACCAGGTAATAAACTTCGCACGGACCATCGAAACGTTGCTATGGTTAAATCCAGTTTCCCGTTGAATACATCGTCAATATCCAGTCCGTAAGTAATTAGAAACGCACGTTGTAGTAAAGGCTTGGAAACGTTAAAGCCAATAAAATCGTGATATTCCTGCGAAGCATAATTGCCGCGTGCCATTTGCAGAACGTCAAAGCCAAACTCCATACGGCTATGATAAATAGGAGCCTGCTCGTATGTAACAAGTTTACCAAACTTTTTTCCTATGGTTGGATAAACGATGGGTTCGGCGACATTGGTGGCAAGCGAATGCCCATATTCGTCAGTTAAATAGTGAGAAAGCGCCCCCAGAGCAAAGGCATATTCGTCGATATTTTTAGATTGACTGATAAGATTTGTTATAAAATCGCCGGTGCGGACATAGTGCGCAAGATTGGTAAAATATACACTGCCGAAAGGGAAGTACCCAAGATCGGGCATGAGGCTTCCCCCATACGCATAAGAATGGGCAACGCGAAGATCCTCTTCGGTCGCGTTTGGATACTTTTCTTTAATCAATGGCACCAAAGCCGGTTTCCAACTCGCATCAATAATTGCCAAATGCGCAAAAACCGAATACGCTTTTGAGGTAGCGGGGAACAGGACACTAATGAAGATAACAAGTATTAGGTACTTGCGGGATTTTGAGAACTTCATTAAATTTAGTTTACAGGCGGACTGGAATGTATAAATGTGTAAATCCCAAAATTGTTTTGAATATCGATAACATTTTACAATTGATTACATTTAAAACGTGATAAAATTATTTAGCTATGAAATACCCGCAGGTAATATTTGCGTTTTTTATGATTACTGTTTTGCCGACCTCATCTAAATCCCAGGCCCGAACCACATTGACCGATGATTATCCGATTTATAACGGGAACGATCTAGGCGTAAGCTGGTCGGCGGAGCAAACAGTTTTTAAGTTATGGGCGCCAACCGCTGCGGCTGTGAAATTAAGGTTGTATGCCGCGGGCGATGGAGGCAAACCTTTACGGACCATAAATTTGGGCAAAGCTAAAGACGGGATTTGGGAAACTACGGTAAAAGAAAATCTGAAGAATCAGTATTACACCTTCCAGGCCAATATACATGGCCGTTGGCTAAAAGAACGCCCGGATATTTATGCCAAAGCTATCGGCGTGAACGGACAACGCGGCATGGTTGCAGACCTGGCATCGACCAATCCCAAAGGCTGGGCGCTGGACAAAAAGCCGGAGCAAAAAAACTTTACCGATATTATGATCTATGAACTGCATGTGCGGGACCTGTCGATGGATCCTAATTCGGGCATACAGCACAAGGGCAAGTTTTTGGGATTGGCCGAAACGAAAACCAAATCGCCTGATGGGCTGCAAACCGGGCTGGATCATATCAAGTCGCTTGGGGTAACACACATACACTTGCTGCCTTCGTTCGACTATAATTCGGTGGATGAGACTAAGCCCGAAGCAAACCGGTATAATTGGGGTTATGACCCGCTGAATTACAATGTTCCGGAGGGGAGCTATTCGACAGATGCTTACGACGGGAACGTACGCATACGCGAGTTCAAAAAGATGGTGCAAACATTACATGCCAACGGCCTTCGTGTGATACTGGACGTGGTTTATAACCATACCAGCGATACAGCATCGAATTTTAACCAGTTTGTGCCGGGCTATTTTTACCGGCATACTGAAAAGGGCGCCTATTCCAATGCAACGGCTTGCGGTAACGAGACTGCGTCCGAAAAGGCAATGATGCGCAAATACATGGTCGAATCGGTAGTTTACTGGGCGACGGAGTATCATTTAGATGGTTTTCGTTTCGACCTGATGGGCGTGCACGATATTGAAACGATGAATGATATCAGCGGGGCGCTGCATAAAATAGACCCTACCATATTTATTTATGGTGAAGGCTGGACGGCGGGCAACAGCCCTTTGCCGGAAGACCTTCGCGCGGTTAAAAAAAATGCTTATAAACTGGATAAGATAGCCGTTTTCAGCGATGATATTCGTGACGGCATCAAAGGTGGCTGGAGTGACGTAAAATCAAAAGGTTTTGTCAGCGGTGCGCTGGATGCCGCCGAAAGTGTAAAGTTTGGCATAGTGGGGTCGGTACAGCACCCGCAGGTAGATTACAGCAAAGTTAATTATTCTAAGGCGCCTTGGGCGGCCGAGCCGTATCAAACCATCAATTATGTATCGTGCCATGATGACAATACGCTTTGGGACCGGCTAAAAATATCCAACCCGGATGCTTCGGAGGCTGACCTGATCAAGATGGACAAACTTGCCAATACTATCGTTTTTACATCGCAAGGAATTGCGTTTATGCATGCAGGCGCCGAAATGCTGCGGACCAAGAAGGGCATAGCCAACTCCTACAACAGCCCCGACGATATTAATGAACTTGATTGGGGCAGGAAATCGAAATACAAGGATGTGTTCAATTATTATAAGGCGCTGATAGCTCTCAGAAAACATCACCCGGCTTTCAGGATGCCATTGGCAAAAATGATAAGGGAACACCTGAAATTTATGGAAACAGGAGATCGGAATATGATCGCTTATCAAATCAGCGACAATGCAAACGGGGATACCTGGAAAAATATTTTAGTAATATTTAACGGTAGCTTATCAGACAGGCAGATCAACATACCCGAAGGTCGCTGGCGGCTTGTTATAGACGGAAAAACCATAAACGAGAAGAGCATGAAGGCGATTGGCGGCGGGCAGGTAACAGTCCCGGCGACAAGCGCCTGCTTACTTTATGAACTGTAAACAGATTGAGCCTAAATTAATTAGGTTCAATACATACTTTTGTTACATTTGGAGAGAGTAATTTAGCTGCAATAATGGATAACATCAATATAAAGGTGCTGGCCAAGAAACTTAATTTGTCCACGTCCACCATTTCCAGGGCCTTTAGCGGAAGCACTGATATTAACAAGGATACCCGGGAGCGGATACTCGCTTTTGCTAAAGAACATAACTTCCTTCCAAACCATTATGCGGCTAACCTGCGGGATAAGAAAACCCGGACCCTGGCTGTTATAGTACCCGAAATAGCTAACGACTTTTTTGCCCAGGCCATAAATGGAATTGAAGAGGTTGCCCGCAAAAAGGGTTTTTACATATTATTGTACCGCACCGATGATGTGTTTGAAAAAGAAGTGTCCTTTGTGAACTATCTGAATAACGGGAAAGTCGATGGTATCATCATGTCGGTATCGGGCGAGGCCAATGATCACAATTACCTTAAAACCCTCGCTAAAAAGAACATTCCTGTGGTATTTTTCGACCGTGTTTACGAAGATATCGATGTGTCTAAAGTTACCACAAACGACTACGAAAGCAGTTTTGAAGCCACAGAACACCTGATAAGTACCGGTTGTAAACGAATAGCCTACCTGGTAGTAAACAAAAGCATATCTATCGGTAAAGTGCGTATGCAGGGGTATGTGGACGCACTGGAAAAACATGGGATAGCGTTTAACGATGAGTTGGTGATAGACTGCAGCCAGGACGAGAAGATCAATTATTCGATCATCAAAAACGCATTGGAAGACCTAAAGCCTGATGGCATTTTCAGCTCAGTTGAACGTTTGGCGGTTGCCACCTATTACGTATGCCACGATATGAATATATCGATACCGAAAGACCTGAAAGTAGTCAGTTTTTCGAGCCTGCAGATCGCTCCGTTGCTAGGCCTTTCAACTGTTACACAACCTGCTTATGAAATGGGCATCAAGGCCGCGACTCTTCTATTCGATGAGCTTGATAAGAAGGGGCAACATGTTTTTAAGAAAACACATGTAATGAAGTCGAAACTTTTTGTCCGGAAGTCCTCTGGGGCATAAAGCGGCGTACAGTTACCCCAATTTATCATGATTTTTTTGATGGGTATGGCTTCAGCTTAACCCTCACCATTTAGCTATTAATGCATACACTACCTAAGCACTACATCAGTCCCTTGTCATGAAGTTCTTTGCGGCGCTCCCGTTCTAATTTTTTCAGGGCACGCTTTTCCTGCCTGATCTGTTTTTTGGTTTTGCCGGCGGTATCTACTTCCAATTCATCCTTTTTGGTTGTGTCCTTTTTCCCGAATAGACGCTGAAAGAAATTTGGCTTTTTCTCGGGCTGGGGTTGTTCCTGTAAACCAAGGGCGATCGGGGTATCGTCGTCATCGTTGCTTTGCTGCATCAGGCTATCGGCAACTGCGGTAGGTACAGGCGCAATTTCCTGCCGAAGGCTTTCTTTTAAACGCACATCGGCGTACCCATAACCCGTGCTGTCCGCTGCTGTCCATCCGTGGCTCGCCATTAGTTTGCCTATCAGGTTATAATAACCCTGCAGGCTTGGCCTCAAGCTGCCATCGGGCAGAAACGAATATAAACCTGTTTTGGGGTGCGGCAATATACTGGCCAAATAAATGCCTTCACCCAGGGTTAACTCCGAAGGAGATTTACCAAAATAATAGCGCGACGCCTCGCCGATACCATAAACGTTCCGGCCCCATTCTGCCACATTAAAATAAACCTCCAACATGCGGTCCTTACTCATAATGTTATCGTTCTCAATAAGCCAGACGATCAATATCTCTTCTATCTTCCTTGCAAGAGTTTTCTCCCGGCTTAAAAAGGTGTTTTTGATCAGCTGCATCGAAATAGTACTGCCGCCGCGGGTGAACTTCTTTTTCTTAAAGTCGGTAGCGATAGAACGCCTTATTGATTCTATTACAAACCCTTTGTTGGTGTAAAATGACGGGTCCTCAGAAGTCATACAAGCGTAGCGTACATTCGGCGATATTTGGCTCAATGGCGTAAAATCAGGGTTTTGTAGCCCTATAACCCGGGCCGGCATAGGCTTTCCTTTTTCGTACGGAACATACGTAAATACTCTGTTCAACTTGCTCAAATCGGTTTTGCCGTATTTTGTAATATGGAAACCCTGTTTATCCAACGCCGATTCAAATTGCACCTGGTCGGGGTTGGAGGTGTCGAGGAACAGGTGAAGATGATATTTTAATTTCCCCACTACTTCGATACCTTCCAGCGATTCAAACAGGCCTCCGGGTGAAGCATCGAACACATCCTGAGCATTGAGCCAATCGGTATTTATTTTTGCCGTAAATATCTTAACCGGGTTAAGCTGGTATTTTAAATAGGGCTTGATGGTGATCTTTTTAAGATGGATGAGCGAAGTGCTGTCCAGCGAAATATAATTTTTCCCGATGAATAAATTGGCATCTATCGAACCATCCGGCACCACGATGTCGCTTGACGACAGAGCTTTGTGATTCACTACTAAATTCCTAACGGCCCAGTAACCATATATTTTTGTAATGCCGTCGGTATTCTCAACCTTTTGCAGGCGGGTAGTAACAGTGTCAAAATTGACCTTAAGATGAAACCGTTTTTCGATAACCGGAAGCTCAACCTTTTTGCCATCGGCGTAAAGGCTTATATCAATGTCCTTATCAGATGGGTGCATTTTGCCGGCGAAATGCCAGGTTGCGGTATCGTCAACTTTAATGGTGGAACTCAATTTGCCGTTTTTGATCTGCGCTGTTTGGGCAAGCATTTTTACAGCGGCGCTGTCATCTTTAAAGGTAATAAGAAAGTCTTTCAGGTCGAGGTTATCTGGGATCTTATACAGTACCTGGTTCATCAGGTTGTTAGCAACAACGGACAGATCGATCTTCGTTTTAACGGTTGTATCTCTTTTCTTGCGGAACAGGAAGTCAAAATTTTTAACACCCTTAATGCTGGTTAGGTTTAGGTGCCCATCATCCAGCACCACATCCGATAGCTTTACCTTGCCAAATATCAATGGCATCAGCCTTACACTGACGTCGAATCTTTTGATACTAAGCAAGCTGTCGCGCTGATCAGGCACAATGGTAATATCCGAGAAAGAAACTGTGGCGAGTCCCGTGAAACGCGCTGAACCGATCTTAACGTCGAGGTTATAATCTTTTTTTGCTTTGGCCTGTGCGCTGGCGATCTCTTTTCGCAGGATGGCTTCGCGCTTGGAGTAGGCAATATAGCCGCCAACGGAGAAGAGAACGATCAGAACAATAAGTATGATGCCGGTAACCCGGATATATTTTGGCAGAGGGCGTTTCATCAGGTAATTTTATCCAAAGCTAAATTAAATCTTATCCGATACAAACGCGGGGGTGGGTAAAATGTTTATCGGCAGATAATACTTAATCCTAATATAAAATAGATATGGTCAAAAAAGCACTATCGGGCGGTATATTCATTTTATCATTACGCTGACACTTCAGTCCCCATCGATTTAGTACTTTTGTAGCTACCATGACAATAACCACCGAACAAGTATTGCAAGCGCTGGGAAATGTGGAAGAGCCAGACCTGAAGAAGGACCTGGTGACGCTTAACATGATCCAGGACATCAGGATTGACGGCAATAAACTAAGCTTTTCCGTTATCCTGACCACACCGGCCTGCCCGTTGAAAGCGATGATCGAAAATGCCTGCCGCAATGCCATCAGCTATTTTATCAGCAAGGAGGTAGAGGTAAGCATCAACATGACCTCGCGTGTTACCACCCAAAAGAATACAGGTGTTCCGGGAGTGAAAAATATCATCGCGGTGGCATCGGGGAAAGGTGGTGTGGGTAAATCCACAGTAGCGGTGAACCTGGCTTTGGGCCTGGCGCACACCGGTGCTAAAGTTGGCCTGATTGACGCGGATATTTACGGGCCATCACTGCCGATCATGTTCGGACTGGAAGGCGCCCGGCCGAAAGCCAGCCAGCTGGAAGGCAAGACGCGCATTGAGCCAATAGAGAAATATGGCATAAAATTGTTGTCGATAGGATTTTTTACCGACCCCAACCAGCCTGTGCCATGGCGCGGACCTATGGTTTCGACCGCGGTAAAACAATTATTTAACGATGCCGACTGGGGCGAGCTGGATTACCTGGTAGTAGACCTGCCGCCGGGCACAGGGGATATTCACATCACTGTGTCACAAACTTTCCCGGTTACAGGGGCGGTTATTGTAACCACACCGCAAAATGTCGCCTTGGCGGACGCGAAAAAAGGCATTGGTATGTTTATGATGAGTGCAATTAATGTGCCGCTGCTGGGTATAGTAGAGAATATGAGCTATTTTACGCCTGCTGAATTGCCAGATAACCGGTATTATATTTTCGGACAGGGCGGTGGGCAAAAGCTCGCTTCGCAATTGGACGTGCCCTTTTTAGGTGAGATACCACTGGTGAAGAGCATCAGCGAATCCGGTGACGCTGGCATGCCGGTGATACTTGATGAAGCCAACCCGATGAGTAAGGCTTTTTTGGATATGGCCAAGCGCGTGGCTCAGCAGGTGGCTATTGCCAATGCAGAAGCAAATAATAAGAAATTAGTGAATAATTAGTAATTTTACTCTATAAATTAGTAAAAATGAGTTTAATAGAGCAGGTAGAGGCAGCCCTGGATACGATCAGACCGTATTTGGAGACTGATGGCGGGAATGTTTCGGTGGAGGAAATAACCCCCGAAAATGTGGTGAAATTAAAATATCTGGGTGCTTGTGGTAATTGCCCGATGAGCATCATGACGCTGAAGGCGGGTATTGAAGAAGCCATAAAAAAGGCTGTTCCGGAAATAACAGGCGTCGAAGCAATAAACCTGACCGACATCGACGACCCAAATGCAGTGCTCCCGGCAAATTTGCGATAATTGTTAAGTATTGTTAAATTACGTGGCTATTTGCGGCAATAAATTATTTTTGTTAGGTAAATTGAAACCATTTCAAGGCAGACAGGTATAAATAAAAAAAAGATCGACTGTAAATGAAGTACCTTATCGGCATATTGTTCCTGTTAGTTTCTGTAGGCGCCGTGGCCCAGCAGAAGGAAAAGCCTTTGGTGCAGTTTAGTGGTGTTGTGCATAATGCCGATAGTGCCAGGTCGATAGTGCCTTACGTAACTATCACCAATAAATCTTTTAACAATCAAACATTCGTATCCAGCTACAACGGCTATTTTTCGTTTGTCGCTCATGAGCAGGATACCCTTGTTTTTACCAGTATAGGCTTTGCAGCTACCACAGTGGTCATCCCTGCCAATTTACCTGCTAAAAGTTATACCACGCAGGTAAATATCAAGCCTCAAATAGTGAATTTGCCTACATTTAGGGTATTCCCCTGGGCAACTACCGATGAGTTTAAGAAGGATTTCCTGAATATGAAGCTGGCCGATGACGACCTTGAAATAGCGCGCAAGAACATATCACATATTACCATAGCAGCCTCAGGAAATACGCTTCCACGTGATGGTGGCGAAATGCAGGCCGGTTATGCCCAGCAGGAACATAATAATATCGTGAATTCGCATTCGACCGTGAACCCGCTGTTGAGCCCGATAGCCTGGGGTACGCTTATCAACCAGATAGCAGCCGGCGATAAGAGCCGGCAGAACAGCGGCAATTAAGTAGCCTTGAGTCGGAAGTCTAAACTCTGGACTTAAAACTTCATACTCAAATCAACGTCCTTTTTTAGCGGCAGGGAATTTCATTTTGTAATCCACATCAACCATACCTCTCGAAATATCGTTGAGCTTCTTCTCGATGAGGCGTTTGCGCAAAGGGCTTAATTTGTCGGTAAAAAGCTTGCCTTCGATATGATCGTATTCATGCTGGATGATACGGGCAGCCATACCTTTAAAGGTTTCTTCGTGGTGCTTCCAGTTTTCGTCGTAATAGGATATACGGATAACAGGTTTACGGTATACGTCCTCGCGGATATCCGGAATACTAAGACAGCCCTCATTGAAACCCCATTCCTCGCCGGTTTCTTCCAATATTTGGGCATTAATGAAAGCCTTTTTGAAATCATTCAGTTCCGGCTCATCGTCGCCAAATGGTGTAGCATCTACAATAAAAAGACGCATGGACAAACCCACCTGGGGGGCAGCCAGGCCAACGCCTCGCGCTCCATACATGGTCTCAAACATGTCATTTACCAGGCCCTGAATATGCGGATATTCGGCTGGCTCAATGGCAGTCGCTTTTTTTCTTAATACCGGGTCGCCATAGGCAATGATGGGCATCTTCATTATGCAAAAATACAGCTTTATTGCTTAGGCTCAAAGACCAGTGTGGTCAGCCTATTATCAAAAATTTCGTTGCTTATTTCCAGCACCTGGTCCGATGTAACGACCTCTATTTTGGTGAATATTTGCTCGAGCGTGTCCACGTAACCAAAGTCGAGCAGGCTTTTGGCCATAGAAATAATGAGACCGATACGGTTCTCTTCGGCCAATGCAATTTGTCCGATGAACTTTTGTTTCGCCTGGTGTAACTGCAGCGTGCCGAGCTTTTGATCGCGCAGCTTTTTTAATTCTTTATGGACCAGCTTATCCGCTTTTGCCGCCTTTTCGGCATCAGTGCCGAAATAGATGGAGAAAATGCCGGTGTCGGACAGCGGTGTATAATTTGATTCAATAGTGTAAGCAATGCCGTATTTTTCACGGATCTCCAGGTTCAGGCGGTTGCTCATGCCTATGCCGCCGAGAAGGTTATTTAGTAACAGCAAACCTGTTTTATGATGATGTGCCGCAGGATAGGCACGATTGCCGATGATGCAATGGGTTTGGCTTATGGGACGTGCAAAATTTACCTTTTCGCCTTTATGCGCGCGCGGACTTTCGCGATGTTTTTGGTTATGGTTTGCAGGAATGGCACCAAAATATTTTTCGCAAAGCTTCACCAGTTTTCTAAAGTCGTGATCGCCTATGACAGCGAAAACCATCTCGGACGTGTTGTAGTTATCTGCCATAAACCGGCGAATGTCAGCCTGGTTCAGCGCATTCACCGATCCGGGTGTACCCAATATGTTTTTACCAAGCGAATGATCCTTAAAAAGCAATTCTTCAAAGTCATCCTGTATGGCCTCTTCCGGCTGGTCGAGGTAGGAAGCTATCTCGTCGAGGATCACCCCACGCTCCTTTTCCAGTTCCTCTTGTGGAAAGGTGGAATGGAACAGGATGTCCTCAAAAAGGTCGACCGTGCGCTCCAGGTGCTGCCTTAACAGCGAGGCGTGTACGCAGGTGTACTCCTTTGTGGTATAAGCATTCAGGTCGGCACCGACGAGTTCCAGCCGGTTAAGAATCTGGTTAGTACTGCGCCGCCCGGTCTCCTTAAATAAAAGATGCTCGATAAAATGCGCCAGGCCCTCTTTGCCTTCCGGCTCATCGCGCGAGCCGGCGTTCACCACAAAACAGCAGTGGGTAATGGCAGACGGGAACGGTTTATGTAAAATCCTGATACCGTTGGCTAAGGTATGGACCTGGTAGTCAATTATCATGAGGAGCAAAGATACATTTTAAGTCCGAAAGTCCGGGGCCGGGAAGTCCGGAAGTGTGGTTGTGCTGTTCACACATCTACCACCACCTTCTTCATCTTCTCCAGGCAAGTCTTCGCCACCATCAAAGCATCCTGTTTGTAATAGGTGGCATTAAACAATTCAGCAGAAAGGATCAACGGCCGGTCGTGTCGTTTCAGAATTTTGAGGATACGTTTGATAGGCGCTACGCCATCGCCGGGGTAGATACGGTCGGCATCAGTGATGACGTTAGCGCCGAGGGTTGCCGGATAATCGTTCATATGCAGAATATCCACGTGCGTGGGGTTAAGCAGTGATAGTGTATCCAGCGGTGTTTGCCCGCGGTACAGGTGAAAGATATCTAATAATATATTGGCCTTTTTGCGCCCGCTTTCCATCGCGATATACGTTACCTCGCTCACCTTGTCCAGCTTTTTCTGGAAGCCCCACAGTTCGAGTATGGGTATCAGGCCTGTTTTGTCGCCCAGATCCAAAACTGTGTGGTAACGTTCGGCAATCGCATCCAGGCTGGTTGACGGGTTTTGGGGCAAGCCCTTGCCGGTGGCTGCCATGCGCTTGCAACCAAGATGCGCCACCATGTCCATTTCCTTTTTCATCTGTTCCAAACCCTTTTGCCGTCTGGTATCATCGTCCACCGCCCATTCGGCAAAAGCGATGCAATTTTCAACCGTAAGGCCAAGTATTTCGAGACGATCTTTTGCCTCCTTCAGGTTTCCGCCCTGGTCCAAATATTCGCGTAGGCTGTCTATCCATATTTCGACGTGGCGGAAACCAGCTTTTGACGCTATTTCCAGTTCCTTCAAAAAGCCTAAATGTTGCCCCCTGATGCTGGACATATTTAAACTAAAGATGAACGGCGCCGGATTAGTTGTAAAAGATGAAGCATTGGCGGCAGGCACAACGGAGGCCCCTGCTGCCAGACCAATAAACTGTAAAGCCGTGCGGCGATCAATGGTAGGTTTGGACATGATGTTAAATGTAAGAAAAGCCTGCGATTTTACTACTTCTGCCTGTTTGCCGGCGGAGGCGTCTCGCCAGGCGCAGTGAGAGGTATTCGACCACAACTGAAATTTATCGTTTTAATGTAGTTCTAATATTGTTAATTGTTCAGAATATATACATTTACCGGATGAAAACCGCAGTTGCCGACCTAAATTTTGAATTGCTGATCCCGTACGGGCAGTTGGAAACCCGCATAAAAGAACTGGCCCATGAGATCAGCGCAGACTTTAAGGGGCGGAACCCGGTAGTGGCAGGGATTTTGACCGGCAGTTTTTTGTTTGTGGCGGATATAGTGAAGAATCTCGAGATCCCGGTTGAGGTAACGTTTACCAAACTGGCCTCTTATTTTGGGGGCACAAAAAGTACCCGCCAGATACGAGATGATTTCGACCTGACCATCGATGTAAAGGGCCGTGATATTATTCTGGTGGAGGATATTGTTGATACCGGCAACACGCTGAATTACTTAATCGACAAACTAAAAGTGCGCGAACCGGCTTCCATTACTGTCTGTACCCTTCTGCTTAAACCCGAGGCAATAGAAATATCAATCGAAGAACTGAAATATGTAGGTTTCGAGATCAAAAATGAATTTGTGGTGGGCTACGGACTGGATTATAAGGAACAGGGACGCGGTTTGATGGGGATCTATCGGAAGGTTAATTAAGTATCCTGGGGTTTTTATTCTCCAATCGCTAACCAAATCAACCAATTAACGCGATCCAACTTGATCAACCAGGATTCACCTCAACGTTTTCATTAACTCGGTGGTTGCTTCGAGGCCCATCATACATTTGCCAAGCAGGGCAGATGGGCTTATCTGGTTGTCGGAATAACTGCTTATCCGGCTCAATAGCTTAATGGCTTTCTGGTAGTTAGTGAGAGCAGTAGATACGACGGTTTTATTATAATCGCCGGAGGCAACAGGTGCGCCGGAATCTTCTATCGATTTATTGTAAGAAGTAACCGCAGCGTTGTACTGGTCGATGGCGGCATTGGAGCAGGTGACCGCAAGATTGTAATAGTGGTAAGCGTAATCGCCTAATGCAGGGTAAAAGCTATAGGCGTTGTCAGCTTCTTTCAGTTCCTGCGCATCCTTATCAAGTTTTTCAAACCGGGCGATACTATCGGCATAATTATAGTATTTAAGGGTATCGTGCAGCATTGCGCTGTAGCTGTCGGTGCGTGTAAAGGCATTCATCGGAATGGGATGCGTAAGTAACTGCCATTGCGGATCGGAAGGCAAATGTTTTTCGACAAAAGCCTCAGGCGAAACGAATACCTGTGAAGTATCGGGCTGCATATAGTAGTGCCAGCCGTCAGTCTCGTAGCGTATGTAGCCGCTGCTCCAGGTAAGGTCCATCAAATGATACTGGCTATCGAGCCATACAATGTTCCAGGCATGGTTGGCTTTGCTAAAAGCTTCGCCCGGCCGGTAATTGAAAGCCTTGGCATAACCCTTAATAACATAACATTTGATACCAGCCACATCGCACATGGCCTTAAAAAGCTCAGAATAATCCTGGCAAACGCCTTTTTTTGTCCGGAGCGTACCATTTATGCCATCGGTGTTGTAAACGTCCTGCAAAAACCCGGAAATATCGTAACTGATATTCAGCATGATCCAGTAAGAAAAAGCCTTCACGATTTCGCGCTGACTGGAAGCAGGCTGTTTAAGGTAATCTACCAGTTTTTCAAGATCGACAGAGATGTCAGCCGGGGTTTTACGGGCGCGGTCATACAGTTTTTTATCGGTCGTATCCGTGATAGGGTATGCGTATACAAAAGAGGTTTGAATAACAGCGAAAAGGATCAGTATGAGTGCCTTGCTTCTCATCGTAACCAGGGTTAGGGGGGTACATTGGTTATATAAATATATAAAAAAGTTAAGCGTAATGCAATCAGGATGTTTGCATCATTTTAGGTCGAAGCCGGAAATTTTAATTAGCGTTTCGTATTTTGCATCTGACCAAAACGGCTTGCGCCGCCAACCTGATGACCCATTCGTTGCCCTATTTGCTTTTCCTGCTGGCTGCCGGTGTAGCAGTTATTGTCTTGCTAACGACCAGATTCAGGGTTCCGGCATTTTTTGCTTTGCTTGCGGCCTGCCTGCTGGTAGGTACTGGTATTGAATTCCCGCTTACGCAGACGGTGGATGTTATGAAGACCGGCTTTGGCAACGTCATGAAGTCACTGGGATTAATTATAGCACTGGGTACGACACTTGGTGTATTGCTGGAATATACCGGAAGCACTACGGTAATGGCATCGGCGCTGTTAAAGTTGCTCGGTAACCGCCTGGCGCCGTTGGCCATGAGCATTACCGGCTTTGTAGTCGGGCTGCCTATATTTTGTGATTCGGGTTATATTGTATTGAGCGGGCTGAACAAATCGATGGCTAAACGGACCGGCATTTCGGTGGCCACCATGTCGGTTTCGTTGGCTACGGGGCTGTATGCCATCCACTGCCTGGTGCCGCCTCACCCGGGAGCTTCGGCTGCGGCGACTGCGATCGGGATTGATTTCGGGCGGCTCATATTGGTTGGAGCTTTAGTGGCCTTGCCTGCTATGGTGGTCGGTAATTTGTGGGCCGGATACGCCGGAAAAGGATCAGTTGAGGTTTCAGATGATGAAATGGATGATACAGCCGGCGCGGGTATATCGCCGTCCTTGATGAAAGCGTGCCTGCCGGTTTTTGTGCCGATCATACTCATAGCCCTGAAGTCGTTTTTGACAACGGGCGATAAAACAAGCGGATGGTTAAGTGTGGTGAATGCTTTGGGCGATCCGTCGATAGCCCTGCTGGTGGGCGTGCTGCTGGCGTTTAATTGCAAACGACGATGGACAAAGGCTGAACTTAACACCTTACTGCATAATTCAGTCGAAAAAGCGGGAGGTATATTGATGATCATTGGCATGGGCGGAGCGTTTGGCGCTATACTGGCTGCGACGAAGATAGGCGAACATTTTGGGCAGTCGGTGGCGCTGGGCAGTATGGGCATCTTCTTCCCGTTCCTGCTTACCTCGGTTTTGAAAACGGCACAAGGCTCATCTACTGTCGCTATTATCACGGCATCATCGCTGGTGCTGCCGCTATTACCCGCTTTGGGTTTGGACACGGAAACCGGGCGACTGCTTTGTGTATTGGCTATGGGTGCAGGTTCGATGATGATATCGCATGCTAATGACGCCTACTTTTGGGTGATCGCCAGATTTTCGGGTTTAGGAATGAAAACCATGTTGCGGGTATATTCCGTTGCGAGCTTGTTGATGGGACTGACTACCCTGGCGGTGGTTTATTTGTTGTCCAAGATATTGTAAAATGCATATCCTTATAGCACCGAACGCTTTCAAGAATAGCCTTGATGCCTTTCAGGTGGCTTTGGCCATTAAGGAAGGATTAAATCAAAGCCGGCTGAATTGCACCACCGAATGCTTCCCGATAGCGGATGGCGGCGACGGGACGGGTAGCCTTATCACTGAAAGGTGCAAGGGCGAAACGATAAAACAAGTTGTAAACGACCCGCTTGGCCGGAAAGTAGATTCCGGTTTTGGACTGATTGATAACGGAAAGACCGCGGTGATAGAGATGGCCGACGCTTCGGGGTTAAGGTTATTGAAGAAGGAAGAACTTAACCCGATGGTGGCATCATCATACGGTACCGGAAAGCTGATCAAGGCGGCCATGGATAAAGGTGTGAAAAGAATAATTATCGCTATGGGCGGCTCGGCTACCGTGGATGGCGGCTGCGGAATATTGGGTGCGCTGGGCATCCGGTTTTTGGATGCAGTAGGAAATGAATTAAAAGCTATTCCAAAGGAGTTGTCGAAGATGGCTCAAATCGATGTTTCAAATCTTGATAAACGGGTGTTTAATTGCGAGGTAGTGATTTTATGCGACGTGGATAATAAACTGTTGGGGCCACAGGGAGCGGCTGCGGTATTTGGTCCACAGAAAGGGGCATCGGCAAGGGACGTAAAATTACTGGATACCTTCCTGGCGAATTTTGCCGCAATTTCGAAAACACAAACCGGGATCGACATGACTGCTATAAAACATGGCGGCGCGGCGGGCGGTGCAACAGCCGGCTTGCATACCTGGCTCAACGCAAAGCTGGTGAACGGCATTGAGTATTTTTTAGAGCTGACAGGATTTGATGAAGCTTTAAAGCATAGCGACCTGTTAATTACCGGTGAAGGTAGTATCGACCGGCAGACGCTGCAGGGCAAAGGGCCTTATGGTGTGGCGGTAAAGGCGAAAGCCATAAATATACCCGTGATAGGGCTGGCTGGTAAAATACCAGATGCAGAGGATGCTGAATTGAGGAGATATTTTGACGAGTTGATATGCATCAATGAAGATGGCGCCGACATCGCGGCAGCAATGAAAAATACGCAGGCAAACCTTATAAAGACTGCAAGATCGGTCGGAGTCTCGATTGCTGCAAAAGTCAAATAAATCTTAAGTCCATGCTTCAAATCATCTAATCTTGATCAGTTTTTCCTATTCCATGGAAAGCCGCCTGAACAATTCTTATTGCCGGAAGCCGGCCGGGTCGGTGCTCTTTTTTCTGCTCCTATAGTGGATTTAAATTGCAGCAATTAGATGGCTAAACATCTATCAATCTACTGAAATTGAGCACGTTAATACACCCAATACTGTCCCGTAATATTACGCAGCAATACGCGTAAAAGCCACTCCCATAAAGCTGATTTATATCCGAAATTTTACATCATGATAAACCTGTCACTTTTAGTACTAAAGGAAAAAGCAGAAAATCCTTTAAAAAGAGTAAGCGACCAGGTTGCCGAAAAGGGTTAACAGAGTAGGCGAAAAATTAAATCAATTTGTTATGGCCAAGAGAGAAGACAAGAGCCCCGTAATTATCAGAGTACCCAGGGGTTCGGAAAAAACAGCTGAAAATTTAAGACTTTACCTTGTTGACACCGAGGGAGCAGTGATTGAATCCGTATCGCTGAAAGGCGGCGAGGTTAAGCTGAAAACAAGTTCGCAGAATATTAAGGCAAACGCCAAAGTGTACATAGCGCCCGAACTGCCGGCGGACGTGAAAGATATAACGATCACCGAAAAGAAGCTGATCAATATGGGCGCCTGGCAACCATCGTTCAGGCTGCCGCCCAATAATATTTCCCAGATACCCTTCTTCCCCCCTTTTCCGTTCCCACTGCCGTTTGGCTGGTGCAACATTACGGGCATCGTTACCAAAACGTTCAATGTGAACGGAGTACCCGAGGTATTGCCGATCTGCGACGCCAAGGTCCACATTTGCGATGTGGAACGTATCTGGTTTATTATTAACCGCATACCGGATGCCGTTTTGAACGATTTGCGGCACAGGCTGCAAGCGGTCATCAAACTGCCAATCCCTATTCCCGACCCGGGCCCCGAACGCACCATTAACCTGGGCAGGCTTGCAACTGCTGCTGCACCCCTGGCACAGGCGCGGGCACTGGCAGCTGAACTGCCGACCCGGCCGGAGCTCCCGTCTCATGTACAGAATTCGGTGCTGACAGGTTCCCTTGAGTCGTTCCGCGCTTCTATCGTAAATAATTTCGGCCTCTATCACCCTTATCTGTGCTGGTGGCCGTGGTTTTGGCCATGGTTTTACGAATGCGAAGAAATTGCAACGGTTACTACCGACTGCAATGGCCGCTTTGACTACAACATGCTCTATTTCCTCAACAACCACCCCAATGTATATGTATGGGTTGAAGTTTTGATCAACGGCTGTTGGGTAACGGTTTACCGGCCTTGGATATCGTGCAATACTTACTGGAACTATGCCTGCGGAACAGATATCAATATTTCGGTAACCAACCCGGATATTTTGCCTTGTACCTGCCACGGCGACAGCATTGATGACGATCACGTATGGATAGAAAATGTAAACTACGGAACAAGTATCAGGCATATTCAGCAATCCGCAACGCCAAGTGGCCACCTGGCCAACGCCGTTGGGTTAACCGCTTATGGCGGGTATGGCAATATCAGCCCGTTTGCAAAAAGCTTCCCATTTGTCGTGCAGTTTGGCGATGGCCTGAATGCTATGGGGGTTACCTACTACCGGTGGAGTTACCAGCAGCGTAAGGATGCCTACCTTACTAATGTACCGGATACGAGGCACATTATAGGCGGCGATCTGGCCAAAAGCTACAATCACTGGATACAGGTAACGCCTACCGACTGGGAAAACCTGCCGGGCAGTGTTACGCTGGGGCCATTCCTTGATTCATCCAATAGGGTAATGTACAAGGTGCCACACCTGGATGCGGCCGTAGATTCGGGCGTGGCTGGCGCGTTCTGGAATGCAGACACAGCATCAGTGAATATTAATACGAACGCCTGGAACCCCGGCCTGTATGAATTTACCCTGGAGCTACTGGATAACAACGGCAACGTGGTGCCGCTTAATGCCAATCCATTTAAAGTTGACCGCTTGGGAACCGACCCAGCCCCGGTTCCGCCGGGCCTGACTACGATAGATGCGGATGGCCTTGCCGAAAATTACGTGATCAAAAATATCGCCGGCAAAACTATTGGGTTCAAGTTCCTGATGCGGGTTGACAATGACTATTGCTACGGTGGAATTGCTGACGCCCTGGTTGACGGGAATAGCACAGATACGGAATGCGGTACAGGTTATTATGATGATAAGAACAACGATAACGTCGACCTGTTCTTCGAGGCAGGGCACCCGCATAATTTCGCCGTTTACAGCTTCAGCGTTTACAAGGGCAACAGTGGTGCGCTTGCGTTTGCAGGCTCATCCGGTGCATCGGCAAACGCGAATAATGTTATACCGCCTGCGATGGTGACAACAGGTGATAATGTCTACGATATCAGCCTGGTGGATATACCCGTGCCGGCACCACCGCTTCCACCTAACCCGGTGCATCCGGTGTCGCACATGGACCAGTATCATAAATCCATCCCGGTGAGGGATATGCTGGGCACCTGTACTATGGCCGCGTTCTCGGAAAACTTATATGTTACAGGCACGCAAACCAATGGCAATACCACCCTGCTTGGCTTTGATGCCAATTATGTAGCGGCAATAGCTATTGCTCCTAATTCTTGAAATTTAAATTTCAACCTCCGTTCCTGTGTGACCATAGGGGCGGAGATTTTTTATATGCGGAATTTTTTAACCGGCTGATATTAATAACCCCGTGATAATTTATACCCCAACCGGTTCGGCAATGTCGCTTAAAAGCTCCACTGCATCATCAATGGAGTTAACATTTTCGATACTGATGCGCAAGGTGCTTTTAACCTCTTTCAAATTGGTTCGGCGTGGGTTAGATTGAACAAATGACAGCACCTGCCTGAACATGGCTGTTTCGAAATAAGGCGACTGCTGGCTGGCGATAAAATATCCACGCAGTACGTTCTTTTTCAGGGATATCTTTTCAAACCCGATAGCCCTGCCCAGCCATTGCAGGCGCATGGTGTTCAGCATGTCCCGTACTTGTGGAGGTATCGGCCCGAAGCGGTCGTGAAGCTGCTGCTCGAAAGCTTGCAGCTCGGTTTCGTTCTCCAGTTTGGAGAGCTCGGTATACAAATTATAGCGTTCGCCGATATTGGTTACATACTCATCAGGGATAAGCAGTTCCATATCGGTATCTATCTGGGTGAAGGAAATATAAGGGCGTGGTTTGTCGTCCTTGAACAAGCCTTTGAATTCATCGTCCTTCAGCTCCTGTATGGCTTCGTCCAGTATCTTGTGGTACATTTCAAAACCGATCTCGGCTATAAAGCCGCTTTGTTCGGCGCCCAGCAAATTACCGCTGCCGCGAATATCCAAATCGCGCATGGCAACGTTGAAACCGCTACCCAGGTCGGAGAATTCCTCGATGGCACTCAGGCGCTTGCGGGCCTCTGAAGTGAGGGTTGATAATGGCGGACTAAGCAGGTAACAGTAAGCCTTTTTATTGCTGCGTCCCACGCGGCCGCGCATCTGGTGCAGGTCGCTAAGGCCGAACATGTGGGCATGATTGATAATGATGGTATTGGCGTTGGGTATATCCAAACCGGCTTCGATAATGGTAGTGGCTACCAGCACGTCGTATTCGTTATTCACGAATTTGAGCATCACATCCTCCAAATCGTCACCCTCCAGTTGCCCGTGGGCAATACCGACACGCGCTTTCGGTACCAGTTTATGAATAAGCGCACCAAGCTGCATCAGGTCGGCAACGCGGTTATGGATAAAGAACACCTGGCCATTGCGGTCGATCTCGTGCTCGATGGACTCTTTGATCAGCGTGTCGTTAAACACATGCAACTCTGTAACTACCGGCTGGCGGTTAGGCGGCGGGGTTGATATGATGGAAAGGTCGCGGGCGCCCATCAGCGAAAAGTGCAATGTACGCGGGATAGGCGTAGCTGTGAGCGTCAGTGTATCCACATTGGCGCGCATGGCTTTGAGCTTCTCCTTGGTAGTTACACCAAATTTCTGCTCCTCGTCAATGATCATCAGGCCGAGATCTTTAAACTTGACATCTTTGCTTACCAGGCGGTGTGTGCCGATGATGATATCAACTTTGCCGTCCTTCAATTTTTCCAGCGTATCCTTGATCTGCTTGCTCGATTTAAACCGGTTCACATAATCAATATTGCAGGGGAATCCTTTGAGGCGATCAGAAAATGTTTTATAATGCTGCGCCGCCAAAATGGTTGTCGGCACTAAAATAGCTACCTGCTTGCTATCGGCTACCGCTTTAAAGGCAGCCCGTACAGCAACTTCGGTTTTACCAAAGCCCACGTCACCGCAAATGAGGCGGTCCATTGGGTGCGGCGATTCCATATCACGTTTAAAGTCAGCAGTAGCTTTTTCCTGGTCGGGGGTGTCCTCGTAAATAAAGGAAGCTTCCAGTTCGGTTTGTAAATAACTATCCGGACTGAAAGCATTACCCTCCTTAGCCTTTCGCAGCGCGTAAAGCTTGATCAGGTCGCGGGCTATGTCCTTAACTTTTTTTTTTGTGGTTTTCTTGAGGCGTTCCCAGGTATCAGTTCCGAGTTTGTTCATTCTGGGAACAGTGCCCTCTTTACCGCTGTACTTGGATATGCGGTTAAGCGAGTTAATGTTCACATACAGCAGGTCGTTGTCCGCATAGATCAGGCGAATCATCTCCTGCATTTTGCCGTTCACTTCCACTTTTTCCAGCCCGGCATATTTGCCAATGCCATGGTCTATGTGAGTGACATAATCGCCGGGTTTAAGTTCCCGTAGCTCTTTCAGGGTAATAGCCTGCGAACGCTGGTAGCCTTTGCGAAGTTTGTATTTGTAGTAGCGATCAAATATCTGGTGATCTGTGTAGCAGGCGATCTTTTGCTCACGGTCGACAAAGCCTTCGCGCAGCGCTATGCTGATCGGCGTAAACTTTACGGTTTTGTCCAGGTCGTCCAGTATAGCGTAAAGGCGTTCCACCTGGCGTGCAGAATCGGTAACAATAAAGTTTTCGATCTTATCGGCTTCGTTGTTTTTGAAATTATGGATCAGCAGCGTAAAGTCCTTATTGAACGATGGCTGCGGCCGCATATCAAAATCGACGCTTTTGCTGTTCTGGTAAAAAAACTGCTTACCGAATTCGACCACCGGGAAATCGTGCAGCTGGTCGGCGATCAGCTTCTCCTCGGTAAAGCCGAATTTAGGGTCTATCCAATCGGGGTTTTTTTGCTTTTCATCGGCCGATAAGGCTTTCCATAACTCAACAGCCTTTTTGTAACCGCTTTTGATGATATCCAGCGTAAACTGGACATCCTTAATCCAAAGCTGGGTACCGGGTTCGACATATTCCAATAAAGAGATATTATTCTCCGTCAGGAATTTCGATTGGACGTTAGGGACTATCGTAATGCTTTTTACCTGTTCTACCGAAAGCTGGCTTTCTATCTCGAATGTCCGGATGGATTCAATCAGATCGCCAAAAAACTCTACACGGTAGGGCAGATCATGGGAAAAAGAGAAAATATCGACTATGCCGCCCCGGATAGAAAACTGCCCGGGTTCGTACACAAATTCAACACGTTCAAAGTCATAATCAACCAGGAACTCGTTGATAAAGTCGATACTCAGCTTATTATTGACGGAAATTTCAAGCGTATTTTTTTCAAGCGAAGCGCGATCGATCACCTTTTCGGCCAAAGCCTCCGGATAAGTAACGATCAGTTTACCAAATTCGGAAGAGTGGTTCAGCTCGTTCAAAACCTCGGCGCGGGCCAATACATTGCTGCTGTCGGGCTGGGTAAATTCAAAAGCTTTACGGTAGGATGAAGGGAATATCAGCACTTCTTTGCCTGTCAGGTTTTCCAGATCGGCCTGGAAATAAGAGGCTTCTTCCCTGTCGGGAAGAACGAATATCATGTGCTGGTGCTGCAAAAAATACAAAGCTACCGCCACCGCGGCATCGCCCGACCCGACCAAACCACGTAACTGAACCCTGGGATCTTTACCGGCATTCAGCGCCTGCGCTAAAGCGGTTACCCGTTCATCAGCCTTATAACGCTCTAAGATATCACGGATATTCAAACCGCGGCAAATATAACAAAAAAGGTTCTTTGCCAGTTATCCGGCAACCTTTAGCGACAAAGACAGGTAGTTGTTAAAAACAAAGCGCCCCGAAATTCACTTTTATGTGTATTGTAATTTACTTTAAATAATCACGTATATTTATACAACCGTTTAGTCACCTAAAATCATCGCCGTTTGTTTTACCAGCTGCGGCAGATATCTAAAGCAATTAATTATGAAAAATGCGATCGTACCCGGAGTAATTATTGGACTATTGAGTGGTGTCTGGCTTTTTATTATGCGCGCTATGGGCCTGAGTTTTAGCAACGACACTGTAAATCCTATCGAATTTGTTTCTGTGCTAATACCTATAATCGGGTTATACTATGGCGTAAAAGTATATTGCTATAAAGAATTGGGCGGACAAATGAACTTCCTTGAGGGGCTGGTACACAGTTTTAAAATATTGATCGTGTCAGGTATTTTTGTGGTTTTCATCGGTATCATCTATATCAATTATATTGATTTCGGAGATGTTAACTGGAAGGACTTCTCAGGTCGTATTTTCGCTGCACTGCTTATTGGGGTGTTATCGTCGCTGGCTGTATCGTTGCTGGTGATGACCAAAAGCAAAAAAGTTGATTAAAAAGCTTTTCCACAGGTATTTTGAATTAATATTCTGGATAGCGGCAATAGCGGCGCTCGCATTTGCTGATCCGGCAGGGCCGGCGCATTTCAGCTTGTGCCCCTTTAAAGCGGTGGGCTTTACCTGGTGCCCCGGCTGCGGTTTAGGACATTCTATTTCGTGGCTGTTTCATGGTAACATAGCCAATTCGTGGCACGCGCACTGGCTTGGGATACCAGCGCTCGGTATAATTCTATATCGCATTTATCAGCTGGTCCGGTTAAAGGTTTTCAATAAGAACGCATTGTCAGCCTTTTAGAATTTTTACCGTCATATTCCCGTTGCTCACCGAACCTAAAATAGGTCTTGCCAGTTTTGTATTGGCAGGAATTTAATTCTATCTTAGTTTTACATCAACTTTAAAACTAATCATCATGGATATGTATCAAAATAATCCCTACATGGCTCTCCCCGGCGTTACACCCGAGGAATTGGGATATATACAGCAGGCTTTGTCGCAATTGACCGAAAACCAGCAAAAGTTTTTCTATATGTCTTATACCGGCAAAAGAAAAAACTCCCAGGATATATTGATCTTCACTATCATCGGCTTTTTTGCCATTGCGGGTGTACAGCGTTTTGTGCTGGGCCAGGTGGTAATGGGCATCCTTTATTTAATGACAGGCGGCTTTTGCCTGATCGGAACGATAGTAGACCTGGTAAATAATAAATCGCTTACGCTGGAATACAACCAGAAAATGGTTTACGAAAGCTTCCAGATGGCCAAAATGACAAATTAAAGATTAACCCAAACCGGGGTTATCAAATGTCTGGTATTAATAGGCAAGTCCTGTTAGTGCCAGGTATTATTATTTCTAATGGCGGCAGCATCAGATAGTCGGTTAGGACGGCACTATAAAGTCGATTAGTGCTATATTTGTGTAATTGTAAAGCAATGCAGCTTCCTCCGTCGCAAGCGTGGTCTTTTTGTATCAAACATTACCTGTTTTTAAAAAGTAATTACAGCCGGGCCCTGCGGATATTTTCTGACGGTAACACCGGGATGGTCTTTACGCTTCGCGGACAGCTTAGAATTCAAAAGAAAGACAGCACCAGCGGCGGGATTTTACCTGACGCCTTTGTTTATGGTCAATTAGGTCGTTACCAGGATATTACCTGCGACGCGGGCACTGAAATGCTGATCATTGTTTTTCAGCCATACGGGTTTTTCAGCCTGTCGGGCATACCTGCCGACGAAACCAAGGCTCAGATCATTGATGCCTGGTTAATATTCGGTCTTCGCATTTCTTCGTTAACAGACGCTTTGCGATCGGCAACATCCTACACCGGGTCAATATCGGCTATCGAAAACTGTTTTTCTGCTTTGCTTAAAAACAATCAAAAAACAACAAATCAGCTTGGAGCGGTTATCAAAACCATTATCCAGGCCAGGGGTCAGTTGACCGTAAGTGAACTGAAAGGCATGACGGGCCAATCCGAGCGGCAACTGGAGCGCAGTTTTCATAAGGTGATCGGAACCTCGCCCCTCAAATACCTGCAAATCGTCCGCCTGCATCATTTTCTGTCGTTTATCCGTTCTGCAAATAAAGAAGAATCGCTTACTATGGCCAGCCTCGAGTCAGGCTATTATGATCAGCCCCACCTCATCCATAATTTTAAGCAGTTCACCGGCTTAACGCCCACGCAATACCTTTCTGCAGCCGATGCCCTGGCGGTAAACCTGGTAATCGTTAAATAAGTTCCGATCCCTATCTTTATACAGTTTTGTCGGAAATGTACAATCCGGGCATTTCCCTCGCTGCTACTTTTGAAAGAAAAACGAAAATGAAAAATCTAAAAATAGCGACTGCCCAGTTCGAAAATAAAGGTGGCGACAAAGCCTACAACCTTTCTGTGATTGAAAAACTGGCATCCAAAGCTGCCGCACAGGGGGCGGATGTAATAGCTTTTCACGAATGTTCCATTACCGGCTATACCTATGCGATGCCGCTTTCGGAACAGCAAATGCTGGATGAGGCGGAGTATGTACCAAACGGACCGAGCGTACAAAGACTCATTGAAATTGCGCGGAAGTATGATATTATCATCTTAGCCGGACTATTTGAAATAGATACGGACGGAAAGATATACAAGCCACAGGTTTGCGTAGATAAGAATGGCCTGGTAGCAAAACACCGCAAACTCCATCCGTTTATAAATGATCATATCAACCCAGGTAGTGAATATACCATCTTCGAGCTGCGTGGCTGGAAGTGCAGTATCCTGACGTGCTATGATAATAACGTCATCGAAAATGTAAGGGCAGTAAAATTGCTTGGAGCCGATATCGTTTTCATGCCCCATGTAACCATGTGTACACCCTCGACACGGCCGGGAGCCGGATTTGTTGACCCCAAGTTGTGGGAAAACCGCGAAGCTGACCCAACGAGTTTACGCCAGGAATTTGACGGATTAAAGGCCCGGGCCTGGTTGATGAAATGGCTGCCGGCCCGTGCTTATGATAATGCCATATACGCCGTGTTCTCGAACCCTATCGGGATGGATGCCGATCAATTGAAGGCCGGATGTTCAATGATCATTGATCCGTTTGGCGATATTATAGCCGAATGCCGCAGTTTTGACGATGAGATCGTGATCGCTACAGTCACCCCCGAAAAACTGACCCAGGCCGGCGGCTACCGGTACATTAAAGCGAGAAAGCCGGAACTATATGGGGAAATTATCGCTAAGTCACATAAGTCGGAACAAAAAGTAGTGTGGCTGAAAGAGAAGAAGTAATATTTTGTAAATGTTTGCATAGATTCGTTCTCATGAGAAACGTATTCACTTTTTTGCTGATCATCCTGTTTTTTAATATCGCCGATGCACAAAAGGATGGCTATGTGGCCCCGACCGACACTGCTGTTCAGCACAAGCTGGCGCAATGGCAGGACCTGAAATTCGGCCTGTTTATGCATTGGGGCCCCTATAGTGAATGGGGTGTGGTTGAAAGCTGGAGCATTTGCCCTGAAGACGAAGGATGGACGCAGCGCCGGGGACCGTACAGCGCTGATTACAATACTTATGTAAAGGCATATGAGAACCTGCAAACTACCTTCAACCCAACTCATTTCGACCCTGATAAATGGGTAAAGGCGGCTAAGGATGCCGGTATGAAATATGTTGTGTTTACCACTAAGCATCATGACGGTTTTTGCATGTTCGATACCAAAGAGACGGATTATAAAGTAACCTCGGCAAAAACACCGTTCTCGGCCAACCCGAAAAGCAACGTTGCGCTGGAGATATTTAATGCTTTCCGTAAAGAGAATTTTATGACCGGGGCCTATTTTTCCAAGCCCGACTGGCATAGCCCTTACTACTGGTGGCCGTATTTTCCGCCGAAGGACAGGAACGTGAATTATGATCCGGCTAAATACCCTGCAAGGTGGCAGCAGTTTAAAGATTACACCTACAACCAAATACAGGAATTGATGACCGGCTACGGCAAAATGGACATCCTGTGGCTGGACGGCGGTTGGGTTAGGCCGCTGAAAACAGTGGACAAAAGTGTAGAATGGCAACAAGGCATTAAATACGACCAGGATATTGATATGCCAAAGATAGCGGCTATGGCAAGAGCAAAACAACCCGGCCTGATCGTTGTCGACCGCACTGTAGCAGGTCCTTATGAAAATTATACAACACCTGAGCAGCAGGTGCCTGCAGAACCGCTAAGTCATCCCTGGGAAACTTGTATGACGATGGGTAACTCATGGAGCTATGTGCCTGGTGACCATTATAAATCGTCGCAGCAGATAGTTCAATTGCTCATCAAGATCGTATCGCGTGGCGGAAACTTGCTGATGAATATTGGTCCCGGCCCGGATGGTGATTGGGACCCCGAGGCATACAAGCGCCTGGCCGATATTGGCAAATGGATAAAGATCAACGGCGAAGGAATCTATTCGTCTAAGGCCGTTGCACCATATTCCGCAGGTGATATATTCTTTACGCAAACCAATGGCGGAAGTAACGAATATGCCTTTTTACTTGCAAAAAATAATGATGTAGCGTTAGAGCCTGTTGTTAAAATTGCTACCGGGAATGATAAAAAAGTGAAGAGTGTGAGCCTGCTTGGTGTCAAACATAAGCTGAAGTGGAAACAGGAAGGCGGCGATATTTCGGTGACGATACCGCAATCGCTTCAAAGCAACAGCGGGCTGCAATATGCGGCGGCATTTAAAATAAGCTATTGAAAAGCGAATGCTGATATTAGTAATTTAGCATTATGAAACTATCGCTGCTGACGGCCTACCTTGAAAGCCTGGCCCCGTTGAATTACCAGGAGGATTACGATAACTCGGGCCTCATTGTTGGTCACCCGGATAAAGAAGTGCACCAGGCGTTGTTATCGCTGGATTGTACCGAGGCCGTTGTTGACGAAGCTATTGAAAAACAATGCGAGGTTATCATTTCGCACCATCCTATTGTTTTCCGGGGATTGAAGCGGTTCAACGGTAAAACTTATGTAGAACGGGTGGTTGAAAAGGCGATCAAAAACAACATTGCTATTTACGCTATTCACACCAACCTGGATAATGTGACAGACGGGGTGAATGCCAGGATATGCGAGATGCTGGAGCTTAAAAACTGCCGCATCCTGTCGCCCAAAAGCGGTTTGCTGAAAAAGCTGGTGACTTACGTACCTGAGGCAAAAGCCGAACAGGTTAGGAATGCGCTCTTCCATGCAGGGGCGGGTAATATTGGCGATTACAGCGAATGCAGCTTTAATGCTGAAGGTACGGGAACGTTTAAAGGCGGCGAGGATACCAACCCTTATGTTGGTGAACCCGGTAAAAGGCACTATGAAAATGAAATAAGAATAGAAACCGTTTATCCCGCTGCTATGGAAAGCAAGCTGCTAATGGCGCTGTTCCTGGCGCACCCTTACGAAGAGGTAGCTTACGATCTCTATAATTTAACCAACCAGCATCAGCAGGTCGGTTCGGGCATGATAGGCGAGCTGGAGGAAGAAATGAGCGGCGAGGAGTTCCTGTTCGTTATCAAGCAAAGTATGGATGCAAAGGTCATCAGGCATACGGCGTTAACCGGCAAACCTGTGAAGCGCGTTGCGGTGTGTGGTGGCGCCGGAAGCTTCCTGCTAAAGCATGCCATATCGGCAGGGGCCGACTTTTTTGTGACCGCTGATTATAAGTATCACGAGTTTTTTGACGCCGAGGGAAAGCTGGTTATAGCCGATATCGGACATTTTGAGAGTGAGCAATTTACGGTTCAATTATTGTATGATATTATTCAGAAAAAATTTGCTAACTTTGCCGTCCGTTTAACAGAGATTAATACAAACCCCGTCAAATATTTTATTTAATGGAACAAACCGTAGAACAGAAGCTGAAGGCTTTATACGAACTACAAACCATTCACACCAAGATTGATAAGATTCGCCAGGTAAGAGGTGAACTTCCGATGGAAGTTGCCGACCTGGAGGACGATGTTGAAGGCCTTGAAACCCGCATCCAGAAAATAAAGAATGAACTGGATGATTTGGAAGATGATATTGTAACCCGCAAAAACATCATCAAAGAAGCGCAGGCAAACATAAAAAAATACGAAGGTCAGCTTAACGAGGTTAAAAACAACCGCGAGTATGACGCGATTTCGAAAGAGATTGAAATACAGGGCCTTGACATACAGGTAAGCGAAAAGAAAATCCGCGAGTTCGGTTTCGAG
>NZ_DATJJC010000019.1:0-3163 GCF_035492695.1 Mucilaginibacter sp. | reverse complement strand
TACATTTTGAGTTTCCTGTAGTACGCCGGTAACCTCGTAGCTAAACGGCAGATAGCCTCCAAGGTGCTTTGGCAATTTGTGGCCGTTAATTACAGGTTCGGCACCCACCATTACGCCGTCAAAATGTAAGAAAACACGCAGACCGCTTACTTCTTTTGGCAGATTAAAATGCCTGCGATAGATCCAGATATCTTGCCAGCTTTCCGGTTTCCAGTCTTGCCAGGATAAGTTGGTTACGCAATGCGGTAGTGTAATGGGTTTAAATGAAGTGTCTTTAAAGGATGGATCGAGTGAACCTTCCTGGTATTTGCCGCCAAATAGCCATTGATCATCCATCGAGAAAATATATCGAGATGGCCCTTTGGCTGGCGCCCGTCCTGATTTTTTTAAACTAATACAACTTTTGAGCGGTGCCGAGGCAATAGCGACAACACCAAAGGCACAATATTGAACAAACTTGCTTCGGGAGATAGTATTTGACACTCACTAAAATTAGGCTAATCTGTGTATTGAAAAATGGATTAAAATTTAAAATAGATGGACAATTCTATCATAGCGCAAGTTTTAAAAAGTAATCGAGCCGTACAAAAAAAGATCCTATCAATGTTTCTTCGTAACAGTCATCAAGTCAGTTAGTCAGTGATTTATTTAATGCCGACCCCAAACAAATTCTTTTTTTTTACATTTTAATCATATTAAACCTTTGGTAAATGCGCTTTTTTAAACTTTGCAGATACTTATTACTTGTTGCCATATTTTTAGCAATAAACCCGGCGCCATCGAAAGCTTATTCGGTATTGGCACACGAGGCTGTTATTGATGCAAGCTGGGACAAGGCGATTTTGCCGTTACTGAAGTTGAAATACCCTGATTCGCCGGCCGATTCATTAAAAAAGGCACGCTCATACGCCTATGGCGGTTCGCTTATTGCAGATATGGGCTATTTCCCCATGGGCAATCCTTATTTTACAAACCTTGTGCATTATGTACGCAGCGGCGATTTTGTATCTGCTCTTATATCAGAATCACAAAATTTATATGAATATGCTTTTGCCCTGGGAGCTTTAGCGCATTATATGACCGACAAATACGGCCATTCGCTGGCCGCGAATGTGGCGGTACCGATTGTTTATCCAAAAATGCGAAAATTTGGTAACATAGCTACTTATGATGAAGACCATATTTCGCACAAGCGCATAGAATTCGCGTTTGACGTGCTTCAAACAGCCCGGGGTAATTATTTCCCGCAATCATATCACAACTTTATCGGCTTCCAGGTGGCGCAGCCGGTACTAGAGCGGGCTTTTTTAAAAACTTATGGACAAAAAATAACTTCCGTTTTTTTGAATTTTCCACTGGCGGTAGCGACATTCAGGTGGTCGGTCAAAAGCCTTCTACCTGCATTAACACGAACAGCTTGGGTTATTAAAAGTCAGGATTTAATAAAAACCGATCCGACCATGACTGAGAAAAAGTTCCATTACCGGATGAAGCGAAAAGAATATACAGCCGACTACGGCAAAGACCGTGAGCGACCCGGAATTACGGCTGTGGTACTGTCGCTCATTATACGCATTTCACCCAAAATAGGGCCGCTGAAACCCTTAAAATTCAAAGACCCCGGCGCTGAAGGTGAGAAACTATTTATAAAAGGATTTGACGCTTCGGTTTCAGAATATGAAGCTGCACTAAATAGGCTCCATGAGCAAAAACCAGCGTTTGCCGATATTGATTTTGATACAGGCAAGCTTACCGCTCCCGGCGAATACGGCCTCGCCGATAAAACTTACAGTGATATGGTGATTAAACTGGCTGATACACATTTCGACCAGCTCACGTATCCCCTAAAGGAGAACATTCTGCATTATTACCGAAACCCGGCAGCGGCTGAAAGCATAACAACCCCGAAATCTGACAGGATAGACCTGGAAAAAACCAATAAAGCCTTACAGCAGCTGGAATTAGCTAAGCCGATAAGTATAGATAGTTTGAAATTAAACGCAGCAACAAACAAACAGACTCCCAGGAACGGGTAATGGGTGAAGCCCTTAGTATTGAACCAAGAGGCTTCTTTTATATTACCTTATCCCGTTATTAACTTGTTTGTTGTTAAGCAATTTAATATTTGCAATAGCCGTTACACCCTTACCACCATTGTTCTGGCTTAGATTGCCGGTAAGCTGCCCGGTACTGCCATTAAATAAGGTATTTACGCTGATTCCTGAGCTGTCATTTCCTTCTGTAAGGTTTTGGCTGATGATTACATTCCTGACGTCATTGCAACGTATTCCGTCAATTTTATTGCGCGCGGCTTCATTGCCGGTAATCACAATGTTGGTCCCGTTGGTTATGTCAAGTCCGCAGCCCCAGGGCGATGTGTCTAGGCGGCAGTTTTTAATTTGCGCGTTGCGGATATGCGTAAGATGCAGGTTATGAAGCTGACCATTGCCCGGCGGTACACTCGATCCATTATCGCTAAAATTACATTCAGCAATGGTTACACCGGTTGCCCCGGCAATGGCTACCCCGTTTTGTGTGCAGTTTTGAACGGTGACGCGAGTAAGATTGATATTCTTCATCAGGCTGTCGCTTTGCCCATAAAATACAATTCCTGCCCTGGTTGCTGCAAGCTGGCTGGCCCGTGTACGTCTGTCACCGTTAGGGTCGTTATTTTCGGTTGTCTTAAGAGCTCCTTCAATTAAAAAATCAGTAAGCGTTACATTTTGCATCGTCGGCGATGCGTTGACAATGGCAGGAGCATCCTTAGCCTCCGGCGAAAGGAACAATATAGTTTGTTTGCCTTCGCCTGAAAGTGTAATATCAGAAGGTATGCGAAGTGGGGCTTTGATAGTATGTATGCCCTTCAACAATACCACGTGGCCGCCCTTAGGGCAACGGTCAAGCGCCGGTTGGATGGCGCTGCCCGGAGCAACTTTGATGGCATTGTCACCCGCATCGGCCACTGCATCAAAAGCACCTGCCCGTACGGCTTTAGTTCCCGGCTCGGGCATTTTTGTAACGCTCGCAGGTTCATTTAAAGGCTCAGCTAATGATACCAGTAATACTTCTGAACTTTCAGGGCGCGTATGTTTAACCATGCCCAACGTATAAGGCATTTCCAGATGTTGGCGAAAGTGATAATGATTGTAGATATTTTCATAGA
>NZ_DATJJC010000018.1:0-6791 GCF_035492695.1 Mucilaginibacter sp. | reverse complement strand
AACACCTGGGGCCTTGGATTTTCTGAGAACAACGATGTGTTTATATCGACTGCTAATAATTCGCACAGCGATTATCTGGGCATTCCTCTATCATACATTAATAAAATTGGTATGCCGCCTATGACCTCTGTGTTAAAGATTGACGGGCATTATAATATGCACGTGGTAACCAAAAATTTAAGACAGGTGGATGTGCACGATGGTTTTACCGCTGCCGCGGGACATAATTTATATACCGCCCGTAATTTCCCGCAGGAGTATTGGAACCGTATTGCTTTTGTGAACGAGCCTACAGGGCGTGTAATACATCGGGCTATTTTGGAACCGGACGGATCGGGTTTTAAGGAAAAAGATGGTTGGAATTTTTTAGCGAGCGCGGATGAATGGTTGGCCCCGGTACAGTCTGAGGTGGGTCCTGACGGCGCCCTATGGGTGGCCGACTGGTATAACTTCATCATTCAGCACAATCCGACGCCAAAGGGTTTTGAGAACGGAAAAGGTAATGCCTACATAAACCCTTTACGCGACCGGACACATGGTCGTATTTACCGCATAGTTTATGACAATGCAAAGCCATCGACCATAAAAAAATTGGATAAAAGCAATCCCGACCAATTGGTAGCTGCTCTGCAAAATGACAATATGTTTTGGCGCATGACTGCACAACGGCTAATTGTGGAGGGTGGATATAAACAATTAGCGCCAAATCTATATGCACTTATTCAAAATAAAGATATTGATGCAATCGGTATCAATGCAGCCGCCATACATGCTTTGTGGACGCTGAAGGGCTTGGGCATGCTCGATGGCTCTGATCAACAAGCTATAAGTGTAGCTGAAGGCGCATTGACACATCCGTCAGCAGGCGTAAGAAAGGCTGCTTTGCAGGTGTTACCATCAACCACCAAATCAATGTCGGCTATTCAAAACGCGGGGCTTTTAAACGACGTTAACCTAAATACACGCTTGGCCGCTATTTTGGCAATTGCCGATATGCCGCAATCGGACAGCATGGGGATAACCTTGCAAGCCATGCAGAAAATGCCGCAGAATATGAACGATTATTGGATCAGCAAGGCTTTGCAAGCTGCTATTGCAACGCACGTAAAAGGCGCAGCGGATGAGATTAAAGCCGCTAACATCGCAGCCAACAACAGGTCAAGGATGTCTAACGCCAAACCAGATCAGGTGGTTAAAATAAATGTGGTTCAAAATGCAATGAAGTTTGATACCAAAGCTTTCACTGTTAAGGCAGGCAGTTTGGTTGAGGTTGATTTTTCAAATCCTGATTTTATGCAGCATAACTTCCTGATCCTTCAAAAAGGGAGCCTCGAAAAAGTAGGTGCTGCGGCAGATAAACTGGCACAAGATCCAAAAGGATTAGAACAAAGCTATATCCCGAAAATGCCCGAGGTGTTATGGTCGACTAAATTAATTGATCCGCAGCAGCATACGACTTTGAAATTTCGTGTACCTGCCGATGCGGGCGACTATCCTTTTATTTGTTCGTTCCCGGGCCATTGGCGTATAATGAACGGCTTAATGCATGTTGTAAAATAAACCTGTAAACCATGATCAATCAAACTTTGAGTAAGAATGCGGAAAGTTCCGCGCCAGACATGAAGCTTTTTTATGCCTGCTTCATTTCATTAGTAACAACCGCCTTCGGTTTTATCTTGCGTGCCATTGTGTTACCCCAATGGGGCGTCGATTTCAAGCTAACTCAAACCCAGTTAGGAGAAATAGCCGGGGTTGGCTTGTGGCCGTTTGCTATTAGTATAGTATTGTTTAGTCTGGTCATTGATCGCATTGGTTATAAAACGGCCATGTTCTTTGCCGTATTCTGTCATATTGCTTCGGCTATCATCACCATTTTCGCCACAGGGTATTGGATGCTTTATATTGGTTCGTTTATCTGCGCCATAGGTAACGGTACAGTAGAAGCGGTGGCTAATCCTGTTGTCGCCACCATGTTCCCGAAACAAAAAATTAAATGGTTAAGCAGGCTACACGCCGGCTGGGCCGGTGGTTTGGTTTTGGGCGGGTTAATGGCCTTGTTGCTTGGGGTTAATACCCAATGGGAATATAAGATAGCTTTGATACTTATCCCTACCCTAATATATGGGGTGATGACTATATCAAGAAAATTCCCGGTAAACGAACGTGTACAGGCGGGAGTATCCTACAAAGAAATGCTCCAGGAGGTAGGCGCAGGCGGCGCATTAATTATAGTGGCGTTGATAGTATTTCAGTTAGGCGCAGTATTTGCCTGGCCCACCGCCGCTAATATCGTCATCACTTTACTGATAACAGCGGGGTTTGGCTATTACACCCGTAGTTTCGGGCAGCCCCTGTTCATTATATTGTTGTTGATCATGATTCCCTTGGCAACAACTGAGTTAGGTACCGATAGCTGGATAACCGACTTGATGACACCCGAAATGAATAAGATTGGCTTTCAAGCCGGATGGGTATTGATATATACATCGGCCATTATGTTTGCGCTGCGATTTTTTGCCGGGCCAATATCACATCGGTTCTCGTCGCCGGGGTTATTGGCCATATGTTCGGCAATTGCAGCTGTTGGTTTATATGTCATGTCTTTTTCGGCAGGGAGTCTGATCCTGATTGCGGCAACTATTTATGGACTGGGCAAATCCTTTTTCTGGCCAACTATGTTGGGTATGGTATCTGAACGATTTCCAAAAGGCGGCGCATTAACATTAAATATTACCGGTGGATTGGGTATGATAGCTGCCGGCGTTATTGGCGCCGGTATATTAGGCTTTATCCAGGACAAATCTGTCGACCAAAAAATAACAGCTTATGATCGTACACATCAAACGGCTATCCATAATACCTACGTAACAGAGCAAAAAACAAGTCTTTTTGGAGACTATAAGGCGCTTGATCAAACTAAACTGGCTACCGCAAATGCAAACGAACAATTAACGGTTACAACTATTCGCGACGGGGCAAAAAAAGAAGCATTACGGTACATCGTAATTTTTCCGCTGATTATGCTGGCCAGCTATCTGCTGCTGATCCTCTATTTCAAATCAAAAGGCGGATATAAGGCAATAGCACTGAACCAAACGGAAGAACTGGAAGCCACGCCTTATTAAACAATAATAACATGTCACTACCAATAAAATTCGGTGTTAGTACATGGCTTTTTACTTCGCCATTTCAAACATCATCTATTGAGGAACTATTTCCTAAAATTGCCGAAATGGGCTTTGATGCTGTTGAAATAGCGGTCGAAGATCCGGCATTGATAGACGGAGAAGCAGTAAAATCTGCACTGCAAAAATATAATTTAAAAGCCATCGTCTGTGGTGCTTTCGGTCCTATCCGCGACCTGACAAACGATGATCCGGCTATTCATCAGATCTGCTTTAAATACATTGAAGAATGTTTGGATTTATGTGTTATGTGGGATACCGGCTTTTTTGCCGGCCCTATGTATTCGGCAGTCGGTAAGGCGCGTATGTTACCGCCGGCGAAACGGAAAGCGGAGTGGGACCTTGCTGTAACCAATTTGCGCAGGGTTTGCGACATGGCACAACGGCGCGGTTTAGAAATAGCGCTCGAACCGCTCAACCGTTTTGAGTCAGACTTGGTAAATACGGCCAGCGATGTGATCAGGTTAGTAAATGACATTGATCATCCTTCGGCTAAAGTGATCCTTGACGGGTTTCATATGGGCATTGAAGAACCAAATGTTGAAGACGCCATCAAGTTAGTTGGCGACAAGCTGATTCATTTACAGGTTGCCGAAAATTACCGCGGAGCTCCCGGTACCGGCCAAACAAACTGGGATGCATACAGGCGAGGTCTTGAAGCTATCAATTATAAGGGAACCGTATCTATTGAAAGTTTTACGCCCAACAATCAAGAATTGGCAGAAGCGGTTTGCATTTGGTACCCCTTGGCTTTGAGCCAGGAAAACTTTGCCATTGAGGGCCTTAATTTTTTAAAACAATGGGCACAATAGCCCGAAACTTTATTATATATGGAAAATAAAAAAATTAACATTGCAATTATAGGTTTAGGTTTTGGTGCCGAGTTTATTCCCATTTATCAACACCATCCTAATGCAAATATGTACGCCATTTGCCAGCGCGATCACAAAAAGCTGCATGAAGTGGGCGATGCTTTCGGCGTAGAAAAACGTTATACAGATTATGATGAATTACTGCGTGACCCCGACATTGACGCGGTACATATTAACACGCCTATTCAAAATCACGCCGAGCAATCTATAAAAGCATTACGTGCAGGTAAACATGTTGCTTGTACAGTACCCATGGCAACAACGGTTGAAGAATGCCGTCAGATTGTAGAGGCCGTAAAAGAAACCGGTTTAACTTATATGATGATGGAGACAGTGATATACAGCCGGGAATTTTTGTTTGTAAAAGAATTATATGAAAAAGGCGAGTTGGGGCGTCTGCAATTTTTAAGGGCGTCGCATCAACAAGAAATGGCCGGTTGGCCCGGCTATTGGGAAGGTTTACCGCCGATGCATTATGCCACCCATTGTGTGGGGCCGGTTCTGGCTTTGGCCAAAGCGGATGCCGAGTATGTTTCATGCTTTGGTTCGGGTCGTATTGATGAAAATTTGATCAGTAAATATGGTTCGCCATTCGCTATAGAAAGCTGCCATATTAAGTTCAAAGACTCTGATCTTGCTGCCGAGGTAACCCGTTCGCTATTTAACACAGCAAGGCAATATCGCGAAAGTTTTGATGTATATGGCTCTAAGAAAACATTCGAGTGGACGCTAATAGAGCATGAACCCTCTGTTATTCATACAGGTGAAACACCTGAAAGAGTGACTATACCTGATTATGCACATTTATTACCCGAAGAAATTCAAGCATTTACTACAGGTGGTGTGTATGATGCAAATAGCAATCAGCACTTGTCGTTTATACAAGGCTCTGGCCATGGTGGTTCACATCCGCACCTGGTTAATGAATTTGTTTCGGCATTGGTTAATAAAAGGCAGCCTTTCCCTAATGCCAGACAGTCGGCAAATATTACCTGCGTGGGCATTTTGGCGCATGAGTCGGCAATGGATGGCGGTAAAAAAATAAATCTTCCTGATTTTACCTTAATTGATTAGTGATATGGAAAGAAGAACATTACTTAAAGGGATTGCCGCAAGCATTTCATCCTTGTATATTTCAAAAAGTTATGCCGGCAGGTTATTAAAAGCACCGTATGCGGCATCTGCTTTTCAACCCACTTGGGATTCGTTGGCACAATACCAGGTGCCTAACTGGTTTCGTGACGCTAAATTTGGCATGTGGGCGCATTGGGGGCCACAATGTCAACCTGAACGCGGCGACTGGTATGCTCGTGGCATGTATCAGGAGGGTAGTGATCAATACAAGTTTCATTGTCAAAAATATGGACACCCGTCGAAATTTGGCTTTAAGGACGTCATCAATGAATGGAAAGCCGAAAACTGGAATCCCGATGAATTAGTTGGCCTTTACAAACGGGCGGGAGCAAAATACTTTATGGCGCTTGCCAACCACCACGACAATTTCGATCTGTATCACAGTACCCATCAGCCATGGAACTCAACCCGAATGGGCCCGAAAAAAGATTTGATTCGCGGTTGGGCAAATGCAGCTAAGAAACATGATCTGCCATTTGGTGTCAGTATCCATGCAGCACATGCCTGGAGTTGGATGGAGCCATCGCAAAGATCAGACAAAAATGGTCAGCTTACCGGTGTTCCTTATGACGGGAAGCTGACTAAAGCAGATGGAGATGGTAAATGGTGGCATGGAGAAGACCCTCAGGAACTTTATGCACAAAATCACCCACTAAGCAAAGACAGCTTAAATAACGGGACTATTCACAGCCAGTGGAATTGGGGCAACGGTGTTACTCCTCCATCTACGGAATACTGTGAAAAATTCTATAAGCGAACGTTGGAGCTTATTGATAAATATGGTGTTGAAATGTTGTATTTTGACGATACTGCCCTACCCTTATGGCCGGTTAGCGACGCCGGACTCCGTATTGCAGCGCATATGTATAACACCAGTATTAAAAAGCATGGTAAATTAAACGCGGTGATCTTTGGTAAGATATTGAATGAGCAACAGCGTAAATGCATGGTTTGGGATATTGAACGTGGACAGAGCAATCAAATAGAGTCATTCCCGTGGCAAACCGACACTTGTATCGGCGGCTGGCATTATGATCGTCGTATATATGAGAATGGTCATTATAAGAGTGCCAAAACTATTATACAAACCCTGGTCGACATTGTCAGTAAGAACGGAAACCTGTTGTTAAATATTCCTGTCCGCGGAGACGGAACTATTGACGATAAAGAAAGGATGGTTGTAGAGGGAATTGCAGACTGGATGCATATAAATAGTGAAAGCATCTATGGTACGCGGCCCTGGAAAATCTTTGGTGAAGGCCCGGCTATTGCGGCAAGTGCGCCGCTTAGCGCACAAGGTTTCAATGAAGGTAAGGGAAAACCATTTGGGCCGGAAGATATCCGTTTTGCGACAAAGGGGAAAGTGCTATATGCTACAATGTTTGGCTGGCCCGCAAACCAAAAGGCTACGATAAAAGCACTTAATGCAAATGCCGGACGGGTAGACAGAGTTACATTGCTGAGTAACGGTCAAAAACTGAACACTGAGCAAACCGCAGATGGCCTCGTGGTCAATTTGCCTGATCAACAGATTGGCGAGAATGCTTTTGTGTTTAAGATTGAAGGATCAATAATATAGTTTGGTTAAAATGGATTAGGC
>NZ_DATJJC010000017.1:0-464837 GCF_035492695.1 Mucilaginibacter sp. | reverse complement strand
CTCACCTGCTAATTTCTCCATCATGGTTTTTTCGCCACGACGACGAGCATAGCTGATCAGCCATTTCATACCCAAAGCCAATTTACGGTCAGGGCGAACTTCAGTAGGCACCTGGAAGTTAGCACCACCTACACGGCGGCTTTTTACTTCAACAGCAGGCATTACGTTGTTCAAAGCTTTTTTCCAGGTTTCTAAACCGTTTTCGCTTGTTTTTTTCTCAACAATTTCAACGGCGTTGTAGAATATAGCGTATGCGGTAGATTTTTTACCATCATACATCATATTGTTTACAAACCTTGTTACCAAAGTATCATTGAACTTTGGATCAGGAAGGATAATTCTCTTTTTTGGTTTTGACTTTCTCATTGTTACTATCCTCCTTAATTATTTCTTTTTACCTTTTGCAGGTGCGGCTGCTGCCTGGCCTGGTTTAGGACGTTTAGTACCATATTTACTTCTGCGCTGGTTACGGCCGTTAACACCCGAGGTATCCAGTGCCCCACGAATGATGTGGTAACGTACACCCGGTAAGTCTTTCACACGTCCACCACGGATCAACACTATAGAGTGTTCCTGCAAGTTGTGGCCTTCACCAGGGATGTAGGCATTCACTTCTTTTCCGTTTGTAAGGCGCACACGGGCAACTTTACGCATTGCTGAGTTTGGTTTCTTAGGGGTAGTGGTATACACTCTCGTGCACACGCCTCTTCGCTGTGGACAGCTGTCCAACGCTGGCGACTTACTCTTGTCAACCATAGCTACTCTACCTTTTCTAACTAATTGCTGAATAGTAGGCATTCTTGCTTTTTTTTTCTTTTTTGTTTTTATCCCTTAGTGCGCCAACACGGCGTACTTATTTTAAGGACTGCAAAAGTACGGACTTATTTTTTGATTTTCAAGAGGTTAATTGAAAAAGTTTTGTGTACAGGCAAAAGGCTGTAAAAGTTGTTGTTGGGCTACTAAAAACCTGCGTTAATGATGGTCTTATAATAAGCCGAATCTTCCGGCATGAAAGACTTTGCCTTGATCATCCAATTATTGTAGTCCTCCCTGTTACCTAATGCCTTATACGCCTGCGCCATATTGAATGCCATTTCTCCACGATCTATATCAACCTTGTCCGGAAAATGTGCAAGTCCTTTTTTATAAGCTTCGATAGCTTGATCATATTCTTTTTTTTGCAGATAAGCATAACCCAGTTCTTTATAGAAATAAGCATTATCAGAATTGTGTTTAATAGCAGATTCAAGTACTAAAATCGCATTATCAAACCTTTGTAAAGCATTGTATGCAAACGCTAATTCAAATCCTACCCCAGGTGCATCCGGTTTCATATGGTAAGCTGGTTCGAGGTAGTTAAGTGCTATAGCAGATTCACCAAGTTCGTTATATAAATAACCCCATCGATAATCATGAGCTACGGTATCGGTATAGTTATAATAGGTTTTCACCCATTCCGGTTCCGCCTTGATCTTAAGCTCTTCAAAGTGCTGTTCAGGCAATAATGCTACATACTGCCAGTTTGGAGCGATTCGGTATTTTATCGAACCCGAATTTTTAAAAATATTTGTGTCTCTTACGTATCTTCCGTGGTCATCAACGGTAAAAACCCCCTGCAGATCATATGTAAATCCAGCTTGGCTATCGATATAGATGAAACCAAAGGAATATGTTTTCTTGTTATCGTTCCTTGATAAAACGACCCATTTTTTTTCGCAGGTTGTATACCGCCGATTGAATTTTAAGGACGTATCAATATTTGTGTTTTGCTGAGCTTTAGAATCAACACAAAAACAATAAAAAATGAAGATAAAGGTTAGGTATTTCATATAAAATAAAAATAGATAATTATTCAATTGATAACAAAATAATCGCCAAGATTTAGTGACTGCCGGTTAATAAAAGGTTTAAGCTCGGAGCGTGTATTGAAGTAGAGTACCTGGAAATCAATCTTTGTTCTGAAACGAACTGGAATTAGATACAAAAGTGATTTCAACATACCCACCTTCTCCCGCAGTTCGGTAGCTTTGGTTAAAAACCAATTCACATGAAAAAAATCACCTTACTATTCACACTCATTCCCTGCATATTTATCACTCAAAGTTCATTCGCCCAGGTAACCACCAAATTCGGCGACAACGTTAGCACCCTCGACGGAATAATGAAAGCTTATTATGATGTTGTAACGGTAAAAAAGGGCGAAAAGGCCAGTTACGAGCGCGACAGCCTGCTGCATTGGCCCAACGTAAACGTGGGTTCGGTTAATATGAATAAAACCGGCAAGCCGGTATTCCATTATATAAGCCTGAAGGAATTCCATCGCCTGTCCGATCCTTTCCTCGAAAAAGAGGGGTTTTATGAACGCGAAATATCACGCAAAGTGGATCATTTTGGCGCTATTTATCACGTGTTTAGCACATACGAGTCGAGGGCGGCTGCCGACAGCCCGGTTACCGAACGGGGTATCAACAGCATCGAACTCTATTTTGACGGCACCCGCTTTTGGATACTCGGCTGGTTTTATGACTCTGAACGCAAAGGCAACCCTATCCCACCGGAATATCTGAATAAATGATTACACCGATCATCATGTGGGATCAAAAAACAATCGGTGTAATCACAAAATCACAATCGGTGTAAACACCTTATTAACGCGACGGTGCTGGTGGTTTTGGCGGTGGTGGCGGCAGCGCATGATGCGGTGCGCAGCTGGTAAACAATATGGCGCACATGGCCGCAAGTGATACCATACTTATTAATTTCTTCTTCATAGTTATAGATTTTATATAACTACAAGCAGCAAAACAGGTTGTTTGTTTTACTTAGTCCGAAAGACTAAAAGGTCCAATCAAATGCCAATTGACTATTGACTGACCAAAGGCTGGATATGTCGCTTGTCCTCGGGCAGCGCCATATATTTTTTATACGAGTCGTTGATATAAACCGCCAGCGATTCGCTATTGTTACTGGTAATAAAGCCGTATGACGGGCGGTACAAGGTCATGAAATCCTCCAGGTCTTGCCCTTTCAGCGGCACAATGCTCCCCACGTAATTCCGTGTAAATACCTTGTCTACAACCCTTTCCTCCTGCTCTGTCTTAAAATACCTTTTCAGGCGGCGTGCGTTCCGGGCCTCCCGGCCAAACCACGTGGAAGGCGACAACGGGTACACTTTAGCTTTCTCATAAACCTGGGGGTATTCCTTTTGCGGATTGAACGAGGGTGTACGCGTAGCGGTAACGTTTACTTCGCGTAATTGTATTGGCTGTGTTTTCAGCTCGACATGTTTTTGGGAAAGATCAACCACATACAAAGTATCTGTCATATACCCCGGCGATGAGAAAATAAGTAAATGCCCCGTTTCAGTATGTATCTCAAACCTGCCCGATTTATCTGTAAGGGTTGCCTGTTTGTTTGACAAGTCGCGTACAAACACATTCTCCAGTTTGGTGCCATCCCTGTATTCGACAACTACCCCCTTTACCAAAGTTTGTGCATACAGCCCGCTACTGATGAACAGCAAAAAAATAATACTAAAGCTCTTAATATTCATAAAGGAAAGATAGGTAGCATAAATATAAGCTATTTACAACTAAAACTTACTTTTTAGCGCCGTGGTTTTAAATTTAACATTTAATTGACCTCAGAATGAACAATTTCTTTTACCATCTTTCGGTAATGGGCAACAAAAAACCCGGCTTTCACCGGGTTCTCTTTTATTTTTTGTCGCTTGTCCAGGTATTGTTATCGGGGTTAATATCCGGGAAAACTTTATCAGGATCATACGTTACAGATTGTATTGCTTCTGTCGAAGGATATTTAAAACTGAATGAAGTATTTCGCTCCCAAATCTCTACCGGCAGTTTCACACGGTCGGTTTTACCGCTAACTGTCTTTATCTCCAGTATAACAGGCATAGCCATCTTCTCCAAATTGTCAATGGTGATCATTGCGCCTTTGGTTGGGTCGTTATCAAAATATTTAACATCGCTCACAGCAACATCAAGCTTCCAGTTGTTCAGGAACCATCCGCGCCAGAACCACTGCAGGCTCTCGCCACCGGCATTTTCCATCGTGCGGAAAAAGTCATCCGGCGTTGGGTGTTTAAATGCCCACCTGTTAATGTAAGTCCTGAAAGCAAAATCGAAACGCTCCGGGCCCAATATCTGTTCGCGCAGTATCGTCAAACCGGCGCCCGGTTTGGCATATAGTAATAAACCGGTGTTGCGCTCCTTCAGGTTAGCCGGCTGGCTCAGCATCGGCTCAAGCCCGGTACGCGTATACCTCGATGCATGGTCATGCATATCTTCGCCCCCATGCCTGTATTCGCCATTATTGAAGTCATAGGTCGAAAGGGTGTTAATGAATGTATTGAAACCTTCGTCCATCCAGCCGTACAAACGTTCGTTCGATCCCACGATCATCGGGAACCAGGTATGACCGAATTCGTGGTCATTTACACCCCAAAGGCTCCTGCCTTTTGCTTTATACCCGCAGAAAACTATACCGGGGTATTCCATACCGCCAACTATACCGGCAACGGCCGTAGCGGCAGGGTAAGGGAACTCGAACCATTGTTTTGAGTTGAACTCAATAGATTTTTTAACATACTCTGTCGAACGGCCCCAGGCGTCGTTGCCATTGCTTTCAACCGGGTAGGCTGAGATAGCAATGGATTTTTTACCGCTTGGCAGGTCCATTTTAGCAGCATCAATAATGAAGGATGCCGACGATGCCCACGAAGCATCACGTGCGTTATTGATCTTAAAGTGCCAGGTAAGCTCTTTTTTGCCTGCTGGGCGCGATGAAGCTTGTGTAACCTCGTCGGCCGAGCGGATAACAACTGTTTTTTCGCTTTTTTCGGCTTCTGCCCAGCGCTTCAATTGCTCGGGGGTGTAAACCTCCTGGGGGTTAAGCAACTGACCCGAAGCAACAACAATGTGGTTTGCCGGGGCGGTAATGCGCAGGTCAAAGTCGCCGTACTCCAGGTAAAACTCACCCGGACCAGTATATGGCTGCGTGTTCCAGCCCATTACATCGTCATACACACACATGCGCGGGTACCACTGGGCTATGGTAAATATTTTGCCGTTCTTGGTTTCTTGTATTCCGGTGCGGTCCGAACCGTAGTTCGGTTCGATGAATGAGTATTCAATTTTCAGTTTCACCTGTCCGCCATTAGGCGCCACGTCCTGCGGCAGGAACACCTGCATCCGCGTATCGCTTATTAAAAATTTCAGGTCGGTAGCCGGCCCTTTTGCGTTTAATAATTGTACCGATTTTATCTTATCGCCCGCATCAAAATCCTGCCCGCGGCCCCAATTGCGGCTTTGCTGTTTTGGCGGGTTGCCTACCAGCGGCACGATCTGCGTACCGCGCGAATCCAATTTGAACAAGTTTTGATCAAGCTGCATCCACAAAAAGCCGAGCTTTTGCGGGCTGTTGTTGGTATAGGTAAGCACCTCCGACCCGGTTATCTGGTTCGTTGCATCATCCAGGTGTGCGGCCAATTGATAATCGGCCCGGTTTTGCCAGTATTTCGCTCCGGGCGCGCCATCCGCAGCCCTGAATTCGTTGCCGTTTTTTGAATAGAACGGGGGTCCGAATGTCTCGTGGTAATCGTAATTGGTTGCGGTTTGTGTGGGCTGCTGGGCAGCGGGGGGATTTGTCTGCTGCGCATTCGCTGCTCCGCCGGCAATCAATAAGGCCAGTGTAAAACCGGCCATAAATTTCAATTTCATTTCAGTTCAGTTAGTTAATTGAGCGCGCAATTTAGTATAAATTAGATAATTAGGGGCCGGGTAAAATAATTGTTACCAAATTTGGTGATAGCTGCACATACTTATAAGTCCGTTTTGGAAAAAAAATCTGACAGCGAGATAGTTAAGTGTGGAAAATCGACGTAATTTGTATCCTATAAACCTTTATTATATTCCGTTTTCTCACTCGAAGATGAAGACATGTGCGCGGATACTGGTAATTTTTCTTATCGCTATTGCGGGCGCTGCCAATGTCTTTGCCCAGGGTGAATACCATAATTTAAAAACCCCTATTGAAAAACTTAAAAATTATACCGGCACCCATCCGGCGGAAAAAATCTATCTGCATTTCGACAAACCCTACTATGCCGCAGGCGATACCATCTATTTTAAAGCTTACGTAACGATGGGCGAACGGCATGTGCCATCAACCATCAGCGGTGTACTGCATGCCGACCTGATCAATACGGAATACAAGGTAGACCAAAGCATCAAACTGCGATTAGTAGATGGTATAGCCTGGGGCGATTTTGCCCTGCCGGATAGCTTGCCAAAAGGCAGTTACCACATAAGGGCCTGGAGCCGCTGGATGCGTAACGATCCCGGTAGTTTTTTTGAAAAGGAAATACCGGTAGGATCGTTGCTTGATAACAAAATACCTGAAAGCAATATAATAAAAACGATCCATGCCAAAACTGATCTTCAATTCTTCCCCGAAGGCGGCGAAATGGTGAGCGGTATCGAAAATAAGGTCGCTTTTAAAGCTATCGGCGTAAGTGGCATGGGCGTCGATGTAAAGGGGAATATAATCGATAACACGGGAAAGCTTGTAGCCGAATTTGCTTCGGCGCGATTGGGTATGGGCTATTTTGAGTTGACGCCAGAAGAAGGGCAGAGCCATAAAGCTGAAATAGCCTATGCCGACGGAACTAAGGATAGCATACCGCTTCCGCTGGCAAAAGACAAGGGCATCGTCTTATCCGTCAATAACGACTCATTGCAAAAAGTAACCGTCATCGTAAAAGCAAACCAACGTTATTTCAACGAAAACAAGGGTAAGGAGTATCCCCTGCTCATTTACTCGGGCGGGATAGCCAATACGGTCAGTTGCAAACTGGACAGCAACCTTATTACTGTCGACCTGATCAAACGGAAACTATTCACCGGGATAACCCGCATCACCTTATTTTCACCTCAAAACGACCCGCTTTGCGAAAGGCTCATATTTATCCAAAACTACGACCAATTAAACCTGGACGTTGCGGCAGATAAGGAAACCTACCATGCACGGGATAATGTTAACATCAAACTTACAGCCAAAACCCGGGCGGATTCCACTGCAATCGGGCATTTTTCGGTGTCAGTGGTTGACGAAAGTAAAGTCAAAACCAATGAAAATGAGGAAACCACCATCTTATCCAGCCTGCTGCTTACATCCGACCTGAAAGGTTATATCGAACAACCCAATTATTACTTCAACAACATTACCGGCCAAAAACTCAAAGAACTTGACCTGGTAATGCTGACCCACGGCTACCGCAGGTTTGAATGGAAACAAGTGCTGGACAGCACAAATAACAAAATTTCTTATCAGCCTGAAACGGGATTGGAGATCAGCGGTACGGCATCAAGCATATTGGGCAGACCTCTAAATGAAGGCACAGTATCCCTAATCTCGCAGATGGGCGGTCCTATATCGAGTCAAACTACTGACTATAAGGGAAATTTCAGGTTCAGCAACCTGATGTTTACCGATACTATACATTTCATATTAAATGCGACGAATGCAAAAGGAAGGAATGTTACGAAGCTAACTTATCGAAAAGATATTATTCCGCCGGTAAACACCGCCATTACTTTAGCCGATCAAAATGTTAACGCATCCGTCACCAATTATCTCGTAAATACCGAAAAGCAACAGGAGCAGTTAAACGCGCTTGGCTTGGGTAAAGGGAGAATGCTGAAAGAGGTTAAAATTAAAGGCTTCAAGGAAAACAATAATTACAGGTCATCCAGTTTGCTGGGTCCGGGACATGCGAACCAGGTGGTACATGCAGAGGAATTGGAAAAAACCGGCGGCATGCTGTCTATAAGGCTGGCCGGCAAATTTCATGGCAGACTTGGTTTTGCTATAACGTCATCTGGAAATTTTCCGGGGCTTATTATGCTTGACGGCGTGCCCTGGCATTTCCCATTAGATTATATTAACCCGAATGCAGTTGAAACAGTCGAGTTGTTTTATGACGCCAATGCATCAATTTATGGGATGCAGGGTGCCGGTGGAGTGCTGGTGATCACAACAAAACAAGGCAGCGGCCTGCAGGCGAAAGATATTGCCTCCATTGGCCTGTTGCCCATTACTGTTCCCGGTTTTTATAAGGCCCGTGCGTTTTATTCTCCTAAGTATGAACATCCAAACGAGAATGCCAACCGGAAAGACTTGCGTAGCACTATTTACTGGCAGCCCGAGCTAAAAACGGATAAAGATGGCAACGCGGCATTTGAATTTTACAATGCCGATGGCACAGGCACCTATAAGGTAGTTATAGAAGGCATAGACGAAAAGGGGAATGTCGGCAGGCAGGTATTCCGGTATAAAGTAGAGTAGTTTAATTGATCGACCATGGTTTATGGCCGATTACCCTATTTCAAAAAATGTTCTTTATAAGCCTGCTCGTCAAACCCGAAGAAAAGAAATTTTCCGTCCTCGATAACCGGGCGCTTAATGATGCTGGTTTTCTCCTGCAATAACGGGAATGCGGCATCAGCGGTAACAATGCTTTCCTTCACCCGCTCGTCAACATCCTTCCACACGGATGATTTTTTATTCAGGAATTTTTCGTACCCAGCCTTCTTATTCCATTCTTTTAGTTTTTTGGCAGATACGCCAAGCTTTTTAAAATCATGAAACTCGAAATCAATATGATTGGCCTTTAGCCAGGTAAGCGCTTTTTTTACCGTGTCGCAATTGGGTATCCCGTAAACTGTCATGCGGCGAAATTACAGATTTGGTGCATGGCTATAAAATCTTATTTGCCGCTGTCTTTTGGCTTCACCTAAATCCTCTTCAGAGGAGAGGACTCCAATATAATTCTCCTTTCTTTAAGCCCCCCTCTCCCCGGAGAGGGGCCGGGCTCTTTATTTGCCGCTATCTCCCCCCTTGTTGCCGCCTTTGATATCATCATTCTCAATACCGCGTTTATTCTTTTTGATCTCCGCTTTCAGCTTTCCGAAACGATAGCTAAAGCCGACGTTGAGCGAGCGGTAAGGAAACTCTGAAGCACTGGTACGGTAAAAATTAACATCCGTGGTAGTGCTGCGATTAGTTTTATATCGTGCATATGGATTGGACACGTTGATAAATATCGAGCCTTTCTTCTTCAATATATCCTTTGAGGTACTGATAGAAGTAAAAACGTATGCGCTTGACTTCCCCTGCAACAATACATTGGCGCTGTAAAAGCCACCGTTGATTCCAGCCCTCCAGGTGTCGCTGATCTTGTAGCCTGCATAAGCAAATGTATACCCCTGGAAACCCTCGTTGGAGTATAATTGCCCATTGATATAACCGCGCAGGAAAATGTAAGAGAAGTTTCCGTTGATATTCAGATTCAGCTTTTTGGTGATCGGGTAATTAAAACTGATATGTGCTCCGAGGTTCTTATCACTGCCGACATTCTGATACGTGGTGTAGGTTACCGTATCGAGCAATTTGGTGACATTCTGGATGGTGTTGTTAGCGAAAGAGTAGCTAATGCCCAGGTTAATATAACCGTTTGAAAATTTGCTGTAATTCAGTTCGAATGCGTGACTCAAAACTGGTCGCAGATTTGGGTTGCCCGTGCTGATAAATTTGCTGTTCAGGCTATCAACAAAGGGGTTAACCTGCGATATGTCCGGGCGTTGTATGCGGTTGGTAAAGCCAAAGTTAACACTCCACCCCTTAAACTTGCGCTGAATGGATACAGAGGGTATCACATTAGTATAATTTTGTGCAAGCGGCGTACCTTCAGTAACAAAATTGGCATTCACGTCGGTGTTTTCGATCCGCAGGCCAGCCTTAAAACCCCAGTCCTTCAGGTTTAACTGGTAGGTATTATAAAAACTGTAAACGTTTTGCTGGTAGTTGTAGGTATTGTCGCTTCGCGGATCATTAACGTAAACATGGTTTACGGTGTCCAGGTCTGCGGTTTCAAAATCGCTGTAATTTTTCCGTAATATCGCTTTCAGCCCGCCTTCAATATTTATCTTTTTCAGCGGATGTACGTAATCCACCTGGAAAGTCTGCTCGCGTGTTCCTGTGGCGTTGGTCTGATGCAGGCTTGGCACGGCATAGTTGTACCTGTTCAGCACGTCGATAAGGTTGTCATTCGAATTGGGCGACTTGTCATATTTATACGACATTGTCAGCAACCTGTCCTTGTTGCTTTTAAAACCAAGCTGGTAATTAATGCCCGCATCCAACCCGCTCCACCTGGTATGGCTGGTGGTGTTTTGAAGATAGCTCTGCGTCAGTCCGCCGTTGCCGCCGAAGGTTTGAGAGATTGAATTACCCAGGCTGTTAAAATGCGCTCCGTTCAGATCGAGTGAAGCGGTAAGTAGGTTCAGCGTATCTATTTCATAGCTAAATTCCTCGCTCGTGTACAGGAAATGCCCCGTGGTTGCGTTCGAACCGGATTGTGCCAGGTTTGACAGAAGATTCTTCTGATCATCAAAAGTTTGCAAGGTGTTTTGGGAGGTAACGGTGGTCTTAGTACGGTCACTTGCACCACTGTACATCGATAAGCCAAATTTTCCCTGCTTTACGGTAAGCGATAGCCCGCCCCCCGGACCATATATGGTATTCTCGCGCAGGTTTATATTGCCATTGTAACCCTGGTCAACCTTTTTATTGGTGATGATATTGATAATACCGGTCAGGCCCTCTGCATCGTATTTTGCAGGTGGCGTTGTAATCACTTCTATCTTTTGGATACTGCTGGCCGGCATCGACTTGAACACATCCGAAGGGTTATGCGCTATAAGCGACGATGGCTTGCCGTTGATCAGTATCTTATAATTTCCGCTGCCTTTAAGTTGAATATTATCACTGGCATCCACTGTAACCAGCGGAACTTTCCGCAGCATGTCCAGCACATTTTGGGTCTTGGTTTCCGGGTCGGCCTGTACATCGTAGCTTATCCGGTCTATCTCCTGCTTCACCAGCGGCTTCACTGCCGTAATCGAAACATCCTGCAACTGTTTGCTGGTTGCAAATAAGGCTACTATACCTACGTTAATCTCCTTGCCCGTTCCGGTAAGTTGCACGGTTTTGTTAGCATATCCTATAAAAACGAAGGTTACCTGGTACGTCTTCCCTTCCGGGGCGCTTATCGAAAAAGAGCCGTTGTCCTGGGTCAGGCCACTTTTAATCGCCTGCTTGGTCGCGGCATCCTGTAAGGTAACGGTCACAAAACTTATAGGCGCTTCGGTGGCTGAATCGATTACTGTTCCCTTGATCGTAATATTGGGCTGCACTGCAGTTTGTGCCAGCACAAAAGTTGAAAGTAAACAGGTAAAAATAGCAGTCAGAAATGTTTTCATGCAAAGGCTTAGCTATAGGGTAGTACAAGGTAAATTCATCAGCCCGCAAAGGAAAACATTTTAACATAATTTAACTAACTAATTAGTTTTGTAACGGACGTTTTACCTGGCACCCATTTTCCCCCCTTATTTACTTGCTGCCGCCGCCTGAATTATTGCCGCTGTTATTGCCGCCCCCCTTGGTGTCGTCGTTCTGGATACCGTGTTCGTTACGTTTTATCTGGCTGTTTAGCTTACCTATCCTGAAATTGAAACGTACCGCAAACGACCGGTAGTAGTTCTGGCTGGACAAGTTCTGGTAAAAATCACCGGCATTTACCGTTGTCCTGAACGTATTAAATTTGCTGTAAGGGTTGTTGGCCACCAGCACAATGGTCATCTTACGGTTGAAGAATTCTTTGGAAACAAGGTATTGGTTAAAGATAAAATCGCTTGACCGGCCCTGCAGGTTCACGCCACCGCTGAAATAACCGGCGTTAAACGAAACCGCAAAGCCACTGGTGCCGAATTTATACCTCAAATTACCGAATGCATTACCGGTGAACCCGGTATTGGTATATTCCTTTCCATTGAGTTCGCCGCTCAGCCATAAGTAGTTTATCTGGCCATTAAGGCCCATGGTAAATGTTTTAGTGATATTCAGGTTGGTATTGATATTTAACCCTAACGTCTTATGAGTCCCCAGGTTCTCGAAAGTGGTATACGTTATTTTACGCTGCTCGCCATTAACGAGTACCGAGTCCAGCCTCGATATATTTTGTATCGAGTTATTCGAGAAAGCATAGCTCAGGTCGATGTTGATAGCGCCATGGCTGAAATTGCTGTACGTAAGGTCGAAGGTGTTGTCAAGCTCTGGCTTTAATGCCGGGTTACCCGAATTGATAAATGTAGGATTTGATTTGTCGACAAACGGATTTAGCTGAAATATGCCCGGACGTAATATGCGCTGTGTAAATCCAAAATTAATGCTACTGCTTTTGAAGCTGCGTTGTATAGATATGGAAGGTATCAAATTATTATAGCTTGGTGCCGTGCTAACGTCCGAAGACGTAAAATGGGCATTGATAGCGGTGTGCTCCAGTCGCAAGCCACCCTTTATGGCCCATTTTTCAAGCTTTAACTGGTACGAATTATATAAGCTTAATATATCCTGGTGATAGGTAAAATCATTGGTCAGGGTATCAACGGTCGCGTATTGCTGCGTTACCGAGTCCCTGTTCTCAACATGAAAATTGCTGTAGTTATCACGTAGAATTGCTTTCGCTCCCGCCTCTATTGAAAGGGCCTTCGAGATAGGACTGGCATAATCTAACTGTATCGTGTGGTCCCTGTCTCCTGCATCATTATATTGCTGGTAATCCGGGAAGCGGGATTCGGGATAGCTGAACCGGTCGCTTAGTACATTACCGTTGAATTGCTTATTGGGCGAATAGCTGTATTTATACGAAAGCGTAAGCAGCCTGTCTTTCGAACTTTTGAAACCCAACTGGTAATTCACCCCAATGTCCAGCCCGGTAAACCTGAGGTTTGCCGTGTTGTTTAAATTATAGGATTGGGTCAATACGTCATCCATGCTTGTATTTGCAAATTGCAGGCTGCGCTGGTCCTGGTTATTACCAAACAAGTTTAAAGAAGCTGTTACCAGGTTGAGGGAATCAATTTCAAAACTAAGTTCCGTACCACCATAATGGAAATGTGCCTTTTGATTATTAGTGCCCGTCTGTGATATTCTGGTATTGGTGGAAAAGATACCTGCCTCGTTATCAAAAGTGGTTGTGGTATTACCGCCACTGCCAAAGCCGCCAAAAAACGACATCCCGAATTTGCCCTGCTTTAAGGTTCCGTTCAGGTTATACCCAGCTCCAAAAACGGTATTGAAACGGGTGTTCAATCCGATGTTATACCCCTGGTCGGCATTGCGTTTCGTAATGATATTGATAATACCCGACAGCCCTTCAGCATCGTACTTCGCGGGTGGCGTTGTGATCACCTCGATCTTCTGGATATTGGTAGCCGGCATCGATTTCAACACATCCGATGGATTCTTTGCTACCAAAGCCGATTCCTTGCCATTGATCAATATTTTATAATTACCACTTCCTTTCAGTTGAATATTATCATTGCCGTCGACCGACAAAAGCGGCACCTTACGCATCATATCCAGTACCGATAGCGCCTTGCTATCCGGGTCGGCTTGTATATCGTAAGTAATACGGTCCACTTCCTGCTTCATCAGGGGCCGGGCGGCCGTAACAGACACTTCCTGCAACTGGCTGGACGACGGCGCTAACAGGATCTTCCCCATATCAATACTGGTGCCTGTACCCGTAACCGGAATCACTTTACTTTTATAGCCCACAAAAACAAAAGCTATTTCCAGGGGCTGGGTCGAATTGGTGTTCAGCGAAAAGCTCCCGTTATCTTTACTCAAACCGCTGCGGATACCCTCGTGCGTTTTTGCATTTTGCAGTGCCACCGTTACAAAACCCATAGGCTTATTCGCAGCTGAGTCGATGACGTTCCCCTGTATGGTCACGGTCGGTGGCGGCGCCTGTGAAAAAGCAAGGCTAGAGAAAAGGCAAAAAAGCAGCGCTAGTAAAGGAAATCTCATGTGTGATGGTTTAGGCAAAATGACGCTCAGAGACGCAAAACGTTACAATTAAAAATGGCTTTTTAACACTTAAAAGGCTGATTTTAACATATTTTAACTATTCGCTTCCAAAAATCCCCCTGTTAGGGGGATGATGTTTTGTGGCTACAGGCGGACGTTATTTATTATATCGTGTCATAGTCAACTCAGTGCCAACAGTCGCAAAGCTTTTGATCATTTTAATAGCGCGTTCGATCAGTGCAGGTAATTCCGGTAATTCATCGTCATCAAAACCGCTTAGCACATAGTCAACCTGCCTGCCTTTCGGAAAATTATCGCTCACACCAAAGCGCAGGCGGGCGTAGTTGTTATGGCCAAGGGTAAGCTCGATATGTTTTAACCCATTGTGACCGGCTGCGCTTCCTTTGGGTTTTAAGCGCAGTGTGCCTAAAGGCAATGCTATATCATCTACTATCACGAGTACATTTTCTATCGGCACCTTCAGCTCCTGCATCCAATAATTTAGGGACTTACCGCTCAGGTTCATATAGGTGGTCGGTTTCACCAGGCAAAGGGTACGCCCTTTATATGGCACCTCGGTATAATAGCCAAGGCGCATATTATAAAACCCAACGTTTTCCTGTTTGGCCAATTCATCCAATACCATAAAGCCTATATTATGCCGTGTATCGGCATACTCCTGCCCTATGTTCCCTAAGCCGACGATGAGATATTTCATGTTGTAGTTAATGGTCAATAGTCAATGCCAATAATATTGCCGCTAACTATATCACGAAAGTTCAATTATACAAAAATAGCGATGGGTTTAAAACCTATCGCTATTTAAAATCAGTGCAATCAAAATCCAATCGGTGAAATTATTCATCAATTGGTGTAATTACCAAAATTTATTTTTTGCCGGCAGCAGCTTCCTGCTCAGCCTGGCGCAATGCACGCGAGGTAGTTACCGATACAATGGTATCTTCTTTAGCATTGGTAATAACCAACTTGTCAACTTTCAGGTCGCTTACACGTACTGATTTACCAACTTCCAACCCTTCGATGCTTACATCGATGTTATCCAGGTGATCTTTTGGTAACGCTTTGATACGCAGTTTGCGGAGTTTCTGTACTAATTTACCACCCATTTTAACACCTGGCGAAGTTCCGGTCAAACGGATCGGGATCTCGATGGCAATAGGTTTCTTTTCGTCCAGCTGCAAAAAGTCAACATGCAAAATCTGCTCTGTCAACGGGTGGAACTGGATGTCCTGCACAATAGCCTGTGTTGTTTTACCGGCAACGGTAATATCGATGAAATGAACGACCGGGGTATAAATTACCGGCTTCAAATCAGCTGCGGACACTGCAAAGTGGGTTTGGGTTGTCCCACCGTAAAGTACTGCAGGCACCAAACCCTGGTAGCGCAGTTCCTTAGCGTCGCGTTTCCCTACGTTCTCTCTTGGAGAACCGCTAATAGCAATTGATTTCATTGTTTTTTATTTGTTTATTATATAGCCCATGGTTAATTCCATGGTTTGTTGTTAATCTACTTTAAACAGCTGGCTTATCGAGCCATGTTCGTTTACATTCAATATCGCTTTGGCGAACAATTCAGCCGTCGACAATACTTTTATCTTCTTGCTTTCGTGCTTCAGCGGAATGGTATCCGTTACGATCAATTCTGTAAGCACCGAGTTTTCTATCGTTTCGTAAGCCTTACCCGATAAAACAGGGTGCGTACAAACCGCTCTTACGCTGCGTGCTCCGCGCTCCATGATCAGTCCGGCTGCTTTGGCCAGCGTGCCGGCGGTATCACAAATATCATCTATCAGCACAATGTCCTGGTCGGTAACATCACCTATCAGCGTCATCGATTCTATCTCGTTGGCGCGTTTACGGCGTTTGTCGCATATCACCACCTCGGCATTAAAGAACTTGGCAAAACTGCGAGCCCTGTACGAACCGCCCATATCCGGCGAAGCGATGGTCAGGCTTTCAAGCGCCAGGCTTTTGATATACGGTACAAATATGATGGACGCATCCAAATGGTCAACCGGAATATCGAAAAAGCCTTGTATCTGCGCTGCGTGCAGGTCCATCGTCATAATGCGGTTGATACCTGCTGCTACCAGTAAATTGGCAACCAGCTTCGACCCTATAGCCACACGCGGCCTGTCTTTCCTGTCCTGGCGTGCCAGCCCATAATACGGGATAACAGCCGTTACATAATGCGCCGATGCGCGTCGCGCGGCATCGATCATCATCAGCAATTCCATCAGGTTATCTGTAGGCGGACAGGTTGATTGTATCAAAAACACATCGCAACCGCGTACCGTTTCGTTAAAATGCGGCTGAAACTCGCCGTCGCTGAAACGTGATACGTCAACTTCACCCAATTCCCTGCCATAAGCCTTGGCAATTTTGTCTGCAAGTTCAGTGGTGGCCGAACCGGCAAATAATTTGATTGGGTTAAATTGTACTGGCATCGTTTTTTTATTTCGGATTTCGGATGTTCGATTTCGAATTTATCAATATAAAGCTTCTTAAAAAAAACAATTCGGATTCTATTTTTGCCCGGTTTAAAAATCCGAAACCAAAAATTCGAAATCCGAAATCTTCAAATGTTGCCCGACCAGGATTCGAACCTAGACAAACGGTACCAAAAACCGTCGTACTACCTTTATACTATCGGGCAATCTCTGTTTAAAAGATGCCTTTTAAAACAGTGTGCAAATATAGGACGAAATTTTTAAGTTCAAAAGCTATTTTTAAAAAAGCGCCAGGTAGACATTTAAGCCTTAAAAATGAGCAACATACGTCTTATTTATCCTTCAACAACAACCCCCATCGAACAGAATTTATCTATCCTTTCGGCTACCAACTGGTCAGCATCTTTGGCTTTCAGTTCTTTCAGATCTTTGATCAGGTGCTTTTTCAGGATGGTAGCCATAGCTACAGGATCTTGGTGCGCACCGCCCATCGGCTCTTTTATAACACCGTCGATGAGCTTATTTTTCAGCATTTCCGGCGAACTTAGCTTCAACACCTCGGCTGCTTTTTCTTTATTTTCCCAGGTTTTCCAAAGGATGGTAGAACAATTCTCGGGCGAGATAACTGAATACCAGGAATTTTCAAGCATAAATACCTTATCGCCTATTGCCAGCCCCAATGCACCACCCGATGCGCCTTCACCAATGATCACGCAAATAACCGGCACACGCAGCACCGACATTTCGAGCAAATTACGGGCTATAGCTTCGCCCTGGCCACGTTCTTCCGCTTCAAGGCCGGGGAATGCTCCGGGTGTATCTATCAGGGTAATAACAGGTTTATTGAATTTCTCGGCAAGCTTCATCAGGCGCAGTGCTTTGCGGTAGCCTTCGGGGTTGGCCATACCGAAGTTGCGGTATTGCCTGTCTTTGGTATTGCGCCCCTTCTGATGACCGATAAACATGGCGGTCTCGCCGTTTATCGACCCAAAGCCACCAATTATCGCCTTATCGTCGCCTACCGTCCGGTCGCCATGCAATTCGATAAAATCATCACACATCAGCTCAAGGTATTGCAGGGTATAAGGCCTTTCCGGGTGGCGGGATATTTGAACCCGCTGCCAGCCGGTTAAATTGGAATATATCTGGGTTTTGGTAGTTTCGAATTTTTCCTGCAACTCATTAATAGTTGCAGACATATCTACCTTGGTCTTTTCTTCAACCTGCTGCACCTTATCTATCTGCGCTTGCAGATCGGCCAAAGGCTTTTCAAAATCAAAAGTGATCTTCATATGCTTTGTAACGGGTTGCAAAGTTAAACAACTTAAGTTGGATTAGATTGATTAAGTTTGAAAAGTTGATCGGTTTGCCCGTTTTCAAGCTTTTCATTTACTTAACCGGCGTTTCCAGGCTCTCCAGTTTAGTGATCTGCGCTTCGCTCAATACATCTCTTGTTTTCAGACAAGCCTGCAAAACGGCATTCCTGATCTCGCCCATATATAAACCATACCGGTTGGTATAAAATATCACCGTGCCATCAACTGCCTGCTTGCTTTGAAAGATAGTATCCAGCATTTTTTCATTTTTGACGATATTCTCACCCATTTCAATACGTTTTCGGTGCAGTGCCGCCGATATCTCCTTCAGTTTACTCAGCTGCCCCGGATTCAAACCCAGTTGTATTTTGTATTTAAGCGCTTCGTCGGGCAATGGATAATGATTCAATACACCTGCAAGCGCCATGTTATCAAAGTCCTCTCCTTTCATCAGCATGGTATAGCGCTCGTCGCTTAGGGTTTTTACTGTCGAATGTATTGTGGGCTGGGCCGCTGTATAAGCCTTGATATTCTTTCCCGGCAGGGCCTTTGCAACGCTGTCGGTGCGGCCACGCTTTACCTTGCGGGTTGAGAATGGCTTCCGCGAAACTTGCTTTGCTGTGCTGTCAATGGTATGCAATGCAATTGTGCTGTCAGCCTTTGTATCTTTCGCAGCAGTTTTTGCCATGGTGTCCACGGCAGGGAGTTTCGACAGGCTGTCAACCACCAACCTTTTTGCCGTTGTGTCCGCAGGGATACGCCGTGTACTGTCCGAATCTGATTGGCAAAAGGCAACAGCAGAAAAAAATAATAACGATATAACGAGGGGTAGCTGTTTTATCATATTGGGCTTTCCGAATTACAGGTGATGTTTTTCAAAAATAAGGAAATCCTGCAAATAGTTTAAGAAAGCTTTGTCGGCAAACAGAAATTTTGAACTATAACCAGGAATGGGGGCCGAAGCCCGCACCAAATATTTTCCTGATCTTTAAAGTATTTGTTGGTTTATAACTGTTAGCAAAGGGCAGCTAATCGATAATCAAATATAAACAACACGGACTGAAAACGCATTGTGTTTTTAAAGAATTACAAATAAGCGGCGTCTAAAAATCGACTTCAATAAAAAACGCCAACGAATTGGCGTTCTTATTATCATTTTTACAAAAAACAAGCCCTAATAAAAGCCCGCTAAGCTTAAACTTTTGGCAGTTTATAGCCATTGTGGTACTCTTTCATCAGGTATTCCTTGTTAATGGCATGATCGGTAAACTGATGTTCGGCGTCGTTCCATTCCAGTTTTTTGCCGCTGCGGTAAGCAATGTTGCCCATCTGGGCCACGGTAGCTACATGTGCACCAGCCTGTATAGGACAATGCAAATCCTCCAGTTTGCGCGATTTAACAACACTCACAAAATTTTCCCAATGTTTGTCCAGCCCGTTATCCGACTGCGCCACAAATGGCTTGCTCACTTTGCTTTTGCTTTGCCTTTCCTCTATCACTTCCCATCCGCCACGATTTAAAATAAGCGTGCCATTATTGCCGATGTATGCGATACCGTGATCGCGGTTGTACGACCCGTTATCGATCCCCATAGCCGAATCCCAAACCATGTTAAAGCCATCAAATTCATACAAGGTGGTCAGGGTATCAGGTGTTTCCTCGTAAAGATCAGGATAGGCAAAGCGCCCTCCTAAAGCTGATACTGACTTTGGAACCGGCGATTTCATGCCCAATAATCCATAATCCAGCAAATGCACACCCCAATCGGTCATTAAACCGCCCGCATAATCCCAAAACCAGCGAAAATTAAAATGAAAGCGGCTTGAATTGAAAGGCACTGTTTTAGCAGGGCCGAGCCAGGCTGCATAATTTACCCCCGCCGGCGGTGCGCCATCGGCAACTACGGGGCCGGGCTTCATCCATCCCTGGTAACACCAAACTTTTACGGTGCGGATATTGCCTAGTTGTCCGCTTTGTACAAAATCAACGGCATCCTTAAAATGCTGCTGGCTGCGCTGCCATTGCCCGGCCTGTACTACTTTATTGTATCGCTGTTGTGCGGCTACCATGGCACGGCATTCGCCAATGGAATTGCCGACCGGCTTTTCTACGTAAACATCCTTCCCGGCCTCACAGGCATGCATCATGATCATCGCATGCCAGTGGTCGGGCGTACCGATAATTACTGCATCAATATCCTTCTGGTCAAGCAGGGTTCGGTAATCATCGTAACGCCTTACTTTCGAAGTATCATAATTCATCTTCGCCAGGTCCTTCATACGGGCATCCATCACGTTCTTATCCACATCGCATATCGCCACCAGGTTTACACCGGGGATCTTCATGGCCGAAGTCGTATCGGCCCAACCCATTCCATTAACACCGATAGCACCGATATTTAATTGGTCCGAAGGCATTATCCGGTTTTTGAAAATAGCGAAAGCGCGGCTGTCTAATGCCGATGCCAGCACAGTGCCGCCGGTAAGCAGGGCGGACTTCTGCAAAAAATCTCTTCGGGAGCTCATAAAAAGTCAAATTGGTTCCGATAAATATAAGCTTATTTTTAATTGTCCAAAGTACAATTACGCAATTTATAGCTTACGCTCAAAGCACGTCGCCTCGCATTAAAAAGACATTAGAAATCACACGGACTGTTTTATCATTTAGTAATTGGCTATATTTAATCACTTAACAATTTAAACTTTATGGGCGAACAAAAAAACTGGCTGCAAAGGACATTGGGGAACAAAACCTGGCACGAGCAACAAGAGGATTCAATGACTTTTGGGCAACGCCTGGCCGACTGGGTGGCCACGGGCATGGGGTCGTGGCGGTTCATTGTCTGGCAAACCATTATCGTTGCAGTATGGATGGTACTGAACACCATTGCATGGAAATATCATTGGGACACATATCCGTTCATCTTATTAAATTTGGTTTTTTCCACCCAGGCTGCTTATGCCGCTCCCATCATTATGATGGCGCAAAACCGGCAGAACGACCGCGACCGGGTGCAGGCGGCCGCAGATTATCAAACGAATTGCGAGGCTAAAGAAGAAATCGAGGAATTGCAAAAACGATTAAACACTATCGAGGTGGATAAATTGGATAAGATAATTGTAATGCTGCAGGAACTAAAAGACAAAAATATATAATGCCCGAAAAGAGACTGAAGGTAATAATTACAGGCGCTACCGGTATGGTGGGCGAAGGCGTGGTGCACGAATGCCTGCAACACACATTGATAGATGAAGTACTCATCGTGAACCGGAAACCGTTTGGCGCTACCCACCCAAAGCTGAAAGAGATCGTTCACACTGATTTTTTTGACATAACTGTCATTGAAGAGCAACTGAAAGGTTATGATGCCTGTTACTTTTGCCTGGGGGTATCGTCCGTAGGAATGAAAGAACCGGAATATTACAAGCTGACCTACACGCTGACTCTCAATTTTGCAGAAACGCTTGCGCGCCTTAACCCGGATATGACTTTTGAATACATATCCGGCGCAAGTACCGACAGCACCGAAAAAGGCAGCAGTATGTGGGCAAGAGTGAAAGGAAAGACCGAGAACGACCTGGCCAGGCTGCCTTTCAAACAAGTCTACAATTTTCGGCCGGGGTATATGCACCCCACGCCTGGCTTGCGCAACACCAACAAGTTTTATAAATACATCACCTGGATGTATCCATTACTAAAGCTGATATTCCCCAACAAGGTAAGTACGCTGGGGGAACTTGGCCAGGCTATGATCAACGCCTCGATCTACGGTTACGAAAAACAAATATTAGAAGTGCCTGATATCAAAGCCCTGGCTAAACGATGATCATTTTTTTTGGCTGACAACCTCGGCAACGGCATTCAGCAGCGAATATTTGCCTTGTGCATCGCCCAGTAACTGCCATATCATCACGCCGCCTGCCTGCTGCAGTGCAAGGGTTGTTTTGTTTTTGATGGTCGGGATGCCGTTGTAATAAAGGGTGCCGCCTTCGGGAAATGCCCATTCGTCTTTATCTTCAGCGCCACTGTACGTGCTTACTATCTTCCCGAACGACATATCGCCCGGCGCACCCGGCCCGAAGCCATACCCGTAAAATGGCAAACCAAGATTCAGTTTCCCATTGGCTATACCTTTTTCACCGGCCCAATAATTCATATCCTCAACCGCCATTTCGTAAGGTGCATGCGGTCCCGGCTTTTCGGGTCGCCACGGCCCGGTTTTATCGTACGACATGATACTGATAAAGTCGAACTGCGCTAAAGCCTTGTCAGTATACCGCTCTTTATAAACGGTTGCCACAGCCGCCGTCAGCAATTTCCCCTTAGGTTTTAGCACTGCAGAAAGCGTGGTGATAAAGTTTTCATAATTGGCATCCACCCGCTCCCCTTCCAGGTCCACATCAATACCATCCAGGTTATAGATCTCCGATAATTGCGCCAGTTTCTGCACAAGCGCCTGGCGGTTACCATCTGCCAGTAACGAGGTATAATACGCCGGTGCCAGGCCGCCGCCAATGGAAGCCAATACTTTGATATGCAGGCCGTGCATTTTATCGGCAAAAGCTTTTAGTCCCGGCATTGAAGCGAAATTCCCCGCCGAATCGGGATTAATAAAGGCGATGTTGATATGCGTTACCTTACTGTAATCAACCTGCGCGGCCTGACCCGCAAGGATATTGTTTGTACGCAAATAACCTATTACTCTAAATTTTTGCTGGGCGTTTGCAGAAAGACAAGCGGCTGCTATCAACCAGACCAGTAAATATTTTCCCATAACCAGGTTAAGATCGGTTTATAATATTGCTAAAGTAGTAATCTTTTTTGTCGGTAATGCATGGCCTGGGGCTGCCGGATGAAGTATTGAAAAAAGTGCACTATAAAAATGCGTTCAGGCTGTTCCCGCAGATAAACCGGTCACTATTTCCATAATAGGCTGCACGCTACTGTAACAAAACCGTACACTTTTCGTTCGGATACGAACAATGCTACCGCTTCGTAGATCAAATCAAATCGCTGTATATCAAAACATTGCAATATCGGCATGATATTGTTATGCCTTAAAGCCTGTCTTCTTCCTGATAATAGTTAACTGGTGACTGGTTAACCGGCGATTAGTCAATTAATTATGCCATCAGTTACCTAATAACCAATGACTTAATGACTAACAACCATGATTAAAAACTATTTAAAGATCGCCTGGAGAAACTTGTTAAAGAACAAGGCGCATACGTTTATTAATGTTACCGGGCTGTCGGTTGGTATGGCGGTAGCAATTCTCATCGGCCTTTGGATATGGGACGAATTATCCTACGATAAATATTTCCAGAACTACGACCACCTGGTACGCGTAATGCAACACCAAACCTTCAATGGCGAGCGGGGTACACAGGGCTCCATACCACTGCCATTGGCGCCAAAGTTACGGGATGAATATACCGGCCCGTCAAAAGATTTTAAATATGTGGTGATATCCACCTGGACACAAGGACATATTCTTGCCTATAAGGACAAAAAGCTGAACCAAAGCGGTAACTGTATTCAACCCGAAGCGCCGGAAATGTTCACCCTGAAAATGCTGAAAGGCACCCGTGCAGGCCTGAAGGACGAATCGTCCATATTGCTTTCGGCGAAACTGGCCAAAGCGCTTTTTGGGGATGCTGATCCGATGAACCAGGTAATTAAGGTTGACAATAAAAATATAGTAAAAGTTACAGGCGTATATGAAGATTTTCCGCGAAACACCTCGTTTAACGATATGGCGTTCATGCTTCCATGGAATTATTACCTGATTAACAATCCCTGGACGAAGGGAAACCTCAATGAGTGGGGCAATAACTCGTGGCAAATATATGCACAGTTAAACCCAAATGCCAATATCGACCAGGTGTCGGCCCGTATCAAAAACTTAAAATTAAACGCCCTTACCTTAGTGAATGACAAACTCAGTTTGAGTTTTAAACCATCGTTGTTTTTACACCCGATGAATAAGTGGCACCTGTATTCGGAATTTAAAAACGGCGTGATCGTGGGTGGTAATATCGAATTTGTCTGGATGTTTGGTATCATCGGTGTATTTGTATTACTGCTGGCCTGTATCAATTTCATGAACCTTAGCACTGCCCGGTCAGAAAAGCGTGCCAAAGAAGTTGGTATCCGCAAAACACTGGGTTCATTGCGCCAGCAGCTTATCACCCAATTTTTCAGTGAGTCGTTGTTAGTATCGGTTTTCGCTTTCGTATTCTCTGTAATATTGGTACAGCTGGCCCTTTCGTGGTTCAACCAGGTCGCGGGTAAACAAATGAGCATACCCTGGTCGAGCCCGGCGTTCTGGATCATCGGGATAGTTTTCACCGTATTTACAGGTATAATTGCAGGTAGTTACCCGGCATTTTACCTGTCGTCCTTCCAACCCGTTAAGGTTCTGAAAGGAACTTTCCGCGCCGGGCGTTTAGCTTCCTTGCCGCGCAAAATACTGGTGGTGCTGCAGTTTACTGTTTCGGCCACTTTAATTATAGGCACGGTGGTTGTCTTCACTCAGGTGCAATACACCAAGAATCGCCCGGTAGGTTATAGTCGCGAAGGCATGATACAGGCATACCAGCAAACGCCTGACATACACAACCATTTTGAAGCAGTAAAGTATGACTTGCTAAAATCAGGCGCTGTATCTGCTGTCGCTGAATCAGGCAGTCCTGTTACCGATATCTGGTCTGATCAGAGCGGTTTTTCATGGGAGGGTATGCCGCCGGGCTTGCAGCCTGATTTTAACGTGGTGCACGTTTCACCCGATTTTGGCAAAACCATCAACTGGCAGATCAAAGAAGGCCGTGACTTCTCGAAAGAGTTTTTGAGTGACTCGTCGGCGCTTATCGTAAACGAAGCCGCGATAAAATTTATGGGGTTAAAGGGCTCTCCCATCGGAAGACCTATCAAATGGTACAGACAATTTCACATCATCGGCGTGGTAAAAGACATGGTGATGACCTCGCCTTACGAACCGGTTACACCGACTGTATTCAGCGAGTTAAACGGCGACCAGGGCATTACAAATATCCGGCTGAATCCGCACATGGGCACAAGCGAAGCGCTCAGTAAAATAGAAGCGATATATAAACAATACGATCCGGGAAGCCCGTTCACTTACGAGTTTACAGATACAACTTATGCCAAAAAATTTGCTGACGAGGAACGTACCGGCAAGCTTGCAGGGTTCTTTACCTTCCTGGCCATCTTTATCAGTTGTATGGGCCTTTTCGGCATGGCGTCATTCATGGCCGAGCAACGCGTCAAGGAGATAGGGGTAAGAAAAGTTTTGGGCGCATCTGTTACCAATTTATGGGGATTGATGTCAAAAGAATTTATTGTACTGGTTTTCATATCGCTGGTGATAGCCACGCCAATAGCACACCATTTTATGTCGGGCTGGCTGTTACGGTATAAATACCATGCCGACCTGTCGTGGTGGATATTTATAGCTACCGCTGCCGGTGCGATGATCATCACATTGCTAACAGTAAGTTACCAAAGTATCAAGGCCGCCACCGCTAACCCGGTGAAGAGTTTGCGTTCCGAGTAACCGGAGATCAGTTAATTAGTGAATAGGGTATCGGAAACCAATTAATGAACTGTTGAAAACGAATCATTGAACTGATGAACAAAATGTAAAATCATGTTAAGAAACTATTTAAAAATTGCCATAAGGCAATTGCGCAAGCAAAAAATGTATGCGGCGGTGAAGATTGGCGGCTTTGCCCTTGGTATTGCTGCCTGTATACTGATTGCCTTATACATTAGGAATGAGACAAGTTTCGACCGTTCGTACCCCGATGCCGATCGCATTTACCGCGTAGTAGGCTATTATAACGGCGACGACAAAACAGAAAAGGGAACCGACTGGCCTGCGCCGATGGGAAAAGTGCTGAAATCTGATTTTCCGGAGGTAGAAGCATCTGGCAGGCTGATGCCAAACTCATTATTCGACAAAGCAGGAAGTAACGAAATAAGGCGTGCTGACAAAACCCAGAATACTTACGAACAGGGCTTCACTTACGCCGACCAGGAAATGCTGGATATACTAAAACTGCCCATGGCTTACGGCAAGCGTGAGGATGCCTTGAAGAAGCCTTATACATTGGTAATATCGAAACGAAAGGCAGAAAAATACTTCCCCGGGGAAAACCCGATTGGCAAAGTGATGTACCTGAATAATGACAAAGCGCATCCGTACACCGTTGGCGGCGTAATGGAAAATATTCCGGAAACCTCGCATCTGCGTAAATTCGATTTCCTGCTGACATTAAAGGGTGTCGAATTTTACCAGGGTGAACAAACCAACTGGAATGCCAGCAATTACCCTGATTATATCCTGCTGCGCCCGGGCACCAATGTTGCTCAATTCGAAAGAAAGATGACCGCCAACCTTATCAAAAATTACTTTCTTCCGGCTATGGTCGGCTCAGGCATGAAAGACGCCGAAAAAGAAGCAGCAAAATTTAGCCTTCACCTTCAAAATATTAAAGACATTAATTTAAAATCATACGATATTTATGATGATACGCCCCATGGCGATATCCGTTTTGTTTGGCTGTTCGGAGCCATCGCTGGTTTTATCCTCGTGATAGCCTGTATCAATTTCGTCAACCTTTCAACGGCAAAATCGGCCAACCGTGCTAAAGAAGTAGGTCTGCGAAAAGTTGTAGGATCATACCGCAGCAGCCTGATCAACCAATTCCTTACCGAATCATTTATTTACAGCATTATTTCATTCCTGCTTGGTATAGCTATAGCATGGTTGTTATTGCCGTATTTTAATACGCTGGCTTCCAAATCGCTCATCATGCCGTGGAGTAATTGGTGGTTTATCCCGGTAATGCTGGGCGCTGCGACTATCGTTGGAATTGTTGCCGGCTTATACCCTGCTTTTTACCTGTCCGGCTTTACACCGGTACAAGTTCTCAAAGGCTCCATCAGCTCGGGCAGCAAAAGTTCCATTCTGCGTAACTCGCTGGTGGTCTTCCAGTTCAGCGCATCCATTATCCTCATTATCAGCACCATTGTTATTTATAATCAAACGCACTATATCCTTAATAGGGAGGTTGGGTTTGACAGAGACCAGGTTGTTGTGATACAGGGCACCAATACCCTTGGCGATAATAATGTAAAAAGTTTCAAGAACGAATTGTCGAAGATCTCTTCTGTAAAAAGTGTTTCGATAAGCGATTACCTGCCCATTTCCGGCACCAAACGCAATGGCAATACTTTTTATAACGAAGGGCGGACGAAACTGGATGCCGGGGTTAGCGGCCAATTTTGGCAGATAGACGACACTTACCTGAAAACAATGGGCATTAAACTGGTGGAAGGCAGAAATTTTTCCTACCAAATGGCTGCTGACACGCAGGGTTCGGTTATCATCAACCAGACGCTGGCCAAAAAACTCAACCTTAAAAAAGCTGTAGGAGCGCACATTACCAATGGCTATGGAAAGTTCACCGTTATAGGCGTTGTGAAAGATTTTAATTTTGAATCGATGCACGATCATATCGGCCCCATTGTGCTCAATTTCGGGCTCAGTCCATCCATAGTATCCGTAAAAGTTGGCGGATCGGATATGAAAAATACGCTGGCGAATATCACTTCGCTTTGGAAAAAATATTCACCCGATCAGCCTATACGTTACACATTTTTGGATGAGCAGTTCGCCAATATGTACGCCGACGTGCAGCGTACCGGCAGCATATTCACCAGTTTTGCGGTATTGGCTATCATTATCGCCTGCCTGGGCCTGTTCGCTTTATCAGCCTTTATGGCCGAGCAGCGGAGCAAGGAGATCGGCATACGCAAAGTATTAGGTGCAAGTGTTCGCGGAATCACAACAATGCTATCCATGGATTTTGTGAAGCTGGTGTTTTTGGCCATTGTTATAGCCTCTCCTATTGCCTGGTGGGGTATGAGTAAGTGGCTGCAGGATTTTGCCTATAAAGTGCCGGTCAGCTGGTGGATATTCGCTTTGGCGGGTGTGGCCTCTATACTGATCGCATTGATCACTGTAAGTTTTCAGTCCGTTAAAGCGGCACTGATGAACCCGGTGAAGAGCCTTAAATCTGAGTGATCAGAGCCTGGAGGCTATAGATTAGGCAGCAAATTTAGAAATTAGCATTTAGAGTACCCATTATGATACGTAACTATTTAAAAATCGCCTGGCGTAATATCTTAAGCAATAAGATCTACAGCGCGCTCAATATCCTGGGTTTGGCGGCAGGCATGGCCGTTGCGCTCATCATCGCGTTGTGGGTGGAATATCAATATTCGTTTGACAAGGCTTTGCCCAATTATGAGCAATTGTACCAGGTGAGGCGGAATTTTAACAGTAATGGTGAAACGCTAACTTTCAGCACCACATCGTTAAAACTGGCGGACGCTTTGCGAAACAGCATCCCCGAGATCGAGTATGTTGCGGAATCCGACTGGATGGGCTCACATGGATTGATGGTGGGTAATAAGAAGTTTTACATGGATGGCGCCCAGATCGGCGGAGATTTCCTGAAAATGTTCCAATACCCGTTGGTCGACGGCAATGCCAATACAGCGTTACACGATGCTTACTCCATTGTGCTTACCCAATCTACAGCAAAGGCATTGTTTGGTGATGAAAACCCTGTCGACAAAACCGTGCGTGTGGATAATCAGCACGATCTGAAAGTGACGGGGGTACTGAAAGACTTGCCACCTAACTCCTCATTCCAATTTAAATACCTGATACCATTCAGCTACCTGGAGCAAACGCAGGATTGGGTTAAAAGATCGCGCGCCGGGAGTTTTGACAATAACGGGTTTCAGCAATTTATTAAATTAAAACCGGGGACGTCCTATGCACAGGTTGCGGCCAAAATAAGGGACATTGAAAAAAACGGTGAGCCCCGTAATACCAACGCAAAAAACTCCAGTGTGATAATTCAGCCGTTAAAAGACTGGCATTTGTACAACGAATACAAAAATGGGGTTGCCAACAGCGGTTTTATTGATTATGTACGCATATTCAGCCTGATAGGTGTGCTGGTTTTATTGATCGCCGGTATCAACTTCGTCAACCTGTCTACCGCACGGTCAGAGAAGCGGGCGAAGGAAGTAGGTGTGAGAAAAGCCATCGGCTCTCAGAGAAAAGATCTTATTTTCCAATTCCTTACGGAATCGACCCTTATTACTGTCATTTCTTTTTTCTTCTGCCTGCTGTTTGTGCAACTGGCTTTGCCCGCGTTTAATTTATTGGCAAGTACATCAATAAGCGTTCCTTTCGGCAATGTCGTTTTCTGGTTAGCTATGACAGGCTGTGTACTGATAACTGGGTTGCTGGCAGGCGCTAAACCCGCGCTCTATCTTTCGTCATTCAACCCGGTAAAGGTTTTGAAAGGTACCATTAGTGGTGGAAAATCAAATTCATTATCCCGCAGGGTCTTGGTGATCGTGCAGTTCAGTTGTTCAATTGCCCTTATCATCAGCACCGTTATCATTTATAACCAGATCCAATATGCCAAAGACCGGCCTACTGGTTATAATACCAACAATTTGATGGCTACAGACATGAATGATGACCTGGGCCGGAATTACGTCGCGTTAAAAAACGAATTATTACGAAGCGGGCTGGTACAATCTGTAACCACAGCTTCAACACCGGCAACGGCAGTAAACTCGCACGGCGATATCACCTATTGGCCGGGTAAAAATCCCGGAGAAACGGTGGAGATGGGATATGTAGGGATATCAGACGATTACTTTAAAACCCTCGGAATGCAGATGAAGGAGGGAAGAAACTTTTTCCCAAACTCCAAAGCAGATACTAATAGTGTGATCATAAATGAGGCCGCAGTAAAACGGCTGCGATTAAAAGATCCGTTGAACCAGGCGTTGACTTTTGACAAACTACCCATAAAAATAATTGGCGTAGTAAAGGATGCTTTAATGATCTCTCCCTTCGCCGCAGCAGATCCCACTGTATTTTATGTGGGGGGCAGCGGTAACCTCATCTATCGCTTAGCGCCTAACCAGAATACACATGATGCGGTAACCAAACTTACAGCCATATTTAATAAATACAACCCGGCTTTCCCCTACACCTATCGCTTTGTGGACGATGATTATAACCAAAAATTCAACCTCGAAGTATTGATAGGCAAGTTAGCCGGCATATTTGCTGCGTTAGCTATATTCATCTCGTGCCTTGGCCTGTTTGGTCTTGCCGCGTATGTAGCCGAGCAGCGTACCAAAGAGATAGGTATCCGCAAAGTGCTGGGCGCAACCGTGGGCCAGGTATGGGTATTACTGTCAAAAGATTTTGTAATGCTGGTGGTAATCAGCTGTGTAGTGGCCTCGCCCATCGCTTATTATTTCCTGCAAAACTGGCTGATGAAATATGAGTATCATATCAAAATAAGTTCAGGCGTATTTATTGTCTCCGCTATGGGAGCAATAGTTATCACCCTGGCTACTATAAGTTTCCAGGCAATTAAGGCCGCCCTGGTGAACCCCGTGAAGAGTTTGAAATCAGAATAGGCCCTCCTAAATCCTCCCCTGTTGGGAGGACTTTTAAACATGAATAGAAAATAAAAAAAATCATAATGCCGAAATCAAAAAGTCTCCCCTGCAGGGGGAGATTTAGAGGGGGCCGAACCATTGAACCAACCATGATAAAGAACTTTCTCAACATCAGCTTTCGTAACCTCACAAAAAGGAAGGGTTATACGGCGCTCAACATACTCGGCCTTACCATAGGCATAGCGTGCTGCCTGCTCATTTTCCAGTATGTATCCTATGAAAGAAGCTACGATTCGTTCCAAAAAAATTCGTCGCGGATCGTCAGGATACGACTTGACCAGTTCAAACAGGGAAAAATCATGTGGCAATCAGCTACTTCCTATCCTGCTTTCGGTCCGTTGATGAAAAAAGACTATCCCGAGGTTGAGCAATATTGCAGACTGATAGATGATGAATTGTTATTGAGCAACGATGAAAAGAATGTCAAATTCTCTGAGAAGAAAGGCTATTATGCTGATCCCTCGTCAGTAGATATGCTGGGCGTACAGCTATTAAGCGGCAACCGTTCGTCTGCTTTGAATGCTCCCGGCAAGATGATCATCTCGGAAAGCATGGCCAAAAAGTATTTTGGCACGGATGATGTTATCGGCAAAACACTTATCGCCCGCAACCAAAACCCGGTTCAAAATTTACAGATAACCGGCGTATTTAAGGATTATCCGAAAAACTCACACCTGATCATCGACTACCTGGTTTCGTATGATACATTTCGTGAGCAATTGAAAAAGGGCGGGGATAACGAGGATTCCGCTAATACCGCCATTGGCTGGTACGATTTCTACAACTATATCCAATTAAAACCCGGCACCGACCTGCAAAAATTCCAGGCTAAAATGCCGGCTTTTGCCGATAAATATATCAATAGCAAGAAAAACCGCAAAGCCAATAATATAACTGATCAGTTATATATCATTCCGCTAAGTGATATTTATCTCAACTCAAATTATAACCAGGAAGCTGAAGTGAACGGAAACGGCGGCGCGGTCAATTTTATGTTCCTTATCGGGTTTATCATCATGGCCATTGCCTGGATAAATTATATCAACCTGTCTACCGCCCGTTCGGTCGAACGTGCAAAAGAGGTGGGTGTACGTAAAGTGCTGGGCGCTGCCAAAGCTACCCTGGTAAAGCAATTTATGCTGGAAAACGCCCTGTTGAACATAATCGCTATTATCCTGGCCGGGGTAGCCGTTGCTATACTCACCCCCTGGTTTAATACCCTGATGGGAAAAGATGTATCGACTGGTTTCTCCATGTCGGCCAAATACTGGCTTATTTTTTCCGGCATATTTATTTCAGGCACCTTGCTTTCGGGGTTGTATCCTGCTTTTATATTGTCAGATTACAAACCTGTGGCGGTACTGAAAGGGGCGTTCAAAAATACTTCGGGTGGACTGGTACTGCGCAAGGGATTGATCATCGTTCAGTTCGGCATATCTGTGGTGCTTATCGCAGGTACCATCATCGTTTATCAGCAGGTTAATTTTATGCGCAACCAAAAGCTGGGCGTTAACATCAGCCAAACGCTGGTGCTGGATGGAGCGCAAACCGTAGCCGACTCTATTTACTGGAGCACGTTACAGCCTTTTAAAAACGAAGTCCTTAAAAACTCCGGTGTTAAGGGGATGACCATCTCTACCAGCGTGATGGGAAAGGAAATATACTGGACAAGTGGTTTTAAAAGCCTGTCGCACGCCGAGCTTGGCGCCGCCACACTTTACCGCTTAGGCGTCGATTATGATTTTATACCACAATTTCAATTGAAATTACTGGCCGGGCGCAATTTTTCGAAAGACTTTAAAACCGATGAACATGCCGCTATACTAAACGACAGGGCGCTTGCTCAAATGGGGTTCAAAGATCCAAATGATGCTATCGGCAAAAAGATCTCAGCAGGCGATACGCTTACCGTAATAGGTGTGGTTCAGAGTTTTCACCACCTGGGGCTTCAAAAGCCTATCGACCCGCAAATCATCACCCTGCGTTTAAATTCCAGCCAGGCTTATTCGCTAAAATTGCAAACTTCCGATCTGCAGGGTACCATAGCCGGCATAAAAGGGATATGGAGCCGCTATTTCCCCAACGATCCGTTCAACTACTACTTCCTTGACGACGATTTCAACACGCAATACCAAAGCGATCAGCGTTTCGGGCAGATGTTTACCCTGTTCGCGTTCCTGGCCATATTGATAGCCTGCTTTGGCCTGGTTGGGTTATCCGCGTACAATATTTTACAGCGTACAAAGGAGGTAGGTATCCGCAAAGTACTCGGTGCCTCCACACAAAATGTGGTATTCATTTTATCTAAGGATTTCCTGTTGCTGGTTATCATATCCTTTGTAATAGCCGCGCCGGTATCGTGGCTGGTTATGCACCACTGGCTGCAGGATTTTGCGTATCGGATCGATATCAGCTGGTGGGTATTTGGCATTGCCGGGCTGATAGCGTTTTTGATAGCCTTGAGTACAATTAGCTTCCAGGCTATTAAAGCGGCATTTGCTAACCCGGTGAAGAGCCTTAGGTCGGAGTAGGCAGTTTGCAGTTTTAAGTTCGCAGTTAGCAGCCCAATGAACCATTGAACTAAACATCATGATAAAGAATTATTTAAAAGTTGCCTGGCGCAACATCATCAAAAACAAAGCCTCGTCTTTAATTAATATCGGCGGGCTGGCTGTGGGTATGACTGTAGTGATGCTCATCAGTTTTTGGATATGGGATGAAGTGACTTTCGACCGTTACCATAAAAATCACGACCGCATTGCACAGGTCATCCAAAACGTAACCAACAACGGCGAAGTACAAACCTGGTGGCAGGTACCTTACCCGCTGGCGGCCGAACTGCGCAAAAACTATGGGAGCGATTTTAAGCAGGTAGTAATGTCGACAGGCGTAGGCGGAAATATGCTGGCGCTGGGAGATAAGAAGCTGAGCGAACAGGGGGTGTTTATGGAAACCGGCGGACCGGAAATGTTCACGCTAAAGATGCTTAAAGGCAGCCGCAATGCATTGAAGGACCCATCGTCTATATTAATTTCGGCGTCAACGGCCAAAGCTTTTTTCGGTAATAACGACCCGATGCTTAAAGTATTGAAGCTGAACAACTCGGATAACCTGAAAGTGGCCGGCGTTTACGAGGATCTGCCAAAAAACGCTACGCTTGCCGATATGGCTTTCATAGGTTCGTGGGATCGTTTTGCTTCGGATAACCAGCTCAGCCAAATGAAAGAGCCCTGGCGGCCGAACTTCGTTTCTCTTTACGTTCAACTGGCCGATAACGCCGACCTGGATAAGGTATCGTTAAAGATAAAGGATGAAAAATTGCGCCACGTAAGCGCATTCCTGGCCAAAAAGAAACCCGCATTGTTCCTGCAACCTATGAGTAAATGGCATTTGTACGATGAATTTAAAGACGGGAAAAACACGGGCGGAAGGATACAATATGTGTGGTTATTTGGCATCATTGGTGTGTTTGTACTGCTGCTGGCCTGTATCAATTTTATGAACCTGAGCACCGCCCGGTCCGAAAAGCGCGCACGCGAAGTTGGTATCCGCAAGGCCATCGGTTCGCTGCGCGCCCAGTTGGTTTACCAGTTCTTTGGCGAATCGCTGCTTTGTGTATTGATCGCTTTTGCAGTCTCGTTGATTTTTGTACAATTAAGCCTTTCATTTTTTAACCAGGTGGCGGGCAAGCAAATGACCATTCCATGGGAAAATGCGGGGTTCTGGATAGCAGGCATAGGCTTTAGCTTTTTTACGGGCATTATTACCGGGAGCTACCCGGCGTTTTACCTGTCATCATTTAAACCGGTAAAAGTATTGAAAGGCTCGTTCCGTGTAGGGCGCCTGGCCTCAGTGCCGCGCAAGGTGCTTGTGGTGCTGCAGTTTACCGTTTCGGTGGTACTGATTATCGGGACGATCGTTGTTTTCAAACAGATACAATATGCAAAAGACCGCCCGGTAGGGTACAGTCGCGATGGCCTGGTGGCCGTGCCGATGATGACCGACCAGATACATAAACATTTTGATGTTGTTAAAGATGCCCTTCTCAGGACAGGTATGGTAACGAATGTAGCCGAAGCAGGTTCGCCGCCAACATCGGGGGCGGGCAGCACCAGTGCTGTCGAATGGCCGGGCAAAGACCCCAACCTGAGCACCGATTTTCAGCAAAACAATATTTCGTATGATTATGGTAAAACCATCGGCTGGGAATTTAGCTCGGGCCGTGATTTTTCAAGAACTTTCCTCTCCGATTCTGCGGCTGTGATCATCAACCAGGCGGCCGCCGATTTTATGAAAATGAATAAGCCCACCGAAACTTATATCACCTACTATGATAAGCAATATAAGATAGTTGGTGTTACCAAAGATATTATCATTGGCTCACCTTATGAGCAGGCGCGCCCGGTAATTTATTTTTTATCAAAAGACCCGGGCAGTTATGTATTGCTAAAGATCAGCCCAAAAGCGGGTGCCGGCGAAGCTGTCGACAAGGTCGCTTTTGTATTCAAAACTTATAACCCCGAACAACCTTTTGAATATCATTTCGTCGACCAGGAGTACGCCAAAAAGTTCGGTAACGAAGAACGTGTTGGCAAACTTGCTACTGCCTTTGCCAGCCTGGCCATTTTTATCAGTTGCCTTGGGTTATTTGGCATGGCGTCTTTCATGGCCGAGCAACGCATCAAAGAGATCGGCGTAAGGAAAGTACTTGGCGCCTCAGTGTTCAACCTATGGCAATTATTGTCGAAGGACTTTGCCGTGCTGGTGGTCATTTCTTTGATCATCGCATCACCCCTCGCGTACTACCTAATGCACAACTGGCTTCAAAATTACGAATATCATACCGGTGTCTCCTGGTGGATATTTGTCGTAACAGCTTTAGGCGCTATGCTGATCACCTTGTTTACGGTAAGCTACCAAAGCATCAAGGCGGCGCTGGCTAACCCGGTGAAGAGTTTGCGGTCGGAATAACTGTTATTAATTTAACATTTTGTTCGCGCTATTTACGCTTTGCGCTTGTATATTAGCACTTTAAATGCTGTGCTTTTTTATGCTGAAAAATTATTTAAAGATCGCGTGGCGTAATTTGTGGAACAACAAAGGGTTTTCAATCATCAATATCTTTTGCCTGGCCTTAGGGATTACCTTTTCATTATTGATAGGTGTATATATACTAAACGAGGAGCGTGTAAATTCGAGCATAAATAATATAGACAGCCAGTATGTGATAAAAAGCAAATGGAAACAGGAAAACTCCGGCTTGCCTATTACCACGCTGGGGCCGCTGGCAAAAACGATGCGGGATGAATATCCCGGCCTGGTTAAAAATTATTACCGTTTCGATCCAGTTGTCAACATTGTTTCTGTTGGCGATAAACATTTTCGAACACAAATATCTGTAGGCGACACTACATTAGTATCTATGTTTGGGTTTCCATTATTGTATGGCAATCCAAATCAAGCCTTTCGAAATAAACAATCGGCGGTTGTAACTGAAGATTTCGCGCTGAGATTTTTTGGCAAAGCAGACGTCATCGACCGCGTGATCACAATCCAAACACCAGCCGACGGTAACAAGCACCATTTTGTGATAACGGCCGTATTAAAAAAGCTTCCGTTCAACAGCGTAAGCAACTTTACCAATACACCGTACCAGGTGTACCTGCCGATGGATGCTAATCAATATTTCCAGGGAGGTGATAAAGGCGATAATTGGTCGAATGTTTACATGGTGGGTATGCTTCAGCTAAAAAATGGGGTTACTGCGGCAGACCTTGAAAAACCTTTTGCAAATACACTCGAAAAATATCAGCCCGCTTTTGTAAAAGGCAACTTAAAGGTAGAATTAGCGGCCATGAGGAATTATCATTTAAAAGACAATAATGGCGCCGTGCAAAAGATGCTCACTACATTATCATTAGTGGCAGCTTTTATTTTATTGCTAGCCATCTTCAATTTTATAAACATCAGTGTCGGCACGTCGGTACACCGGCTAAAGGAGATCGGATTGCGTAAAGTATTTGGCGGAGCCAAACACCAGCTTATTGCGCAACACATTATCGAGGCAATGACGCTCACCCTGGTAGCCGCTATGCTATCCTTTGGCTTGTATGAGGCTTGTTTGCCGGTATTTAGTCAGATACTTAATACCACGCCCGATCATTTCTGGCAATTTGGGATGGATAAATTCCTTTTTATTGCGATTTTGATAGCTCTCGTCGGTTTTATTGCGGGTATTTATCCTGCTTTCGTGCTGAGTTCATCAAATGTAGTTATGGCTGTAAAAGGGAAACAGGATGTGCATAAAGGTGGGTTAATACTCCGTAAAGCATTGCTGGTTGTTCAGTTCAGCCTTACCATCATAGTTTTCATCAGCGCCCTCAACGTCTCCAGGCAGGTATCTTATTTCTTCAATAAGGACCTTGGCTTTAATAAGGACCAAGTAATGGTAGTGTCGTCATTACCCAGGCAGTGGGACTCTGTGGGCATTGTCAAAATGGAAAATTTTAAAACGCAGTTATTGCAGGTACGTGGCGTAAAAAGTGCTACGTTATCCTATGACATTCCAGACGGCAGCAGCAGTGGCAATATCAGTGTATATTCTCAAAACAACAATGATGGAATTGTAAACATGGCAATGATCAGCGTCGACGCTGATTTTGCAAAGGTATTCGGCCTTCAAACTACGGAGGGGGTATTTCTTCAATTTAACAATAACAGTAACGAACGCGGCAAAGTTGTTATAAACGAAGCGGCGGTAAAAGCCCTGGGATGGACAACGGCTTTAGGCAAAATTGTAAAGATGGGTGGTCCAAACGGGCTGGTGCGAACCGTTGCCGGTGTGGTAAAGGATTTTAATTTCGAATCGCTTCAAAGCAAAGTAAAGCCTTTAATAGTTTCCGACCTGAACGAACCTTATACCGGGGCCTATCGCTACTTTTCCATCAAATTAAATACAACCTATCTCCCGCAAACCATTAATGCGATACAGGAAAAATGCAAGCAGTTATTTCCTGATGCCGGTTTCGAATACTCTTTTATGGATGATAAGTTTCAGGCGATGTATCAGTCTGAGCTCCAGTTGAAAAACGCGGCTGACGTTGCCACAGTATTAAACCTTTTGATTGTCTTCACAGGCATTTTCGGTGTTATCGCCTTTACGCTTACCAAACGTGCAAAGGAGATCGCAGTTCGCAAGGTACTTGGCGCGGATGTGAAAAACATCATTACCTTGTTTCTAAAGGAATATAGTGCATTAATTATTATTGCTAACATTATTGCCTGGCCCCTGGCCTACCTGATTGTTGCAAAGTGGCTGGAAAACTATGCCTATAAAATTCATCAAACTCCCGCACCGTATTTTTTTGTCTGTTTCTTTATTTTGATCACCGCATTTATATTGATAACAGCACAATGTTCAAAAGCGGCTTTGACCAACCCGGTAAAGAGTTTGCGGTCGGAATAGCGCCTCACCCTATCCTCTCCAGACGAGAAGGTTGAGCTGGACATTATTTCAAAATCGCACATCACTTGTATCAAAAACGAACGACTAGTCAATGGTCGTTTTTTTTTAATACAATGATTTTCAGTGCATTAAATCATGGCATTGGGTTTGGTTTATTGTAAGCGTAATCATAAAACATTAACTTACCGTCAAACTCAACTGCCATGATCTATAATTATATTAAAATCGCCTGGCGCAATTTAAATAAGCATCGCTTTTTTTCGCTGGTAAATATTTTTGGCCTTGCCGTCGGCATAGCAGCTTTTTGGGTGATCGCCTTATACGTAACCGATGAGATAAGCTACGATTTTTATAACAAAAAAGCCGGGCGCATATTCCGGGTGGCGCAGCACGGGCAGTGGAACGGCGGTAACTTTAATTTGGCGATAACATCTATTCCTTACGCTCCCGCGATGAAAGCGGATTATCCGGAAGTGGAAGATGCGGTGCGTATAGACATGGAGGGCGGCGGCAAGGTCACCTATGGCGATAAGCAGATCATGGCTGGGGACATTTCGTTTGCCGACAACGCTATCTTTAATATTTTCACCTATCATTTTTTAAACGGCGACCAAAATACCGCACTGGCAAAGCCACACTGCATAGTACTGACCAAAACACTTGCTACCAGGATATTTGGCGACGCCACATCAGCAGTAGGTAAGACTGTTTCATTTGATGGCAATGATCCTAACCTCGTCACTGGTGTAATAGACGATGTACCTGAAAATTCCACCTTCAAATTCAGTGCGCTTCGCTCATTCAACGATAACCTTACGGGCAAATGGGGTGCTGCAGGGTTGTTTACTTATGTACTGCTAAGGGATGCCGGCGACTATAAAAAAATCGAAGCCAGATCCGAACAATTTTATAACAAGCACCTAAAGCGTGATTTCGACAACATTCATTATCAAATGGAATTGCAGCCGCTTACTTCCATCCACCTGCATTCGCACCTGGATTATGAGATGGGTAACAATGGCAACATCACTTATGTATACGTGTTCAGCGTTGTTGCCCTGCTGATATTAAGCATCGCGGTGATCAATTATTTTAACCTTACGACGGCGCGCTCATCCGTAAGGTTAAGGGAGATCGGTATACGCAAAGTAATAGGATCGGGCAGAAGGCAATTGATGCTCATGTTCTTTTCCGAATCCATATTGTTCACGGTATTAGCTACTACAATTGCTATGGTGCTGGTACAGTTTGTCCTGCCCTATTTTAATCACTTATCCGGAAAAACGCTCGACATATGGCACTTTGGTATTCTGAGGTCATTATTGCTGTTTGCCGGATTTGCCGTAATTGCCGGCATAATAAGCGGCATTTATCCTGCCCTGTTCCTGTCCGGGTTCGGCACCATACCGGCCATCAAAGGGCAATTGGGTAACCAGTCGTCAACCGTCGCCTTCCGCAAATCCCTGGTGGTATTCCAGTTTGCTACTGCTATAGTTATGATAATCGGGTCTTGCATCATTTATCAGCAGCTTAACTATGTAATGACCAGGGATCTTGGATTTAATAAATCGCAAATGCTGACGTTCCATATTCAGAGCCACGATGCGAGGGCAAAAATTGAATCCATAAAAGCACAATTGCTGCAAAGCCCCCTGGTACAAAGCGTGGCATCGGCCGGCAACCCTATCGGCAATAACGATATCGGCATGAGCGATTTTAACCTCGGCCCCGACGGCAACACGACCGCCGATACCAAACTGGTTGAAAAACTTATCGTTGACGAAGACTTTATTCCGGCTATGCAGGTAAAAATGGTTACCGGCCGCAACTTTATAAAAGGTGTTAGCGATAGTGCGAACAATGCTATTATCGTAAATGAAACGCTGGTAAATGAACTCGGCTGGAAAAATCCAATAGGCCGCCGGGTACGTACCGGGGTGAATAATGGTATCATAACATTTTCAACCATTGTCGGTGTGGTTAAGGATTTCAACACCTATTCGCTACAGCATAAAATAGCACCGTTGGTGCTTACGTTACCGGCGCAGGCAAATGATAAAGATAATATGTATGTTCGCCTGAACAAAACCAATATCCCCGCTGCCGTTAAATACATGCAGGATGTATACAGCAGGTTCGATCCGGAAAATAAGATCGACTATCATTTCCTCGATCAAAATTTCGCCAACCAATACCAAAGCGAGCAAAAGCAGGGAAGTTTGCTGCTGATCTTTACCGTGTTAGGCATCAGCATAGCTTGTTTAGGATTGTTTGGCCTGGTTACCTTCACCGCTCAGCAACGTGTAAAGGAAATTGGCATCCGTAAAGTTTTGGGGGCAAGTATAGCCGGCATAGTCGCACTGTTGAGTAAAGAATTGGTGCAACTGGTATTTATTGCCACAGTTATTGCATCGCCGATAGCCTGGTTTGCCATGAACAAGTGGCTGCAAAGCTTTGCCTACAAAGCCACTATCCATTGGTGGATATTTATTGCGGCGGGCGCAGCAGCTATTCTCATCGCTTTTATAACGGTCGGTATACGGTCTGTAAAAGCGGCGCTGGCCAACCCGGTAAAAAGTTTACGTTCCGAGTGACCTGCAGCCAAAAGGCCTGGCGTTAACTAATTCCTCTTTAACGTAAAATAACTGTTATTAAGGCAGCGTTAAAGGATAATCGCGGTATATTGCGGTATCTAATCCTTTGAATGAAACGCTGCCTGCTGTTACTCCTTTTTTTTCTTATTGCCGCCGCGGCAAGATCTCAAAATCATGGCACTATAAAAGCGCTCGTGGTCGACTCCGTTAGCAAACAGCCCATAGGTTATGCCACCATCGCGGTATTGAAAATGAAGGACTCCTCGCTCCTGTCTTACACGATAACCGATAAAAACGGCGCTTTTACGCTTTACAACATCAACCAGGCCGAGCCGGCCAGGTTGCTCATTTCCTGCGTGGGATACAAGAGCCTGCGCCTTGTATTGGATTTAAAAAAGGGCGACGCCATTACCGACCTTGGAAAAATATTGCTCAGCACAAAAACCCTGCAGGAGGTTATTATTAAAGGTGAGCGCGCACCGGTGATCATCAGGAAAGATACTATTGAATTTAATGCCGAAGCTTTTAAGGTTCGGCCGAATGCTGTTGTGGAGGACCTGCTTAAAAAGCTGCCGGGTGTACAGGTAAGTCACGACGGAAAGATAACAGTGAACGGCAAGGATATCTCGAAACTCAAAGTTGACGGCAAGGATTTTTTCGCCAACGACCCTAAAATAGCCACCCGCAACCTGGATGCCGATATGATATCCAAAGTACAGGTTTACGACGACCGGGAGGATGACCCTGATCATCTGAAACCGGATTACGAAGTAAAGAAGATCATCAACCTGAAATTTAAAAGGGCACTCAAAAAAAGTACTTTCGGACGTGCCATGCTGGGCGGCGGTACACGCGACCGTTACCAGGCCAATGCATTTCTCAATAAGTTCCAGGACGAGCTCCAGTTAAGTGCCAACGCCAGCAGCGACAACCTGACCGGTACCGGAATATTCGGCGATGGTTTCCATACCCCTGTCCTGCAGGCCGACCCACGCGGATCGGTTCAAAAACTCACAAACGGCACGGTCAATTTTAATAACAAATTCGGGAAGCAGTTAAAGGTTAATTTGATCTATTATTTCAATAACGATATCGACGACAGCAAAGGAACCGTAAACCGGCAGCAGTTTGTAGGCGACACTACGTTCAATACTTTTTCCAATAATATTAATCATCACAGTTCAATCTCTCAAACCTTAAGCGGGCACCTGGAGTATGGCTCGGACACCGCAACAAGTATAAAATACAATCCTGAATTTTCATATAACAGTAACAATAGCAACAGCGCCACCAATGCCACGGGTTCCAATAACTTCGTACCGTTACTGAGCCAAAGCATTAATAACAGCACATCAGGAGGCAGTTCGGCTACCTTCAGGCACGAGTTTACTTACTACACCAGGCTCAGCAAAAAAGGGGCGTCTTTTTCCATAAGTCATGCACTAAGTATCAGTCCGTCGCACAGCCTTAATATCTCATCCGATCAACTACTATCCTATACTGCCGCACTGCAATCTGACACCCTAAACCGTTCGGCAAAAAACACCAACAACCGCGACGATGGGAACCTTGGCGTTGCCCTTCACTATCCGTTCACGAAAAAACTTTCTGCGACAATTTCCGTGTCAACAAATTTTAGCCGGGACGAGGGCGACCTTTTCACCTACCAGCAGAACCTGCAAACGGGCTTGTACACTATCTTTTTGCCCGACCAAAGCAATAACCTGACCAGGAAGCAATGGACAGAGGCGTTGCATCCCGAATTGATGTACCAGTTCACCGATAAAATATCGCTGAAAGCTGGCCTTACCGGCCAGTTGCAGCAGGTAACTAATCATTTCAACAGTTATACCGGCGACCTCGATCAGCATTTTAACAACCTTTTTCCTACTGCCGAGTTGCACATCAATAAAGTGAACATAAATTATAGCGAAGATCTGCAGCAGCCATCCATTAACGACCTGCAGCCTATAACCGTAGTTTACAGCCAGTTGTTCAGCTTTATCGGCAACCCCGATCTTAAACCTACGCACCGGCATAACTTTGGTATGAACTATTTTGATTTTAAAACGCAGAGCCAGGTATACCTGAACCTGTCATCGCGTGTGACGGTAGAGACGAACAGCGTTGTGCGCGAACGAACCATCAATGCTGAAGGCGCCGAAGTAACTACGCCAATAAACCGGAATGGCCGCTTTACGACATATCTGTATGCAGGCGCAGGAAAAACTTTTAAGAAATCGGGTGATTGGCAGATCAGTACCAACACCAACCTGAACGGGAGCTACGGGCACAATTTTTTTGAAGTGAACGACCAGGACGGTTATCAGAACACCATCGCGATAACCCTGGCGCAGGAAATTTCGGCTAATTGGAAGGACATTATCGAACTAAGACCAGGATACAGCGTAAGCCCCGCAATAACCAAATATCAACTGGTTGATTATAAAAGTTCCAGCTTTGTCACACAACGCGCCAACCTGGGCGCTGATTTTCACCTGCCGAAAAAAATATCCTTTAGCAGTAATTATACTTATACATACAACCCCCAGGTAGCCGAGGGCCTGCGAAAAAATTCAAACCTGCTGAGCCTGTCATTAGCCAAACTGGTGCAAAAGAAAGACCATGGCGAATTCCGCTTAACCTGCTACGATGTACTGAATCAGGGTATCAGCACTTATCATTACGCTACAGAGAATACCATTAATGATATTCAGAATCAAACGCTCAGACGATACTTCCTAATATCCTACTCGTACCGGTTCAATAGCACCACTACCAAATAAAAAAGCAGCCTTGTTTCCGTGGCTGCTCCATATTTCTTTACTATTCTATTATTGAACGACCAGTGTCTCAATAGAATGCGGTGCGCTGGTGACTTTAGCGGCCTTGCCTTTTATCCATAACAGGTAATCTATCTTCTCGTCATTCTTATTCATCACCACTACGGCTATTTTGCCGTCAGGATTCATGTAAGCAGTGGTCAGCAGCTTGTCGCGGCTGGCCGAACTGGCAATACGCTTCGCCCCCGGTTTGATAAATTTAGAAAAATGGCCGATGTAATAGTACGAATTGGTATAGGTTACTTCGCCTGTTTTGGTATCGGCATGTACCGGTGCAAAGCAGAAGTTGCCCACATGGTTTGGTCCGCCTTTTTCATCGAGCAGAACATTCCAGTCAGTCCAGGCTACGGTCCCCGCATTAAAGTCGTTTATCATAGAGTACCCATATTTTTCGCCAAGCGACCAATCATCCAATTTTGCGGGGTCGAACCTTTCGGCGCAGCCTTCGGTAAACATTAAGTTTTTGGAAGGGAAAGTTTGGTGAACCAACCGCTCGTTGTCAAAGTTCATCCCGGCGCCTGTCCAGGTTTCGTACCAATGGTAGCCAATGCCCCAAACGTATTTGGCGGCTGCCGGGTCTTCCAAAATAGTGCTTACACGTTGGTACATCAGGTCGCGGTTATGGTCCCAAACAATTAGTTTCTTACCGGCCATACCCGATTTTTGTAAGGTTGGCCCGAGGAAATTCTTCACAAAATCCCGCTCTTCTTCTGCAGTGTAGAGGCAGGATTCCCACGTTTGTGTGGCCATAGGCTCGTTCTGCACGGTCAACCCCCAGATGGGTATTCCCTGCTTTTCATAAGCTTTAATGAATTTGATATAGAAATTAGCCCAGCTCTGGTCGTATTCTTTTTTCAGCTTGCCGCCATGTAATACGTCATTATTGGTTTTCATCCATCCTGGCGGGCTCCAAGGGCTTACAAACATGGTTAATTTGCCACCTGCTGCTGCCAGTACCTCCTTTATGAACGGAATACGGTATTTTTTATCATGGCTGATATCGAAAGTCTTCAGGTCCTTGTCCCCGTCTTTTACATAACTATACGTGTCGCTGGAAAAATCACAGCTCTGGATATTGGTCCGCCCGAAGGTATAGCCGATGCCCTTCGTTTTATCATAATAAGCAGTCAGTATCTCCTTTTGCTTGTCCTTCGGCAATTTGTAAAAAGTCTCCGCAGAGGCATCCGTTAATGCCCCGCCAATACCCAGCATGGTCTGAAAGGTTTTTGACGGATCGACAAAAACTGCTACTTCCGTTTCAACCGGCTGTGGTTTTGCCTCAAAAGTAAGTGTACCGGTCTCGGTCATCCGGTTATCGGTGCCCTTTTCCGTAACATAAACTTTCACCGATTTATTTTTGAGCGAGAGCGGCGCTTTTTGCTGGGCATTCGCTGCGCTCATCAATATACCCGCTGCAACAAGAGCAAAGCAGGAGGCTTTGATAGGTCTTTTCATAATAAAAGTTGATAATAGATTGAGAGTGAACTTCAAATCTATTAAAAAACTGATATTATCCAGCGTAATATAAAAAATCAGCCATCAGCTTGCTTGTCAAGGTATTCCTCTCCGCTGATAACAGGGGACAAGTGTTTTAATTCATTATCATTAAAAAGTCTTGAGCGGATAATAAACCTAAGGCCCAGCGGTATTTCCAAAGAAAAACTTGAACCACGGCCCGGAGTAATATCAACAGAAAGCTGGGTATGCTGCCAGTATTCAAACTGATCGCGGCTCATGAAAAATCCGCAGCCATCAATATCGCCCAGGTAAACATCGTTGCTACCCACTTTGAATTCCCCTTTTTCAAAGCACATTGGTTGCGAACCATCGCAACAGCCGCCGCTCTGGTGAAACATCAGTTCACCAAACCTACCCCGCAATTGCTGCAGCACATCAACCGCTTCGGGTGTGATCAATATCCTCGGAACGCTCTTCATTGTAAAACAAAAAAGCGCCACGGCCAACCGCCGCGACGCCATCATTTGCGATGATTATTAAAAGAATCCCAACTTGTTCTTGTCGTATGATATCAGCATGTTCTTGTTCTGGCGGTAGTGGTTAAGCATCATCTTATGAGTTTCCCTGCCAAAACCTGATTTTTTATACCCTCCGAATGGTGCATGGGCGGGATAGGCATGATAACAGTTAACCCATACCCTGCCTGCCTGTATGGCGCGCGGTATCTGGTACAACTCATGGGCATCGCGCGTCCATAACCCTGCTCCGAGACCGTACAGCGTATCGTTAGCTATTGAAATAGCTTCTTCAGTATCCTTAAACGTAGTTACGCAAACAACCGGACCAAATATTTCCTCCTGGAAAACCCGCATTTTGTTGTTACCCTTCAGCAAAGTTGGCTGGATGTAATACCCATCTGTCAACCCGTCGAGATACTTCTTGCCTCCGCCAGTAAGTACCTCGGCTCCTTCTTCCTTACCAATATCGATATAGGAAAGTATTTTTTCATACTGGTCTTTCGAGGCTTGCGCACCCATCATGGTATCAGGGTCAAGCGGGTGGCCCATTTTTATCTTTTCAACCCGCTCTATCACACGTTCAATAAAACGATCGTAGATCGACTCATGCACCAGCATTCTCGATGGGCAGGTACAAACCTCGCCCTGGTTAAGGGCAAACATGGCCGAACCTTCCAGGCACTTATCAAAAAACTCGTCATCGGCGTCCATTACGCTTGGCATGAATATATTGGGCGACTTGCCGCCAAGCTCCATCGTAACAGGATTGAGGTTTTCAGATGCATATTGCATGATCAACCTGCCCGTCGTGGTTTCGCCGGTAAAGGCTACTTTCGAAACCCGTGGCGAACTTGCCAAAGGCTTGCCGGCTTCGGGACCAAAGCCAGTCACAATATTTACGATGCCCGGCGGAATAATATCTTTGATCAGATCCATCAGCATCAGTATGCCGACGGGTGTTTGCTCAGCCGGTTTCATCACTACCGTACACCCGGCTGCAAGGGCGGGGGCCATTTTCCAGGTTGCCATCAGCAAAGGGAAGTTCCAGGGAATGATCTGGCCCACCACGCCGATAGGCTCATGGATATTCAGCGAAACCGTGTGCTGATCGAGCTCGCTTACGCTGCTTTCCTCGCTGCGGATAACGCCGGCAAAGTACCGGAAGTGGTCGATTGCCAGCGGAAGATCGGCAGCCATGGTTTCCCTTATCGGCTTACCGTTGTCAATCGTTTCAATAGCCGCCAGGTAGTTCAGGTTTTCTTCCATCCGGGTGGCTATCCTGAGCAGAACGTTGCTACGTTCAGCCGGGGACGTGTGCGACCACGTGGCAAATGCCTTGTGTGCCGCATCAAGCGCAAGTTCTATGTCCTCCTTGCCCGAACGCGGTACATTAGTAAACGCCTTTCCGTCGATAGGCGATATACTTTCAAAATATTCTCCCTTTACCGGCGCTTTCCATTCACCTCCTATAAAATTGTCGTAATGATCTTTAAATGCAGGGCGGGCAACAAGTTTTTGCGATTCTACTATCGTTTCCATAATAATTTCGGTTTATAAAAAATTGGTTCCTGTAAATTTAAACCAAGCAGAGGCTAACATTTATGCACGATAGTATCAGCGTTATGCATTAAAATATTAAAATGTCTCAGATCATTATTTTTTAATAATTATCTCCCTACCTTTAATATACCAATAAGTAAACTACCTGCAGCGTTATAACGATATGAAGAGTACGTTTAAGCCACGGCCGTTACCCCTGCTTCACGAAAAAGACCTTAAAACGCTGGTCGAGAACCGCTCGGTGTATACCCTGCAGCATTGCGAACTGAACGTGTTTGAAACTCATCAACAGTCGGAAAAAGTGAAGCTGGTTTTTAATGAAATGGTACTTACAACTATGCTTCGCGGTAAAAAGGTAATGCACCTTTTCGGTTCACAGCATTTTGATTACTTACCTGGCGAATCAGTTATTGTCCCCGACAACGAGGAGATGATCATTGATTTCCCTGAGGCCGGGCTGGATAACCCGACGCAATGCATAGCGCTGGCCGTCGACTCGGGCATGTTGCAGGACACCCTGCAATTACTGAATGAAAAATATCCTAAAGCAGAAAAAAACGAAGCCTGGAACATCGACGTTTCCTGCTTCCATTTACAAAACACTTCCGAGATTACCGCAACGATAGACCGCCTGGTGAATATCAGCACTGAAAACTTCGCTGCTAAAGATGTCATTGCTGATTTTACGCTGAAAGAGCTGCTGATACGCCTGATGCAAACGCAGGCGCGCAAACTGATACTGGATAGTTACCACAAGCATACCAATACCAACCGCTTTGCGGCAGCGGTGCAATACATCAAAACCCATATCCACGAGGAGATAACTGTTGATCAGTTAAGCAACCTATGCTGCATGAGCAGGCCGAGTTTTTTTAGGTGCTTTAAACGCGAGTTTGGAATAAGCCCGGTCGATTTTATACTGCACGAACGCATCAAAGCTGCTAAACTGCTGCTTTTGGACTCGAACGTGACTATCTCGCAGGCATGTTATGCAGTTGGAGTGAACAACCTCAGCTATTTTTTTAAACTATTCAAACGCATAGAAGGGAAAACCCCTGCCGAATTCCGGAAAAATTTGAATTGACTATTACCTCATCAGCGCAGCATTAAAACCGACCAGCAGTTTAAAGACATTATTGTATTCGTTTAGGGGCAATGTTTTGCTGATGTCGAACACATCGTGATAAGCCCTGATGCCGCCCATTGTATAGATATAAAATGCAGGGACACCTTTTTCGGTAAAGAAATAGTGATCGCTGTTGGCTGCTTTGCCGCGCGAAGCTACTTTGACCAAATAATGATTTTGGTCGTTTAGCTTTTTCAGTATCCCGTATTCTTTTGGGTACACCGTTGCGTTAACCACCATAATACCTTCCTCACCAGTACCCAGGAGGTCGAGGTTAACCAGGAACCGGATACCCGGCAGGGGGGTCAGTGGGTTTTCAGTAAAGTATTCTGAACCAAGTAAACCCGCCTCCTCGCCCGAAAAGCAAATGAAAGCCATAGAATATGGTTGTGGGTGTTGCCCATAGTATCTTGCAAGGCTAAGCAACAGGCTTACGCCGCTGGCATTATCGTTAGCGCCTGGAAAATAGGTTTTGCTACCCATGCCGCCAAGATGATCGTAATGAGCGGTGAACATGATAACCGAATCCGGCTTTCTTATGCCTTTAACTATGCCACAAATATTACCTGTTTTAAACCCTTCAACCAATTTGTTCTCTTCGTCGATATTGATTGTAACCGGCAGGCTTTTAAGAGCTTTTTTATCAACTTGTACCAACGTAAAATCTGCAACACCCTGCTCAACCGACCAGGTGAGCTTATCCTGCAGCTCGACAACGATACGGTTTTTCAGGTCGATGAAATGAATACTGTCCTTTTGTACCAGCGTTCCCTCGCCTTTTACACCCCTGCTGGCAGGGCCTATGATAAAATCGCGCCCCGGAACCAGGGCGGCGCCATTGATAGACAGGTCCATAGCACCCGGAAAAGTATTGGCATTGAAGCTGAATGGTTGGGTATAATCTTTACCGCCCATAGGCTGCAGGCCATAGTCTTTAAATTGTGCAGCAATAAACCGGCCTGCTTTGCCCATGCCATCGTTAGTATAGCCCCGGCCCCAAAAATATGGCGATGTTAAAGTATCGACCATCCTGCGGACAAATACGGAATCCTGCGCGAAAAGCACATTTGCAAATAAAAGGAAGAGTAAGGTCAGGTTTAGTTTCATCAGGTACTAATGTTTTTCCTTTTCGCGCCGCACCCTTGCATCGATCAATTTATCTGCAAGCTGCACTTCATTTATCTTATCTAAAACATCTATTAGTGCCTGGTATTCCGTGTATTTCTTATGGTCTTCCGCATCAGCCAGGAATTTTGTAAGATTATCAATATCGCGGCCCGGAAGCGCCTTTACCTTCGCGGCAAATTCTTTTGGATGCTGGACGCCGAGTTGCACAATGGCCAGCTGCATTTGCTTCCCCACCCCGGCATCGTAGGTCATATCCTTACCAATATCCACCGCCTTATCAACTACTTCGGCCGGAAAATCCCTGGCCATACTTATGAAAAAGTCCAGGTATTCAACGTATTCCGAATGCAGGGGGCCATTTTGGAATATCTCTGCGAATTGCTGTTTATTTCCGGGAAAAGATTTTAAATAGGCTAATTTCTTTGGCTTTGATCCTGGATATATCTTTAATTGAATGTACGTCGCTTTTAACTTCATTGCGGCCTGCGGGGGAGCCTGGGCAAAACAAATATTTGTACAAACAAACAAGGCCAGTAAGCTGGTGACACAGGTTTTTAATAAAGTATTCATTATAAGTGGTTATTTAGGATGACAAGATCATACCGGTTGGTAAATATAGTAAGATAAACGAAAAGTGATTGGCTTTGGTATAGAGTCGGCGGCCGGGCATCATAGGGTTATAAAAAAAGCGGGAAAGTTTCCTTATCCCGTTTCTCAAACTATTAACTGATTCAGGCAACAACGCTTTTGATCTCGGCCGCCACGCCTATACGGTAGGCGGGCAAACTGCTGTTTGATTTCTTAGGCGATGGCAGCTTAATCCGTTTCTTGAATGAATATTTGGTAACATTAACCATCAGCACGCTGAATAATATGATCAGCAAACCTAATAATTGCAGTATCGATATATTTTCGTGGGCAAATAGCACACCCAGCAGTATTGCGATTACAGGATTAACGTAAGAATGGGTGCTTACCTGTACCGCCGACCTTACCTTTAACAACCAGATATAAGCGCTGAACGCTCCTATCGACCCAAAAAACACCAGGTAGCCCAAAGCCATCCATGCCTTTGCCGGCACCTGGCTTACGTGAAAAGAACTGAATTCGTGGTGAAAAAGCGCGGCGATAATAAAGGCTAAACCAGCAATGATCATTTGCCAGGCTGAGCTGACACGTGCGGGAGCGGTGCCGGAACTTTTTTTGGAGAAAAGCGCACCTGCCGACCAGGCGATCGGGTCGACCATTACCAGCAACAGGGCGAAAACCTGGGTTGATGTCATCGACCCATTCATCGATTTGATAATCGCTTCTGCAAACAACAGGATAACGCCTGCAAAGCCGATGATAAGCCCGATAACCGTCGACTTATTACCCAGGTTTACTTTCCAGTTGGCTTTGTCAAGCGCGACAAACCATATCGGGTTGGCCGATACCATGATAGCTACTATGGCACTTGGCAATGATTGTTCGGCCCAGATTACACCACCGGTTGCCGTAAAAAGCATCAGTAACCCGCTGATGGCCGATGACCTGATATCTTTTTTAACCCAAACCTTGTCGCCTTTGATCAAGCACCAGGTTAATAACAGCACGCCGGCTGTCAGGAAACGCAGGGCGCCCATCAACATTGGCGGAAAACCGCCGATGGCCATTTGAATGAAAAAATAGGTTGATCCCCATACCACGTATATGGTTGCGAAAGCGATAATTACCAATAGTAACGAAGGCTTGTTTGTTGCTGTAGTTTCCATTTTCTTAATTATTGATGATTGCTGTTTTTTTGTCTTTTTTTGAAAGTTGTGAGTCGATGCTCCAGGCATAGGCAGGCATGGAGGCTAGCACTAAGCTGGCTGCGCTCAGCGTAAAAACTGAATACCCCAATGGCGATTCGATACCGAATGAAATGGCCATCGCTATCGCGAAGCAGAAACTCAATATGGCACTGCCGATGGCTGCCATCCGGGTAAATAACCCGATGAGTATCAGCGCCCCGAAAAGGCCTTCGCCGATAGTGGCAAGGGTTGCCAATGCGGGCACAAAACCGGGAGACAAGAAACCCATTACCTGCCGGGAGTAGGCTACGAAATGTGGCCAATCGCCCCAGCCAACATGGGGCTGGCCATTTCTTCCTAATACCCCAAGGCGGTCGGCTACTTCCCATAAGTAAGCTGAACCAATAGCTATCCGGAGATATAGTGAAGGCAGTTTCGGATCGATCTTCATGATATTTATTTTTTAATTCCAATACTAAATTATAGCTTAGTTGGACTATTTATATAGTCCACAATTTAGAAGCAAAGTAGTCCACCATGTCAATTCTTGAGAGCCTTCTTATCATCGATAAAGACCTGTCCGTGCCGGTATACCTGCAGATAACCAATGGCGTTATCGGGCACATTCGCCGCGGCGCTTTGAAACCGGAAAGTATGCTGCCATCGAGCCGCACCCTTGCCGCTGCGCTCCATGTCCACCGGAAAACTGTAATTGCCGCGTATGACGAATTGTATGCACAAAGCTGGGTGGATGTGTACCCGAGGAAAGGCATCTTCGTCGCCAAAAACCTGCCGGATGTAACGCCCAGGCCGTTAACCGGAAGCGACGGCGTCAGTAATTTACCAACCAAAACATTTTTTGATGTGAATGACGATCATGTGCCGTTTCCCCATCCATATAAAGCAGTGCCCGAGCATCATTTGGTTTTTAACGATGGCTTCCCGGATACACGCATTGCCCCTATCGATCTGCTGGTGAGAGAATATCGCCGTTTTGGAAACTATCGTTTCACCTCCAAATACCTGATGTACGGACCCGAGCAGGGCTCGGAGAATTTGCGTAACGAATTAGCCCGGTTCCTGTCTGAAAGCCGGGGACTGCATGTAAGTGCGGAAAGCATCCTGATCACCAAAGGCGTGCAGATGGCGATGTACCTGACGGCACAGATATTACTCTCAAAAGGAGATACGGTCATTGCTGCCGACCCTGGCTATCCGGGAGCAAATGAAATATTTGAACATGCGGGGGCTCAAATGGCATTTGTGCCTGTTGACGAGCATGGCATCGACCTGGATGCGGTGGAAGCCATCTGCAAAAAGAGAAAGGTAAAATTGCTGTATGTGATACCGCACCACCACCGGCCCACTACGGTAACCCTTAGTTCCGAACGGCGTATGCGGCTGCTTGAGCTGGCTATGAAATATCGCTTCGCTATTTTGGAAGATGATTATGATTACGATTTCCATTACAGCAGCAGCCCGATACTGCCCCTTGCCAGCGCCGATTATTATGGAAGTGTGATCTATGTAGGTTCGTTTTGCAAAACTATCGCGCCGGGTATCCGCATTGGTTTTGTCGTGGCGCCGCAGAACCTAATCATTCAGTTAACGCGATTGCGGCGGATGATAGACCGCCAGGGCGAGCAGCTACTGGAGGAGGCCATGGCCAATCTGTTAAAAAACGGTGACATCAGCCGGCACCTTAAAAAAGCCAATAAAATTTATCATGAACGCCGCGATACACTTTGCCGGCTGCTTGACGAGCAATTGGGCGAACACCTGTCCTTTAAAATACCCGACGGCGGTTTTGCCATATGGGTCAAATACATGAAAGGGCTTAACGCCGCCATTATATCACGGCATGCTGCCGCAATGGGTCTGTCTGTAAGCGACGGCAATGATTATTATCATGCTTCCGTTAGTCAAAGGCATGTCAGGGTTGGATTTGCTTCGCTGAATTTAGACGAATTGGAACGGGCAGTAGAGATATGGGGCCGCGCTGTAAAGAAATCATTACATTAAAATTTTCGATTTTTAACTAACTTGGAAGTGCGAATCTTCTTCCAATTATTTACTCAAAATCGATCTGATCCGATGAAAAAGTTTTATTGCTTATTGGCTTTCCTGTGTTTCCTAACAATTACAGCATTCGCGCAGCAAAAGCCCGACAGCGGCTACCAGGTAAAGGGATTCATCATAGCCGTTCCGAGGCCTGATGGTGTGGAAGAGTTTGTAAAATTCATCAACGAGGAACTGGCGCCGCGCAAGATCAACACACTGGTGCTGAGGGTCGATTTTAATTATAAATACAAAAGCCATTCCGAACTCAGGGATACCCTCGCCTTAACCAAAAGCGACTGTAAGAAGATATTGGAGGCCTGTAAAAACAATGGTATCAGCATCGTCCCGCAGGTAAACCTGCTGGGGCACCAATCATGGGCGGCCAAAACAGGTATGCTATTGAAAGTTTACCCTGAGTTTGATGAAACACCCTGGGTAAAAATGCCGGCTACCGCCGCTGAATATAAATGGCCCAATGCCGATAATTTATACTGCCGCAGCTATTGCCCCCAGCACCCGGGTGTACATAAGATAGTCTTCGACCTGATGGATGAGATCATGGATGTGTTTGAGGCTAAGGCTTTTCATGCGGGTATGGACGAGGTGTTTTATTTGGGCGAGGACAAGTGCCCGCGCTGTGGCGGTCGTGATAAAGCGGTACTTTTCGCCAACGAGGTACAAACTATTCGCGACCACCTGGCTGAAAAGGGAAAGGAACTGTGGATATGGGGCGACCGCCTAATTGACGGCAGGGCAACCGGCATTGGCATGTGGGCCGGCAGTTACAACGATACCTACCGCGCCGTAGACCTGATACCACGCGATGTGGTGATATGCGACTGGCAATACGACCAGGACAATCAAACGGCGGTATACTTCGCCTTAAAGGGCCTGCGTGTTGTAACCTGCACCTGGAACCGCCCCCAGGTAGCCATGAACCAGGTAGAGGATCTGTACCGTTCACGGGCTATTTCGGGAAAAGAGATGAGAAGCCGCTTTTATGGTATTGCAGAAACGATATGGTCTCCACCGGCGCGTTTCTTCGATGGTTATTATGGCCGAACGACTGATGCTAAAGCAGGCGATAATACACCCTGGAATACTTTCAGGATGATGTTTGACAAGGCAAACCAGATAGAGCAGACAGCGACGGCCAGGTAACTGCGGGATTAATTTTCGGTTGGTCCCGGGCGGGCGGCATTAAACCTTCGGAAAATAAATCCGTTTAAGTTTAATGATGAAAAAACTACTCCCCTCTCTTGTTTTTCTGTTCGGTTTGATATTCGTCGCGGCCTGCCATAAAAACGGCAGTAGTGACCCAAAGCCCGCACCATCTACAGATACGCTTTATTTTCCGCCGTTAAGCGGCAGCACCTGGGAAACCACAACGGCATCGTCTTTGGGCTGGGATGAAACTGCGCTTAACAACTTGTATCCCTATTTGCAAAGCAAGGGCACCAAAGCTTTTATCATCCTTAAGAATGGCAGGATAGTTACCGAGAAATATTTCGGAACTTTTACCGCCGACAGCCTTTGGTATTGGGCATCAGCCGGCAAAACCATGACCGGCTTCCTGGCAGGAATAGCCCAACAAGAGGGGTTAATTAATATCAACGATAAGAGTTCGAAATATTTAGGCACCGGCTGGACATCGGCACCTTTGGCAAAGGAGAACCTGATCACCATAAAAAATCAACTGACCATGACCACCGGGCTGGATGACGGCGTTGCCGACCCGGATTGCACCCTGCCCGGATGCCTGGTATACAAGGCCGATGCCGGAACACGCTGGGCTTACCACAACGCTGCCTATACTATGCTGGACGGCGTTATTGAACATGCGACAGGCTTATCCTATAACGCTTATTTTCAGCAAAAGATAAGAGATAGAACAGGCATGAACGGCGCCTGGGTTAAATCGCCCAACTCTAATAACGTGTATTACAGCAATGCCCGCAGTATGGCCCGGTTTGGGTTACTGCTATTGAACAAAGGCACCTGGGATAAAACGGTTATATTAGCTGATACCAACTATTTCAAAAGCCAAATAAATACTTCGCAGAACTTAAACCTGAGTTATGGTTATTTAACGTGGCTAAATGGCAAAAGCAGCAACATGCTGCCACAATCGCAAATTGTTTTTTCCGGGCCGATCATCCCTAACGCCCCAGCCGACCTTTTTGCAGCGTTGGGTAAAAATGATCAGAAAATTTATGTCGTTCCATCTCAAAAATTAGTCATCATCCGTATGGGAAATACTGCAGGCGGCGTTAAACCGGCAGGATCAGATTTCGATAACGAGCTTTGGGGAAAACTGAAACCGATAATAAAATATTAGCGTTTAGCTGTTCCTGAAAGATCAAGAACAATCGCGTTACTTTCCGGTCGGATGTTAAATACTTCCTCCCCTTTTGGTTTGATGAACGTGCCTTTTTCTGCTTTGATTTCATAATCCATACTTTCAAACCTGCCACTCACTTTACGAGTTTCAATTTTGGTGAAAGGCAGCTTTGCTTTATCTGCGACCGAGAGGCTCATAAACCAATTAAGGGGGTTTCCACTTTTGATCTTCACCGATATCTCACGTTCATTCAAATCAATTAACAGTGTCCCGGCAACTGTTTTCAATGGCCATGATATGTGCAGCTTTCCCGGAGCAGGACTTGTAACTGCCGGGTCGCCGCCCTCTAACAAGATTTCCTTTCCATCGATCATAGCTTTAAGTCTGAGCCCGGCCATTTGCTGCGCAGTGCTCCAAAGGTACCCGTCGACAACAGGCAACGTAAAAAAAGAGCACTCATTAGAAGTAGCCTTTTTTGTCTCATAAACAGACGGAAGCTTCTCATTGAATAAGTGAATATCCCTTACCCGCAGCGTGCCATTTTCCCACAGCAAATTAACACGGTAAAAGCGGCTGTTGAACCAAACCGTCTTGCGGTCGCTCCCTTCAATATCTTTATTGATAGTAACCGAGGTCGCAGGCGTCACTTTATAGTGATCTTTGAACCATTTGCCGGATGCCGCCAGGGTTTCTACCTTAACCTTATGCTCGTTCCGCAGCTTTGCTATTAATGGCATCTGAATTTCAAATCCTTTGGCCATAGCATCCCAGGTAAATGAGTTTTCCTGCCCGGCCTGGGTGTAGGCAAACCCTGCTGACTCGCCATCGACAAACTGTTTGAAATACCAGTTCACCCAGGTCGAATCGCCACCACCAAATTTATACACCGGTTCAAGGGTAACCACTCCTTGCCGTGTTGTGCCAAGCCCGTTGTCGTACTGCCTCACCGGATCGCTGCCCAGCATCCTGAATATCGGCACCGGGATCTGGTTTACTGCATTTTGAGCCGGCATGTACGAGTTGATCTTACTGGGGTAATAAGCCTGGTTCCAGTATCCACCCCAAAATGTGTAGCCGTCGGTGCCGTATTGGTCCTTGCAATTGGCCGAGGCAACAATGTGATATTTTTGATAAAGGTAATTCAACGTATGCGCGTCGATAAACCAGGACGCCACCGATTTGGGATAATATCCAAATATCTTCTTAAAGTCGTGCATGTAAACATCGGCCAGTTTCTCCCGCTCTTTTGGAGTATAGCCGGTTGAAAAGCCGATATTCGCACGCCAATCCCAGGGATAACGCCCCCGCCATTTCATCCCCGCCCGTTCCACCAGCGGCTGCGGTATTTCCCACCAGGCGCCAATTTCAAATGAATTGCGTGGCAGACTTTTCAGCAGTTTTTGATAGCGCGCATCCATTAAAGCATCGTATTGCAACAGGAAGGTGCCGCCCAGGTTGTATTTTTTCATTATCTCCACCTGTTTAACAACAGTTTGATAAAGCACATCTTCGGTAATTGCCGGGTCTCTTGGCTCAAGCAACCGGATAAAATTGACGATGTTTACTATTTTGGGATGATCGTCCGGCATTTTAGCATCAGCGCGTTTATTTCCAAATGAACTGAACAAGCAAAGGGTTGCAAATGCGGCCAGGCCAATTACGGATCTCTTTATTATTTTCATCATTCTATAACAGTTAACAGCCAATTCTGATCGGTATACTTGCCTTGATTTTAAACAATACAGCTTTTTATTAGCTTGTTTGCGATAAAAATAGCTATTTGCATTATACAAACCTGCGGATGCGGTAACATCCGCAAAATATCGAACTTGATCTATGTTTCTGAAAGCCGTTTACGCCGCCCTGATCTACTGCTGTGTTACTTTGGCGCCATCTGTTGCGATGGATAAAGTATATACCATCAGCAGTCCGAAAATTACGATGACGCTTGATTATGGCAACATGGCCAGTATTACATCGCTTGTGGTTAATGGCCAAAAGGTGATCAGCAGTGCGTACGGTATATATACGTCAGTAAGAATAAACGGCGTGGTTTATTCGTCCCTCCGTCTTAAAACAGTTCCGGCGTTGATAAAAACCGGGAACACAATTAAGTTAACCGGGATAACCTACGGGGATAAAAACCTGTCCATAAAAGAAAACTGGATATTCACCATAGCCGGAAAAGAGATAAAATGGAACCTGGAGCGAACTTGCTCCAAACCGGTGGTTGTAGAAGAAAGCGCGTTACCTGTATTCAATTTCGATAGTATTAATACCTGGGAGGGTGCCTACCAGGGTTATGGCGGACTGGCTTGGTTCTACCTGTTTAACGAGAAATTGTGTACTTATGGCGTACATACCCGCTCGTCGGACTTTTGGAACAGCAAAACCGGCAACGGTTTAAATATAACCGTAAACGCTGCCGGCAAAAACGTGGCGATGAAGTATAGCCGCACCAATGATGATAAACTGGCTTACACCGTCTCCGTGTCGGGCAAGGAACTTGCCCCTAAAATGGATAGCGGGACAAACCGCAGAAGGTTCATCAGGGGACGAACGGATGTATGGGCGCCATTTACTATGCCTGCTGGAATCAGCAGCCAAACCATCACCTTAAGTTATTTCGACTTTAATGAAAAATACGGCCGCGGCACCATTAAAGGTCTTGATGGCAAAAAAGTAAATGCCGTATTAAATACCATCGCCCGGATAGGCGTTATCGATTCGTTACATTTTGGCGGCAACAGCTGGCACACGCCTTACGGCCCTATTTGCCTGCACGAACAATATATTGCGCAGCTTGGCCTGGGCATAAACGACCCAAAATATCTTGCCGGCTATCAAAGTTGCCTGGATTTTTATTGCAGTCATGCCATAAAGCCGGGCGGCCGGGTTTATCCGCGGTGGGCCTATACCAACGAGGACGCGATGCCGGGCAAATTCAATCAATACGGTTTTTACGAGGCGCAGTGGGGTATCCTGATGGATTCGAACCCGGACCTGGTGACCAACATCGCCGAACTGTATGACATGACCGGCGATAAAGCCTGGGTCAAAAGCCACCAATTAGACTGCGAAAAAGCGCTGGACTGGATATTGAAGCGGGATGGGAACCACAACGGGCTTGTTGAAATGACAAATGATAATTCGGCCGAAAAAAAGAGCAGCGACTGGATAGATATCATTTGGGCATCGTACGAAAATGCTTTTGTGAATGCCAAGCTTTATCACGCACTGGTTAAATGGGCAGCTATAGAGCATCAATTAAATAACCGGCCAAAGGCAAAGTATTATGCAGATTTTGCAGCAAAACTAAAGGAAAGCTTTAATAAGCCGACCAGTGAGGGAGGTTTTTGGGATGAAGAAAAGGGATGTTATATTCATTGGAGAGATAAGGATGAAACCATACATGGCACCAATATGGTTACACCGGTAAATTTTATGGCGATAGCCTACGGTATTTGCGATGACGGCGTGAGGAAGAAGATCATCCTGAACAGCATCGAGACGCAAATGGAAAAGGAGAAGCTATTTTTCTGGCCATTGGCTATGACATCCTACGCGCCCGGAGAAGGTAAGGAGTGGCAGTTCCCGTTTCCATCATATGAGAACGGCGACCTGTTTTTATCGTGGGGATCTGTTGGGGTGGCAGCTTACGCAGCATACAACCCTGCCCTTGCGCTGAAGTATGTAAAGAACGTACTGGACCAGTATGGCAAAGACGGGTTGGCGTTTCAGCGCTACGGCAGGCTAAAGCAGGACGGTCTTGGCGATGATATTTTATCGGGAAACAGTCTTTCAATTGTTGGTTTATACCAGGCTATTTATGGTATAAATCCGCTGTACAACCGGTTCTATCTCGATCCGCATATAACATCAGAATTGGCTGGCACCGTTTTAAAATACAATTTCAGGGGTAAAAAATTGGATATAAGCCTCGGTAACAACAATTACTCTGTCGCCGATAAAATGTTTAAGGTGACGGCTCCTTCAAATTTTGGGTTTTATACTACTAAAAACCGGTTATCCTATTTCAACGGCAACAGTCCGGATGTTTCCCTGCAGGCCGCGTCGGTACAGCACTTGGCAATTACCATCGGTAACTGGGCTGCAGATAAAATCGAGTGGCAACAAAGCGCCACCAGGCCCGTTAGCTATGTTGTTCATCAGTTGAAACCCAATTCGTCTTATTCGTTAATGATCGACGGCAAACTGGTTAAAAAGATAAAAAGTGACCCGACCGGGAACTTGATATTAACTAATATACCCGGGGGGAGTAACAGGAGAATCGCCATTCAGATTTAGGGATGCCTGTCCACGGGTAATCTGTTAACCGTTGCCGATCTATTTCCGGTTATTTTTGTGGTTGCTTTTAGTTGTGCCTTTTGTTGCGCATTCGCTTTCCCTGGCCGCAAGCAGGTAGACGAGTGAAGCTGAACCATCCATGGTCGGTTCATTTGTACTATAATCGCCTGCATCATCATGATAAACAGCAAGACCCGATTGAAATTCAGCATATTTATCAGCGCCACTTAATATCACCCCACGCAGGCTATTGAAAATGCTGGTATATACCGGGCCATCAACTAATGCCCCATCCAATGGATAGTTATAAAGCTTATTGAACGAAGAATGCGGATTGCGTGGTGTATCGCCATTTACAGGCATCCCGTAAACCATACTTTTACCCCATGGGTTGCAACCAAACAGCCAGTCAAAACACGACTGCTCGAGTTGGGCGTAAGTTTGATCGCCGCTTAGTTTCCTGTACAGGTAGCACTGTATCGCAAATGACACGGTAAGATTATTGGAGCACCAGATAAACGGAATACCCCTGTAAAATGCATTGCCCCTGGCTTTTTTCCAAACCCTGATAATACCTTCTTTATAATAGCCTGCCAGGGCTGCTTTTTGGGCTGTACTGACATTTTTTCCCAGCTCATAATGGCCAAAGTTGTGAAAAGGGTACCATTGATAATGACGTGCGGTGTCGGCGCCCATCCAGGGTGTTACTTTTTCTTTGCGGCTATAACTGAGGGCCTGTTTTAGGTAAGTTTTATTATGATCAAGTTCGAATAAAGCCGCTGCAGCCAGTTCCATATCATCCACCCAATTATTCTCCTCGTAAATATAAGGCGACAATACAGATGCCGTTTGCGCTACGCCCGGTTTAGCCAGCCCATACCGATAGGCTGAGAGCGACCGTTGTGCAAGCAGGTGGGCAAAAGCGGCATCTTTCGATTTGTAAATATTTGAACCTAATGCAAAGGCACTGGTAAACTTGCCGGCTGTAGAGGCTGCGCCCGTACTGTTGTTTTTATATTTGCCAAGCCCCTGTGGTTTCCCTGTAATAAAATACACCGGGCGGCCGTTCCCCCTGCCATAACCGTAATCGACAGAATCCTTATCGGGCAAACGCATTCCGGCATGGTCGCGGTCATCGGCTATCTGGTTAAACATCCAGTCGGGCCTGGGATGCATTTTTAGTAACCATTGCAAACCCCACCTTGCTTCATCCAGCACATCTGGTATTTTATTATTCCCCGCTAAGCCATTAGCCAGGTGGCCATCAGTAAATACTTTTGGAAAATCGCGGTAAGCTGCTAAAAGGTGATAGGTGGCATTTGCCGACGTGGTAACGTATTGCAAATAGTCCGTAGCATCGTGCCATCCCCCTGAAACATCTATATGCGTATTTTCAGGTACCGGGCCATAAACAATATACCCATCCTTGGTATGGCATGAATCTTTAAGAAACGGATTAAACCCGCTTCTTTGCTGTCGCATATATCGCAGGATAAAATCGGCACTGCCTTTATAAACATCCTTAGATATCCGGAATACCGGGGAAATTATCTTTCCCTCCTTAATATAATAACTCCCCGGAATTTTAAATCCGCTAAAATCAAGCCGGTAAGCGGATGTAAAAGGGCCGTATTTTCCGAAATCGCGTCCGGGCTTTTTTGAAAATACTTTTTTATGAGTACCAGCATCGATAAGCTCAAAATCGACAACCGTATCAACCAATGACTTTGATGCAAACACAGCTACCTTGATACCCGCCGGAGCGTAACCCAACTGGTTTATCCTGATCCAGGCTGTTTGCTGATCCTGTGCCACTAACATACCAGGGAACGCCGCCAGGAAAGAAAAGAGAATCAATTTTTGAAATAAGTTCATTTAAGGCATGTAGTAAATGGTAAAGACATCTTGCTTTCAAATATTATTTAAGTAATTGATCTATTCTGCAAAAGCGATAGCCTTTGTGTTTCAACTGCCTGATAAGGAAAGGAAGGCGTTTATAAAATTTATCGTGCCGCCGCGGGTCGGTCCCGATATGAACAAGCAGGATAAATCCATTCAAGCCGTTCGCCGATTCATTTTCATATTTAACCACCGACTGCATAATGGAGTCGCTGCTTAAATACCGGCCGTCCATTCCGGGATAAGTGTAATCAGCATTGCTTCGTGTGCCGGGCGTAAAATTAACCAGTTGCAAACCCAACCGGCTTGTCCATGATGCTATGGTATCGTTATACCATTCATACGGCGGTAAAAAATACCGGGCGCTATCACGCGGGATATGCCATCTTTTCAGTTCTCCATATGCCTTATCAAGGTCGTCAACAAATTGCTTGTGTGTTACAAGTAAGCTATCTCTCTTTTCCCAATCGCAATACAGCAAATGGTTATCAGAGTGTACGCCCATATAATTGCCGTTGAGGATTAACCGTTTAATGATCTCACCGAATTTTTTGTTCCGGTAAAATCTCCCCGTAAGAAAAAAAGATGCGCTGATATGATATTTTTTCAACGTGTTCGCTATATAAATTCCCCCGTCTGCAAATTCATCCCCGGTAAAAACAATGGCAATTTGCCTGACATTTACATCTCCCCGGATAATAGCGCCGTGTGATTGAAAATATCTGCTACTATCGGCTTTATCCTCCGGGTATTGAGTGCGCTCCATGCACACCGGAGCAGCCGGGAAAGCAGGCGTACCGGCAAACCACAAACAGCAGACAAAAAATGCCCTCATCAGCTTTTTAGATTTAGAATACTTTCTATATTCTGACATTTAATCTACGCCTTTTTTATAAGATTACGAATATACCTCTAAAACGGGCAGTATAAAAAATTCGCTCTGACCCTGCGTCGGCTACCTGTGCGGCGAGCTTGTAAGATATGAAGGCAGCGGGAGACGCTTCTAAAAGTTTTTACGGTTTCAGCCTATTGGCGAATAAGCTACCTGGCTTAACTAAACTTATAATGTAAAAGCCGATAACTTTTCAGTTATCGGCTTTTACAAATTTTGCTCCTGAGGCTGGGCTCGAACCAGCGACCCTCTGATTAACAGTCAGATGCTCTAACCGGCTGAGCTACTCAGGAATCATTTTCCGGTTTGGAGTGTGCAAAAGTATGATTTCCGCCTTAATTTCACAATATTTGCGGAAAAAATTTATAAAATCATTTTTAATGAGTCTATTAGTTATTGGTACTGTGGCATTTGACGCCATCGAAACGCCCTTCGGGAAGACAGATAAAATTGTTGGCGGCGCGGCTACCTATGCCAGCCTTGCAGCAGCTTACTTTTGTGATAAGGTAAAAATTGTGGCCGTTGTAGGAGATGATTTCCCAAAAAGCGAGATCGAAGACCTCAATAAGCATCATATCGACACCGAAGGGCTACAAATTAAAAAGGGGGAAAAATCTTTCTTTTGGGCGGGCAAGTACCATAATGATATGAATAGCCGGGATACGCTAATAACAGATTTGAATGTGCTGGCTGACTTTGATCCTATCATTCCCAACTCGTACCAGGACTGTGAATTTCTGATGCTGGGCAACCTGACCCCCCAGGTGCAGCAAACCGTTATCAGCCGTTTAAATAAACGCCCGAAGCTGATCGTGATGGACACCATGAACTTTTGGATGAACATTGCATTGGACGACTTGCTTGCTACCCTTAAGATGATTGACGTACTGACGATCAATGATGAGGAAGCGCGCCAGCTTTCAGGTGAATACTCGTTGGTTAAAGCTGCCCAAAAAATATTGACAATGGGCCCGAAATACCTCATTATCAAAAAAGGTGAACATGGCGCGTTGCTTTTTGGCGAAGATAAAATATTCTCGGCCCCTGCCTTGCCACTGGAGGACGTATTCGACCCGACAGGCGCCGGCGATACATTTGCAGGCGGTTTTATCGGCTACATGGCAAAAGTTGGAACAGTGAATTTCAATAATATGAAAAATGCCATTATCTACGGATCGGCGTTGGCATCGTTCTGCGTTGAAAAATTCGGGACCGAAAAATTGAGGAACCTTAAACCGGAAGAAATTGCCGAACGCGTTCAGCAGTTTGTGAGCCTTTCAAAATTTGAGATTTTATAGACGTCGGAGATCCGAAATCTGATGTCAGATTGTTTTCTGACTTCAAATCAACTTTCCAATAGGTTCAAAATGGACAAATACCCATTCGTCATGCGGCGCATCGGGCAGTTCGTGGGTTAGGTCCTGCCCGGCCCAGTGCTCATAATGTTTGCCATTATGCCACAGCCGGCTGCGGCTCACATCGTATATCAGCCCCTTGTAGGCTATCCACACTTCGGGCTTGTCCTGCCCATTGCGAAGGGCCAGTTGCGACCGGGTATATAATGGCAATTCGCTCATTCTTTATTTTTGAATTGCCTAAAGTAAGCATCTTTAAACGTCTGAAGGGGACTCGCCGCAACAAAAAAAGAAAACCCGCCGAAGCGGGTTTCATTATAGATATATGTAGAGTCAATTTGTTTTATTAATCCTCGGCGTAAACCGGTTTTTTGATACCATTGTCGTAAGCTTTCAAATTCTTCTTCAACAGCTTGCGGGCCACGTGGATGCGGGTTTTTACCGTACCGATAGGGATTTCCAGGTGATCTGCTATTTCGTGGTATTTATGACCATCGAAATACATGGTAAAGGGTATGTAGTAATCTTCGGGCAGCCTGTCCAAAGCTTTCCTGATATCATCCATCACAAATTTGGACTCGCCTGCATTTTTGGTTGAGCTGAATACCAGGTTGGCTGAAGATATCTCGTCCGACTTGGTAACGAAAGTGCTCATTTTAACAAAGCGGCGGTAATTATTGATGAATGTGTTTTTCATGATGGTATATAACCATCCTTTTAGATTTGTGCCTTCTTTGAACTTATTATAATAAGTTATGGCTTTCAACATTGTATCCTGTACGAGATCGTTTGCGTCGTCTGCGTCGCGGGTAAAGTGAAGTGCATAAGACCTCAATGATGTTGCCTGACGAAGGACCATGGTGTTAAACTCGATTGCTGTCATTCTGTTAAGTTTTTGTACAGAGATTAATACAAACCTGATACCGTTATCTGCACATCACACAAAACAACAATGTTACGAAAGCCATACAGTGGCGTATTCGCAGGCCATTACCTCACAACCCAACGGCTTAAACTAATTACCTGACAAACAGTAATTTATTGAAATAAATTGACAATTATTTCCTGCGCTATAACGTTCATACCGGCCTTGAAACAAGAATAAAAAAAGCTGAAATTATCTTAAAAAGATAAAAATTTAACCGACAATGTTCACCTCGCGTTCTAATAAAACGCCAAATTTACTGTACACACTGTCTATGATTTGCGACGAAAGGCTGTACACTTCTTCGCCCGTGGCCCCTCCGTGGTTCACCAAAACCAACGCCTGGTTCTTCCAGGTTCCGGTGTTTCCTACAACTTTTCCCTTCCATCCGCATTGCTCGATGAGCCAGCCGGCAGCTAATTTTACACCACTGGCAGCAGGATAATGTACCACCTCAGGGAATTTTGCATGAACTTCGGTAAATTGTTCGGCACTGATAACCGGATTTTTGAAGAAACTCCCCGCGTTGCCAATGGTTGATGGGTCGGGTAATTTGGACACGCGGATATGGGATACCACGCGCGATACATCTTTTATGGTGAGGTTTGTAATATTACGGTTAACCAGTTCCTGCTCTATTGCCCCATATTTGAGGTTGAGATTTGGAACAAGAGATAAGTGAAACTTTACAGATACAATAATATACTGTTCCTTTAGTTCGCCTTTAAATACGCTGTCGCGATAGCCGAACCCACAGTCTTCTTTATCAAAAGTTTTAAATTGACTGGTTGCGATTTCAAATGCGCGGCAGCTTTTAAATACATCCTTCAGTTCCACACCATAAGCGCCGATGTTCTGGATAGGCGATGCGCCTACTGAACCCGGTATCAGGCTCAGGTTCTCGATACCGGCATAACCCCTATCGACACAATAGTTCACCAGGTCGTTCCAAACCTCGCCTGCGCCGGCTTCCACAAAAACATCATCCTGGCTAAGGCGATGCTCGATACCACGTATATTAATACGGATCACCAACCCATCGAAATCCTTTTTCAGCAGCATATTGCTGCCGCCACCCATCACGAGCCGTTGAATGTTCAGCCATTGCGGATCCATGAACAGCTCCGCCAGGTCGTCCTCATGCGTTATTTCGACAAAGTATTTCGCCGAAACATCGATACCGAAAGTATTAAAATTTTTGAGGGAGACGTTTTCCTGGATTTGAAGCATGGTTTGATTTCGAATTTCGGATGTTCAATTTCGGATTTAGTTAATGTTTATCGGCAGCCGTCAAAACCGGCCGAAATCTGAATTGATCATTTTATTGTTGGCGAATTTCGGAATTTTTACCGGGTTTGCAGAATAGAACACCTTAAAGTGAAATTTCTCCTCCCCGTTGTCTGTGTCCTCACAGACAACTAAGCAAGGTAAACAACTATTTTCGATAGCAATTTATAAAACACATCTAGCATTGACTTTACCCCCGCGATTGATAATTATCTAAGCCGCCATCGCCGTGGGGAAATCCGGTACTTGTTTGTGGGGACACAACAAGGGATGAGAGAAATAAAAAAGACCGCCGTTGGCTGTGTCCCCACAGCCAACTAATACCAACTCAAATATGTATTGGCCTGTTATCAGTTGCTGCCAGGCATGCTTCCCTGAAGGCTTCAGTATAAGTTGGGTGTGCGTGGCTCATTCTCGAAACATCCTCGGCCGATGCGCGGAACTCCATGGCGCAAACCGCTTCGGCTATCATATCCGCCGCACGCGGACCGATAATATGTACACCTAATATTTCGTCGGTAGCGGCATCAGCCAAAACTTTCACAAAGCCGTCCATGTCTCCGCTGGCTACCGCCCTGCCGCTGGCGCGGAACGGGAACGAGCCGGTTTTATATTTCACGTTAGCGGCTTTCAGTTGCTCCTCGGTTTGTCCCACGGCAGCAACTTCGGGCCAGGTGTATACTACGCCGGGTATCAGGTTATAATTGATATGTGGTTTTTGGCCGACGATAGATTCAGCCACAAAAGTGCCTTCATCTTCGGCTTTATGCGCCAGCATGGCGCCTTTGATCACATCGCCGATGGCATATACACCTTTAACGCTAGTTTCCAAATGATCGTTAACGGTTATTTTGCGACCGCGTTCTTCAACGGTAAGACCGATCTTATCCAATCCCAACCCATCGGTGTAAGCTATACGGCCTACGGCCACTAAACAGTAATCGCCTTTTAATTCTTTCTTGTCACTATTTGGTGCATCGAAAGTTACGGTTACTTCCTTCCCCTTAACAGTCGCACCGGTTACTTTGTGGCCGGTATAAAACTCCATACCCTGTTTTGATAGCACCTTCTGTAGTTCCTTACCTAAACCGCGATCCATGGTCGGGATGATGGAATCCATGAATTCGATCACCGACACTTTGGCGCCAAGGCGTGAATAAACAGAGCCCAGTTCAAGTCCGATCACGCCGCCACCGATCAGGATCAGGTGTTTGGGTACTTCGGTCAGCGTTAAGGCTTCGGTTGAAGTGATAATGCGTTTTTTGTCGATCTGTATAAAAGGCAAACTTGAAGGTTTTGAACCGGTTGCGATGATGATGTTTTTGCCGGTTATTTCCTGTTCGGTACCATCCGGTTTTTTTATGCTGATGGTATTTTTATCCTTGAACGATCCTATTCCCTGGTAACCGTCTATCTTATTCTTTTTGAACAGGAAGGTGATGCCGCCGGTATTTTTAGCCACTACGTCGGTTTTGCGCTTCATCAGCTGTGCCATATCCAGCGACAGGTTATCCAGGTTGATACCATGTGTTTTGAAGGCATGGGAAGCATTATAGTAATGTTCGGACGAATCCAGCAAAGCTTTGGACGGGATACAGCCTACATTGAGGCAGGTTCCGCCATAGGTGGCATATTTTTCAATACAGGCAGTTTTAAGTCCCAATTGGGCGCAGCGAATAGCCGCTACATAACCACCAGGGCCCGAACCGATAACGATAACATCATATTGCATAGCAGAGTGTTCTTTTAGGAGTTGCAAAAGTAAGGATTTTAGTGATTGGTGATTAGTTAATTACAGATTAGTTACGGTGGGATTACAATAGTGACGGGTGATCAGTTAGTCGGAGATCAGGATTCCCAGGTCACCCATATTTTATCCAACTTTCACCGCATTGTAACACTAATATGCGCAAATCACTTTCTTAACCGGATAGTTGCTAAATTTAACTTGTCGGCTTAAGTTCGTTCCATGAAAAAATACTTTTCCCTGATATTATTTATCACCCTGCTGCATACCGGTTTGCAGGCCCAGCTTTTGGTCGACAAAAACAAATTCACGCATGCCGATAGCCTGCGCGGCAGCCTTACACCCTTGCGCACCTGTTATGATATTAATTATTACCATTTGGATGTGAAGTTTGATATCGACAAGAAATTTATCAGCGGCAGCAACCTGTTTAAATTTACCGCTACGCAAGATTTCAAAAAATTACAGTTCGACCTGTTTGCCAACCTGAAGGTGGAAAAGGTGCTATATAAAAAGCACGAAGTGCCTTACACCCGGCAGGATAATGCAGTGTTTGTTACCTTTCCAAAGACAATATTAAAGGGCACAAGGGATACATTTACGGTTTACTATTCGGGCAACCCGACCGTAGCGAAAAACGCGCCCTGGGACGGCGGTGTAGTTTACACTACCGATACCACCGGCAAGCCCTGGGTAGCTACGGCCTGTGAGGGTGCAGGCGCCAGTATATGGTGGCCGAATAAAGATCATTTGAGCGATGAGGTGGATAGCATGCTCATCAGCATAAGCGTACCTAAAGGACTTAAGGATGTTTCGAACGGCCGGCTGCGCAAGGTGACCGAACTGAACGATGGCTACACACGTTTCGATTGGTTTGTAGCAAACCCGATCAACAACTACGATGTGGCGGCCAACATTGCCGACTATACCGAATTTAAGGACACCTATGACGGCGAAAAAGGCAAGCTTGACCTGGATTACTGGGTGCTGCCATCCGACCTGGAAAAGGCAAAAGCACAGTTTGGCGCCAATGTAAAACCGATGCTTAAGGCGTTCGAACACTGGTTTGGCCCTTACCCGTTTTATGAGGATGGCTATAAACTGGTGCAAACACCTCACCTGGGTATGGAGCACCAAAGCGCAGTGGCCTATGGCAATCATTTTCAAAATGGCTACCTGGGGTATGATCTTTCGCGCACCGGATGGGGCAAGAAATGGGACTATATTATCGTACACGAAAGCGGGCACGAATGGTTCGGGAATAATATTACTGCAAAGGACCTGGCCGATATGTGGATCCATGAAAGCTTTACCAATTACGCTGAAGACCTGTTTGTCGATTTTCATTATGGTAAACAGGCAGCAATGGAGTACGTTAACGGCCTTAGGATAGGCATTGCGAATAAATCGCCAATAGTTGGCATTTACGGGGTGAATAAAGAGGGATCGGAAGATATGTACCCCAAGGGCGCTGTACTGCTGAATATGGTCCGTACCATTATCAATGATGATGAAAAATGGCGCGGTATACTGCGCGGACTTAACAAAACCTTTTATCACCAAACGGTTACCTATGACGATATTACCGGCTACATCAGCAAGCAGTCGGGTATCGATCTGTCAACCGTTTTTGACCAGTACTTGCATTATGCCAAATTGCCGGCGCTTGAGGTGACCTGGAAGGACGACAAACCCTGGTTCCGGTGGATAGCCGGGGCCAAAGGATTTACGATGCCGGTGAGGGTGAAAGTGAAAGGAGGCGATTACCAATTCGTCACACCAACTACAACATCACAGGCAATTGATATCCAGGGAGCCACGAAAGAGAATTTAGAAGCCGATACCTATAACTTTTATATTTCGGTTTCGGGGATAAATAAAGGCGGAGAGAAATAATAAACAATGTCATTGCGAGGCGCGGGGCGGGTAGTGCGCAGCGCAACGAAGCAATCTCGTCGGTATGCCTGCGAAGAGATTGCTTCGTCGTACCTCCTCGCAATGACAGTTTTGATAGATTATATAAAACCATGATAAAAAAAATCACCATTTTCACGCTGCTTGTTATCAGCAGTACAGCCAGTTTCGCGCAATTGGGCGTCGACAAAGAAACTTTTACCCGCGCCGATTCGCTGCGGGGATTTATGTCGCCGCTGCGCACTTGTTATGATATCAATTATTACCACCTGGATGTGAAGTTTGATATACCGGATAAATCCATCAGCGGGAACGTGCTTTTTAAGTTCACTGCCACTACCAACTTCTCCAAATTGCAGTTCGATCTGTTTAGCAACCTGAATGTGGAGAAGGTAGTTTATAAAGGACAGGAATTGCCTTACACCCGCGAGTTTAATGCGGTGTTCGTTACCTTTCCGAAAGCGATAGAAAAGGGCAGCAAAGATGAGTTCACCGTTTACTATTCGGGGCACCCTACTATTGCCAAACGCGCACCGTGGGATGGCGGAGTAGAGTACAATGTCGACTCGCTCGGGCATCCATGGGTATCAACCGCGTGCCAGGGCATGGGCGCCAGCGTATGGTGGCCCAATAAGGACCAGCAGGAGGACGAGGTGGACAGCGCGCTGATCAGCATCAGTGTGCCTACGGGTTTAAAAGATGTATCGAACGGTCGCCTGCGCAAAGTGACCAAATTGAAAGACGGGTACACCCGGTTTGATTGGTTCGTTTCCAACCCCATCAACAACTACGATATCGAGGCCAACATTGGCGACTATGCCCATTATTCGGATATTTATAATGGCGAAAAAGGTAAGCTGACAATGGATTTCTGGCCGCTGAGCTACAATCTTGAAAAAGCCAAAAAGCAGTGGGGCGCCAACGCCAAACGAATGCTCGAAGCCTTCGAATACTGGTTCGGGCCCTACCCTTTTTACGAGGACGGCTATAAACTGATCGAATCGCACCACCTGGGTATGGAACACCAGAGCGGCACAGCTTATGGCAATCATTACCAGAATGGATACCTTGGCCGCGACCTTTCAGGCACGGGCTGGGGGCTGAAATGGGATTTCATAGTGGTACACGAGAGCGGGCACGAATGGTTCGGCAATAACATTACCTCGAAGGACCTGGGCGACATGTGGATACACGAGAGCTTTACCAACTATTCGGAATCGCTGTTTATCGATAAATTTTATGGTAAGCAAGCCGGGCAGGAATACGTACATGGTACCCGGCTGCTGATCAATAACGACCGGCCCATCGTTGGCCCGTACAATGTAAACAAGGAAGGCTCTTCGGACATGTATTACAAAGGGGGTAACTTGCTGAATATGGTACGGACCATTATCAATGACGATGAAAAATGGCGCAACATCCTTCGCGGGCTTAATAAAACATTTTACCACCAAACGGTGACTTATGATGATATCGTCAATTACATCTGCGATCAGTCGGGTATAAACCTGAAACCCGTGTTCGACCAATACCTGCACTACCGGAACCTGCCGATACTGGAATTTATGGTTGACAGGAAGGGCCAGTTAGCCGTTCGCTGGCAGGCTGATGCCAAAGGGTTTAATATGCCGGTGCGCGTGAAGGTAAAAGGCGGCGAATATCAATACATCAAACCGACCACCCGCTTTACCGCGCTGGGTATAGAAGGTGCTACAAAGGATAATATTGAGGTGGATACTTTCAATTATTATATCGGGGTACTGGTAGATTGAGTCGATGAATATCGAATCATGAATGCTGAATATCGAATGCCGAAGTAAATCAACTTCATCATTCGATATTCAATGTTCGGTATTCGTTATTTTTTCTGCCCACGTGCAACCTATCGCCCCCTGCAGGCGTCTTATACCTGTTAAACAAATAAGACCATTATGAAACTGGTATCCAGATCCCTTTTAACATGCCTGCTTTTGGCCGGCGTTGCCTATATCTTTACACCTGCTGCCGCCATCGCGCAGCAACGAACCGAGGACCGTCATTTGTCCGGTTTTCACGCAGTCGACGTTGGCGGGCCTTTCGATGTAAGGCTTACACAGGGCAACACCGAGTCGGTAAAAGTAGAGGCTCCAGAAGAAGTCATCAGCCGTATTACCACCGAGGTAGATAACGGCGTACTGAAAATTTACAACAAACACAATGAAATGTTCCATTTTGGCGACCTGTTCCGTCACAAAAAAATATTGGTGTATGTAACCATCAGGGAAGTGAACAGCATTGTTGTTTCGGGTTCGGGTGATGTGGATTTCAGGGATGGCCTTCATGCCGATAAAATGAGCCTGAGGGTGTCCGGTTCGGGCGACGTGAACGGCCAGCTGGAAGCCAAAAACCTGGAGACAAGCATATCCGGCTCGGGCGATGTCCGCATCTCGGGTCATGCTGAAACTTCGGCAGTGCGGGTAAGCGGCTCGGGCGATTATAGCGGGCGCGGGATGATCACACAAAATACCGACGTTCATGTAAGCGGTTCGGGTGACGCTTCGGTATATGCCAGCGAAAAGATCAATGCTTCCGTATCCGGTTCAGGCGATATAAGCTACGGCGGCCATCCCAAAAATGTGATGAAATCCAAATCGGGCAGCGGCGATATCGGTGGGAATTAGGCCCCAACCAACCCTCCCCGGGAGTGAGGGCTTTAGTCATGCCGGAAGGCATTCATTATATATCGAAAGGGACGCAGATTGTGCGTCCTTTTTTTGTTTGTAAAGACGCATAATTATGCGTCTTTATGCCATCATGCAATGAAGATATTTTTCTACCGAGACGCAAAATCTTGCGTCTCTACGGGGGGATGTTAATTCTTGAACTTCGCTATAACCTTCCTGTCGGGTTTTAAGAGACGCAAAATCTTGCGTCTCTACGGGGCAGGGGGATGTTTAATCCTTAAACCTCGCGATCACCTTCCTCCCCAAATCATACGTCAACCTGAATGCCTCCTGGTTGCTGGTGAAGCCGGGTGTGCGGTGCACGCTGAAAATGAATTGTCCTTTCAACCCTTTGGCATTAAATGCCGAAAACATCAGGTCGAGGCGGTTGTAGAATTTTTTTTCGTAGAACGAGTCGCCAAAGGTAACCAGGGTACCTTCCTGCCCCGTGTAAAATTCGTCGAGGATAGCGAAACGCTTGTACGATGCATAGGCACTTGCCACAAAGCCTTTGGGCGACTGCCAGCCATCCAGGCCACGCACCCGGTGCAGGTTGATCATCCCGCCTGCTTCGATGGTCAGCGAATCGAGGAAAGATTGCTTGCGGCTGAAGTCGAGGCCAAGGCGTACCTGCCCGCCGCCGTTTTCCTGGATATGGTCATCAGCCGTCAATACAGCGGCCCCGGCATCATGCAGCAACAAAAAATAATGCGATATATAGAACGGCCCGCTTAACCATGGGCGGTATTTGCCATAAAAGCCAAACAAAAACTCTTCCCTGTCGGTAGCGGTTTGCCGGCTCACCCAATCGATCCAGCCGGTTTCCATAAAGTGTTCCGTATGGAATTGCGCCATCAACCCTTCCACGTTCGGGCGGTAATATCTTAAGGTATCATTCAGTAAAGCACGCGGATAATTGGTCAGCGTCCCTTCGCGCGGGAAAGCGCCCGCGTAAAACAACCAGCTTTTACCGGTAAAATTATAATAAGCAACCGGGTTTACTTTCAGAAAATAGGGCTGTGCGCCAAACTCGTGTATTCCGTTCACCCCAACCACAAAATGGTTCATGCTGTCGATATTCAACCCGAAATTAAGCGCGGTACGCATACCCGAATAGGTGCGCGAGCGCGCCACAAAGTCTTTGTACTCGCGGTTATCCAGGAAACCCAGTGCATTGAAATTTACATCCACCGTTTGCGCGAAAGCGGCACCGGTAACGAAAGTCAGGATAGTTATCAGGTAAAGTCTTTTTATCATTTGTAAGTGTTTATTCAACCACAAGGCTGATGATCCTGCTGTTTTTGCTGCCCATAAACGGATCTGTGCGCAGCGAAAATAGCAGGGTATAATTTCCTTTTTGCAATGGCGCTGTAAATTTAAAGCTATAATGCGTGCTTTGGCCCGGTTTCAGTATAATTTGATGAAAATCATCTGCCGATACCTCCTCGGATATTTCAAGCATGCCGGTAAAGGTACAGGCTGCAAAAACCACCAGGTGCTGATAACCCTGGTTACTGAAATTTATTGTGTAGGGATATGGATTTGTTATAGTTACATCCAGCGCCCTTTGCGCACCAGCTTTCATGGTAATTTTATTTTCAGGCATTTCCACCTTAACCTGCTGATAGGTGCGCACATCATTTACCCAGCCGCCGTACCATGTTCCGCCGGTAGTGTTCAGGGTATCGGTAGTAACCCCTTTTAACGGGTTGCGCAACAGGTAATACGCTTTGTTATGCTGAAGGCCCTGCTCTATAGGCCAGATATCGAATTGGGTTAACCGGTAGTAGCGGTTGTCGTAAGCAAAGCCTTTAGTGGTATTATTGTAGAAATCGTATTTGGATACGTTTTGGAAACCATCCATAAAAATAACATAGTTATCGCCAACCTTTTGCCTTATGGTATGCGCCCACTCTTTGTATCCGTACTGGCTTTTTACCTGTCCTACTTTCCTGATGAGCGGCGAGGCGGTGATCAGCAATATTCTTATCGTCAATATAAAAACTACGTTAACGACGGCCAGGCTGCTAAACCATAGCAACCGTTTGCCGCATTGCTTAAAATAGATCAGCGACAGCATGATCAATGGTGCAAAACCTATCAGCGTCCATTGCGGCTGCACTTCGCCGCGAAGGCTGCTGAGCAAAAAGAATAAAAATGTACCCCCGGCATTGAATAACAGCGCACGGATAAACCCGTCGTTCGCCTTCGCGCGGAAAGCCTTCCAGAACAGGAACCAGCCAACAAGCGGCCCGGCCATCAGTATTTGCCCCGGAAAGTAGGTCCACGTTTGCCAGAAACTGTAATGATCGCTGGTTTGTTCGAACAAGTGATAATTGACCGACGGGTAACCGTGACTCATCTGCCATAAAATATGCGGCAGGTACAGCACTACGGATAGAACGACGATCACCCAGAACGTCTTCCGCTTTAATAATTTAAGGTCGGACAGCACGGTAAAACCGATCACCAATATCCCGTGGTATTTGCTGTATAGCAGACCGGCGATAACCAGCGCCAGCAGCACAGCAAACTTGTAATTGTCCTGCGCAAGATATTTCCGGTACACGTAATAAAACAACACGGTGAACAGGAAAAGCGGCGCGTCGGGCGTGGTCATAAACCCGTAGATATTGAAAATGAAGACACCAGGCACTATAAGAATGAACCATTTAGCCGCAGCGCCATATTGCCGCACGATAAGCCATAGCACATACAGCGATAAGGTACTGGACACTACGGTCATCAGCCGTACGCCAAATTCGCTGTGGGTGATACTGTCCCCTATCCGGATGAACAGGGCCACCATGGGCGGATGATCAAAATAACCCCAATCCAAAAAGCGGGAATAAAGCCAGTAATAGGCTTCGTCGGCATGAATCTCCAGTTTCCAGGCTTGTACGGCGTTCAGGATGGTCCAGCCGAGGAGAAAATACCAGATAAATTGCGTTTGTTTTTTATCGGTGGCGGAAGTACCTGCGGCGGACAATTGCATTTAGATAGATTGATGGGTCAAATTTAGTGTTTTTAACTGACCTGCGCTTACCCTAACCTCCTAAGGCCGGCTGCCGTTAATCAATTTCCATGACCCGTAGGGTCTACCGCTTTGTAGTAGATAGAAAGAAAGGGCTTTTGCCTCGTAGAGGTTACCCTCAGTTGCATTTATGGCGTAGTACGAAAAACTCACCTGCATGATGGCGGGTAGCCTCTATGAGGCATAAGTGGGTGTTCGGTATTTTTCTACAAACAGGTAGAGCCTACGGCTCATATCCCTCTTAAATCCGGTTGAAGCTGTCTATAGGGCGCTGGTTATCTGTCGGCTAAAGCCGACGGCAATGAATTAAAATTTGAATAAATTCTGTCTATTGTTGTCCTATTTGTGGGGCGGGTAGCTGCTTTTCACCAGTCGGCTAAAGCCGACGGTAATGAATTGAATTTGATCAAATCCGCTTCACTACGATCTCTTGTGGGAATAAAGCCCGAGGTAATGAAAAGGCTCCTGCGTAAATTCATTGCCGTCCCATCTATGGGGCGGATAAAGAAAAAGCTGAAAACGGCTTTAGCCGAACACCATGTGCCAAGCCTATAGCTGCACCGGTTAATCAACAAATTATGCCATCGTTCAGATCAACGGCCGGCAGAGAAGAATCTTATACCCTTTTTGCCATACACTTAGTGTACCCAAAAAATTATTCTTCATTAATTATTACCCTAATTTGCACATAACCTGCTGATAAAAACAATCTGGCAAGCGAAGAGATCGCAGTTCAAACGCGCCTAAAGGCTTGTTTAAGCACTTTTGTTGCTTTTTTTGGAATTTTCCCGGTTTTTCGGCGCAAAAAACCCGCATAAAAACCCCCGCCCTGCGAACGGCCAAGTAATTGACATACTGATACATAGCAAAAAGGTGTTCACGAAAAATGCAAAAATGGGGCACTTTTTGTCAAATGCAAGATTCCAATTATTTGATAATAAGATACTTACAAGTAATAGCGTGTGGCAAGCGGCGGCGGCGTGAACACTTAGTGTATTTACTTTGGCAACGCAAAAGCCACGTAACTACCCCCTGACTTTGTCCCCAGCTTACCCCCGCCGCAGGCTATCACCAGGTATTCCTTTCCTCCGGCTTCATATACCGCAGGCGTAGCGAACCCGGCGGCAGGCAGCTTATATTGCCATAAAAGCTTGCCGTTCCTTTTGTTGAAGGCCCGAATCATACCATCCTTGGTTGCCCCGATAAATAGCAGTCCGCCTGCCGTAACCGCCGGACCACCATAATTTTCCGTTCCCGTTACGCGGCCCGGTGCGGCCATCTCCGGGTCATCGCCAAACGGTATGCGCCACACCATTTTCCCGGTGTTCAGGTTAATGGCGTTCAGTGTTCCCCATGGCGGCGAAATGGCAGGCAGTCCTTCCTTGCTCAGGAATTTGTTGTAGCCCGTCATCATATACGGAATATCGAGATAAGGGTCGACAGCCTTATGTTCTTCTATAAAAGCTGCTTTGCCGCTTGTGTTATTGCCGGTTACATATGAGATAATGGCCCCGCTTTCCTGCGGCGATAACTGTTTAAAGGATGGCATCATGCGCCGCCCTGTTTTCAAAAGGTCGGCTATCTGGCTATCCTTGTATTTGGTTTGCACATTGATAAGCGAAGGAAAATTACCCGTGCCTTTACGGTCTTTCCCATGGCAGCTCATACAATTGCTCATGAACAGGCGCTGCCCGGCCTGCGTGAAGTTTTCGTTTTTGGCCGCCCGGGTTTTGGTATCGGCGATGGTCATTACCCAGGCCATTTCGTTAGCATTGATGTACATAATGCCTGTCGCGGGGTCATAGGCTGGTCCGCCCCACTCTGCGCCGCCGTCAAATCCCGGAAAAATAACGGTTGGCTGCTTGCCCGGTGGTAAAAACATGTTTCCGTAGCGATAACTTTTTAATCTTTTTAAAACCTCGGCTTTTGAACTGTTCGAAAGGTATGGGTTAATATCGTTCTCCGTCAGGGTTTGCCTGGCGAACGGCACCGGCAGTTCGGGAATAGGCTGCGTAGGCCATGGTTTTTCGCCTTTGAGGTCTGAACTGGTTGGCACTACAGTTTCCTTAACCGGGAACAATGGCTTGCCGGTTTCCCTGTCGAGCACAAAAATGAAACCGTGTTTGGTGGGCTGCGCTACGGCATCCACATCCCTACCGTCTTTTCTGATGGTAACCAAAACCGGCGCCGTTGGCAGGTCCTTATCCCATATATCATGATGGATTACCTGGTAGTGCCATTTTAGTTTTCCTGTTTCGGCATCCAGCGCCAGTACGCAATTGGCAAAAAGGCCCTGGCCTAAACGTTTCCCACCGTAAAAGTCATAAGCCGCCGAACCTGTGGGTGCAAACAGCAGTCCCCGTTTTTCGTCCATGCTAAAACCCGACCAGCTATTAGCCGAGCCGATATGTTTGTAGGCCGCGGTGTCTTCCCAGGTGTTATAACCTTGTTCGCCGGGCCGGGGTATGGTGTGAAATATCCATTTCAGCTTACCTGTGCGCACATCATAGGCACGGATATGGCCCGGCGCTGCATCAGCAGTTTCATTTACACGACTGCCAATGATGTATAGGTTTTTGTAAATAATGCCCGGGGAGGTAGCCGTCACGTACATTTTGGACGCATCAAGGCCAAGGTCGTTGTGCAAGTCTACTTTCCCATAGGTGCCAAAACTCTTTACCACCTCGCCATTGGCTGCATTTATAGCGTAAATATTCGACCCGGCGCAGTACAATATGCGTTTATCATCCCCATCCTCCCAATAGGTTACGCCGCGGTTGTTGTTCATCCCAAAACTCATCGGGGATGAATTGGTATTCCCGGCCGGATTGAATGTCCACTTCTCTTTACCCGTTGCTGCATCTACTGCAAAAAGCCTTAGTTTGGGCGAGGTGCCGTAAAGCGTACCATCCACCATTATCGGGCTGCATTGTATTTGTGAGTGGCCTGCAGTATCAGCGTCATGAGTGTGATATTCCCAGGCTACCTGTAATTGATTCACGTTAGCGCTGTCTATCTGCGTAAGCGACGAATAGTGCTGCGCCATTTTCGATCCACCATACACCCGCCAGATGGTGTTATCTCCTGATTGGTTTTTACATGAACAAAACAGCAGGACCGCGCCGAAAACGGTTAAAGCTGATGATCTGAAGCCGGTCATTTAATTGTCAATTAAGGTAATTGGATGAATGCTAATTTATGATATTAATTAGTATTGTAACACTATTCAACCAATCATGACCGAACAAATCGAAAACATCAGGAAAGTAAGGGCCTTTTTATTGGAGGGCATCAAGGACCTGACCACCGAACAACTCAACCGCATACCCGAAGGCTTTAATAATAATATCATCTGGAACCTGGGCCACCTGGTAGCTGCCCAGCAGGGCATTTGCTACAAAAGAGCAGGGGTGGCGCCCCACATCAGCGAAGAATTCTGGGAGCAGTTCCGATCGGGCAGTAAGCCCGAAAGACTATTGAGCGAATCTGAAATAGCCAATATCAAGCAATTATTCTCCACCACCCTGGACCAACTTGAAGCCGACTATAATAACAATATGTTCACCGGGTACACTGCCTGGAACACGCGTTACGACGTTGAGATCAAGAGCATTGACGATGCGCTGCGGTTTGTGCCTTATCACGAGGGGCTGCATTCGGGGGTAATTAATACGATGAGGAGACTGGTTGCTTAACAAAAAAACCCGGCATAACCGGGTTCAAATATCTAATCAACGAAATCTAAAAAATCAGTCTAATCAGTGGTCAGACCCCCAGCAGTAACCTCGCCGGATCTTCCAGCAACTGCTTTACCCTCACCAAAAAGCTTACGGATTCGCGGCCATCAATGATACGGTGATCATAGGATAATGCCACATACATCATCGGTTTGATCACAACCTGCCCATTCACGGCTACCGGTCGCTCAATTATATTGTGCATACCCAATATAGCCGATTGCGGCGAATTGATGATGGGTGTCGACATCATCGACCCAAACACACCGCCATTGGTAATGGTAAATGTACCGCCGGTCATTTCGTCGATGGTCAGTTTGCTATCGCGAGCCTTTGCAGCTAACGCTGCAACCGCCTTTTCTATTTCGGCCAGGCTCATGGCATCCGCATTGCGGATAACGGGCACTACAAGACCCTTGGGGGCTGATACAGCGATGGATATATCGGCGAAATTACTGTAAACCACCTCTTCGCCTTCAATACGCGCGCCTACCGCCGGCCATTCCTTCAAAGCTTCGCAAACCGCTTTGGTAAAGAATGACATAAAGCCCAGGCCAACGCCATGTTTCTCTTTAAATTTATCCTTGTATTTACCCCGCAGCTCCATAATGGGCGACATATCCACCTCGTTAAAGGTAGTCAGCATAGCGGTCTCGTTCTTCACAGCTACGAGCCTGCGGGCCACGGTTTTGCGCAGCGGCGACATTTTCTCCCTGCGCTCCCTGCCGTCCTGCGCTTTAGGTGCACCTGCCTCAGGAGTTTTAACCTCGGTTTTAAGGCTTGCCGGGGTCGAAACTCTGCCACCACCCTGGGGGTTTTCAGATACCAGGTCGGCAGTAACGGCAGTCATGGCGTCGGCTTTAGTGATGCGGCCACCTACGCCATTCCCCGGAACGAGTGCCGGGTCGATGCCTTTTTCGGCCAATATTTTTGCAGCAGCAGGTGATGGCGTACCCGATGCGTAACTTTTTTCTACAGTGGCTGTAGCAGTTACCGGGGCTTCAACTTTTGGCGCAGAAGATGTTGCTGTGCCGGCACCTTCGATAGTGCAAACTACCGCACCGATGGCCAATACGTCCCCTTCTTTAGCAATCGTTTTTAATATGCCTGCTTTTTCTGCTGTCAGCTCGAAAGTTGCTTTATCCGATTCCAGTTCGGCCAGCGCTTCGTCCATCGCAACGGTGTCGCCGTCTTTTTTGAGCCAGCGCGACAACGTTACTTCTGTAATAGATTCGCCTACCGGCGGAACTTTTATTTGTAATGAACCGCCTTCACTTGAAACAGGTGCGGCCGGAGCAGGTGCATCAGCTACCACCTCGGGTTGTGGCTGCGATGCAGCAGCCGGTGCAGGTTCTTTTGCAGGCGTGGCGGTGCCATCCTCATTAATATTAGCCACTACGGCGCCTATTGCAAGCGTGTCTCCCTCTTTAGCAACCGTCTGTAAAGTTCCCGCTTTTTCAGCAGTAAGCTCAAAAGTAGCCTTATCCGATTCCAGTTCGGCAATTACTTCATCCATGGCAACACTGTCGCCGTCCTTTTTCAGCCAGCGCGATAATGTTACCTCAGTTATCGATTCGCCTACCGGCGGAACTTTGATCTCTAAACTCATAGTAGTGTGTTGTACGTTTAGTCAGCGGCTACATTAGCCATTTTATTGGTTGTTCTTTTCACCGTTTTCTTTACAGCCTCTCCTGCAGGCGTATCAAACGCTTTTGATATCACATACAACTGCTGCGAAGCATGCTGTTTGGCAAAACCTGTAGCAGTGCTGCTTCCCTCATTCCGCGATACTACATCCAATTGCAATTCGCTCTTGCGGAATTTGCGGCACATATATGGCCATGCACCCATGTTTTCGGGCTCTTCCTGCACCCAGATAAAGTCCGTGGCTTTGGTGTATTTGGCTTTTATCTTCAGCATTTGCTGTTCTGGTGTAGGATACAATTGTTCAATTCGAACGATCGCGACGTCTTTACGTTCGTCGGCTTGTTGTTTTTCAAGCAGTTCGTAATACAACTTACCCGAACAGAATAATACACGTTTCACTTTCTTTGCATCCGCGTAGTTATCATCAATTACTTCCTGGAAAGCTCCGTTGACAAAGTCTTCTACCGGCGATACACATTTGGGCGCCCTTAATAAACTTTTGGGTGTAAATACGATCAGTGGCTTGCGAAACTCACGGTGCAATTGCCTCCTCAAAATATGGAAGAAGTTAGCCGGTGTAGTACAATTGGCCACCTGGATATTGTTATCTGCACAAAGTTCCATAAAACGCTCTATACGCGCCGAGGAATGTTCCGGCCCCTGCCCTTCGTACCCGTGCGGCAGCAGCATTACCAAACCATTGCCGCGTTGCCATTTGGTTTCGGCGCTGGCTATATATTGGTCGACAATGATCTGTGCACCGTTAAAGAAATCGCCAAACTGCGCTTCCCATATTGTGAGGGCATTGGGATTTGCAAGGGCATAGCCGTATTCAAAACCCAGCACGCCATATTCTGACAGTAACGAATTGTATATCGTAAATTTAGCTTCGGCGCCTAAAGTGTCCAGCGGTGTATATTCCTCTTCCGAGTCAACCAAAGTTAAAACCGCGTGACGGTGCGAAAAAGTTCCCCGCTTTACGTCCTCTCCGCTCAATCTTACCGGGTGACCCTCTTTTAACAGTGTGCCATAAGCCAAAAGTTCGCCCATGGCCCAGTCAAAAGTCTGTGTCTTGGTTACCATTTTGCTGCGTTCGTCAAAAAGCTTTTCAATTTTTTTGAAAAACTCTTTATCCTTTGGCAGCGTGGTGATTTTTTTTGCAATATCAATAAGTTCATCCTTCGTTACTGCTGTATTTACCGGGCTGGTAAAATCCTGTGCCGACGCCAGGTGCAACCCTTCCCACGCGCCCTCAAACATTTGGATAGTGTCGGTAAACCTGTCCTCAGCTTTCGATTCATCAAGCTTTTGCTGCAGCAGGTCACGGAAATTCTTTTCCATGATCTTTGCCTGGTCAGCATTGATCGTCCCCTGGGCAAGCAGTTGCTGGTAGTATATCTCACGCGGATTGGGATGCGCTTCTATCGCTTTGTAAAGCAGCGGCTGGGTGAACTTTGGCTCGTCCGACTCATTATGGCCGTACCTGCGGTAGCAAAGGATATCGATAAAAACATCATCATGAAAGGTTTGCCTGTACTCCATAGCCAGGTTGATAACAAAGGCCAGCGCCTCTACGTCATCGCCATTCACATGGAAAACCGGCGAAAGAACTGTCTTTGCAATATCGGTACAATAGGTACTTGATCGTGCATCCTTAAAATTGGTGGTAAAACCTATCTGGTTATTGATCACCAGGTGAATGGTACCGCCGGTGCGGTAACCCTCCAGCTTTTCCATTTGCAGCACCTCGTACACAATACCCTGCCCGGCTATAGAAGCATCGCCATGAATAAGTATGGGTGCTATTTTGGTGTAGTCGCTATTATATTTAAAATCGATCTTCGAACGGGTCAACCCTTCCACGACAGGGTCGACAGCCTCAAGGTGCGAAGGATTGGGACAAAGACTCAAATGCACTTTCTTCCCATTCTTTGCCTCCACATCGGTCGAAAACCCAAGATGATATTTTACATCGCCCCCAAAGCCCGACTCTGCATCATAGGTTTTGCCCTCAAATTCTGAAAAAATTTCCTTATAGGTTTTTTCCATGATATTGGCCAGCACATTAAGGCGACCGCGGTGGGCCATGCCTATCACAAACTCCTGTATGCCCAGTTCGGCGCCCTTTTGTATCACAGAGTCCATAGCAGGGATCAAAGCTTCAGCCCCTTCAAGCGAGAACCGCTTTTGACCGAGAAATTTTGTGCCAAGGAAATTTTCGAAAATTACCGCATGGTTTAGTTTATCCAGCATCCGCAACTTCTCTTCCGTATTAAAAGCAGGCGTATTGCGGTTACTTTCCATCCTATCCTCAAACCATTTGATTTTTATCGGGTTGCGTATGTAACGGTATTCGGCGCCGATAGACTGGCAATAGGTTTGCTCCAGCATATCGCGTATTTCACGCAGCTTAGCCGGCCCCATCCCTACTTCAACACCTGCATTGAATACTGTCTCCAGATCAGTGTCGCTCAGGCCAAATGTCTCGAGTTCCTTACCAGGGAAATATTTGCGCCGTTCACGAACCGGGTTCGTTTTGGTGAACAGATGCCCGCGGGTGCGGTACCCGTTGATCATGTTGAGGACATTGATCTCCTTCAAAAAATGCTCAGATCCTTCACCACTGCCGGTGATGGGCCCGCTGGCCTCGCGGCCGAAATCAAAGCCTTCAAAAAATTTTTGCCATCCGAAGTCGACCGATCCCGGGTCTTGGGTATATGCTTCGTAAAGTGTATTAATGTAGGCAGCGTTGCCGCTGTCAATATAATTTAGGCGCTCCATGCAGAAACCAATCAGTAAAACGGTACAAAATTAAGCATATCGATTTGGAAACTTTGTAATTTATTTTCAAAAGGTTGCAATAAATTACGTGCAGTGTGCATATTATGGGATAATCAGTCTAATTAAGCATATAAGCATAGTTTTTTATTAGTATAAACCATACCGATTGGTATTATTTATATATTTTTTGTAATACTATGTCCTTTCCACACATGTTTTCAGGTCAATTAATCTTTTCCTGACGTTGCGCTGGAGGCTATTTTTAATAAGGCGTTTAAATATGTCAAAAGGGAATCGCAATCCAAAAGAATAAATGAAAGCGACTTCTGTTTGTTCATGACCTAATTCACGGAATAACCACGACCCTGAAAATGATTTAAACATAAAGGGGCCCCTGGTCATTTTTATAGCGGTATTTTTGGGGCGATTAAAGGTTACGTATTTAGTTTCCATACCCAAACCGTTACGAGCAACACACCATGCCTTTACTCCTATATCGGGCTTTTCAGCATCGCCGATCAGCTCCGCTTTTTTAAGGAAAGTATCCCATGAAAGGCGATTTGAATAATTCTGGGTATAATCAAATACAAATAATGGCTCCTTATTGATGAGTATCTTCTCAGAAAATTTTACGGTTCCCATTTACAGCTAATTTAAACCTCGACCAGGCTATTGCTGTCGTTTATCTCAGGCAGCCAGGTGCTGATAAAATCGCTTTCCGTCTCCGGTTTCTCTGCCATTTTTACGCTTGCAAAGTACCGGTTGTCGCGCGTATGGTTTGCCACCCCGGCTACAAATGCCCAGTTACCAAAATTGCTTGCCGGGGAATAATCGATAAGTTTTTCTTCAAAATATGCCGCACCCTCTCTCCAGTCTGTTTTCAGTGTATTTATTAAAAAAGCCGCTACTATCTGGCGTTTATTATTGGTAATGTACCCGGTGGCATTCAATTCGTGCATGGCAGCATCCACAAAAGGCACACCCGTATGGCCGTTTTTCCAAAGTTCAAATACCTCGTCTCCGCCGGCTGGTGGTTGCGCAACGTCGCCATTAATGCCCGCGGCATTGAAAAACTGCCTGCCGTGCTTTTTAAACATAAAACGGAAATAATCGCGCCACAGTAATTCTAAGATCAGCGGCGAACCTGATGTATGCACGCCATTGGCATGCTTGGTTACCTCGTGGTAAACCATCCGCTGCGAAAGGCAGCCCAGCGATATCCAGGCCGATAGCCTTGAGGGTGCATCGGACATGTGCCTTGCGCCTTTATGCACCGGCATATTATCCAGGCTCGATATATAGTGATGCATTTGCCGTAAAGCCGCCGTTTCTCCGCCTTCGTAATGAAAATCCACCCTCGGATCGGCATCAGGCGTTCTTAAACCCAGCTCGGTAAGCGTTGGTATGTTCCCCGCTTCTGCTATCTCCGGTGTAATAATATGCCGAGGTGTTTCGATACACGGCCGCACATCGCTGTCGCGCTCTATTTTCTTTTTGAACGTTGCGAAACTGTCGGGAATATCTTTTATCGGAAAGGGAAGGTCCTCTTTATGGTATAAGGTGTGGCCGATAAAATGTTTAAGATTAAGCTTTATCTTCCAGAGCGCAGTCTCTACTGCTTCCGAAATTTCTGTCTCCTCGTACGCAACCTCGCGGTGATGGTATACTTCGCTAACCTGGTATTGCTGCGCTAATTGCGGGATGATCTCTGCCGGATCGCCGGTGCGCACCACCAATTCACTGCCGAGCTTATGCAGGTTTTTGCGGAGGTTGGCCACAGACTCCAGTAAAAAGCGGGCGCGAATGCTGCCCGTTTTATCAAGGCCGAGGTCTGTTTTTTTGAAATAGAACGGATCGAAACAGTACACAGGGAGTACTTTGTCTGCCTTCTTTGTAGCCTCAAGCAATATTTCGTTATCGTGGATGCGAAGATCGTTCCTGAACCAAACCAATATCGTTTTTCCGCTCATATATTAAAATACCTCTGACCAGTCAACCCGCAAATTTGCAATAAATTAATCTTAAAGCATAATGTAGGGTGTTATTTGACATCGGGGCAACATTTGAGTAATCATAATTTTAATGTAACTCCAAAGTAACAAAGCCACGTATTTATTGCATTTCATCCAATTTATGGGCATCTTTCGCCTAAAATAATCTCACAATCATGTATCTCAACAACACATTCGTACATCACGTACATTTCTGGCTAAAAAACAAGGAAGACAAAGCAAAACTTATCGAAGGCCTGGAATTGCTGAAGCCTATAATCCATATCCGCGATATGCATATTGGTGTGGCTGCTGATACTAACCGGGATGTGATCGACCGTTCGTACGATGTATCGCTCCTCTTGCTTTTTAACACACTTGAAGAAGAAGAAGCCTACCAGCACGACCCAACACATGTGATCTTCGCCGAGCAGTATGCTAAACCATTGTGCTCGAAGGTTTTGGTGCTGGACAATGTAAATATTTGATCGCTCGTTAGTCATTTATCTGCGGGCCGTCAAATAATAAAAACACCTTCCCGCTTTTATTGTTGAGCATTAGATGAAAGTATTGCTTGCCGGTGCTAACAGTTACATTGCCAGCCAACTTATACCTTGCCTGATAGAAAAGGGGCACCAGGTTATATGTGTTGCCCGCGACAAAAAATATTTTACAACTCAGCATAATTACGACGGCATTGTGGTTCTTAATGGCGATCTGTTGCGGTCGCATAGCATCGAAGATTTCCCGGTAGATATTGATGCTGCCTTTTATCTGGCTAACCGGCTTACGCAAACATCGGGCTTTGCCGGGCTGGAGGCGTTATCTGCTCAAAATTTCATGGATGCGCTGAATAAGACCCACTGCAGCCAGCTAATAACCGTGGGCGACCTGCATGCAACTTCGCGCGAGCATATTGAAAAAATACTCGCATCCGGCCGCGCTTCACTGACAGGCTTACAAACCTCCATGATCGTCGGGCCGGGCAGCATCTCCATGGAACTTTTCAGGGCATTGACAGAAAATAAACCGATCGTGATCACCAAGGCATGGTCCGAAGCTAATATCCAGCCCATCTATATTGGCGATTTATTGGGCTACCTGCTCGATTGTTTGCTTAACCGTTCGACTTATAACCGCAAATTTGAAATTGGCGGCCCGCAAACCATCACGTTCAAACAAATGCTTTTGTTATACATAGCTACTTATGCGGATGAGAGGCCAAACATCGTAACCCTGCCACGGTTAAATTCGAGACTGTCCGCATACCTGGCAAACTTCCTGTCGCCGATCAATTATCCCGAGGCACAAAGCCTGCTCGAAAATTTGAGATACGATTCTGTTTGTACCGAGGATTGCATAAAAGACATTTTACCACGCGAGTGCGTTACCTTTAAGCAGTCGCTGCAATTGCTGCATAATCACACCGAGAAACCCATGTCGGTGTAATTTCGTATGTTGCATTAAACTGCTGCCACCTTCAATGAACCAAGCATCTCCAAATAAAAACATCCTGGTAACCGGGGGTACCGGCTCCATCGGCAAACCATTGACCGACGCTTTGTTAAAAAGGGGATATACCGTTAGCCATCTCAGCCGCAAGCCAGGTAACGACAGCCGGGTAAAAACTTTTTTATGGGACGTGCACAAAAATGAAATTGACGAAAAATGTATTGATGACGTCGACATCCTGATTCACCTGGCCGGAGCCGGCATTGCGGATAAGCGATGGACCGGCGAGCGCAAAAAGGAACTGATAGACAGCCGAACTGAGTCTATCAGGCTGATTTATGACCTGATGCGCAAAAAAACCAACAAAATTCACACCGTTATATCAGCAGCGGCTATTGGATATTATGGCGACCGCGGCGACGACCTGATGACAGAGGAAAGCGCACCGGGGCGGGGTTTTATGCCCGAATGCTGCGTTGCCTGGGAAAATGCCGTTGACGAAGGAAATAACTTAGGGATACGTATCGTAAAATACAGGACCGGAGTAGTTTTAGACCGGGCCGGTGGCGCATTACCCCAAATGGCCAGGCCGGTAAAATTATTCGCAGGCGCGGCGTTTGGAAGCGGGAAACAATGGGTGCCATGGATACATTGGCAGGATGCGGTGGATACTTATCTTTTTGCTATCGAAAACGAAAAAATACAGGGCGTGTTCAACATGACTGCGCCCAACCCGGTTACCAACAAACAATTGATGAGGGCTATAGCCAAACAACTGCACAAACCGCTATGGCCTGTGAATGTACCTGGACTTGTATTCAAACTGCTGATGGGCGAGATGAGTACCGTAATATTGGGCAGCACCAAAGTATCGTCAAAAAAAATTGAAAGTGCAGGCTTCCGTTTCGAATACCCCGATCTGTCAGCTGCCCTAAGTGATATTTATGGATAAAAAACCTTTAATAAATATATTCTGGTTCCGCCGCGACCTGCGCCTGTATGACAATGCCGGCCTGTATCGCGCACTTAAAGAGTCAGGCCCGGTATTATGCCTGTTCATTTTTGACCGGGAAATATTGGACCAATTAGAAGACAAGGACGATGCAAGGGTAACTTTCATTTATCAAACTATCCAAAAGCTTGCCGCGGATTTGGAGAAGCATGGCAGCAGCCTGCTGGTACGATACGATAAAGCGGAAGAAGCATGGAAGGGAATATTAAAGGAATACGCCATCGGTACGGTTTACACCAACCACGATTATGAGCCATATGCCAAACAACGGGATGCCAAAATCGAGACCTTACTAAAAAAGCATGGCATCGTTTTTAAAACTTATAAGGACCAGGTAATATTCGAAAAAGACGAAGTAGTAAAAGACGACGGCCTGCCTTATACCGTTTACACACCCTATATGCGTAAATGGTATCAGAAATTGAAATCCTTTTACCTGGAAGCCTACCCTACCGAAAAGTACCTGGGCAATCTCTATAAACATAAAGCCGCCGCCTTGCCATCGTTAAGATCGATGGGATTTGAAAAAAGTGACCGCGAGTTCCCTAACCCGCATTATGAGAAAGTGATAAAGGATTATGCTGAAAAACGCAATTATCCGGCTATCAGGGGCACATCGCATATCGGCCTGCATTTGCGTTTCGGGACCGTAAGCATTCGCGACCTGGCCAGGAAAGCAAATGAGTATCATGAAAAAACCTGGCTGAACGAACTGATCTGGCGCGAGTTTTATATGATGATCCTCGATCATTTCCCGAAGACTATGGACCACGCTTTTAAACCGGAATACGATCGAATCAAATGGGTGAACGACGAAAAACAGTTTAAAGCCTGGTGCGATGGGCAAACCGGCTATCCGTTGGTAGACGCGGGCATGCGCGAACTGAATACAACAGGTTTTATGCACAACCGGGTACGCATGGTAGCTGCAAGCTTCCTGAGCAAGGACCTGTTGATAGACTGGCGCTGGGGCGAGCGTTATTTTGCCCGCAAATTGCTGGACTACGAAATGGCAAGTAATGTTGGCGGCTGGCAATGGGCGGCGGGGTCAGGGACCGATGCTGCACCTTACTTCAGGATATTTAATCCCGATTCACAAACCAAAAAATTCGACCCTGAACTTGCTTACATAAAAAAATGGGTGCCGGAATATGCTGATTTCAGCAAATACCCAAAACCCATTGTCGATCATACCTTTGCCCGCGAACGCTGCCTGAAAGCGTTCAAACAGGCATTGAGCCATTAGTTACTGCGTTATTGTTATATTGGTAACATCAAACCTGAGGCAGGCATTAACTGGTATGGAGTTTGTTATGCCTGAAGTGCTGTACGCCAGCCTTGAGGGTATAAGCATCGATATGCCCCCGTCGCCGCTTTTGGTAAGCAGCATACCATCGGCAAACCCTTTGGTGATAGACCCTCCTCCGAGGTCGCTGAATGAGGCGGTAATTGATGAGTGGTCATCAAAAACCGTATTATTCATCAATTTGGCAACGTAGTTAGCCTGCACAGTTGAATTGATATTAACCTGTGCTCCGGTGCCAACAGTTGTAATTTTATAATATAAGCCGGAATCCGGGCCTTCTGTAACTTTGGTGTATCCTGTTAAGCTATTGGCGGTCATATAATTCTGGATCACCAGGTCATCATATTTATTTTGGTCGTATACAACGTAAATAGTATAGTCCAGGCATTGATTACCAGCTATGCGTCCGTTAGTTACTGTACTGCTACCACTACCCGCACCTGCCAGGCCATAGCCTAAATGTGAAGGAATAAGCACACGCATTTTGCCGCCTTTGTATTTAAGCAAGTTATGAATAGCAAGTTGCAGCCCTGGGGGAACTACATGGCCCAACACGCCATAAGCATGATTCAAAACAGTATCCTGTACGGTATATTTACCATCAAAAGTATTAAGTTTGTATACGTAAGATACAGCGTCGGTATAATTCAGGGCTGCCCCCTTTCCCTGATCAATTATTTTGTAATATATCCCCGTAGTATCGCCCCCGGTGGTGTCGCGTTCCATACCCGAAAGACCATTGGCACTGATATAATTTTGAATCTGCTGGTTGTCGTACTGTTTGATATCGAGGTCCGAGCTACTTTTGCGGCACGACGTAATACCAATGGCAAAAAGCACTAAAGAAGTAAAAAGTATTTGTTTCATTTATAATTTATATCAGTTCGTTATATCGTAAAGTCTTATATTAAAATCCAGTATGGCGTTAGCCGGTAACCCGATATTTTTTTGCGCGTTTGGCCCATACGCATACCGCGAAGGTATCAGCAAACGTATGATACCATCTCTTTGCATTTTTGGTATACCAAGCCGCCAGCCTAATATCACCTGTCCCAGGGTATAAGACGGGTGAAATTCATTGGTCTGCGTAAATGCCGTATCTGCCCCTAATACCTTTCCTGTATCCCCCACCGTTATTATGGTCGACGATGTAAAAACGTCGTTTCCCTGCCCGTTACGCATTATGATATAATATACCCCCGAGGTATCATTGGCCTTAAGTGCCTTGTCCTTTAAATTATTGGCTTCTATATAATCCGCCAGTATCTTATCGTCTTTGGCTGCTTGCGCAAGGTATTTGGCCCTGTCGCTTTGAGTTTTACCACAACCACTTACAAGCGCACTAATCAGCAATATGGGCAATAGATACCTCTTCATTTTTCAACCGGCAAATTTATCGTTTTAAAATTCAAAAACGACTGCTTAACAATTTTTAACAAATTGAACATCATTGGTACAACGCGGACAGGATTGCTTTATTTTCGGTAGTAGCAAAAGAAGCTTATTCGGGTTTATAATTTACGGTGAGTTTGTTTATCTTTTTCAACAGGTCGATGAGGTATTGTTTATCGTGTTCGCTGATGTGCTTGTTCAGGTAATTGTTAAACTGCTTTACCACTACACGCGCAAGGTGCCGCTTCTCCTTCCCCAGCTCGGTAAGATAAATTTTAACCGACCGTTTGTCTCCCTGGTTCGATTCGCGGTAAATAAGCCCCGTCTTTTCCAACTGGTTCAGCATCCGCGAAAGGCTCGTCGATTTTAATCCAAGCAAAGCTGCCGCCTGCGACACCGTTGTTCCTTCCTGCTCATCAATATTGATAAGTAAATACCCGATAGATTGTGTTATGCCAAATTCGGTGACCAGCTGATTGTAGCGGTTAGCCATGGTTTGCCAAACTACCTTCATAAAGTAGTCTATCGTCTCCTGGTGTTTTATATGCGAGGGCATTGCAAGTAATATAATTCTGCAAGTATAAGTTTAGTTCGTGGTTCATAGTTCATAGTTCATCGCTTTTTTGATTGAAAATGGCTATTAACCATCAGCAAACCGCTAAAAACCTACTTTCGTGTCATCCCCCCTGGGGTCGGCACCGCCTTCGTAATAGCCCCACTGCGTTTTCAATATTGCGTCGACCCGGCCTATCGTTCCGCCTTCAACAATTTTATAACCCTTTTGCTCCAGTTTGGTTCGAACCGTGCTATCGAGCGCACCCTGTTCAATATTAACAATATCGGGGAGCCACTGGTGATGAAAACGCTTCGATGCTACTGCTTGTTGCATATCCTGTTTAAAATCGATGACGTTCATAATGGTTTGAAAAACTGAGGTGATAATTGTTGCCCCGCCGGGCGTTCCAACCACCATGAACAGTTTACCATTTTTCTCTACTATAGTAGGCGTCATGGACGAAAGCATGCGTTTGTTGGGCTGTATGCTGTTTGCCTTACCCCCAACAAGACCGAACATATTAGGCACGCCCGGTTTCGAACTAAAATCATCCATCTCATTGTTCAGCAAAAACCCGGCGCCTTTTACAAATATTTTTGAACCGAACGAACCGTTCAATGTAGTTGTAATTGAAACTGCATTCCCGTCACGGTCGACAATTGAATAGTGCGTGGTTTGGTCACTTTCATAGCCTGCGATTTTTCCAGGTAAAATGTCCGAACTCGGCGTGGCTTTATCCCAGGTAAAGCTGCTCATCCGCATTTCATTGTATCCCGGCCTTAACAGGCTATCCACCGGCACCTTAAAAAAATCGGGGTCGCCCAGGTATTTCGACCGGTCGGCGTAAACCCGGCGCTCGGCTTCAACACATAATTGTACAGTCGAATCACTGTTAAAACCCCAGCGGGTCAACGGGTAATTTTCCACCGATCGCAGCAATTGCAATAATGCCACTCCTCCGCTGGATGGTGGCGGCATCGTGATGATCTTGTAACCCCTGTATTGTCCGATCAATGCCTTGCGCCAAACAGAGTGATAATTCTTTAGATCTTGCATGGTGATCAGTCCGGCACCGCTTTGCATTTCCGCCGTGATCTCATCGGCGACAATGCCGTCATAAAATCCGTCCCGGCCTTTGTCGCGTATTTGCTCCAATGTTTTTGCCAGATCCTCCTGCATTAATATATCTCCTTCCTGCCAGGTTGTATCTTTAAGCAAGTAGTTTTTATCCGGGTTCAGTTTTTTAATTTCCTTTGATGCCCAGTTCAGATCGCCGGCAAGCCGTTTTGTTATTTTAAACCCATTACGTGCCAGGTCGATAGCAGGCTGCACCAGCTCGCTCCATTTCAAACGCCCGTATTTACGGTGCGCTTCGAACATACCATCGACCGAACCTGGGACCCCGGATGCAGCATGCGTTGATAAACTTTTACCGGGTATCACATTGCCTGCCGAATCCAGGTACATATCCTGGCTGGCCATTGCAGGTGCCTTTTCCCGAAAGTCGAGTGTATTTACCTCGCCCCTGCCCGAACGATAAACCATAAAGCCGCCGCCGCCAATATTACCAGCCTGCGGATGTGTTACCGTAAGTGCAAACTGTACAGCTACCGCTGCATCCACCGCGTCGCCTCCCTTTTTTAATATTTCGAGACCCGCGTTAGCAGCATCGGGATAGGCACACACCACCATGCCATTATGGTATTCATCACTGTTGTTTTTTCCGAGCGTCCCCTGTACGCAACTTAACGGCACAATCAAAGCCGCCATCAATAATACAAACAGGCAGTGCCTTATCCGGATGATGTTCATAAACAGGTTTTATATGATCGCCTAATTTAGCCTATTTCTAAAAGATCTATCGTAACAATCAGGTGTAAAAAACGTTGCTCCTGTTAAATAGTGGAAAACTTATTTATCATAGCTAATATTTAATACTAAGTTTTGCATTTGGAAATCAGCCTGGTATGGCTTTAAACTAAAGTCAGTTACATTAAAAGGCAGAAAATAACGTTATTTGCAATAAAATTCTATGAAACGAGCTACTTACTTTCTATCTATTTTGGGTGCATTATTATTTATCGGAAGCACCGCAAAAGCACAAGCACCAGAGTACCGACCTAATTATCAATTTGCCGCAGGATTAAAATTTGGCGGTTATGAAAATGGCGTATCGGCCAAATATTTTATGGACGAAAAAACGTCCCTCGAGGCCATCGCGGGGCTGCGGTCGCCACATGGACTGGTTATTACCGGCTTATACGAACTTAATGTAAAAGCCTTTAATGTTGAAGGATTCCGCTTTTATTATGGCTTTGGTGCACACCTTGGCGCTGTAGGCGCCGGTTATTACAAAAGATTTAACGGCGACGACCAACTGTACACAGGCAACAAAATATTACTGGGTGCAGATGGTGTCATTGGCCTGGAATACGTGATACCTAATTCGCCTATTGCGGTCAGCCTCGATCTGAACCCTCGTCTTGAACTTGCCACGGGCCCATTCTTCGATATTGCACCGGGATTAGGTGTAAAATATTGCTTTAAATAAAGGTATCAGACTTTAAATAAAAGGGCCAGCTCATAATGTAGTTGGCCCTTTTTTATTTTACTGATTTAGATCGTAAATTGACCTTTATCCCCTACCGATCGATAATTATCTTTCGCGCATATTTCTTATTCCCTAAAAGTATTTTCAGTATGTAAGTTCCCGGCGGCAGGTGACCCGTGTTGATAATTGTGCTAAAATTGCCGGCCGCAAGTTGTTGTTGTGCCGAATAATTGGTGTGTCCTGCGCTGTTCACCAGCGACAAGGTTAACGCCGATGCCGCCTTCGCGGCAAACACCACATTTAATTGTCCGTCGGCAGGTACCGGGAAAACCGCCAGGCCTATATCATTATCAGAACTTACTGATGTATTAACGTATACAAAATTATCCGACTGTGAAACACAGCCGTTACTTAAAATGATGTCCACGCGGTAATTACCGCTTTGTGCCGCTGCATAAGTTTGGCCGGTTGCCCCGCTTATGGCAGCATTGTTCAGGTACCATTGATTTCCGCTTGTAAAGTTCGAACTTAAAATATTGCCATTCTGCGTGATGACCGGTTTAGCCACGGAGACAGATTGCTTTGTTGCCGAAGCACAACCCGGACTTACCAGGTGGATATCGTACAGGTAATAGTAAAAATTCTTATAATATGCCGTATCCGAAGCCGATGTGGCGGTGTTACCCTGTATGCTGAAAACATCACCAATTTTAAAAGGATAACCAGTGACGCCGCCATTGCTTCGATAGATCGTCGCATCAGCGTCGTAGGACGTGCTGATGGTGTAATGGCCCGCCGAGGGGATAAGGAGATTGAGGTTATAAACCTGCCCAATATCATTCGGGTCGTCATCCAATGCACCGGGTCCGGGATTCGAGCGCGTTGCGATAGCGTTAACCACCGCCGTTGAAACAACTTCGCCGGTTGAATCGGCAACAGTAAAAGTTATCTTACCCGAATTGCCAATGAAAAGACGGGCACTCTGTATAATTACAGGAATACGTGAGAATACGGTTATGGAAGGCGTGAATTGATTGTAACCCCCTGCTGTAAAAACATTCTTGGTAGCCGGGCCAATCGTTCCGCGAAAATCGTTCAATCCGGCGTAATAATTTCCGTTCACCGGTGCCTGCGTGGTTGTAGTTGGTGCGCCATAGGCAAATGGTATGGTATCTGTACTTGTTTTGTACCAGAGAACTTCGCCGTCGCCGGTGCCGCTAAGCAGGTACGAATTACTTGCGTTACAAAAATTAGCAGAAAGATCACTCAGCTGAGGCTGGTCCGGCGTTGTTACCGTATCGGTTACTGTGTTATTACCGGGAACGAGGTCGGCAGATAAGTTTGTAGTTGCCGTAACAACGTAACTTGTACCGGGCGAAATATTGAACGACGAAGTAAAGGTGAAATCGTCCTGCGCAAGTGAAGTTATCGACCCTGTGTATGTTTGGCTTAACGAGGTTGTAGTTCCGTCGGCTGCTTTAATGGTCACAGCTACAGGTATGGAATTAATAGTTGTGCTGCCATAATTTTTAAGGGTAATGGTCACCGGCACAGGCCCTGTACAACTGCCCCCCGACGCCGGGCTCAGAATAGCCGCAACTCCCACATCGATACTTGTTTGAAGAAACTGGACGCGATAATCCTGCGTTTCTCCTTTGGCATAGGTACCGCACGAAGAAACGGTTGAAGGATCGGATGTCTCTGTTAGCACCACGCGCATCAGGCTGAAGTTTCCGGGTATGACGGTGCCTGGCACCGTTATATTGGTGCTGTAAACACCTGTTCCATTTATAACACCGCTTGTAGCAACGAGCTCATCGGCCTCAAATGTGCCATTGCCGTTCCAATCAATAAATACTTTGGCAGCTTTATCGAAATTACCGCCACAGGTGCCGAGCGTTAAACTTAGAGGATAAGTTTTGCCCTGCTCCAGCCGTACGGTCAAATTAGTATAATCAGAATAGGTAGTACATCCAGCTGCGGGCGAGTTACTGATGTTCGACAGCCTGACCGTGTTGATACGGGAATCGGCACTTGACAACGCAGCTGATGCGCAATAAGCCGCGCCACCGATACCTGTTGCTATAATGGAATATGCCTGGGAGCCCGATGAAAGCGTTCCTTTATGCGAAACAGTAATGGTATACGCCTTGCCGGGGACGGCGCCCGTTATATAAACCTGTTCCACATTGTCGCGGATATTATTCCCGGTAGTTGCAGCCAGCGACGGACTGGCAGGATCCAGCACCCACGGCAAGTAGATGGTTGTGCCGTCGCTGATACGGATATCAAGGTCGTTCACCAATTTAGGTGTGCGGCTATTGATCACGCCGTCGGGCGTTATGCTGCCCGCCGGGTCGGTCCATGATATAGTAGCCACCAGCGGCCCGTTGCCCGACGCTACCACATTGTAAGTTTGCGTTTGCCCCTGCGCCAGGGTCTTCTCCTGTATCAGGCTTTTGGTTCCATTATCGGTTATTGCCTGTGCCGCTTTCTTCATATCCAGCAAGCCCCATCCATAGATATAATCGGGCCCGACATTACCGGCATCAAAAGCGGTATGGCAAGCCAGACCTTTAAGGGTAGCTGCACGCATAAAAGTGCCCGAATGTTTTTGGGCATAATATTCCTGTAACAAGTAGAGGGAACCTGTTACATTCGGCGCAGCCTGGGACGTACCTGAGTAGGTGATGTAACTTGTTGGGGAGCCGGAGCCGGTCGACAATACATCAAGGCCATTAGCGACAAGGTCGGGCTTAACGCGGCCATCATCCGTAGGCCCCCAGCTACTAAAAAAAGTGGTCGTAATATTTTGCGAATTGGACGGCCCATAGGGCAACGGGTTGATAGCGCCTACGGTCAGTATATTTTTGGAGTTGCCTGTGGTGCTGATACAATCGTAGCTGCTGTTACTGCTTATAGTAGCCGGGCGCGGCCCCTTATTAACAATGGTTTGGTTAGTAGGACTGCTGTATCCGTAATAAGTGGATCCCACTGCCGGACCGGTGCTTCCGCGCGAATTGCCTGCCGATTCTACAATCAGGTAAAAAGGCGCATTATAGGCTATCTTATCCCACGCCTGCGCACGGTCCGAATAAAAACCAAAGGTATAATCAACAGTATCACCCGGCAAGCCATACCATTCCCAGCGGTTTGCCGCATCGTTAAAATTCCAGCCGGCCTCGTCGCCGTAAGAGTGATTTGACAAAAGCAAGCCCGAAGCGGCCGCACTCATTTCTCCTATATCATTATTAAAATCGTATGAATGGAGTGTAGCTGCATTAAAGGCCATGCCCTTTGCCGGAGGATAAACGCCCTTCGCAAGCATCGTGCCGGTTACGTGAGTAGCATGGTCGATAATAACCGAAGTATCACCGTAGGAGATCGTTTTACCTGCAAACTCCTGGTGCTGCCTGTAAACCCAGCCACCGTCCCATATCGCCAGCTTATTGTTGAGAAAGGCGCTGGAACCCGACAAATTCAAACCAAGCAAGCCGCCCGGCTGCACCGTATTGGTGTTGGTAGTAGCGGCGGATATAATATTGTTATCTGTTGTCAGGTATACAGGAAAGCCAAGGCTGTTTACCCCTTGCAGCGAGACGAGGCCGCCGTTCTTCGTTCTGCGGCTAAGGAGCCACCCATGGGCTTTGGCAAGAGAAATCGCTTTTTGATGGTTCGCCCTGAAAGTTTCATTGGCTTTAGCGGTTAATACATCCAGACTTTTCTTGTTATCGGGCGTAACCAATACCTGTTGCTGAGCAAAAGCGTCACCAGCGATCAAAAGCAAAAAAAACGCAACTATTGAAGTAAAACTTATTCTCATCCGCCCTTTTTAATTAAACAACAAGGTTAAAATCAGCCATATACAAGACTAATTGATGTACATGAATTAACAATGAATAGTTGCCTCAACAGTTAATCGTTTTTCAAAACAGGCAGAACCTTTATGCAACCATGCCCGATAAAATTATACTTTTTATCTTAATACGGGGTAGTATTGACCAAGGAGGCACTATTTATTTTTAGGGTAATGATTAAAATACGTAAAAGTGAACAAGGCGGATGGGTATTGCTTTTCGAGTTTTTCCTGTATTCTTTTATAAACCCAAACCTGCGGATAGGCAGACACGCCCGTTTCGGCTATGGCCCAGGCCTGGATGTCCGCTTTTGCCTGGCCCCGGCAGGCACCCACTTTGCTATTTCTATTAAAAAATCGTTGCAATGGTTTGCAGGCGACGGTATCGGCGACGCAAATTGTCATTTTCGGGATATTAGCCGCGAATAAAGCCGATGATAAATTGTAATCCCAATAACCGATAAAACTCAGGGCGGGCAAAAAGCCCCAAAATACTAATACCAGTCCGTTCATTCCCTGTAACAGGGGCCGAACGGCCAGCACCCGCTCCTTTCCTCTCAGAAAGATCACGTAAAGAAAAACTATCATCGATGTATTCCATGGCCACAGTACGCGATATCCGCGGTACCCAAAAGGGCTGAACAACAACAAAATGAAGATATGCATCGTGATCAATACTATCGCCGACCAAACCTGGGTCTTCCTGAACAATAACCCAACACCGGCAAGTAATTCGATTACGCCCAATAAATACCCGCTGTAATGGACCCAGCTTTGCGTAATAACATGCACAGGTATTTTCAGAAAAAACTTAAGGATCAGTATGTTCCAAACCGTGCGCACAAAGTCCTCATTTAATTTGCAGGCACCGCCGTAAAAATAAGTGGATACTAACACAAAGGCAATGCATGCCGGTATGTAGCCTGTCCTTTTAAAATTGAGCAAAAAAATAAGGATCGTGAAAACATACTGGTATTCCCATGGCAGCAACCGGTTTATGTCCAATACGCACGAAAAAATTTCAACAAACAACAATGCCAACAGGGCAGTCCGGCCAGGTTTGAAAAAAGCTAACAGGATAAGCCCCAGCGATAGTAAAAATACTGCCGTATGTACAACTGCGGGTACGCCATCAAGGATTTTGAATAACGGGACGACAGGTAATAAACGGTTTGTTGTCCATATCCTCCAGCTCAACAATTTCGCGAATAGCCAGAACAGACATGTTATCTTTAACAAAAGATCGTTGCTGTTCCGATCAAATAAAGAAAGCCGTTTGCCGGGCATTATTTAGTTAAGATTGGTTATTAAATCCACGACAATTTACAAAAATAATCCAATTGTGGGGGATCGCCTGCCTGAGGGTTCGGCCGCTTTCAATTATAAGTATTTGAAACATATGTTAAATTGGGCACGTAAAAATAAAAATCTATATTTGTAACTGTAGAAATTCTTCATGAAGCTAAAAGCCGGATTTTGTGTCCTCGTATTTTTCCTGATGGCTATTGTAACGGCAGTTGCGCAAACCACTGTTCCCTGTGACGACGCCGACCCTGATGCCAACTGCCCTTTGGATACCTGGATTGTAGTGCTTGTCATAATGGCATCCGCTTTCGCCGCCTACAGCCTTTACCGCAGGCAAAATATACTACCCCGCGCTAAATAATTCTTTTTTTATCGCCAAATAACACTTGGTTAATAATTTAATTATTGATTTTTTCCAGGTCAATTTTTCAGTTAATTTTTATTAATTAAAAGTTAATATTTGCAGCCCGCCTATTTTCATTTTCGTCAAAACAAAGGATATAAAACCATGTTTTGCACCAGCCATATCGATATTCTATATTTTTGTAACAATTTATTAAAAAAATTAACCGCGTATGAAACTAATCATGTGTTGTAACGTATAACGGCGCATTATCAGGCCAATTATATGGGCAAAGGATAGTGTAAACGGTATATAATTGATCTTTCAGCAATAAATAATCTGCATTTGCAGAATATTCATCAAAAAAGAAAAAATTTAGCCGTACACGTTGAAAATCCGACTACTATTCCCTTTCTTAATAGCATTGATATTTGGCGCTCAATGGGCGCAGGCCGGTACAACCTATACGTGGAACGGGGGCGCCAGCGGCAACTGGACAACTGCATCGAACTGGTCGCCAAGTACAGGCTACCCTGGGAGTTCGGGCACTACCGATATTGCCCGCATCAATACCAGTAATGCGGTAATAACACTTAGCGCCAGTTTAACTATCGCTTCATTACAATCAACCAATTACGGTGTATCAGGGGTAAAGGTCCAGTTCTCAGGCTCTGCAGTTTTAACGGTAAATTCGGGTCTTACTACAGCACAGCCATCGTCAGCCTCAAACGGGATCATTTTTTCAGGCACCGGAACAGCAAATATCGGCGGCTCATCACAACTCGGGTATCAATCATCTATGTCGATATTATCAGGGGCAACAGTTAATTTTATAGCAAGCTCAACATTTAGCTTTCCCAATAATCATTCAGGCATAACAAATGCCGGTGCACTCAATTTCCTAACCGGCTCATCTTTAACGCTTCAGGATCAAAGCCAGCTCACCAATACGGGCACCCTGACAACGACCAAAGCCACCATAACCCTTTCAGGGAGCGGTAGTCCGGCAAATATGATAGATAACCAGGGCACCTACATGGACCATGGCTCAACTATTAATATAACCGGCCAAAATGCGGCTTTCAAAAACTCTACCTCATCCGCAGTTTGCCGCATGCGGGGCACAACGCTATCCTTCAGTAGCGGAAATAACGGCATGAGCCTCACCAATGTGGGTACATTTATTGCCGATTCTGCGGCTACGTTGAATATTGGGACACAAAGCTGCCCCATTACTAATTCTGGCGGCTTCTATGCGGGCACGTCAAACTCGTCATGCATCATTAATCTTACAGGGCAAAGTTCTACCATTAACAATACCGGCACTTTTTACGTGGGCTCAACGTCCGGGATAACCATATCAGGGTACCAGGCTGGTATCACGGCGGGCAGCGCCGGGTTTTTTATATTTCAATCCGACGCTTACGGGTCGGCTTATCTGGGCGCCGTGCCTACTAACTCCATCGGCCGGATTACAGGCACTTATTATGTACAGCGATATATCACTGGCGGTAGTTCCGCTTATCGTAGTTACCGGTTATTCTCTTCCCCTGTTTACGCCAGTACAATAAGCGGCAATAATGTTTACAGCCTCAATTATGTTAATTCAGGCTCCCTTACAACGGGATCGGGTGGTACCAGCGGCGGATTTGATAAATCGGGCAATCCAAGTATTTATCTTTACCGCGAAAATATGAGCCCTTCGAATACCACCTATATTTCAGGTAATTTCAGGGGAGTTGCTACTATTAACAACGCACCCACCTATACTTTAGATGGCGATGCCGGTAATTTCAATATTCCGGTTGGGAATGGCTTTCTTTTCTTTTTCCGGGGCGATAGGGTAAGCAACCTGGCCAATAAATACACACCCGGCACAAGCGCCGAAAGTTCTATTGAGACCGCCACCGGCACCATGAACCAGGGCCAGGTAACGGTAAAAGACTGGTTCACACCGGCATCGTCTAACTTAAGTTACACCGCTGGTTCACCAGCATCGGTGCGTGGTTTTAACCTGGTAGGCAACCCCTATCCTAGTTCAATCGATTGGGAAAATTTTCAAACATCGAGCACCACCACAGGCATATACGGTACAAACGTAGGGAATACTATTTATGAACTGAACCCTCTCAATGCAAACTTTGGCGCCTACATAAAAGGCGGCGGCGGCATAGGAACCAACAATGCAACCAACATAATAGCAAGCGGGCAGGGTTTCCTGGTGGTGGCAAGCAGCGCTTCGGCAAAGCTTATTTTTAATGAATCGGCAAAAACAAGCACGCAGGTAACTGGCTCCAATCTTTTAATGAGCACGGCTCCCATAGCAACAGATCCTATACAGTACCTTAAGCTGCAATTAAGCCAGGATTCGATAAATACGGATGACATGATCATCCGTTTTAAAAGTGATGCGACGACTAAATTTGATCCGGATCTTGATGCGATCTATAAGCCAGGTAATGGCAAAGTAAGTATCTCAAGTATCTCGAGCGATAACGAAAACCTGGCTATCAATTCTATTCCGCTTGCTTCAGGCACTAATACGCGGCTATCGGTAAATACGACAGCTGACGGTATTTATTCGCTCAGCATGAAAAACCTGCAGGGAGTGCCGCAACTATATGATATATGGCTGATGGATACCTATAAAAAAGACTCATGCGACATGAGGCATAACCCTGTTTATCGGTTTAATGTATTTAAAAACGACACCAGTTCGTTCGGCTCAAATCGCTTTGCACTTGTAGTTCGTCAAAACCAAGGGTATGCTTATCGGCTGCTTGGTTTTGCCGCCACCAAAATGCAGACCCTAGCCGGAACAGCAAACCAGGTACAACTAACCTGGCGATGCGAAAACGAGCAAAACTATACCCGGTTCGCCGTTCAGCGCAGTGTAGATAGCGGGAAGACCTACGAGATTATAGGCATTGTAAAGGCAGCCGGCCTGGGCACTTACAGCATAATAGATTCGTCGCCGGCAAAAAATAATCTTTACAGGCTGATGTCAACGGACGTAACTAACACGATATCCTATTCCAATATAGTTCCTGTCGACTATGCGGACGCTGCTATCAAAAGCGTCATCAGTGTATATCCGAATCCGGCCAGTTCAAATATCAGCCTGACGATAGCTAACCCTAAAGGCACTATCAATAGCTATACTATTATGATCACTAACAGTTCGGGTTTGGTGATCAGTCAATCGACCACGAACTCGGCCACCTGGCAGGGTAGCGTTGCCGGCTTACATCCCGGCACCTACGTTATCAAAGCATTTGATAGCAAAACGAAGGAAGAAGTTGGAAACGCCAAATTTGTAAAAATGTAGCCTAATTAATCCATATATATACGTCAACCGCCGGGAGTGAAAACTCCGCGGCGGTTTTTTGTTTTTACGCAGTATTGAAGCCCCTTACACCTAATTTTTCGCGCTAGGCTTTCCCATGGCAGCAATTACCTGATTCATATCTCTCAATAAATCAACTTGTTACAAAACGTATTTTAACCAATGATTAATATTTTCCCTAAAATATAACTTAGCTACATTTAATATCGTATAAAGAACATGTAAATTAATAGTTAATTATCATCACTGGTTTGTTGATAATTAACCATTAGTGAGGTGGGAGCATAACCCCGATGCTATGAGAAGAGTACGACTTTACTTATTTATTTTAGTAGTATCCACAACGCTACAAAAAGCTAATGCCACCACCTATACCTGGACAGGCCTCGCCTTCAATGGCAATTGGACGTCATCAGGTAATTGGTTTCCTTCATCAGGCTACCCCGGAAGCAGTGGAACAACCGACATTGCGGTAATTAACACAAGCTTGCAAACTGTCACGCTAACTAGCAGTTTAACAATTAGCCAGCTACAATCGACACTTTATGGCGTGGCCGGCGTTACCGTACAACTCACCGGTTCAAACGTACTTACCATTAACAGCGGTATAAGTACCGCACAACCAATCCTTGCCGCTATAGGACTTACTTTTTCGGGTTCAGGTAAGGTAAACATCGGCGGCACTTCGCAATTAGGGTACCAGTCGTCCATGGCCATTGCATCAGGGGCCACGGTAAATTTTACCGCAGGCTCGGCATTTAATTTTCCAAACAACCATTCCAGTATTAACAACGCCGGCGCGCTTAATTTTCTCACCGGCTCGACACTTACACTGCAGGACTTTAGCCAGCTGATCAATACAGGTACGTTGACTACCATAAAATCGACCATAACACTTTCAGGAAGCGGCACACCTGCGAATATCATTGACAACCAGGGAACATTCATCGATCACGCCTCAACTATCAATGTTACAGGACAAAATTCGGCTATCAAAAATTCGACATCTGCAGCTGTTACGAAAATGCACGGAACAACGCTGACTTTCAGCAGCAGTAATAACGGAATGAGCCTTAGCAACGCGGGCTGGTTTACCGCCGACTCGGCAGCTACCATTAATGTCGGCACACAAAACTGCCCTATTACCAACACGGGTACTTTTTATTCGGGTATTTCCAATTCGGCCTGTATCGTTAACCTGACAGGGCAAGGGGCAAATATTAACAATTCGGGCACCTTTTATGTGGGTTCCACTTCCGGGGTAACTATATCAGGCTACCAGGCCGCAATTACCAACAATAGCACCGGTTTTTTTATCATTCAGTCAGATAGCTATGGATCTGGCTACATTGGTAGCATCCCCTCCACCTCGGTTGGATATATCACAGGTGCCTATTACGTACAACGCTATATAACAGGAGGTAGCTCAACTTATCGTGGTTACCGGATGGTATCCTCCCCGGTTTACACAAGTACAGCAAGCGGCAACAATATATATAGCCTGAATTACGTGGGATCGACATCGCTATTGACAGGCTCCGGCGGTACATCCGGAGGATTCGATAAAGCAGGCAACCCCACGCTTTACCTGTATCGCGAAAACATGCCGCCGTCGAACACGGCTTACACGTCGGGCAATTTCAGGGCGCTAAGCGCTATAAATGCATCTCCATCGTACTCTATCTATGGCGATGCCGGCACTTTCAACATCCCTGTTGGTAATGGGTTCCTCTTCTTCTTCAGGGGCGACCGCACCAGCAACTTTGCCAATAAATATACCCCCGGCACCAGCGCCGAAAGCGTGGTAATGACTGCAATAGGGTCGATGACACAAGGCCAGGTAACCGTAAAAGACTGGTTTACCCCGTCATCGTCCACCTTAAGTTACACCGCCGCATCTCCCACCTCGGTACGGGGTTTCAATCTTGTAGGTAATCCTTATCCCAGCGCCATAGATTGGGAAAGCTTTCAGACAGCTTCCACTACAACGGGCATCTACGGATCTAACGTGGGTAGTACCATGTACGAACTTAACCCGACCAATCAGAATTTCGGCGCTTATGTCAAAGGCGGTGGCGGAGTTGGCACCAATAAAGCGTCCAATATCATTCCAAGCGGCCAGGCATTTTTGGTAGTTGCCACCAGCACATCAGCCCAGCTCATTTTTAACGAAACAGCAAAGTCAACCGCACAAGTGACTGGACTCAACTTGTTAATGGGTACGGGGGCCACCGAGGTTGCCAGCAACCCCTACCTTAGAATGGAGTTGAACAAGGGGGCTTTTGATATGGACGATATGCTGATACGCTTCAACAGCGGTTCCCTTACAAAATATTCGGCCGCGGAGGACGCGCCATACCAGCAAGGTTTTGGTAAAGGGCACCTTTCGAGTATGTCTTCAGATAGTATTTCACTTGCCATCAACACATTGCCGTTGCCGAAGGCCAGCGAAAGCATCCCGTTGAATATTACGGCCACTATAGATACTGTTTATCAACTGGAACTAAAGGAATTGAAACAAGTACCACAATTGTACGATGTTTGGCTGATGGATGCATACATGAAAGACTCTGTGAATATGCGTGATAACCCGAAATACAATTTCAGTATTATTAACAAAGACTCGGCGAGTTACGGATCAAAAAGGTTTACCCTGGTGGTACGGCAAAATCCCTATTACGCTTATCAACTATTGAGTTTTGACGCAAAAAAAGCGGCCGATGCGGCACAAATACTGGTAAGCTGGGCCACCCGTAACGAGCAGAATTATACTCATTTTACCGTTGAACGCAGCCTCGACAGAGGTAAAACCTTTGAGGTAATCGGCAATGTCAGCTCAGCCGGCCTGGGTGCTTATAGTTTCATAGATAATGCCCCCGCTATCGGACCGAATTTTTACCGGCTGAGACAGGAAGACATCAATGACAGCGTCCGTTACTCAAAAACGGCCGAAGTGATGTATTCAAAAGCTGCGACCGGTATCGCCGGAAATTTGAGTGTTTACCCTAACCCGGCAAAATCGACCGTAACCCTCGTGATCGACACAAAAGTAGCCGATATGGCAAATTATAGCATTTCGATCACCAACAGTTCGGGGCTGATAGTAAAACAAGTTAACTCAACGCAGTCATGCTGGCAAGGCGATGTAACGACGCTGCTGCCAGGCACTTACACAATCAGTGTCATAAATAATCAGGACAAAAGCAAGGCTGGTGTCACCCGGTTTGTAAAATTATAGTTTTGCAAATCACCTCGTTGGGGATGTCATAATTAAGGCAATTCCCAGTACCTCTTCGCGCCTGAAATATAACTCCGTTCGATTGAAAGAAAGGCGTTTATGATTCCGAACACTTAGCTGACTTTTATCGTTGAAACCTTAGCCCTGTCAGTAATTATGTGAACAATGTTACACGAATCGGGGAACTGGGCATCATTGACTAACCTATTGATCATTTGGCTCTAAAGCACACCGTAACGTCTTTTTAATGGTTACAGGGCCAAAAGCCCGCGTTTAAATAAACGTTTGAACATACATAGCATAGTATTTGCCTGTGACATATCCACTATTGATTATTCACGGGACAAACGAACATTGCTACATGAGAATATCTAAAAAATATTTGCTGTTTCTTTTATTTGCATGCGCTTTATTTTCAGCCGCGATAAACAGCTACGCCCAGGCGCCTAATATCAGTTACACTCCGTCTACAAATGTTTATACTATTAACACCGCTATAACGCCGCTAATTCCCGCCAATTCCGGCGGACCAGTTGCTTCATTTGCCTATGGCGCCGGAGTACAACTTACCGGGGCAACCCTAAGCAATCCTTATGGTATGGGTATCGACCCGTCCGGGAATATTTATGTGGTTAATTACGGCAATAACTCGGTGAGCAAGTATAATTCAGCGGGTACTTACCAGGGAACATTCGGCACCAATGCAAACCTGTCCGAACCGGCGGGTATCACTTTTGATGCATCAGGAAATGGCTATGTATTAAATTATCACCGCACAAATAATGGCTTGGGTAACAACCACGGCAATGCCTATGTGGATAAGTACAATTCGGCCGGCGCGTACCAATCAACCATTATCCAGGGGCTTGGCACCGCGAACGGATTAGCCCAGGATGCATCCAATTACCTATACGTAGCACAAGGCAATTACAATGGCGGAGCAAACACCGTTTCGCAATACAATATTAGCGGGGCGCTTGCTTTTAACATAGCTACAGGGCATACGACAAATCCTGTAGCAGTAGCAGTGGATGGATCATACAACATTTATGTGCTTGACAATAGCGGCCAAAATGTAACCAAATATAATTCAACCGGCGGCTATCTTTCAACGGTGATAACCGGGTTAAGTAACCCCAATGCAATCTATGTGGATGGCGCGGGGGACATATACGTCGGCGATTCGGGCACCCATACCGTAACCGTCTACAATGGGTCTGGTACGCTTTTGACCACCATATCGGGGATAACCGACCCGGAGGGCCTTGTTACCGACAGCAAAGGCAATCTGTATGTGTCCGATTTTACCAGCAACACGGTAACCAGGTATCCACCGGTAGGCGGATATTATCTAAGCGGGATATTGCCTCCGGGTTTAAACTTCAGCAGCGCCACAGGTACATTTTCGGGAACCCCGACAAGTCCGTTTTCCGCCACTACCTATACCATTACAGCTTATAATGCGATTGGCAGTGGTAATACGACAGTGACTCTCTCATGTCCGCCAAACTTATCAGCGCCGTTGATAAGTTATAATCCTTCTATCAACGTTTTTACTATTAACTCTCCTATAACAGCCTTAACGCCAAGCAACACCGGCGGTACACCAACCAGCTATTCCATTAGCCCGGCGACTTTACCTGCAGGCCTACTCTTTAGCAGTTCAACCGGCGTTATAACAGGAACACCAACCGCACAAACCGCAGCAACTATTTTCACTATAACGGCAACAAACGGGTCGGGCAGCAGCAGTGCCAAAGTAAGTATCGCCTGCGTTGTGGATAATTACTGGACGGGAAGCAAAAACAACGACTGGGCCACTAAGCAAAACTGGAGCGCCAACCATGTACCCACTGCTACAGACCTTGCCAGTATCGGCGTTGTGAATTATGCCGGTTCGGAGCCTGCAATATTAGCAAACACCACGGTAGCGGCATACTACGTAACATTCGGAGCTAACTCAGGCACATTAACCGTACAGAACGGCGCAACACTCACCATCAATAATATCCTCACTATCAATAACAACGCTACGCCCAACTTTATAGGCCAGGGAACAGGGGCCATAAACATTGTGCCTGCCGCTGTAGTAAATATCAGCGGGACGGGCGCACTAACTATTACGAATGCGTCCTCGACCGTTAACCTTGTTACGCTACAGTCAAACGCTTCAGGCTCGGCAACTATAAGCCAGATGACATCCGGTTCTATTTCAGGCACTGTAAATGTGCAGCGGTACGTAACAGGAGGGGCCGGGTATCGTGGTTACAGATTGATCTCGTCGCCGGTGAACAGTGGCGTTACGGCTAATGGCAACACCATTTTCAGCATGAATTACCTTGCTGCCGCCATTCCTTCAACAGGTCTTAACGGCATACCGGGCGGATTTACCAAAGCTGGGAACCCTACATTTTACTTGTTTAGGGAAGACAAGGTACCGAACAACTCGTCGTACGTAACCGGAAATTTCAGGGCCATAGCCGATATGAGTGCCGATCCAAATTATACGATAGAGCTTGACGGGTCAGGTTTCAATTTACCGGTTGGCACGGGCATCCTGATGTTCTTCCGTGGCAGCCTGGCGACGGTAAACCCTTTCGTGACCACCACTACACCGGTTGCAGCTACCATTACAGCATCGGGTAAATTAAACCAGGGGGCTATCACGGTAGCCGATTGGTATAATCCGGCACCCAAAACATTGGGCTATACGACTACATCCGGACTTGCTTCTATTGAAGGTTTCAACCTGGTGGGAAATCCATACGCCAGTTCCATTGACTGGAATACCTGGAGCTCCTCCGTTTCGACAGCAGGCATATATGCGCCAAATACAAGCGGGTTTATTTACATGCTTAACCCCACCGGACAGGCAGCCGGCGGGAATTATGGAGTATATAGCCAATCAACTGGTGGGGTAAACAATGCCACAAACATAATTCCGAGCGGCGTTGGATTTTTCGTCCAGGCATCGGGCGCTGGTACCGCGTCGCTCACTTTCAATGAGTCGGCAAAGATAAGCACACAGGTAACAGGGGCTAATTTATTTATGACTACTCAACCGGTAGCGGAAACAGTAAGGCGATCCATACTTATTAAATTAGCTATGGACACGATTAACACTGACGAGACATTACTTAATTTTGATAGTGGTACCAAAACCACATTCGATATCGCAGAAGATGCCAGGTACCAGACAGGCACAGGAAAAGTTCATCTCGCAAGCATGTCGGCTGACCGGGTTGCACTTGCTATCAATCAGCTCCCTTTATCAAGAACCGTCAATATTCCATTGAAGGTCTCGGCAACATCAAATGGTAGTTATACCATAACCGCAAAACGGATCACCGGTGTTCCGGCACTCTACGATATATTCTTGAAAGATGCATTTACAAAAGATTCAATTAATATGCGAACCACGGGAAGCTACAGCTTCGATATAAATACGGCAGATACAAGCACATTTGGGTCGGACCGTTTCGTGCTAACTATGACACAAAACCCTGCGTTAGCGTACAAACTGATAGACTTCACTGCGGGAAAAGGAACAGGCAAACAAGTATTAGTACAATGGTCAACCGCAAATGAAGAAAACTATACCCGTTTCACTGTAGAGCGCAGCACGGACAGGGGAAACCATTTCGACGTCATCGGCGGACTCACCTCAACCGGAGCAGGGGTTTACGCTATCACCGACAATGCTCCGGTAGCCGGCCCGAATCTATACCGGCTTGTGCAGGAAGATATGAATAACGATATCAGCTATTCGAAGACCGCAGAGGTGATGTATTCAAACCAGGCAGGCGGCATGGCCAACGTATTAAGCGCTTACCCGAATCCGGCTAAATCGAACATAAGCCTCATTATCCAGCCTAAAACAGCAACCGATACAGGCTACGAGATCAGCATTACAAGCGGTGCCGGGCAATTGGTTAAGCAAGCCATCACCACACAGCCTTTCTGGCAAGGTGAAGTATCCGGATTACTGCCAGGCACTTATTTCATCAGGGTAATAAGCAAAAAGGATAAAAGCCTTGTCGGAAAGACCCAATTTATTAAGCTTTAAGACATCCAGCTTCAATCAATCGCAGTAAACCCCTGTAATACAAAATCATATATTATTATATATAATTTTAATAAACCCCGTTTGGATAATACCGTTGCAAAAACCCTTTTAAACGCTGATAAAGTGCGTTTTACCATCTTAAAATGTGGGGATTGTTGCCCAAAATGGGGAATAAAAACACGCGAAGAAAAAGCCCGGTTATCCACTTAACAAACAACCTTATCCTGCCTGCAAATATTTTCGCTGATTTTACCATCCGCAACGCTGAAAACGCCCTTTCTGCGGCATAGTTATCCACTAAGTGCACGATTATTGCGACAGGTAGACGCACACTACTCGCCGCGTACAAATCGCGCGGTGAAACCTTTATGAAAATATTGAAAAAACCTTTACTCATCATACCGCTTTTAAGTTTAGTATTTGTCCTGCTTGGGGTGAATACTTTTGCCCAAACTACCTACGATTGGGTGGGCAATGCCTCGAGTGGCAGTAAGAACGATTGGACCAACGCAGGAAACTGGCAGTCGACCACCGGGGGAGTAACTACAAGCCCCGCTACAGATTACCCTGGCCATATAGGTTCTACGGAAGGTGTCGCCGTTTATATTGGGGTTAATATCACCCAGCATGGAAACGGACAACCAATTATCACTGCTGGCACGACTATCAATATTGCATCACTTGATTTCGGCGACAATTTTGTGCCGCAAAGTTCAATTACTGGCAATGCTTCAACGGCATGGTCAATAGTACTTCTCATAAATGGTAATTTAAATATCAGTGGTGCTTTTACACAAAGGGCCTCTAGCAATTATAACCCCGCCAATATTAGCACAACGGGTATTTACGAAAGGCCCGTGTTTAATTATATCAGTACAAATACCGGACAGCCTGGAACGATGACCTGCGGATCGTTTATTATTGGCGATGGGACGCTTCCATCTGTAGATAACATAATTAATACCACCCAAATGAAAATGGGCAATAACGCCACTGGCGGTAGTCTTACCCTCAACGTATTGGGCGACTTTATTCTTTATTCGCCCGCGCGGCTTGATGTGAGTAACAAGGTTGTAGCCGAAAGCCTGGCTGAATTCTCGTTCGCCGCTGGCACGATCAATCTTTATGGGCAGATTAAAATGATAGATGTAAGCAATCCAATTGTCCCCTACAACTATGCAGCTACAAATTACCAACCATTAGCTTTTTTCTCTATAGACGGATTCAGTACAACTACGGACAACCCGGTATTAAATTTATATAACGCAAGCCCCTTAAATATTCAAACGGGCGATAATAATAACAAAGTCGACTTTTATAATGTAAGCAATGGCGCTATAGGCGGCACGTTAACAGTCAATTTCAAAGGCACTGACCCTACGCAAGATATACCGGTCTACTTGGCTGGCAATACCCAGCAGTACAATTTTATTGATCGGTTCTATACATTGACTAACGTAATTGCGACTACCAATAGCTTAGCCGGTGGATCGGGTTATGTTGACGGAATTTACACCAATGTGCCTTTAACGGGCGGTTCTGGTAAGGGCGCTTTAGCTAATATAACTGTTTCCGGAGGCAGTGTTACAGGTTTCACTCTAAACACGAGCGGTTATGGAGGCGGATATGCCGTTGGAAATACTCTTTCGGCAAGTAACGCCAATCTTGGTGGTAGCGGATCCGGATTCAGTGTTAACGTTGCATCCATCACAGGATCTTTTACCTATGGTGGCGTTTACGGCAATATTGTCTTTTCTGGCTCGGGCACGAAAAAAGTCAACGCATCTACTGGCGGCACCTTTAGTGTTATCGGAGATTTTACGATCGCATCGGGGACCGAAACAGTTGACATAACCACCAATAACCCTAACCTTACCATCGGCGGAAACTATTCTTCGGCAAGCGGTACGACCCTTTTTAAAAACAACTCCAATGCTTTAACCATAAATGGCACAACCAGCAACGGCGGGCTTTTCACACACTCGGGTACTGGCGGCGTTACGTTTACAGGGACCTTTACCAATACCAGCACCGGAGTATATAATCAGTCGGGCAGCGGCGCGGTTACCGCTAATAACGTGGTGAGCAATTCCGGTACTTATACACAGTCGGGTTCGGGCACGGCAGCCTTTAATGCCGCCTTCACCAGTACCGGTACGGGTGTTTACAATCATTCGGGTACCGGTACCTTCACAGCGCTGAGTACGACAAACAATGCGGGCACTTTCAACCAATCTGCAACTTCATTGGCTTATTTCCAGGGCGCGGTAACCAATTCAGGTACCGTTAACCTTACAGGCAGCGGTGCCCTAACCAATGCAAATACCACAAGCAATACTGGTCTTTACAACAGCAATGGGGCTGGTTTGCTTACTTTTTCGAGCACGGCAACCAATTCCGGTTCGGGCAGCATCACACAAAACAGCACCGGCACCATCCTATTCTCGGCCGTGTTTAATAACTCAAGCGCAGGGGCCACATTCACCCAAACCAGCAATGGCACCACAACCTTCGCAAGCGATGTGAATAATAGTGGCACTATCACCCATGGTCCCGGCGCTATCAGCGTAGCGGGTACGTATACTAACAATGTCGGCGGCAAGCTTATATTAGGCTCCGGCGATTTTACTTTTACCGGTGACTATACCAATAACGGCACCTTTACTGCAGGCACCGGAAATGCACTATTCAGCAGCGCCAGCACTCAACGGTTAAAGGACGGTTCTGCCAATGGCACTGTATTTAATAAAGTGACCTTTAGCGGCGATGCCAATAAAAATGTACAAAGCGGACATTTCTACGTATCTCCTTCAGGTATAATGACATTATCAGGCACCAGCACTCACGTGGTTTCCAACGCATCGTACAATCTTACACTCATGTCAGATGTAAACGGTTCGGCTACCGTTCCGGCTATCCCCAATAGTTGCTCAGTTGATGGCCCGGTAACCGTACAACGCTATGTGACGGCTTCACGCTCATACCGCCTGGTGTCATCACCGGTGGCCGATACTACTGCTGCGGGTGCTGCTATTACAGATAGTTATGGTAATAAAATATACAGCGTAAACTACCTGCGCACCAATACTTATATTACAGGGTCGGGCGGCGGTGTCGACAAGGTTGGTAACCCCACGCTCTATTTGTACCGTGAAAACCTGGTACCGAGCAACGCTACTTTTACAGGCGGCAACTTCAGGGGCATCAGCGACCTGTCGGCCAGCCCTAACTACACTTTAGATATCGACGGCGGGCCGTTTAATATTCCTATCGGTAACGGCTACCTGTTCTATTTCAGGGGTAGCAGGAAACAGGCCAGCCTGGCAACCCTTACCACAGCAGGAGCGCCTGCAACTACGGACACTTTAAATGCCGTTGGCGCTTTGAACCAGGGTACCGTTAATGTACATTACTGGTATACGCCCGGAAGTGCAGCTTTAATGTATTCGACGGCATCGGGCAATCCAGGTATCGAAGGCTTTAACCTGGTTGGGAACCCATACGCAAGCTCTATCGATTGGGACAAATTCAGCAACAGCAACTCAGCATTCTCAATTTATGGTCCCGGACTATCGCCGATCATAGCCATGCTGAACCCTACCGGGCAAACAGCGAGTGGTAATTACGGCTATTATGATCCTACCATTCCGGCTGGTACAAATAATGCTACCCATATCGTGCCAAGCGGCGTCGGTTTTTTTGTGCAGGCCAGTCCGTCCGGAGCTAATACGCTTAGATTTTCTGAGACGGCCAAGGTAAATACCCAGGTTGTGACACCAAATCTTTTCATGGGTAAGCCGCCGGTAGCAAATCAGCCAACTCCTTATATTCATTTGAAAGTTGCGATAGACTCGGCAAATTCTGACGAAACAATAATTGCTTTTAACGCTGCCAGCAAAACCGGATACGACCTGATGGAAGATGCAAGATATCGTGCAAGTACCGGCAAAGTAATGCTTGCAAGCGTATCCGACGATAATGTTGCACTCGCAATCAATCACCTTCCGCTATCAAAAGGCATTATTCCGCTGAAATTGACAGCAATAACCGGGAATTATACCATCAACGTTAAGCACTTGTCGGGCATTCCTGAAATTTATGCTGTTTGGCTGAAGGATGCCTTCACGAAAGATTCTGTCAACCTGCGTACAACCGCCGCTTACAGTTTTAATGTAAATACAGCTGATACCACCACATTAGGTTCAAAACGTTTTAGTATCGTTATAGGTACAGATCCGGCAAATGCTTATCAATTACTTACCTTTACCGGCAACCAGGTTGGCAACAGCAAACATGTTGAATTGGACTGGACCACGAAGAACGAACAAAACTACACCCACTTTACGGTGGAGCGTAGCAACGATAACGGAAAGACATTTGAAGTTGTTGGCGGAATGCTGTCGACCGGCGCAGGGGCATATAGCCTTACCGACAAAAATGCTATAAACGGTGATAACCTTTACCGCTTGAAACACGAGGATATAACAAATACGATCACTTATTCAAATGTTGTTAATATATCGATAACAGGCGATAAAGGAAATCACGATCATTTAACCTGCTATCCAAACCCCGCTATCAATAATATAAGCATATCTATTCCTGTTAAAACGCAGGGTAAAAACACTTATGACCTACGGATAACCAACAGCGCCGGTATAGTAGTTAAATACGCCGTGCTGACTGACCCAAGCTGGCAGGGGAGCGTAGGACATTTCCTGACCGGCACGTACCTGATCCAGGTTATAGACAAGAAAAACAATAGCGTAGTAGGCCAGACTAAATTCGTAAAATTGTAGAAAGCACATAACTGAATACCAATTGGCCGGCGCAAGAAACTTGCACCGGCCTTTTTGTTGCACTAATAATGAATAGCATTAAACAATACCGGAATATTGGCTAGTCGCGGGGTTTCTAACCTTCGCGGGCGGTTGAAACCGGTACAATTTTTCAACTTTTCCACATCCCGGCTAACCATGCGATTGGTTCGTCATTGATAATGTCGAAGCGTAACACTGATTTATTAGTTAAATATTTAATTTAAATGATAAATATTGAATATTATTTCTTTATGTTTCCTATTGTTTAATTAATGGGAAATAAATTATTGGTAACCAAACACTTATGATTTCGTAAAACGACCTGAACATTTATTGGAGCGAAAAAATATATCTGATTAATTTTATTAGTTTCGGATCCAAATATTTAAAACCGTGCTGTTTTGAGAAGAATATTATTGTATTTGGGCGTTTTATTTATCCCCTTTGTATTTGCAAATTGTGCTTCTGCACAAGCGCCAAACATTTCTTACAGCTCTGCCACCAATGTTTTTACGGTAGGGAGCGCCATATCAACACTAACGCCATCCAATACAGGCGGCGCGGTGCCTGCAAACACCTATTCGACTTTTTCTACCTGGGCGGGAAGCACAACAGGAGCTAGCGGCACTACGAACGGTACAGGAACTGCGGCAAGGTTTAATACGCCGCGCTGGATGACTTTGGACGGATCAGGCAATATGTATATAGCAGATGCCGGAAACAATGAGATACGCAGAGCGGTAACATCGACTGCGGCAGTTGCTTTAGTTGCCGGAAGTACGACTGGAGCAAATGGTACGACAAACGCCACTGGCAGTGCTGCACGTTTTGACGGGCCTTATGCTATTACGTTCGACGGATCAGGCGCTTTATATATTGCCGACTTCAATAATAACGAGATCAGGAAAGTGGTCGTTTCCACTATGGCTGTAAGCTTACTTGCAGGAAGCAACACAGGTGCAACCGGTACTACGAACGGTACAGGAACCACCGCCCGATTCAACCAGCCGGCTGGTATTGCTTACGATGCCGTTAGTAACTGTCTGTATGTTTCAGATTTTGCCAATAACCAGATCAGAAAAGTAACAACAGCGGGAGCGGTGACCTTATTCGCTGGCAGCGCGGCCGGAACCGCTGGTTCTGCAGATGGTACCGGGTCTGCTGCAACTTTTAACGGTCCAAACGGCATCGCTGTAGATCCTTCCGGTAACATTTATGTAGCCGATCAGAACAATAATGAGATCAGGAAGATAACGCCGGCGGGAGTAGTAACAACCTTTGCCGGAAATACCACTGGCGGTTCAGCCGACGGCGTTGGTACGGCAGCGTCCTTCGTTACGCCGAGTGGACTTGACCTGGACATTTCAGGAAATATTTACGTAACCGACCGCGGGAATTACCTGGTCAGGATGATAACTTCCGCAGGGGTGGTAACCACTGTTGCCGGTACCGGAGGCTCCGGGTTTACGAATGGGGTTGGTACGTCAGCTGCGATCAGCGATGCGAGGGGCATTACGGTGGATCAAAGCAGCGGCAATATTTATGTTGCGGATTATAGCAATAATGTTATCCGCAAAATGATAGGCACGGGCTACAGTATTTCACCTGCCTTGCCTGCTGGCTTGAGTTTCAACAATGCTACAGGCGCCATTTCAGGTACCCCCACGGCTATCTCATCGACGACTACTTATACCATAACAGGCTTCAACGTATCCGGCTGTAGCAGCACCACTATAACTATTCAATGTGTCCAAACCAATAACTGGACAGGAGCGAGCAATACTACCGCCTGGGCCACAGCAGGTAATTGGAGCAAAAACTCTGTTCCCGGCCCTAATGACGACGTCCAGATAGGGGTAGTTAATTACACAAGGAACCGGCAACCAGATATCGCCGCGAATTATACGGTTAATTCGATAACCTTTGGCTCGGCGCACACCGTTACATTGACCATAAATTCCGGAAAAATCCTGACGATAAAAACCGGCATTACAGTTAATACAGGGGCTGCCCCGGTGATAACAGGCGGGTCTGCCACATCGGAGGTTGATCTCGCACCCGGATCTATAACAAATATAACCGGTACAGGTACGCTAACGCTTACTTCGCCGTTGGTTTTTACATTACAATCGGACGCGACCGGCGATGCATCGATAGGACAAATAGCGTCCGGCGCCATTACAGGTACAGCTGCCAGTTCGATCAATGTCGAGCGTTTTATTACTGGCGGAAGTTCGACCTACCGCGGTTACCGGCTACTGTCCTCGCCGGTATATAATGGCACGGATACCCATGCCAACAATGTTTATAGTATCAATTATTTAAAAAATTCAATATATCTCACCTCGACATCAACGACAGGGGGATTCGATAATACGTCAGCCGCCAACCCGACAATATATCTTTACAGGGAAAGCCTTACAAACCCATCCAATACGACCTTTACCGGTGGAAATTTTCGCGGGATAAACAATATCAATTCGTCGCCAAGCTATACCGTCGACATCGATGGTTCGGGTTATTATATCCCGCAGGGAAACGGATACCTTTGTTTCTTCAGGGGCGACAGGTCCAGCACTACATTTGCGAATGAAACGGTAACAACGTATGTGCCTCAAAGCGCAACACTAAGTACGAGCGGTACATTGAACCAGGGAAATATTGCTATTAAAGACTGGTTTACCCCAACCAACGCTTACCTGAGCTATACCGCGGCTTCTCCTGTGAAGGGGTATAACCTGGTGGGAAACCCTTATGCCTGCGCTATCGATTGGGACACTTTTCAGACAACTTCGCTGGCCAGCGGGGGTATATATGGCAAAAACATCAGTTCGACTATTTATGTACTTGACCCGGTAAGCCACAATTTTGGCTCCTATATCGCTAACAGCGGTTTGCCTGGTACAAATAATGCGAGCAACGTTATATCAAGCGGGCAGGGCTTTTTTGTTGTAGCCGGAACGGCCACGACGTCGACCCTAACCTTCACCGAATCGGCAAAGACAACGACAGCGATGAACACAGGTTCAAATTTGCTGATGGGTAAGGCGCTTAACACTGCCAACGTACAATATCTAAGGCTGAGAATGGCAAAGGACGCCGTCAACGCTGATGAAACTATAATTCAGTTCAATAGCAATGGCAGCCTGAATTACAATGCAAACCTTGATGCAACCTATAGAGCAGGCTATGGCGCTGTTAGCCTTGCAGGCCTGTCAAGCGATAAGGTTCAGTTATCAGTAAATGTCATCCCATTGCCAAAGCAACAGCCAGAGGTCATTAACCTCGCTGTTAATGCAAACGCTACCGGTATTTACAGTATAACCTTGCGGGACCTGATAGCCGTTCCGAAGTTGTATGAAGTTTGGCTGATGGATAAATACAGGAACGATTCGCTGGATATGCGTCAGAACAAAACCTACCAGTTCCAGATAGTAAAGACAGATTCTGCAAGTTTTGGGTCGAACAGATTTACTTTAGTGATCCGTCAAAACCCGGGCTTTGCTTACAGGTTGCTGGATTTTGCGGCAACGAAACTGCCAGACGTTCGCCAGGCACAAACAACCTGGATAACCGAAAATGAAGAAAATTATACACGTTTTACGGTTGAGCGGAGTATAGACAATGGCAAAACGTTCGATGTACTGGGCGGCGTTGTCGCGGCAGATCAGGGAAAGTACAGCCTGGTGGATAAAAACCCGGCAAACGGACTGAATATGTATCGCCTGAAACAGGAAGATATCAATAACGCTATAACCTATTCAAAAGTAGTAAGCATTGAGTATGCTGACCGTAGCAATAACATCGCTGCCAATTTGCTGAGTATTTATCCAAATCCGGCAAATGATAACCTGAGCCTCACGATGCCAGCTAAGACAACGGCCAATACCTCGTCATACGATATTAAGATCACCAACAGCTCTGGTGTGATTGTCAGGCAGATCAGTTCGTCGCAGGTTACCTGGCAGGGAAGTATAAATGATCTGAAGCCGGGCACCTACTTTGTGCAGGTGGTCGACTCAAAAACCTCGCAATTGGTGGGGCAAAATAAATTCGTGAAGCTGTAAATAATCGTACCGATAAAGACATTCCCCTGCGTCTTCCGTACTTTTTAGTTAGCTAACAGGTTTTTAAAAATAATCAAGATACCCGATATACCTATCGGGTACCAGGGTATTTTGCTACCGCATGTACCTGCATATTTATTTGGCCCCCGGAGCATGTTCGATATATTTCGGGGACCGCACACTTAAATCGTATTACTTTGAAAAGAATATTATTTTATGTGGCCGTTTTAATTACCCCCGCGTTTATAGCGTCAAGAGCTTTGGGCCAGGCTCCGAACATTTCTTACAGTTCATCTGTCAATATTTTTACAGTAGGCAGTTCTATATCGGCCTTAACACCAACCAATACAGGTGGTGCTGTACCGGCAAACACTTACGCAACCGTTAGCACATGGGCAGGGAACACATCAGGTAATTCGGGGAGGACAAATGCCACCGGTAATTCGGCCAGGTTCAACACACCACGATGGATGACGCTCGACGGTTCAGGTAATATGTACGTAGCCGATGCCGGCAACAATGAGATACGGCGGATAGTGGTATCGTCGGCATCAGTAGCATTACTTGCCGGGAGCTCAACCGGCTCCAGCGGAACAACAAACGCGTCGGGCAGTGCAGCACGTTTTAACGGGCCATACGCTATAACTTCCGATGGATCGGGCAATTTGTATGTGGCCGATTTCAATAATAATGAGATCAGGAAAGTGGTCGTATCAACTATGTCCACCACATTATTGGCCGGAAGCACATCGGGCAATACCGGAACTACCAACGGAACAGGCAGCTCGGCACGCTTTAATCAACCGGCCGGTATAATTTACGACCCGGTTAACAACTATATTTATATAGCCGATTTCGGCAATAACCAGGTCAGGAGAATGACCATGGGCGGATCTGTAACTTTGTTTGCCGGCAGCGCGACAGGAGCTTCAGGCTCAGCAGACGGAACAGGCTCGGGGGCAACGTTTAACGGCCCCAACGGCATAGCCGTGGATGCATCAGGCAATGTATACGTAGCTGACCAGAACAATAACGAGATAAGGATGATAACGCCAGCAGGCGTGGTTACTACCATAGCAGGAAGTACGACAGCAGGGTCGGCGGATGGTGTAGGCACGGCAGCATCTTTCAGTACTCCCAGCGGGGTTGACCTTGATGTTTCCGGCAATATATATGTAACAGACCGGGGCAATTACCTGATCAGGATGATAACACCTGCCGGTGTGGTTACTACCGTTGCCGGAACAGGGAGTTCTGCTTTAACAAACGGAGTAGGTACAGCGGCAGCATTCAGTGATATCCGCGGCCTGACAGTTGATCAAACTTCTGGCGATATTTATATCGCCGATTACAGCAATAACGTTATTCGCAGGATGATAGGGACAGGCTACACTATTTCGCCCGCACTGCCCGCAGGTTTAAGCCTTAATAGTGCCACAGGGGTCATTTCTGGGACACCATCAGCCACATCTTCCACAACTACCTATACTATAACCGGGTTTAATGTCTCGGGCTGCAACAGCACCACGATAACTATACAATGTGTGCAAACCAACAACTGGACAGCCGCCAGCAATAGCACCGCATGGAATACAGCAGGCAATTGGAGTACCCATATTGTTCCGGGTGCAAACGATGACGTGCAAATAGGTGTTATCAATTACTCCAAAAACAAACAACCCAAAATATCGTCCGATGTCACTGTCAACTCAATCAAATTCGGTTCGGCCCACTCTGTTACTTTAAGTATTAACTCGGGAAGAACACTTACCATTAGCAGTGGCATTACTGTTAATACTGGTGCCTCCCCTGTCATCAAGGGTAGTTCATCCACTTCACTGGTTAACCTGGCGCCGGGTTCGATGACCAATGTAAACGGGACCGGCACGCTGACGCTGACATCGCCGTTGAGTTTCACACTACAGTCCGATTCCACAGGGGATGCCTCTATAGGGCCCGTTGCATCGGGCGCCATAGCCGGCACTGCCGCAACTTCCATCAATGTCGAGCGTTACCTTAAAGGCGGGAGCTCTGTCTACCGGACCTACCGGCTTTTATCATCCCCGGTATATAATGGTACCGACACACATGGGAATAGCGTTTATAGCATCAATTATTTGAAAAACTCGATGTACCTTACCGCCACTACTACTACAGGCGGATTTGATAACACAACGGCTGCCAACCCTACTTTATATCTTTACAGGGAGAGTTTAACCAATCCGTCCAACTCAACATTTACCGGCGGGAATTTCCGCGGAATAAATAATATTAATTCTGCGCCAAGCTATACAATAGACATTGACGGTTCGGGCTATTATATTCCCCGGGGCAATGGGTACCTTTGTTTTTTCAGGGGCGACAGATCAAGCACCACATTTGCCAATGAGACCGTTACCAACTACATACCGCAAAGTGTGACGCTAAGCACCAGCGGCACTTTAAACCAGGGGAATATTGCTGTTAAAGACTGGTTTACCCCGACAAATACTTACCTGAGCTATACTTCCGCCTCACCGGTAAAGGGATACAACCTTGTGGGTAACCCTTATGCCTGCGCTATCGATTGGGACACGTTTCAAACCACTTCGCTGGCCAGCGGCGGGATATATGGCCAGAATATAAGTTCGACCCTGTACGTGCTGGACCCAGTAACCCACAATTTTGGATCCTACATTGCCAACAGCGGGTTGCCGGGGACTAATCATGCCAGCCATATTATTTCAAGCGGCCAGGCTTTTTTTGTAGTTGCCGGCACAGCAACTACATCGACGCTGACATTCACAGAATCTGCAAAAACTACGACAATGAATACCGGCTCGAACCTGCTGATGGGTAAACCACTGAACACAGCCAATGTGCAATACTTAAGGCTGAGGATGAGCAAAGACGCTGTCAACTCTGACGAGACCATCGTACAATTTAGCAGCAAAGGCAGTCTCAGCTATAATGCAAATCTGGACGCCGCTTACAGGCAGGGGTTTGGTTCTGTTAGTCTCTCGGGCATGTCAAAAGACAAAATTGCACTCGCAATAAACGTTATCCCGCTGCCAAAGCAGCAAGCCGAAATAATACCACTAAACGTAAATGCAAACACTACGGGCATTTACAGTATAACATTACGCGACCTGGTTGCTGTTCCAAAGCTTTATGAGATATGGCTGATGGATAAATACCGGAGCGATTCATTGGATATGCGGCAGAATAAGACCTACCTGTTCCAGATTGACAAAACTGACACCGCCAGCTACGGGTCTAACCGGTTTGCTTTAATTGTGCGTCAAAGTTCCGACTATGCCTACCGGCTATTGGATTTTGCGGCTAGCAAAATATTCGGGATTAAACAAGTACAAGCTACCTGGACAACTGAAAATGAAGGGAACTACACGCGCTTTACCGTTGAGCGGAGCACCGACAATGGTAAAACGTTTGAAGCATTAGGAGGCGTGTCGGCAGCTGGTCAGGGCCAATACAGCTTCGTTGATAAAAGTCCCGTCAATGGTTTGAATATGTATCGTTTGAAACAGGAAGACATTAACAATACCATGTTTTATTCAGAGATAGTTACCGTTGGATACTCTGACCGTAGTAATGATATAGCAGGGAACCTTTTGACCATCTACCCTAATCCTGCCATCAACAAACTAAATCTTACCATCGCGCCAAAAGTTGCCTTGAACGCTCCCTTTTACAATATAAAGATCATGAATAGTTCTGGGGTGATCGTCAAACAGGCCAATTCATCGCAGGCTAACTGGCAAGGGCGTATCGGCGATTTGAAACCGGGCACCTATTTTGTGCAGGTGCTGGATGCTAAAACCTCGCGGTTAGTAGGGCAAAATAAGTTTATCAAGCTATAAATTGCCGGATATTTCCCTATAATTTCAAAAAAACATTCTCATATCTTCACTATAGGCCCGTTTAATTAACGGGCCTATTTTGTTATGTATTAGCTTATTATATATTTCGTATTGATTAATATATAAATTATATAATATTTTGCATATCAATAAGTTATTGTATTTTTTAGTAAAATTTACATAAAATATTTGCATAAATTACTTATAAATTAACGTATATTGCTTTATATTTCTACTGCTATCCACTGCGGCAGAAATATTACGACCCTAAAAACAGCCATTGTCATGAGACCCTATTGGAAAGCTCTATTGCTCTTCTGTATAGTACAGTTTGCAATAAATATGAAATCCAATGCCGCTTACGTTCCGAAGAGGACAATTTCGAATACATCGCGATCATCGTCAAGCAATGTCGAAGCGAAGTCAAACAAAAACGCTCAATACCTACGTTTGAAGCTTGTAAAAGATGCGGCCAGTTCCGAAGACATTATAATTCAGTTCAAGCCGACGGCAAGCGAGAAGTATGTTTTTAACGAAGATGCTGCATACCTGCAGGGCTTTGGTAACGTAAATCTATGCAGCCTTTCATCTGATAATATTGGACTTGCTATTAACGTTCTCCCCCTGCCGGGTAAAGCACCTGATGCGATAAAACTGGACGTACAGGCGACAAGTAGTAGCATGCTACAGTTGAACCTTGTTGAGATAAACGCCATCCCAATACTTTATGATGTATGGCTTATGGACAAATTTGCTAACGACTCCCTCGATATGCGTCAAAACAAGTCGTACTCTTTTAAACTGGATAAGACCGATACCGCAAGTTTTGGGGCAAACCGCTTCACGCTTGTTATCCGTCAAAACCCGGCATACGCTTATCGGTTAATAAATTTTGATGCGGTCAAGATACGAGGCGGGCATTCGTTTGTACGGTGGGCCACAAATTACGAAGGCGATTACACTCATTTTGTTGTGGAAAGAAGCAATGACGATGGCTTAACTTTCAACATTATAGGCAATGTACTGCCGACGGGCACCGGCACTTATAGTTTTACCGACAATAACCCATTAAAAGGACTGAATATTTATCGCCTTGAACAGGAGGATGTCAATAAGACCACCACCTATTCAAATATTGCGGACGTGCTATTCGATGGCCAAAACAAAACAGCGGCTGACAACAGTCTATCTATCTATCCCAACCCGGCTATCAATATGATAAACGTGGTAATAAATCCCAATGTAAATGAGGAAACATCATTTGTGATAAATGTAATGGACGGAGCGGGGAAGGTGGTTCAAAATGGTAGCACGACGGGGCAGACTTCATGGCAGGGAAGTATTACAACCCTGCAGCCCGGGACATATTTTGTGCGGGTATCTGGTGCAAAAACGCAAAGCCTGGTTGGTAAAACCAGGTTCGTAAAATTATGACCCAAGGGAGGGAAATGACTTTTTTTAGCAATTGAACCTGAAAATGAAGTCAGAGGGTTAAAAATCGGCGTTTTATTGCTGTTTTTTTAATTTTTTATAAATCACTGTATATCAGCGGCAGACGGAAATTCATCTAACGCAACTTCCTCAAAATGTGGCCGAAACGACTAAACCTATTTGAAGAAGTACCGTACAAAACGTGCAATAAAGTGCCGATTCTCCATATTGAAAACGTTTTTGTGCAAGACCGCCCTCATGAACTTCATACTGCTTATAATAGCAGTAAAGGGCTTCGCTGCTACTTATGATTGGGTAGGCACCACGGCGACAAGCGGGGTCTACAACTGGAACAACAAATTGAACTGGCAGGTTGGCGGCGTTGCAGCCACAACCACTCCCGGCGCTGCAGACATTGTACAGATAGCTGTAAACGCTTATACCAATGCACCAACTATAACCGACGCGCAATCATGCGCCTCGATAATATTCGGCACATACGATAATTTTACCCTCACGGTGAATGGAACATTGACGGTGAGTGGGGGTATCACTCAAAATAACGATCCTAATTTTTACCAGACAACCATACTGGCCGGAACCGGAACCATTACCTGCGGCAGCTTTACCATTGGCGACCTGACTACTCCCGGCAGTGGAACAGGCGTAGTGAATAACGTAAGCGTACAGGTAAATCAAATGAATGTGACGGGTAATATCACACTCCGGGCTACAGGCAATAGTTCCGGGAACGGCATTGTTTATCCGTATTTTTCACTTGACGCAAATAACCTGAAACTTACCGGGCAAATAGTTACTGTATCGTATAACAACCCGCTATCCGGCGGAACGGGGGACCCGGGTTTCCCTGGCCTGGGGCTGTTCCAGATGGATACCGGCACCTCTCCTACCGCACTTGAATTATTAAATATTAACCCAATATCGACACCGATCACAAACGGTTTTACCATCGACTTTACCAATAACGGTTCTGGTACCGGCACTGTATTGTACGATGCAACGTCGGGCTCACAAGCTATTTATACAACTGGAACATCAGGTCTTGGTATCAATAATTATAATTACGACTGTTTGACGTTTGGAGGCGCAAGCTCCAAAGTGGTAGCCAATAGTACACTCACTATCGGTGGCAACTGGACCAGCGGCGGAACCGGTGCTGTCAACCTCAACACTAACAACCCTGCCATCACGGTAACAGGTAATTGGGTTAACTCGGTAAATGTCACGCAGGGCTCGGGCAACATCACGGTAACCGGCATCCTGCAAAACAACGGCAATACGATTACGTTAGGATCTGGAACATTGACGGTAACTAACACCATGCAAATAAATACCGGCACGGTAGCTACAGGATCGGGAACGGTTACGGTAACAGGTGTATATCAAAACAATAGTGGTACGTTAACCTGTGGGTCGGGTAGCGTCATATTTAAAGGCACATATCAAAACAATGGCACATTTACGGCAGGCGCCGGTACGGTCTATTTTTCGGGGACGTCACAGAGCCTTACAGATAATAGTGCAACCGGAACTATATTCAAAAACGTAACCTTTAATTGCACCGGAACCGCTACAATGGGAGCAGGTACAGGCAACTTTTCAGTAGCCAGCACTGGTGTGCTAACCCTGGTAAGCCCGGCTAAACTGGTTGCCGGTTCGGCTGCAGCGGCATATTTAACACTTAAGTCTGACGCAACCGGGTCAGCTACAGTCGCCGCGCTAACGGGCACATCTACAATCACTGGATTTGTAAATGTTCAGCGATATGTGACGGGGGGTAGCGCAACTTACCGTGGGTATCGCTTATTGTCATCGCCGGTGTATGTAAGTACTGTAAGCGGGAATAATGTTTATAGCCTTAATTACCTGAAAAACTCCTGTTATTTAACCGGCTCGGGCGGCACAGGCGGCAGTTTTGACAAAACAGGCAACCCAACTCTGTACTTATACCGCGAAAATTTGGCGCCTGGCAACAACAGCTTTACAGCGGGGAATTTCAGAGGCATTGCAAATCTTGCTTCATCGCCCGGCTATACACTTGATAATGAAGTCGGGACTTTTAATATCCCGGTCGGTAATGGCTTTTTGTTCTTCTTCCGTGGTAACAGGAGCACTTCGCTTGCAAGTAAAACTACTTCGCCATACCCAACCCCTGAAAATACTACGCTGACAGCCACGGGTACACTCGCCCAGGGCCAGGTGGTAGTACACGAGTGGTACACCCCAGCGTTAGCCACCATAGGGTATACAACTACGGCCGGGAATTCAACCGTGCGTGGGTTTAACCTGGTGGGCAATCCCTATGCGAGCTCTGTTAATTGGGACCTGTTCAACACCACTACCACTACATCGGGTATTTATGGTTCAAGTGTTGGAACGACAATGTATGTACTAGATCCTGTAAGCCACAATTTTGGGGCATACACCAAAGGTTCGGGCGGCATCGGGACACATAACGCAAGCAATGTAATACCCAGCGGGCAAGGCTTTTTTGTAGTAGCTACTGCGGCCACCGGAAAACTTATCTTTAACGAATCTGCAAAAGTCGCCACACAGGTTACCGGCCTCAACCTGCTTATGGGTAAGCCGGTAAATGAATATGCTAACCTGCAATACCTGCACCTGGTAATGATAAAAGACTCGGTAAATACTGATGATATTATCATCCATCTGAAGGAGGGGGCTATGACTACTTACGACGCTGAAAATGAGGCGCTGTACAGATCAGGACAAGGTGTGGTTAGCCTGTCAAGCATGTCGAGCGACAATTATGCGCTCGCAATAAATGTGCAACCATTCCCTAAGGAGACATTAGCTATTCCGCTCTCCGCATCAGCCTCGTCAAGCGGGTATTATCATTTTAATCTAAAAAATATAGTAGGTATACCCAGGCTGTACAACATTTCGCTGGTTGATCATCTTACGAAAGATTCAGTAGACCTGCGCGAAAGCTCAACATACGATTTCGCCATTGATAAGGCTGATTCCAATAGCTTCGGGCCAAATAGGTTTAAGCTGGTTATCAGCCAAAACAAAGGCTACGCATACCATTTGGTAAAGTTTACAGCCACAAAAAACTCAGAGGAGATCAGCAGGCAGGTTAACCTATCCTGGCAAGCTAAAAACGAAGAAAACTACACCCGATTTACAGTGGAACGCAGCATCGACAATGGCGCCACTTTTGAAGTGTTGGCATGGAAAACATCTAACGGGCATGGAAATTACGCATCGATTGATAAAAGCCCCCAATTCGGGCGCAATGTTTACCGGCTGAAAACAGAAGACGTCAATGGTGCTATTACTTATTCAGCTTTAGCTACGATAGAATATTCGACTCAGAGCAATACGCTCACCAACAGCAATATTAATATTTATCCAAATCCGGCAAAGGGAACTATTAATCTTACTATAACCGAACAGGCTGGCATTATTAACAAAGGCAACTATAAAATTAAAATAAGCAATAGCACGGGGCTGCTGGTGAGAAACATCAATCTATCGCAAACTAACTGGCAGGGCAGCGTAAACGACCTTACCACAGGCACCTATGTGGTACAGGTTTGGAACACGAAAGATCAAACGCTGGTGGGCCAAACCAAGTTCGTAAAACTATAACGGCGTTAAGTATTCTGATCTAAAAAAAATCCCCCCGGAATTCATTCCCGGGAGGACAATTAAAACAATAATATATGAGGGGTAACTTATGACCTGATTGAGCGGCCGCCGGCAGTAGCAGGTGGAGCAAGGTTTAGTTGGCTAATGATACCATCTATCACCTTAGGCAGATCGTCAACATTTTTCTGCGGGTTATGATGAACCTCGCCTACCCCAAATCCACGCCATACGATCCGGTGTGTACGGGTATCGACCAGGTCGATGATAACAGTTCCTTCTTTATAATGCTCTTTTCCAACCGCAGTTGATCCCCCGTAATAAATGAATGGCGAGTATCCGTATCCATAATAAGGCCTATATCCTCCACCCCATCCCCAACCAGCGCCAAATCCCCAGCCACCATAGTAACCTAAGCCACCATAATAACCAGGCCCCGAGCTGTAATAAGTTGAAGCATAAACAGTTTTTGAACCACGGCCCACCATAGCACGATAGGTAACCAGCAGATCGGGATTATTGGGTTGAAGCCGTAATCCTTTTGCAGTTAAGGAAGCAACAGCGGCGTCTTTGATCTTCAGATCGGCGGCGGAACTGACATCCTGTGAGCGGTCTTTTCCTTGCGGCGGCATCCAGGCAAATGAACGGTATTGGCTCATGTTGGTTCTGTTGAGCCCGGCGGTATAGTAATCGTAACTGCTGCAGGATGATATGCCGGCAATAACCAGTAATACCAGCATTAGGTTTAGTATCGTTTTCATAGCAATTTCCCTTATTTCCGTTTGACTTGTCTTTTTAAAAAAGGTTTAATCTGAAATTGAATTTTTATGATAAATATTTACCCACTATCGGCATCCTCCGGCCCATACCAAACGCTTTTGGCGACACTCTTAGTATAGGCGGCGTTTGGTATCGTTTATGTTCGGCAATATTGACCAGTCGCAGCACCCTGCGCACGGTTTGCTCGTCGTACCCCATCCTGATGATCTCGCCCGAAGAACACCTGTTCTCGATGTATTGCATCAATATGGCGTCAAGAATATCATACTCCGGCAACGAGTCGGTATCCTTTTGATTCGGTCTTAATTCAGCCGATGGCGGTTTGACAATAGTATTCACCGGGATGATCTCGCGCTCGCGGTTAAGGTATCGCGCCAGTTCAAATACCTGTGTTTTGTAAACATCGCCTATAACGGAAATACCTCCGCACATATCGCCGTACAGTGTACCGTAGCCCACCGCAGCCTCGCTTTTATTTGATGTATTGAGTAGAATATAGCCGAATTTGTTGCACATCGCCATTAATACCACTGCCCTGCTTCGCGATTGAATATTTTCTTCTGCAATATTAAATGGCAAATTCTGGAACTGTGGGTGCAACGTCGATTCAAATGCTTCGGTAATATGCCTGATGGGAACGATCTCGTGCTTGCAGCCGAGGTTCTTAACCAAATCTTCGGCATCTTTAATGGAGTGGTCGCTTGAAAAGCGGGATGGTAACAATACGGCCATCACATTTTGCGGGCCAAGCGCCTCTGCGGCCAGCGCGCATACCACAGCCGAGTCGATACCGCCGGAAAGGCCCAATATTGCACTTTTGAAGCCCGATTTATAAAAATAGTCTTGTATACCTAACACCAGCGCCTGGTGTATCTGTTCGATATCGGCCTGTTTTTTTACCCGTATGGTAGCAGGTTGCAAAAGGACCACCGCTGATTTGTCTTCCAACTGATAGTAAGATACCTGTTCCTTAAAATACGGTAGCTCATCGGCCATATTCCCGGCATTGTCAAAAACCAGCGAGCCGCCGTCAAATATCAGTTCGGTTTGTGCACCTACGTGGTTTACATAGAAAAGCGGCAGCCCATACCGCTGCGCATTATCGCTTAGTATCTTGATCCGCTCTTCGTCGTGATTATAAGCAAACGGCGACGCAGCAATGTTGATCATTACATCAGGTTCTTCTTTGATCAGCATATCCATCGGGCGGGTGACATATAAGGGGTTCTCAATGGTGTTCCAAAGGTCCTCGCAAATCGTCAACGCAATTCGGTGACCTTTAAAATCAATACATTTGAAGGTGGTCGACGGTTCAAAATAGCGGTACTCATCAAAAATATCGTAATTGGGCAGCAGGGCCTTGTTTACTATGGCCTTCACCCGGCCATTTTCAATAAAGTAGGCCGAGTTGTTCAGATCCTTCCCCTCAGGGTTATTATTTACGGTCGGCAAGCCAATAATACAAGCAATGTTGTGGCATTCGGCAGCTATTTTTTTGGCGGCGTCTTCGCAAAGGCCTATATATTCTTTAAATTCGAGAAAGTCGCGCGAGGGGTATCCGCACACGCATAGTTCGGCAAATACAACAAGGTCGGCGCCCTGCTGTTCGGCCTGGTGGATATGGGTGATAATTTTGGCGGTATTCGATTCAAAATTACCAACATGGTAATTAAGCTGTGCCAGTGCGATCTTCATATATGGACGATAATAATTTTGGCTATGCTAATGCGGCTTAAAAAACTAATTTTGCTAAAAGAACGAAAAATGATCTTCTATCCTATCAAGCCTAAGCAAATTTACCTAATTTTTTTTACGGCATTGCTATTCGCCTCTTGCGGGCGCTCCAAAAAAGTTGATGTCAGCAATATTGATGTTAATGTGACAATCGAGCGTTTTGATCATGATATGAACGCCATGGAAGCCAAGCCTATTGCGCCGCAGGCAGTGTACATGCAAAAAAAATACGGTCCATTTTACACGGATTTTATGGAGCGCATTATCCAGGTAGGTGAAACACGGGACACCGGCTATTTTAAAACCCTTCGCGAAATATTTGCCGCCGGGCCGTATAACGAGGTTAAACACGAAGTAGATTCGATATTCCCCAACATGGATAAAGAGAATGCCGAACTCACCGATGCTTTCAAACACGTCAAATATTATTATCCTAATAAAGCTCTGCCAAGGCTTTTTGCCTATTTTTCGGGTTTCCAGGGAGCGCAAATCACCATTGGGAACGGCTATTATGGTATCGGCCTCGACCTGTTTTTAGGGGCAAATTCTAAATTCTACACAGCAAATGCAATTCGCGAGGTATTCCCGCATTATATTTCGAAGCGTTTTACCCCGGATTATATAACGCCGCGGGTGGTGGAGGTGATGGCCAGGGAGGATATGTTCCCCGAAAGCGATAAGGATAAATCCCTGCTATCGCGAATGGTATATAACGGCAAGATCATGTATTTTATGGACAAGATATTGCCGGATATGGCCGATACGCTAAAAATCGGTTATACCGGCAAGCAATTGAAGTGGTGCAACGATTTTAAGTCGCAGATATGGGCTTATTTTCTTGGAGAGAACCTTTTGTATGAGTCCGACTACGAAAAGATACAAAAATATTTAGGCGAGGCCCCTTTTACGCCAGGATTGGGTGAGAAAAATGATGCAGCACCGAGGCTGGCGGTATGGACCGGCTGGCAGATAGTAAAAGAATACATGAATAAAAATCCTGATGTGACGGTGCAGCAACTAATGGCCGACCAGGATGCGCAGAAAATATTGAATGGCTCGAAGTACAGGCCCAAGTAGTGATCAGTGATTGGAGGCTGGCGATTAGGGCGGCCATAAAAAAAGCGTGCTGAAATATCAGCACGCTTTTTAGTTTATATTTTAAACAGGGATCTACTTCAGTATGGCGAAGATAGCTCTCAGGGCGATGGCTACGCCTAAAATTAACAGGATATTAGCTATCCAGGTATACAAATGGGTTTCATTAATAAACCGGAGGTATATGCCTGCAATGCCGACAATTACGGCAAAAACTATCAATACGTAGTGTTTTTCCTCGTTAGCTTCCTCTGTTTTGTTCATCTTCTTTTAAGCTTGAATGATTTGTCACAAAAATAGAAATGTTTAGCTAAAGTTTGGCAAATAGTTTAAACTTTTATGCGGCGGGCGCCTGCATTTTTTTCTGATGTTTTTTGTAGTAAACAAAGCAACGCCATGTAAGCACGCCGCTTAGGATAAATACCCATATGTTTGCCAACCCTATCACGATGTCAATAAATATTGACCAACCATCCGCAAGGGCCAAACCAAGCCGCTGCAAGAAAGGGATGTTATAAACAGCAGGATCATCGTTTGCTATCACTTCTTTCAGTATCGAATTACCCTGGTAAAAGTTGAGACTAACAGTGCTGAATTTTACATCGGCATCAGTACGCAGGTTCGCGATCTTCTCATCTACCATATCATCCTTCAGCAAAAGCACGCCGGCTGGATTCTTTATTTTTATCCTCCCGCTTTTTTGCTGGCTTATCAGTTCCTCTCTATCTTTCAGCTTTAGTTGTGCCGATAAATATTCAAGTGTTTTGTCTTCGATATCCATCCGGCTCATATTGACGTATATACCCATTCGGCTCACTTTGGAAGTAAACTCTTCTAATTTTTCTGAAGGCACCCGAACGGTCATATCGCCGGTAATGCTGTAAGCCGCTATTCGCATAATCGAATCATTGCTGACGTGTACATCCCTGGTTGGTCCGGCTGATGATTGTAGCTGGTGGTGCATAACCATGCCGCCATATCCTTTGCTCAGCACAGCTATATCCTCCCCGGTCTGACGTACGTCCTTAACCCGCATACTAATGTCGGCTGTTTTTACCAGCTTTTCCGCTGGGGATTTGGTGGTGTCGGCTACCGACACGGTATCAGCCGTCGCAGCTGACCTGTTATTTATGAATTCATAGTCTTTGGATGATTTCCCTTTGCAGGCAGCCAGCAAGGCCAAAGGCACGACAAGGAGCAAAATTTGTGTTTTCATAATTCGTCAGTTTAAATTGATTTCTCATTAATACCAACCAAAACAAAATAGTAACCCTGTTAAATAATTTTTAACAAAATATAGTTCTAAAAATTATAATTTCACGGAATATTATTCCAATAAAAATCACTATGCAGATTGCACAGAAAATAATGGACGAGATATATTATTAATACCTGACAGGCAAAAAAGTAACCTTAATTTTTTTTTGGGAACCTGGAAATTGTCAATAGATTCTTCGCTTGGCTCAGAATGACAAATCAGTAGGAAAACAAAAGGCCTCCTACCAGGAAGCCTTTCAAATATCATTTAAAATAATTTATCAGTTTGATGACAAAGCCGCTGCGCCGCTTACAATTTCGGTAAGCTCGGTTGTGATGGCTGCCTGGCGTGCCTGGTTGTACGATAATTTAAGCGCTTTTAATAGCTCGCCTGCATTATCTGTCGCCTTATCCATAGCAGTCATACGTGCGCCGTGTTCTGATGCATGTGAATCCAATATGGCTTTGTACAGTTGTATCTTGATGTTCTTCGGTATTAATTGCTCTACGATCTCTTCCTGCGATGGTTCAAGAATATAGTCGACCTGGTGGGCCGTGTCTACCTTCTTTTCAGATTTAGGAACCGGGAGCAGCTGCTCAACCGTCAGTATCTGCATGGCAGCGTTTTTAAACTGGTTGTAAACAACCTCAACGCGGTCAAATTCACCTTTCAGGAAACCTTCCATGATGGCTTCGGTTACTTTCGATACATTCAGGAAATTGAGCGAATTAAATAGCTCGTTATTATCTCCTATCACATTGTATTTGCGGCGCTGATAATATTCCTGGCTTTTTTTACCGATACCGACAATCGATATATTGCCTGCCTTATGCTGGGCACTGTATTTTTCGGATATCAGGTTGTTAGCCGTTTTTATTGCGTTGGCATTAAAGGCGCCTGCCAAACCACGGTTCGACGAAACAACAACGATCAGCACCTTGTTCGGTTCGCGTTCCTGCAAAAACGGCGACGAACCATCCTCCAGCGATGCCGAAAGGTTTGCAAGCATATCCTTTAGCTTGTTAGCGTAAGGGCGCAACTGCATGATCGCATTGGTGGCGCGCTTCAGTTTTGCCGCCGAAACCATTTTCATGGCCTTGGTGATCTGCTGTGTCGACGTTACCGACGATATCCTGTTTCTTACTTCTTTTAAATTAGCCATTTATTGGATGTGCAAATTTCAAATGTGCAGATGTGCAAATTTCTTTGCGTTATTTCAATTGATCAAGTGTACGGATATACAATCATCTGCATATTCGCATATCCGCACATTTGCGCATTAATACTTCCCGGCCAGTTCCTTTGCTACTGTTTCCAGTACGCCGGTTATCTCGTCATCCAGTTTACCGGCTTTCAGGGCAGCCAATGTTTGCGGGTGACGTAATTCCAACTGGGTAGTATATTCGTTCTCGAATTCTTTGATCTTGTTAACCGGTACGTTACGCATCAGGTTTTTAGTACCTGCGTAAACCATAGCCACCTGCTTTTCAACGGTCACCGGCGAATACTGGCCTTGTTTCAATATCTCCACGTTACGTGCACCTTTATCAAGCACGGTTTTGGTAGAAGCATCCAGGTCTGAACCGAATTTCGAGAAGGCTTCCAACTCGCGGAACTGAGCCTGGTCGAGCTTCAATGTACCCGCAACCTTTTTCATCGATTTGATCTGTGCGTTACCACCCACACGCGATACCGAGATACCTACGTTAATGGCAGGGCGAACACCAGCGTTGAACAGGTTTGACTCCAGGAATATCTGGCCGTCGGTGATCGAGATCACGTTGGTCGGGATATAAGCTGATACGTCACCTGCCTGTGTTTCGATGATCGGTAATGCAGTTAACGAACCGCCGCCTTTAGCGATATCTTTGATCGAGTCGGGAAGATCGTTCATTGCCTGTGCGATCGAGTCGTTGGCGTTGATCTTAGCGGCACGTTCCAGTAAACGGCTGTGCAGGTAAAATACGTCACCTGGATAAGCCTCACGGCCCGGAGGACGACGCAACAGCAGCGACACCTCGCGGTAAGCAACAGCCTGTTTCGACAAATCATCATAGATGATCAAAGCAGGGCGGCCTGTATCGCGGAAAAACTCGCCGATTGCGGCGCCTGCAAATGGTGCGAAGAACTGCATTGGAGCAGGGTCGGCAGCGCTTGCAGACACAACAATGGTATAAGGCATGGCACCGTTCTCTTCCAGCGTACGAACAATGTTCGCAACGGTTGAAGATTTCTGGCCGCAAGCCACATATATACACAATACCGGCTGGCCGGCAGCGTAAAATTCCTTCTGATTGATAATGGTATCGATACAAACGGCGGTCTTACCTGTCTGGCGGTCGCCGATAACCAACTCACGCTGGCCGCGGCCGATGGGGATCATCGCGTCGATGGCTTTGATGCCTGTTTGCAACGGCTCGGTAACCGGCTGACGGTAAATTACACCGGGTGCTTTGCGCTCCAAGGGCATTTCATAGGTTTTACCTGTTATCGCACCCTTGCCATCAATTGGCTGGCCCAACGTATTTACTACACGGCCAAGCATCCCGTCGCCAACGTTGATCGAAGCGATCTTTTTGGTACGTTTGATGGTATCGCCCTCTTTTACCCCGTCCGATTTGCCAAGCAATACCACACCCACGTTGTCTTCTTCCAGGTTTAGCACGATACCTTGCAGGCCGGTCTCAAATTCAACCAACTCACCCGATTGTACTTTTGTTAATCCGTAAACGCGGGCAATACCATCGCCCACCTGAAGTACCGTTCCTACTTCTTCTAATTCAGATTCTGACTTGAAGCCCGACAATTGCTGGCGCAATATGGCTGATACTTCGTCTGGTCTTACCTCTACCATTTTTTATTTATTTAGAGTTTTGTTTTTTTTATAATTATTGATTCACGCCGTGGGCGAAGTCTGATTTCAATTTCTTTAAGCTGGCCAGCAAACTGGTGTCAACCTGCAGGTCGCCTATTTTAAGTACAAAGCCGCCTATCAGGTTATGATCAACTTTAGTATGTAATTCGATATCACCACCGGTGGTTGCCTTCAATTCGGCGATTATCTGCTTTTTATTTTCGTCAGATAATGGAGTCGCGGATGTTACATAAGCCCTTGTGATGTTTTTTATAACATTATACTGGTTTATGAATTCTTTCGCGGTAGCATACAACACTTCCGAGCGGCTCTTGTTAACCATGATCTTGAAAAACGATTCAGTAATCTTGTGCACCTTACCCGAAAAAATCGCTTCCAGTATCTTGATCTTTTTATCATGGGCAACAATGGGGTTAGCCAAAATTGCCTGAAGCTGGAAATTAGCTCTTAAGGTATGTGTAAAAAGCTCCATATCTTTCCTGATCGCCTCAAGAGCTTTTTCCTCTTCGGCAAGATCGATCAACGATTTGGCGTACCTGTTTGCAACTGTTAATTCAGACATATCTTTTTTGTTTCGAATTTCGGGTTTACGATTCCGAATTTTCTTATTGCGCTCCGGATGATCAATTCAACAAATTCGAAATTGAACATTCGGAATCCGATATTATTTCAACTTCACCTCACGCAACAGGTCAGCCACCAAAGCATCCTGCTTTTTCTGATCTTCAAACTGTTTGCGCAATATTTTTTCAGCTATCTCGATAGACAATGTAGCCACTTGGTTTTTCACATCGGCCATTGCTATGGCTTTTTGATTATCTATTTCCAAACGCGCACGCTCTATCATACGGCTGCCTTCAGCATTGGCCGCTTCTTTAGCATCTGCTACTATCTGGTCCTTCATTTGCTTGGCTTCCTTCAATATCTCGTCGCGTTCGATACGGGCCTGTTTTAACAGGGCATCGTTCTCACTGGTGAGGCGTGCCATCTCTTCTTTAGCGGCTTCAGCCATTGAAAGCGCACTTTCAATAGATTTCTCGCGTTCGCTTATCGCCGTTAATATCGGCCTCCAGGCGTACTTGCCTAAAATGATCAGCAGGATAATGAATGAAAGGGCTGTCCAGAAAACTAAACCAATCTCAGGTTTAACTAATTCCATAATTCAGTCTATTTTATAAAATTATAACTTCATTAATTAAAAACATCCCGGTGCCAACCGCCCCGGGCTGTTTTTGTTTTTTTTGCCTGACCCGATTAGAGCAGGGCAACTACCACAGCAAACAAAGCAACACCTTCTACAAGAGCTGCAGCGATGATCATGTTTGTTTGAATTTTTGAGATAGCTTCAGGCTGGCGTGCGATAGCTTCAACAGCTTTACCGCCGATCTGGCCGATACCGATACCAGCACCGATAGCAGCTAAACCTGCACCAAGAGCAGCAACGTTACCAAAAACAGTAGTAGCAGCGGCTAAAACCATTCCAGCGTGTCCAATCATTCCAGTCATTGTTTGATAAATTTAAACGTGTATATATTAATAGATAATTAATTCAATATTAATGATGCTCTTCGATAGCCATCCCAATGAACAGCGACGAAAGCATAGTAAAGATATAAGCCTGCAAAAACGCCACCAGCAATTCTATAGTATCGATAAATACAGTGAATGCCACTGATACCGGCGATATCCATATTGTGTTAAAAATGAATATCAGGGATATCAAACTTAGCACGATGATGTGGCCTGCGGTAATATTTGCAAACAAACGTATCATTAAAGCGAACGGGCGTGATATTACCGATATCAGCTCCACCGGCACCATAATGATATACAACCATATAGGTATAGGCGGCATAAATATGTGTTTCCAGTAATATTTATTAGCGCTGAAGTTAACCACCAGCAGCGTAATGGTAGCCAGTGTTAAGGTAACAGCGATATTTCCCGTCAGGTTAAAACCGCCGGGGAAAACGGGGATCATTCCGAATAAATTATTGATCAGGATAAAAAAGAAAATGGTAAGCAGCAAAGGCATGTACTTTGTGTACTTGACGCCAATGTTCGGGATAGCCACATCATCACGTATAAACAGGATAAGTGGCTCAAGGAACGATTGCAATCCTTTTGGAGCTTTACCAACGCGCTTTTTGTAGCTCGACGATATGGTTAGGAATACGATAAGCAGCAGGCCGAAAGTCATAAACATACTGATCACGTTACGGGTAATGGAAAAATCCCACACTCGTTTGTTGGCTGCTTCATCGATATTGCCCGAAGCGTCAACCACCGCTATTTTATTGCCTTCAAGCTTGTAGCTATATTTTTCCCCTGCATACACTGTTCCCTCAGGCAGCAGTTTTGCTGACGAAAATTGCTCCAAACCCTTATCTGTATAAAGGATAACAGGCAAGGGTATTTTTGTTTCCTTTACCAACGGAAACACTACCGGCCAAAAGTGAGAATCGCTGATGTGTTCCATGATCACATCCTTCGGCTCAAACTTCTTTTCGGCCCCCTCCGATGCCTTTTCCTGGGCGGATGCTGATTTTGAAAATGTGCCTGCGAGCAAAAAAAACGCGCAAATGAAGAAAATGTTAAAAATTTTTGAGTTCAAAATCTTGCCGCTTGTCATCTAAAATGAAGTTTTCTACCTTAAATTTTTGTGCCGCAAGTTACGTAACAGAACATAAACTTCAAAGACCATATTTAATAAATAAATATAAAAAAAATCACCTACGAAAACGTACTTATTAACCTTATTTTTCATCGAAAAGATGACAATAAAGAATATGCAGGCCAATATTTTTATTGTGGTACCTGCCAGGAAAGCCTGGGTTGTATAGTCCTTGTTTTTTTGCTGGATGAACAATATCAGCCCTACTACCAAAAACGTAAAGCCGGAGATATAAAAAAAGACCAGCCAAAAGTGCGCTACCAGCCAATCGTCGTAACCATTGTGCTGTAAAGCAATGGGCGGAATAGCCAGACAGATAGTAAATAAAAGATAATAGAATATGGCCGTGCTAAGTTTCATTTACTTTGTTTGGGTGCTCCCTGATTTATGAAGTGCAAAGGTGCAGATTTTTATTGTTTTACGAATAAAATTATATCATCCCCGCCGGGAAATCACTTTTAAAAACACATTGATAAATAGCGGGTCGCCAACCGAGCCTTTTTCAAATTTGTTTCATAGTGGCCCACTGCCAGTCCCGATTTGCCTATGGTTAACACGTTTTTTATTAAAATCAATTTAATTTACTGATTATAAGATATTTAGATAATAAATACCTGGAATTGTGTTAACCATGTTAACCCCTCCTTTTGTTTAAATAGCTCTTAAAGGGCGTCATTGGCGCCCTGCTTTAAAAGCGATCGTCTTGACCATCCTTCACGTTTCTTGCCATCACTATTGTTCATTTTTTAAGAGATGCGATAACGATGTACAATGAGATGAAAACGCCCACAAGCGCCAGTACCGCGGCGACCCATTTAGTTTGATGGCCGGCGGACTGATCGATCTTAGTTCCCAGGTAGGCAAGCCCGCCGATGATAACGATCATCTGGAAGCCAAGGCCGGAGTATTTCGCATAGGCATTGATGGAACGGCCGTCCTTATTATTTGGTTCATTATTAGTCATCTGCAAATTTATTGATCCTATTGCATACTATTTAGTAAATTAGCAAGGCTTTTATAAACTGTTGTTTTTACTTTGAGGCGCACTTCTGAAACATCTGTCTTTCGACGAATATACTTCCCGGTTTTAGTGCTGTTAATAGCAGGATGCTCACTCGAAAAGAAAAGCGGCTTCAACCGCGCGATGCAAAACCTGACGGCTCATTACAATATCCTTTTTGACGCCAACGAGATACTCCGCGAGAAGCAGGAGAGTTATGCTTTGTCCTTCGTCGATTCTTATAATGAGATATTACGCGTTTACCAGGACACTACGGCCCAAAGCGGCACCCCGGATAAAGATCTGGAAGAGGCGAAAGCAAAAGGTAACAAGATCATTAATATTAAAGAGCAAAGCCATTACCTCGGCGATGCTTACCTGGTTTTAGGAAAAGCCGATTACCTTGAGGCTAACTACTTCGACGCGGCGGAATATTTCAGTTACGTGGTAAGATCGTTCCCCACGGAAAAAAAACTGGCAGAAGAAGCATTAATGTGGAAAGCGCGGACACTCATCTACCTGAATGAATTACCCAAAGCAAAACTGGCTATAGACTCGGCTGTTTCAAACATCGATAAAAAAACAAAGAAGAGCACTATTGCGGATATTTACGCTACGAAGCTGCAATATGATATCGATGTGCAGAATTATGAAGAAGGCGAACAGACGGCGAAAAAGGCCATACAATTCTGTCGTAATAAAGGTCAGCGCCTGCGCTGGACTTTCATTATGGCCCAATTGCAGGAATTGAACAACAAGGCGACAGACGCTTATAAAAATTACAGCAGCATAGTAAATAGTAACGCAGCGTTCGAAATGGCATTCAATGCTAATTTGAACCGTATCAGGATAGAGCAAAATGAAAATGGGACAAAGGCTAATCGTATAGACCGGCTGCGCAGCCTCATCAAAAACGAGAATAACAAAGATTTTATAGACCAGGTATACTACCAGGTTGCGCAGTTATATTACACTGACAAAGACCTGAACAACGCCATCAAAAACTATCACCTTTCTATAAACTATAGCCGAAAGAATCAAAATCAGAAGGGCCTCTCCTATCTGCGACTGGCAGATATTTATTTTAAGGACCGGGGTGATTATGTAGCCGCTAAGAAATATTATGACAGTACCCTGTTTAGCTTATCACCAGGCTATCCGGGTTATCAAACCATCAAAAAGAAAAGTGATAACCTGCAATTGCTTGCCGACCGGTTCAGCATCATATCGAGAGAAGATACCTTACAAATGCTGGCAAAGCTGGATGACAAAGCAAGGGGCGCTCGTATTGATGCTATGGTAAGCAACGAAATATTACACCGGCAACAAGTGCAAACAGGTATCGACAATGCCATAGCTTCAAGTAATGCCTCGCCGGGCGGGCCTCAGGGGGGCACGGGAAGTACGTTTTATTTTTATAATAGCAATGCTGTCAGTCAGGGATATAATGATTTTAAGCGGCGATGGGGTAACCGCAAGCTGGAAGATAATTGGCGAAGAAGCAACAAAACAAATAGCAATGCATCATCAGGCACAGCTGAAAGCATTGACCCTGATGCGCCGGCCGACCAGGCGGCGAAAAGCAAGGGGGTTAATGCCGGCGATTATCGCAAACAGTTGATAGAAAACCTGCCCCTGACACCGGAGAAACTCGCCACATCGAACAAGCTTATCTATGATGCTTATTTTGACGTTGCTAATTTTTACCGGGATATACTGGGTGACCGGAAAGAAGCTATCGCGACCTATGAACTACTGCTGAACCGCTTCCCAGACAGCCCCGACAAACCGGCATTATATTATAATTTGTACCGGCTATATACCGATGACAACAACCAGGCAAAGGCAGATGAATATAAAAACCTATTGCTGAAAAACTTTCCGGAAACGCCATTTGCGAAAATCATTATCGACCCCGATTACGGCAAGAAATTGAACGATGCCGATGCAGAGTTAACAGAAAAATATAACCAGGTTTACGATGCTTTTTCAAAACCTGATTACCAGCAAGCCGTAACCCTGATAGACGCCCTGCAAAAGCAACGGCCAGGCAATAAATGGGCCGCTCAGTTGGATTACCTTCGGGCAATAGCTGAAGGGCATTTAGAAAAACTGGACCCTTTCAAAGCCGACCTTACCGCTATAATGAGTAAGTATCCAAACGATAGGCTTATAACCCCATTGGTGAAGCAACACCTGGTTTATCTTGACGCCAACCGCGAGGCTTTATTAAAAAGGCCCGTTGTGCTGACCGAAAAAGACCCAAATGAGGAACCTTTTGTACCGGCAATGACCGAAGCGCAACAGGCCGCTATTAAATACAATAACCTGCTTGCCGAACAACAGGTTGCTGCGGTAAAGCAGGCCGAAGCCGCAAAAGTTGTGAAAGACCCATTAACGGGTAAGCCTGTCGTAGAAAAGCCCGACTCGGCGCGGGCCAACGCTGTGCAAGGAAAAACTACGCTGCCCGGTAAGGAGCCGGCTAAATCGTCCATATTTTCGATGCGCGACAGCACGAATTACTATTTTGTAGTAAATGTAAGTACGGCTACCGTAAACCTGGCTTCATCGCGTTTTGGCATAGGGCAGTTTAACCGCGCCAACCTGGCTGGCAGCGCCATTAAACACCAGTTGATGAGCGTGGGCGATAATAACCAACTGATTTACGTGGGACGTTTCTATAGCCTTGGGGCGGTTAAAGATTATGCCCGCGCCATTATCCCCCTAATGCCCGATATTATGAAAGTTCCGAAGGACCAGTACAGCTTTTTTATCATTACGCAGGAAAATTTGGATAAACTGAACAATAAATCTACGCTGGACAGTTATATAGATTATTACCAGAATAATTATTGAAATAGCTACTATTGCTTAAAATTAAATTGAAAGAGAATGATCGTCGTTAAATTATCGCAACAGGATATCAGGAGGTACAACGGCTATATATGGAAGTTTTTCATCACTTGCTTCCTGTTGGTGGTACTGCTGATAGTCGGAACATATTTCGGTATTTTCGGCCCGTTGCCATCATTCCGCGACCTGGAAAACCCAAAAAGTAACCAGGCTTCCGAGATCATCTCATCCGACAAACAAACGTTAGGCACCTATTATGTCGAGAACCGGTCGAATGTAACCTACAAAGAAATATCGCCCAATGTTATCCATGCACTGGTGGCCACAGAGGATGAGCGCTTTTACGACCATTCTGGTATCGATTTCAGGCGACAGTTTACGATCCTGTTTCTCAATATTTTTAAAAGCCAGGGTGGTAGTACCATTACCCAACAGTTAGCGAAGAACCTGTTTACCGAACATCCTTCACGAAATAAGATCGTGCGCTTTACCCAAAAAATGAAGGAGTGGATAACGGCTGTTAATTTGGAAAGGCGCTATACCAAGGAAGAGATTATCACCATGTACCTGAATAAGGTAGATTTCGGCGCATACAATACTTTTGGCATCAAGTCGGCGGCGCGCACCTATTTTAATACAACGCCGGATAAGCTTACACCCGACCAGGCCGCTATGCTGATAGCTATGATCAACGGGCCGGGGTATTATTCGCCGATCAATCACCCCGACCGCCTTTTGAACAGGCGTAATTACGTAGTGCTTACCCAAATGGCTAAATTAGGTTACCTGAGCGAAGGACAACTGGCCGAATTTAAAGCCAAGCCGCTGGGGCTGCATTTTAACCGGATAACGCACAACGACGGGCCTGCCCCATACTTTAGGGCAGTATTGAAAAGAGAGGTACAGAAAATATTAGAGGATGAGTCGATCGTGAGAGCCGACGGTACGCCTTATGATCTTGATCGTGATGGCCTGAAAATTTACACCACCATTAATTATACGATGCAGCAGTATGCCGAGGAGGCCCAGGCTGAATATATGCGCCAGCTGCAGGTACAGTTCAATAGCCATTGGAAGGGATATAGTTTATATAAAAGCATTAAAAACTTCAAACTATTGCTCGACCAGGGTATGCACCGGTCCGACAGGTATAAAGCCGATACGTTGCAGGGCATGTCGGCTGAGGAGATCAAAAAAGATTTCAATACCCCTACCAAAGTTGAACTGTTTACGTGGAAAGGCGATACTACGATGACGATGAAACCGATCGATTCTATTGTTTACTCGAAATTACTGCTTCGGAATTCGATGATGAGCATGGACCCGACCACCGGGTACATCAAAGCCTGGGTTGGCGGCATCAATTTCGAACATTTCAAGTACGACCAGGTAAAATACGGTACCCGGCAGGTAGGTTCTACAGCAAAACCATTTACCTACGCAGTGGCGATAGACAACGGTTATTCGCCGTGCTTAAAGGTGGATAACGTCCCGGTTGAAATTGATATACCGGGCCAGGCCCCGTATAGTCCGCGACAATCACAATCCGATTTGCAGCCTGGAGCTATAACCTTAAGAACCGCACTTGCTTTTTCGCAGAACTACGTTACAGCCTGGGTGATGAAGCAGATTGGCCCGGTGCTGGTTATGAACCAGATCAAAAAAATGGGGATAACCAGCGAAGTACCACCCTACCCTTCAATCTGCCTGGGGTCGTTTAATGCGTCGGTTTTTGATATGACGGGCGCCTATTCTGTTTTCGCCAACCACGGCATATGGACGGAACCGACATTTATACTACGCATAGAAGATAAAAAAGGCAACGTATTATATACCCACAAACCACGCGTTACCCAAGCCATGAACGAGCAAACAGCTTATGTGATGACCTACATGCTTAAAGGTGTTATTGAAAATGGCACAGGATCGCGGCTTACCTACAAATATGGTATCCGTAACCCTGTTGGCGGCAAAACCGGCACTACGCAGGATAACTCTGACGGTTGGTTCATCGGTATCACACCGCAGTTGGTTACCGGTGTGTGGACAGGCTGCGAGGACAGGGACATCCACTTCAGGTCGACACGGCTTGGCGAAGGCGCCAATACGGCATTGCCTATATTTGCCGGCTTTATGAAGCGTGTGTATGCCAATGAATCGCTTGGTATCAAAAAGAATGTCGACTTCGATCCTCCAAAATCACCATTGACGGTAACGCTCGATTGCAGCGCTTACGATCAGCAGCAACAAGTACAGAACCCGGCATCGGATGTGGACAAGAAACTTGGGTTTTGATTTTGCCGGAATGTTGTAAAGTTTGAATGTTGTAAGGTTCGCCCCAATGGCTGATAACCTAATAACTAATGACAGTACCTAATGACTAATAGTTTCGATTACAGGGAGGCGTTAAAAAAAATCCCGCATAAACCGGGTGTATACCAGTTTTGGGATACGGATAAGGAACTGATATATATTGGCAAGGCCAAGGATCTGCGCAACCGGGTAACGTCCTATTTCAATAAGGATACACAGGTGAATGCCAAGACACGTGTGCTGGTATCTAAAATACGCAACATCACTTTCACCATTGTAGATACCGAAATAGACGCGTGGCTGCTGGAGAACAGCATGATCAAAAAGCATCAGCCAAGGTACAACGTGATGCTAAAGGATGATAAGACTTACCCCTGGATCATCATCAAAAACGAGAATTTCCCGCGCATATTCTGGACACGCCGCATTGTACGCGACGGCTCGAAATACTTGGGGCCTTATGCTTCGGTAAGTATGATGCACGCCATATTGGGGCTGATCAAAGAAACTTATCCGTTGCGCACCTGTAACCTGGCACTTACCCGGCAAAATATCGATGCCGGAAAGTTTAAGGTTTGCCTCGAATATCAATTGGGTAACTGCAAAGGGCCCTGCCAGAATTATCAGACCGAAGCGGATTATGAACATAATATCGAGGAGATAAAGGACATCTTGAACGGCAAGATAGGTGCTGTATTGCGCAACATGAAAGCCGATCTGGATGCGGCAGTTGCAAGCCTCAACTTTGAAGCCGCCCATAAACTGAAACGTAAATTCGACCTGCTGGAAAATTACCAGAGTAAATCGACGGTGGTCAATTCATCCATAACCGATGTGGATGTGTTCAACATCGCATCGGATGAGAAATATGCCTTTGTCAATTTCCTGAAGGTGATGAACGGCACCATCATCCAAACGCAAACCATCGAGCTGAAAAAGCGCCTGGATGAAAGTGATGAAGAGTTGCTTACTTTGGCTATATCAGAATTCAGGAGCAGGTATAACAGCCATTCAAAAGAAGTGATCGTGCCATTCCACCCGGATATTGATGATGATCGGATCAAATTCACCGTGCCCAAACTTGGCGAAAAGAAAAAGCTGCTCGATCTTTCCCACAAGAATGTGTTATTCTTTAAAAAAGAGAAGATAGATCAGTACGAAAAGCTAAACCCTGAAGTGCGTACCGAGCGGTTGCTGACCGTGATGATGAAAGACCTCAGGATGAACCAATTGCCGCGGCATATCGAGTGTTTTGACAATTCGAACTTCCAGGGCAAATACCCGGTATCGGCTATCGTTGTGTTTCGTGACGGGAAACCATTCAAGAAGGACTATCGCCACTTCAACGTAAAAACCGTTGAAGGGCCTAACGATTTTGCCACCATGGAGGAAGCCGTGCACCGCCGTTATCGCCGAATGCTGGATGAAGGTTCCGAGCTTCCTCAACTGATCATTATCGACGGCGGCAAAGGGCAACTATCGTCAGCCGTAAAAAGCCTGAAGTTATTGGGGATAGATAAACAGGTAACCGTTATAGGCATAGCAAAACGGCTGGAGGAATTGTATTATCCCGGCGACCAATACCCTCTATATCTTGATAAAAAGTCAGAAACGCTCAAGATCATCCAGCAATTGCGCGATGAAGCGCACCGGTTTGGCATTACCTTTCACAGGAAGAAACGTGACAAGGGTACCTTAGCTACCGAGCTTGAACTGATAGAAGGCATAGGGAAAACATCCGCAGACAAGTTGCTGAAGTACTTTAAGTCGGTAAAAAAAATACGCAATGCGACAGAAGAAGAATTGCTTGAGGTAGTTACCAAAAAGCAGGCAGTTGCAATAAGGAGTTATTTTGGAGAAGCTGCCGTAAACACTCAACCTTAATTTAAAAAATCAACGACGACGTAATTTATTACAAAAAGAAAAAGTCTCAAGCCGTTATCCGGCTCAAGACTTTCCTCTTATAAGTTAGGGCTATTTTTATTTTAGTATTGCCAAAGGTTGAGTTCCCAATCCATCAGCTGTTTTTTCACTTTTTCCGATTCATACAGCTTGTCTATACCCTGCGCGTAATCCTTGATACGTTCGTCTTTATCATTGGATACTTTCACAATATAGCTGGTGAATATCCTTTTCATAAATACGTCGTCGAAACTAAGGCCGGTATTGTCATTGCTGCGGTCAACCGCTTCTTTAGTAGCCAGAATAGGGCGTGCGTCCGGGAAATATATCCAGAAAGCGGGCTGGTAATCAAGGCTAAGGCCCGTTACATTTTGCTTAACCATAGGCGCGATGCCGATAATGCGAGGTTCGAATATTGAACGCTGGCGGTCAAATATCCAATCTTCCTTGATACGGAATTTAACAATGCTATCAGGGTTAAACTGGCCCGGCTGCATGGTCGAACCGATCTTGTCACCGGTATTTTTATCAAATTTATCTACCAGTACGCTATCTGCCATTTTTGATTTAGCCTGTGCAGCCGTCAATGGTCTGGCAAATGCATCACCATCAGGATCTTCTTTACTTGGATTAGCGTCGTAGGCAGTTAATTCGCCCGCTGCTACGGCATCCATCAAAATATCGATAAGGCGTTGTTTCGGCGAAGCCAGATATTGGTTCATTTTTTCACGAACATCTATCTCGCGCCATACGCGCTTTGCATAAGCCACATCCGATTCACGAACGTTTGCGTAAGGTGTAACCCTGGCGTTCAGGATATTGGTCTTTTTGTAATATCCGTCAAGCGGCCTGTCAAACGGTTTTGCGGGCGCAGCAGATGCCTGTTGTTTTTTAGTCGTATCAACGGCTGTTTTGGCACCGATGTTGCCGGCTTGCTGTTGTGTGGTTGTTGGCTTTGAGGTGGTCTTTTTAACCTTCTTACGCTGGGCAAACGCACCCGCACACGCCAAACAAAGTACAATAACTAAAAATCTCTTTTTCATAATCCTTTTAATTTGCCGATAATACTATCGGGTCCAATCCACGTTGTGTACCATCCGGGCCAACGGCAACAATATCTTTAAAGACAACTGTCGATCCGGGGGCAATTGTGCTCATCGCCGCACGCATCTGGCTTGTCAATTCCGAGCCGCTGGTCGAATATATGATCGGATCCTGGCGCGGTTTAATTACTAAGAGCGTAAAGCGGGTCACGTTAAATTTCGCATCGAAATCAAAATTATCCAATTTCGCAAAAACCCTGTCCTGCGCTTTTAAATTAGCAGCGCTTGTATTGCCGCCGCTTTTACCCGCAAATTGCGGTTTTGGGTCGGGTATACGTTTTACACGGAATTTGGTTGCACCTAACACCGTTGTTTTCCCTGGCGCTATTTCGCCCGATACCGTTATGACGTCGTTGTCAGTTATCGAATTCACGGTAGCGATATAATGCCCGGCTGAACCTGATAAAGAGCCTGCCGACATGCTTACATGCAATTTCTCTTTCGCTATACCCGGAGCAGAAACCGAAATAGGGTTTGGCACACCTATATACAACACGTTCATCTTGTCAGGAGATACAACTGCTGATGGTTTTGCGACCATGTAAGTTTGAGGCGGAGTTGAATAGGTTTTATAGGTACCGTCTGTTTGCTTAACTTTTATAGTACCTACCCAGGTATGAACACCTTCGCTGCCGGTACTACCTGAATATTTACCCTTACCGCCTTCTGTTGGAAGTCTTGAACCATCAACGGTAACCTCGGGGCTTGATTTTGAGTCTGATGCTGTCAGGAAAACATCTGCCGTATAAGGTTGCCCAACCAAAACGTAACTTGTAGGCGCAACGGCAACGGCATTGAACTGGTCGAGATTTACCTGAGCCTGGTCAACTTTTCCTAATAGCTTTTTTACAATTTCATTCTCCGAGTTCTTAACGTCTGATTGTATCTTGATCAGGGCCGTCATAGCAGCGCCCATTGGTATACCTTCACCAAAATTTGCCTGTTCCCAATCTTTTGTAGGGAAACCCGCTTTGGGTTTCGGCTGGGTTGCACGTAAAGCCAGGTTAACACCTATACGGTCGCGTGGGTCGAGTAGCGCGATCAATGAATCTCTTGTCGCGTCAATTTTTTTATGCAGATCGTATGCGTTTTTCCTGCGGTCAACCATCAGGTCGACAGAGTAATCCAAACCTTCACGTCCTTTATAATCGCCGGTAGCTGCATCCATGCCACCGGATTCCTTAATCAACGTATTTTTTAACGATTCGATATAGTTATCCAGGTTGTCAGACAGTTGTTTGGCTTTCAGCGCTTTTGCATATGGCACTTTTGCTCTTTCCGGCTCATCCTTCAGCTTTGTTTTTTCAAATGAGCCAAAAGCGTTGGTTATACCGGTTTGTACGTTAGTTTTTGAAGCGTTTAAGCTATCGCCAATATTTTTAAATGAGTCCAGCAAATTCTCCGGTACGTCAAGGGCTATAAGGCCCAATAGTACCAGGTATAGGATACCTATCATTCGCTGTCTTGGGGTTTCTTTACCGCCGGCCATTTTATCTTATTTATTCGTTTGTAGGGTCGTTATTAAATCAATTATGAACGTGGCTGGCTCATTGCCGACAGCATGTTACCATAAATAGAGTTCAGCGTGCTCAAATTCTTGGACAGGCGTGCAACTTCTGTTTTGAATTGCTGTGAATCTTCCAGCGACTCGGTGAAGTTTTGCATAGTTGAAGCCATACTGGTATAGAATTTATTCATCGATTTCAGATGCGAGCTCGAATCCTGCAGTTCCAGTTCATACACTGCGTTCAATGCCGACAGGTTTTTCGCCAGGTTATTTACCTGTTCGTGATAAGCCTTAGAGTCGATATTTGAATTAGCCATTTCGGATAGGTTGGCCGATGCTGCTTCAAAAGCGTTGCTTAGTTTATCATAGCTTGCGCTTGCTGTTTTCACTTTTGATGAGAATTCGCTTGTAGCAGCGCCTGCGTCGGCAACTTTTGAAATGTTCGCCACCTTATCACCGAAGGTTCTCAGACCTTCGCCAAGGCTGCCGATCAATTCAGGGCCTATTTTAGCATCGTCCAGCATTTTATCCAGTGCTGCGGTGCTTGATGAGCCTCCGATGCCGCGTGTAGTTGCGGTTGGCAGTTCACCTTTAAAGTCTTCTTTTAACTCAGGATAAACCCTGGTCCAATCCACATGCGCTTCCTCTGCCTCTCTTTGAAAACCTAAAAGGAAAAACAGGGCTGCTTCTGTTGTAAGACCTGCGGTGATAAACAGGGTGCCGTAAGGCCAGTGCTGTATCTTGAACAACAATCCGATGATTACAACTGTTGCACCCCAAGATACGATATTGGTGATTCCGTAAGGTTTTTTCTTGCCTTCCATTTTAGTAGAATAATTAAAATTTAATTTAGTGGATTATAATTTTTATTAGTGTTTGTCTTTAATGTCGCGGCCAAGGTAATGCGTCACGCAACGGAAGCCGATGTATGATTTTGCAGTATCCTGGTATTCATAAGTACGGGTAGCATTTTGCAGGAAATACCCTACATCTTTCCACGAACCGCCTCTTACTACTTTGCGTTTCAGCGCCGGTGGATCACCAGCTTTGGCATCATAAGTAAAATTCGGGTTAAGGTCGTGTGTAAAAGTTGAAGCCGATTCGTCAAACGCTGTCAAGGTCCATTCGGCCACGTTACCGGCCATGTTATACAGACCGAAGTCGTTTGGAAAATACGAACGCACATTTACGGTATAGGCACCACCGTCGTCGCTGTAGTTGCCACGACCTGGCTTAAAGTTTGCCATCAGGCAGCCCTTTGCGTTTTTGATATATGGACCGCCCCATGGGTAATCGGTACCTACCCTGCCGCCGCGCGCTGCATATTCAAATTCAACCTCAGTTGGCAAAGTATAGGTTAACCGGTGCGGTAAGCCACGCGATTGTTTATAGTTTTCGTTGTAGCGTGTGCGCCACACGTTAAATGCGCGCGCCTGGCGCCAGGTAACTCCCACAACGGGGTAGTTACGATAGGCAGGATGCGAAAAGTAACCTTCTACCATCGGCTCGTTAGCGGCGTATGAAAAGTCGGACAGCCAAACCAGTGTATCAGGATATACCGGAACAGTATCGCGGTAAATGAAATCTGACCGGTGTTTGGATTTGTCATTCTTGTAATCGGCAGCTTCGCGCAGGTTGACAATTGAATAGTTATATTTTAACAGGCGTACATCCAATTCATTGCGATCGAATATACGATCATCACCCTGGTAATACATTCCCTGCAATTTGGCCATATTAGGTGTGTTCCCTTTCCTGTTCGCGTCAAACGAAATAGGATAGCGCTTTACATAGGCCCAGTTAATATATTTTTTGCCGTTATTGGTATTACCTGCAGCTTTAGGCTTTATAAAGTACTTAGGATCGTTAAGATAGTTAGTTATTGCTATTGAGTCGCGCACCCATTGTACAAACTGCTTGTATTTAGTGTTTGATACTTCGGTTTCATCCATAAAGAATGCCGACTGGGTAACCTGTTTAGTTTGCGCTAACTGTGCGAAAGTAACATCCTGATCGGTTTGCCCCATTAAAAAGGTACCAGCCGGTATATAAACCATGCCGTATGGAACCTCGGCTCTAAAGGACCTTTGGGGTATTCCGGTCAACTCGCCCCTGTCACCTGTGCCTTTTTTGCCGCAACCGCCAAGTACCACACTTCCGGCCAAAACCACTATTAAAAAGTAAATCTGCTTCATTTTTAAATCAATCAGTTATTTGAATATAACGCAATATGACCTCTACTAATATATTAATTTTACTTTAAGCAAAACGTTAAATGTTCTTTTATATGTAAAGTTCTCGTCATACTCCATAGCAAAAATATAAATTAATAGTTTATTGCCATAAAAAAACGAAATAACTTATAATTAACCACTTATCGTTGTAGCAGTGTAATTATGAGGCATTATACGGCTTCGTGCTTTTGAAAGTTGCGGGCAAATTCCATAATTTACTATAAATTATTTGTTTACCATCTTTACATATTGTTCAATGGCCATGGTCATTGAAGGGGCACCTGGGGTTGGCGCAGGGATATCCAAAATAAGATCGGCATCCAGTACGGCTTTGTGAGTGGTGGCTCCAAAGGCGGCTATACGGGTGTTATTTTGCTTAAAATCAGGGAAGTTCTTGTAAAGCGACTGGATACTTGATGGGCTGAAAAATGCCAGCACATCGTAAAAAACGTCGGCCAGATCGGATAAATCGCTGCATACCGTACGGAACAATACTGCAGGGGTAAAATCGTAGCCATTATCCAGCAAAAATTTCTGCGTTTCTTCTGCTGCGACATCAGAGCAAGGATAAAGGAATTTTTCGCTTGAATGTTTTTTTAGTACCTCGGCCAGGTCTGAGGCGGTTTGCTTACCAAAAAATATTTTTCTTTTTCGGTACTGGATGTATTTTTGCAGATAAAGGGCGATGGTTTCTGAAAGGCAAAAGTATTTCATATCGACAGGCACCTCGAAACGCATTTCCTCGCAGATGCGAAAAAAATGATCGGCCGAGTTACGGCTCGTGAAAATAACAGCAGTAAAATCGGGCAGGTTTATTTTTTCTTTCCTGAAATCTTTCGCGGGTACACCTTCAACATGAATGAACGATCTGAAATCGATCTTTAGATTGTATTTCTTTGCCAGTTCGGAATAGGGGTTTTTGTCATTCTCGGGCTTTGGCAAAGTAACCAATATGCTTTTAACCTTTTTCTTTCTTTCTTCCAAAATACTTATATATAAAAACGTGACGCCTATATCTTTAATGCCTTGATCAAAATTAAAATAGGGCAAATTTCGAGGGCACAAAGATAGACAATTAAATAAAATTTATGAAATAGAATGTTAGAAATGATGCCTACGCTCCCCCGAAGGTACTGCCAAACGACGATTGCAGCTATGAGCACGAAGGCAAAAAACAACACATATTTTATCAGCGGATCAGGCAGCAGACTGAAGCAAAGGGAAACTGGCAAAAAGACAAAACCGATGTTAAAATAAGTGAGGTATGACACGGAAAGATATTCGCTGACTAGTTTACCGGTGCCGAAGACAAAACCGAGAAATTTAACGACAACGAACTTGACTGCAAACAATACAAGGATGATAAAAGTAAGCGAAAAGAATAACTGGGCCCCCCCTATAGTGTAGTATACATGCCTGTATGCCGAAAACTGGTAAAGAAACAGCCCGAATGTCAATGCGAACAACAGGAAGAGCGCAAGGAAGGTCCAGGAATTAATAACGCCATCGTCCTTGCTAACCTGGTTAAGCATTCGCTTACTGTAGAACGACTGCCATACGCTTTCGACATCTTTGCCCATAAAAAGGTTAAGGATGGCTGCGTAGATCAACAGAGCAAGGATAATGCCGATAACCCACCTGTCGCGTGAGGGGCGGCTGCTGCCTTCTTTGAGCAGGCTTTTTGATTTGGTGTGTATATCGAGGTAGTTGGTACCCTTGTACATATATTTTTGGATCAGGGTATCCATCAGCATGTCGTGCCGGGCGGGGTCTGCCGGGCGGATATATTGGGTAGCTAGCGAGTCCTGCACCAACTGGTCGTGTTGTTGCATCGCCTGGGCGACAGAATCAAGAAAAGGAAGATGCTGATTTTGCGCCGCACCGCGCGTTATTGTATCAACGCTTTTTGAAGTGTCTGATGCCTGCTGCGCGTAATTATTCACAGTAAAAAACAACATCAGCAAAAAGCACGCGGCTACAGATCGCATACGGAATAAATTCTCAATCAATACAAGGGCAAAGTTACCGTAATATTTGATTATAAAATTTAGAACGCATTAACTTTTTAGTTTAGTAAATTAATATACCGACTTTTGCCACATGGCAGGAATTTACATTCATATCCCCTTTTGCAAACAAGCCTGCCATTATTGTGATTTTCATTTCAGCACCTCGCTGGCATATAAGGATGATCTGCTGAAAGCTTTGACCCAAGAGATCAGTCTGCAAAAAAATTATCTCAATGGCGAAACCATCGAAACGATCTACTTCGGCGGTGGGACGCCATCTCTTTTGAATGGAGATGAGATCAATTCTGTCATTGGCACAATTACCAGCCTGCATACGGTATCACCTGACGCTGAGATAACTCTGGAAGCCAATCCGGATGATTTAGACAATAAAAAATTAAGGCAATTGCGGGATACTCCCGTCAATCGTTTCAGCATAGGCATACAAAGTTTTTTTGATGAAGATCTGCTTTGGATGAATCGCGCGCACCGGGCGGCAGAGGCAGAATCATCCGTAAAACGAGCACAGGATATGGGGTTTGAGAATATCACCGTCGACCTGATCTATGGTTATCCACTGCTTACCGACCAAAAATGGAAGACCAATCTTGATAAAGTTTTTGAACTGCAGGTGCCGCACGTATCATGCTATTCCATGACCGTGGAGCCGCGTACAGCACTGGCATCATCCATCAAAAAGAAAGTACAGCCGCCCATGAACGAAGGGCAGAGCGCCGAACAATTTTTATACCTGGCAAACGCCATGCAACTGCAGGGCTTTGAACATTATGAAATATCCAATTTTTGCAAGCCGGGCAATTATTCGCGACATAATACCAATTACTGGAAAGGTGTAAAATACCTGGGTATAGGGCCGTCGGCACATTCCTATAACGGCGAAACACGGCAATGGAACGTCGCCAATAATGCAAAATACATCCAGGGCATATATAGCGGAAATATCCCCGCTGAAATTGAGGTACTAACCGAGACCAACCGCCTGAACGAATACATCATGACCTCGCTGCGTACCATGTGGGGCCTCGACCTGGGTCAATTAAATACCATTGCTGCCGGTTCGTCAGATATCTTGTTAAAACTGACCGATGAGTTTTTCGGGAAGCAGTGGATACACCGCGAAAACGACGTTATTTACCTTACCCAAACCGGCAAGCTATACGCAGATCACATCGCTGCCGAGCTGTTTTTTTAGGTTCGCGCAACTACGAAAAATTCCCGTTTATAGTTTGAAAAAGCTTAAAACCTCAGGCTATTGGAATTACTGTGGGTTTTAAATCCGCGTACATAAGCCAGCCGTATCTCCTCACAAATAACTCAAACATTTAAAATGAAAAAACTAATAATCGCGGCGTTTGCTTTAGCAGCTATTGCAATTACGCCGAGGACTTATGCTCAAACCAAAATGGTAGGCGGTGCAGCCATGTACCCTACCAAAAACATCGTTGAAAATGCAGTAAACTCCAAAGACCACACTACGCTGGTGGCGGCGGTTAAAGCTGCGGGTTTGGTTGAAACGCTGGAAAGTGCGGGTCCGTTTACTGTATTTGCGCCAACCAACGAGGCTTTTAACAAACTACCTGCCGGTACGGTCGACAACCTGGTAAAGCCGGAAAACAAAGCAACACTGACCAAAATTTTAACTTACCATGTAGTTGCCGGAAAACTTAGTTCGGCCGACCTGATGGCTAAGATCAAAGAAGGCAATGGTAAAGCCGAACTGACAACAGTACAGGGTGGTAAACTTTGGGTAATGCAAAAAGGCAAAAAATTATACCTGAAAGACGAAAAAGGCGGCGAATCGTGGATCACTATTGCTGATGTAAATCAAAGCAATGGCGTTATCCATGTGGTGAATGCCGTATTAATGCCGAATTAATAGTTGGCTGTTTTAAGTTGACAATTTGCAAATTATGAAACTGGCAATTGCAAACTTGACAAGGCCCGGGCGAAAGCGTCCGGGCTTTTTTGTTTACAGCGTCATAATATTTACCCGTAGCAATTAGTTATCTGAAACCGCTATCTTTGCAGCTTTGCAAATAAGGATTTGAATTGTCTATGAGTTTTATACTAAAACCGATTGATACTGTAGAAAACATCAGTCCGGAAGATTTTACGGAAAATTACCTGAAGCCACGCAAGCCTTTGGTAATAAAAGGGCTCACTAAAAACTGGCCCGCCCGTGAAAAATGGACGCCTGATTATATGAAACAGGTGGTGGGCAATAAGGTGGTGCCGCTGTATGATAACTCGAAAGCAGATCCGTCAAAACCGATAAACGCCAAGGCAGCCGAAATGCCTTTTGATGAGTATATCGACCTCATCATGTCGCAGCCTACCGAATTACGCATATTCTTCTTCAATATTTTTAAGCAGGCCCCCCAACTGCTGGATGATATTATTTTACCTAAAGACCTGATGGGCGGTTTTTTGGAAAGCATGCCCGGCATGTTTTTCGGCGGATCGAACTCGGTTACTTTTTTGCACTATGATATCGATCTTCCGCATATTTTTCATACGCACTTTGTTGGCCGCAAGCATATTATTTTGTTTGAAAATAAGTGGAAGCGCCGCTTGTATTGCCTGCCGAACGCCACTTATGCTTTGGAGGATTATGATGTTGCCAACCCTGATTTTGAAAAATTCCCGGCGCTGAACGGCGTTGAGGGTATCGAACTATTTTTGGAACACGGCGACACCTTATTTATGCCTACCGGCTGGTGGCACTGGATGAAATATTTGTCCGGCTCCTACTCGCTTAGCCTGCGTGCATGGGATGCTTCTGTTACCCGCAAAGCGGCCAGCTTGTATAATCTCGCTGTCAAAGGTGGTGTTGACAGCCTGCTGAAGATGGCGCTGAAGGCTGACTATGCCCAATACCGCGAAAAAACGGCCATTAAATGGGCAAACAGGGCGCTGGCTAAAGGGCAGCCAAAATAGCATTTGCCGTAGAGACGCATAATTATGCGTCTCTACAATTCATTTCTTCATGTCATTCAATTTCCGCCGCGTGTCTGCGGTCTCATTCAAGCTCAGCGATTTTGAATAGGCTTTTATGGCATTTGCCTTATCACCACGATCCGCATAATAATCCCCCAGGCTATCAAATGCATTCGAACTTTCAGGGTGATTATCGGTATTTCGTTTGAACAGTTTATAGGCAACGTCCCATTTTTTCTGCGCAAGACAACTGTATGCCAGCTCGTTCACCGTGTTTTCTGTCGGCTGAACGGTATAACCCAATTTTTCCGAGATCAATTGATAATGCGCGGCTAAAACTGAATCTTCGTTCAGCTCAGGGTGACCTATAAATTGGCTGGTGCGGAACTGGTAATAATCGAAAATATAACGTAGCGCATCATACTCAGATGTCAACTCAACTGTACCGTGCCGTTCATTCGGGTAAAACTTAGATGTCCAGTGCAGTCCCGGCGGTTTAGCGGCCTGCAAAATATGCACAAAGGGTATAACCGATTGTGGGATAGGCGAGATCACATTGGTGTCTTTCAAAATCGAGATGGTATCCATGCCGGCTGGAATATTGTTAGCTATCGCTATAAATAAGGATTTTTTGCTGAAATTATGTTTGGTTAATTCCGCTTCATATTTCTTTATCCAGCGTTGTGCGTCCCACCAAAGGCTTGCGTCGAGTGCTATATAAGCATTAAACAAATTGGTATGATTAAAAAAAGCATTCATCACCGTTAATCCACCCAGGGAGTGCCCGCTGAAGAGCCGGTATGGTGCCGTTGGGTAATGCGATTCGATATATGGCATTAGCTCTTTTTCAATGAAACCAATAAAATTCTCACCCCCTCCCGATTCGTTTGAGTTGGCCACGTGGGTCGGCGTCAGGTCGCGCTCCCTATTGGTATTGGTGATGCCAACCACAATCATGGGCGGGGTAACACCGCTCATCTGTTCGTCTATGGCTACAGCCGACTGGAAGTGTTCCTCGCCATCCAATATATACAATACCGGGTATTTTTCTGTTTTGTCGCCACGCGGCACATGCACCAGTACGGTGCGCCTTTCGCCAAGTATTTTTGAGTAGACGGTATCGGCCGTACCAATAGTTATCCGGTTATCTTTTTGGGCGAAGACGGACAGGGAGTTTATGGAGATTAAAAATATGATCAGTTTTTTCATATGCTACAGTTTAGTAAGTTATCACTTTTTTTCCATCGGGCTTTACTGGGGCATGCGGATTGGCCAAAAACTGCGCAATCAGCTGGTCCCCTTCCCGGGTGTTTAATGTTGGTGCGTGTGTTTTGTCTGTAAAAAGCAGGCGTTGACTATTGGGCATATAATGGTGGATGAGGTCGTTATAATATGGCCTGCAATACGGGTCGGTGTCGCCCGAACCAAGTAGCACCGGTATCTTCGAATAAACAGGTGCTTTGGCAATGGGGTCCACGGGCTTTACATTCCAGCAATTGCAAATAGGATGATCGACATTATTAAAATGAAAGCCGGCCAGGTAAGGAAAAAAATCGTCCTGCTTGTCAATTACTTGCTGACTGGCATACGCCATCTGCTCGGAACAATACATGGAATACCGCATACCGTTCGACGTGTTGCCCGAGCTAAAAATGCCGTCAAAATATTCCTTCATATAAGCCCGGTGCTTACCGGCAATCAATTGGTTAATGATATAAGGTAAATTTTTTAATTCGCTGTTACTTTGCAATTTGTTCACCAGAACATCCAGCAATTCATCACGGTTGTACCTGATGTGGATACTATCCTGCTTATCCTTTTCTTTATAGTTGAGGTAAAAGTTTTTATCGCCGATGGAAGAAAAATATTGCTGGAAACGCTGTTTCATATTACCATATAAGGCTTTATCCGTCGAATCCCTGTCGCAATTGCTGAATATTTTATTGAAGGCTTCGTTGATACTGAACATGGCGTCCTCCTCGTAATTAACAAAGCCTGGCAAAGCCGAATCAAGCACAACCGACCGGATATGCTGTGGGTAATTGCGCATTACGGTCATCATCAATCCGCCGCTATAGGATATGCCTATGAGGTTGATCGAATCGATCTTCAGCGCCCGGCGCAAGTCCTCGATATCTGCCGCGTTTTCGATGGTATTATATGCGGACAGGTCGATGCCCTGCGCCGTCAGCCTTTTCCGGCAGGCTCTTACGCCGACCAGGACCATACTATCCCTGTTCAAATTCCTACGATACGCTTCTTTGATCGCGTCATTCACCTCAAAACAATCTAAACGCGGCAGGGCAAATTCTGTTCCGCGTTGTTCAAAGGCGATATAGTCGCGGTCTTTGATGAAAGCACGATTGTGGATGAACCTTACCCCGCGTAACGAGCTTGCCCCCGGACCGCCTGCCGTATACAAAACCGGATCCTTGTGTTTATCAGGGTTTTTGCTTTCGACATAAATAAAAGGAAGCTTAATAGTTTTACCGTTCGGTTTGTTGCGGTTTTCAGGCACGATGAGATAAGCACAGGTCGTTTTCAGGCTATCCGATTTAAAAGCACAGTCGCAGGGCTCTATCTTCGGCGTATAGCCTTTTTGCTGCGCGAAAGCTAATTGCTGAAAAAGCATGAGTATGGATATCAGTATAATGCGTCTCATTATCAATTTATCTTTTCAGCAAAATAACGGCATTGGATAAATGGATTTTAGTAAAAAACGGACAATCTGCCTCACCCCCAACCCCTCTCCGGGGCTTTTAATGTATGTCTTATCAGGCCGCGTGCTCCGTCAACTTGTTCCCGGTAAAATTCACTACCTCTTTGTAAAAATGACTCATATCATAATAGCCGAAATCGTAAGGGGTAAATGTTTGTTTATGATTGACATAAGCCGTCAGCGCGGTGCGGGCGCGAAGAATGGAGAAGTAGTTTTTAGGCGGCAAACCCACCACCCGGTTAAAATAGCGGTTGATGGTTTTGGAGCTGACGAACATTTTTTCGGCCATTTGGCTGGTGTTCAGCAGCATGCCGGCGGCCTCGTACCGGTCGATACAATCGTGCACAAAACGTAAATAATGATCTTCCTGTCGTCGGTGTTTAAAAGCATTTAACAGGTATTGCTGCATCAGCAGGCAGCGTTCCTCAAATGACAATGGCCGCCGTATATCCCGGAGCAGCTTATTGGGCAATATTTTTTGCAGACCGATTACCTGGTCGACACATTTTAACTGGCTGATACCCAACACAGCCTCGAGCCCGCCGGGGTGAAACTTGACCGTAAAAATATTATCTGACGGCGTATTGTACCTTTCTACGTTGGAATTGCGCAGAACCAGGATATCCTGATCTGCCTGTACGAAATGTTGTTTATTGCCTGACATTATGATATACGGTTCGCCAAGATTAATATAAAAGGTCGGCGTCCAGCTGGGGAACATTTTTATCGAGAAATGCTCGCCCGCGATATATTTCCTGGTGGCCTCGAAAGATGATTCGGAGAAAAACTCGATATGATCCGCCAGTTCGGGGCAAGCCGTACTGAAAGTGTAAATTTTACGGATGTTATCGAATATCTCCACCATTAATAATAAGACGGGGAATTAGGGGAATCGTTACAGTATTTTTCCTTTCCGTTCTTCCTATAGCGACTGGTTTTAGATCAGGGTATTCGAATACAGCAGATCGTCAACAGGGTTAACATGGTTAACACAATTTTAGCTAATTTGATATTAATTAATTGATTATCAATATTTTAATAAAATACCATGTTAACCATAAATATTATAATCCAGGCATTAGTAGCCCACTGGTAAAGTTCATTCTCAATCTCATATCAACCTCTCAAATATCAGGAAGTATGATCACAAACTATCTTCCACTCACCATCTATCTTGCGGAACCATAGGGTAAAATAACCACCCGGTTCGTCCTTCTCCCGTTTCAGTTTCCAGCCGCCCATCACAAAGGCATTAGACGGGTCGAGTATCTTAACCTGGATAATATCGAATGTCAATTGCCCCATAGCGGCCCGGTTGGGGTAGCCTTTTTTATAATGATCGAGCGTGGTTTGCCAGCCATAAACCGGTGCTGTTTTACCTACGAACATCAGCGAATCAGACTTCCAGTAGCCCTGCATAAAACCTTCAATATCGGCGCGGTTCCAGGCATCCTGCTGGGTGCTTAGTACTTTCATTATGGCGTCCTTATCCTGCGCACGGCACACCGTTAAGCAGAGTAAGAAAAAGGGGATCACGATCATTCTTTTCATGCTCTAAAATAAGTAAATTATGTGCAAAAAGATTTTAGCTTTGCGGATGACCGCCGATGCGCGGTTTTAACCTTTATACCTATGGACAAACATGTTTTGTGCTTCGGCGAGGTGCTTTGGGATACATTCGACGATGGCAAAAAGCCCGGCGGCGCGCCCATGAATGTAGCCATGCACCTGGCGCAACAACAGGTAAATGTGGCCTTTGCAAGTCGGGTTGGCGACGATGAGGCAGGCGATGAACTGGTTGAGTTCCTGAAAAGGAACAACCTGTTCTCTGACCTTATTCAGCGCGATCCGCAATTGCCAACCTGCGAGGTTACCGTGGAGCTTGACGAACAACAACACGCCACTTACATCATACCCCAGCCGGTATCCTGGGATAATATTCAGTTAGATAATGCTTTGGTACAAAGCGCTGTTCATGCGTCGGCTATTGTATTTGGGAGCCTCGCCTGCCGCGACGAAACGACCCGGGACACGTTGCTAAACCTGCTGAATGAAACCCAGGCGCTCAAAATATTCGACGTGAACCTGCGCGCGCCCCATTACACCTTATCTACCATAGAAACATTAACCGCCAGGGCCGATGTGGTGAAGATGAATGAGGACGAAGCAAAGCTGCTTATCGGCGGCAGCAAGGCTGACCTGCGGGATATGATGAACGAGTTCAGATCGAAATATCACCCAAAAACCATCGTAGTGACCCGGGGCGAACATGGCGCTATTGTTTGGCACGATCATGAGTTTTACGACTCGCCGGGCTGCCCCGCTTCCGGTGGTGATACCGTTGGTGCCGGCGACTCGTTCCTGGCAACTTTTATAGCCGGCTTACTCGCAGGTGAAAACCTGCAAAGTGTGGTAGATAAAGCCTGCTCTGTCGGGGCATTTGTGGCCAGCAAGCGGGGAGCGAATCCGCCGTATGATGAGCATATCCGGAAGCTGCTGAGGTTGAAATAAGTTCGCACTTATTAGTTGGCAGCTGGCAATAATCATCCGTGTAGCATGCAAGTTGCAACCCGTCAATTGTAAACTAACAAAGCAACTGTCACAGCAAGCTAACATTTCCGTTGCAGAGGACCTGTTTTCAAACTTTTAAATGATTTTATCCGTTACTTTATATCTGAAAGGATAAATATGCGCGGTTACGGGTTTTCGAAGTTCACCCCTAAACAACTACCAAAAGGCGGGTTTGATGAATTATTAAAGCTATTTCTTGAATTGCTCAACTATACTTCGGGCGATGCCGGCGAAGCTCTGGCCTGGATGAACGAGCTGGACAAGCAATACAATGTTACCAATGACGAATATGGCATGGGTAACTTCATCGACGACCTGAAGCAGAAGGGCTACCTGGACGAGGACAATCAAACCGGCGAATTCAATATCACGGCTAAAACCGAGCAAAGCATCCGCCAGTCGGCTTTGGAGGAAATATTTGGTAAGCTGAAACGATCGGGTAAGGGTAACCACCGGTCGCCGCATTCGGGGCAGGGAGATGAACGGAACGCGGAACGCCGTGAATATGAGTTTGGCGACAGCCTGGAGCAAATAGACATAACCCAGTCCATCCACAACGCGCAAATCAATCATGGCATCAACGATTTTATGATGACCGAGCGCGACCTGGAAGTGGAGGAAATGGATTATAAAACGCTGACCTCGACGGTGCTGATGATCGATATTTCGCACTCCATGATCCTGTACGGTGAGGACCGGATAACGCCCGCCAAAAAAGTAGCCATGGCGCTGGCCGAGCTGATTCGCACCAAGTACCCGAAAGATACACTGGATATCGTGGTTTTTGGGAATGATGCCTGGCCCATTGCTTTAAAGGACCTGCCTTATTTACAGGTGGGCCCTTATCATACCAATACCTATGCCGGCCTGGAGCTGGCTACCGATCTGCTTCGGCGCCGAAAGACGCATAACAAGCAGATATTTATGATAACCGACGGCAAGCCTACCTGCCTGAAGGAAGGCACTAAATATTATAAGAACAGTATCGGCCTCGACCGTAAAGTGGTGAATAAAACGCTGAACATGGCTGCCCAGTGCAAGCGGTTAAAAATACCGATCACCACATTTATGATAGCCAAAGACCCTTACCTGCAACAGTTCGTCCGTAAGTTTACGGAAACCAACGGCGGCAAGGCGTTTTACAGCTCGCTGAATGGCCTCGGCGAATATATTTTTGAAGATTACATCCGTAACAGAAGAAGGACCGTGCGTTGATGTGCAAATGTGCAGATCAATTACTAATGACAATTGACTAATGAATAAAAAGACAGCTATAAAAACCTTAGGGGAATTAAAAAGATCGGACTATAAAAGCAGGTCGGTAAAAGATGAATTACGCCAAAACCTGATTGCGCAACTCCAAAAAAAAGAGGGAGGGTTTGAAGGCATCATCGGTTTTGAAGATACCGTTATCCCCGATCTGCAAACAGCTATTTTATCGAGGCATAATATTTTGCTGCTCGGTTTGCGCGGGCAGGCCAAAACCCGCATAGCACGGCTAATGGTGAATTTGCTCGACGAATATATTCCCTATATAGAAGGTTCTGAATTATTTGACGACCCTTTGCAACCAATTTCATGGTATGGGCACAACGAAGTTCAAACCAAAGGCGACGACACCCCGATAGCCTGGTTGCACCGTTCCGAACGTTACACCGAAAAGCTGGCCACACCTGATGTTACCGTTGCCGACCTTATCGGCGATGTTGACCCCATCAAGGCCGCCACCATGAAACTGCATTATTCGGATGAACGCGTGATACATTTCGGGCTGATACCGCGTGCCCACCGGGGCATTTTTGTGATCAATGAACTGCCCGACCTACAGGCACGTATCCAAGTTTCGCTATTCAATATATTGCAGGAGAAAGACATCCAGATACGCGGTTTCAAACTGCGCCTACCACTTGATCTGCAATTCGTGTTTACGGCCAACCCAGAAGATTACACCAATCGCGGGTCCATCGTAACACCGTTAAAAGACCGTATCGAAAGCCAGATATTGACGCATTATCCGCGTTCGATAGAAGTTTCGCGCAAGATAACCCAGCAGGAAGCATTGCTTTCTGCGGAGCAGAAATCGAAGATCGAAGTGGATGGTTTGGTGAAAGACCTGATCGAACAGATCGCTTTTGAAGCACGGAATTCGGAATATATCGATAAAAAATCCGGTGTTTCCGCAAGGCTTACTATATCCGCTTATGAGAATTTAGTGAGCAATGCGGAAAGGCGCATGATCATTAATGGCGAGACATCGACCTTCGTTCGTATTACCGATTTTTTGGGCGTGATACCTGCTATCACCGGCAAAATAGAACTGGTGTACGAGGGCGAATTGGAGGGCCCTGCCAAAGTAGCCAACATGCTGATAGGCAAAGCCGTGAGGACACTGCTGCTACAATTTTTTCCTGACCCTGAAAAGGCAAAAAAATCGAAAACGCCAAATCCATACGCCGAGATCATCAACTGGTTCAGCGATGCCAATACCGTTCTGCTTGATGATAATTTACCTTTCGAAGAATATAAAAATAATCTCAATTCGGTAACAGGTCTTAAGGAACTGGTAAAAAAGCTGCACCCCAGCCTTACGACCAACCAGCAACTATTGCTGATGGAATTCGTACTACATGGCCTTGCAGAATTTTCGCAGCTCAACAAAGGGTTCCTGGATAATGGCTTTGCTTTTTCGGATATGTTCAATAGTCTTTTTAACTTAGAGCCGGATGAAGACGACCTGGATATTGATGACGACAGGTATTAAGTTACCGCTGGCTTAGCATGGAATCGCAATCTCTTACTGTATTTCTTATTTGTATTGGCGTTATTGCCATTGACTTTTATCTTTTTCCCGGCATGCGCCTGGGTTTAAAAAAGTGGAAGTTCACGCAAGGGAAACCTTTTGCCTGGACATACTGGAGCCTGTCCATCATCATAACCGTTGGCGTAGCTATCGGCGTTTTTGCCAAAATGCACCTCGGTATTCGTGCCGCTTTTTTGCTGGCCTTTTTCCTTTTGTTTATATCGAAAGTGATGTTTTTGCCTTTTATCCTGGCAGATGATATCCGGCGGATCATTCTAAAGCTAAAACAACCAAAAAAAACTACGTCACCAAAGGCGCCCGAATCCAATACTATCCCCCGTTCCGAGTTCCTGATGAAAGCGGGCCTTTTAGCCGGTTCGGTGCCACTTGCCGGAATGGTTTATGGCGCTATATCGGGCGTGTATGATTATCGCGTACATCATCAAAAGTTATACCTGCCTAATCTGCCCAAAGCATTCGATGGCATCAAACTGGGCCAGATATCCGACATCCATTCCGGCAGCTTTTATAATAAAAAAGCGGTAACCGGCGGCGTGGAAATGCTGATGCGTGAGAAGGCCGATTTTATTTTCTTCACCGGCGATTTGGTCAACAAACGTTCGAAAGAAATGTATGAATACCAGGACCTTTTCAGCAAAGTGAAGGCCCCACTTGGTGTTTTCTCCAGTCTTGGTAATCATGATTACGGCGATTACTGGGATTGGCCGGATGAAGCTGCAAAACTGGCCGACTTTAACAAGCTGGTAGCCACCCATAAAAATATGGGCTGGGACCTGCTCCGCAATGAGAACCGCAGGCTTAAAGTTGACGGTGAAGAAATAGCCATTATCGGCGTCGAGAACTGGGGCTCCATCAGCCGCTTTCCGCGGCGCGGAAGGCTTGACCTGGCGACGAAAAATACTGATGACCTTCCGGTAAAATTGCTTCTTTCACACGACCCCTCGCACTGGCGGGCACAGGTATTGCCGGACTATAAGCAAATCGACGTGATGTTCTCGGGCCATACACACGGTATGCAATTTGGCGTGCGAGCCGAAAATTTCCAATGGAGCCCTATAGAATACATTTACCCGGAATGGGCGGGGTTATACCGCCATGGAGATCAGCAGATCTATGTAAATGTGGGTTACGGCTTTTTAGGTTATCCCGGAAGGCTTGGAATATTGCCCGAGATTACGATATTTGAATTAAAAGCTTCCGCCGACCCATCGTTACAAAAAAAGGCTTAAAACACCCCGGCAAAGCATTTTTCATTTACCAATGAAGAAACTTTTGCAGCCTGCGTTCGACTTTTTGCTTTTCAGTAATATCTTTATGGGGCTGTGTGCCGTTGCCCAGGGCCTGCTTACGTTGTACCTTATTGGCGCAAAGCCCATATATCCGGTTGCCGGCCTGTTGTTTACCTCGACGCTCGGTATTTACAATTTCTGTATCCTGGTGAGTAAGCCGGAGGCGCCTGAAAAATCGCCATATAAACGGGTACGCTGGTTCTTTGGCCATTACAGGCTGATGGTTACTATGACTATCGTTTCCATCCTGTCGCTGGTTCCATTGTTCTTCCTGGTTTCCAGTTCATCGCGGATATTACTCATTTTTTTAGGCACTATTTCCTTTGCTTACGGCTTGCCATTATTCGCCATGGGCGATAAAAAGTTCGGCCTGCGCAATATACCGGGGCTAAAACTATTCCTGATAACCCTGGTATGGACCATGAGTTGCGTGCTGCTGCCGGTATTGGAAGCGCAGGACGGCCAGCAGATCGTGATATCGATGCGCGACACTACCATACTCATTGCAAAAAGGTTCCTGTTCATCGCTGCAATTGCGATCCCGTTCGATATCCGCGACTTGTTCGAGGATAAGCAATTAGGCCTTAAAACAATAGCCGTGGCCTGGGGCGAAAAGAATGCCTACCTGTTTTGCGAGATCCTGCTCGGTGGATATGTGGTATTGCTATTCCTATTTAAACACCGGGGGCTTGACACCAACTTTATAGCGCTCACATTAAGTATTGCGCTTAGCGGCTGGCTTATCTTCAAATCGAAATGGGAAAAGAATGAATATTACTACTTCTTTTTCCTGGATGGTGTACTGATATTACAATATCTTTTTGTGATCGCATTCGACCACCTTAGTATTTATTTGTGATGACCGAAGTATTTGTCGACAATGAAACTTTTGACAAAGTTGATCTTAAAACCAATCCTCTAAAAAAAGGGGAATATGAAAGCTGTAGTTTTAAGAATTGCGACCTGTCCGACGCCGACCTATCCGGCATAAAATTCCTGGAATGCGATTTCATCAATTGCAACTTGAGCCTGGTCAACCTGCGGGACACTTCACTACAAGACATCAAATTTAAGGATTGCAAAATGCTGGGGCTGCGGTTTGAACAGTGCAATAAATTCAACCTGTCGTTCAGCTTTGATAATTGCCAGGTTAACCATTCCTCCTTTTACCAGGTCAAACTGAAAAAAATTCGTTTCAAAAACACACAGCTACAGGAGTCGGATTTTACGGAATGCGATCTGACCGGGGCTATTCTGGACAATTGTGATCTTGCCCGCTCGACCTTTGAAAATACCATATTAGAACAAGCCGATCTGCGAACTTCTTATAATTACGCCATCGACCCGGAAATTAACCGCATCAAAAAGGCAAAGTTCTCCCTGCACGGGCTGCCGGGTTTGTTGGGGAAATATGATATTGAGATAGAGTAAGGGAGACCTACGAAGTTTTTGAAGCTTCGTAAGTCCTATTTATTCCATCACCGGCAAACTGATACACGATGCTGCACCGGTTGTATGATAGATCATTTCTGTAGCCTTCTGATAATCGCTTTCTTTCGCTTCAAAAATATTGGGAACATATTTCTGCGGATTTCGGTCGATGATCGGGAACCAGGTGCTTTGTACCTGCACCATGATCTTATGGCCTTTTTTGAACACGTGGTCTATTCCGTGCAAATCAATGCTAACCAGCTCAGGTTTGCCTGGGATCATCGGTTCTGGTTTGGAAAAACTCTTCCTGAACCTGGCACGGAAAACATCGCTCGCCACCATCAATTGGTAACCGGACATTTTTAATTCCTTTTTATACTCCTGCGGATAAACGTCTATCAGCTTCACTACATAATCTGCATCCGTCCCTGATGTAGCGGCATAAAGTTTGGCCAGCAGGTTGCCGGTAACCGTTATATCAGATGTCAAAGTATCCGTTTCCCAACTTAGCACATCTGGGCGGTTGTGTACAAAGCGCTGATCCTCCGTCAACCAGAAATACCATTCTGAACCGGGACCGTAAGTTTCCTGAATCGGGCGTGCGCGGTACGGCACCGGCTTCGCAGGGTCGGACACATAGCTGTCAAATTTATTTTCGGCCGCAGTGGGCGCGTTGAACGATAGTTTGCCGTTTGAATGGAAATAAATGTTTTTGGTGGTCGATTCTTTTGGTGGCCATTTGGTGTAGCTTTTCCATTGGTTGGAGCCTGTCTGAAAAGTGATCGCTTCTGCAAAATTGCCGTCACCTTTACCCTTCAAATGGTATGCAAACCACTTAGCCTGTATCTCTTTGCGGAAATAAGGGCCGGTCTTTTGCCCGTCAAAGCTGACATTCCCCAGGCGGCTACCCTCGCCGCCGGCCCATCCGCCATGACGCCACGGGCCTATCACGATGAAATTACGATTATGCCTGTCCTGCTTTTCCAAAACTTTATAAGCGGCTTGCGGCCCCACCATATCCTCCTGGTCCCACCAGCCACCAACATGCTGTATAGCTATCCGGGGCGAATCAAGCCGGTAAGGAAGCGACTGACGTTTCCAATATTCATCATAATTGGGGTGTTCAATAAAAGCATTCCAACTGGGCAACTTACCGTGCACGTATTTTTTGTTAATATTAGATAATGGGCCCAGCTTTAAATACCAATCATAGGTATCGTAATTTCCAAACTGGAACAGCGAATCCGTTTTGGAAATCTCCTCCATAAAAGCATATTCAAAGGCGTAACTGAGGCGGAATGCTCCATTATGATGCAGGTCATCGTTCAAAAACATATCCGAAGGTGTTGCCTGTTCAGATACTGCCACCATAGCCGGATGCGGGTCGGATGCGGCAATTATAGACGTCCAGCCATCATAGGATATGCCCAACTCTCCTGCCTTGCCGTTATTATTGGGTACATTTTTCAGCAGCCAGTCAATCGTATCATAAGTATCGGTAGCCTCGTCAATAGCTTTTGGATCCTTCTTATCTCGTCCCATGCGCGACATCTCATATTTTCCTTCAGAGAGATATCTGCCTCGAATATCTTCATAAACAAAAATATAACCGTCGTCCGCCATATCTTTAACGTAAGTGGATTTATCAGGACTGGAGGTGTGACTTACTCCATAGGGCGTACGCTCTAAAAGGAACGGCAACTTCTCTGTTTGATTTTTTGGGGTGAAGATGACGGCATGCAGCTTTATGCCGTCGCGCATGGGTATCATTACCTGCTTGCGTTCGTATTTATCCGTATCAGGCTTAGCTTGATGGGCGTATACAGCAAAAGTGCAGAGCAGCAACAGGGCCGATACAAGGCTGTGGGTAACAAATGCTTTCATAGTAATTCGGAGTTGGCTGCATTAAATATAGGAACAATCCTGTAATTTACCCTTTATTCAAATATGGCAGCCAACTATAATAATTCCGCCTGGTTTTACGATAAACTCTCAAGGCTTATTTATGGCAAGTCACTGGTAAAAGCCCAGGTGTACCTGCTGGACAGCATCCCGCCCGGCTGCAAGATATTGATCGTAGGTGGCGGTACGGGTTGGATACTAGAGGAAATAGCCAAAGTTCATTCCGCCGGATTAAAGATAACCTATGTTGAAGTGGCGGTTAACATGATGGCGCTTTCAAAAAAGCGAAATACTGCTAACAATGAAGTCAATTTTATAAATGATGCTGTAGAAAATGTAAGTCTTACTGCTGGTTATGATGTAGTGATCACGCCTTTCCTGTTTGATAATTTTACAGAAGAAAATCTTCAAAAGATCTTCGATCACATCCATCAAAGCCTTAAGCCTGGCGGTGTATGGCTGAATACCGATTTCAGGCTTACGGGCAAATGGTGGCAGCGCATATTGCTTAAGTCGATGATCCTGTTTTTCAGGACGGTTTGCCGCATAGAAGCTACAAAACTGCCTGGGATTGAGCAATGTTTCGCAAAACAGGATTATATGACCATAAAGCAAAAGACTTTTTTTGGGGATTTTATCTTGTCAACGGTATACAAGCAAGCGTAAGATTTACGAAGTTTTTGAAACTTCGTAAATCTGCTATCCCTCATAGGCAAACTTATACCCTATCCCCCTAACGGTTTGCAGGTATTGAGGCGAATCCGGGTTGTTTTCTATTTTCTTGCGTAGCCTTACAATGTGCATGTCCAGCGTACGGGTGTTCACATCGGCATTGTAGCCCCAAACTTCCATCATCAGTTCTTCGCGGTTGATCACCTTGTTCCGGTTATTCAGGAAATAAAGTAATATCCTGTTCTCCAGTATCGTAAGTTCAACTTTCCTTCCGTCGCGTATCAGCAGGTGCATATTCGGGTGATGCTCCATATTGGCAAATTTATAAGCCTCGGATTTTTCGTTATTGAGCGAAAACTTGATCTTATTATCGATCATCGCCACTAAAACATCCATGTTAAATGGCTTGGTGATGTAATCCGAAACACCAAAATTATAGGCTTCTATCTTATCTACATCCTGGGCCTTGGCGGTCATCATAATAACGAGTTTGTCGTAACCTTTTTCGCGTATAGCTGTACATACATCGCTGCCCTGCTTACCGGGCAGCATCCAGTCGAGCAGTGCGATGTGCGGTTGCTCTGCCAATATCATTCCCTCGGCGTCGTCGCCGTTATCGGCTTCAAATACTTTATATCCTTCGGCCTGTAAACGTTCAGACACCAGGAAGCGCAGATTTTCATCGTCTTCGACAAGCGCTATTTTTATTTCCTTATCCATTGTTTGTTTTTGTTAACTGCCCGGCCGTTTCATAAGGCAATGTGACTATGAACTCCGAGCCCTCGTGTATTTTCGAATTTACTGTTATTTCGCCTTCCATAAAATTAACCAGTTCCTTACAAAATGCCAGGCCCAGGCCTACGCTGCCGTTTTGGTTATACTGGTTCTGTATCCTGTAAAACTTTTTAAATATATGAGTAATCTCGTCTTTTGCAATACCTATACCCCTGTCCGCAAATGAGAAAATGATATTCTTTTTGTCAGTCCGGATATTAATATTGAGCTCCCTTCTTTTGGGGTTTGAGTACTTATAGGCATTTTCCATCAGGTTTTGAAACACACTGCCTAATAACACCGGATCAGAATAAAAATTGCCCGGCACCTGTACTTTATATTCTATTTTAAAGTCGGGGTATTTTATTTTGAAGGTATCGATATAACCCCGTACAAATTCATCCACGTTAATTTCTTCTCTTTTAACATTGATAGCATTGTTCTCAAGCTGCGTAAGCGACAGCAATTTATTCATCAGGTCATTAAGCTTATCAGCTTCTTCATCCAGTATTTTGCCGTAGTGCTTTCGCTGCCGTTCGCTCAGTTCGCTGTCGCTCTTAAGGTTCGATCCGGCAATCTTGATCACGCTTACCGGCGTTTTAAACTCGTGTGTAAAATTATTGATAAAATCGTACTGAAGCTTAAACAGTTTCATGTTCACATCCAGGTTACGATAGATGAGCCAGCCGATGATCACGAGGAAAATATAGATCAGCAATACCATTGCCCCGGTTGGCATAAATCGCCGGTTCACTTCCGCATTAAGGTAATCCAAAGGCGAGCTAAAAAAAAGCTTATAGTCCGAAAATGCGCCTGGCAGCAGCGATTCAGTTACAATATTGGTGCTGTCATTCTCTATCGGGTCATAAACAACCGGCCGTATCGAAACAGTTTTATATAGTTCGGGATGGCTGTTACTAACCTTAAGCACCCGCTCATCCAGGTCGAAGGTTAACATGTTCTGCTTATAGATAGTGCCCTGGTGGTTGGCCAGCTGCAATTCGCGGTACCGCTTCACCTCCTCGCGCCTTGGAATATTGAGATAGCTTATTTTCCCGGGCTGTATCTCGTAAAATGTCTTAAATTTCTCATCCTGCGTGGGCTCGCGCGAGGTATCAGCAACGGTAATAAAATTGGCCAGCCGATTGGCCATAGTTTCAAAATCACTATAATCTTCGGGGCGGCCCTTCCTGGTACTCAGCATCCTGCCGTCTTTCGAATAATATTCATATAACGATTTCAGGCCGATGTCCAGTCCGCCTTCGCCAGCCTGTTTATTGGTCTGGCTGCCTATGGTGACATCAAAAAAAACAATACGCTTTACAAAGGGGTATTTTTTAAAAACCGATGACGAGTAACTGGCTGCCGAGGCCGAATCAAGAAAGCCCTGGTAAAAGGTGATCTCTGGTATTGTAAGCTGGAAAAAATCGTTATAGGGTTTGATGGTTTGCTCCTGTACGTCTATCTTTTTAGCGGCAAATTCATTTTCAACATAGCGCGATGTCAGGTTATAGCTGATAAAAAGGGCAACAATAAACGTGGCCGATATCAATATCAGGAAAGCAATGATCAATGAGAAGTTCTTCCGGTAAATACCTTTATCTGCCTGCATCGCCACGGGTATTAATGTTTCACCCGCATATTATTGCCCAGGAATTTTTCTATTTCAGCATACATCTCCATCCGGTTATGCTCATTCCTGAAAAATTTACGCTCGTTTTGTTTTAGATAATAGGTTACAGGTACATTTTGTTTTTTTAGTTCGCGCACAAACTGATTTAGTTCGCTGATATTGGCGGTCTCGTCCCTGGCCCCCTGGAATATCAGCAAAGGTGCTTTGATCTTATCGGTATGGAACACCGGCGATATGGCCCGCAATTGCTCGGCATCTGTTTCAGGGTTGCCAATCATTTCGTACATCATTTGCAGCCTTGGTTTAAAATAAGGCGGCACATCTTTAATATAGGTAAAAAAGTTTATGAGCCCATATTGCACTACTGCACAATTATACAGGTCGGGGTGATAGGATATGCCGTAAAGCGCCGAAAAGCCGCCAAAGCCGCCACCAAAAATGGCCACTTTTTTAGGGTCGGCTATTTTCTGGCTGATGAGCCATTTCACTCCGTCGGTTATGTCGTCCTGTATTTTACCGCCTGCTTGTTTAAGTCCTGCGCTATAAAAAGCCTTACCATAGCCCGTCGACCCGCGGTAATTAACCTGGAAAACGGCATAACCGCGGTTAGTTAAAAACTGCACCTCGTCATTATATCCCCAGGTATTCCGGCTGCGCCACGGTCCGTCGTGCGGCATCACTACTACCGGCAGGTTGGTAGTCTTGTCGCCCTGCGGCAGGGTAAGATAGCCGTTTATCAGCAGTCCGTCGCCCGCCCTGAACGAAACGGGTTTCATCGCGCACAGTTCCTCGGGTTTAATGCTGGAATTAATATCCCCCAGCTTGGTTAGCTTCATGCCGCCTGTTTCGTAAAGGTAATAGGTACCCGGGTTGCGGTCGGTATAAGTGAAAACAATGAATTTATTCTCTGCACTGTCGCGCCCAACTATAATCATTTCGGTATTATGCAGGCGCCGCGACAGGGTATCGTAAATATGTTTTACATCGTCGTTCAGAAAATGCTCGGTAGGCCGTTCCTCCTGGCATATCGCCATTTCGAGGCGGTGCTTATTCCGCGAATAGTCCACCCTGTCAATGTCTGCCTTGTCGCAGGTGAATATTACCTTCTTCTCTTTACCTGTTTTAGCATCTATCTCAACCAGCGCCGTCTTATCCTGGTTTACATTGGATAAAGCATAAAAATCGGTGCCGTCCCCAATAAAAGCAATGGGCGCTACCCTATTCTTGAAATTGTTTTTGATGATAGGTTTAAACGGCGATCTGTCATCCTCTCGAAAAAGTATAGTTTCATCTACCCCGTCGGTCGACTTTACCAGCCGTATTTTGCCGTCATCGTCCGGAAACCATTCGGTAATATTGCCCGGATTCATCAAATAAGGCTTCAGCTCGCCTGTTTTGATATTGAGCCTGTACACATCGAAATTGGCAGGGTCCCGTTTATTCATGATTATGGTCACAATGTCGGGTTCCTTTTTGTTGCGGTTGTTCAAAATCCTTATCCTGCCTTTTTCAAGCGACAGCAGGTCTCGCGTTTGCGAAGTCGCAACATCCAGCGCAAACATCCTAAATTCGTCCAGTGCGATAACGTCCTGTATGAAAACGATCTGGTCATTATACGTCCACGAATACTCCCTTACAGAATAATCGGTTAACGATGTTGCCATGTGTTCCTGCCCGTCGGCCAGCGACCGGATGACAATATTTTGCTTGCCTTTGAAGGGTTTCAGGTAAGAAATGTATTTCCCGTCGGGCGATACGCGGAAAAAGCTTTCCTCGGGTGTTTTAAAAAAATCACTGATAGGTATTTGCCTAACCTCGTGCTTTTTGCACGAAAAAAGGCCGCTAATTATCGATATAAAAAATAATATTCTAAGTCTATTCAACATAACAGCAGTTAACTGTGACCTGTTCATGTAGGTTAAACTTAGACAAATTACCCTACCAATACAAACTGTCACTACAATTTTACCGCTTCCTGCCGTTATATATAAATGCCCGATAGATCCAAAATAGTTTCAATTGATTATTTTTGAGAAGATGAAGCGATTAGCTGCGATTATTGTTTTTGCCCTTTTCACAAGTTCCGTTGTTTTTGCCCAGGTTGACGAATTGCAGCTGGCCCGCCAGTTTACCACCAATGGCGAGCTGCAAAAGGCGCTTGATATATACCAAAAGCTGTATAAACAGGATAACGAGGCCTATTTTCCCTTTTATGTGAATGGCTTACTCGGACTGAAAAAGTTTGACGAGGCCGAAAGCGTTGCAAAAAAAATGCTTCGCAAGCACCCTGCGGACTTCAAATATTCTATTGCGCTCGGCCGTGTTTACACACAAAAAGGGGACATTGACAAAGCAAACGCCGTTTACGACGACCTGGTAAAAAACCTGCCTGCCGACGCCGGCGAAATAGCTAACCTTGCCACTCAATTTTACCAGGCCGAGAATACTGATTACGCAGTCAAAATATTTTTGCAGGGCCGCAAGCTTTTGAACAACGATAAGCTTTACACCTTTGAGTTGATAGGCTTATACCGCTTTAAGCGCGATAAAGCAGGGCTGATAGAGGAGTATTTGAATTTTTTGCCCGAGAACCCGGCTTTTATAACACAGGCCGAAAACACGCTTTCTGCGATGTTTGACGGCAGCGCCGACTACGACTTATTGAAAACTGCCGTGCTGAGGCGCATTCAAAAGGACCCGCAGCAGACGATCTATGTCGACCTGCTGACCTGGCAGTATTTACAGCAAAAGGATTACGACCAGGCGCTGAACCAGTCGCTTGCGCTAAGCCGGCGCCAAAACGACGATGGCAACAGCATTTTCGACCTGTGCCAAACGCTGGTTTCGGACCAGGCTTATGATACTGCTATTCGCGGGTATGAATATGTTATAGCCAAAGGGAAAGACCAGCCTTTGTATATACCCGCAAAGATCGAACTGATCAATACAAAAAACCTGCTGGTAACGTCGGGAAAATATACGCAGGCCGACCTGATCGGGCTTGAAAAGGACTATACTGATCTGTTGAACGAGTTCGGCAAAACAAGCAGCACCGTTTTTGCCATGCAGCGGCTGGCAAAGCTACAGGCCTTTAAACTGCATAAACTGGCCGATGCGCAAAAATTGCTGGAAGAAGCGATCAATATCCCTGATATTAAACCAAATATGCAGGCATCCTGCAAGCTTGATCTGGGTGATATCTACCTGATGAATAACGAACCCTGGGAAGCAACGTTGCTTTACCAGCAGGTGGAAACCGGTTATCCCAATACCAATATTTCGCAGGAAGCTAAATTCAGGGATGCAAAGCTGGCTTACTACACCGGCGACTTTGCGTGGGCCAAAGGCCAGTTAGATATTCTGAAAGCAGCAACATCCCAGTTAATAGCCAATGATGCGCTGAACCTTTCGCTTTTGATCTCGGATAACCTGCAGGCCGACACCAGCGGCGGCGCTCTTAAAATGTATGCACGCGCCGATCTGCACATTTTTGCCGAGCAACCTGAGAAAGCCATCATGACGCTTGACAGCATCGGCATAAAATACCCTGATAACGCCCTGAGCGATGATATACTGATGGCCAAGGCACGCATACTGATACAGCAAAAAAACTTTACCGATGCGATAGTGCCACTAAAAAAAATTGTGGAGGAGCACCCTTTCAACCTTTGGGCCGACGATGCGGTTTTTATGCTGGGCGACCTCTACGAAAATAAATTGAACAATAAGGAGCAGGCTAAAGTTTATTATCAGAAGGTCATAACCGACTACGCCGGCAGCCTTTGGATAAACGAGGCGCGGAAGCGTTTCAGGATACTACGGGGTGACAAACAGGTGGGGGACTCTTGATTAATTATTGATTTAATGATTTATTGAACCATGTATTGTACTTTTGGCAGATGTTAGTCTACAACGAAACTTTTATAATTGACGATGCCCTGGAACAGGAATGGTTACAGTGGATAAAAAACAATCATATCCCGGCCGTGCTCGGCACCGGAGCTTTTGATAGCTACAAGCTGCTTTTCATCATGGATTCGCCGAATGAAGGGGTAACCTATTGCCTGCAGTTTCATACGGACACCGTAGAACGTTACAGTGATTTTCACTACAAGCACATGGACGCTATCCATTCAAAACATAATGCGCAGTTCGAAGAAAGGTTTGCGCTGTTCCATACCTTGATGGAGGAAGTGGAGTTATAGATTGGTCCGGAAAAAAATTTGTCATTGCGAGGAGGAACGACGAAGCAACCGCTTCGCCATTGCATACCCGCATGTATCGCGACGACGTTGCTTTGGCCCCCCTTCGCTTAAACCCTAACAGGGCCGCGCAATGACATAGTTAAATATTATATGGACTAAGAAGAGCGCAGCTCCTTAGGCATCCTGCCGTAAAGTAAATATTTCGCCCACTTTTCATTACCGTTTTTTAATGCCGCTTCAGAGGCGGCGTTCCAGTCGTAGGCGCATAGCACCTGTTCAATACTGATGGCGTCGTTATCGGAACGTACTACTGCGTACTTGGCATGTGGTGTCATAGATTCCATAGCAAAGCGATGTTCCCCATTTCCCAGGTAGGCTGGTAGGCCAACACTCCCCGGGTTCAGAATGATCTTATCATTTGACAGGTACACCACCCTGTTTACATGCGAATGCCCGCAAAGAATAACACGCTCTCTGACATGGGCGAGTTTGGCAATAAGTTCTTCGTCGTTATAAACAAATACACCGTTCGCGGTTACTTTCTCCAGCAGGTATTCATCGTCGCTTCCGGGCGTGCCATGACAAACGAAGAACAGGCCATCGCAGCTGGCTGTCTTCAGCAGGGTCCGTAGCCAGGTTATGCTTTGTTCCGATAGTTCGGCTTTTACCCGTGCCATGCCTTCCTTGTCAAAATCGCCGTCCACACTTTCCAGTATCTCGCGGTCGGTATTCCCGCTGATGCATAGCATCTCATTCGCCCTCAACATATCCGCCACGGCCTCCGGCTCGAGCGCGCCAAAAAAATGATCGCCAAGGTTGATGATCCGGTCTATCTTTCTCGACCGAATATCTTCAAGCACCGCCTTTAGTGCCAGCGAATTACCGTGTATATCAGAAATGATGGCGTATGACTTCATAGCTCTTTTGAAACATTAACAAAAAAAGAAAGCCCCTTGTTCAGGGGCTTATATGCTATTGCTTTATCAAATTGTAAATCTCATCCAGCTTTGGCGTCAGCACAATTTCGATGCGCCTGTTTTTGGCCAGGGCATCGGGCGTGGTGCCTTCATCAACAGGCTGATATTGACTTTTTCCGGTAGCGGTGAGCCTGTGCGGATCAACCCCCTGGGCTTCTGTCAGAAAGCGTGTTACCGACGTGGCGCGCAGCACACTCAAATCCCAGTTGTCTTTTATCTGTCCAAGGTTGTTCACTTTTTTGATGTCGGTATGGCCCTCAACTGCAATGTTAATATCCGGTTCCTTGTTCAATACAGCCGCCAGCTGGACCAGGGCATCCTTGCCATGCTGATCGATAATGATACTTCCGGATGGGAACAATAACTTATCCGCAAGCGAAACATATACCTTACCATCGCGGATGTCAACCGTCAACCCGCTGTTCTGGAATCCAAGCAGCGCCTTTTGCAATTTATCGCGCAATGCGGCCGATGCAGCGTCGCGTTTCTTCAGGGCATCCTCAACCTCTTTCAGGCGCGCCTCGCGTTTTTGCAGATCACTCGAAAGCTCGCTTACTTTCGAAGAGGTATTGCTGTAATTATCATTCAGTTTGTTGTAATTAGCGTTAAGCGTGTTGTAGCTGTTCTGCAGGTCGGCCAGCTGGCGGTGCAAGTGCATGGTATCGGCCTGCAGGGCTGATACCTGTGCTTCCAGACTGGTGCTGCGGGTACTTAACGAGTCGCGTTCGGCTAATAGGTTCTTGTATTTCTTGGGCGAAAGCACAACGCACGAATGCAGTGTACAACAAAATAGCCCGGCAAGTAAATAGTATTTAATTTTCATGGTTTAAGGATTATGGTGGGGTTAAGAGACTGCATTTTTCAGGAACACGTTTAACGGGTACAATTTACTGCAAATAGTTGCTATCCTCTGCACAATTCCTTCCGTCATCATTTCTTTATCGGTAAAACTGTGTTCGGCCACGAACGATTTCAGCTTAAGCAAGCTTATATTTTCGTTGTCAGCGCTGTATCCTTGTGGAACAGTTTTCAATTGTTCTTGTTTTCTGAACTCGCCGAATAGTTTTTTAAACTCCGGCTCATCCACCACCTTTTTAAGGGCGCCTGCATTGTAGTCTATCTCCTGCCTTATCTTTTTCAACTGGTCGTTCTCGGGCATCCAGCTGCCGCCGGCAATAAACGACGCGCCGGGCTGAACATGCATATAATAGCCAATGTGCATTACGTTTTTGCCCGATGTAAGTTTACCAATACCGAAATTGTTCTTATAAGGTGTTTTATCGGGGCTAAAGCGAATGTCGCGGTATATGCGCAGTACCGCCTTTTTGGGATCGAGCGAGGCATCAAGATTCGGATCTACCTTACTTAATTCTTTGATCAGTTCGCCCGCAAATTCTATTACATTTTCTTTGGCTTTATCATGTGCATCCTTATGCGCCATAAACCAATCGCGGTTATTATTGTCAGCAATATCTTTCAGGAAAGTAAATGTTTCCGGGTATATCTTCATATAAAAACAGGCTTTACAGATGCAGCGATTGCGGGGGTGAATATCCGAAACTTATTCGCCAAAGCAAAACAAAATACCGGCTGACCCGACTATTTTATAGAGAAATTACAATAGCTTTTGCTCAGTTAAGGTTGAGCTTTTCGTGCGGAATATTAAGGTCGATGTTTTTGCGGCGATACTTTTTGTACCAGATAAAGCCAATGGCTGCAGCGGCAACGTAAGGTGCTGCAAGCAGGTAAATGATGCCGTTATTAAGCCCTTTAGTAGTAAGCGCGCCGCTTTTATTATTCGATTCGACAGCGGTGGTACACATGGCGCACTGGGCGTTCACTTCAGCCGCGCTGAAGATCATCAGGCTAAAAACAACAACAACCAGTAATCTTTTCATCATTGCAAAAATAGGCTATTAGTTTCGAATATAGAAGCGACAATTCAGAATTTGACAATTCCAATTTCAGAAATGATAGTAAGGCGATATCATCAGGTAAACTATCACTCCCGTTACTGTTACATACAGCCATATCGGGAACGCCCACCTTACTATTTTTTTATGTTTTTCCACCTGCATTTGCAGACCCCGGTAAAAGCTTAACAGGATAAGCGGAAGCACCACGGCAGCCAGTACTATATGAGGAATTAAAATACAAAAGTATAATGTCCGCATACCGCCCGCGGCAGCCAGTTCAGTGGCTGATACTGCGCCATCGCCGTTTATATCGCCATAGCGGGTTTCCGGTGTCAGGTAATGGAACAAGATATAGGAAACCAGGAAAAGCGACGACAGGATAAATGCAATGATATTGATGCGTTTATGTATGGTAACCTTTTTTTGCTTAATAAAATATAAAGATAACAACAGCAGTACCGTACAGGTGCCATTAAGTATCGCGTTAAGTTTAGGCAGAAAGATAGCAAATGAGGGAACAACTGCCGGCCTTGGCAATATTTTAAGGCTTAATATAAACACCACTAAAAACACAAATACGGATACAGCGGCTACAAAACGGAATATAAATCTATCGGTCATATCAATACAATGGTTTTTCTTTACTGCGGTATTCTTCCAGCATCAGCACTTTTATTTCGTCGTTCAAACGGGTAACTTCTTTTATTGATATATCATAATAACCCCTTATCCGCTTATGCGAATCGACAAGCACAAGTTTATCGGGATAAATGAAATCGCCCTTGCCTTCATCCACCACGTTCATCAGGAATCCCTGGCGGATGAGCGGATAGACAGTCGCGGTGTCGCCCGTAAGGAATGACCACTTGGGGCCCGGATGTTCAAATTGCCTGCTGTAATGGTCAAGCGCCTTTACAGAATCGCGTTGCGGATCTACAGTTACCGAAACAAAATAGGCGAGTTCGCTTTTTACGTAATTGCGGCTAAGGCTATCGATGTAACCATTGATAACATGGCAGAGCGTGGGGCAATGGGTATAGAAAAATCCTGCTACAAATATCTTGTTGTCGAATGTCTTTGGAGTAACGGTTCTGCCGTGCTGGTCGTACAATTTAAAATTGCCCAACGTATGAAAAATGGTGTCTGGTATCTCCTTTCCCTTTACGTTATGAAATGTTCCGGCCAGGGGCTTAGGCCCGAATATTGGCAGGGGATGATACCGGTTCTCGCCTTTAACAGTCAGCAAATAATATAAAAATCCCGGTAGTATCAGTATAACTACCAGGATCAATATCTTTTTGGGTAGGCTTGTTTTGTTCATTACATCCTCAAATCGACCCAGTGGTGGCTCTCGTTAGTAAGCACAAGGATCAATCCGATTATAAACAGGACAGGCACTATGATAGCGAATATCAATCCCATTTTCTCAAACTTAAGGTGCATGAAATAACCGACAATATAAAATGCCTTAGCAAGCGTCAACACGATGTATATCGGATTAGCGGTATGGTAAGTAATAATATCGTGGGGCACCAGGTAAAGTGCAATAAAAAACTCTACTGCTGTAATTCCCAACAACACAAAAAAGACATTCCATATTCTTTTTTTGGTCATGGTGTCGCCATGCTCTTCGGCATGTTCGGTATGAATAGGTTCTGATGACATGATCTGAATTTTTAAACGAGGTAAAAGAAGGTAAACACAAATACCCAAACAAGGTCTACAAAGTGCCAGTAAAGGCCTATCTTTTCAACCATTAAATAGCTGCCGCGCTTCTCGTAAGTACCTTTCAATACGTTAATAGTAATAATGATATTGATAACCACCCCGCTGAATACGTGGAAACCGTGGAAACCTGTTATCGTAAAGAATAAGTTAGCGAACTGGTGGCCATAGGTTGTCATGGTGACATCCGACGCTTTGTCGTGGAACAGTGATTTCAGCTCCTCCATATTAGGTATATGCCCCCACCAAAAGCCCTCATTATGCAAGTGGGTCCATTCCAGCGCCTGGCAGCCCAAAAACATTAAACCGCCAATGATGGTGCCTATCATCCACCAAACCACTTCTTTTTTTGCCCCGCGGTGCCCGGCTTCAACAGCCAGTACCATGGTAACCGAGCTCATGATGAGGATAAAGGTCATTAAACCAACAAACACAAGCGGCGCACCATGTTCTATCATACCGGGTACCGACTGGAAAACCAGGTCCGGCGCGGGCCATGCGGCTGAACTAAAGCGCAAAGCGCCGTAAGAAATTAACAAAGACGAGAAGGTAAACGCGTCCGAAAGAAGAAAAAACCACATCATCATTTTTCCGTACTCGACAGAAAAAGGCGATCTGCCCCCCGCCCAGGGTGTTGTTTTAACTTCGTCGATTTGTGATACTGTTGTACTCATTTGTACTTGTGTGTTGGTATTATTAATTCTGGTTCAAAAGTAAAAAAACATATAAATAAATCCATATAATATCGATAAAATGCCAAAATATTGAGGCCAGATCCATACGGAATAAATTTATCGATTGCGGTTTGCCCCTGCTTGAGCCTAAAATCGCCGCTACCAGGAAGCCAAGGCCCGCTATTATATGCACCAGGTGCGTGCCGGTTAATACGTAAACGAAGGAACGCGTAGCGTTAGGATTAACAAAATATATCCCCATTTTATAGGTCAGCACATACCAGCCGTATACCTGCAGGATAAAGAAAGTGATGCCCAGGGCCATGGTGATCCAAATAAAAAGGCGTTGTTTGCCCGGCTGTGAATGCTTTGCCGCGCGCGACGCCAGTATCAGCGTGATACTGCTTGTTGCAATTACAATGGTGCTATAAATAAACACATGCGGCATTTGCACATTCAGCGCATGCCCGTTTCCGCCGGCATACACAATGAAGCCGCTTGTAAGCGCGGCGAAAATCATGAACGAAGCAAACACGAACAGCCATAGTACAAATTTTTTTGCACCCAGGTTCTGCCTGTCGTTTTCCTTTGTTATCTGAGCCATCATCCTATTTTCCTAAAAAATCAAACAAAAACATTAACTGTACAACCGGCAGGTAAAAAAAAGATGCGAACATCACCCTTCGTGCCGATATGATATCCCGTTTTATCAAAAGTAGGGTTGCCAGGTACAAAAATACTAAACCGCACGCTAATGATACGCCCCCAACCCAATAACCTCCATAATGATAGAAAGTTGGCAGCAGGCTTACCGGCAGCAATATGAGGGTAGATATAAAGGTAAGGACTGCGCTCCCCGCGTCGCGTTTGCCTGTGGGCAGCAGGCGAAAGCCCGCCAGTTTATAATCGTCGTCCAACACCCAGGCAATGGCCCAAAAATGCGGGAACTGCCATACAAACTGTATCCCGAATACGATAAGCGCTATCTCGTCGATAGTGCCGTAACCTGCTACATAACCGATAAGCGGCGGCAAAGCACCCGGTATGGCCCCCACAAATACGGCTATTGGCGATATCCGCTTCAGCGGCGTATAGGCAAAGGCGTAAAATAAGATGGAGAATACCGACAATATACCGGTAGGCAAATTAAGGTACCCTAAAAGATAAGTTCCGGCTAAAGCCATTCCCAGACCCAATATCAGTGCCTGGCCGGTTGTCATGTGGCCGGCGGGGATAGGACGGTCTTTGGTACGCTTCATTAACTTATCAAGGTCCTTTTCAATTATCTCGTTAAAACAGTTAGCTGCCCCCGTAACCAGGAAACCACCGGCGATAAGCATCCCCCAATGCAGCCAGTTGATTGGCTGGCCCGTAGCTTTGCTGCCAATAAGAAACGTAACCGAAGCTGAAAACACGACCAAAAATGTTAGCCTGAATTTGATCAGCTTTGAAAAATCCTTCCACTTCATACGCCAGCTCCCGACATCCTTACCGACCTGTACAGGTTCAGCATTAAATAAAACTGTGCGCCAAACATCACGCTCGCCAAAAGTATATGAGCCGCCTGTGCAAACGGCGGTAATGAAAGATACGAAAGTATGATGCCTGTAACTATCTGCAACATGATGATGAGAAAAGTAAAACTCATCAGTTGCTGCTGTACCGAATGCCTGCTAAAGTGCCTGCGGATAAGGGCATATAACATGAGGTTGGCAAATAACACCAAAATAGCAAGATCTCTGTGCTGAACAAATATCTGCCCTACACTATTCAGCCAGCCATTACGGTAAGCGCTTAAACGGGCCGAAACGGCGTCCACCCTTTCGCGTACTTCGCTGCCCATGGTAATTTGTATCACGCTTATCACCAGGCAGGCCCAGGTAACCAGGTGTATCAACGGTATCGTTTTGATCCTCATTTTACCATGTACCCTGGCGGCATGATAAGTATAAATGGCGATAGCAAGTATAGCCAGCGCCAGCAGCATGTGAACCGTGACCACCCAGGGCACCAGGTTTGTGGACACGACGATAGATCCAAGCCATCCCTGGAAACCAACCAATACCAGGTTGAACACGCTCAGGATAACAATAAGCTTACTTTTACCCCAATAGCTGAATGAGAATATGGCCGTCGCAAATAATCCGAGACCGGTTATTACGCCTACCAGCCTGTTTGCATATTCCGTCCACGTTTTGGTGGCGTTAAAATCTTCGGGTACTAATATGGATTTATCCTGCCTCAACCTGGTCGCAAGATCACCGAAACCGAGCACATCAAGCGTTTTTGCAAAATGCTCATTCTTTTTTACCCTTTGGGCCACATACTTCTGCTTGTAGTCTTTTGGCAACTGGGAAATGTTGGTAGGTGGCACAATACAGCCAAAACATTTAGGCCAGTCGGGGCAACCCATTCCCGACCCTGTACCACGCACAACGGCACCCGCAAGTATCACCATAAAAAGAAACATGATGGTAATACGATTGGTTTTTTGAAACCTGTTTTCCGGTGCTGTTTTGTTCATTTAAACGCCTAAAAATTTAGGGTACCTGTTTTAAGTCCTGAGTTCTGAGTCTTGAGCCTTAAGTCAAATTAACTCCAGACTCGGGACCTAAGACTGCATACTTAAAGCAGATACCCTAAAAGATCAGAATAGCAATATCTTATTTTACCTCTTCGCCCGGCTTGTTAGCCTTTACCCACGTGTTGTATTGCTCAAGCCCCGCAGGATTGTCCTCAAAATCATGCGGCAGGTTTGATGCCATTGTTTCAGAGTAAGGAGTAGTTTGCGGTATAAAATCTGCATCATGCCCTGGCTTGCTGTAATCGTACGGCCAGCGGTAAACTGTCGGAATTTCGCCCGGCCAGTTTCCGTGGATATGCTCGATAGGAGCTGTCCATTCCAGCGTAGTCGCATTCCATGGGTTTTGTGACGGCCGCTTTCCAAAAAATATCGAATGGAAAAAGTTGTACAGGAACGCCACCTGCGCCAGTGCTGCCACAATAGCGGCCCAGGTAATAAATGTATTTACTGATAACCAATGATTAAATGCAGGAAATGCGGTCATGGCGTAATAACGGCGTGGTACACCATCCAACCCCATAAAGTGCATCGGGAAGAATACCAGGTAGGCACAAATGAATGTGATCCAAAAGTGCAGGTAACCTAATTTCTCGTCCATCAAACGACCGGCAAATAATTTCGGGAACCAGTGGTAAACCCCGGCAAGCATACCGAAGATAGCCGCCGAACCCATTACCAGGTGGAAGTGGGCAACAACGAAATAAGTATCGTGCAGGTTGATGTCCAATGCGGAGTTACCAAGAAATATACCGGTTAACCCGCCGGAAATGAAGAACGATACCAACCCGATAGCAAACAGCATGGCTGGTGTAAAGCGGATATTACCGCGCCACATGGTGGCTATCCAGTTGAATGTTTTTACTGCCGAAGGTACCGCGATAATGAGCGTTGTGATCATGAACACCCCTCCAAGGAACGGGTTCATACCGGTAACAAACATGTGGTGCCCCCAAACAATGAACGACAGCGTTGTGATACCTATCAACGAGTAAACCATCGCATGGTAACCGAAGATCGGCTTGCGCGAGTTAACAGCGATAACCTCCGACGATATACCCATCGCCGGCATAATTACGATATATACTTCGGGGTGACCCAGGAACCAGAACAAGTGCTGGAACAGGATAGGGCTACCGCCCGAGTACGGTAATAATTTTCCGTTCAATACAATGTCGGACAAGTAGAAGCTTGTGCCGAAACTGCGGTCGAATATCAATAATACCACACCTGCAACCAGTACAGGAAACGAAAGGATACCCAGGATAGCTGTCAGGAAAAATGCCCAAACGGTCAAAGGCATTTTCCAAAGGTCCATACCTTTGGTACGCATGTTCAATACCGTACTTACATAGTTGATACCGCCCATCAGCGACGACGCGATAAAGCATACCATGCTTATCAGCCACAAGGTCATACCCAGTTCGGAGCCTTTCATTGCCTTTGGCAAAGCCGACAGCGGCGGATAAATGGTCCACCCCGGCCCGGCAGGACCCTTTTGGATAAAGAAAGATGAAAGCATGATCACACTGGCCATAAAGAAGAACCAGTAGGACAGCATATTTACAAATGGCGATGCCATATCGCGGGAACCCACCTGTAATGGAATAAGTAAGTTACTGAAAGTACCGCTCAAGCCGGCTGTCAATACAAAGAATACCATGATGGTACCGTGTATGGTTACCAGCGAAAGATAAAACTCGGGATCTAAACGCCCGCCCGGTGCGAAACGGCCCAGCAGGGTTTCCAGCAACGGGAAGGTTTTATCGGGATATGCAAGCTGGATCCTGAAAAGGATAGATAACAGCATAGCGATAACTGCCATAGTAATACCTGTTATAAGGAATTGCTTGGCGATCATTTTATGATCCTGGCTGAAAACGTATTTGGTTATAAAAGTGTCATGATGATGGTGTTCGTGATCGTGATCATGAACGGATGCCCCGTGATCGTGAACTGCTAATGTTGACATAATCGCTATACTTGATTAATTATTTAATGCTACCCTTTTCCCTGTTAACTCTTTTACCTGGCTGCCGTAAGCAAGTTGCCATTCTTTCTTCAACTGATCGCTCACGTAAGGTTTCTGACGGGAGAGCCAATCCTGGTACTCCGCCTCAGTAACTACCATTACAACCTTTTGCATGTTATAGTGACCGCCACCGCAAATTTTGTTGCAGTACAACAAGTAATTGAAGTTAGGGTCATCAAGTCTGTTGCGCATATCGGCAGTGGTGATTGTCGGCGTAAATTTGAAAAAAGTTGGTAAACCCGGAACCGCATTCATCTGCACGCGGAAGTGCGGCAGGTAAACGCTATGGATAACGTCTTGTGCATGAATATTAAGCCTGATGGATTTATTTACCGGCAACATCAGTGTATCGGCTTTCAGATCATCGTAGCTGTTCCTGTCTTTTGGGCTTACAGCCAGCATATTGGTCGTGGTGTAATATAACTGATAATCGGACGAACCTAACTTGCCGTCTTTACCTGGATACCGGAGTTCCCATTGAAACTGGTGCCCGGTTATCTCGATATTGATATCCCCTTTAACATCTTTAGTATTGGTTACTTCGCGCCAGGTGAAAAATCCGAACACCACCAAAATCGTTAACACAATGGCCGGAATAATGGTCCATATTTTTTCGATGGTATTATTGTGCGGATAGTAATAACCCTTGCGTTTTTCGGAACCACGGTATTTAAATGCAAACCCGAAAAGCAACACCTGGGTAAGCAGGAATACGATCATGGTAATAGCTGTCGTAACCCAGAACATCATGTCGATCTTGCCGCCATGCGCCGATGCTGCTTCGGGCAATATATGCGTACCCTGTTCTGTAAATGACCAGTATGTACCATACAAACCTGCAACGAGGAAGACTATACAAATAACACCAATAATGTTGTTCCACTGGATGCCTTTTTTCCCCTGCATCTTCAGGGTAAGATCGTATATCTTTAATATTTTCCCCACTACGGCAACGATAACGCATACCAGCAGGAAAAGCAGGACATAGTAGCCTACACCCAACCACATGGCGCCTTTATCAACCGGTGCATCCGTTCCCGCGGCTGCAGTTTGCGCCATCAGGGTATTTGTACCCAACAACGTAAACGCGGCAAAAAGCGAAAGTATTTTTTTAGAATCTATTAGTCTTCTGAATCCCATTTTAATATCTGTTTGGTATTCTGTATCAGGTTGCAAATTTAGTAATTATTAAATGTGATGATGTAAGCTCTCTTCCAGGAAAGGGTGTTTCTTTGGTATCAGCGATTTGAATTTGCTCAACGTACTTAGCAACAGGAAGGTAAACAAACCTGCAAATCCGATAAATACACCTGGCTCTACCCAACTGATAACACCCCAGTACCAGTGCGCGTGCGGAGCTATTGTACCCGGAGCGATCATCTGGAAATAGTCCAGCCAGTGGCCGCATATTAATATGATACACATTACCTTTAAAGTACCAACGTACCGTTTCGAATCGCGCGACATTAATACCAGCAACGGCGCACCAAAGTTGATAGCGATATTGAGCCAGAACCAAACTTTAAAATCAGGTTCCCATCTTCTGTAGAAATAAGCGGATTCTTCAGGAATGTTAGCATACCAGGTTAACAGGAACTGCGCAAACCATAGGTAAGTCCAGAATACCGAAAAGGCAAACATGAACAGACCCATATTGTGCAAATGGTCCTGCGTAACCCAGGGCAGGTAACCGGCCTTCCTGAGGTAAATGATAACCAGTGTCATAACCGCCAGTCCGCTCACCCATAAGGCAGCCAAATTATACCAGCCGAACATAGTAGAGAACCAGCGTGCCTCCAGCGACATGATGGTATCGAAAGCAAATACCGGCACAGTAAAACCAAACAATACCAGGAACACAGCTGAGGTAACAAAGCTTTTGTTGTAAAACTTCATGCCGCCCAATTCATCCTCGTTGGTCGAATATTTATGAAGCAACCATCCAAATAAGCTGTAGATAGCCAGCATACCGATCATACGGATGAGGAAGAAGCTAACATTTAAAAAGCCCGATTTGCCTGCAATCACAGCATCATATATTCCGCTGCCTTTAACGGTTAAGTCTTTGGTGGCCCAGCGAGCGTACAAATAAGGTTCAACGTGTTCCTTACCATCTACATTAACCGTATGGGTCATAGACAGGCCCGCTACTACAATGATCACAAGCAGAAGGGCCGCTACAGGTAATACCCGGCCAAAAGCCTGGGGTATACGCAAAATAGATGCGGACCAGCCTGCCTGTGCGGCGTATTGGATGGCGCAGAACATTACGCCTGCCGAACAAACGCAGGTAAAATAGTAACCCATCAGCAGCAGGTTTGAAAAAGTGCGCTGCTGATGCCCGGTTAAAAACCCTGCTAAAATGGTTACAACACCAATAACAATAGCGATCAAGCTCCAGGTTTTTACTTTGCCTGTAAATTGATATTGCTCGTCAAAACTATTATGAGTCTTCATTTAATAATATTATTGTTTTTGTAAATGGTGCACATACATAATTACTTTCCAGCGCTCCTCCGGTGCAAGCTGCGAAGCGTATGAACCCATTGCATTTACTCCATAAGTTATGGTATGATAGATTTTGCCGTCGGTCAGGTCTTTCATGTTACCGCCGCGCGACGAAACACCGCTCGAATAAGATGGCGGAGCCGGGTAACCGTGCTGTACCACCAAACCGTCGCCCTGGCCATTCAAACCGTGGCATGGCGAGCAGAAGTGCTCGAAAAGCACTTTGCCATCAGCAAAATTCGCAGCGGTTTGTGGCAGCGGGCTGGTTACTTCGGTACCTGCTTTCTCATACCCGTCTTTTGTATTTGGATAGTCGAACGTAACAAAACCGACAGGGATAGTTCCTGCTGGCGGTGTTTGTGCTGTTTTACCGTCTTTAAAGTTAGGGTTGGCCTGGTCGGGGTCATACGCTATATGCTCGTACATATTGGGGGCGTATTCCCAACCCGTGCTTCGTTTATCCTTGCACGAGGTAATTACAACCGTAGCCGCTATAGCTACAGATGCTATCCCCAATACTTTTATTTTATTCATAGCTAACATATTTTCTGTCGTTATGCTTTATTTCAACCGCCCCGGCTTCTTTTAAAATATTCGTAATGTCCTCGTGCGGGATATTCCCTTTAGCGTCGATAGCGATCACAAAACGATCGTCGGTTGCGCGCAGCTCCATTACCCGCGGCGCACGGCCAGGGAACAGGTGCGTAGCAAAGAAGAAAGTAATCGTCATACCAAACGCCGTAAATAACACGGTCCACTCAAAAGTTGCAGGGATAAAGTTCGGAACTGCAAATGCCGGTTTACCACCGATATTCATCGGCCAGTCGTGCACCAGCGTATAATAAATGATGCTGAAAATGGTTGTACCGCCCAGGCAGCCGAACATGAAAGCTGCGTAACCCAAACGCGATGACTTGATACCCAGCTTATCGTCTATCCCGTGGATAGGCATAGGGGTATAAACATCATAAATAGGGACGCTGTTCTTCTGCAATTTATCGATCCCGTGCATCATTACATCCGGATCATCAAAAAGGCCCAATATAAATTTAGTGCTGCTCATTGTTACTTCGCATTATATTCTGACAGTTCAACGCTGTCAAATTTCGTTAACGACTGTTTGTAAAATTCGGCTTGTTCAGGATCGACATGACCCTCAGCCATCAATTTCTTTTTAGCCTGTTCGCTCGAGCTCTTCAGCAACAGTTTCACTTCGGCCATGGCTATTGACGGGAACACCCTGATGAACAGCAGGAACATAGTAAAGAATAAGCCGATAGACCCCACAAACACGCTCATATCAACCCAGGTTGGATAAAACATCGCCCAGCTTGACGGAATAAAGTCGCGGTGAAGCGAGATCACGATGATCACAAAACGTTCGAACCACATACCGATATTTACCACGATGGATAAAACCCACGAGATAGGAATATTCGTCCTTACTTTTTTGAACCACATCATCTGGGTCATCAGCACGTTACAGCCATACATCATACAACCTGCCCACCAGTACGGGCCGGTAAACCTGTTCAGGAATGTGTATTGCTCGTATTCGCCGCCTGAGTAATAAGCGATGAAAAATTCTGTCAGGTAAGCAACGCCTACGATAGAGCCTGTCAAAAGGATGATCTTATTCATCGATTCGATGTGGAACATCGTGATGTAGTTTTCCAGCCCCAACACCTTGCGCGCTACCAGCAGCAGGGTTTGCACCATAGCGAAACCCGAAAAGATAGCACCCGCAACAAAGTATGGCGGGAAGATAGTGGTGTGCCATCCCGGTTCAAGCGATGTGGCAAAGTCCATGGATACGATGGTATGTACCGAAAGTACCAGTGGTGTCGAAACGCCGGCAAGTATAAGTGATACCGTCTCGAAACGCTGCCAGGTTTTTACTGAGCCTGTCCAGCCGAATGAGCATATTGAATATATCCTGCGGCGGATGCCTGTTGCACGGTCACGGATGGTGGCCAGGTCGGGTAATAAACCTGTGTACCAGAATAATAACGATACCGAGAAGTAAGTCGAGATCGCAAATACGTCCCATACCAGCGGCGAGTTGAAGTTAACCCACAGCGAGCCGAACTGGTTTGGCAGCGGCAGCGGCCAGTATGCCAGCCACGGACGGCCCATGTGCGACACCACATAAGTAGCCGCGCAAATTACCGCGAAGATAGTCATCGCCTCGGCAGAGCGGTTGATGGAGTTACGCCAGTTTTGACGGAACAGCAGCAAAATGGCCGAAATAAGTGTTCCGGCGTGACCGATACCTACCCACCACACGAAACCGGTGATGTCCCAGGCCCAGCCTACTGTTTTGTTCAACCCCCACGAACCTATACCAAACCAGAATGTCCAGCTTACGGCAAACACCCACAGCAACGCACCAAGCGATGATATAGTGAAGCCGATCCACCAGGCTTTATTGGGCATATTTTCTACCGGTTTAAGGATATCGTCCGTTATTTTGGCGTAGGTTATATTCTCGCCTGTTATTAACGGTTCCCTAATTATTGATTCTTGATGAGATGCCATGTTATATCAATATCTCTTTTATAATTTATGCTAATGTTTCTGCAGTGTTCCTAACTTTCACCTGGTAACCAATACCCGGTTTCACGCCAAGCTCTTCCAATACATAATATGTTCTTTCGCTCTTCAACAGTTGTGAAACTTCTGAATTCGGGTCGCTTGCATTACCAAATACGATAGCGTTGGTAGGGCATGTTTGCTGGCAGGCCATTTTGATATCGCCGTCTTTAAGCGGGCGTTTTTCAATTTTAGCTTTCAGCTTACCTGCCTGGATACGCTGGATACACATTGAGCATTTTTCCATTACACCGCGGAAACGGGTAGTAACATCAGGATTCAATACAAGATGTGTATGTTCGTTGATCAGGTAATTATCAAAACGCGAATCGTTCCAGTAGTTAAACCAGTTAAAGCGGCGCACTTTGTACGGGCAGTTGTTAGCGCAGTAACGGGTACCCACGCAACGGTTATAAGCCATGTGGTTTATACCTTCGCTGGAGTGTACGGTAGCCAATACCGGGCATACTGTTTCGCAAGGCGCATGATCGCAATGCTGGCAAAGCATAGGCTGGTAAACAACCGCTACATTGTCCAGGTCTTTCAGGTCCTCGATCTCTTTTTCTTCGGTTATTGATTTACCGTCTTCGTTGAAGCTGTAATAACGGTCGATACGTATCCAGTGCATTTCGCGGCGGCGGCGAACCTCGTCGCGACCTACAACAGGCACGTTATTTTCGGCGCTGCAGGCAACTACACAGGCACCGCAACCGGTACAGGCGTTCAGGTCTATGGCCATTACCCAGTTGTACTGCGGATGATCGTAATCGTCCCAAAGATCTTCGTATTCTTTATGTTTCAACGAACCGCCGCTGTTTGACGATGGGTCCTTAACATATTCTTTAAATGTTGTCTCGCGGATAACGTTACGGCCCTCGATAGAGTGGTGGGTTTGCGTTTGCGCCAGGATAACGTTATCGCCCGTGGTGCTGATGGCAGCAACCGTAGCGGTCTGGAAAGTTCCGTTTACAAAATTCAGGAACGGATAAACGTTTTTACCTACACCCTGCCCTACCGGACCAGCTTCGGTACGACCGTAACCGAGGGCTATAGAGATAGTACCCTGTGCCTGGCCCGGCTGCACCAATATTGGCAACGCAATGCTATAACTGGCATTGTTGTTCGGATTCTTTACTTCGATATTGATCACATCGCCCTGCACGTAACCAGCCTTCTTCATATCGGTTGGCGACATGGCTGCAAAGTTATCCCAGGTAACTTTCGATACCGGGTCGGGCAATTCCTGCAGCCACGGGTTATTGGCGCGCTTGCCATCGCGCAAAGCGATAGACTGGTAAAGCTGAACCTCATATTGTTTATCACCTTTAGCCTCGAGCGTTGTGCCCTGATTAAGGATGGTTTGCGCCACACCGTTAAGGTCCTTAGCAAACGAGTAGCTGCCCGCCGGTTTGTCGGCAACTTTTATAAAGCCGGTTTGCAATAAAGTTTCCCAGCCCTTTTGACCTGATAAACCGCCTTTAGCAAGTAACTCCTTATCCCAGGTGTTCCTAACGTAAGTGTAATAATCTTTTACCGTGCTGTCCGACCATACCATCAGGCTTTGTTCGGCCTGGCGGGTATCATATACCGGGTTGATGGTTGGCTGTATTACGGTGTAGTAACCTTCAACAGCATTCCCGTCGCCCCATGATTCGAGATAGTAATGATTTGGTGCAACGATATTACAGATAACCGACGTTTCGTCTTTACGGTCCGCAAAAGTTACTTTCAGGCGTACTTTCTTCAAAGCATCTTTTATAGCCTGGCCGTTGTGGTATTCGTAAACCGGGTTCGAATTCAGGAAGAAAACGGCATCAACTTCGCCGCGGTTCATTTCGCCAACGAAATCGGTAAACTCTGCATCGTTACCTTTATATTGATTTGAATAATTATCCAGGTCGATGGTAGTACCATAGCTGCCCAATTGAGCATTGATGGCATTTACCAAAATTTGCTTAGCTACGTCGTTGCTACCGCAAACTACAAGGGCCTTGCCCTGGGCAGCTTTCAATTCGGCAGCAACCAGTTTCACCGCTTTATCAGCCGAGCTATTGCCCATTGGCTTACTGCCCGGCAAGGTGGTGCCCGATAGAGCGTTGTACAGGTTTACCAGCGCCAAGCCTTCTTCCGAAGGTTTGATGAGGATACGGGTATCGGCATTTGAACCGGTCAGGCTCATACCGGTCTCGAACTGGATATGACGCGACATTTTTTTGCCTGCCAGCGATTTGCTGCCACGGTTCTTAACCCACTGGCCCATGAACTCGGATGGCGATATCCAGGTACCCAGGAAATCGGCGCCGAAGCTGACGATCACATCTGCCTTGTCAAAATTGTAATGCGGGATAACCGCTTTACCAAAGCTGTTCTGGTTAGCCTGTATGATACCGGTATAAGATACCGCATCGTAGGTAATATGCTTCGTGTTTGGATATTGTGCAATAAAATCGGCAATTACAGCTAAAGTTGAAGGGCTGTTGATGGTTGAAGTTACCAGCCTTATCTTTTTGCCACCGGTTTTTATAGCGCCGAGTTCTCTTTTTACAAAGGTGTCTATTTCATTCCAGCTCGAATCGCCGCCGTCAAGCATTGGGTTGTTCAGCCGGTTATAGTCATAAAGATCAAGAACGGAAGCTTGTGCCTGGGCGCTCAAACCGCCTTTTGCCAAAACATCATTCGGGTTACCTTCAATTTTGATAGGGCGGCCTTCGCGGGTTTTTACCAGGATAGCGTGGCCGTCGTAAGTAGAAACATAATAGTTAGCTACACCCGGGGTTACCTCTTCTGGTTTTATAAGGTAAGGAATAGATTTATGCACCGGTACCTTTTGACAAGCAGCCAGTGTTACAGCGCCTACGCCGAAACCTAATGCTTTCAAAAAATCGCGGCGCGGTGTTTTGCCCATAAGTCCGCCGCCGCTCAATACCTCTTCGATAGGGATCGGCTCGGCAAACTCATGTTTATTTTTCTCAACAAATTCCGGCTCGTTGTTTAGTTCTTCTAAACCCTTCCAGTATTTTTTATTGCTGTCCATTTAAGCTATATAAACTGTAATGTTTTTCAAATATTTATTAATAATGGCACTTGCCGCACTCGATACCGCCCATCATGGCTTCTGTCACTTTCTCACCTTTCCTTATCATTTCGTGAACAGCTTCCATTTTTTCGTAATAAGCGTTTCCTTTTGTGTTAACCTCGGTACGTTTGTGGCACTGGATACACCATTTCATGGTAAGGGGCGAGTATTGATAAACCTCTTTCATGGTCTCAACCGGCCCGTGGCAGGTCTGGCATTTCAGGCCTTGTACTTTTACGTGCTGCGAGTGGTTGAAATAAGCAAAATCGGGCAGGTTATGGATGCGAACCCACTGTACCGGCCTCATCTTGGTGCTGTCGTATTTCTGCGTCTGCGGATCGTACCCAAGCGCATCGTATATCTTGTGTATTTCTGCAGACGGAGCATTAGAGCCTTTAAGGCCAGTGATCACCTTGTGGCAGTTCATACAAACATTTAGCGAAGGGATAGAAGCATTTTTTGATTTATAAGCTCCCGTATGGCAGTACTGGCAGTTGATCTTCATAGCGCCCGCATGCAGGTCGTGCGGGAACTTGATCGGCTGAACAGGCTGATAACCCTGGTGCACGTCGGTATTCCACATGGTCATCCAGGTCCATCCGCCGCCGGCTATAGATACGCACAGCAATACAAAGAATACAAACTTTTTATTTTTCGCAAGCTTTTTGATACCTGCATATTTATCAACCTGTACTTCTTCAACAGGAACAGGTTCAACCAGCAGGTCGGGTTTATTAGCTATCAGGCGTTCAAGCGTTTTAACAACCTTGTTCAATACCATGATAACTATAAAGGCTACAAGGATAACACCGATAAGGCCGAATATCATGATATTGCTTGGGCCTTTGTCGGTTTCAACAGCGCCACCAGCCGGAGCTTTTTTCGCATCCTCCTGCATGGTTTTCCACTCTGTACGCACATAGGTTAAAATGTTCGTAACGTCGGCATCGGTCAGATCGGGAAAAACAGTCATATTAGACTGGTTATACTCATTGTAGATAGCCAGGGCTTTGGGGTCCTTTGCTGCAATGAGCGCCGTGTTGTTCTGTATCCATTTTACCAGGAACTTTTCGTCAGTTTCCTTATCAAGCTGCGGGCCTAAAGCGGGACCGATCAAACGCTGGTCGACCTTATGGCATGCGGTACATTTTGCTTCAAATATGGTTTTGCCTTTGGCGGCATCTCCCTGCGCATACGCAGAAAGACCCAAAATAGTAAAACCGGCGACAAGCAGAACCGACCTTGAGAATTGTTTTAAAATCAATGAGATGCTTCTCATAAAGTGTATTTATGCTAAATAATTTTCCGTATTATCTGTTTGAAACCAATTGCAGACGTATTAATCGTTCAGATTTTTCAGCCACAAAAGTAAAATTTATTACAGTATGGCTGACAAATTAATGACAGTTATATATAATTTATAATCGTTCTAAATAAATACGAAAAGCCCCTAAAATAGGTCGCCAGGGCATTTTTTTAATCAATGGGCTTAAATAGGTTTTATAATACAATATTAACTTTTTTTGAATTAATATTTATTGTTTTAACAGCCACGCAAAAATTAACGGCGCAACAATGGTTGCATCCGACTCAACTATAAACTTCGGTGTATTGATGTCAAGCTTGCCCCAGGTTATCTTTTCGTTGGGTACAGCGCCCGAATATGAACCGTACGATGTGGTAGAATCGGATATCTGGCAGAAGTAGCTCCAGAATGGGATGTTCTCCATTTCCATGTCCTGGTAAAGCATTGGTACCACACATATCGGGAAGTCGCCGGCTATACCGCCGCCTATCTGGAAAAATCCTATTCCCTTGCCTTCCGAGTTTTTTACATACCAGTCGGCCAGCCAGGCCATGTATTCGATACCGCTTTTCATGGTGGTTGGTTTGATCTGCCCTTTGATGACATAAGAAGCGAAGATATTACCCATGGTAGAGTCTTCCCATCCGGGTACAACAATCGGCAGGTTCTTTTCGGCAGCGGCCAGCATCCACGAGTTTTTGGGGTCTATCTCGTAGTATTGCTCCAGTTCGCCGCTCAATAAAATCTTATACATGAATTCGTGCGGAAAGTAGCGCTCGCCTTTGTCGTCGGCATCTTTCCATATTTTATGGATATGCTTTTGCAAACGTCTGAACGCTTCCTCCTCGGGAATGCAGGTATCGGTCACACGGTTATAATGGTTTTCGAGCAAATCCCATTCGTCCTGCGGGCTAAGGTCGCGGTAATTAGGCACACGTTTGTAATGCGAATGCGCAACCAGGTTCATGATATCCTCTTCTAGGTTTGCACCGGTGCAGGATATAATAGCGATCTTATCCTGGCGGATCATCTCGGCCAGCGAGATGCCAAGTTCGGCAGTACTCATGGCGCCGGCAAGGGTAACCATCATTTTACCGCCTTCGGCTAAATGGGTTTCGTAACCTTTGGCTGCATCCATTAATGCCGCGGCATTAAAATGCAGGTAATTTTTTTCTATAAACTGGGAAATTGGTCCGCGTGTGTTGCTCATGGTCTCATTCAAAATTTGCGGCAAAATTAGCTTTTTTGTTTGGAAGTAGTGATTAGTGACTGGTTAATTAGTGATTAGTTAACTTGTGATTGATAAACGGCTTTTTATCGGTCGCTAACTAATCACTGACCACAGGTTAACTAACCACAAATCCTTATCTTAGTGGCCTCAACTTAGCCTCACCCTAAATCCCTCTCCAAAAGGTGAGGGACTTTTTAAGCGGCATTTTAATTTAAGAATTTGGGCTTATCTTAGTGGCCTCAACCTGCTATGAAAAAACTGTTTGTACTATCTCTCACATTATTTTGCTTTCAACAGTCACAGGCGCAGGGCATCCAAAAGTTTATCAAAAAGATGTATTTCGATAAGGACAGCACCAAACACAGCAGTTTTGTTGTGCTGCCTATCGTTACTTCGGCGCCGGAGACGGGGTTGGAGGTAGGCGGAGCCGGTTTGTATTCGTTTTACTCGGATACCATTACAGCCAATCATACGCGGGTATCCAATATCTATCCGTACGTATCGGTCACCACTAAAGGCCAGAGCCATTTCAGCGTGAGCACCGATCACTGGAGTCCGAAAAATCTATATCATTATACCGCCTCCGTAAGCTATATCAATTACCCTTTCAACTTTTACGGCATTGGCAACAACACGCGCAAAGCAGATGCGGACCATGTGGATGAAAAGCGCTTTAAGCTGGATTTAAGCGATGCAAAGCTGGTAACAAAAAACCTTTATGCAGGTTTTGTAGCCGGAGCCTATCATTATTCTTATTTTGACACACCGCCAACAGGCATATTTATTACCGGTCCGCAAATTGAGGACCGCGATGGCGGCGGAGGTATTTACATAGGCCCAAGCCTGGTTCTTGATAACCGCGATAACAATACGTATACCACCAAAGGGCTTATCATCAACGCTTATTACAAGCTAATGAAAGGCGTCTTTTCAAACAACGGTTACACGGGCGGATTTTTTGGGATCGAATATTCGCAATTTTTCAAGCTGAACAGCAACCTGATACTCGGCCTGGATATACAGGAACAAAGCCTGACAGGCGGATCATCGCCTTTTTACTTACTACCCTCGCTGGGCAGCGACGAAATGATGCGCGGCTATTACAACGGCCGCTACCGCGACCGGAATTTCATCGCCGGGCAAACCGAATTGCGCTACCGCATCAGCGACCGTATCGGTATTGTCGGATTTGTTGGAGCGGGGGAAGTAGCACACGGGAAGTTTTCTGTCAGCACCTTAAAACCAAACTATGGCGGTGGCCTGCGTTATTTCTTTGATACGGAGAAAGGCCTCAGCATCCGTGCTGATTATGGCATCGGGCAAAAAGTAGCCGGCGAGCAAAGGCAGAGCGGGTTTTATATTGGTTTGGGACAGGCATTTTGATGTGCAGATGAGTGGACGTGCGGATATGCAGATAACGAAGGTTTAATCTTTTCATTTGCACATTTGAAATCTGCACATCATTATATTTTTATCAAAAAATTCTCCTTAGCCTGGCCCTTTTTAAAGTAGACCAAACCTATCCAAAACAAATCTATCGTTACCGTTACCTGCGGGTGTGTTTTTATTTCGGCCCAGGCCTCCTTCATGCCTTCGCTCCAGTAAATATCATCAAAGATCAGCAAAGTATTTTCGTGTACTTTGGGCAGGCACCATTCAAAATATTTCAAAGTTGCTTCTTTGGTATGGTTGCCGTCGATGAACACAAGGTCGAGTTTATCCAGACCATTAATGACGCCGGGCAGGGTATCATCAAAATTCCCGGTTATCTCGTGTATGCCGTACACGCCAGCTTTGCGAAATACTTCGAGAGCGATGTTTGCCGTTTGGGGGCAGCCTTCCAGAGTATATAACTCAGCGTCAGGGGCCGCCTCCTTTAAGTAAACAGAAGTGATACCCAGGCAGGTACCTAATTCGATGATATTGCTGGGCTGCAGATCGGCAACCAGGCGATAGAGCAATTGGGCCAGCTGACGGGGCTTTAAGGCATTTTTGGCGATGTCGGCAACTTTCTTTTCCCGGTTATTATTTAAGTGCGACCCGGCGCCCAGGTCGGTCACGTTTATCACTCTTTCGTCAGAAAGCAATTCGCGGCGCAGGTCCTCAACCTTTTCGTATACTTTTTTGTTACTAAAGTCGTAAATTACACTGTCGACGAGCCTGTAAACAAAAGGCGAGTGCGTGCCATGCCTGGTTTTTGCTTTGAGCCGATGAAGGATGTAGTCCTTCGCGAACCGGAGATTGAACATGGCTCAAAATTAGACAAAGGTTTAGTATTTTAGTATGATTTTGGGATGAGCAGCTTAAGCCTCACCCCAGCCCCTCTCCAAGAGAGAGGGACCAAGTAAAACAAAGTTGAGCCTTTCACTTCAAAGTCCTCGCCCTTGGAGAGGATTTAGGTGAGGCAAATTACATTTTAGTATTTGAATGATAGACCCTAAAGAAATACACTCACTAATAAAATTGCTTGATGACCCCGACAAAGAGATATTCGAGCATATACATGATAAACTGGCCTCCTACGGTGGCGAGGTAATAGAATATTTGGAGTCGGCCTGGGAAGAGGCGTTCGACCCGATACAGCAGGAGCGCATTGCCGAACTGGTGCACGAGATACAGTTCCGCCTTTTGAAAGAAGAGCTTAAATTGTGGTACCAGGGCGGGGCATTTGACCTGCTGCAGGGTGTTATCGCCATTAATAAATACCAGTACCCCGACCTGGACGAACAAAAGGTGATCAACCAGATCGAAGCTATCAAACGTGATATATGGCTGCAAATGATCTATGATGCAAGCCCGGCAGAGCAGGTGAAGCTCATCAACCACGTGTTTTATAATATTCATGGCTTCAGCGGCAATACCTCCAATCACCAGGACCCGCAAAACAGCTACCTGAGCCAGGTACTGGAGACCAAAAAAGGCAACCAGATATCGCTGGCTATCATCTATTCCATCATCGCCCAAAAACTGGATATCCCGGTTTATGGCGTTAACCTTCCGCAGCATTTCATCCTGGCGTATGTAGATGAGAGTATGGAAACCGAATTTGAAGGCGGTATCTTATTTTACATTAACGCCTTTAGCCGTGGCACCATATTTGGCCGCCGGGATGTGGATATGTTCCTGAAGAATTTAAAATTGCATGCCGAAAAGCAGTTTTATGAACCTTGTTCCAATGCGGATATTATCCGGCGCATACTGCGTAATTTAATAAGCTCCTATGAAAATCTGGGGTCGGCGGAAAAGGTGGTTGAGTTAAACGAACTACTGGGCCTATTGGATGCTTAATTGATTAACGAATCTATTATCTTAGCCAAACCTAATCATCTAAAGTATGCGGCAACTGGCTAAAAGATTGCTTAATAAGATCAAAAGAACCCATACTTCACGCAAGGAATGGGATGCGCGCATCAACGACGTTATAAATTGTACAGATAACAAATACATACCACGCGTAAAGAATGCCGGCGCTATACAGGGCGATTTCCAGGTAATGCACAATGGCATAAAAGTGCAGCGCGATGGGTATTATGGCAGCGGCATAACCCGTATGCTGGTTAAAAACAAAGGCGTTCATGAGCCGCAGGAGGAAAGGGTATTCCACGAAGTTTTAAAGCAACTGCGCGCGAATAGCACCATGATCGAACTTGGGTCGTACTGGGCATTTTATTCGATGTGGTTTTTAAGTAAGGTAGAAGGCGGTAAAACTTATTTATATGAACCTGTCGATAAAAACCTAGTGGTTGGAGAGGCAAACTACCAGGAAAATAACTTCCAGGGTGATTTTAACCATGCTTTTATAGGCGGTGCTGTCGACCTTGAGGGCATTCCTACGCTTAGTGTAGACCACATTGTAAAAGATAAAAAAATTGATTTCATCGATATCTTGCATTGCGATATACAGGGGGCCGAACTTGATATGCTGAACGGTGCGATAGAAAGCATCAGTAAAGATATTATCGGCTATTTTTTTATCAGCACGCACTCCAACGAGTTACATGAGGATTGTATCAATTTTTTGCGTGAGCATAACTATATCATTATTGCTGCAGCCGATCTTTTAAATACTTATTCATACGACGGCATTATCGTAGCACGGTCGCCGAATTACGCAGGTATCGATCGGATAGACATCGCTCAAAAATTATAATTCATTGTTTTTGCGATCAATACCCGAACACAAAAAACATTTACATGGGCCAGGCGAACCGAATAGGCTCCTGTGAAAATCCTGTATCCACGGAAAAAGTGGTGGAGTTGAATGAGTTGCTGGAGACAGTGAATTAGAATCAAGAAATAAAATGCGATATCAATTTTACTTTTTGATCAATTACTTTAATGGCAATATCGGGCGAAAGTTCATCATTCTTAAACCCATAAATATTATTACCGCATTTGGTGCAGTAGGTACTATTTTCAATTTCGTTTGACTGTCCGCAATTGCAAATCCAAATTTCTTTTTCTTTTGATGATAACAATTGTTTTTTAGTCGACCGTGTGCCTACTTCATTAAATTTATCACTTATTAGTTCTTTGATTTTTTGCAGATCTACTAAATCCTCATTATTGTAAAACGCTTTATCATAAGTAAGCATTAAAATAGCTTTTTTCTGTTCTTCGACTTTGCCATTGATTAAAATATTCAAAATTCGTTTTAAATCCAATAACTCAAACCTTTCAATAATGTTACTCAAATTTTTTACAATTTTTCTATCATCTTCTTGAAAAACAGCTTGGTAAATCATCTCCTTTCGCCTCTCATCTGGGAAATTACTAAGGTAAATAACCATTCGTTTGTAGAGATTATCTGCGATTTCCGTCTGATAGTTGTTCAACTGACCTTTATAAAGATTTATCAAAGATGGGAAAACCTCATCTACCTGATTTTCTGTTATGAAATCCCATAATTCATCGTCGATTTGCCAATTTGGTAAACCTGCGTCCCGCAAGATTTTGTTCTTTTTTTTGAGCACTCTTAATTTTTGAATGCTAACATTTTCAAGTTTTGAATTCGAGTCGTCTTGCGTAGTGATTTTATTGTCAATTTCTGCTATTGCAGCGGTGCCTATCGATGTTATCATAAACATTGCCTTACCTTTTCCTGATATCTCGTCTATGTCGACTTTTAGGCCTAAAACGCAATTAGCTCCGATTTCAAATGCGGCGACTTTAATTCGTTCTACAGCTTCATCGTAAAGCGATGCCAACTGTTTTTGATAAGACTCAGACCTTCCTCCAAAGATGTCTGTAAAAGAAGCTGCCAAGTCGCTAAAAACATTGGTTCCAGCAACAACATGAGCTGATACGGGCTTTAGATGTTTAATAATTTTCACATCTCCTAAATCGGATGTGGTGGCGACAAGAATTTGTTTAGGTGATACCATGCTGCACTGTTCATTTAATAATTGTTATCTAAAACCCATTCCCCCTTAACCAGTTTGCCGCCCAATCAAACCAATGGTCGGTAGTAGTAGGGTTATTCAGGCCAAAGCCGTGGCCACCGGCCTGGAAGAGGTGTATTTCGGCTTTTACCTTGTTTTTAACCAGGGCGTCGTAAAACAGCAGGGAGTTTTGCACCGGCACTACATCATCGTCTTCGGCATGTATTAAAAAGGTAGGCGGGGTATTTGCTGTTACCTGCTTTTCGTTTGAGTAAAGGTCGATCAGTTGCTGCGACGGGTTTTTGCCTATCAGGTTTTCGCGCGAAAAAGCGTGCGCAAACGGACCGAAGCTTATCACCGGGTATATCAGCATGGCAAAATCGGGACGAACACTGATGTTGTTTTTGTTGTCAATAACAACTTTGTCAAAATGGGTATCGATGGTGGAAGCCAGGTGCCCGCCGGCCGAAAAGCCGATGACGCCTACTTTATGAGGATTTACGCCCCATTCGGCTGCCCTTTCGCGCACCATCTGAATGGCACGTTCGGCATCCTGCAGCGGCCCAATGGTTTTATCCACCATGATCTGGTCACTCGGCAGGCGATACTTAACCACAAATGCAGTAACGCCGATCTTATTGAATTCAAGGGCGATGGCCCTTCCTTCGTGATCGGATGCCAGGTTGATATAGCTTCCTCCCGGAAAAATAACGATGGCCGTACCGGTAGCTTTATCTTTCTCTGGGAAGTATGGGGTAATCGTCGGCTCGGTTACCATACTAATGCTATATCCTTCTGTCTTTTCCTTATAAGTATCCGGCGCCGGTTTTGAATTGGGCACACCGCCAGGATAAAGCAGTATAGGCTTTTGCTGAGCAAAAGCAACGGACGAAATTAGCATAGCTAACGGCAATATAGTACGACGAAATTTTAACATAACCAGGTTATAGATAGGTACGACGTTCAAATATAAACGATTACTTCGAGCCTCCAAATTCCATCAGGTACGCTTTTAGAAAGTCGTTTAGGTCTCCATCCAATACCGCCTGGGCGTTAGATGTTTCGTGATCGGTGCGCAGATCCTTCACCAGTTTGTAGGGATGCAATACGTAATTCCTGATCTGTGAGCCCCACTCTATTTTCTTCTTGTTACCTTCTATCGCGTTGCTGGTCTCCTGCCTCTTGCGCATCTCGATCTCATACAATTGCGATTTCAACAAGCGGATAGCATTATCCTTATTCTGAAGCTGCGAACGCGACTCCTGGTTTTTGATGATAATTCCCGATGGCTTGTGATATAAACGTACGGCTGTTTCCACCTTGTTCACGTTCTGCCCGCCGGCACCGCCCGAGCGGAAGGTTTCAAATTCTATATCTGCAGGGTTTATCTCTATTTCTATCGTATCATCCACCAACGGATAAACATATACCGAAGCAAACGAAGTATGGCGCTTGGCATTGGCATCGAACGGGGATATGCGCACCAAACGATGGACGCCGTTCTCACCCTTCAAATATCCGTAAGCAAAATCTCCTTCAAACTGCAGGGTTACGGTTTTCACACCGGCCACATCCCCCTCCTGGAAATCCTGCTCGGTAACTTTGTAGCCGTTCTTTTCGCCCCACATAATGTACATGCGCATCAGCATACCGGCCCAGTCACAGCTTTCGGTACCACCGGCGCCGGCAGTTATCTGGAGTACCGCATTCAGCTGATCTTCTTCGGACGAGAGCATGTTTTTGAATTCCAGTTCTTCAACTGCTTTTGTTGCGGCATCAAACTGCTCCTTCATTTCGGCCTCGGTAGCATCTCCGGCCTGGTAAAATTCAAATACAACGCCGGTATCCTCAACAGCTGATTCCACTTGTTGAAACGCGTCGGTCCAAACTTTTTTGGTTTTGATGGAAGCCAGTACCTTTTCGGCTTCTTTGGGATGGTCCCAGAAATGCGGACCTACGGTTATTTCCTGTTCTTTTTGAAGCGCATCGAGTTTAGCATCGATGTCAAAGATGCCTCCTCAGGGAAGTTATTCTATCCCTTAAATCCTGTACCTGTTCTTTAGTCATGCGGCAAATATAAATTTAATGTGCAAATTATGGATGTGCGGATGTGCGAATTAGGATTCAGCGGCCAATACTTAAACTTTCTAATTTTCTAACATGCAGCTAGCTTGCCCATGGCTTATAAAAACGTCAAAGGGGTTGTAAAATTAATTTACAGCCCCTCCGAACTTGTTTTTATAGATAGTGTATCTTAATTCGATATTTATCCAACCTTCATCCCGTCAACCAGCCGGCTCAGGTCCACACGGTTCCCGTTGATCTTGGACAGGAATGAACTCAGTGCAAACTCTTTGTTCTGCTCGCTTTTCGATTGTTTGATCAATTCGATCATAACCGGCGGCATTAACGAGTTCGCGGTATTTAAGGCAGTTGCGGGGGTCATTCCATAAAACTTATTCAGTTTATTGGCAAATTTGTTAACAATGCTGGTTACCAGCGGATTTTGGTATATATCCGGGTACTGAAAGTATTTAACCAGGTCCTTTAACTTACCCGATTCCATCTGGCCTTTTAAAACCTCGATGATCGAACTCGACGCATCATTGATGATCGCTTCGCGATATTTTTCAGGTATTTCAGGATTGTCGATAACAGCCTTCCCGGCGTTATTTTTTACTAACAAAAATAGTTTCTCAAACATAAAACATTTCCCCTTTTAGTGTATTGACAAAATTGTGACAAATCTCAATTTTGCTTATCAACGAGACAAAGATATTAATTAAATATTTCGATTTTCAAATATTTTGTCAAAATAATTTAATAATTTCTCAATTAACACTGTGTAAAACAAACACTAAGCTTAGTGTGTTGAACCGACACAATAAATGGTGTGTTTTTTACACCTGAAAGAACTGTATTTGTCACACTTATACCACTCTTTCTATAATTATGTCAATACCTGAATATTTAAATTCTATTTTTGTAAAAAAACATCAACTATGTTGCCAAATATTGATTTTACCTCGACACAGGCTTATAAATATTTAGCCGACCATTTCATCGATATCACGTCAAAAAACCTGAAAGACTTGTTCAAGGCTGACAGTGAACGTTTTAACAAATTTTCGATCCAATTCAACGATATCCTGGTCGATTATTCCAAAAACCGCATCGATGATGAGACTGTCGCTTTATTGATACAGCTGGCAAAGGAGTGTAAGGTAAAAGAGGCAGCACAAGCGATGTTTTCGGGCGAAAAGATAAACGCCACCGAGGGACGCCCCGTGTTGCACGTAGCCTTGCGTAACCGCAGCAACAAGCCTATTTACGTAGACGGAAAAGATGTGATGGAAGACGTAAACCGGGTGCTACAGCAAATGAAAGCATTCAGCGAATCTATTATATCGGGCGAGTGGAAAGGCTTCACCGGCAAGGCTATAACCGATGTAGTTAATATCGGCATCGGCGGATCGGACCTTGGGCCGGTGATGGTGACCGAGGCGCTAAGGCCATACAAGAATCATTTGAACATGCACTTTGTTTCCAACGTGGATGGCACCCACATTGCCGAAGCGCTAAAGACGCTTAACCCGGAAACTACTTTATTCCTGATAGCATCGAAAACATTTACCACGCAGGAAACCATGGCCAATGCGCACAGCGCACGCGATTGGTCAATAGCAGGTGGTGCAACCGACAAAGATATCGCGAAGCATTTTGCAGCCCTTTCTACCAACGCAAAAGCCGTTGAGGCCTTTGGTATCGACACCAAAAACATGTTCGAGTTTTGGGATTGGGTGGGCGGCCGTTATTCGTTGTGGAGCGCGATAGGTCTATCCATCGCATTAAGTATAGGATTTGAAAACTTTACCGAACTTTTAACCGGAGCACACCAGGTTGACCAGCATTTCCTGAATACTGAATTTGAAGAAAATATTCCCGTTTTATTAGGGCTGATAGGTATATGGTATAATAACTTCTTCGAATCGGAGACCAATGCCATTCTTCCGTACGACCAGTACATGCACCGCTTCGCGGCCTATTTTCAGCAAGGCGATATGGAAAGCAACGGCAAGCATGTCGACCGCAATGGAAACACTGTAGACTATTCAACCGGACCTATCATTTGGGGCGAACCGGGCACTAATGGTCAGCATGCCTTTTACCAGCTGATACACCAGGGAACTAAGTTGATCCCGTGTGATTTTATAGCACCTGCGCAAACGCATAACCCGCTTGGCGAGCACCACCAGATGCTGCTGTCAAACTTCTTTGCCCAAACCGAAGCTTTGATGAATGGCAAAACCCTGGAAGAGGTAGTTGCCGAGCTGAAAGCCTCCGGGAAAACGGATGCCGAAATAGAAAAATTAGCCCCTTTTAAAGAGTTTGACGGCAACCGCCCTACCAATTCGTTTTTGGTTAAGAAGATCACCCCGCGCACTTTGGGTTCGTTGATAGCCATGTACGAGCACAAAATATTTGTACAGGGCATCATCTGGAATATTTACAGCTTCGACCAATGGGGCGTAGAGCTGGGCAAACAATTGGCCGGGAAAATTCTGCCGGAATTGAAAAACAACGACGATGTAAACAGTCATGATTCGTCGACCAACGGATTGATCAATCAGTATAAGGCGTGGCGTTGAGCTAAGCTAAAGTCGATTTTCTTTATTTTTTAATCCGTTGGCTGAAGCCAACGGCAATGAATTTTATTTAGCGGCCTAATTCGGGAAATATCTTTAAATTCATTACTGGCCCATTTATGGGGCGGATAGTGGATGAATACGAATGGCTTTAGCCAAATGGCGAAAGGTTCGGCTGAAGCCGGATCCTCGTCCTTTTTTTATCCGTTGGCTGAAGCCAACGGCAATGAATAATGGGTATAATTTCAATCTATCCGAAACATTTTATATTCATTGCCGTCCCATTCTTGGGACGGATATTGTATGAATATGGACGCCTTTAGCCAAATGACGAAAGGCATGGTTAAAGCCGGATCTTCGTCCTTTTTATATCCGTTGGCTGAAGCCAACGGCAATGAATTTTATTTAGCGGCCTAATTCGGGAAATATCTTTATATTCATTGCCGTCCCATTTATGGCGCGGATAAATATAATAATCTAAAATCGGCTTTAGCCAAACCTTACCGCCATGTCATTTGTGAAAATTTGGATCCATCTGGTCTTTTCCACTAAAAACAGGAAACCATTGCTTAATACAGAGCTCCGATATGAATTGCAAAAGCATATTATAGAAAACTGTAAACAGAAGGATATATTTCTGAAAACAATAAATGGTTACACGGACCATATACATTGTTTAATTTCACTGGGAAAAGATCAGAGCATTTCTAAAATAAGCCAGCTTATAAAAGGCGAATCTTCATTGTGGATCAATAAAAACAACCCGACTGAAGACAAATTCAGCTGGCAGGATGATTACTTTGCCGTTTCCGTGAGCGAATCACAAGTTGAAACAGTGTCCAACTACATCAAGAATCAGGAAACTCATCATGCAAAAAAACCTTTCGATGAAGAGGTGAATGAGTTCATGAATAAGTATGGCTGGAAACCAGTTAATTTATAATCCCTTCGGCCTATTTTTTCACAAACTTAATCTGGTACAAATAAGGCCATTTTTTGCCGGTAACGAACAGGCGCTGGCCCTTTTCGTCCCAGGCTATGCCGTTGAGCACATTCTGACCATTATCATAACCTGCAGGGCGATCTTTCAGCGGCCATAGATCTTTCATATCCACACGTTGCTCAACCGCGCCGGTTTTAGGATTAATAACTAAAATCGTATCGAGGGTGTACACGTTCGAATATAGCTTACCGTGAATATATTCCAGTTCATTCACTTCGTCTATAGCCCCCTTGTCATCATACACATCAATTGAACCTATCGCGCGGTAATCGGTGGGATCCAAAAACCATATCCGGTTAGTGCTATCGTCCAGGTACATTTTTTTGCCGTCGTAAGTTACCCCCCAGCCTTCGACTCCTACATTATTATTAAAGGTTTTCAGCAATTTGAAAGTTTTCTTATCAAATACGAACCCGACCTTCGACCGGTAAGTAAACATCACGATCTTATCCCCTATAATGGCGCTGCCCTCTCCAAAATATTGCGGATCGAGTTTAGCGCGCTGAACCACCTTTCCGGTATTAAGGTCGACTTTGCGAAGATCGGAGTGCCCTTCGGTACCAGTGGTCTCGTACAGGTAACCATCCTGGTACAGCAGTCCCTCGGTATAAGCACTGGTATCATGCGGAAACTTCTTTATAACCTGGTACGTCATTTCTTCAGGTGCCCTGGCCGCCAATAACACGATATTGGTAGTTGCATCCTGGCTTTTGCCTGCCTGGAATACTTTAGCGGTGATGACCCTTGGGCCCAGCGAAAAGGTATCCGTTTTCAGAACTATGGCTGACGAGTCCTTTTTGGAGGTGATGCGGGTTGAATCCACCAGGTAAACAATGGAGTCCGGTTTTATATCAGCCGGAACACTTACTTTTACCGTCACATCATCGCCGGATTTATAACTTGTGCCCGCTTCCGGGGTAATAGATACGTCGGCGGCCTGTTTAGTTTTATTACAGCTTGAGCAGCCGTATGTAAAAACGACGATGGTAACAAAAAGGAATATTCTATTTTTCATATTGAATTGGAAGAAGGCCAAAAGGCATCCTCAATGTGTTTTAAAGTATGATCATCGTCCCGGCCGAACAGGATGGCTACAATGTCAAAGCGTACTTCGCCCTGGTGATCCATCAGGTAAATATATTCGTCGGCTGCTTCGGCCAGCAACTTTTGCTTTCGCAAGTCTACAAAATCTTCCGGTTCGCCAAAACCATTACCGGTTCGCGCTTTCACCTCTACAAAAATGATCTTGCTGTCTTTGTAGGCTACCAGGTCAATCTCGCATTTACCGTGCGTCCAGTTCTCATCTAATATTTCGTAACCAAGCCCCTCTAAAAATGTTTTTGCCAGGCCCTCACCCTTGCGGCCAAGTTCGAGGTGCTGCGCCATTATTTCAAAATAACTGAACCTAAGTAATCCGAAATGCTTTTCTCCACCTTTTTCATGTGCATGTACTGCGTCAGCAATATTTCGGTATCGGCCTCATTTTCCACCTTCTGCAATTCGCCGCGCAAGCCGTCTAATATTTTGCCTACCTTTTGTTTTTTCAGGTGAAATATCGCACCCAAAATTGTTGCCTTCATGTTCATCTGCTCGTCGGGCACCAATATCTTGTGCATTTCGTACCAGTTCTCGCTCAGCGTATATTTGGTAGCCAGCAGCGTAACCGAAATATCCACTATCTCCTTATCGGGAAAATGGATAAAAAATTGTTCCTCGGGCAAAATTCCGTTCTCCACCTCTTTGGCATACAGCTCAACAAACTTCTTACTTACCGGGTGATCAAACTCCACGTCGCCCAGTTCGGCTATCATAAACGGACCGATGTAAGTATTGGCGATGCCGTCCCAATCGATCATTTTATTGCCGTATAGTAAGAGCAGGCGTATGATCTCGCGTTCCTGGTTCGAATCATCTTTTTTGACCGTTGGCTCAAGGGACAACTCCTCGGGAGGAAGATAGTCTGACGGCTCAATTTGCCTGTTTGCCTGCTGCTGCGAATCTTTTTTGGCTTTGGTCAGCCGCATTTTATTCAGTTCGGAAAGCAGGGCCCGTTCGTCAATTTCGAGGATGTGGCTGCATTCCTTAATGAATACCGAAGCCTTAATGGAATCAGGAATTTTAGCGATGCTTTCAACGATCTCGCGGATAACATCGGCCCTCCTTATTGGGTCGTTACCAGCCTCCTTAAGCAGAATGTCGGTTTTATAAAGAATAAAATCTTTCCTGTTCTTATCGATGTGGGATTTAAAGGCGCTGGTACCAACCAACCGCACGTACGAGTCCGGGTCGTGCCCATCCGGAAACAGGACCACTTTTACATTAAGGCCCTCCTCGAGTATCATATCCAACCCGCGAAGGGAGGCTTTGATACCGGCGGCATCGCCATCGTAAAGTATGGTGACATTTTTGGTAAAACGGCCTATCAGCCTGATTTGCTCTACCGTCAGCGACGTACCCGAGGAAGCCACTACATTTTCTATCCCCGCCTGGTGAACCGAAAGCACATCGGCATAACCTTCTACCAGGTAACAGTTGTCTTCGTCCCTTATCGCCTTTTTGGCAAAGTATAAGCCATAAAGAATATTGGATTTATGGTAGATCTCTGACTCGGGCGAATTGACATATTTCGGAACGTTCTTATCGGTTTTAAGTGTTCGTCCGCCGAAGGCGATAACCCGGCCCGTAAAACTATGGATAGGGAACATCACCCGGCCGCGATACCGGTCGTACAAAGTGCCGTTGTCGCGTTTTACGGACAAGCCCGTTTCTTCCAAAAACTGCTGCTGGTAACCTTCCTTCAATGCTTTGCCGGTAAAGGCCTCCCATTGGTCGGGCGAATAGCCCAGCTCGAACTTTTTTATCGTTTCATTACTGAAACCACGTTCCTTAAAATAACTAAGGCCAATATTTTGCCCTTCCTCGGTTTCCAGTAAGCTTTCATGGAAAAATTTGGCAGCATACCCGCTTACGATCATCAGGCTCTCGCGGTGATTCTCCTCCTCTTTATTTTCGGATGACTCGACCGTCTCTTCAACCTCGATGCCATATTTTTTGGCGAGCCACTTTAAGGCCTCAGGATACGTGAATTTCTCTAGTTCCATCAAAAAGGTAACTGCCGAACCACCTTTACCGGAAGAGAAATCCTTGAAGATACCTTTGGCGGGTGACACGGTGAAGGATGGCGTCCTTTCGTTACTGAAGGGCGACAGGCCCACATAATTGGCGCCGCGTTTTTTCAATTGCACAAACTCGCCCACCACCTCGACAATGTCGATGGCTTCCATAATGCGGTCGATGGTGGGTTTAGTGATCATGCAATCGGGTTAACCACAAAAATAGTTTTTTACCCGGTCACCCGTGTGCCGGGTTATTAAGAAATTACCAACAGCCTGTATCACTAATTGTTACTTTGGCGTATATCCTTTTGAAAATGACCATATAACCTGAAGAGATGAAAAAATTAGTTTTTATAGCTGCAATATTTTGCACCATCACGGCAGTATCCTGTAAAAAAGAAAAACAGATCACCGGCGATGAATTATTTATGGGCGCTTACAGGAATAATGCCTCGTGGTTAGCCGACCCGATCACGAGCAAAACACCGGGTGACTCGCTGCAAATAAAAGGGCTTAATTCCACTGATAATTCTGCTGTAATAATTAAAATGCCATTTCACGGCAAGGGCACGTATGCCATTGGCGCCGACGACGCTATTTATACAATAACCGAGGGAGTAAGCGGCCCGGGCATTCTTTACCGGCTGGACGCTACCAAAACCAATACGGTAAAGGTTACAGACTATAATGTTGCGACAAATATTACCAAAGGTTTATTCGAATTACATTTTGTAAAAGTGCAGGGCAGCAGCGATACGGGTAATAATATAGACATGACCAGCGGCCAATTTTGGCTACAGGTTCCTTTTTAGGCATTATTGAGCCTGTTCTTCTTTTTCAGAAAAGTTACAGCAATGCCGGCAAGCACAATAATGCTTCCGGCAATTTCTTTTATGGCCAGCGTTTCGTTCAGAAAGAATGCCGCCCAAATGCCCGCAATGACGGTTTGGCTCAACAAGGCTATAGAAACACGCGTGGCTTCCATGTGATTGATGGCATAATTGATGGTTATCCAGCCCGCAAGCTGGCAAATGAGCCCCATACCCAGCAGGTTGAGCCAGGTTGCGGTTGAAAAATGCAGCATTTCCGTATGCTGGTAGCTGCAAATGGCGAGCAAAAAAACACTCGCACCAAGCATATTGTAAAACATAAAAGTGACCGTAGTAATTTTTTGCAGAATGCCTTTGGTGATCATGATATAAATGGCGTAAAACAAACTGGCCACAAGTGCATAGATAAGCCCTATATTAAACTGCAGGTGCAGGATATTATGGACCCCAACCAATATTACCATACCACCGATGGCCACCCACGTGCCGATCCAAAACAGGAGGCCGGATTTTTTCCGCAGGATAAGGAAACTCAACAATCCTACCCAAACCGGCGCCAGGTTAGCGATAAGGGTTGATATAGTTGCGCTGATCTTCATCAGCGAAATGTTCCACACGGCAATATCGGCCCCGAAAACCACGCCGCCGAGCAGTGCCACAGACAGGTCCTTGTAGCCGATCTTCAGCTTTTTTCCAAAAATACAATATGGGGCCAGGAATAACCACGCGATAAATATCCGGTAAAAGCCCGATGCCAGTGGCGCGGCTTCGGCAAGCTTCACAAATATTGGCGAGAACGAGATGCAGACGATGCCAATTATGAGGCTTACTTTGGGATTCATGGTTTAATTTATGCGGCAAAAATACATTATAAGTCAGTATTTTAGTAACCGGTGTAGCGAATCCGATCGAAGCCGCGTATATTGCTTAAACTAAACTTTTCGTCTGATGAAAAAACTCGCTTATCTCCTGCTTTTGGGTGCCGCTCTTCTTTCAGCCTCCTGCTCAAAAAAACCATTGTGCTGCGTATTGCCACAGCCCGTGGTGATGACGGCTCAAAAAAATGGAGCTGCCTGGCAGATGCCGATCATCAAAAGCACGCGAAGCAATACCAACGATATTTTTATTTCCACCGCAGGACCGCAACTATTGAATACAGCAAATGATTCGCTGGCTATTAACCTTCAATACAATGGCGTTGGAAGCTATACACCAACGGATGAGAATGTTACGTATACAATATTTTTAAACGGGGTAAAGACGGCGTATATACTCGACCCTGCCTACGATAATAAGATCGACATCACAACTTTTGAGGTACAGCATAATGGCGCTACTACTAACCCGGACCCTACGGAGATGAAAGCCACCTTCAACCTGCGTTTTACCGACCCGGACCATACCACCACCATTGCCCTTTTAAACGGAAAATTCACTGCGTATTTATCTAATTAGTTGTATTTTTGCCGCTCGAATATTTTTATAGTATGAGCCAGCGGACAAAGATCAAAGCATTATTAGAGAGTGAACAAACCAACATGGAGGTTACGGTAAAAGGATGGATACGCACCTTTCGCAACAACCAGTTTATCGCTTTAAATGACGGCTCGACCAATAATAATATCCAGGTTGTGGTCGATTTTGAGAACACCGACCCGGCATTGTTAAAACGCCTGACTACCGGCGCGGCTATCAGCGTGGTCGGGCAGTTGGTCGCCTCACTTGGCAAAGGCCAGAAAGTTGAAGTAAAGGCAACACAGATAGAGGTTTTAGGCGATAGTGACCCGGAGAAATACCCGCTTCAGCCCAAAAAACATAGCCTGGAATTTTTGAGGGAAATAGCGCACCTGCGTTTTCGTACCAACACTTTTGGGGCGATATTCAGGGTGAGGAATACCCTTTCCTACGCCATACACCGCTTTTTTAACGACCGCGGTTTTGTTTACCTGCATACGCCTATCATTACCGCTTCGGATGCCGAGGGTGCGGGCGAGGCTTTTAAAGTTACCAACCTGGACATGGCCAATCCGCCGAGGGTTGAGAACGGGGATGTGGATTACAAGCAGGACTTTTTTGGCAAGGCTACTAACCTTACCGTATCAGGCCAGTTGGAAGGCGAGCTTGGCGCAATGGCATTAAGCGACATCTATACTTTCGGTCCAACTTTCCGTGCCGAAAATTCCAATACAACCCGTCACCTGGCCGAGTTTTGGATGATAGAGCCCGAAATGGCTTTTTACGACCTGGAAGATAACATGGACCTGGCCGAAGCGCTGCTGAAATATGTGATCAGCGAGGCTTTGAAATATAACGCGGATGATATTGAATTTTTGAGCCAGCGTTTGGCAGAAGAGGAAAAACAAAAGCCGCAGAATGAAAGATCCGAAATGGGCCTGACCGAAAAATTGCAGTTTTGTTTGGATAATGATTTTCAGCGGCTAACCTATACCGAGGCTATCGACATATTAAAAGAATCGACCCCGAATAAAAAGAAGAAGTTCCAGTATTTAGTTGAGGGCTGGGGCACCGACCTGCAATCGGAACATGAACGTTATTTGGTTGAAAAGCATTTTAAAAAACCAGTTATCCTGACCGATTACCCGAGAGAGATCAAGGCTTTCTATATGCGCCAGAACGATGACGGCAAAACCGTTAGAGCTATGGATATCCTTTTCCCGGGCATTGGCGAGATCGTAGGCGGCTCGCAGCGTGAGGAGCGACTGGAGAAACTGGAGCAGCGCATGGACGAGATGGGTATACCGAAAGACGAATTGTGGTGGTATCTGGATACCCGCCGTTTTGGCGCTTGTCCGCATGCCGGCTTTGGTTTGGGATTTGAGCGTTTAGTGCTGTTCGTAACCGGTATGGGCAACATCAGGGACGTGATACCATTCCCAAGGTTCCCGAAAAATGCGGAGTTTTGATCACAGATTTATACTGATTTAGTAGATTTCACTGATGCTTAGCAGCAGCCTGGGCATCACAATCTGTGCAATCAAAATAATCATTTAAAATCTGTGATTCTGACAAATGCCCAAGATAGAACTCACCACCATCATCAATGCCCCCATCGAAACCTGTTTCGACCTGGCGCGGAGTATCGACGTACATATCGAATCGACCAAACAAACAGGGGAACAAGCCGTTGCCGGCAGAACCAGTGGTTTGATAGAATTGGGCGAAACGGTTACCTGGCGGGCTAAGCATTTCGGGATGTGGCAAACACTGACATCGGAGATCACCGATTTTGATAAGCCGAATTTCTTTGCGGATGAGCTGGTAAAAGGTGCGTTCAAAAGCTTCCGGCACGAGCATTATTTCCTTGCACGGAACGGTCAAACGCTGATGAAAGATGTGTTCATCTTTGAGTCGCCTTACGGAATATTGGGCAGGTTATTCAACCGGATGGTACTGACGAAGTATATGACCAGCCTGCTTATCAAAAGGAACGGTGTTATAAAGGCAGCGGCCGAAGGCGTTAATGGTTAAGCGCCAGCGAAGCAAAAAAAACATCTTTGCCTTTAGTATCACGGCCTTCGGGTGATACCACCATCAGGCTATACATATTGGTGCCTATGATCACCATATAGACATATAGCTTCAGCTTACCGGCAGCGTTACCGCCTTCCATGGTAAAAGTATTGTACCCGTGCCACTTGCCGGCAGTTACGTCCCCTAAAGTACTCCCGGGCATTTCGCTTAGCATCCCCGCTTTAAGTTCATCCGTAAATTCCGTAGTCGGCGCCATTTCGGCCAGTTGCGCAGAGTCCAAATGGCCCTCGAGCTTGGAAAAATCAACCGTGGCCACTACATAAATTACAGAATCGCTCCCTTTTGCAAAAACACTGTGTTCGTCGGCGCGCGTTGGCTGAACAGGGAGGTTGGCAGATACCTTATCATCTATTTTATAGTTTATCCACTGGCTTTGGGCATTGGCCAGGCAGGCTGTCAACAGCAATGCTGTAATTAAAAGAAATGTCTTCTTCATCCGTCGATTGGTGTTCCTAAAGATAATCGAAATTATTATTCAAAGCAATTTATAATGAAAGTGCCCTGAGCTGCGGCGCCATCTATTTGAAGCTGATAATTAGCGGTTTATGATCGCTGTGATCCCGCCAATCATTATATACCCCCACGCCGACCTGTTGCAGCTTTTTGATAAAGTGTTGCGATGCAAAACAATAATCCATATGGTAAGGCTTATCCTGATGGCGGTAAAGGAAATAGGTTGGATGCGCCTCCGAGCCATGCTGCTGCTTGTGATGATGGTGATACACGCTATGTATTTTCCTATCAGCAAGGAATTTGACCAGGTGGGTATGGTTGCCTTCCCGTTTTGGTTTATCCCAGATGGAATTGCTATTGAAATCGCCGGCCCAGATAGACGGGTTGCGTTTCAGTAAATGCGCATAGTGTTGTACCGCTTTCCATACCTGTCCCACATACTGAAATTTCTTGTCCTGCGGGTTGTTGGCCCAAACGGCGAATAATAAAAAATCCCGCTCCCCACCAGTGACTTTGACCGGGATGATAGTTTTAAGTTCGGGATCATGGCTCTTATGTATTTTCAAGCGGTAACCATTGTAAGCAAATACGCCGACACCCTTATGCGGGTTTGTGCCATGCCATATCATATCCGAAGGTTGCTGCAGGTCGGCAGAAAATTTAAGATGTTCCGGGTCTTCACATTCCTGCACCACTACAATATCCGGCTGAAAAGCTAAAATGAATTGAGCTTTTTTGCGGTAAGCCATATTGCAGTTCCAGGTGACGAGCTTCATTGATCTTTGGATTACGCCGATTTGATTGGGATTACACCGATTTTCTATTTAATCGTTGAAAAATTTAAACTCGAACGGTTCATAGGTAACGCATTCGTTACGCACTTTAATGCCTTTGCTTTCAAGGTCGGCTTTTAATTCCAGCCATTTTTTGCTCCATAGAGTGGCAGCGGGATAGGTGGCACTTGTGAAATCTTTAAATATTATTCTTAACGTGGTGGTAGCCGAGCGGTCTTTCCCCCGCTCAAAAACCAGCTCCCTAACATCTATAAGGCCATAAATTGTTTTAAGCCAGAAAAAGTTATGCGTTTTGATCAGAAGACAATTATCGGAGACCGCAAAATATTTCATTTTCATCGAAAACAGGATCAATGCAAGGAAACTGATTATTGTTGCTGCTAATAATGTAGCTATGTCTTGATTTTTAAAAAGGTCAATTGTGGTTATAACCAAAAAAATTGAAATTATGCTCCACAGTACTATTCCATTAAAACTGTACAATTGCCTTCCATCATAGAAAGTGAACTTCCCATCGGAAGGCTTTGTAAAATCCCTGGTTTTCGGCTCTGACAGGGCGGAATCCTTTGGCAACACAATTTTCTCAATATATACTTTTATTGCCGGCATATTGAAATACATATCATCAAAAATATATAGTTCCTTCTCTTCTTTAAACTTTAGGAAAACCCCTTCTTTCTTGTTGCCCCAAAAGTCAAATGGCCACTTGCCCGTCATTTCGATTTTTTCGAGATCCTTCCAATAATATATTTTTTTACGATTAAAGGTGATCGAATCACCATTCACTTCCACCTTCGGAGAGTTTCTGTAATTGTTGAACACTGTGTAAACAGCTATTCCGGCAAATAGCAATGCAAGAGCTATCAAGAATATCTCACCTAATAATGAGAATGCTTCCTTATAAAGCATCAGGATAATAGACGAAAGGATAAGAAGAAATATCGCAGCGTAAAATTTCTTTAGATGGTAATTCCGACTAGTCATGGTTTAGGCATTAAAACGTACCTTTTGCTAATCAAAGATACCCTAACGAAATCAATTTCCCAATTGCTTCAGCGCAATATAGGCCATCAGCCCGGTGCTGATCTTGAAGGCATCTTCCTCTACGTCAAAGGTTGGGGTATGGACCGATGAGGTTATGCCCCGGCTTTCGTTGCGGGTACCGAGGCGGTAAAAGCAGGAATCGGCGACTTGCGAGTAGTAGGCAAAATCTTCGGCTGCCATCCAGATATCCAGGTCGAGCACATTTTCCTTCCCTAAATAATCTTCGGCATAACCGCGGGTCGAGGCGGTCAGTTTTTCTTCGTTGATGAGGAACGGATAGCCGCGCATGATATTGAAATCACAGCTTCCGCCCATGCTTTCCGCAATGCCTTCGGCCATTTTTTTCATTTTCTTGTGGGCATCGCTGCGCCATTGTTCGTCCATGGTGCGGAACGTACCTTCGAGGTAAACCTCGTTCGGGATAACGTTGGTAGCGCCGTTGGCGATGACCTTTCCGAAGGAAAGCACCGACGGACTTTTCGGGTCGGCCGAACGACTAATAATGGTTTGCAGCGCCGTTAAAATATGCGCGGTAATAATAACCGGGTCGATGTTTTGCTGGGGCTGCGCGCCGTGGCCGCCTTTGCCTTTTACGGTTACATATATCTCGTCGGTAGAGGCCATGTATTTGCCCGACCGGAAGCCTACTTTACCGGCATCTATCAGCGGCATTACGTGCTGACCAATTACGGCCTGCGGCTTGGGGTTTTCCAATACTCCTTCCTTGATCATCAGGCTCGCGCCACCGGGCAATTTTTCTTCGGCGGGCTGAAAAATGAGTTTTATTGTTCCGGCAAACTGGTCTTTCAATTGGGTTAAAATGGTAGCCGTGCCTAATAGTGATGAGGTATGCGCATCGTGCCCGCAGGCATGCATCACACCGCTGTTTTGCGATTTGTACGGGACATCATTGGCTTCGGTGATCGGCAGCGCGTCCATATCGGCACGCAGGGCTACTACTTTATCCGACGGCTTGCTGCCTTTGATGAGTGCCACCAGGCCCTTATCGGCCATGTGTACGTATTCGAGGCCCAGGTCATCCAGCTTTTGGGCAACGAAGGCGGATGTCTCTGTCTCGTGAAATGAAAGTTCGGGGTGTGAATGCAGGTGGCGGCGGTTGGCCACAACATCGTTGAAAATATTTTGGGATAGTTGCTGTATTGTTTCTTTATTCATCGCTGTCCGGTTTGGGCGGATTTACTTTTTCGGTTATAATAAAAGTACCCATGAACGTTTTTCTTAAGTCGTCCTGTAATTTTTCGGCCTCCATGCGCGATCTGAAATCGCCCACACGTACCTTAAAATTGGGCTCGCTATAGATCACGTAACTGCGAATATCGGGAAATTCTTCAAGGAATTTAGTCTGTGCATTGTAAGCATCTTTACGATTGCCCCCGGTAAATATCTGTACACGGAAACCCATCACTTGCTCACCACTTACGGCTTTGTTCAACTCGGCGCGGCGTGCTATAAGTGTATCAACCCTGGGGTCCCTGATTACTTCGACTTTACCTTTAGTTTGTGCCGAAACTACAGATGCTGAAAAAAGTAAAAGCATAAAAAAACAGCATCTCATAATGTTGCGAAAAACGTTATGATATGATGCTGTGTTGTTCATAGTTTAAACCCTTTCGTCATTGCGAGGAACGAAGCAATCTCAGAACTATGCATTGTCTATTTGCATGTGCAGAGATGGCCGCGCTATCGCTCGCCATGACGCTTTATTACATTACGCCTGCCCTACTCCGTGGCAATTCTTAAATTTCTTACCGCTACCGCATGGACAAGGGTCGTTACGGCCAACCTTTTGTTCCACCCGTACCGGCGTTGGTTTTTGCAGTTCGCGGGTATCTTCCATCGGCATGCCGTTTGATTCTGAAACCAGTTCGGGTTTCGAGGTACGCAATTTCCTCAGGTCCATTTTAGGCTGCGGCCTTGCTTCCCTAACTTCCTCGGGTTCCTGTACCGGTATGCCTCCCCTGAACAGGAAGCTCACCACCTCCTTATTCACATTAGCCAGCATGGAGCGGAACAATTCGAATGCTTCGAACTTGTAAACCAATAGTGGGTCTTTCTGTTCATAAACCGCGTTTTGTACGGATTGTTTCAACTCATCCATTTCACGCAGGTGTTCTTTCCAGGCGTCGTCTATCAGGTAAAGCACTACATTCTTCTCAAATGATTTGAACACCTCGGCGCCTTTATTTTCAACTGCCTTTTTTAGCGGAACGGCAACCTGCAGGCCGTGTATGCCATCCGTAAACGGAACCACGATATTTTCCACGTATTCGCCGCGGGTTTTGAAAACATCCTGTATAACGGGGAAAGCCTGCTGGGCAACCGCTTCGGATTTACGCTTGTAAAAAGCGTTAACTTCGGCAAACACCTTGTCGACAAGGCCGTTAAGGTTTGTCGATGCAAATTCATCCTCCGATATTTCAGTATCGACAGAAAATACACGGATGATCTCTAACTGGAAACCTTCGTAATTGTTCGACTCCTTAAACTCGGTGACCACATCGGCAACCACATCGAAAATAGTATTGTTAATATCTACTTCCAGGCGTTCGCCGAACAGGGCATTCTTACGTTTTGAATAAACAACGGTACGCTGCGAGTTCATCACGTCGTCATATTCCAGCAAACGCTTACGGATACCAAAGTTATTTTCTTCCACCTTTTTCTGCGCACGCTCGATGGATTTGGAAATCATCGAGTGCTGTATTACTTCACCTTCTTCGATACCCATGCGCACCATCAGGTTGGATATACGTTCAGATCCGAACAAACGCATCAGGTTATCTTCCAGCGACACAAAGAACTGTGTGGAACCCGGGTCGCCCTGGCGACCTGAACGGCCGCGCAACTGCCTGTCAACACGGCGGGATTCGTGACGCTCGGTGCCTACGATAGCTAAACCGCCGGCATCTTTTACACCCGGGCCAAGCTTAATGTCGGTACCACGACCGGCCATGTTGGTGGCTATAGTTACGGTGCCGGCTTTACCTGCTTCAGCTACGATATCAGCTTCCTTTTGGTGCAGTTTGGCGTTCAGTACGTTATGTTTGATGCCGCGCAGCTTTAGCATACGGCTAAGCAACTCCGATATATCAACCGATGTTGTACCCACCAGTACCGGGCGGCCTTCCTGGGTCAGTTTGGTTATCTCATCCGCTACGGCGTTATATTTTTCGCGCACGGTGCGATACACAAGGTCCTGGCGGTCATCGCGTACTATTTTGGCATTGGTAGGTATTTCCACCACATCCAGTTTGTAAATCTCCCAAAACTCACCTGCTTCGGTTATCGCGGTACCGGTCATACCACAAAGCTTGTGGTACATCCTGAAGTAGTTTTGCAGGGTGATGGTGGCAAAGGTTTGGGTGGCATCTTCCACCTTCACATTTTCCTTGGCCTCAATAGCCTGGTGCAAACCGTCGGAATAACGACGGCCATCCAAAATACGGCCCGTCTGCTCGTCAACTATCTTTACCTTACCTTCGTCGATGATGTATTCTGTATCCTTCTCAAAAAGGGTATATGCTTTTAATAATTGGTTTACCGAGTGGATGCGCTCCGATTTGATGGAGAAGTCGCGCATCAGGGTATCTTTTTGGGTTACCTTATCCTCATTGCTTGCGTGTGATTTTTCTATCTCGGCAATTTCGGTACCCACGTCGGGCATCACAAAGAAATGCGGATCCTCGCCCGACGAGGTGATCAGTTCGATCCCTTTTTCAGTCAGTTCAACCTGGTTGTTCTTTTCGTCGATCACAAAGAAAAGCTCCGAATCCACCTTAGGCATCTCTTTGCCCTGGTCCTGCATGTAATGGTTCTCGGTTTTTAACAGCACCTGCTTGTTAGCGCCTTCGCTTAAAAATTTGATCAGCGCTTTGCTTTTGGGTAAACCCCTGTGGGCGCGCAACAGGGCCAGGCCGCCATCATCAATTCCGGCTTTACCGTCGGCGAGGGATTTCTTGGCTTCGTTCAATACGGTATTGATATATGCCTTCTGCGCATTTACCAGGCGTTCGATACGCGGTTTCAATTCATAAAACTCATGCTCGTCGCCGCGGGGTATCGGGCCCGATATGATCAATGGCGTACGCGCATCGTCTATCAATACCGAGTCGACCTCATCCACCATCGCATAATGCAGCTTGCGCTGCACCAGTTCTTCGGGGGTGCGTGTCATATTGTCACGCAGGTAATCGAAACCAAATTCGTTGTTGGTACCGAAAGTGATATCGGCCAGGTACGCGTTGCGGCGCTCTTCGGAGTTTGGTTCATGCCGGTCGATACAATCAACCGATAAGCCGTGAAACTCGTACAGCGGCCCCATCCATTCCGAGTCGCGTCGGGCCAGGTAATCGTTAACCGTCACAATATGAACACCTTGCCCGGAGAGCGCATTCAGGTAAGCAGGCAATGTCGCAACCAGTGTTTTACCTTCACCTGTTGCCATTTCGGCAATTTTCCCCTCATGCAATACGGTACCACCTATCAACTGAACATCATAGTGAACCATATCCCAGGTAACTTCATTGCCGGCTGCCATCCATGTATTATGATGTACTGCTTTGTCACCTTTTATAATAACATTGCTTTTGCGCGCGGCAAGATCGCGGTCAAATTGAGTTGCTGTAACTTCTATCGTTTTGTTTTCCTTAAGCCTGCGGGCAGTTTCCTTTACCACGGCAAAGCCTTCGGGCAAGATGTTCATCAGGATAACTTCCAATTCCTTATTACGGTCTTTTTCCAGCTTATCTACCTGGCGGTAAAGCTCAACCTTCTCGTTTACATCAAGACCTGGGTTTTGTTCTATCCTGTCTTTAATTTCCTGTAATTCAGCATCTATTTCAGCAAGGCCCTCTTTAATGGTCTCCTTAAAGGCTACAGTTTTTGCGCGCAGCTCATCATTACTGATGCCGTCAAGCTTTGCATACTCTTCCTTGATACGCTCAACTATAGGCTGTATACTTTTTATATCCCGTTCTGACTTGCTGCCGAACAGCTTACTGATGAAATCCAACATAATTATATCGATATATTCTCCGACTAACTCAACAATTGCGCCATCGCGCCCGGTGAGGTCATAATGGCAGGCAAAGGTACTGTTTTTGTTGTTGAAAGGTGAAAGGATAGAGGAGAAAGGTTAATGTGCGAATGTGCAAATGATCAATTTTCATCATCTGCATCCGGACCAGCGTCATCTTCATCATCGAAGTAGTCGTCTGCATCAAATTTATCATCGTCGAACATAAGTTCTTCTAACTTCTCCTGTTCGGGGGTGCTGGTATCAAACCGAATGGCCCAGTTGTCGGGTATATCATAGCTTTTGTCAAACCCGCGTATCCAGGCAACAAATTCAACCCTGAATTCTTCAATCTTTTCCCGCATCAGGTCCACATAATCTTCATTGTTAAGTCCGAACATTTCGGTGCTGATAACCGCATTGCGCATATTATAAACCGCAGACTTTATCAGCACGGCATTTTCCATACGCAGCGAGTATAACCCGGCACCTTCGGCGCCTGCAATTTTAGCCTGTACCATCATGGCGTTACCGATGATCTCGCCTGCAAGCCATTCCTTTTGATCATCCTCTTTTATTGCTTCAACTATTGCTTGGGCCAGTTCCAGTAATTCTTCCGCCTTTATAAAAACAGGAAGCTTACGGTATTTTTCCAATCTTTTTGACATGCTGTAAAATTAAGGGAAATGTGCGGATGTGCAGATATGCGTATGTGCAGATGAAGATTAAAATAACACACATCATTCACCTATATTATTTGCACATCTGCCCATCTGAAATCTGCACATCAAAAACTATCTTTGCCGCATGAATATCCTGCTCCTCGGATCGGGCGGAAGGGAAAGCGCCTTCGCCTGGAAAATTTCGCAAAGCCCAAAATGCGACCATCTTTTTATTGCACCCGGCAATGCGGGCACGTCGCAATACGGCACTAATGTGAATATTAAGGCGACCGACTTTGAGAACATAGGCAACTTTGCGATAGAAAATTCTATCGACCTGGTGCTGGTTGGGCCCGAGGAACCGCTGGTAAAAGGCATCCATGATTTTTTCCTGGCGAATGAAGGGTTAAAAGATATTCCGGTTATAGGGCCGCAAAGCGAGGGCGCGCAGCTGGAAGGCAGCAAAGATTTTTCCAAAGCGTTTATGCAAAGGCACAACATTCCCGCGGCTGCTTCGCAAACATTTACCCGCGAGACTTTGCAGGAAGGTTTTGAATATCTTGCCACCGCCGGCCTGCCCGTAGTTTTAAAAGCCGATGGACTGGCTGCGGGTAAAGGTGTGCTTATTTGCACCACGCTTGAAGAAGCCCAACTGGAACTGACCGAGATGCTGACGCACGCCAAGTTTGGCGATGCGGGTTCAAAAGTATTAGTCGAGCAATTTTTGCAGGGGATAGAGCTATCGGTTTTTGTGATGACCGACGGCGAGAATTATAAGGTGCTGCCGGAAGCGAAGGATTATAAGCGTATAGGCGAAGGCGATACCGGCCTCAATACCGGCGGCATGGGTTCGGTCTCCCCTGTTCCGTTTGCTGATGAAGCCTTCTTGAAAAAGGTGGAGGAAAAGGTGATCATCCCTACGGTTGAAGGACTACGAAAAGAGAATATCGCCTATAAAGGTTTCATTTTTATCGGCTTGATGAATTGCGATGGCGAGCCTTATATGATAGAATATAACTGCCGCATGGGCGACCCGGAAACAGAAAGCGTGATGCTAAGGATAGAATCTGATTTTGTTGACCTGCTGGAAGGTGTTGCGGAAGGCAACCTCGATAAAAAAGAATTGATCATATCCAATAGAACAGCGGCTACTGTGGTGATGGTGGCCGGCGGTTACCCGGGCGAGTACCTGAAGAATAAGGTAATAACCGGCATCGAAAACGTACGCGATTCAAAAGTATTCCACGCCGGAACATCGATGCAGGGAGACGATATTATTACAACAGGAGGCCGTGTATTGGCCGTATCCAGTTTGCAGGATAACCTATTCGACGCGCTGCAGCAAGCTACGGCGGATGCCAGCCGTATTTACTGGGACGGCATGTATTTCAGGAAAGATATCGGGTTCGATCTTTTATAGTTCAGACATTAGCAAATCCGAAAAATAATTGTAAATTGGTTGAGGGTTGCCTTAAACCAATTACACGCCTGTTTATTAACATTAAAATAACCGGCAACCAACAACCTTAAACCAATAATTCCGTTTAACCTAATCATTATGCAAAAAACACTTATCACAGCTTTGCTGATGGCATTTATCAGCATCGGCGCTATCGCGCAAAACACCAAACCAAATCTTGAACATCGTATTTATCCCGGCACCGTAACCACGACCGACGGAGAAACAATCAAAGGTTACATCCGAAATACGGGCAACGAGAATAATCAAAATAAATGTACTTTTTATACCGATATGGACGACGAGCGGACAAAAAAAGTATATAAACCTTCCGAGCTGAAAGGCTTTTCGATAGAAAACTTTCAATATAAAAGCATGGATTATAGCGGAAACATTGGTTTGGGTAAGGCTACGCGCAGCTTCCTGTTTATAGCAAAACCCGGCGTCATTAGCATGTACCTTTATTTTATCGGTGGCGAAGAACAGCCGGTATGGCAAAAGGGCGATGAAGAGCCTGTAAGCAATGCTTCGATGCTGTTCGGCTTTAAAAAAGCGATGCAAAAGCTGGTTGGCGACGATACAGACCTGGCCGGTAAAATTGACCGTAAAGAAAAAGGCTACGGCAAGCTTGATATTATGACCATAGTGGACGAATATAACACCTGGGCCGCATCTAAAAAGTAAACTAACACCAATCCATAAAATTTTGAAAAAGCTATTTTCGGGCTGCCTGCCTGTGATGTTGCTTATAGTAGGCAACATTTGCTATGGACAAAAGATCAAATCGGACCAGGTAACCTATTTTTACAACAAGCCGCCTGCGATACAGGTAGACAAAAGCGTAAAAAACTACCAGGTGGTAATGGACCCTGCATACGAGGCGAAAAACCAGCAGTTACTGAAAGATTATAACGATGCTAAACGGGCGGCGATAGAAAAGTACCGGAAAGAACTGGCGGACTACCCCGCCCAGGTAAGAGCTGCCGATGCCCGGTATGATAAAGACATAGCCGACTACAACAAAAAATCGCTTGGCAATAAGATAGTGGATGGCGGTAAACCCCAAAGGCAGCTACCCCCGAAACCGTATTTTGTAGATGTTGCACCGCCCGACCTGCAACCAAGTTATGATTACAGCGCACTTGGGGCCACGTACATAAACCTGCAAGGCTACCAGAATGCTCCTGATAACGCGTTAAAGATAGTAGTAACCTTGTTCGGCTTTGACCATACGCAGCCACGCAATATGGACGAGCAAACCGAAAATGTGAAAATTGGCGGCGGCAACGGCGGCGTGTCTAAAGCTACTTATTATCATACCGAATTTTCGTACCGGCATCCCATGACGGTGAAAGTGTTCGGCCCGGATGGTAAGGAACAGTTGAGCCTGACGCCTCCGGAATTGAATAGCTACAAAATTTATAAAAGCGACGCTACTACCACCCCTTTAAGGATAAATACCGAATTACTGGTAAAAACATATAGCGAGAAAATTCTGCAGGAGAATTTAAAATTTATCAATAACCTGCTGAACGATAAATATGGTTTCGCTAAGGTACAAAGGGTGGCGACACTGTATTACATCAAAAACGACGATGCCAATTACCAGGACCTGACAACAGCTTTTAACGAAGCCTCATCGGGCCTGATTATGCTGCAACAGGACTATACATCGGGCAAAAGCAAACTGGATAAAGCCTGCGGGCTATGGAACAATGCCTTAAAGGAATCGGACCCCAACAATAAAAAGGCACGCATTAACAAGGACATTACATTAGCGCTATATTTTAATTTATTAGAAGCCTACTTCGCCGAAGGTGATGTAACGGGAGGACAAAGTACGCTTGACAAGATGAGCGGCATCAATCTTTCCATGTCGGACAGAAGGACCAAAATAGGCTACGATATGCTTTTTACCGAGCTTAAAGCCAGACAACAAACCAACCAATAAAAAAATCATGAAAAATTATATACTGATAGCTATCTCCGTTTTCGCCATTGCAGGTGCGCAGGCCCAGGTGAAAGTTACCCAGGGCAATAACAGCCCGGAATTTAAACCTGTAAAGCAACCCAGGTTTGTGTCGTTCGCAAACGATAACGCAAATTACTTTATTGTAAAGCGAAGCGAACGTATGGAGAAAATAAACACCCTGATAGTTGCCGGCAAAAATGGCGACATTACCACTGCCACCGATTTAAAGATAAACCGCGGAACGTTTAACAACGAAAGCGAGATCAGCAGCGTACAGGTTGTTGGGAATAACGTGGTAGCTTTTGTGGAGAGCAAGAGCAAAAAAGATGGCAAGAATACGTTAACCGCCCGCGCCGTTGACAACAACGGTACAGTGAGCACTACAGATATACCCGTTGGCAGCATTGATTTTACCAAAATGTCGAACGCGGGCCACTGGTATACAGCCCTAACACCCGACAAAAAGCACGTTGCTGTAGTAGGGCAATTACCACACGAAAAGGATATGCCCGATAAGTTCCAGTATTTTCTACTGGACGATAATTTGAAAGAAACCGCAAAGGGTCAGTTCAGTTTTGCCGGGTACACTAAGGAAATATCGATATGGAACTTCCTTGCGTCAGACAAAGGCGACCTGTATATTATCTCGGAGGAGTTTGATAAATCGTACAAATACCCCGTTGTTTATGAATACCTGGCGGCCTCTTCATCAGCAAATATTATCCCGGTGATCATCGCTGACCCCGATCTTCGGGTGCTGAATTACATAACCAGCGTAGACAAAGCAGGCGAACTGATAGTTGCGGGTTATTCGCAGCAGAAAAAAGCATTCAATGTTAACGATATTCCGGCCGTAGGCAGCTGGTATTTCAACTCGTCGAAACCGCAGGAAATTAAAACCTTTAAATTCGATTCACCTGTTCCGGCGCTGACAGCACGCAATATCGTTTACAACGGCGATACATTTTTCCTTGTCGGCGAACAATACAGTGCTGAAAAAGAGCCGTCAACCGGCAGTGCTCTTCAAAGGCTGAGTATGGAAGATAACTATACCTATCAGCATAATGATATTGTTGTAACCGGCTTCACCAACGACGGCACCAGGAAGTTTGATGTTACCGTTAGCCGCAAATGGCCCGCACACAATACAGATAACGAATTTATGATAGCCTCGGGTGTTATCAACAACAAACTGGCTGTTATATTTAACGATCAATACGGAAAATATATCGAGGACAAATACCACAGGTATGATAAAGTTCCCGTAGCCGTAACCATTCATAACGATGGCCTGATGGATGCACCCGTCCATTTTGAAAAAGAGCTTGATGTAAAGGTTTCATCCTATACCCTGCTCCCGGTTTTCTTCAGCAGCAATAATGGCAAAATGATTTTGCTATCCGGCAATGCACAAACAGTAAAAACGATCACATTCGAATAGATGCCTGCACGCCACAAAAAAGGTCCGAAAGAAAAACTTTCGGACCTTTTTTGTTTTACTAACGCTCAAATTATTTACTGCCGCCAGCTGTTTCGGCTTTGCCAAATATTTCGGCCAGTTTATCTTGAAGTTCGAAACCGTGCAGGCTTTTAGCGATAATCTTTCCATTAGGGTCGATCAGGAAATTTGCAGGGATACCGCGCACGGCATAAAGGTCAGCTTCTTTACTTTTCCAGAATTTAAGGTCGGATACCTGGGTCCACGTTAGTTTATCTTTATGTATCGCGTCCAGCCAGCTTTGTTTAGCTTTAGCAAGATCAATTTTACCCCGCGGCCCATCCAACGACACGCCAACTATCGTAAAGTTTTTGCCTTTGTATTTGTTATACCCCTTAACTACGTTGGGGTTCTCCCTGCGACACGGGCCGCACCATGATGCCCAAAAATCAACCAGTACATATTTGCCGCGGAATGATTCGAGACTTACTGTTTTACCGGCAGTATCAGCTTCTGCAAATAAGGGAGCGGTAGCGCCCAGTGCAACAGCTTTCAGTTTCGGTAACCTTTCGCCAAACTCTTTTCCCTGGTCGGTTCCTTTTATTTCGGGGGTTAACCCTTCATATAACGGAGCAATATCTGCATAGTCGGCACCATAGGCGGAATACATTTCCAGCGCCATTATGCTGATGTATGAGCCGGGGTTCTGCTGGACAAATGTCTTATGGGCATTCATCTGCTTATCATCTATGGCTTTCTGTGCCGCTGCAATTTCGCGCTGATAAGCTTCAGAATCTTTCTGTTCGGGTGTTTCCGCTTTTATTTTAGCATCCAACGCATCCTGGTCGGCATCGAAAGCTTTGGTCATGACCTCATACTTAGCGTTATCCTGGTTGGCTTTGGGGCCATCCACTTTTGCATCAGCCAGTTTGGTAGCACTGTTGACGTTTATATCGCCTTTTTCAAGGTAAATGGCTTTATAATCCTTGAAAATAAGTCCCGTTCCTTTATCGTTAAGCGCCAGGTAGGCATTTATCGGTGTCGCCCCAATGGTTCCTTTAAATTGAAACCGGCCATCCTTTAGAACAACTGAATCTCTAACCTCTTTGTCTTTGACCATGTAGTCAAGATATACTTTAGCTGGGGCATTATAATTTCCTATCTTGCCTTCGATGGTATAAGCGCCGTCCTGGGCCAGGGCCATCAAAGGCGCTAAGGCAACGGCTGCTGCTATCAGTTTTTTCATGATTTAACTATTGAGAACTCAATTATAGCAATATAAATCGGGATTAACTACCCGCCTGCCGTATTGTAAAATAATCGTTACAAGATGGATATTACTTCCCGAGCACTTCCTCCAGCTTGTTTTCGAGGTCGTTACCGCGCAGATCCTGGGCGATGATCTTTCCCTGGGGGTCGATCAGGAAATTTTTAGGTATGCCCTGCACAAAATAAAGCTGGGCAACCGCATTGTTCCAGTACTTAAGATCCGATAGTTGTGTCCAGCCACCGAGATGATCGGCCTTGATCGCATTTAACCAGGCAAAACCGGCGCCGGGCCTGTCCAGGGAAATGCCGATGATGGTAAAATTTTTATCCCTGAACCTGTTGAACGCCTTTACTACATTGGGATTTTCCTGCCGGCACGGGCCGCACCATGATGCCCAAAAATCGAGCAGCACATATTTACCCCTGAACGAGGAAAGCCTTACCGGTTTGCCGACCGTATCTGTCTGTTCAAAATCGGGTGCGATAGCGCCTATCGACGTGCTTTTCAGGCTTTCCATCGCATTGCGCATGGTGCGCGCAGTTTCGGTTTCCTGCAGGTCTTTCGATAAGCCGTCGAGCAGGGGCAACAACTCATTAGGGTCGGGTGTAGGGCCGCCTATGGAGCCCAGCGTAACTAAGCTCAGGTAACTATCCGGGTTTTCTTTTACAAATTTTATCAATGCCGCATGATAATCGGCCTGGACAGCCTTTATTTTAACCTGCATATCGGCTGAAGCTGCTGCCGATTTTTCATCCGTTGCCGATTTAAGCGCATCGGACGTTATTTTATTAATGCGGCTTGAAGCGGCATCATTGATAGCTACCAGTTTTATGTATTGATCGTTAATTGGCGAGCCGATAACTTTGGCATTGGCTGCAGAATCGGCACTTTGTATATTAATAGTGCCCTTATCAAGGTAAAAAATAAATTTATCGGCTGTATTGAAATCGAGCATTTGAGCCCCGAGGCCTTTATGATCGACAATAAGTGCAGCTACAGACGGATAAACAATATCGCCCTTAAACTCAAAGGCCCCATTAGCGCTTTTGGTTGAATCCAATACTTTATTCGATCCTGCCTGGTAATAAAGATAAACCTCAGCGTTCATACTGCCGAATTTCCCCGTCAGGTCAAAAGGTTGCGGTAACTGTGCGAACGCCATTAAAGGCAGTAGTAATACGATAAGAGAAAATATTTTTTTCATTATGTTGTCTATAACGCTTTATTGTTTTATGAATTGCGGTTAGTTTAATTTTTGATAAGTGCGCCACCAAAGATCGGGCATTTCGCCGGAGACCGCGGTTTTGTAATCGTCGTAGCGGCAGGGCACCAGGTGAAAACGTTCGTTCATTGAACCACTTGATGGATAGGGAACCTGCATCCACCAGCGGTCGGATTTTTTGCTTTTTACAAATACCACCTCGTGATCCTCGTGCTTCAGGCTGGTTTTGTAGATCAGGTATTGCGATTTAGGGTTAAGCGGGAAGTCCTTTTTACGGTTATAAAAGCCATCGATAAAGCACCATATCATTTGCGCCAGCAGCATAGCGGTTTGCCCATTGTTATCGTAAGCCGGGTTAAACTCATAAAAGCCAATGGAACTTAGTTTATCATTAAACCCGGCATAGCGGGCTACCTGGCAGGCTTCCTCGCCATATAAGCCGTTCGGCGATGCGTTGGCATTTCCCATCGCGTCGGAAGCACGTATGGCGCCCATGTCAAAGCTGATCATATTGGCATTACGTATCACAGGTTCGGCCATAGCTACCTGACCGCTGACCTCGCCCAGCCGGTGCACATCAAAATACAGTTTATCCATCACCCGCAGGCTCTCCTGGCTTACAAAATAGGTTTGAAAACCCAGGTTGCTGTAGTTGAACAGGTAGTTTGGTTCGTGTAGAAATATTTTATTGAGGTAGGATGCCGATGTAGTCTCCAAATTATCGCTGCCGCCGTCATCCTCCAGGTCAAAACGCGGATCGACAACTACCATATCAACCTTTTGCTCCAGGTCCTCGTAGGCCATATACTGGGCATAGGTAATATCCTGCCCGCCGCCAATGATTACGGGCAAAATGTCTTTTTTTATCAGTTCGTGCACTACCGTTTTTACGGCGAAGTAGGTATCGGTGATAGTAGCGCCCTGCTTAATGTTACCAAGATCGGCAATTTTGGTTTTATAGCCGCCTTCAAAAAGCTGGTACAATTTCTCGCGGACATAGTCGGGTCCCAGCGCGCAACCGGGGTTGCCGATGGCATTGCGGTCGTCCTGCACGCCAATGATGGCAATGTCGGTTTTTTCCTCCAGGTCGGGGAAACTATCCCGGTAACGTTTGATCTTTTCGCCCAAATGGCTGCTGTAATACCCGCTCTCAGGCGCGATATTTTTTAAGTCGATAGGGGAAAAAAAATCAGATAAAGACATGTCGATATGCAAATATGCGGATGTGCGAATATGCGGATTGATATGCAGATGTGCAAATGAGAAGATGTGCCGATGTGCAAATGTGCAAATTAGAAGATGTGCAGATGCTTGTAAATTGCTGATTGGGGCTGATTACCTTTTCAACATACCCTAATCAAAATATCTGCATATTTGCACATCCGCATATTTGCACATTAAATTAATGATACTGGTTACAGGCGCAACAGGTTTCCTGGGTTCGGAAGTGGCAAAGCAACTTGCCGGGCAGGGGCATCACATCCGCTGTACCAAACGGAGCACTTCATCTATCCCCCCGCTTTTGAAACCCTTCGATACAAATATCGAATGGGTGGAGGCCGACCTGCTGGATATTTTTGCGCTGGAAAATGCCCTTGACGGGGTGAAGCAGGTTTATAACTGCGCGGCCTGGGTTTCCCTAAAACAATCGGATAAGGACAAAATGATATACACCAATGTTACCGGTACAGGCAACCTGGTGAATGTATGTATGCAATATAGTTGCCGGCTGGTGCACGTAAGCTCGGTTGCCGCCATCGGGCAGGCTAAACCGGGCGAACTGATCACCGAAAAGCACCACCTGGATCAGGCGCTGGAGACCGACGGTTATGCCATATCCAAACTGGAAAGCGAAATGGAAGTGTGGCGCGGCATAGCCGAAGGGTTGGACGCCGTTATCGTGAACCCTTCGATGATCATCGGGCCAAATGCCGGCACCGAAGGCAGTGGGGCGCTTTTTGAGACCGTACGAAAGGGCCTGAAATTTTATACCGAAGGCAGTATGGGCTTTGTAGATGTGGAGGATGTGGCCAAAAGTATGATAAGCCTGATGAACAGCGGAATTAGTGGCGAGCGCTTTATTGTGAATGCCGAAAACCGGGCCTACAAACCACTGGTAACCGAAATTGCCGATTGTTTTGGCGTGAAGCCCCCAGCTACGCTCGCCAAACCATGGATGATGGGCCTGGCCTGGCGGCTGTCGAAACTGGCGTCGGTTTTTACGGGCAAAGCCCCTGCGATAGATAAAGTGACGGCGCAATCTGCCTCCATTGCCCGGGATTTTGATAATAGCAAGCTTAAAAAAGCCATCGGTATAGTATTCAAGCCTGTCAGCGAATCGGTGAAAGAGATTTGTGCGGCACTTAACACGATTCCAGGATCGAATTGATTTACTGGTTACGCTGTTGCAGGATCATGCCGATCCTTTAAAATCCATCAATCGTGTCCTTTTAAAACCGAATTTCTATAAATTCGTTGATACAAGATCAATCCTGAGAAATGAAAAAACTGTTGCCTGTAATTTTGCTGCTGCTTGCCGCCTGCGTGTATACCGCACGGCAAAGCGATGCCGATAAGGCCGTTGAGAAATACACCCGCGACTTGCTTGGCAACCCAAAATACCTGCAAACCGTAGGCTTTTCTGCACTCGAAAAGCACAGGTACGTTACGCCGCTCGATTCGTCCCTTAACTACGCCCACATCAACAGCGACGACCACAAGAAAATGGAGCAATATGTAGATAGTGAAAACTACCAGCGACCCGACCGCGCGCCGGGGAACATCAGGCAGCTCGACAGCATCGAACATAACAAACTGATCTATTATACGCTGGATTATTCTTTTCGCATTGATTCGATGGGCCACAAAAAGCTGAAGAAATACCATTTTGAACTGGATACGGCCTTTAGGGTGCTTAAACAGGCAGATATTACTTATGGGAGGAATACGAGATAGTGAATGGTGAATGGTGAATGGTAAATGGTAAATGGTAAATGGTAAATGGTAAATGGTGAATTTGGCTAAAGCCAATAAACGTTTTGTTTTTATCCGTCCCATAAATGGGACGGCAATGAATAATGCCGAACCATTATTTTCTTTGCCAATATGTATTTCATTGCCGTTGGCTTCAGCCAACGGGGTTAAGAGGAAAAGAACAAGGCTTTAGCCGAACTCTTCCTGGAGCCCCGCCCTAATCACCAATCACCGGTAACTAATTACTAATTCTCATTTCCATTTTTTCAAAATACACCCCTCTATTTTTTAATAATTGTAAATGTGTACGCAATACACCTGATTAATCCCCAAACGGTTAGAAAGCAGTTCAAAATTTTGCACATTTGCAATGCTTATCCGCCGCCGGCGGGTTCCCGCACCTGAATAAAGCATGGATCAGTACTTTATTATCGACTTTGACAGCACGTTCACCCAGGTTGAGGCGCTGGACGAGCTTGCCCGCATTTCATTAAGAAAGCATCCCGACAGGGAAAAAATATACAAGCAAATTGAGGATTATACCAATGCGGCGATGGAAGGCAAGCTGTCGTTCAGCGAAAGCCTTGCGAGCCGTGTAAAGCTGCTGGAGGCCAACCGCGACCACCTGAAGCAGTTGGTAACCCATTTGAAGAAAAAAGTATCCACTTCATTTTCGCGCAACAGCAACTTTTTCAAACTGCATTCAGATAACGTGCTTATTGTCTCGGGCGGTTTTAAAGAATTCATTACCCCAGTGGTAACGGAATATTTTATTAAAAAGGAAAATATTTACGCCAACACCTTCGTATTCGACGAGAATGACAATATCATTGGCTATGACCGTGAGAACCCGCTGTCGCAGGAAGGCGGCAAGGTGAAATTATTACGACAGATGGACCTGCAGGGCGAGATATTCGGCATTGGCGACGGGTATTCGGATTACCAGTTAAGGGAATCGGGAATCATTAAAAAGTTCTTCGCCTTTACCGAAAACATCGAGCGTAAATCAGTAGCCGAGAAAGCCGACCATATTACGCCAAGTTTTGACGAGTTTTTGTACATCAATAAACTTCCGCGGGCCATATCCTATCCTAAAAACCGCATCAAGTGCTTAGTTGTGGGCGATGTTGGCGAAGAAGCGATAGACCAGATGCGCAAGGAGGGTTATGACATCAGGCATAAAGAAACCATCGATCAGAAATACCTGGAGGAAGCCGGCGTGTTGCTGTGCGATGAAGCCAGTCAGCCTACCCCCGAGCAACTGGAAAACGCTGGTCGCCTGAAAGTTATCGGCTGTTTTGGGCGCGTTGCCAGCCGGAAATTATCGGATGCTGCCTGCGACGCCGGGATCATTATTTTTGATGACCCGAAATACAACCCCCGCAATGTGGATTTTATTCCGAAGCGGGTGATAGCCTTTATGAACGAGGGCAAAACACACATGAGCTGCAACTTCCCCGATCTACAGCCACCGCGTAATGATAATGCCCACCGCATTATCCATATCCACACCAACGTGCCGGGTATACTGGCGCAAATAAACGAGGTTTTTGCCCGCCACAATATCAATATCGTGGGTGAGTTCCTGGTGACAAATTCGCAGATAGGTTATGTGATAACCGATGTACACGCCGGCTACAGCAAGCAGGTGCTGAACGAGTTAAAGGCGATAGATCATACGATTAAATTCAGGTTGTTGTATTAGTCCGCAAGTCGGGAAGTCCGTAAGTCCGAAAGAAGAGAATCTCTAAGATAAAAACTTCCGGACTTACGCGGACTTATGCGGACTTTCGGACTCATTTAACGGCACCACCAGTACCGGCACTTTCGAATGCCTTACCACATGTTCGGCTACGCTGCCCATCAGCAGGCGGTCGAAGCCGGAGCGATGCTGGGTACCTACCACGATAAGATCGGCATTGAATTCGGCGGCGCAATCAATTATGCCATCTGCCGTGCTGCCGTATTCGGAAAAATGAGTTACCTCCAGGTCTCCTGCAAAATTATTGATGGTACGCTGTATAATATTTTGAGAGGCTTCCTTTTGAATATTGATGAATTCCGGATCGCTCGCCAGTCCGGGCTCAAAAGGCGAACCGGTAAGCAGGTTGGCGTCTGTGGATGAAGTTATAATGGGTTCGACAATATTAACCAAGCCTACATGGGCCTTATACGAATGCGCCAGGCCGAACCCGTAGGCGGCGGCGTTGTCGGCCTCTTTACTGTCATCGACCGCGATCAATATTTTCTGAATGTTCATGGTACCTCCTTAACTGTAAATTTAGCTGTTTTGTTTCTGTATCTGCAAGCTTTGTTACCTTTGCTGGCAAACCAAACTCCATGAGTATCACCCCCGAAATCGAATCTCGCCTGGCGCTGCTGCAGGAAAAGTATGAAGCTATGGGCCAGGACATGGTATCGTACCTTGACGGCCTGCTGCATGCCGACTTCCTTACCTATTGGGATTATATCCATTTAGATACGCTGTTAAGCCTGCAAAGCCCCAAAACGCCTTTCCCTGATGAGGAAATATTCATCATGTACCACCAGATAACCGAGCTGTATTTTAAACTGGCGCTGCATGAATGCAAGCAAATAACTGAAAAGGAAAATTTGACAACCGATTTTTTTGCTGCGAGGGTGCGCCGTATCAACCGTTATTTTGAGGCGCTGACGCAATCGTTTGAGATCATGGTGGATGGGATGGAGAAGGACCAGTTCCTGCAATTCCGCATGTCGTTATTGCCGGCGAGCGGTTTCCAGAGCGGGCAATACCGGCTGATAGAGATCTATGCAACGGACTTTATCAACCTGGTGGCGAAAGACAAACGCGAAGAACTGGCTTCAGCTCCGGTAGAAGATCAGTTTGAATACCTGTACTGGAAATTCGGCGCAACTGAGCTGTCGACAGGAAAAAAGACCCTGACCCTGCGCCAGTTCGAAAAGAAATACGCCAAACAATTCATTGAACTTGCGAAAGCTTGTACCAAACTGAATTTTAACGCTTTGTTACAACAACTGCAATATGAAGGGTCATCGACCAGGGCACTGGAAGATGAGCTGCGCAGGCTGGATGTGAATGTAAATGTAAACTGGCCCCTATCGCATTACAAGTCGGCAGTGCGCTACCTCGACCGCAAGCCGGATGATATAAAAGCTACCGGCGGAACCAACTGGCAAAAATATCTCCCACCACGTTTTCAGAAACGTATCTTTTATCCTTCGTTATGGACGGCCGAACAACTGGGCAATTGGGGTAAGGCCTGGGTAGAGGATGTATTGGGGTTGTAAGTGGGCAGTTGCCTTATAGTTGGCAGTTTTAAGTTGGCAGTGGGCATTATATTGTTGCACTTTGCCAACTGCAAACTGAGGGCGTTTTGCCTGGAACTTTAATTGATACTCGTCGCCTGTACCAAAAGATCAATTATTGGCTTCTTATCGGGCAGATACCTGTTACATATAAACAGGCCTCCCATATTTGTGACCGGGTTGAAAAACACAAAAGCGCTGATGCCCGGGTCATCTCCATCATGACCTATTGTACCATTGGTGTATAAGTTCCAGAAGACGCCTTTATTACGATAAGTCAAATTGATATCTTTCGGCGGGTTTTCTTTGGAAAATTGTGGTGTAAACATTAACCTGTATGATCCTGTATCTAATAACAACTTATCTCCATTATACCCATTTATAAGGCCAGATACGTATTTAGCGAGATCACCCGCGGAAGTTTTAAGCCCGCCATCAGGATAGGTCACCAGATCGTATAATGGAAATACAAGGTCGTCTTTATAGTAAAGACTGGCATGTTTTTTCAAATTTGTATTGAAAATGAAAAAGGTGGAATTTTTCATTTTCAGAGGCGACAAGATGAACTTCTTTACGAAATCGGCATACGGAATACCCGCTTTAATTTCGATGAGGTAAGCAACCAGCGCCGACCCAATGTTACTGTAGGACGATGCGCTACCCGGGCTGCCTTTCCCAAAATTGCCTGGGCTGTAGTATTTCCCTTTTTCGGATAAATAATTGTAAAAAAACTCCTTCAACGATCTGCCGGGAATGGTTTGCCTGTATCCTATCGATTGAAGCGCATCTAAAGCTTCCTTATCGTAAGCCCTTATATCCGGGTAAAACTTATAGGTATTGGGATACACTGCCGGGTTATCAATGATACCGGAAGTATGGCTGGCCAATTGCCTGATGGTGATCTTACCATCCGGATAATTGGGATCGACTACTTTGAAAGGAAGGATATCATTGATGTTGGTTTCGAGTGTGAAATATTTTAATTCCACGGCTTTCATTAAAGCCACTGCTATAAAAGTTTTACTAACCGAACCCACGTTTTGTATGGTGGCAGATGTGTAGGGAATTTTATTCTGCTTGTCGGCAAAGCCGAAATCCTGATGATAAATTATTCCATTGGCATTTACCAGGATAACCGCCATTCCAGGAAGGCTATCCTGTTTAAAAACCTGGTTAAGTTTGTTCGTTAGTGTGTCAAACCTGCCCTGGCAATACCCGTGATGAATTGTTAAAAATAAAAAACCTGTAATAAGGATACTGTAAATGCGCTTTCGTGACATAGAATTAATCGTTTTTAAACCTTTCCAAAGGTAAGGCGGCTGGGTGTATCGTCATTGTATAAATGCGAACGGCTTAAGTTTTAAATGGCAGGATATATTGCTGCCTGCTAAATTTTGAAGGCGTGTCGCCTATTATTTTAGCATACGACCTGATAAAATGCGCCTGGTCAAAATACCCGTATTTATAGGCGAGATCAGTCAACGACAAGCTATTGGTTGGGCTGCCCAGGTCGCCAATCAAATTCCGCAGCTTAACGATCGAATAGGCTTCCTTGGGCGACAAGCCAACATGATCTTTAAATTTCTTTTCGATATACCTTTTAGAATACCCCGTTTTCGATGCGATTCCGGAGATTGTTAACAGCCTGTCGGCAGGGGCGGTATTAAGTTCATAAAAAACACTTCGAATAAGATTGTGATCAGACCCAATATCCGATTCTTCAAGCATACTACACACCTTTTGCACCAGCAGGGATTCATCAGATAAGTCGATACCTTGAAATAGCCGGGCTAACTTTTTATTCACCAGTCCAAGCTCAGCGAGGTTGTCTGTCAATTCATCTAAACGAGGTTCGTTAACAAATATGGAGGCAACCCATGGCGACAATTGCACCATAATAGCTTTTGTAAAAGGCCTTACTATTATTTGCACCCTCCCTGTTATCTGCCCCGAAAAGTAAACTCCTGACCCTATGTCAAATGGCTTTTGATCATACCTCAGGGCCAACCCCTCACCGGTAACGAAAGCCATGGTTACACATCCATTCGGAAGGGCGTATTTCATTTCAGTACTAAACAGGGAGCTTGAATTATCCAATATCCAAAATTTACGGATATGCGTGTTAATGCGCCCGGGAATGGCTATCTCATCATAGTTAAACATAGATTTATAAAGATATTAAATTTTACAGCACCTGCTTAACCGGAATAAGCGTCACCAAACAAAGCCAAAAATTTTGTTTTTCTGTGGCACCAATTATAACTTCCCTGCGTCTATACATTTGAAAACACGACAGCTATGAACATATCTAAAAATTTAAGAGCATCTTTCTTATTATCCGCTTTGCTTTTTGCATCCTGCGGCATCATCAATAACTTAACAACCCGGAACTGGCATGGCGGCGACGTAGGCGGCCATAATTATGCAACGTTTGATGAAATGAACGGCAGGCAGGATTTTAAATTACTGAACCCTGCATCGGGCGATTTTACCCTGAAATATACCAGCGAGGTAACCGAGGGTGAACTGCGCCTCGTAATTACCCAGGGACACAATACTATCGTGAACCGTGACCTGACGGGCAGCGTACGCGATTCGGTACGCATCGGTAATGGCGGCAACCCCGATGTCAAGATCAGTATTACAGGCAAACACGCGAGGGGGAAATACGATATCACCTACCCTACCAGTAAGTAAGGAGCTACGCTGTGGTAATATGGGCATTCCTGCTTATGGGAGTCCATTTTTATTTTATTAACGATTCGGGCTTCAAGTGCTGTACCTCGATAAATACGCCGTCCAGATGGTTAAAATCTGCATCGGTGGTTATAAGCTTCAGCCCCAATAATGCGGCAGTTGCGGCTATCCAAAGATCATTTTTGCCCATGTTTCGTGGCGTAGCAAAGGAATAGCTATCGTACGCAGGGTTTTTACGTTGAGAAAAGGCGTCGATTTCGGCGTACGTGCTTATCAGATTCTCGTTTAACTCAACCGCATTAATCTTATCCAAAGCAGCATTGACAATTTTCCACTTTCTTGCTCCCCAATTATTTTGTATTCCAATCGATTTTAATTCTGCTATGGACACAACAGATGTGTAAACTGTACGGCTGTCAGGATTTATAATTTCTGATAGCAATTGAACACTATATTCTTTGGAAAGATGGAAAAGGATATTAGTATCAAGCAATATATTCATTTGCTTTGATTGAGCGTCTTTAGAGCTTCAGCAACTTCTTCTTCAGTTAGAAAATCTTCTTTAGGAATTTCTTTTAAACGATCCATCAGGGCTTTAGCAGTTTTGCCCGTCTTATTGGCAAACGCCGTAGTTCCCCCGGCAGCCATAATTTCGTCTATCGAATATGACTTCAATTCAGGAAAAAAATTCAGTGTACCGTCCGATACTTTGGCGTCCTTCTTACCCATCTCTCGTTTTAGTTGTTATACAAATTTAAGAAATATTGTGTGTAATAGAAATCGACTTCGCGGCTTTTCCGTCATAAATAGGTCATTCCCACCTATTTTCTATGAACTATCGGCTATCAACTATGAACATTTAGACAAAACCCGTACCTTGCAACTTTCTGAAACCAATACACTAAGGCAATGACTGAGACACTGGACATCAAGATCACCAAAACCAACCATTCCCGTTTAAGCGAAACGGATTTTGACAATTTACCCTTCGGTAAAACATTTTCAGACCACATGTTTGTGGCCGATTATGCCGATGGCGAATGGAAGAATTTCCAGATCATTCCTTATGGCGAAATTGGGTTGAGCCCGGCTATTTCAGCGCTGCATTACGGGCAGGCTTTTTTTGAAGGCTTAAAGGCATACAAACACGCCGACGGGCAGGTTTCTGTTTTCCGCCCGGATAAAAATGCTATCCGTTTTAATAAATCGGCCGAACGCCTGTGCATGCCTGCGCTTCCCGAAGAAATATTTATACAAAGCATTGCCGCGGTAGTGGATGCTGATCGTGACTGGGTGCCTTCAAAGGCTAACCACGCGCTGTACATCCGTCCGTTTATGTTTGCTACCGACCCTTATTTGGGTGTGGCACCATCGGCAACCTATAAATACATGGTTTTGATAGGCCCTGTTGGACCGTATTTTTCAAAAACACTACGCGTTAAAATAGAAACCCATTATACCCGCGCCGCCGAAGGTGGTTTTGGCTATGCCAAAGCAGCCGGCAACTATGGCGGCAGTATGCTGCCGGCCCGTAAAGCTACCGAAGAAGGTTTTGACCAACTGATATGGACAGATGCCAAAGATCACCAGTACATTGAGGAAATGGGCGCTGCCAACGTAATGTTTGTGCTGGACGGTACGCTGATCACCCCATCAACCCGCGATACGATTTTAGATGGCGTTACCCGCGATACCGTACTGACACTTGCCCGCGAGTGGGGTATGCCTGTTGAAGAGCGCCGCGTTTCTGTAGCCGAAATCCTTGAAGGCGCTAAAAACGGCAAACTACAGGATGCGTTCGGGGCAGGCACAGCCGCTACTATCGCACCTGTTGGCTCCATCAGCCATAATGGTGAAGAGTATTTCCTGGCCGATCCGAAAGAAAGAGAATTTTCCCAAAAGGTATTAAGGGAACTTGACGCCATAAAATATGGCCGCGTTGCCGATACGCATGGGTGGAATTATATGGTATAAAGGGGCATTGTCCTTCAACAAATATTAAAGAGCTCCATTTGGGAGCTCTTTTAGTTTACCTTAAGCGATATCGTGCAGCTTTTACCAAATACTACTTTTTGTGCAGTATCGCGGGGCGTTGCGTTCCACAGGCATTCGCGCACGGTTAAACTTTGCATTTTAGGGTCGATGGAAATTAGCTGGAATGACAGCAAAGTTTCATCTTTGCCAGAATACCACCCCTTCATTGGTGAATCGACCCTAAAAACCGGCAGGCTGACCAAGTTATCCGGTCCATGATACACATAAAACTCGTTCCAGTTACTGTTGCCATGGAAATAGGCCTTAATGTTTGGATGCGCGCGTAAAAACTTCACAAAGCCTCGTTGTTCTTTAATTGTAGCGCCATCGTCCTGCGGGGCAACAACACCATCTTTATAATGTTCGGCATTCAGATTCTCAAACCTGTTTTCAAGGGTCATATTATAAGGCGGAAGCGGGTTAGTAAAATGTTTTGCTTCCGACTCGGGCTGGTCGTGCGTAAAAATTATGACCGGGGTATTCTCCCGCACGGTGTCAAGGTCTTTTTGCATCCAAATGCGCTGGGCCGAATCGGGCCACAGGTTGATAAACATTAGGTGTATTCCTTTTACGTTAAAGGAATAATCGACCTTATCTTTCGCATAATCGTAATCTACTATGGTTAAAGGCCTGGCGGGCCTCAGCATCATATTGTATATCTTAACCATCGAAGTCGGGTCGGTGAGCGACGCCATCGGTTTTGCGAATCCTATCGCGTTGCTGATATCATGATTACCGGGGATGATAAGTAGCTTTGCCGGCTGTCCATTATGCCTCCTTACAGACAGCAAATGCATATAATCATTTTCAAACTGAGCCCAGGAAGCTGCGGCGCTTTGCACCGGCGGCTGCATCCGGTTAGCTATATCGCCGCCTTCAACAACATAGTCTATTGCCCCGATGCGTTTGCCCGCAGCAATGCCATTGTCGGCTGGCAACGTGACGCCCGGCAGGGTATTTACCTGGCGTACAAGAGCCTCATTGACCTTATAAGCGCTCACATTCGAACCGCCCCTAAATTCCGGTCGTGCAATGCCGTAATGCGCGTCTGAAGTAAAGACCATATTAATTACCGTATCATTTCCCGGCTGACCATAGCTTTTGAAGCAGTATAAGGCAGCGAACGCACAGGCTATAAATGCCCGTAAAATAATATTCGCTTTCATCATTATTTCCGTTTATAGAACGAGATCGTGGCAGGCATCCCGGGGTAGTTCCGAACCTCGGTGTCGGTATAGTACCCCGAGCCGTCTGCGGCAAAGCCTATGCCCTCGCCCTGCGGTTCGTTGTTGGTGTATGGTGCATGTTCCGGCTTCGTCATCAAACCCGCGGATATTGATGTTCCGGCAGGAAGTTTCCAATACCATACCCGTTCTTTGCTGCGCAGCAAAATTTCGGACCCGTCAGGCGAAATATCGCCGCCCGTCGCTTTATTGAATAACAGTTTTACCACAGGGCTCATGATTGTAACCGACGTGGTGCTTTGCGGATAATGCGCAACATAAATTTTTGACGCGTTGCTTTCCTTACTGGCTATGTAAATATCTTTTGTCGAAGGATCGACCATCAGCGTTTCGGCGTTGCGGGGGCCATCGGGATACTTTAGCTCTATTATATCCACCGTGTCGATGTTCAGCCGCAGGGGCAGTGTCTTTCCCGTGAGGTGAGGCTCGGCAAAGCGGTAAACAAAAACTGATTTATATTTTGAATCGTTGTCGCCGATATCAGCCACATATACATAACTTTTACCGGCAACGGGCCCCGGCCCAACGGCGATATCCTCCCAATCGCGGTTGCTGACGGGTGTTAAAGTGAGTGTTCCTTTATCAGCTCCCGATCCGTCTGTAAGGTAAACCTGGTTGGGGTTGCCGCTGTCGTTATGAATGTATAGGATACCGGGATTGATCCTGCTTGCGGCTATGCCGGATATTTCAGCAAGGTCGGTGCGGGCAAGATCATTTACAATGGGTGCCGGCTCAAAAGCTTTCGATGTATCAAGCAAAAGCGGGTCGTAGGCCGGTGTTGTAAATGTAACCTGCGGCGTTTCCGCAACCGTATCGGTTGTTTTAGCTGGGATGATGCCACCCTTTTTGCAGGAAAAAAAGGAAAAGAATAAAAAACATAACAACCCGGTTCTAACAAAATACCTCATTATATTTTCGCTGAAACGGGTTGTCATGTTATGATTTTTTTGATTAGTGATGATTACCCGAACCGTCCATCTGGAAGCAGCCTATATCTTTTCCCGGAGGGGTGATACCGCTTGAACCAAAGTTATCGTTGATAGGGATACCAGAAGTTATCGGGGTAAAGGCAGTAGTTGTACCTTTACCTACCGCCGGTGAATTAGCCTGCAGGTGAAAATCGAAACCGTCAACAGAAGCCTGGTTAGCGAAATTCATGTTTGGAAGCGTGTAATTAACGAACAATGGGTTGTTTTTACCTACCAGCGTAGTGCCGTCGTAGGCGAAACCGAAGGTGTATGTTGAACCAAGGAACGAGGCCATGTTCGGAATATCAGTTGCCTCAGGGTGTGTAACAACCGCCTGGGCAACATTGGTTGGAACGATCTGGTTGGCCTGTGCAACGTTATCTACATAATAGAAGTTATACCCGTAAGAAGTTTTGTTGATCGGCCCGTCGGCATGGCTCAGGGTATCGGCAAGGTAAACTTTAGCGGTAACGTTGTTTCCGCCTGCTATACGCACGCCAAAGTTACAATCCACAATCAGGTTATTGTAAGCGTAAGCCCTGGAGTTATTTTCAACTTCGACAGAGCCACTCCTTGCGCCATAAACGCCATCGTTTCTGTAGCCATCATTAACATACGTGTTATTGTACATGGCAATTTGTGTTTGAACAGATCCGGTTGCGCCGTCGTTGGCAGATTTCGTACCGTTGGTCGCGCTGCCTATGATCAGGTTGTAGGCCATATTACCTTGTGCGCCGCCTTTGGCGTTGAAACCGTCACCGCCAGTACCGCCGCATTTTTCAAGGGTATTTCTCATCATATTCAAATGACCTCCATAAAAGCGGATAGCATCATCGGGTGTGCCATATATCCATGAATCTTCCAGGATGATGGCGCCGTTTGGATTTTGCCAGTAGATAGCATACTGGTCGCCGGTAGAAGGACCGTTGAAAGGCGGAGCCACCAATGCGGCGCCCGCAAAATCAAGGTGGGTCCATTTTATAACCAGCAACGGGCAGGTAATGTCACAATAGATACCACCCCATCCCCCGTCGTAAGCATGATCGGTTGCTGCCGAGGAGTTACCTGTTGTTTTGGTTTTAGATGGGTCGGTAATGGTTATAGGGGCGTCTTTTGTACCAAGGCTCAACAGGATACCTTTTACAATAAAAGTTGCACCGTTATTTACCTTAATGGTTACACCTTTTTGAATCAAAAGTGTATCGCCTGCATTAACCGTTACGTCGCCTGAAACGGTGTAGGTTTGGCTGGCAAGCATGGTGCCCTTTATTGCGCCTGACAATGCAGCCGTATTACTTACAGATTTTCCTACCTGAAGCAGCGGAGTTGAGATAACAGCTTTATCCTTCTTGCTGCACGATGCCAGTGCAAGAGCGGAAAACAAAAACAAAACGTTTCTTAAATTTTTCATGGTTAATTAATTAATGATTGCATTAGAAAATGGTTACTTGGTGTGCTTATTAAAATTTAAACCGGAACCCCAGCAGGTAGCGGGCATAGTATTTATCATTCTCGATGGTAGCATAATTCGGGCTTTCCTGCAGCGGCAGTTTGCTATTACCGCTAAAGGCTTTGTTCTGCTGTTTCACGATTAACTCGTATGGGGTATTTAACAGGTTATTGATCTTGATGTAAATGATATAATGCTGGTTAAATTCTTTCTGGGCAGAAAAATCAAGGTTTACGGTAGGCCGCTCCCAGTTATCCAGGTCCTTATATAAAGACAAAGTGTTTATTCTTTCGCCGGTATAAACCATGGCCAGCTGCGCATCGATCTTGTTTTTGGTGTTCTTATACAACAGCGACACATTACCAACATGGGCCGCCTGCCCTTGCAAAGGCCTGGCCTGGTTTACTTCGATATTGTGAAAGCTATTGTCGGCCGGGTCGATATATTCAAATTTTTTGGTCGAGTTGATAAGGGAGTGGGTATAGGTGTAATTACCTGATATGCCTATGTCGCCAAAAAACTTCCGGAATACCGCTTCGATGCCATAGTTATGCGCCGTGCCGAAATTATATGGGGTAAGCGTTAAGCCAGCCGAAAAATTGGTTTGCACCAGCGCATATTCAATAGGGTTGTTGATGGTTTTATAAAACGCACCGACCATAAACTGGTCGAGCCCGTTTGGAAAAACCTCGTAGCGGAAATCGTAATTGTCGATAACTGAATGCTGCAAATTGGGGTTACCCTGGGTGGGGAAATTATCCTGTGCAAAACCGGTGTTATCGGGGTACGGCACCAGGTCGGAATAGGCCGGCCGAAGGATCGACCTGAAATAAGAAGCCCGCAAGGCCTGGGTTTTACTTAACGAATATTTTGCGTTGATACCGGGCAAATAATCAGTATAGGTAATGTCGGCACTTTTGCCGGCTATAGTTGCCGGTAACGACGACAAATAAGACTGGCTGGTATTTTCGACCCTCAATCCAAACAACACATCGAAACGGTCGCTGATAAAGTATTTAGCCTGGGCGTAAGCCGCTTGTACATTCTCGGTAAAGGAGTAAACACCCGCGTTACTTGCGGCATTGCCAAGGGGATCGGACCCATTACCCCCACCGAAGAAGAACTTTGATGCCGGGATGGAAATATATTTCTGGTAGGTAGAATCAGGATCGGGCACAGCGTTCAGCGTGTATTGGTTATCAAAATTATCCCTGCTCTTATGCCTGGCCATGCCGCCAAAACCAATAATGGTTTTATGGCCCTTTATATCGGTGTTATAGTGAAAGTTAAGGTACCCCGAAATATCCTTGTCGGTATTGCGGGCCCATTCCCTGGTTTCGGGCCGTACCTGAACGGGGCCGTAAGAAATTGAAGTGGCAACGCCCGTAGTATTGGGATTGATCTGCTGCGTTGTGTTAAAACCGGCCATATCAGGTAATTCCTGCTTTGCTTCTGAAACAGCAACGGACCAATCTGTCGTTAGCGACCGGGCCAATTTATTGTCGCCGTGCAGTATGGCGCTGTAAATACTTTGCAAGTCCCTGCGGGTTTGTGTTTCATAACTTTGCTGGAAGCCCCCGGTGTAGCCCTGGTATGAGTAGTTGCCTAAAAGCAGGTCATTAGTTAGCCTGGCGCGGTTTTCGTTAAGCTGCAGGTAGGTACCGAACAAGCTTATTGAATTGTCCTGGTTAAACCGATAATCGACTGTAGAGATCAAACCGAGCCTGTTTGTAAGCGAAGAATATTGCCTGTCCAGGTAATCGGGAAACACCTGCGTCATCCTGGCATTGGGGCCTGGCGCGGGGCCCAATGTGGCATTTTCAACCAGCCTGAAGGTGTTGTTGCCTGCGTAAGTATTTTGATACGTACCAGAAAAAATGACGCCGAGCTTTTTGTTCAGGAACCTGTCGCCGATAGTTAGGTTAAAATTGCTGTTTACCGGCGTTTTCTTTGGCGATACAATGAGGTTCTGATATGGAAAATCTGATACCGAGGTAGGCACAGTAAGTCCCCTGATCTCGGCCGGCGACTGAGAGTTTATTGCACTTGTGTTAAAGCTTTGAAACGAACGGTTAGAAAATATCTGGCTGTAGCCGATGCCGGCATTTCCTTCCAGCCTCAACTCGTCCGGGGCAGTTTTCATCACCAGGTTGACCACGCCGCCTGACGCATCGCCTTCCATGTCGGGAGTTAATGATTTTGAAACCTCTATCCTTTCAATTAAGTCGGCCGGGAATATATCCAGGGGTACGTAACGTTCTTTATTGTCGGGGCTTGGTATCTTGATCCCGTTGATCAGTGTTGTACTATACCGGGGGTCCATACCACGGATAATAACATATTGGCCGTCGCCTGTATTTCCGCGCTGTACCGATACGCCCGAAACGCGGGCCATTACATTAGCGACGGTTATATCGGGTGAAATGGCTATCGAGTTAGCCGAAACTATATTGGTAAGGTTGTTTGCGCGTTGTTCGGCTCTTTTGGCGTAGGCATCTGATTCGCGGTTGCCCCTTGCCGATATAGTGACCGTACTAAGACTGGCATAGCTTGATGTCATGTAAAAATTCATCTTCACATTTTCATCGGCGGTCAGCGTTAAGGTAGTGTCGATGGTTTTGTAACCTATGTAGGAAACCTTTAAATGATAAGTACCTGCCGGGATATTGTTTAACTGGTATTTACCATTCAGCATGGAAGCTGTTTTAATACCGCGGGGATTTAAAAGGATGGAGGCCCCAACCAATTGCTCTTTGGAGTCTTTGTCAAAAATGTATCCCGAAATGGTAGAAGCGAAGGAAAAAGAAACGGATAGCAGGCAGATCAGACAGGTAAAAAACAGTTTCATTAAGGCGCAATTTTGCCCAAAGAAACCCCCTTAATTCTGTACAAAAACTGATTTTTTTGCCAGCTGCGGGTTTGTTAACGAAAAGTTTTTTTTAGTTTAATATTTGGGGTGTAATCACAACAATAAGTCATATTCACCTAACATTAAATTTACTCCACCGAAACCGTCAAACCTTCCTGCTGCAATATCTTGCGGTATATTTCCATTTCGGTAAAGGAGCCTTCCAGTACGGCGCATTTGCCCTCGTTGTGCACCTTCCAGGCAATTTTCTCGGCTTGTGATTCGGAGTAATCCAGGTATTTCATCATGCAGAAAATGACGTGGTCGAACGAGTTCACATCGTCATTCCATAATATTAAACGGTGCATTTCCTTGAGGCCGGCGAGTATTTCCTCAAGCGTTAAGGTCTCTTCCTGTGTTTCTGTTGGCATATTGTAATGACAAATTTACCTAAATGAAATAATAAAAAGGTCATCAGATTGTTTACACAAGCAAAAACAACAACACATTTATCACTACCCCTACCCCTATGCACCACGCCGGACCCCGTTTTTTGCTCTTCTGGAGTATCCAATTGTCTATTTTCAATATTTGCCAGGGCCAAAGCAGGTTGCCGCAAAACACATTGCTGCCGCCGCCCGATTCCATAAAGATAGACGGCAATCTCCAGGATTGGGGCGACAGCCTTCGGTACCTTAATGCAGATAAACATATTACCTACAGCCTGGCCAACAATGGGGACAACCTGTACATGGCTATCCGCATTAATGATTACGGCGAACAAGTGATGATATTAAACGCCGGCCTAACCCTGGCTATCGATCCGCATGGAAAAAAGAAGGATAGCTTTACGATTACTTTCCCGGTTGGCGAAGAAGGCGGGCTGACCAACATTGGTATTCCCCGGCAGGGTATTGGCGATTCGGTAAAGCAGGAACACGGCGAACTTGTGGAAGCTGAAATGACCAGGTTACGGCATATTAAAGTGACAGGGTTCGCCGACATTGAAGGAAACCTGATCACAACGTCGAACACCTACGGCATAAAAACCGCGCTGGATTATGATAAAGAGGGCAACCTGGTTTGCGAGGCCGCCATTCCCTTAAAATTTTTCCACGCCGGTAACATCGCCAAAAACGAATGGGCCTTTAATATTAAGATCAACGGCTTTACCAAACCGGGACAGGGCCGTGAGAATGGCGGACAGGAAGGACAGGGGCGCAGCGGCAGGGGCGGCGGTTTTGGTGGCGGCGGCCATGGCGGAAGAGGCGGCGGCCGTGGCGGGCGCAGCGGTAGTTTTGGCGGCGGCCAGACCGAACAGCGCGGCGAGTTGGCAAAATCAATAGATTTTTGGGAGAAATTTTATTTGGCCGGGCAATAGGGACCAGGCAGTGTGCATTAGGCATTAATCAATAGGCATTGACTATCGATATTGCAAGCTACTGATCTAATGACTAATCCCTAATGGCTGATGGCTAAAATTTATTCTTCCACATCATACTTTCAACCGGCCGGGTGGTGGGGTTGCTGTATTTAGCGTTGGCTTTGGTGTTGTACATTACTTCGATATCGCCTTCCACCACAAAATAGATGAGTTGGCCAATGGGCATACCGGCGTAAATACGCACGGGTTGCGCGCAGGATATTTCCAGCGTCCAGGTATTGCAAAAGCCTACGTCGCCTTTGCCGGCGGTGGCGTGTATATCGATACCCAGTCGGCCGGTGCTCGATTTTCCTTCCAGGAAGGGTACATGGCGGTGCGTTTCGGTATATTCCATGGTTACGCCCAGGTATAAAGTATTGGGCTGCAGTACAAAACCTTCTTTTGGTATCTCGAACCCGTCTATCTCGTTGTGAACCTTTGCATCGAGCACCCGGTTGCGGTAGGTTGCCAGGTGTTTGCCTAAGTGAACATCGTACGAATTTGTACCCAGGCACTCGCGTTTAAAGGGCTCGATAATGATGTGTCCCTTATCAATTTCTTCAAGAATTCGTTTGTCAGATAAAATCATAATCCGGGTGAGATAATCCGCCTAAATTAGAATTATTTGACATAAGTTTGCCATCCTTTTTGCAATTTTACTTTTATGGCGATAGCATACCGGAAGCAGGTTGACGGTGATACCGAATTTGCTCTTTGGAGGATTGAAGAGAAAGCTGAAGACCTGTATAAACAGCTGCAACTTGATAAACACGAGAAAGCTTATGTGGAGCGGCTAAGCCTTGGGAAACGGCACCTGCACTGGCTGGGTGTGCGCGTATTGCTGCGCACCATGCTGAATACCAGCGAATACATCGACTGCAAAGTTGATGAGCACGGCAAGCCTTATTTGGTGGACCTGCCCTATCATATTTCGCTGAGCCACTCGTTCGATTATGCAGCGGTGATGATGAGCAAAAGCCGGCCTGTCGGTATCGACATCGAACTGATCAAAGAAAAAGTGGAGCGCATTGCCCCCAAATTTATGCGCCCGGAAGAAATGTCCTTTATCAACGGCTACAACAGGATCGATCACCTGTACGCATGCTGGTGCGCCAAAGAGGCTGTTTACAAGTGTTTTGGACAAAAAGAGGTGTCTTTCGCCGATAATATTTCACTTGAACCTTTTAATTTTGTTACGGAAGGGAAGGTAAACGCCCGCCTGGATAAAGGCGGGGTTAGTCGCGGCTACCAGGTAGACTACCTGCAATACGAGGATTACATGATAGGTTATGTAAAGGGATAAGGCTATGAAGAACAAAAAAGTACATTTCGAGGATTGGGGATTGATAGATTACAAGGAAGCCTGGGACAAACAGGAAGCTTTGTTTGGTGAAACTGTCGCGCTGAAAACGGCCAACCGCAACAAAATGATAGCCACCGAAGGCGACGAATACCAGGAGGAAGAGCCGACAGCCAACTATCTTGTTTTTTGTGAACACCCGCATGTATATACCCTTGGTAAAAGCGGCAAGCCTGAACATTTGCTGCTGGATGAACAGGGCCTGAAAGAAAAGAAAGCATCGTATTACCTGATAAACCGCGGCGGCGATATTACCTACCACGGGCCGGGCCAGGTAGTAGGTTACCCGATACTGGACCTGGATAATTTTTTTACCGACATTCATCTTTACCTGCGGACGCTGGAAGAAGCAGTTATACTCACCCTGGCCGACTATGGCCTGAAAGCTGGCCGGTACCCCGGCTATACCGGCGTTTGGTTTGATGCCGACAATGACAAGGCACGCAAGATATGCGCGCTGGGTGTACGATGCAGCCGCTGGGTTACCATGCATGGCTTTGCTTTTAACGTAAATCCCGACCTGGATTATTTTAAGAACATAGTACCCTGCGGTATAGATGACAAGGACGTAACATCCATGCAGCGCGAACTTGGCCGCAAGGTGGATGAGGAAGAGGTGAAAACTATCCTTAAAGGACATATTGCGGAGCTGTTTGGGATGGAGCTGGTGTGAGCTATTGCATAGGTCATGCTGAACTTGTTTCAGCATCCCTCATGTATGGCTGGAATGTCCTGTGGGTTCCCGAAACAAGTTCGGGATGACGCTTACTATTGATTTTTCCTTCCGGTTGGGGAGTAGAAGAATTAAGAACAGGTGTCACACTGAGCTCCGTCGAAGTGTGCGCGCGGGGCCTGCCCACCATGCTTCGGGAGCCTCAGCATGACAACCCCATTATTCTCCCAAGAAAACCATAACCTTACCATCTCCGTATGGCTTGTATGAGGGTGCCAGTTTTTGCATTGATTTTATTCGTTCTATTTGGCTGCGGGAAGAAGGTTGAAGTTATTCCGCCGGCGGATACTGCGGTCAATAACGCACAAGTTCCACCGGTTGTACATCCGAATGATTCTGTCTCTTACCTGGCCCTGGGCGATTCCTATACTTATGGCGCGGGGGTTTCGCAAAGCGGATCTTATCCTTATCAATTGACGGCGCAGTTAAGCGGTCAGCATTATTTGATCAGCGAGCCCAGGGTGGTGGCCTTCCAGGGATGGACGGCGGCTGACTTGCTGGCGGGTATCCAGGCTGCTGATATTGCCCGAAAATTTGATTTTGTGACTTTGCTTATTGGCGTTAACGACGAGCGCAGGAATACCGATCGTGCTACTTACACTACGCAGGTTGACCAGCTGATAACGCAGGCAACGCAATATGCCCGGGGGTATAGCAGGCGGGTGTTCGTGCTGTCCATTCCGGATTGGTCGGTGACGCCCTTTGCGGCGGGGATGGACAAGGCGAAGATCAAAGCTGAAGTGACGATGTTCAACGCTATAAACGAGGCGGAATGCAAAAAGCTGGGGGCGAATTACGTGGATATCAGCACCGTTCAGGCATTGGCGGCTAATGATGAGACACTGACAGCGGGCGACGGGCTGCACCCGTCGGCTAAAATGTATGCGCTGTGGGTTGGGCAGCTTTTGCCGGTGGTTAAAGGGGCATTTGGCAGTGTGCATTAGTCATTGGGTGTTTTATAAATCCCCGGCGCCGAAAATGCCGTATCTGTTTACATGAAAATAATTTGTTCCATTATTCTTACTATTGCAGCATTGGCGGGCTGCGCCAAAAAGAAAGTTGACACCATGCCCACGACACCAAAGGATACCACCGCCGCAATTGTTGCCGATACCACGAGCTACCTGGCGCTGGGCGACTCGTACACCATTGGCGAGGCGGTAGCCAATACGGAATCATACCCGCACCAATTAGTGCGGCTGGTAAACCGGGAAGGCCTGGCATTTGCATACCCCCCTAAAATAATTGCTACTACCGGCTGGACAACCGATAACCTGATCGATGCTATAGCGCAAAGCGGGCTGGAGGGTAAAACTTATGATATGGTTACCCTGCTGATAGGTGTGAACGACCAGTACCAGAATTTGAGCCAGGATAATTATCGCATAAAGTTCAAACAGGTGCTGGAAACTGCTATTGCTTTTGCCGGGGGGAACAAGAAGCATGTGTTTGTACTGTCTATACCCGATTGGGGCGTGACGCCTTTTGCCGGCGGCAACGATGCGCAGATAGGGCCGGTGATCGACCAGTTCAATGCCATTAATAAATCGATAAGTGATGAAGCGGGGGTGAATTACCTGGATATCACGGGTATCTCTCGCCAGGCTGCCGCCGAACCCGACCTGGTTGCCGTTGACGGTTTGCACCCTTCCGGGAAGATGTATGGGTTGTGGGTTGACCAGCTGGCGCCGAAGGTGATTTCGCAATTTGCCAAACATTGAGCATGATGAGACGCCTTTGCCTGCTTACCGTTATAACATTATGTATGGCAAGCGGTGCGAAATGTTTTGCTGCCGATACCCTCGCCTATCTTGCCCTGGGCGACTCGTATACCGTCGGCCGGTTAGTGCCTGTGGAAGATTCGTTCCCTTACCAGCTTGTGGCTAAACTGAAAGGCAAAGGCCTTGCCATAGCGCCGCCTACCCTGATAGCTCAAAATGGCTGGCGCACCGACGAACTGATCAAAGGTATTGCCGGCAGCGGCGTTACCCAAAAGTTCGACGTCGTGACGCTTTTGATAGGGGTAAATAACCAGTTTCAGGGGTTTGCTATTGATACCTACCGGGTGGAGTTTGCCCAATTGCTGAACACGGCCATAGCCCTGGCCAAAGGCAATAAGGCGCATGTTTTTGTTCTTTCCATACCCGACTGGGGTGTGACTCCTTTTGCGGCTATACGTGGTCCGGCGAAAATTGCTGTACAGATCGATCTTTACAATAAGATAAACCGCGAGGAGAGTGAAAAAGCCGGGGTTAATTATGTCGATATTACTGACATTTCCCGCGACGTGGGGAGCGACCCTGCTTACCTGGCGGCCGATCACCTGCACCCTTCGGGTAAAATGTATGGGCTTTGGGTGAACAGGTTGAGTAAGCAAGTTGAAAAGAGGTTGAGGTAGGTTTTGGTGGAGACTGGGGTATTAGGGATTGGTCATTAGGCATTGGCGTTAAACGAAGAGTTTACCCCCGCTCAATTGGCGCGGGGCCTGTTACTTTTGTCGCGACAAAAGTAACCAAAAACGCTGTCAGCGCTAATGGCTTCTTTGCCGCACCGGGCCTTATGCGCACAATAAAACAGAACCTAAGGCCGGAAATCTTCGCCCGGGCTACCGTGCTGCTTTATTACCCTGCATGGCTCTGATTTAATGCCTTTGCAGCCGCACCGACCCTGTGTTCTGTTTTATTTTTGGCCGAAGCGCAGAGCGCTGACGGGTAGCCACAAAAATTCTGTTAATTCTGATTCAGACAGTTGCGTTAAGGATTGAAATGGATACCGGCCTCGTGGTTAAGGCTCGCGCAGTATAAATGGAAAGCCTGACCCGAGGCACGAGGGGAACGCCCATTTTACCCCTCCCGGCCTCCCCTGATTCCAGGGGAGGATGCTTATTATTCTCTCAAAACAACTCTCTCCCTAAACTTAGGGAGAGATGTCGGCATAGCCGACAGAGTGGGTAAACAACCCTCACTTACTTTTCGCCGCTTTCGTTTTCTCCGCTATCTCCCCTATGGCGCGGACGAGTTTGTCAAGGTCCTGGGTGCGGGTGTAAACGTGGGGGGTGATGCGCACGCAGCTGATATTTTCCCATACAATGCCGACGGTGTGTATCTTGTACTGATTCATCAGGGCGTTGTCGAGCTCGCCGGGGGTCATGCCGTCGATGCTGACGCCGCAGATGGCGCAAGAGTACTGGGGTTTCAGCGAGGTGTGCAGCTTTACCTTCGGGATGTCTTTTACGCGCGACGCCCAGTAGTTTTTGAGGTAGCGTATGCGGTCTTCCTTGCGTTTGGGGCCAATGCCCTCGTGAAAGTTGATGGCCTCGCCTATGCCCTGCTCTATCGGGAAGCTGCGTGTGCCCAGGTCCTCAAACTTGCGTATGTCGGGGTCGTTGGCCTTATCACCGCATACCAGGGCCCATACTTTTTCTATCTTTTCCTTTTTTATCCACAGCATGCCGCTGCCAATGGGGGCCGACAAAAACTTGTGCAAACTGGTGCCGAAGTAATCGCAATGCAGGTCGGGTATTTTATAATCCATCAGGCCGAAGCTGTGCGCACCGTCCACAATTACTTCGATGCCTTTGGTGTGCGCCATATCGCATATTTTGCGCACCGGCATTATCTGCCCCACCCAGTTTATTACGTGGGTAACGTGTATCAGCTTGGTTTTGGGCGTAATGGCATCGGCGTAGGCCTGCACTATCTGGTCGTCGTCCTCGATGGGGAAGTCGAAGCTGAGTTGTTTGTACACAATACCATCGCGCTGCGCCCGCTTGTTGTAGGCCTGTATCATGTGCGGGTAATCCTGCTTGGTGCCAATCACCTCATCGCCGCGCTGCAGGGGCAAACCGTATATGATGGTGTTAAGCGCCTCGGTAGCGTTGCGGTTAACAGCGATCTCGTCAGGCAAAGTTCCGGCCAGTTCGGCCAGCTTCTCGCGCAGGGGCTCGCGGCCCTGGTCGAGGATGCGCCACATAAAGTACGAGGGGCCCTCGTTTGCCAGGTCGTTAAACCGCGCCACGGCCTGCTGCACCACCAGCGGCGAGGGCGACACACCGCCATTGTTCAAATTAATGATCGTCGGGCTAACGGTATAGGCGTTCTGGATAACGCTCCAGTACTCCTCGTCTTCGGCTACCTGTGCAGGGTTTAAATGCGCTATGCGTTTAGATGCCGACTGCCATTCTTCGGCATGCACCTGGTTGAACATACTGGCGGCAGAGAACGCCCCCGTAAGCATGGCGGCCTGTTTGATGAAGTTGCGGCGGTGGTTGGTCATGATGGTTTGGTTTGGTATATCTAAGTTAGGATTTTTTTGGCGAGGTGAAAAGAAAGGTTAATGGGAAAGCGGGGAAAGTTAAAAGTTTTAATTCTGTCGCGTTTACACCCCCTGCTTGTCGGTTATCGGTGTTTAAAAGGCCGGCAATTGTGCTCACATTTGTATCAACAACAAAACAAAATTATAAACCGCCCCTTTAAACAGGGCACCAACAACAAAACTATGACAAAGCAAATTTGGGGTAATTTACCCGTAAACGACATTAACCAAACCATTGATTTTTACAACAAGCTGGGTTTTAAAGTAGACGAGAACCATTTTGACGGCAATCATATAGCCAGTATTGCCGTGGGCGAAAGCAAGTTTGTGATCTGCTTTTTCCCGAAGGCGCCTTTTAAAGTGGCCATAAACGGCGAAGTGGCCGACACCACGCAGGGTAACGAAGTAATTTTCACCCTTTCGGCCGAATCCCAGGCCGAGGTGGACGAATGGGCCGCTAAAGTAAAAGGCATAGGCGGTAAAGTATTTGCAGAACCAAAGGCTTTCCAGGGCATGTACGGCTGCGGCTTTGCCGACCCGGACGGGCATAAATTTAACGTATTGTTTATGGGGTAAACAAGGCCGCCGCAACGGCTGACCAGTATTAACCACCACATCCCTTTTACGGTAACACTTGTTACCGGTATAACGGGCAACTTTGCACACGCAGCGGTTGCCCGTTTGCCGTTGCTGTAATAATTTAATGCCTTTGCAGCCGCACTGCCCCTGTGTTCTGTTTTATTTTTGGCCGAAGCACAGAGCGCTGACGGGGTGACCATAAAAATGTTCGGGATGCTGCAGAATCCGTCATATCGTCTTGGCGAGCGATAGCGTGGCCATCTTTGAACGCGGTATTCGGGAAGCAAAATACTTTTGTTGAACCGATGAAATTACCCCGCTCAATTGGCGCGGGGCCTGTTACTTTCCCTTAGATGGAAAGTAACCAAAACTCAAGTCAGCGCTAATGGCTTCTTTGCCGCACGGGCCTTATGCGCACAATAAAACAGAACCTAAGGCCGGAAATCCTCGCCCGGGCTACCGTGACGCTTTATTACCCTGCATGGCTCTGATTTAATGCCTTTACAGCCGCACTGCCCCTGTGTTCTGTTTTATTTTTGGCCGAAGCACAGAGCGCTGACGGGTGACCATACAAATGTTCGGGATGCCGCAGAATCCGCCACATCGTCTTGGCGAGCGATAGCGTGGCCATCTCTGAACGGGGTATTCAGGAAAGCAAAATACTTTTGTTAAACTGATGAAATTACCCCGCTCAATTGGCGCGGGGCCTGTTACTTTTGTCGCGACAAAAGTAACCAAAAACGCTGTCAGCGCTAATGGCTTCTTTGCCGCACGAGGCCTTATGCGCACAATAAAACAGAACCTAAGGCCGGAAATCTTCGCCCGGGCTACCCTGACGCTTTATTACCCCGCATGGCTCTGATTTAATGCCTTTACAGCCGCACTGCCCCTGTGTTCTGTTTTATTTTTGGCCGAAGCACAGAGCGCTGACGGGTGACCATACAAATGTTCGGGATGCTGCAGAATCCGCCACATTGTCTTGACGAACGATAGCGCGGCCATCTCTGAACGGGGTATTCGGGATGCAAAATACTTTTGTTAAACTGATGAAATTACCCCGCTCATTGCCGCGGAGGCTAGCTACTTTGGCTTGACCCAAAGTAGCGCAAAACTCAAGTCAGCGCTAATGGCTTCTTTGCCGCACGGGCCTTATGCGCACAATAAAACAGAACCTAAGGCCGGAAATCTTCGCCCGGGCTACCCTGACGCTTTATTACCCCGCATGGCTCTGATTTAATGCCTTTGCAGCCGCACTGCCCCTGTGTTCTGTTTTATTTTTGGCCGAAGCACAGAGCGCTGACGGGGAAGCACAAAAATATAGTTGTCTGAACTTGTGAACTCGGACAGCAAAGAAAAATGGGTGTTTTCACGGTATAGAATTATCGATCAGAACCACTAACTTAGTGAAAACATGAAGATTATGAAACCTAAAAGATCGCTTTATCAGCAAAAATTATGGTTTTTAAGCGGAATCTGCCTATTTCTTTTCACATCATTTCAACATAGCGAAACCGCGTATTCAATTTCCATTAATGGTGTAAATGGCAACGAAGTTAATAGCGGAACTTCGCATGGTGATGTAACGTTTACTATTCCAGAGACAGGTGAAGAACAAAGGGTTGAGCGAAAAGAAACGGAAATCGACAGTACATATTCCTTATTTGATAGCGATGAAAACGACCAAGTAACCGCATATCATCTTACCGATGATGACGGAAACGGCGCTAAATGTGAACTAGATGTTGATCGAGGAAATAAAAAAATCATTTTCTTATCATATCCTTCTAACACAAGTGATTATCAATCCAAAATTGTATGGGATTTAAAATGAGAAAAGCAATAGCAGCTTCCTTCTACTTGATGGGTTTAATCTCTTTGGGGATTATTGTAGCAGATTCATTTTTTATAACAATTCCTTTTATCAACGAAAATCCGATCAAGCATACATTTCGTCGACCTGAATTTGACGTGAGTTCAGTTGTTTTTCTATTGATAGCGTTTGTATGTTTTTACCATAAACGTGTTTCCAATCTAATTGACCGAATTAGAATTAGTAAATTGACGATGTCTAAAGTGGAAATTCAGCTCGACTATCTAGACCAACAATTAACTGGCTCAAATGAACGTAAAATTAAAGATGGCTTGAAAGCGCTTTTGGAACAAAAACTTAAAGATATTCAAAGCGGTCTTGCGTCCTATGTTCAAGGAATGACCGAATTTAAAGCTCTAAGCGCAACATTACAAAAAAGGATTATTAATAGACCCGAAGGCTGTGCATCATTTCTACTAACATATGGAATTATTCGTGCTGAATTTTTGTCTACATGGTTGGGGCTGCATAAAATGCAATGGCAAATACTTGGAAATGATTATTCCGTTAATTTCAACGAAATATCCAAGTCTATAGGCATAGCAATATTATTAGAAAAAGAAATTCCGAGGGCTCAGTTGTAAAAGCTTTGCGTATTAAATTGTCCGCTACGCTGTTCGAAGTCTCCGACTTCGAACAGCGAGGTAGTTAAACAATAAAATACCTTTCATAAATAATATTTTTCAAATCCCCCAGCTTTATTAGAATTTCTTTTTTTACTAAATCTTTTTGAGTAGCACTTAAATTTGATGGTTTATCAACTTCTATTGAGGATCCAGGACCCGCCTGAGCGCCTTAACAAATAAGCATTCCGCGAAAAATCCTGCGAATCCAAGTTCAGAAAATTGTTGCAATAGATGCTTCACTACGCCTGCCCGCCGGCAGGCAGGTTCAGCATGACAGCCCCCGCTATTAACTTAGTGTACCCAATTCCAAAATTGTTTGTTTAAGTTAGTCGTGATTTCCACCAATCGCATCCATTTTTTGCCTCTCAAAATCATCCCAAATTGCCTAATGTTGCCTCAAACAGGCTAATGTTGTCTTTTTTGGCAAAAACCGGTTTTTTGGCGCAAAATACGGCGAATCTCATCCCAATATAACCCGCTAAAAATGAACCGCTTACACCGAGGTGTTCACGGAAATGGCAAAAACGGGGCACTTTTTGGTGTTCCGTAAAGCTGGATAACCTCATAATCAACCCATTACAACCCGCAGGCGCTGGCAAGCGGCAGCGGCGTGAACACTTAGTGTAGTGAATGGTGAATAGTCAATAGTAAATGAGGAATGGGGGTAGTGAATGGTCAATGGTGAATGTCAATAGTCAATGGTCAACGGTCAATGGTGAGTGATCGATTAAACACACCTCTTATTCACTACTCACTATTCACCATTCACTAACTAACATTCCGGCAATGAGATAGGAATATTAATGGCCAGGCCGCCGTCGGAGGTTTCCTTGTACTTGGAGTTCATGTCGAGGGCGGTTTGCCACATGGTTTTTACCACCGCGTCCAGGCTTACTTTGGCGTTGTCGGGGTTGGTTTGCAGGGCCAGCTGCGATGCGGTGATGGCCTTAATGGCCCCCATAGTATTACGTTCGATACAGGGAACCTGCACCAGTCCGCCGATAGGGTCGCAGGTCATGCCCAGGTGGTGCTCCATCGCAATCTCGGCCGCCATCAGTACCTGCCGCTGCGAGCCGCCGAGGCATTCGGTAAGCGCCGCCGCCGCCATGGCAGATGATACGCCTATCTCCGCCTGGCAGCCGCCCATAGCCGCACTAAGGGTTGCCCCTTTCTTAAATATGCTGCCCACCTCGGATGCGGTGGATATAAACTGGATGATCTTCTCGTCGGTAAAGCCGTCGCAAAACACGATAAGGTATTGCAGTACGGCGGGCACCACGCCCGCCGCGCCGTTGGTAGGCGCCGTAACCACCCTGCCGAAAGAAGCGTTCTCCTCGTTAACGGCCAGGGCAAAGCAGCTTACCCAATCCAGCGTGTTTTTGAACGTGTTGCCTGTTGCGCGGATGGCCATTACCCATTCGTCGTAGTTCTGGTACGGGTGACTGCCGATGAGTCGGCGGTTAAGCGACGCCGCTCGCCGGGCCACGTTGAGCCCCCCCGGCAGGTAGCCGGTGGTGTGGCAGCCGCGGTAAATGCACTCGCGCATAACGCGGAAGATGTTGAGGATGCCTGCGCGTACGTCCAGTTCGGGTTGCCAGGTCAGTTCGTTCTCCATCACCACTTCGGATATTTTGAGACCGGTTTTGAGGCACCAGTGGAGCAGGTCGCCGGCATGCTCGATAGGGAACGGCAGGTCCACCTCGGCTTTGGCCTGTGCCTCGCCGCCCTCCTTCACCACAAAGCCCCCGCCGATGGAATAGTAAGTCTCGGAAATGGCCCTGCCATTGCTCAAGAAAGCCTGGAAGGTTACGGCGTTGGGATGGAATGGGAGTTGGTCGTTATAGAGGAACAGGAGGTCGTCGGCCTCGTAAAAGCTGATCTCCTGCATGCCGCCAAGCATAAGTTTGTTATTGGCTTTGATGCCGGCGGTTTTATCGTCGATGGCGCTAACGTCGAAAGTTACGGGGTCGTCGCCGCTAAGGCCGAGCAGTATGGCTATGTCGGTGCCGTGCCCCTTGCCCGTTTTGGCCAGCGAGCCGTACAGCAATATCTGGATGCCGGTTACCAGGGGCAGCGCATCCTGCTGCTGCAACGCTTTTACAAACTGCTGCGCCGCGCGCCAGGGGCCCAGCGTATGCGAGCTTGACGGCCCGATGCCTATCTTAAAAATATCGAATACTGAAATTTGCTCGCGCTTCATCAACGCAAACTTACATATAGTAACACAATGTTTATATGCGAGTATTTTGAAATGCCGAAACTAATTATTAGCTTCATTTCAACTAAAACTTAAAAACCTCATTACACAATGGAAAAAGAAACTTTACCTAACGCTACGGCAGTTCTCGTGCTGGGCATTTGCTCAATTGTATTCGGCTGCTTCTTTGTAGGCCTTGTCCTGGGAATAATAGGCATTGTACTTGCCGGGAAAGGGAGAAAGCTTTATAAGGAGGATCCTGCCCACTGGGATGGCTATAGCTCGTTAAATGCAGGTTATATCATGTCCATTATAGGCACAGTGATCGGCGGCTTGTACGTTCTATATTTTATTATAGTTGGCGGCACCATATTGTCGATTTTGAGCAATACGCCTCATTCGGGCTATTAAAGATTTTCAACATTTGCGGGTATCGTGATCGGCTGGCTCGAAAAACACATGCTTCCCTGTGCGTATAAATCAATGTTCGGCATTGATTGCCCGGGTTGTGGATTTCAGCGGTCATGTATTGCGCTGTTTAGGGGAGATATACTAAAAAGCCTGGCGCTGTACCCGGCAACTATACCCCTGATAATAACTGCGGTGTTCCTGCTTGCCGATATGAAGTTTCGTTTCAGAAACCGTAAGATCATTAAAAATATACTATATCTTAGTGTAGCTACCATTGTTGTGGTTAGCTACACTATTAAAATGTACCTGCTTGCCACGGGTCACAAGGTATCGGCCTGAGCGCTGATATGGCTGTAATCCTTAATGATGGTTTGCAGGAAAAGCATATCATTCATACCCTGGGGCGGTTGAATGCCCAGGTGTTCTTTTACGCGTTGGGCCATATTGTATACTACCACATTATTCCCGGTTTTTTGATAGGAGTTTATCACTTCGTGGATCAGTTCGATATCGCGGTCGTTTAATTGCGCTGCCAGCGGGAATACCGGTTGATAGCCGTCGTACATGGGCATAAAAACGATACTGTTCATTTTGGTGCGGGGCGTGGTTCTGATCAGCATGGTGCCGGCTACTATATCGCCCAGCCTTTGGGGCTTCTCGCTTACTGCAGCTACTATCAGGGCAACCAGGCCGGGTTCTATTAGCGCAAAATCAACAATACGGAACAGCCATCTTAATACATACTGCCCTACATTGGGCTGTGACCCGTTCAGACTGATAACCCTGATTTTCATAATGCGCTTGCCTATACTTTGGCCGTTCATGAATATTTCAAAACCGAGGTCGTAAAACACAAGTATGAACAGAAAAACAACGTAAGCTACGATTACCATGGTTTCGGACTGCGCATAAATACCTGCCATTATACCCAGGAACAACCCGAGTAAAAATAAAATAACAAAGATGGCAAGGTCTATCAGTCGTGCCAGTATACGTTCCCCCAATCCGGCAACTTCGTAATCAATATCAATGTTCTGGGAGGTGGTTATTTTTATCGTTTGCATGCGTAAAGGTTATCGGGATACTAATATACTTTTTTAGTTGAAAGATAAAATTATTGTAATTATTTTAAGCCATTATTAAACCCCGGTCATTTATACATGCGCGAGCCATTATTTGTTAAACAAAACGCCGAGCAATGGAAACATTTTGAGCAGGCGCCCGTAACCGACCCCGACGAAGTGGCCGAAAGGTTTATAAAAATAACCGATGACCTGGCTTATGCCAAGACCTTTTACCCAAAGTCGAAAACGACGGAATACCTTAATGGACTGGCCGCTAAGCTGCACCAGACGATTTATAAAAACAAGACCGAAAAGCGCAACCGCTTTATAACCTTCTGGACATTTGAGCTCCCTGTCCTATTCAAAACATATGAACGGCAGCTGCTCTATTCTTTTATCTTCTTTTTTGTGTTTTGTTTGATGGGTATCCTGTCGGCAAAATATGACCCGAATTTCTTAAGGCTCATACTGGGCGATCAGTATGTGGATATGACCAATGACAATATCGCCAAAGGCGACCCATTCGGCGTTTATAAAGGAGACCGTGAATTCCTGATGTTTATGGGTATAGCAGCTAATAACATATTCGTGTCGCTCGTCATATTTGTCAGCGGTATAATATTCTCCGTAGGTACGGTTTATCACTTGTTTACGAACGGCATAATGCTAGGCTCGTTCGAATACTATTTTTTTAGCAAGGGCCTGGGTGCACAATCTATCCTGGTGATCTGGATACATGGCACCATAGAAATATCATCTATCATCATAGCCGGGGCCGCGGGGCTTGTGCTGGGCAATAGTTTACTATTCCCAAGGACCTATACCCGCCTCGCATCGATAAAAAAAGGGGCAAAGGACGGAATGAAACTCGCCATAGGCCTGGTACCGCTGTTTATTATAGCAGCTACTTTTGAAAGCTTTGTAACCCGCCATACCGAAATGCCGTTATGGCTAAGTATTACGATACTCGCATCATCACTAAGTTTTATGGTGTGGTATGTAATTATTTATCCAAACAAAATTTATAAAACCCGAACCTGATATGTCACCTAACATGGAACTTGCTAAGCCGCGTGATTTTGGAGAGATCATAAGCGATACGTTTACATTTATTAAACAAAATTTCAAACCACTGCTCAAATACTTCTTCATCTTTTGCGGCCTTTTCCTGATTTTTACTTCAGCCTCGATGATCCTGATACAGATCAAAGCCCTTAATTTTTACGATAACAGTCTCGACCCAAATGCTTTTGACGAATCCACGGTTTTTAGCCGGGCTTTTTCAATGCTGGGGGGAGTTTTGGTTTATGCGGTTTTCATGGTTTTACAATATGTGGCCCTTAATGTAACTGTTTTGTGTTTCATGACACTTTACAGGCAAAAACAAAACACCCTCCCTACTACGGAAGAAATGTGGGGCTACATTAAATATTACTACTTGAAAATATTAGGGTCAAATGTTCTTCTGTACATTTTGCTTATTATCGGTTTCATGTTTTGCCTCGTTCCGGGCGTCTATCTTTCACCTATATTCGCACTGGTAACACCGATAATGATAGCAGAAAATACGAGCTTTGGTTACGCTTTTAACCAAAGTTTTAAGCTTATACGTGATAATTGGTGGTCGACCTTTGGTGTATTCGTGGTAGTTTATATCATATTATATGTGATAAATCTTGTCATTTCGCTCCCCTCTACTATACTTGGCGCCGGAAATTTTTTCCTGCATTTCACCAAAAATAGCCAGGCCTTATCATTACCCATTGCTATCATCACGACCTTATTGCAATCAATTTCCTTTTTTTTCCAGATACTGATGTCGGTGACCGTAGGTATTGTGTATTTTAGTTTGACGGAGATCAAGGAAGGGACCGGCCTGATGGAACGCATTAACCAATTTGGCACTAACGAATCAACCCCTGGCCCCGAACCGGAGGAATATTAAAATGCGGCTGCTTTACCTGATACTTTTTATACTGGCTATTAATGCCGCGCAGGGCTCTGTTCAAAAAAAACCGGAGCATAAGGCCGCGGCTGTAGTAAAAGTTGATACGTCGTCGCACGTTAACATAAGAAGTTTTGATAAGGCTACCTTAAAAAAATACAGTGACCGACCCGAGTTTAAATATAACAGCGGCAATGAGGAGCTTTCGTGGTGGGACCGCCTTTGGATACGTTTCTGGGCATGGTTCTGGAGCCTGTTCATGTTCAAAGGGCTAAGTGTGCTGGGAGTGATCCTGAACATTATAGAAATACTGCTGATAGTTGCAGCGGTTGGCGGGCTCATCTATGCCATATTAAAAGCGGTGGGCATGGACCCGCGTACCCTCTTGTCGAAAACCCCGCCGCCGACCGTGCCTTATTCTGAATTTTTTGAAGATATTAATACCATCGATTTTGATACAGAGATAGAAAAAGCTGTTGCGGCACACAACTATCGCTTTGCCGTGCGGTTGCTTTATCTAAAGTGCCTGAAGCAATTAAGCGATGCCGGTGTAATTGCATGGGAGATAGACAAAACCAATAGCCAATACCTCTACGAACTTAAGAATGACGAGCAGCGAAGCGCTTTTGGCCTGCTTACCCGCCAGTTTGAATATGTTTGGTATGGTGAGTTTTCTATTAACGACGCTGTTTACAACGCCATAGCGCATTCATTCAGCGATTTTAATAAGAGGGGAAAGGCGGTATGAGGAGTTTGAAATTGATATATATCGTCTCTATAACGCTCATCATCGCCTACCTGGTAGCCGAATATAATAAGCCGCATCCAACGCTTTGGAAGCCCACGCTTGCGTACAACGATAAGATACCTTATGGTACTTATATTACCTACCACGAGCTGAAGCAGCTTTTCCCCGGCGCCGTGCTTAAAGGCACAAATAGCACGTTTTATGACCAGTTTCATGATACCACTATTGTCAACAGCAACTACATCATTATTACAGGTGACCTGAAATTCAACAAGTACGATTTTAAGGAATTAGTAAAATACCTGGAAAAAGGCAATTCAGTGTTTATCGCAATAGGCACAACTGCTGATAAATTCATTCGAGCCAAAGACGTAATTGAAGATACTTTAAAGATCGGTACCAGCCTTATCATAAAAAACAGCACCACGGCCATCAATTTTACCAACACGAAATTAAAACGGGCAAAAGACTACAAATTCGACAAGGGCATGGCCAATGGGTATTTCACGAGCTTTGATACAACCCGCGCCGTAGTTTTGGGCAGAAATGAAGCCGGCGATGCAAATTTTATCAGCTATAAGTTCGGAAAGGGAACATTATTTCTTTGTGCTAACCCTGAATTATTTACCAATTATAGTTTATTAAGCGAACAGGGAGCCGATTATGCGGCCAAGGCGCTATCCTATATGCCGGAACAACCGGTTATTTATTGGGACCATTTTCAAAATGGCGATATTGAACAGGATATGTCGCCGCTGCGGGTATTTTTCTCCAGCCCAAGCCTGCAATGGGCCTACTATTTAAGTTTAGGAGGGATGGTGATTTTTATCCTGTATGAGATGAAACGCCGTCAGCGTATCATCCCAATAATTGAGCCTTTGCGAAATTCGACAGTCGATTTTGTGAATGTAGTCGGCCAGGTTTACTACGAGCAGCGAAATAACGCCAATATAGCTCAGAAGAAGGTTGTATATTTCCTTGAGCATCTGCGTACCGTTTATCACTTGAAAACTAATGTGCTCGACAAGGAATTTATTGAACGATTAGCGCAAAAAACAGGCATCGGCGACACGCTGGCAGGAGAATTAGTAATGCACATGCATTACATAAACGGGCAGCGTGTAACGGACGACGACCTGATAAAACTTAACCAACTTATCGAACAATTTTATATTAAATCCAGGTAAACATGGAAGAAGAAGAATTATTTAAGCAGCGTACCGATCTGAGCAAACTGAATGCAGCGGTGGAGCAAATAAAAAGCACATTGGGGAAGATCATAGTCGGCCAGCGTGATACTATCGACTTGCTCATCGCGGGCATACTGGCCGACGGCCATGTGCTGATAGAAGGCGTACCCGGCGTAGCAAAAACGTTGACGGCCAAACTGATAGCCAAAGCTATCGATGCAAAATACTCACGCATACAGTTCACACCCGACCTTATGCCATCAGATGTGGTGGGCACTTCCGTATTCAATCCTAAAAGCATTGATTTCGAGTTTAAGCCCGGGCCGATATTTGGGAATATCGTGCTGATCGATGAGATCAACCGGTCGCCGGCAAAAACACAATCGGCCTTGTTCGAGGTGATGGAAGAGCGGCAGGTAACGGTCGATGGCCACAATTATAAAATGGACGAGCCTTTTTTGGTGCTGGCTACCCAAAACCCGGTGGAACAGGAAGGCACTTACCGGCTGCCCGAAGCTCAGCTGGACAGGTTTCTTTTCAAGATCGAGGTAAAATACCCGACGCTTGAGGAGGAAATAACCATTCTTACCCAGCAACATCAGCAGGTGACAACTGAACAACTGTCGCATATCAATCCGATATTATCTAAGAACGATATCATCGCCTTGCGGCAAATAGTACGGGGCCTGCATGTTGAACCTCGGATACTGGAGTTTGTAGCGAAGATAACCAACGAGAGCCGTAACAGTAAATCCCTGTTCCTGGGCGCTTCGCCGCGGGCGTCGCTGGCGATAGTAAGTGCAGCCAAAGCTATAGCCGCCATACGCGGGCGCGACTTTGTGACGCCCGATGATATAGTGTGGGTAACGCCATCGGTATTAAGGCACCGCATTATGCTTACCCCTGACAAGGAAATGGAAGGTATAAGCCCCGATGAAGTAATCAAACAGATCATACAGAAAATAGAGGTACCACGATAAAAAACGTGAAAAAATTGTTTGGGCTATTTTATAAGGATCTATTTTTAACCAACCGGCTGTTTGCTGCTTTGGCGGCATGCGTTGTTTTCTTCCTGTTCTCCTTTTTCTTCCCCTGGCTGGGTATACTTCCTGAACTGTCGTTCTGGCTCATCCTGGCGCTGTTCCTCATCGATGTCCTGATACTTTACCGTTCGTCAAAAGGGGTATTTGCCCGGCGGCATGCACCGGAGCGCCTGAGCAACGGCGATGAAAATGAATTGGGCATCTATATCGAAAACCTATACCCATTTAATGTGTCAATAGGCATTATTGACGAGATACCGTTTCAGTTCCAAAAACGCGACATCTGGTTTAAAACCACGTTGAAACCGCAGCAGCATAAACTGATCAACTACCTGCTGCGTCCCACCAAACGCGGCGAATATGAATTTGGCGCTGTAAGGGTTTATGTAAAATCGCCGCTTGGGCTCATTCGCAGAAGGTATACCTTTAGCCAGGATGAAACCTTACCGGTATATCCGTCCTTTCTGCAAATGCGCAAATATGAGTTGATGGCTATATCCAACCGGCTAAATGAAATAGGCATAAAGAAAATTCGCCGGCTTGGCCATAGCCTCGAATTTGAACAGGTGAAAAATTACGTTGCGGGCGATGATTTCCGCACCATCAACTGGAAGGCGACAGGTAGGCATGGTACCCTGATGACCAACATTTATACCGACGAAAAATCGCAGCATGTATATTGTGTGATCGATAAGTCGCGCACGATGAAAATGCCCTTCGAGGGTTTAAGCCTGCTTGATTATGCTATTAATGCCAGCCTGGTACTGTCGAATGTGGCATTACTGAAAGAAGATAAAGCCGGCCTGATAACTATCGCCGAAAAATTAGGTTCCGTAGTTCCGGCCGACAAAAAGGCCACACAGATCAACCGCATATTGGAAGTGCTTTATAAAGAGAAGACCCGTTACCTGGAAACCAACATGGAACTGCTGTATTCCACTATCCGCAGGGTGTTGAAACAACGCAGTTTAGTTGTGTTCTTTACGAACTTCGAAAGCATGTCCGGCCTGGAACGTCAGCTTCCGTTCCTCAAGCGCATCTCGCGTTTCCACTTGCTGCTCGTCGTATTTTTTGAGAACACTGAACTGCAAAAGCTAAGCGAGGAACCGGCCAGTAATGTTGAAGATATCTACATCAAAACCATAGCCGAAAAGTTTGCTTACGATAAAAAGCTGATCGTAAAAGAACTGGCGAAACACGGCATACAGTCTATATTAAGCACGCCGCAAAACCTAACCGTCAATACCATTAACCGCTACCTCGAGTTGAAGGCGAGACAAAAGATATAACCTAAATGAATATCATTATCAAGCTCCTGATCCTTATCGTCAGGCTGTTTATCAGGCACCAGGTAAAAAATCAGCCCGGCCCGGATACGTCTGTTGACCCGGCCTTATTCGTAAGGCAAGCCAAAAGTGGCGCCGAATACTCCAAAATAGCCGCGGATGCCATGATAGAGGATGGGAAAAATTACAACGAGGTTAAGGCTTTATTACTGAGTAAAGGCTTGCACGAAGATTATCTCGATCTATATGCTAAGAAAGCACAGCAGCAATACGACAAGTGGCAAGCCGAAAATGGAGATAAACCCCGATTGACAGCCGCGGAGCTTTATGAAAAAATGCACAAACAGGCATTGGAAGTTGACCCCGCAATCAAGCTGACAAAAGCACCGGAGGAAGACCATGCGTATCACTTCAGTGCATTGATCGGCAAGGAGCGATACCACAACTCTGATGGCCGGCACATCCTCTATTTAATGACGGCGGCAGCATTGAACAGCGCACCTGTTAAAGAGAACAACGATGCTGCTGTTAAACAATTAAGTTTTCAAAAATTTGGCGGTAACGCAGGTAACCCCTATCTGAGAGTGATAACTATTAAAGGGCAGCGCGAAGCTGTATTTCCGTACTTGCAAACCGATACAGAAATTTCATTTCAAACCAAAAACATTATAGAATGGGATATCGATGATCCGGTCGAGGCTGAAATAGAAGGCATTGGGGATGGACAATTCTCATTAGGATTTTTTTCCACCGACTATGCGGTGAATAAGCACATCTACAAGTTAAAACAAGATATCAAGGTGCGTCTTTCCGCCTTTATATTAGCCATTAGCGTATCCGAGACGTATAAAGGGCACAACGACGCGAACGGGAATAGCAATGGGTATTGGCCCGATGCGCGCTGGGGAAAATACAGCTACTTTAAATTCGAGGCCCTGGTATTGAATGTAACTCCCGCGCATGTAGACAAGCGTTCGATAGGTGGTATTTTAACGTTAAAATTAATTGACAATAAGCGGGGAAACGACCTGGTGATTGATGCTTATATTCATGTTGGCAACATTACGTCCCAAAAAATAAGGACGGATATGAAAGTAAACGGGGCGCTATGGTTCCAGGCCGAACTTGCAGATTGACATCACGTACCCGGCAGCACATGGTGCTGCGGTAATTGTATATCGGCATCCCGAAGGTCCTTAACGATCTTTTCCTGCAGGAATATTTTGGTGGTTAAATAATCGTCAGGTTTTACCCATACCCTCACCGTAAAGCGCAGTCCGTCAATCTCGAGGGCAATTACCCCTACCAGTGGCTTTGGTGTTGGTATGATCTTAGGCGTTGCTTTAATAGCATTATAAATGATGTCCTTCACTTTATCCACCTCAACTACGTAGCCCAGCTTCAATTCAAAGTCGAGCCGGCGCGTTTTTTCACGGTTAACGTTGATGATTACTTCATTAAACAGCTTCCCGTTAGGAATAATAATGGTACGGTTATCAATGGTTTTAAGCACCGTATAAAACAGTTGTATTGACATTACAGTGCCTTCCTGGCCCTGGGCCACCACATAATCGGAAATATTGAAAGGCTTCAGCAAAAGTATCAGCACACCACCGGCAAAATTCTGGAAGGTGCCCGATAAAGCCAGGCCGGCGGCCACGCTGAACGCCCCGATAATAGTGCTGAACAATGTGAGCTCGAACCCGATTATTTTGAATACCGAAAGGATTAATATTACATAAAGGGCAGTTACTGTAAGGCTTTGGAAGAAAGGCCGAAGTGCTGAGTTCACACTGTTACGTGCCATACGCTCGCGCATCCTTCTTTTAATGAGCCTGATGACCCAAAAACCGACAATAAATATAAATAATCCGAAGATGTAATTTTGGCCGTTCGCAACAAGCCAAACATGAAATTGGTGGTAAAATTCTTCCGGCCGCATAAATAAAGGCCAAAAATAAGGATTAATTATTTACCGTAGATGGTAATAAATAATTCCGGGCCCTTGATGAGTACCCACTCAAGGATTTGGGTTTTGATGTATTTCGCTCTCTCGTTGATCGCTTTCATGACCTGTAACATTCAATTGTTGTGCCTAAGCATCTGTGTTTAACAATCTTTAACAAATTTAGGCCCATTATCGGATGATAATGGGCCTAAATTAATCATTTGATTAACCGATGACCGTCTGCTTACCGACTCATGACAAAACGATGGTTCAGAAAAAAAGAAAACCCTGTCTGCAAAAACAGACAGGGCCTCTATATAATATTGACAAATATTTTTGTCTTTTTGTCAGGACAGATATTACATCATACCGCCCATGCCGCCGCCGCCCATTGGAGGCATGCCAGCACCCTTTTCATCTTCTGGATCGTCAGCTAATACACATTCAGTGGTTAACAGCATAGCTGCAATTGAAGCTGCGTGTTCCAAAGCTACCCGGCCCACTTTCGTTGGGTCGATAACTCCGGCTTTGATCAGGTTTTCGTACTTATCGGTACGTGCGTTGTAACCAAAATCGTCCTTTCCCTCTTTTACTTTTTGTACTACGATAGAACCTTCGATACCTGCGTTTTCACATATCTGGCGCAATGGTTCTTCAATAGCGCGACGGATGATCTGGATGCCGGTGTTCTCGTCATCGTTATCACCTTTAAGATTTGACAAGGCTTCAACCGCACGGATGAAAGCGACACCGCCACCTGCAACAATGCCTTCTTCAACAGCTGCACGGGTTGCATGCAAAGCATCGTCAACGCGGTCTTTCTTCTCCTTCATTTCCACTTCAGAAGCAGCGCCAATATATAATACGGCAACACCACCGGATAATTTGGCTAAACGTTCCTGCAATTTTTCGCGGTCATAATCAGAAGTTGTCGACTCGATCTGTGATTTGATCTGTCCCACACGAGATTTGATCTCTTCAGCTTCGCCCGAACCATTGATGATAGTTGTGTTGTCTTTATCAACAACAACCTTCTCAGCGGTACCTAAGTAAGAAAGATCGGCATTATCTAATTTGAAACCTCTTTCTTCAGAGATCAGCGTACCGCCTGTAAGGATAGCGATATCTTCCAGCATAGCTTTACGGCGATCACCAAAACCTGGAGCTTTAACAGCAGCCACTTTCAATGAACCGCGGATCTTGTTAACTACTAATGTAGCCAGGGCTTCACCATCAAGGTCTTCTGCAATGATCAGCAAAGGCCGGCCTGTTTGAACTTGCTTTTCCAATATCGGAAGCAGTTCTTTCATCGATGATATTTTCTTGTCGTAAATCAGGATATATGGATTTTCCAGCTCTACTTCCATTTTGTCGGCGTTGGTTACAAAGTAAGGAGAAAGGTAACCACGGTCGAACTGCATACCTTCAACTGTTTTAACTTCAGTTTCAGTACCTTTTGCTTCTTCAACAGTGATCACACCGTCTTTACCAACCTTTTCCATCGCTTCGGCTATTAGCGCACCGATAACTTCGTCGTTGTTTGCAGATATGGAAGCTACTTGTTTGATCTTGTTGTTATCCTCGCCAATAGTTTTTGACTGTGTTTTAAGATTTTCAACAACCGCTGTAACTGCTTTGTCGATACCGCGTTTCAAATCCATTGGGTTTGCGCCGGCAGCCACGTTCTTGATACCTGCTGTAACAATAGCCTGTGCCAATACGGTTGCAGTAGTTGTGCCATCACCTGCTATATCAGCAGTTTTTGAAGCAACCTCTTTAACCATTTGGGCGCCCATGTTTTCGATAGGGTCTTTTAACTCGATCTCTTTTGCAACGGTAACACCATCTTTTGTAATAGCGGGTGAGCCGAATTTTTTGTCGATAATTACGTGACGGCCCTTTGGTCCTAATGTCACTCTTACTGCATTTGCTAAAATATCCACGCCGCGCTTCAAAGCGTCGCGTGCTTCTACATTGTATCTAACTTGTTTTGCCATCTCTTTTTAATTGTTGAACCTGCCAGCCGGCAGGCGGGTTAATGATTTGTTGAATTATCGATTCAAGGTTAATTCGACAATTCAGTCCTTCAATAATTCAGTAATTGGTTATAGTACTGCGTAAATATCAGATTCGCGCATAATTAAGTACTCTTTACCTTCATAGGTAATTTCGGTACCGGCATACTTGCCATATAACACCTGGTCACCGGCTTTAACGGTTAAAGGCTCGTCTTTTTTTCCATCGCCTACAGCAACGATAGTGCCGCGCTGAGGTTTTTCTTTTGCTGTATCCGGGATAATGATTCCGGATGCGGTCTTCTCTTCGGCCGGAGCAGCTTCCACTACTACCCTGTCTCCGATAGGTTTAATGTTCAATGCCATTGTTATACTAATTTAATTTTATAAAATTTATGGTTACGTGTGCATCTATCCTCATCAATTATGCCAAGCAGCCGGGTACGACCAATATTGTCATATCAACTGTTCAATTGTCACTTTTAGGTCAAGGATGGTTTTATTCTTAACGATGATTTAATATTCAAGTGCCATCGTGTCAGTAAAGGCTTTCAGCCAAAAAAGGCTTTGGATATTATGCCAAAGCCTTTTTTTATTTTTTTATAATTGGTATTATTTACTTTTTTGGGGTGCGGGTGTAGCAAGTGGCGTGGTTGTAGCCGGGCCTGTTTGCTTATTCACCTGCTCCAGTTCTTTTTGCTTTTCGGCGCTGATGGTAGTTGCACCCCCGCCCTTCACCGTTACATTTACTGCCAGCGAAAGCACCATCAGGGCTATGGCCAGTATCCAGGTTCCTTTTTCGAGGAAGTCACCGGTTTTCTGAACGCCCATCAATTGCGACGAGCTTGAGAAATTTGATGTTAAACCGCCGCCCTTAGGGTTTTGGATCAATACTATGGCTCCCAACAGCACACATACTATAACGATCAGGATCACTAAAACTAAATACATTTCTTTTTATATTAATTGATTTTTCTTTCTAACAATTCAATCTGGTCGGCAAAGTAACGGCTTTTTTCCGGGAATTTCAATATCAATTTTTTGTAAGTATTTATGGCTTTGTGATAAAGCATCTGGTCGACATAAATATGCGCCAATGTTTCGGTCACTAATTCATCCATGTCCTCGGCGCTTTTCTTAGCCTTATTCTCATTGTCCAGTTTGTCGCCTGTCGGCGTACTGATGTGCGGCGCCTCGGCGATAAATTTTTTGATGATCCTGTCTTCTTTCCGCTGCGGGTCAAATTCAACAGCCAGCCCGGCAGCATTCTGGTCCAGTTCCTCAACCGTGCTTACATGAAATATGTTCTCGTAGTATTGCTGCTGAAGGGTTTCGTCACCTGTGTGTTTTATAGCCTGGGTGGTATCCAGTTTAAACGGCTGGTAAACGCCAGCGTGTTCTTTACGCGTTTTATCGAGCCACCACATAAACGTGTATGGCATTTTTTCGTCGTGGTACTTCGAAACATAATTTGTTTCCACATCCGGCGCCTTGAACTCGTTAACCGGCGCCTCTGTTGCGATTTCCTCGTCAATAATTTCCGTAGCCTCCGGCTGCTGCGTGATCTGTTCCGACCTTTCAAAAACAAAATAATCGCTACCCGCCAGGCTTTCGGGTACTAATTCTTCTATGCCGGCATCTGCCACATCGTGCTCCACAACAGCATTATCTTCTATGACCGGCTCTCCAGCACCCTCCCCGGATAAATTTTCTTCTGCCGCAGCTACAGGCAAGGGCTTGCTCATTTCCTCCACCGGCTTAGGAGTTTGCGTTGCAAAGCTGATACTTTCTATGCCAACTATCTCATCGTACACATCATCTTCGATATCGTCTGATGGGTGCGACTGTGCTATTATTTCCTGCTCAATTATTGGTTGCCCTTCTGCTGCTGTTTCGTTAATCTCCTGTATCGGCTCAATTTCTGCGGTTTCTACCACCTGGTTAATTGGCTCCTCTGCCTTTTCCTGTAATTCGCCTAACGCTTCCTCAAACACAGGCGCCGGTGTTTCGCCCCTATCGTCTTCTTCCGGTAATTCAACAACAGGTTCGGTAGCCTGCAGGGTCATTTCGGCGTCTACTTCCGGCTGTAATTCATGAAAATCTATGATCTGCTCTTCAAATACATCGGCCGGGGCAATGGCGCGGCCGTCCTCTTCGGGTGTTTCAGTTACCAGCTGGTGAATGTGTTCCTCTTCCGGCATATTGCCAGCCTCGCCAGTGCCGGTTTCGCTTTCAAAGTGGTCATTTATGATCTGAATCTCTCCCTGCTCATCATCACCTATTACAACTGACGACTCGTCCCGGTTTTCTTCAATTAGCGGTTCAGGTTCGGAAATCCCGTTTGTTTGATGATAGGTTTCGGCAACGTCCTTTCTCGTTTTAGTCTCAATGCCTTCGCCGTATCCCCGTCCGTTTACCTCCTGAATGATCTGTTCGTCCTGCACCTCAGCCAGGTTCTCATAAGCATTCACCAATAAGTACAGCGTCTTGGGATCAAACGAGGCGGCCGCGTGGACCATACCTTCCCTGTTTGAGCGCGCATATAATGCCTGCAAAAGCCCGCTTTGCGGAAAATCCATAGCAAGTTGCTGCAGGTCGGCGCTATAGGCATAGCCATTATCAGCCGGGTTTGCCAGCAATTTCCACAAAATATCGGTCTGCCTGTTATTTAGGTATTGGTCCACGAGGGTGAAACTACAAATTGCTTACCAATTAGCAAAGGCTCTGTTAAAAATATCGTCGGTAAGCTGTTTATTGATTTCGGTTATCAGTTTCTGCTCCTGGGATGATATCTCACCTGTAAAGTCCTGGTGTTCAGAGAATGACTGGGTAAAACTCAGCTTCTTATCGACGGTATTAGTATAAGTTACATTTACCGTAATCGTTAAACGTTCGGCACCTGCTATGGGCGGTGTGTTGCTGTTGGTTGACTGTACCGACACCGGCTCAATGCTGTATCCGGTTATCGAACCCTTCATATTTGCTGAAGCTTCTCCCCGCACAATGGACAGGCTGGTGGTGGAACGTATCCTATCCTTTAGCGACTCCGTAAATTGCTGACTAAGGTAATTCACCACCAAAGGTGCTGTATTTTCAAAATACTCAACGTTGATAGTGGTCAGTCCTACAGTAGACGCACCGCTTAAACTGATAGCGCACGAAGAGTTGAACAAAGCAAGTATAGCTATCGGAAGTAATGCTGCCAGCGCCCTTTTCATGGTTACAGATTTAGCTCTTTTATTTTGCGGTACAATGTTCTTTCGGATATCCCCAGCTCATTGGCGGCAAGTTTACGCTTGCCTTTATGTTTTTTTAATGCCTTCCTGATCAGGTCAGATTCCTTCTCGACCAGCGAAAGCGATTCCTCTACTTCTTCAGCCTCGTGAAAAGGCACATTTGCATTGCTTATAACGGGCTGTTGTATGGTAAATTGTCCGTCGCCGTTGTTTCCGGGCAATTCTATATCGCGGTACAGTTGGTTTATCGTTTGCGAATTATTTGCGTAAGATGTTGAGACACCGCCGTGCTCGATAATATCCGCTACCAGCTTTTTTAGTTCTACCATATCACGCTTCATATCAAACAGTACCTTATATAATATGTCGCGTTCAGATATATCTTCTTTAGGCTGATTTTCCAGGCGCATAGGCAAATTACTTCTGCTGGCTTCTTGTGGGATATAATTGAGGATGATCTGTGCGGTTATTAACCTGTCACGTTCCAAAACCGCCAATTGTTCGGCCATATTTTTTAACTGGCGCACATTACCTGGCCATGAATAATTGATGAGCAGTTGCTGGGCCTCATCATCCAATTGTATCGGCGGGGTCCGGTATTTATCCGTAAAATCAGACGTAAATTTGCGGAACAAAAGATAAATGTCCTCTTTTCTGTCGCGCAGTGGTGGTATACGCAGCGGCACAGTATTCAAACGGTAATAAAGGTCTTCCCTGAATTTACCATTTCGTACAGCCTCGTACACATCCACGTTGGTAGCGGCTATCACCCTCACATTAGTTTTTTCAACTTTTGATGAACCTACTTTAATATATTGTCCCGATTCCAGCACGCGCAGCAAGCGCGCCTGGGTACCCAGCGGCATTTCCGCAATTTCATCCAGGAATATCGTACCGCCGTTTACTGTTTCAAAGTATCCTTTTCGTTCGCCGACAGCACCTGTATAGGCGCCTTTTTCGTGACCGAATAATTCGGAATCAATAGTACCTTCAGGTATGGCGCCACAGTTTACAGCAATAAACGGCCCATGCTTGCGCGGGCTCATCTGGTGAATAATGTGCGAGAAAACCTCTTTGCCGCTACCGCTTTCGCCTGTTATTAAAACAGAAATGTCGGTAGGCGCAACCTGGTTTGCTATAGTTATGGCCCGGTTAAGCAGCGGCGAATTGCCGATGATACCAAAGCGTTGTTTTATTTCTTGTACTTCCATTTTATAGAATCAAGAGTCAAGAATCAAGATTCAAGACTAAATCTCTTTTATCGTTATGTCTTTCAAAGCAAAAATGATTTTGCTTCCTGGCTATGTTACTCAACAACTATCCCTATCAATGTCGCTGTAGTAGTCCTTTCAACCAACACATTCACATACTGGCCAGGTTTGTAGTTCTCGTTTACCGGGAACACGACCATCGCATTCTGATCGCTGCGCCCACAGTAGTCTTTGTCTGACTTTTTTGAAAAGCCTTCGATCAGTACCCGCTGTACCTTCCCCAATTGAGCCTGTAAACGCGCATAAGAATGCTGCTGCTGTTTTGCTACGACCTCTTTCAGCCGGCTGCTTTTTACAGCATCCGGGATGTCATCTGCATAGCGTTTGGCCGCCAGCGTGCCCGGCCGTTCCGAATACATGAACATGTAGGCAAAATCATATTGCACGTAATCCATCATACTCAATGTATCGCGGTGTTCATCATCTGTCTCGGTACAGAAACCGGTTATCACATCGGTTGAAATGGCACACTCAGGTATAATTCTCCTGATGGCATCGATACGGTTGATATACCACTCGCGGTCATAAGTGCGGTTCATCAACTCCAGCACCCGGCTGTTACCCGACTGCACCGGCAGGTGAATGTAGTTGCAGATATTATCGTACTTAGCTATCATGTACAGCACTTCGTCTGTAATATCTTTTGGATGCGATGTTGAAAAACGTACGCGTAATTCCGGGCTGACCAATGCCACCATTTCGAGCAGGTTGGCAAAGTTCACAACTTTCGCCTCACGTAAATCCGCTCCATTGGAGAAGACTTTTTCTTCCCGGCTTTCAAAACCCTCTCCAATGGAGAGGGCAGGGTAAGGCTCCGACTTCTGACCTCCGGCTTCTGTGTCAAGCTCTGCGCCTGACCATTTATACGAATCTACATTTTGCCCCAGCAAAGTCACCTCGCGGTAACCCTGGTTGAACAAATCGGTACATTCTTTTACTATCGATCGTGGCTCACGGCTCCGCTCACGTCCACGGGTAAACGGCACTACGCAGAACGAGCACATATTATCGCATCCGCGCATAATGGAAACGAAAGCATTGATACCGTTGCTATTCAATCGCACCGGATTGATATCGGCGTAGGTTTCTTCGCGCGATAACAGCACATTTACTGCCTTTTGCCCATCGTCAACTTTACCGATAAGGTTCGGCAGATCGCGATAGGCGTCGGGTCCGACAACCACGTCCACCAATTTTTCTTCTTCCAGGAATTTGGATTTCAGGCGTTCGGCCATGCAGCCCAATACACCTACTACCAGCCCCGGGTTTTTAGCCTTGGCAATAGTGAATTCCCTCAACCGGTTACGCACACGCTGCTCGGCGTTCTCACGTATCGAGCAGGTATTGATAAATATAACGTCGGCATTATTATAGTCACCGGTTGTTTCAAAACCATTATCCAACAGGATAGACGCTACTATCTCACTATCCGAAAAATTCATGGCGCAGCCATAGCTTTCTATATAAAGCTTACGACCGTTTGCCTTCCCGTCTGCGGGCTCTAATATTAAAGCCTCGCCCTGCCTGCTCTCGTCGTGTGTTTTATCCGGGATAGTAAAATTCATTATACCTTAAAATTGGACTGCAAAAATACACAATTTTTAGATTTAGAGTGACAGTTTGTCACGTTTTACAAAATCCCGACTCTATTATGATGATTTATAGTCCAAAAAATAACAAATTGCGGAAAGTGGTGTAGTAACTTGAATGCGACATCCCCGGATATTTCAGCTGATGAAGTCAAGATTAAAAAGATGGCAAAAAGTAACGCTGATAATCCTCGGCTCACTGATAGCGTTAATACTCATCCTTGCGCTGTTTGTCAACCAGTATTGGTCGCCGATCCTGGCAAAGAAAGTAAAGAGTATCGTGCTTAAAAGCAGCGACAGCCTTTATCATGTCGACTTTAGCGACGCCAAGCTGCATATCCTTAGAGGCGAGGTTGACATTTATAATCTTACACTCACGCCGGATACAACCGTTTATAACCGCCGGAAAGCAAATCATTTCGCCCCCAACAACCTGGTGGAACTTCGCGTGAAAAGGCTCACCATATCGCATATGCATCCGTTCAAACTGTACTTTGACCACGTGTTGGATATTGGCGAGGTAATATTGAAGGCGCCGGAGATAAAAGTAAGCTACGAGCTTAACCACACCAAAGATACTGCTACAAAGGATAACCGAACTACCTGGCAAAAGCTATCCAAAACCCTGAAATCAGTTCATATAGGCCAGATAGTGCTGGGCGATGTAAAGTTTAAGTACGAAGATTATTCGGGTAATAAACTTGCCATTTCCGAGCTAAAGGAAATGAACCTGGGCGCTACCGACCTGCTTATCGATTCGGCAACGCAAACTGACAGGTCGCGGGTTTTATTTTGCAGGGATATCGACGCCGATCTTAATAACTATAAAGCCAATACGTCGAACGGGTTGTACACCTACAGCATAAAGGCGCTGCATTTATCTACTCAAACCTCTAAACTGACCTTAGAAGGCCTCGACCTACAGCCCATAGAAACCAGTGTATTTTTTGAGAAAAGCCGCAAAGACCGGTTCGATATTCATCTTGATTCACTCGAAGTGGACCGGTTTGATTACATTACCTATCACAAATACCGCGTCATCAACGCATCGCACCTTTTGCTAACTAAAGGCTCGCTTAACTTATTCACCAACCCTAACAAGAAAAAGCCGACAACCGATAAGGTAAAAACCTACCCGAATTTTGGCCTGAAAGAATTGAAGGCCGATCTTAACATCGATACGATAGACGTAAAAGGGATAGACATCACCTATACCGAGCTTAATCATAAGTCGGGCAAAGCCGGGACAATAACGTTCGACCATTCGTCGGGAAGGTTCCTGAATGTCACCAATAACCCGCAGGCGCTTCAGAAAAACAATATTTGCACGGCCGCATTAACCAGTTATTTTATGAATCGCGGCAAAGTGAATGTGATCTTCAAATTCAACCTGACGGACGAAAATGTGCCTTTCAGTTATAAAGGGGACGTCGGACCCATGGACCTCCGTGCCTTAAATAAAGGGATCATGGCGTTGGGGCTGGTCAAGATAAACACAGGGAAACTTAACCGTTTCGAATTCGATATTAATGCAGACAACCGGGTAGCTAAAGGCCGTATCAGCTTGCTTTATGATAGCCTGAAAGTTACCGTGTTAAAGCCGGATACAGATAATGACAGATTAAAACATGCGGTGATCCCCACTTTGTTTGCTAACATCATGGTGCTTAAGCACAACAACCCCGATAAACCGGGCGGGGTGCCACGCGCTTTTTATGTCACTTACAATCGTCCTAAGGATTATCCTTTTTTTAAAACGATATGGCATACCCTGCTTACCGGCATTAAACCCTGTATAGGCCTTGATGAGAAAATGCAAAAGACGGTAAAGGATAAAATAGCGCAGCAAAGCATAAAAAAACAGGAACGGCAATTAAAAAAAGCCGCAAGAAAACAACGGCGGGCCGAGCGGCAGCAGAAAAAAGAGGCTGAAAAAAAGGAAAAGGCTGAGAACCCGCAATAGAATGTTTCTTTGTAAGCCGTGCAACGTTTGTAATTTAGTTCCGTCTTTTAGCTAAAAGTATTCATTATGAAAAAAATAGCATATTCAGTTTTATCAGCAGCACTTTTTTCGGTGCTTGCCATATCCGCCTCGGCCCAGGGCCAGTCGCGTTCTGTTTCAGGTTTCAGCGCCATTGCATCAGGCGGTCCTTTTAACGTTCATGTTAAGATCGACGGGAACGAAAGCGTAAGGGTTGACGCCGATGATGACGTTATTAACGACATAGAGACCGTGGTTGAAGGAAACACATTGAAGATCAGGTTCAACCGCGAAAACCGTCATCGCAATATTCACAAAGCCGAGATCTATGTCGAAGCCAAATCATTGAATTCGCTTGCCAATGCAGGCTCCGGAAGTATCAAAGTTGACGGTGTTGTTTCAGGCAGCAGCGTTAAAACCATTTTGAGCGGGTCGGGCAACATCAGCACAGCTGTTAAAGCGGATGACCTGCGAACGGTTATCAGCGGTTCCGGTTCCATCAAAATCACAGGCAGCGCGGGCGATGCCGAGATCGTTGTTACCGGCTCGGGCGAAGTTGAGGGCAGGGGCCTTAAAGCTAACTCGGTATCTGCTACCATTACCGGTTCGGGCAATATCCATGTTGAAGCCGAAAAAAGCGTATCGGGCCATATCACAGGTTCGGGAAGTGTACTTTATTCGGGCAGCGCAACCATATCCGATATGCGGACTACGGGCTCGGGCCGGGTTTCAAGGGAATAATAGTTCAAATTAACTGGAGATTAATAGTAAAGCTGCCCCCGGGCGGCTTTTTTTATTGCAATAACAATTTCAGGTTGACGCCAAAGTTGGTGAACGATGTATTAAACGTTTGCGACGTGAAAGGCTTGGTGATGTTGGTATCATAGAACAGGCTGAGATTGAAACGCTGGTTGATCACATAGTCCACCTCGGGGCGATAGGTGATGTTTCTCGCGCCCGAAGATATCTGCGCCCCTGGTATATCAGCCTGGTAAACCAATGTTTTATTATCGCGCAGCGAAAGGTCCATTTTGAAGGTGAGGTCGTTATTTAGCTTAGTACCATTAAACAAGCCAAACGGGAACCTGAAATTGCGGGTCTTGTAACCAAAACCAAGCACCAGTATATCCTCGTTCTGCTGCGCCAGCTGGCTGTTAGACAGGCTCAGGTTAAGTGTACGTGTCTGCCGGTATTCTACGTTGGCGGTCAGGTTGTTCTTAAATCGCATATCTATACCCAGCAAAGGCACAAACTGTTCAAATATGGTAACCGATGAAAATTGATAGAGCGGCAAAAAGTCGTTGTTCGCATCCCTCGAGCTTACAGCCCCATTGGCTACCTGGTACTGCTGCAGGGTAGTATAATTGCCCACCGTAAATGTCGACCGGTACCCGTTTCGTATGTCAACCGACTCAAATAATTCGCTCAGGAAAGGGATACGGCTCAAACCGCTGTAACGTATATCCCAGTTGGGTACCGGAAACGATGGAAAGCTACCTAAACCTATACTTGATACATTTTTGCCGGTATAAGCGGCAAGGAATGCAGGTACCACTACGTTTTGCGAATTCTGGCTGTAGCCATCGGTATAGGTGCCGCCTGCGCCTTTTACGGAGTTCGGGTTCAACGCGCCAAGGCGTTGCGAAACAACAGCGCGGTTTTGTTCAAACTTGGTAAACGTCGGCGATGAGTTGTCGATGCCGCTTATTTTTGAAAAAGCTGTGGCTATCGACATGTAGGAGATGGTATAATCACCTGTTGTGCTCGGGGTTAAATTCTCAAATGTGCCCGAGGACGGCAGGTATTTGAAATTACTTTGGTACGAATGGTTCTGCGTTTTAAACGCTATCAGTTCAATACGGAAATCTTTAAATAGCTCTACAGACCCCTTCAGATGCAGGTCTTCGTTCAGTGTGCGCACATAAAGCTGGTTTTGCAGGGTATCGGTCGTTAGCCAGCCTTTCGAAACAGCTTTCTGCCTGATGTCGGCCTGGCTGCCCAGCAGGAAGCCGATACCTGGCGCGTTATAGTTAAAATCTTCCCCTGCAAAGCCCGAATTAGGCAGATACCCGGGTACGAATGTTCCTTCAGTGCGCGTGTAGGCTGCGCTCAAATTCTTTATGCTGGTTAAAACGCCTAAAAAGAATTTTCCGATACCTGATGTTTCCTCCCCATCTTTTGCCGGCTTGGCAGTCAGTCGCTTATAAAAAGGAAATTTATTGTAAAGGCTTGTCAAATTGAATGTGGGGTTCAGTTGTATGGTGCGCGAATTCAGGATACTGTTGCCCACATTGTAAGCAGGATCATTTATTGCAAAAAGCGGCTGCGTTTGCCAGGTAAAATGTGTGCTGTACCGCGCTACCACAGCTGTCCAATCCATATAAGGCAGCTTATTTAATGGCAGCGTATAGTTCAGCGTCAGCGTATGATTGTAATTTGTCGTTCTTCCAAGGTGCAGGATATTTTCCCACAATGTATCCCTCTTCATACCGTCCAGCCGCCCTGCAGGTTCGTCAACCGTCGCCAGGTTGGTTGCATCGATGTCTAAAGTCAACGACTTAGTCAGGTTCCAGCCCAGGCCGTATACCGAGGTAATGTTAAATGTTTTATTGAAAGTGGTTGGAATGGCGATAATGTTGTTCGGGTCGTTGTTCCTTAGGGTATTTTCGGAATAAAAACGGTCAAAATTGATACTGTAATTCAGCCGCGACGGTATCAGATCGATATTAATATCCCGGATCAGCGACAGCAGATTACTTTTGATCACTTTCTCAAACGGACTATAATACTTCGGCTGTGTAGCAAAATTATAGGCCAGCGACGCATGATACGTTTTTTCAAAATCGCTCTGCGTCGTAAAATCATGGTGATTATATTCGATGTAGGAATAAGTCGCGTTAAAGTTTTCGATGTCCCAAACATGGTTCGGCGCCGATGAGTTTGTCTTTGTTTTATGGACGTTGGTCAGGTTGATGCTTTTACGCAGCGTATAGTCCTCGGCTGTGTTTTGGATCGAATCCCGCTGTTTGCTGCTTGTGGCTGCCTGCAATGATTGTTTCAGCGTTATATCGGGCTGCGCCGGGTCATATTCCGGCGTACTTACCTGGTGCGACACATTAACGTATAGCGGTATATGTACCCCGCTTTTATCAGGGAAGAATTTACCAAGCTCCACACTACCCGATACATCGTACACTTTGGTATCATTCAATGTCCGGTCGGCCAGCCGCGAGTCGAGTGCACCAAAACCGACGGTCGTCCGGCTTCCGGTTACCGTAAGCGATGCAAAGTCGGCCAGTTTTGCATCAAATCTTCCGGTTGCCGCCCAGCCGCCTTTGTTGTCAAAGTCGGTCATACGTAATTCGTCAAACCATATAATACCCGATTTATCCAGCCCGTCGTCTACAACTGTACTTGCGCTTGTTTTTAATGGATTACGCACACCCACCATAACCGTCGCCACCCGGCTCAGGTCGGGTTGGCCTTTGATAGTGATCTTGTTTTTACCGTCGCTAAGGGTAAAAGGGACCGTAAGCGGCCAGGGTTGCCCGTTCAGCTTGGCGTTGTTACGGGCCAGTTTGGCATTAGTCAGCAGCGCAAGTTCTACATCCAATTCGTTTTCAGTGGGCCATATAGCGTTCGGGTCGTTGGTGCCCGGGTTGGTCAGCTTCATCGGTATCTCGTACTCGTAGTAATTGTCGGTATAATCAACCCCAAGTCGAATAAAAGCGTTCACATCATTATCCTTCAGCTGCGTGCCTTCGGCATGGATAAACATTTGCAGTTTTTTGTATTTACGCAGGTCGTTATTAAAATCTTTAAACGCAGCACGCGAGTAGCCGTCGCGCAGGTTCGAAAAATTAAGCGAAAGCGACTGCTCATTCAGCTGGGTATTGGTTTGCAGGTTGTTGTAATTGCGTTGGCGTATGATACCCGGCGGCACTACGTAAGGTATAGGGGTGCGGTTCCCGTTTTCCTCGATATTAACGGTCTCTACATCCAGTGAAGAATTATCAAGTGGAGGGTTGATGATCGAAGGGTCGGCGATCACATTGGTAGGATTGTTTTCCGAATTGAATGCCCGCCAATCGCCCCTTACCAACTGCAGGGTTGCAAAACGCATTATCGCCGTATCGGCAAAACCGGTCATGAACATCCGGATGAACCGGATGGATTTAAAGTCCTGGATATTGCCCACTACACTTTGCGGACTGTTTATCGGTATCCGGAACTGGTACCAGGTAACCGCCTGCGTAGTACCGTTGGGCAATTTAACCTGCGAGGTTACCTTATCATTAATAAAGTTTTGCCCTACTACCATATCCTGCGGACGGACAGAAACATGATACTGAAAGTATTCGTCGTCCTGGTTCATATTGTTATCCCGGTCAACATCTTCTGCATCAGGCAACGATGTTGAGGCCGAAGTTGGCGTACCCAGCAATGCCTGGGATTGTTCGGAAGTTTTGGAATTTCCTTCCGTACCGTTGTACTGGCTGTAGCGTTGCAAAATGCCTGCACCTGCCTGGTCAAGCAGCGGGCCCTGGTAATATTGGTAATCGTCGGACGATGGGTCATTGTTGAAGGTGTTCCCGGCCTGGGCACCCACCTGCGCCTTTACCTGGTTGACGATAGTTGAGAATTTCGACCGTTCATCCGCGTCGTTTAATCCGTCAAGCCCAATGTCCTGTATTGTGCGCGACGCGGGATTGCTATCAAATGCATTTACCACCGGTTGTGTTTTAACAACCCGGCCCCATGCGGTAGTATCCACCTGGCTTTGGTCACCATTTACCGGTATACCGTTTTCAAGCCCTTTGCGGCCATCCTGCAATATATCTTCCGAAATGTTGCCGAGATTGAAATACAGGTCGCCACCCTGCGAATTTGGTTTCCCGATGAAGGGGTCCATCACCCAAAATTCGATGTACTGAACATTCAGCGCTTCAAAATCATTGGTTGATATACCGCGGAATATACCACCCCATTTTTGCTGCGGATTGGTCAAAGTTCCATCGTTGTTTAAGCCCGTAGTCCTGAAGTTATAAGGGCCGCGAGTATTCGGGTAAAATGCGAGGTCGAAAGTAGGCAGCGTCAGTGGCTGGCCCGTTACCGACTGCTTGTAAGGGAACACCTCTGTTTCCAAAACTTCGCGCACATAAGGCTTTGACAGTTCATTGCGGTTTACCGGTATGGTGCCACCGCTGTAAAATATCGGGTCGATGTTGTAAAATGCAAGGCGTGCACGATTGTAGCCGTAGCTCAGATCATTAAAGGATTTTGATTCGGGAAATTGTTGCGGCGTGCCCGAAATTTGCCAGGTTGAAGCACTTTTGATATCGATAACCGATTGGCTGCTTTCAAAGTCGTCCAGGTAAGATGTGCCGTTCTTCGATCCGGCAAAATTCAACGCGGAGGGATTGCCCGGTAATAGCTGTGCAAACTCACCATTGAAACTAACCGACGACGGCACTTTGGTGGTAACGAAAGGTATCTTATCAACCAGCCTTGTCAGGAAACGTGACGGTGAATTGTAATTCACATCAAAACCATAAATGGTATTGGAAATAGATTCCTGACCCACCACCTCATTTTGCGTTATCGGCGTCTCTTTCAAATGCATCAGGGTTGCCCCAAGCGCAAGATTATCGTTTACTTTATAATCAAACCGGGAGCCGAACAACGATTTCTGCTGCACCCCAAAGAGTTCGTTGTTCTCCAGGTTTACGGTAATTGGCTGGCCTGACGAAAGCAAAGCCTGGTTGATGATCCTGATCTTGCCGGCGCTGTAATCGACATTGTAGTCGGTACCCTCAATCAGTTTGCTGGAACCGGCGGTCACTACAACAGAACCCTGTGGAATATTGGTCGCGTTCAGTTGATACTCTGATCCGGATTGTGAGGTGTAGGTACCTTTGATGACATACCTGTTTAGCTGCGGGAAAAACTGTTGCGCAATGGTCTTCGTCGAATCGTATACAGGCTGGTATACGTATCGCCGGATCAGGTCCTGTTCGCCGGGGTCGAACTGCTTTGCCAGGTCCGATCCAAAAGGCTCCAATACCGGGAACATGATCCGGCCGTTTTGCGAATCGATCGTGACCCCTTCAATAAAGTCGAAAAAACCATCGGGTTGCTTGTCGTTATGCGAGTCGAGGTTATCCAGGCCCGTCAACTGCAGCCAAAGCTTGCTTTTGGTGTGCAGGCCCTCGCCCATAATAGGTTTGGCGATGCCGGAGCTTTCATCGAGCCGTGATATCGTCATTCTGAAATTACTCGGGCTAACCTGGTAAGCACCCAGTGAGTATATGTTTTTCATCATCAGTTTCCAGGTAGGCAGGCTGGTCTTTAACAATGCATTCTTCAGTAACTTCACATATAATACTTCGGGGGTTGCCGTATTAACCGGGCGGTCGGTAGAAAACTCACCCACCTGGTACACCACGCCATTTACGGTATATTGGTACGCAACGGCCAATACTTCGTCGTTATTTAGGGGGTAATTCAACGACACATAACCCAGTTGCGGGTGCAGCGTAAATTCCTTATCGGTCAGTTTTCGTGCATAGGTCAGCCTGGCATAGTTATCATTGCCGCCTGTCGCCTGGAAATAGGCGTTAATAGCATTCGAATTGGTTTGCCTTGCAGTGGCGGGTAAATTCTGCAACAAGTTGTTGGATTGTTGCGGAAAGCCCGGTCCCGAAAAGCCGGCCGGCAAACCACTGTAACCTGCACCGCCCTGCACGAGCGTTTTGTTGTAGGGCTTATTTTCACCCAGGTCCATCAAACCCAATATATCCCTCGAACCGGTTGTGTTGTTGGTACGATTGGTAACCCAAACTTCAATCCGGGTAATGTTGATATTTGAGCTTATGATGGGAATATTGGCCAGTGCCTTATCGTAATTATCCCTGAAATATTGCGACAAAAAGTAGTGACGGTTAGCCTCATAATCAGCAGGCGTGAAACTGAAGTTCCCCTGCTGCGCGCCGTTTGTTATGGTGATGGATTTGGATTGTGAACGCTGCTGCGAGAAGATACTCGTTACATTCAGGTTGCCAAATTTAAGTTTGCTTTTAACGCCAAACAGGGCCTGCGTACCTGTTATCAGGGTAGTGTTTAACGGAAAGCTTACGGTACCTACTTCTATTTTTTGGATGATCTCGTCCTTGTTCCCGGTATAGTCCAGTTTGATCTGGTTCTCAAACTGGTACTGCGCATCGGTGTTGTAATTGGTCGAGATTTTCAGCTTGTCACCTATCGAACCCGTTACGTTCATCTGGATACGCTGGTTGAAATTGAAGTTGAACTGGCTGCGTTGTTTGGTATTGAACAGCGGGTTCTGGTTGCTGTTGATCTGCCCGGCCATGATCATCTCGGCCGAGCCCTGTGGCCGGATGGTTATGTCCGAACTGCCGAACATCTGCTCAAAAGTGTGGCTGCGCACCTTGATCTGGGGGATAAACCCTTCCTGCTGCGACTGGTAAGCATAGTTATCCGCCTGCTGTTTGAAGTAAACCCGCGTATCTTCGCGCTGCTTTAATACCAGGTATTCGCTGAAAGTAAGATATTTAGGCGGACGGTAGTTGAAGTTACCCAACCGCTGATACAGCACATATTGGTTCTTTACCGGGTCATATTCAATGGTTTTCACCAGGCCGGGAGGGTCGGGCAGCAGGTAACCTTCCTTTAGTTGATTATTTCGCGACTCGGTATTTTTAAATGGCGCCCTGATGGTTAGTGAATCCGGCTTTGATGCGGGCTGCTGTGCGAAGGCTGTTCTGATCCCGCAAAAAGCGAAAACCAGCAACATCAATAAAGCAGCTTTAAAGGTAAAAGTCCGGATCAAGCGTCAAGGGGTAAAAATCTACGTAATTATAAACTTTTTAGTGCGAATTTAATTAGTTGTTCCACGGTTAAATTACCACCATTTTTATTTAATTCATTATCAAGCACCTTCTCAACCGCATTGCGGGCAAAGCCCAGCATTACCAGTGCCGACATGGCTTCGTCTTTCACCGTTCTGTTCACCGGAACAGTTATCAGCGTGTCAGGGCCGTCCTTTTTCAGCTTATCCTGTAGTTCCAGTATCAGGCGTTGCGCCGATTTTGGCCCGATACCTTTTATTCGCTGTATCTGTGAAACATCCCCTTTTACAATGGCCGCCTGTATCTCTTCGGGAGTGATCGAGGACAGGATCATCCTGCCGGTATTAGGGCCGATGCCCGAAACGGATATTAAATGCAGGAACAGCCGCCGTTCGCCTTCGTCGGCAAAGCCATAAAGGGTGTGTGCATCTTCCTTCACATGCAACCAGGTAAATAGTTTGCAACGCTCGGTATCGCCAAGTTTTGAATAAGTGTTTAGTGATATGTTTACCTGGTACCCCACACCGCCCGCATCAATAACCACATAAGATGGGCTTTTATGGGCCAGTTTACCATCAATATAAGCGTACATAAGTGCCTTTTAGTATTAATTACGTGTACGTGAAACAACTTTTTGGGTTTCATTGCCTTCCTTTTCCTGGGCGTCGACCACGGCTATGGTAACCATATCGACAATTTCCCTGACCGAACTGCCCAACTGCAACACGTGAACAGATTTTTTCAACCCGAGCAATATAGGACCAACGGCCTCGGCATCGCCTATTTCCTGTAATAACTTGTAGGCAATGTTGCCCGATTCAAGCGTTGGAAATATCAGCGTATTGGCAGGCGCGCCATTAAGCGTGGAGAATGGAAAATTATCTGCCAGCAAGGTAGGGTTCAATGCAAAGTTAGCCTGCATATCACCGTCTACCATAATATCCGGGTATCGTTCGTGAAGCAGGCGCACGGTTTCCCTGGTTTTGAAAGGGATCTCACCCTCGTTCGAACCAAAGTTAGAATAGGAGAGCACCGCTATCCTTGGTTTAACGTTAAATTGTTTAACAGAATGGTCAATCAGTACCGTAATGTCAACCAGCTCTTCTATCGTTGGATCAACATTCACCGTGGCATCGCCTATGAAAACAGGGCCCTTTTTAGTCAGCATCATATACATTCCTGCAACCCTGTTAACGCCTTCCTGCGTGCCTATTACCTGCAGCGCCGGTTTTACCGTAGCTACGTAATCCTTTGTTAACCCCGAGATCAGTGCGTCGGCGTCGCCAAACTGCACCATACACGCCCCAAAATAGTTACGTTGCGTAAGCATCTTTCTTGCTTCTGTATCGGTAATGCCTCTTCTTTGCCTTTTTTGGTATAGATAATCGGCATATTCCTGGAAACGGCCCGGTTCATCGCGCGGATCGATGATCTCCACATCATCCAGCTCCAGGTCACTGTGTTTGATGATATTCCTTATTCGTGCACAGTTACCCAGCAGTATAGGCGTGGCGATGCACTCCTCTCTTACAATTTGGGCAGCTTTCAGTATTTTGTAATTGTCCGCTTCGGCAAATACCACCCGCTTAGGATTTTGTTTAGCCTTGTTGGCCAGGTTTCTTAATATCCTGTCATCGGCGCCTATACTCAGTCGCAGCCGCTCTTCGTATGCATCCCAATCGGTGATCGTTTTTCGCGCTACGCCCGACGCTATTGCCGCTTTCGCCACGGCCGATGACACTTCGGTAATAAGCCTGCGGTCCATCGGCTTCGGAATGATATAATCTTTACCAAATTTCAGGTTGCGGGCGTTATAGGCCAGGTTTACTTCCTCGGGTACGGGCTTTTTTGCCAGTTCGGCAATAGCATATACCGCAGCCAGCTTCATATCCTCGTTAATTGCAGTTGCACGTACATCAAGCGCCCCGCGGAAGATATATGGGAAGCCCAGCACGTTGTTTACCTGGTTAGGAAAGTCGGCGCGACCAGTAGCCATCAGTACATCCTTACGCGCTTTAACGCCAATGTCATAGGCAATCTCTGGTACCGGGTTTGCCATCGCAAAAACTATGGGATTTTTAGCCATCGCCTTTAACATATCCGGGGTTACCACGTTCCCCGCCGAAAGGCCTATAAACACATCGGCGCCTTTCATTGCATCGGCCAGGGTGCTGATGTCCTTCCTTTCTGTTGCGAAAAACATTCGTATATCATCCAGGTCGGTGCGTTCAGGGGTAATTAAACCATTGATGTCGAACATCACAAGGTTTTCCCGTTTAACCCCGAGCGACAAGTATATTTTGGAACAGGAAACAGCCGCGGCGCCTGCGCCGTTTATTACCATTTTTATCTTATCCAGCTTTTTACCCTGTATCTCGCAGGCATTCATCAGGGCAGCGCCCGAAATGATAGCGGTGCCATGCTGATCGTCGTGCATTACCGGGATCTTCATTTCGGCTTTCAGCCTGCGCTCTATTTCGAAACAACTTGGCGCGGAAATATCCTCCAGGTTGATGCCCCCGAATGTCGGCTCCAGGGCTTTGACTATCGACACAAATTCATCTACCGATTTCGCGTTCACTTCAAGGTCGAACACATCGATGTCGGCATAAATTTTGAACAACAAACCTTTACCTTCCATCACGGGTTTAGCCGCCTCGGGCCCAATATTACCCAGCCCCAACACCGCGGTACCGTTGGTAATAACCGCCACCAGGTTACCCTTCGCGGTATATTTATAAACATCTTCTACGTTATCGGCTATCCGCAGGCACGGCTCTGCTACACCAGGCGAGTAAGCGAGGGTAAGGTCGCGCTGTGAGTTGGTGGGTTTGGTAGGAACTACCTGTATTTTGCCCGGGCGCCCGTTTGAATGGTAATCAAGCGCGTCCTGCTTCCGGTTGGTTTTATGCATGGTTGTTTTTAGGAATTCGATTATCCAAAATTACAATTCTTTTCGGGGGCTGGCATAGCCAAAACGAAAAAAGCCCGGCTCTGATCATTTTCAGAACCGGGCCTATATTTTAATTATTTGTATTTACCCTTTATTAAGTTTAGCCACCACCGGCGCTTCCAGGTGGTAACTCACAAAACTGTTCACTTTTTTCTTTTGCCCGACCGATGCCATCGTATCAAATTTTCTTGAGCGATGATGTATAGGCGGCCTGCTTTCTATGCGCCTTATTCTGTCGTACAAACCATAGGTCGAAAGATCGGCATCTGCCAGCTCGCAATTAATTGAACCGTATAATGCCGCATACTTCGCCTTGAAATTTTTAGGAATAACCAAGCTCTTTGGCGATTCGGCCGAGCCATTTACGATCAATCTTTTGTAGGACGGGTTAAGCAGTGTAAGTTGTGCCAGATCGATAGATAAGGTACGCGAAACGCTGGTCAATGAAATAAATTTATCGGCCTGTACCGTATCGGTTTCTGTAGAAAAGTAACACTCTTGCGGCACGATATTATAGTTTTTGTGATATTTCATCACATAGGTAATAGCGATGTACAGTGGCACATAATCCCTTGTTTCGGCAGGAAGGTATTGGCGGATGGCCCAAAAATCATTTGAACCCGCCTCTTCAATAGCCCTTATTACGTTGCTTTTACCACAATTGTAGGAGGCAATGGCCAGCAGCCAGTCGCCGAATTGCTGATAAGCATCTTTCAGGTAAGCCGCAGCCGCATAGCTTGATTGTACAGGGTCCTTGCGTTCGTCGACATAATCATCCATCGTAAGCCCATAAATCCTGGCGGTGTTGTTCATGAACTGCCACGGGCCGGTAGCGCCAACGCGTGAAACGGCATTAGGATTAAGCCGCGATTCGACCACCGAAAGGTATTTGATCTCATCAGGGATACCGGTTTCACGGAACGCCTTTTCGTAAATAGGGAAGTAGTATTTAGACAGGCCCAACTCGCGTGAAATTTCGACGCGCTCGGTAGACAGATAATTGTCTATTTCGGCCTGGACGTATTCATTGTAGTCCAGTTGTACATCTTTTTGGATCGAATCGAGGCGTTTTCTGAAAATATTGTTGCGGTAAATACCTGTATAAACGGGTATTTCCATACGGGTAAGGGCAGAGTCGCTCCCGTTTTTTACGGGTAAAACAATGCAGCATTCCGGAACCCCTGATGCCCCTTGTGATGTGTGTAAGAAGGGTGTGGCGGCTTTAGAAAATTGGATAAGACAGAGGGCGGCTGTAAGCACTAATAATCTCTTCATTTCTACCTTAGGATTTACTAATCTATTAAATTTTTATAGCTCTAAGAAATATTTAGAGAAATTTAACAATTCCTGTTCGGCAAAACGCTTGGTTAATAATTGTAAGCCCAGGGGTAAACCTTTATTAGTAGCACCAGCCGGCAAGGAAATAGCCGGAACACCGGCTAATGATGCTTGTACGGTAAAAATATCATAAAGATACATTACAACCGGATCTTTTTCCGTTTTCCCCAGCGCGAACGCCGGTTCGGGAGCGGTAGGGGTTAAAATAAAATCATACTCTTCCAGCAGGCTATCCGTTTTCTCCCTGATCAGCCGCCTCACTTTTTGCGCCTTGGCATAATAGGCATCGTAATAACCTGCACTCAGTACAAATGTGCCCAGCATAATACGGCGCTTAACTTCCTTACCAAAACCCTCGGAGCGCGAGCGCTTATAAGTGGTCAGCAGATCGGTTGCGGCCGGGCTGCGGTAACCGTAATGCACCCCGTCGTACCGCGCCAGGTTGGATGAAGCTTCGGCTGTAGCCAGGATATAATAAGTGGGCACGATGTAGTCGAGATATTCAAAGGCTATCGGATTAACGGTATGCCCGTCGGCACGCAGCTTTTCAATATATTCGATAAGTGAGCCCTTTACTTCATTATCAACACCCGGGCTTGAGAGCGCCTCTTGCAGGTACGCGATCTTCTTTTTTGAACCAGCGGGTTTCAATTCATTCCTATAGGCAGGCACGGGTTTTTGGGCGAGCGTAGAGTCGTATTCGTCGGCGCCTGCCATGATCTCCAACAACAAGGCAGCGTCCTCTACAGAACGCGTGATGGGCCCCACCTGGTCTAAAGATGATGCATAAGCTATAATTCCATGCCGGGAAATTCGACCGTAAGTTGGTTTCAATCCCACCAAGCCGCAGAAGGACGCGGGTTGCCTAACCGAGCCGCCGGTATCTGTACCGATAGATGCGTGACACATACCAGCCTGTACCGCCACCGCCGAACCACCGGATGAACCGCCTGGTACACGGCTTGTATCCGCATAGTTTTTTACCGGGCCGTAGTGGGAATTCTCATTGGAGGCACCCATCGCAAACTCATCGCAATTACAGCGGCCTATGATGATGGCGTCTTCTGCCAGCAGCCGTTCAACTATAGTGGAAGAATATACAGACGTAAAATCATCAAGTATCCTGGACGAAGCAGATACTTTATGATCTTTATAACAGATATTATCCTTAATACCGATGACCATGCCTGCAAGCCTGCCCGCTGTCCCGGCTTTGATACGCATATCAATTGTTTTGGAACGCGACATAGCTTCCTGTTCAAATACTTCATTAAAAGCATTCAGGTGTGCGTTGTCCCTGATACGGGAGAGGTAGCTTTTTACTAATCCTTCAACCGTGATACGGCCGCTTTGCAATTCCCTCTTTATTTCATCAAAAGAGGAATAGAATGTAGTCATGGGGCTAAAATAAAAAACTTATCCGTTGAAATGGAGATTTCAGCAGATAAGTTTATGATAGTGCTTACAGAATAGCTATTGGCTGAACCTGCCGGATCAGTTTTTTGGCTTTTCTTCGGTGGTTGTCGTTGTAGAGCTTTCGCCGTTTTGGGCGTCTTTAAACTCCTTCATCCCTTTTCCCAAGCCCTTCATCAATTCAGGGATTTTTCTTCCGCCAAACAATACTAGTATAATAACTAGGATTAAAATAATTTCCGGTGCGCCTAATGAGCCCATGTCTTTAAGTTTTATTTAATGAATTATTCGTGTGCTGTTTTAACTGGTTCTATTTTAGTCTCGGTAGCGTGTGTTTCCTCATGTACAGGAGTAGTGTGGTTCTCAACATAAGGTATTGTATTTGCCACGCCGCTTACTTCTGGTTGCTCTTCTGTAGCTTCCGCGTGTTCAGGCAGTTGTTGCTGCATCTCGCTTTCAGGTAACAAATGAGATGGTTCCTCGATAGTAGTAACTACAGCCGGCTCTGTCTTTTTGTCCTCGAAATTATTGATCTGGTTAGCTATCTCGCGCTTTACACCATCCGAAGCGTCTTTGAAATCGCGTATTCCTTTTCCAAGCCCTCTCGCTATTTCCGGAAGTTTTTCACCACCAAAAAGCAGCAGTGCCACGAAAACAATAAGAACCATCTCCCCGCCGCCAATGTTCAAAAACAATAATACCGAACTAAACATATCCTCTAAATGAATTTACAAATATACGTAATAAAATAGTACAAGATTGAAAATTATTCTATTCAGGGTAAAGCCAAATCTTAGGATTTACCGGGTTAATGCCCTTATAAATCGCAAATTGCACTACCGATTCCCCTGTCGCCGGGTCCGTTGCTACAGTACCAATCATTTGTTTGGTACTTAGTTTTTGCCCCGTGCTAACGGTCACCGATTTCAGGTTAGAATATGCTGTAAAATATTCACCGTGAATTACTATAACGGTATAAGTACCGTAAACATTTTCAACAGCCTGTACTTTTCCGTCAAAAACTGTTCTTATGGGGGCCCCAGCATTAGTTTTTATCTCTAAACCATCGCTTTCTGTCCTTATCCCTTCTATAGTATAAACCCCCATGCCACGGATTATCATGCCATTTGTCACCGGCCAGGGCAGCTTGCCCCTGTTGTCCAAAAAGTCGCTCGAGAGTTTTGCCGCTTCTTTTGTTGTATTTAAAACTTCGCTATCGGTTGGCCTGCCTGGCTTCTCTTTATTAGATGTAACATTTTTATTACCGGATGGATTTGCCGCAGCGGCAGCCCTTGCAGCTTCTTCCGCCTTTCGCCTGGCTTCCGCTATTTCCTTCCGGATAGCATCGCGTATCTCCTGGTTGGTCTTGGTTATTTTCCGTTGCAAGTCGCGTTGCTGTTGTTTTAGTTGCCCTTGCTGCTTCGAAAGATCGGACACTACCCTTGCTTCATCCTTTTTTTGTTTGCCCAGGGTTACCTTTTCCTTAATCTGGTCGGCAAGGATATTGTTCTTCTCTTTTTTAGTATTATCCAGCTGGTTGATCTTTACATGCAAGTCCTTCTCGGTGCTTTCGATGTATTGTGCCTGCCGTTCGCGGTACCCGGCAAATTCCTGCAGGTATTTTAATCGTTTATACCCCTGGTTAAAATCCTTGGCCGCAAATACGAACATTAGTTTGTTATACGAGCTGCGGTTATGGTAGGCAAACAATATCATGGCCGCATATTGCTTCTTTAACAGGTCGAGCTGGCTTTGCAGGTTATGAATAGAGGTGTTGTTTTCCGATATCTGGTTGTCCAGCAGCCGTACTTCAGAATTGATGGAGTTTATCTTTTCCTCCCGAATATTGATCTGTTCCTTCAGCAGGCTCAACTGCCGCAGCGAGCTTTTTTTGTTATTGGCGGTTTCCTCATATTCACGGTTTAGCTGCTCCAGTTCTTCGTTATATTTATTCCTCAGGCGCTTTAATTCGTCGCTGCTTTGCGCGTGTACATGCAGTGCGGCGATCAACAACCCGGATATAATAAGAAACTGTTTGAAAACCCTCATTCGCCAAAAATATAAAATTTACCTTGCCGGGGAATAGTCATCCGGAATATTGAAAGGATATTCAAGCGGTTTATCTAAATCTACTTTGATATAATGCAGGCTGATCTTTATTTTCTTGTTACCAACTACCGAGTTAATATCGATCTGCGACGATAGCGTCCTATCCCCAACCGCCATCGGGCCGCTGTTATTGACGTGCAGCTCCTGCGCTTCGCCCGGGTTTGATAAATTGGTTTCCTTGGCTTTCAGATCGGCACCTACTACCAGGTTATAAATAAGGTTGTCCAGCGTTCCTTTAATTTCCGTGTCAGCAGTATCGGTTTTCAGCTCGGCCTTCTCATCAAGCAATTGTGGTATGGCGTTACCCACTATCAGCGCCTCGACCGAACTATAGTCAAGTTTCTCACTGGTATACCTGTAGATATAATTAAAAGGCTTTCGCAGGTACAGATCCTGCAGTTTGTTGATCACCAATATACTATCGGGCGTTATCAGTGCGCGGGCAACTTCGATCCCAACGATAGCCGTAACCGATACCCATATCCGCTTGCCCTTCTCTATACGCACGTTCATCGTCACGTTATTGCCGCTTCCGTTAATATTCAACTGGGTTTTAGCTTTGCCCGAAAACGTCGCAAAATTTAGTTGTGCAGATCTTATGCTGTTCAACCTCGTCATTAATACAGGCGAGCTGGCGGCGATCGTGTCTTTACTGATCTTATTTACAAGCAACTGCTTTTTTGCTTTGCAACTTACTATCGCCAGTAAGCCGCAAACAATGAACAGCTTATTCAATGTATTTTTTTTCATTGATCTTCCGTTCTAAAACAGGTGAACTGCCTCCGTATTGTTTTGCTTTTTTCCAATTTGCCAGGGCAGCATCCTTATCGCCCAACTGGTACATTATATCTCCATAGTGTTCGGTTTGCACAGCGCTGCGATCTTTATCATGCGAGATTGCCTTCTCGATCCAGATCTTTGCCTCGGCAAATTTCTTTTGCTTAAAGAGTATCCATGCATAAGTGTCCTCAAATGATGCCGTATTAGGTTGAAGCTCGTTCGAACGCTTCGACATTGCTTCAGCCTTATCCAGCGAAGCGCCGCGCACCGAAAGGTAGTAGGCATAGTTATTCAACGTATAAGCGTTGTCAGGATTATAGCTTAAGGCTTTGTTGTAAGAATCGTCCGACTTTTGTTCGTCGCCCGTTGAATGGTAGCAATCGCCCAAAACCGAATAGCTTTGTGCCAAAAGATCATTATCCTGGCTCTCGAGCGAGGTTGCATTTTTTACATAGCTCAAAGCTTTTTTGAAGTCTTTTTTTTGCTCGTATGCAACGCCAACCAAATAGTTTAGCCATGCCTGGTTAGGGAATAGTGATAAAGCGTTTTCACCATCCTTTATTGCTTCGTCCAACTGGTTACTCCCCAGATCGAGCCGTACCAATTGCTCCTGCACCTCGTAAACCTGGTCGTTCAGCGCCAGTGACTTCTTGTAGTTAGTCTTGGCTTCCGGGTATTTTTCATTCTGAATAAGCATATCGCCGTACAGTGCATACCCGCGGGCATCATCAGGATGGGCTAGGGTAAGCAAGCGGCTTAATTCTAGTGCGCTCGCTTTGGCATTCGGGTCGGGAAACTTAGGGACATAACCCAATACTATCTTCACTTCCTGCTCTATCTCCAAATCCGGTAGTTTAAAAGCCAGCGTCAGCTGGTTATAACTTGCTTCATTATCTTTTTTGTCGCGGTAAATATCTGCCAGCGCAAGGTGAACGCGACCGCTGCCAGGATCGGCCTTTTCAGCCTCTTTTAACACTTTGAGCGCTTTATCCTGCAACCCGTTCGAATTATATATCTCGCCCAGCAATAAATAATACCGTATCTCGGATGGGTTGGCATCTATCAGGCCCTGTATATCAGCCGCAGCTTTATCCACCTTTCCCTGTTTCAGGTAAATATTTTCCTTTTTGGCGATTATTTCATCAGATGGGCCTATCATCTTCTCAAGTTTCTCATACACAGCCAATGCCTGGTCATATTTTTTTTCGAGATAATAAACGTTGGCCTGGTCAAAATAGTAATCCGGCTTATCCGGGTTTATTTTCAAAAGCTCGTTGAATACATTTTCGAGTTTGGGAGCGTCATTATTTTTTTCATAACAATCAGCAAGGGCCACCCAATACCATTCATTTTCCGGCTTAACTGTTACCGCCTTCTCCAGTAATTCCTGTGCAGACTCATAATCGTTCTGATCTTTTTTCAGGGAGGCCAGTTCATACATGGCGGCATCATTTGCCGGGTCGACCTGTAAAACCTGGTTGAACATTTCGGCGGCCAGTGTGGCATTCTCGATTGTCTTGTCGCGCAGCGCCGAAAAGAAAAGTTGTTTTACCATCACGCTGTCGCCAGGGGTAAGCGGCTTACCTACAACCATTACCACCCGGTTTGTTTTATTAACACTGTCCTTTTGCGCCAGGGCTGCCAACGGAAGCGTTAAAAATATCAAAAATATGATCCGCAATTTCTTCATTATCCTACCCCGGTATGTCCATAACCGCCCGCGCCCCGCGATGTTTCGTTTAATATTTCTACTTCCTCCCAGCTTACCTTCTCGTGCCGGGCCACTATCATTTGTGCTATCCTGTCGCCCGTATTGATCTCAAAGGGTTCAGCCGAAAAATTGATAAGCAATACTTTGATCTCTCCCCTGTAATCAGCGTCAATCGTTCCGGGAGAGTTTACTATACCTATGCCATGTTTAAACGCCAGCCCGCTGCGCGGCCGTATCTGCGCCTCAAACCCTTCGGGCAGTTCGATATGCAAACCTGTCGGGATCAGTTTACGCTCCATAGGCTGCAAAGTTACAGCACTTTCCAGGTCGGCGCGCAGGTCCATACCTGCCGCGTGTGCGGTTTCATAAGCCGGTAAATTATTTTTAGATCGGTTAATTATCCTGATGATCATCGCTTGCTTAGTATGCTCTTTAAATCGTTACGCTCGAAATAGAATGCCGCTAAAGCGTACAATATCAACAAAGCGTCGCCTGCAAAGATATTACGCTTGAAGATATAGAACGATACAAAAACGATTATAATTGAGGAAATTATATAAGCAAGGTTCTTTTTTAGATTGTAAGGTATCGGGTAGTTTTTTTGGCCCCAAATGTAGGATAGCACCATCATGACGGTGTAGGCGATGAGCGATGTCCAGGCCGAAGCCATATAGCTGTATTTGGGTATGAACAGAACATTTAATACTATGGTGGCTATGGCGCCGATACCCGAAATATAAAGCCCGTATTTGGTTTGATCGGATAACTTATACCACACCGATAAATTCATATAAATGCCAAGGCTCACATAGCCGAAAACCAGCGGTGGCACCACATCAAGCCCAACCCAATAGCTGCGGTTGGGTATAAAATATTTGAGGATGTTGATATTCGCTATCAGCGCTATGAATATGACACATACGGTTATCACAAAATAATTCATGATACGGGCGTATGTTTGTACCGCATTCTTGTTTTTGGCGTGACTAAAAAAGAATGGCTCGGCGCCCAGGCGAAATGCCTGTACAAAAATGCTCAGGAAAATGGATATTTTAGCGCAGGCCCCATAAATACCTACTTCGCGCAAGGCAATATTAGGGTGAAGCAACCAGCCCAGCATCAACTTGTCTGCATTTTCATTAACCAGGAACGACAAATTGGCTATCAATACCGGCCAGCTGTAGGTAAACATCTCGGCAAGCATCTTTCCATCGAGCTTAAATTTTATCTTTAACAATTCGGGTAATAAAAGCAGCAATGTGATAATGCTTGCTACAAGGTTCGACAGGAAAACATATCCCACCCATCCTTTTATGTACCACCCACTGATCCAGGCCGAACCAGTTAAATTGTGATTGATCCAAAAAGGAAGGCCCCATATAAAGATCAGGTTGAGCGAAATAAAAATGGCGATATTAACAGTTTTAATGAGTCCGTACCGCCCGGGCTTGCCCTCGGCTCTTATTTTAGCGAATGGAATAACGCACCATGCATCTATTACCAAAATGGCAAGAAAATAATTTACATAATGAACAAAATCGGAATGACTGGTGCCCGCTGCGGTACCCACTAACTTGTGTCCTGCTTTTGTAGCGCTGCTTACGTTAATATAGTCGGCAATATGGCCGGCGAAAGGTATTGTAAGCAGGAGAAAAATTACGGTTATTGCAAATACTGACGCAAAAGCGTTGTTATAAACGCGTTGTTTATTATCCTCATATTTATTAAGGTACCTGAAAAAAGTGGTCTCCATACCAAATGCCATTATTGCATTCAGGATGGAAACATAGCTGAACATCGTGGTCAGGATACCATAAGTGCCAAGGGGGTACGCCCTGGTATAAACCGGTGTGAGGAAAAAGGTTAATACACGGCCGGCGATGGTTGTTAAACCGTAAACAGCGGTTTGCCCTGCAAATTTTTTAGCGGTCGACAATGATCAAATAGGATAGTTAAGTATAACCGGCTTTGTGTTACCGGCTTTTTCGCAACACCTCAAAATTACGATAGTTTTTCAATTCGCCTTCATCCGAATGCACAGAAATTACCTCTGCGTGTTCGGGGCCTTCCTTACACCAATCCAGAAACATACTCAACGATACAGCATCCCCTTCGGCTTCAATAAAAACGCTGCCATCCGGCTTGTTGCTTACAATGCCTTTTACTCCAAGCTGGTCGGCGACCGCTTTGGTGGACGCGCGGTAAAAAACGCCTTGCACATGGCCTGTAACGGTAATGTCGAAGTGCTTTATCATAGTTAGTTGTAGCGGTTGAAAATATCGGGGCAATTTCTGTAAAAATATTAACGTAAGATCTAAAATTCTGTTTAGACCTTATTCAATATTTACAACCTACACCATTTAAATCAAGCGCCTTACTTTGGTGGCCGATGTGATCCTAAGGTTATCCAGGCCGGTGATCAGGTTAAGGCCCGGCGTTTTACCTTCCTCTATCGTGCCTTTTTCGTCAGCTATTCCTAAATACCTGGCGCCATTAACAGTTGCCCATTGGATGAGCCTTTCGGTACTCAATACCGGGAACCGTTCCTGCAGCAAGCGCATTTCGTTCAGTATGCAAAGTTTAGTGTTCGACGCCAGGCTATCCGTACCAAGCGTGATATTGAATCCCTGATCGATAAAAAGTTCCACCTTAGGCAATTTGTCTTCAATGTAAAGATTTGCTCCCGGGCAGAAACAAAAATGCACTTTGGTATCGAACCGTTTAATGAAATAAATATCCTTTAGGTTGGTACAGGTGTTATGTACCAGCAGCACTTCCTGCTTATTGGTTAACAGCGGTATAATAGATTGGAGGGAATTGCGCGCCTGCGATTTAAAATGGCTGATATCAATGCCAAAGTGATCGTACAGGTCAAGAAAGCCCCCCAAACGATAACGAAAGAACTTATTCTCTTCGTCGCTTTCCTGGTTGTGTATGCTCAGGAGATTGGTGCCAGTTTCACAGTATTGTTTTATTAACCGGTATAGTTCCTTTGACACCGAATAGGGCGAGTGCGGAGTTATTGAACCGGAGCCAGGTTTGAACTCATTCGACAGGGCGAGCGCCTTGTCAAAAACTTCCTGCGCCCGTGCCGGCTGAAAGCTAAATACTTCTGAAAAGGAATGGTAATATATTTTGCTCTGGGCTTTGACAGGTATTGTAATATTACTGTTACAAATATCGCCTACAGCTACTATGCCATTATCATACATTTCCTTATCCGCTTTTACGGCAGCATCAGTTATCACGCCAGCGTCAGCATTTCGCACCAACTGGATATTCTTGATAAAGTTGATCAGGCCTTCACGCGGAGGTATTTTATCCTTTAAATGGGAAAGCTCGAGATGACAATGTGTATTGACAAATCCGGGGCAAATTATCCCTTTTACATACTCAACTGATTTATCATTTGAGTCGTGATTATTTGAAACGGAAATGATCTTACCTTCGTCGTTGACGGTAATAACCCCGTTTTTGATTGGATCGGCACAAACTGGAAAAACGTAATCGGCTCTAAAAATTTTCATTCAACTTAGTTTAATATGCCCCATCCGATCATAGTGCAAAAAATGCCCTACCTGATTAAATAAGACAATATTTAGCATCTATTGTTCTTTTTACGGTAATTAAAAAAGGCCGCAAAAAGGCATTGATTTTAAATTAAGTAACTTTGCAGCGTGGCAACAAAAGGTAAGGTAGATATACGTAGCTTAAGTGCAGACGCGCTGGCAGACCATTTTACCGAAATGGGCGAAAAAAGTTACAGGGCAAAGCAAGTTTATGAGTGGCTTTGGCAAAAGTCATGCATTTCGTTTGACGAAATGAGCAATATTTCAAAAGAACTGCGCAAAAAACTGGATGAAAATTTTTTAATCAATAATGTAAAAATTAACAACTCACAGTTTAGCGCCGATAAAACTATAAAAAATTCCTTTGTTTTACACGACAGCCACCTGATAGAAGGCGTTTTGATACCTGCACCCGAGCGTATGACCGCCTGCGTTTCATCCCAGGTTGGATGCAGCCTTACCTGTAAATTCTGTGCAACAGGGTATATGGAGCGCAAGCGTAACCTGAATCCCGATGAGATCTACGACCAGGTGGTGCTGATAGATAAACAAGCAAAAGAAAATTACGGTATTCCTTTAACGAATATAGTATATATGGGTATGGGCGAGCCCCTGCTTAACTACAGCAATGTGCTTAAATCGGTTGAACGAATTACTGCCGAAGACGGGCTTAATATGTCGCCTAAAAGGATCACTGTCTCTACAGCCGGGATCGCCAAAATGATCAAAAAGCTGGGGGACGACGAGGTGAAATTTAACCTGGCCCTATCGCTGCACGCTGCAAATGATGACAAGCGAAATACCATTATGCCGATAAACGAGCAAAACTCGCTAAAGGCATTGGCAGAGGCATTAAAATATTATTTTGCGCGGACGAAGAACCCGGTAACGTATGAATACATCGTCTTTAATGATTTTAACGACGAGTTACAGGATGCCATGGAGCTGGCGAAATTCTGCAAGCATGTGCCGTGTAAAGTAAACATTATAGAATACAACCCTATCTCATTCGCCAATTACCTGAACGCAGGCGAGGACAAGATAGAAGCCTTTGCCGAATACCTGCGCAGCCAGGGTGTAATCACTAATATCCGCCGCAGCCGGGGCAAGGATATCGATGCAGCGTGCGGGCAGTTGGCTATTAAAGAAAAGGCGAAAACCGTTAGTTCTTAAAGAAAACTCTTAAATTGAGGCATGAAATTACAAGCAGGGTATCTTGCCGATTTTGTCGCCTTATTATTCCCCGAGCTTTGCCAGGCATGCGGTGAAAGCCTGGTTGCCGGTGAAGATTTGATCTGCACTGATTGCCGTTTCAGTTTGCCTTTTACCAATTTTCATTTAAAGCCTGACAATATTGTAGCGCAGCAATTTTGGGGTAAACTGAATGCCGAAGCCGCCTATGCACTTTGCTATTTTGTAAAAGGCGGCAAAATGCAGCACCTGATGCACCAGTTCAAATACAAGGGAGTGCAAAAGATAGGCAACATGCTGGGCAACATTGCAGGGGAGCAATTAGTTTTAAGCCCTGTCTTTAAAACGGTAGATCTTATTATTCCGGTGCCGCTGCATAAAAGCCGGTTGCGCAAGCGGGGTTACAATCAAAGCTCCTGCTTTGCCCAGGGTATTTCAGAGAAACTAAGCGCGCCAGTGGCAGAAAACAACCTGGTGCGTGTAAGGGCGACTGAAACCCAAACGCACCGGTCGCGGTTCTCGCGCTTCGAAAATATGCAGGAAGTGTTTTTAGTCAGCGACCCCGAAAAACTAAAAAACAAGCATATATTGCTTGTTGATGATGTGGTAACTACCGGCTCCACCTTAGAGGCATGCGGTACCGAATTACTTAAAGTTGAGGGATTGAAACTCAGTATCGCTACGATAGCTTACGCTGAATAGGACACGATTTCAGGATTGAAGCGATTTGCAAGATAGTTGATTAACCAATCACCGGTTAACTAACCTTCTGATACTTCACCAGCTTGTCATATAATCCTTTCGGGTCGAACGGTTTCAGGATATAGTCGTTCATACCCGAGCTGTTGATCTCGTTGATCTCGCTGTTCAGCATCGACGCGGTAAGCGCAATAATAGGCAACTGCTGATAGTACGCTTCGTCCTTTGAACGGATGATCTGGGTAGCCTCGAGGCCGCCCATTACCGGCATATGTATATCCATCAAAACAACATCCAGGTTAGGGTTGCTTTCTACTTTTTCCACCGCTTCCTGCCCGTTCTCGGCAAACTCAATAGTTGCGCCCCACTTGGTAAGCACCTTATTAATTAATAACCTGTTTATCTGGTTATCATCAACAACCAGTACATTTAATTGTAAACCTGTTTCCACTTTATTATTGTCATTTACAGCACTTGCGTGCTCCTTGTCAAATTTTATTGTAAACCAGAAAGTCGATCCTTTTCCTAAAACGCTATCCACATGAATTGTGGCATCGTGTAACTCTATAAGTTTCTTGGTGATAGCTAACCCCAAACCTGTACCGCCATATTTGCGCGAGGTATCAGATTCGGCCTGTTTAAACGACTCAAAGATGGTGTTTATTTTGTCATTTGCAATGCCTATACCAGTATCAGAAACGGCGAAACGTATTTTTACATAGCTGTTAGTCTGCCCGATAACCTGCAGATCAATGGTTACGCCACCCGTTTCGGTAAACTTCACCGAGTTACCTACCAGGTTCAGTAATATCTGGCAAAGACGTGTCCGGTCGCCAATTACGGTCTTTGGTACAGCTTCGTCTATGGAATGTTTCAGGTAAATCTTTTTCTCGCTCGCATTAAACTGCATCGAACTTGTAATACCCTGCACAAGCTCCTGCAGCTCCACCGCGGTTCTTTCCAACTCGATATTGCCTGTTTCTATCTTGGTAAAATCAAGCACATTGTTAATGAGCGTCATCAGATTCTCGGCGGAGAACTTGAGTATGCCCAGGTTTTCCTTGTGTATCTCTTCGGTATTATCATCCAGCAATAAGTGCGACATACCGATCACTGCATTCAGCGGGGTGCGTATCTCGTGGCTCATCACCGATATGAACATATCCTTGGCCCGGCTTAGCTGCAGGGCCTCTTCTTTCGCCGCTATTAATTCTATTTCAGCCTTCTTTTTAGCTGTTATATCTATAATAACTTCAATGTATTTATCAACTGCGCCGTCGCCGTCCAGTATCACCGAATTAATGACGGATATCCATAGCGGCAGGCCATCCTTGCGGTAAACCAGCAAATCGACCTCAAATGATTGCTTATTCCTTGAAAGCTCGCGTGATTTCTGAATGATAGAAACATCCGTTAGTTCACCTCTCAGCACATCGCCAAGGGGCCTTCCTTTCGCATCCGCAATACTGTAACCGGTTATGGTTTCAAAAGCCTTGTTCACCCACTCCACTTTGCCTTTGTTGTCGTTTATCACAACTCCGCTGGTAGTGCTGCTGGCCACAAGCGATAATAATTTCAGCTCTTTTTCGGCTTCCTTACGTTCGCTGATGTCCACCATCATGCTGATGTGGCGCTCCACGCTGCCATCTTCGTTAAACAATGGACTATTGGCAATAGACACCCATATCGGGCTGCCGTCTTTCTTATATACTTTGAGTTCTATTTCGTAGGCCCGGTTTTCCTTAAAGGCTTCAACCGCCCCGCTATACACGGCCATATCCGTTTCTTCGCCAATAACGAGCGTGCCAACGGTTTGGCCCCTTACATCGTCGAGCGAATAACCCAGTAGTTTTTGCAGGGCTTCATTAAACCAGATGATCCTTCCCTCGTTATCGCGCATTACAATACCGCTCGGCGATTTTTTTGCCGCGAATGATAGGATATCCAGTTCGGTCTCCACCTTTTTTTGCAGGGTTGCATCCCGGCCGGTGGCATACCACTTATTATCTTTGAATATCAGTTGCCATATAAGCCATTTTACGCCACCGCCGCTTGTTAAAACCGGGGTTTTAATTTCAAATGTCTTTAGTTGTTTTGCTAATCCATTCTTGATTTGTTGCCTGGCCGACACCGTGATCCCTTCAGAAAAGAATGTCCAGAAAACATCGCCGATAAGCTGCGATGGCTTATAGCCCCAAATAGTAGCAGCGGCCTTATTCACCATCTCTATCCGGAATTCCTTATCCATCAAACAATGGATAACGGACGATGTATTGAACAAGCTTAAAAAGTCGTTGTTGGTGACAGTGCTGGCCTTTAGCTCCTTTTTATATTGGATCCTCACCAGGTGCGACACCACGCTGTCGGCTAGAGTACGTAACGACATCAGTTGCTCGCTGTCCAGTTTCCGGGGAACGGTATCCATGACGCACAATGCGCCCAGCCTGAAACCATTTGGATCGATAAGCGGTGCGCCGGCGTAAAACCGCACGTGGGGTTCTTCTACAACAAAAGGGTTTTTACTAAAAATTTCGTGTTCGCAAAGGTCCTCAACTTCGAGTATACCGGCACCCGTGATGGCATGGTTACAAAAGGAATCAACACGCGGAACCTGCTTGATATCTATGCCAACGCTCGATTTAACCCACTGTCTATCGGCATCGATAAAAGTGACAAGCGCAATAGGAGCCTTGCACACAAAAGAGGCAAGACGGGTAATAGCGTCAAGTTCCTTGTGCGGCGATGTCTCCAGGACCGGGTATGATCGCAGAGCCGTTAAGCGTTTATCTTCTGAGAATGTTAATTGCTGTTTATTCACTTAATTAATCCGAGCCCTTTTGCCGGTATAATGGAAACGATTCCATTAACCTATGCACCCTTTTACGTATTTTACGCAAAGAAGGTTCATTCTCGGGATCAATTATTACAGCATCTATGAGTTCAACTATCAGGTCCATTTGCTTTTCTTTTAAGCCGCGCGTCGTAATAGCAGCGGTGCCCACGCGGATACCCGAAGTTACAAACGGCGACTTATCGTCAAACGGAACCATGTTTTTATTTACGGTTATATCGGCAGCTACCAGGGCGTTCTCGGCAGCTTTACCGGTGATATTTTTATTACGCAGATCGATCAGCATCAGGTGGTTATCTGTACCCCCCGAAATAAGTTCGTAACCGCGATCGACAAATGATTTAGCCATGGCGGCGGCGTTCTTTTTCACCTGAACGATATATTTCATATAGTCTTCGCTTAAAGCTTCAGCAAATGCTACTGCTTTGGCGGCAATGATATGTTCAAGGGGTCCGCCTTGCGTACCCGGGAAAACAGCCATATCCAACACTGCCGACATCATTTTCACCTCTCCCTTTGGGGTTTTTTGCCCAAATGGGTTTGGAAAATCCTTACCCATCATAATAATGCCCCCACGCGGGCCGCGAAGGGTTTTATGTGTGGTGGTGCTAACAATATGGCAATGCGGCAACGGATCGTTCAGCAGGCCCCTTGCTATCAGCCCGGCCGGGTGCGATATATCAGCCAGGACCAAAGCTCCCACTTTATCGGCTACCTTGCGGATAAACTCGTAATCCCAGTCGCGCGAGTAAGCGGACGCACCACAAATGATCATTTTTGGTTTTTCGGCCAGGGCAACTTTTTTTAGCTGATCGTAATCCACCAGCCCGGTTTCCTTTTTTACGCCGTAAAAATGCGGCTCGTACAATTTACCCGAAAAGTTAACCGGCGAACCGTGGGTTAAATGGCCGCCATGTGAAAGGTCGAATCCTAATATCTTGTCGCCGGGCTGCAGGCAGGCCAGCATTACTGCGGCATTAGCTTGCGCGCCTGAATGCGGTTGAACATTCACCCATTCGGCATTAAATAGCTGCTTTGCCCTTTCAATAGCGATGGTTTCTATCTCATCAACTACCTGGCAACCGCCGTAATAACGCTTTCCGGGCAGGCCTTCGGCATATTTGTTGGTAGCAACGGAGCCTGCTGCCTCCATTACCTGGCGGCTAACAAAGTTTTCCGACGCAATCAGTTCAATGCCTTCTTCCTGGCGCTGTTGTTCTTCATCCAGCAGCTTAAATATTAATTTGTCTCTTTTCATATGGGGGCTAAAAACGCCGCTAATTTAGCAAAGATTGAGCGATTAGTGATTAGTGATTAGTTAATTAGTGCGCTGTGTGAGTAAAATACAGTTGTTAACATAGCGAATTAGCCTTTGAACGGGACATGCCGTGATTTCCGCCCGGCTTTGCAGAAAGGAAAATGTTTGTTATGACGAATTTGACAGGAATCGGCGACAACTGATCGCTGATCACCGATCGCTGGTAACTACCTGGCAGATATCCAAAAGTTATTGAAACCCAACCCGATCTGTATCTTGATGATCTCTTGCTGCAACATTTCCAATACCGCCAGGAAATTATATACAAAATGCACCTTATTCTCCGAACGGTTGGCGATTGATTTGAAGTCAAGTCGCTGGTTTATTGCCAGCAAATCGTTGATAGCTTTTTTTTGCTCCTCTATGGTATAAGGGTATTGCACAACGGTATGGGTCACTTCTTCGCTCCGGTTCAAAAAGCGTTTGGTCACTTTATCATACACATTCATCAGTTTATACAGGCTGATCTCGGAAAGCTCCTCGCCCGGCACAGTCACTTTATCTACCTGCTGCAGATCATACGCTATATTGCCGCGCTTCTCGCGCCTAAAACGGTCGTCCTCCAAAGGCCGCAACAATTCGCATATTTCCTTAAATTTCTTGTATTCTATCAGCTTTCGTATCAGTTCTGCCTTCGGGTCGTGTTCCGTGCCTTCTTCCGCCTCGTAACGTGGCAACAGCATTTTTGCCTTGATACGCATCAGCGTGGCCGCAACGAAAATAAATTCGCTGGCCAGCTCCATGTTCAGGCTGTTCATCTGGTGGATATAATTCAGAAAGTCGTCCGCTATGCGGGCGATAGGAATATCCTGGATATCCAGTTCATCCCTTTCAATGAAAAACAGCAGCAGGTCGAACGGCCCTTCAAACTGTGGTAACTTTATCTCGAAACTCTCTTCAATCATATCAATCCCAAAAGTATACGCTAATAACCGGGTATCGCCATAAAAGTTATTAAGATTGCGAAAATAAAGTGGAAAACTTTCTTAGCGACCGCTAAGGCAAATTCGCTATTATTATCTGTGCTTAAACTAATAGGGCCCGCAGTGTTAAATACATTATTACGGCCTTTTTTCGCAAATAATAACATTAAAATAGCTTACTTTTGTAAGTTGAATTTTTAAAAGGATATCAATGCAGGTAGCAGCTGGAGATTTACTACAAAAAATAAACTACCCGTCTGATTTAAAGCAACTTACCGAAGAACAGCTCGAACAGGTTTGCCAGGAATTACGCCAATATATCATTGATGTAGTATCGGTAAATGGCGGCCATTTCGGTGCAAGCCTCGGTACGGTTGAACTTACCGTTGCACTGCATTATATCCTGAATACGCCTTACGATCAGCTGGTTTGGGATGTTGGACATCAGGCTTACGGACATAAGATACTGACCGGCCGCCGCGATATTTTTCATACCAACCGTATGTATGGCGGTATAAGCGGATTCCCAAAACGTTCGGAAAGCGAATACGATACTTTTGGCGTTGGGCACTCTTCTACCTCCATTTCGGCCGCGCTGGGTATGGCTGTGGCTTCCCGCTACAAGGGAGAGACTGACCGCCAGCACGTAGCCGTGATCGGCGATGGCGCTATGACCGGCGGTATGGCTTTCGAAGCGCTGAACCATGCTGGTATAGAAAATTCAAACCTGTTGGTTATATTGAACGACAACAACATGTCGATTGACCCGAATGTGGGTGCATTAAAGGCTTATTTGACCGACATTACCACCTCGAAACCTTACAACCGTTTCCGGGATGATATAGCTCATGTGCTTACTAAGATATCTTCCATCGGTCCCGATGCCTTCAAAATGGCCAAGAAGATCGAGAAAAGTATCAAAGGTACGCTTCTAAAAAAGAGTAATCTATTTGAATCACTGCAGTTCCGCTATTTCGGGCCGATAGACGGGCACGACGTAAAACACCTGGTGCGTGTGCTGCGCGACCTGCGTGATATACCCGGGCCAAAGCTTTTGCATTGCGTTACGGTAAAGGGCAAAGGTTACGCATTAGCCGAAAAGGACCAGACCAAATGGCACGCTCCGGGTTTGTTTGATAAAATAACCGGCGAGATCAAGAAAAGTAAAGCTGAAAAACCACAGCCCCCAAAATACCAGGATGTATTCGGCCATACCATTATTGAACTGGCAGAGCAAAACCCGAAGATAATGGGCATTACCCCGGCCATGCCTTCAGGCTGTTCACTCAATATGATGATGAAAGCCATGCCCGAGCGCGCCTTTGACGTAGGTATTGCCGAACAACATGCGGTAACTTTTTCGGCTGGTTTGGCAACACAGGGTCTTGTGCCTTTTTGCAATATCTATTCCAGCTTTATGCAAAGGGCCTACGACCAGGTGATACACGATGTGGCCATACAAAAGCTGAATGTGGTTTTATGTCTCGACCGTGCTGGTATCGCCGGCGCCGACGGCCCAACGCATCACGGCGCTTACGACCTTGCCTATATGCGTTGCATACCAAATATGACGGTATCTGCGCCCATGAACGAAGAAGAACTGCGTAACCTGATGTACACTGCCCAGCAGGAAAACATGGGGCCATTTGTAATTCGTTATCCCCGTGGCACAGGTGTGATGGTTGACTGGCAGCGCCCGATGAAGGCCATACCTGTTGGCAAAGGCCGCAAAATTTGCGATGGGGAAGACGTCGCAATTCTTTCCATAGGCGCTATTGGCAACGAAGTAGTTAAGGCGACAACCGAACTTAATAACGACGGCTTTTATCCCGCCCATTACGACCTTCGCTTTGCAAAACCATTGGATGAGGCATTACTGCACGAGGTGTTTAAGAAATTCGGCAAGGTGGTTACCGTGGAGGATGGCTGCGTTGACGGTGGTGCAGGAAGTGCAGTGCTTGAGTTTATGGCCGACAATAATTACCAGGCTGAAGTGATCCGTTTGGGTATTCCAGATCATTTTGTTGAACACGGCGAACAACCTGAACTTTGGGCCGAATGCGGTTATGATGCTGCCGCTATTGTTAAGCAGGTAAAAAATATGGGCATCCGCAGAAATGCCCATACTATCGCTTCATAACAGCGCAGCCTAATGTGTTTTATAACTGGCCAAATCAGTATATAAATTCCTGAACGAGCTTCTTAATCCAATCGTAAACCAGGCCGTCTTGTCGTGGAATTGCGCATTCTTTTCGTCACGGATGATACCCCCGAGCTCAATTCTTAAATTATATTTCGGATTGAGAAGATAAGCCACTTTACCTTCAAGATAGATCATATTGGTAGTCAGGCCCTGACCTGTGTAGTTGCCGAATTCCCGTGCCGGGTCAATATACACCTGGAAAATGTCCTTACCATAATTGATCGTATTGCCATTTACGTCCTTAAGGTCAAGACCGTAGTGCCCGTAATCCACCTCGCCCGAGAAATCAAACCGTTTGTAAGTATAGTTCAGCAGACCCACAAATTCGCGGAAATTTGCACCCCATGGATGCGCCAGGGGTTCGCCCTGCTCCGAATAGTTGATGATCTCCGACCGTTCTGAGTAAGTGTATGGCTTAGTGTTATTCGTCTCGAACAAATAGCTCAGTGATTTTACGCCGAACATATCGCCACCCCTGATGCCCAGCTGCCAGCTATATTTATTGCGCGAACTGCCATCGCTTGAGAAAAATTCCTTGGAAATAAACTCGTCAAGTAAAAATTGCCCGTAAACGGTAATACCATTACTGATCTTGTATTTACTGGTCATAGCTATCAGGGCATTATCACCCGAACCGCTTTGCGCTTCAACGGGCCTCAGGAATATGATAGGATTAACATACTGGAAATCGAAGCCCCGTGGATGTCCCTGGTCGTCAGCAGCGGCCCATATCACCGCATCAAAGAAACCTACCGAAAAACGGTTGCTCACATTCCAATCTAAATAATGAAACACGCCCCATTTTCTGCGGTCATCACCAAACGAATTGAACTTTGGCGCCAGCGGATCGTCCATATAGGCCCACATAGCCATATATTGCACATTGCCCAATTTACCTGTTAATTTCAGAAAAGGGTATGGCGCAGCAACATCCGACAACAACATCGAGCGATAGCCATCCCCAATAAAAGTTTTATCCTGTCCAAGCGTAATATTAAGGTATTTTACAGGTGTATAAGAGATCAGCGCCGTTACGTACGACCAGTCTTTCGTATTTTTCCCGGAGCTGCGGTCGTAACCCTGGCCCGGCACCTGCCCCACTTGGTTTATATAAGTGTTAAGATATTCAGGGTAAACAGCCTGGTTCTCGAAACCGCTAGTGTAAAAGTAAAATTTACCGCCTATGGTACCGCCTGCCTGGTAGCCGCGTGTGTTCAGCCAGGTATTTTTACTCCCCGAAAAATCCTTCCCAATGGTCAGATCTGGCAGATAATCAGCAAAAAAGGTATAGTCCTTTTCCCGAACATCGAAAAGGTGCTCATTGAATAATTTGCGGTGCGCCCAGCTATGTTTTCCGCTGTCTGCGCCTAACCCCATTAGCGCATCATAATGGGTTTTTACCAGGCTGTCGTCGATAAAAAAAGGCTTTAGAGCAGTGTGCGCACGCGATTGTGTGTTATAAATATCAGGATTAAGCTTTTGGTAGAACTGGTATGAGTATGGCTGATATTCCGATTGCGCGCTGGCAACGCCCGAAAAAAGGACGAATATCAGTATAGGGGTAAATAATTTTCTCATAGAGGTTTATTTAGTTTTATAATAACCTTGTTTATTCAAAATAGTTTAGGGTCTTAAATCCACCCTTTGTCAAGTAATCATCTTTTTTGACTAACTGAAGATCAGCATACACCATATCCTTTACCAGCGCCTCCAGATCATATTTTGGCACCCAGCCCAGTTTCTCTTTTGCTTTCGTCGCATCGCCTATCAGCAGTTCAACTTCTGTCGGCCTGAAATATTTCGCATCTACCTTTACTACCGTCTGTCCAAATCTTAATGCGTCGGCGTTTAAACCAAGCCCAGTTACTTTGTCCTGGTCAATATCGATGATGACACCCTTCTCGCGTTCGTCCTTACCGCTGAATTCTATTTCTATCCCTAATTCGGCAAACGATGATCTTATGAAATCGCGCACGGTAGTGGTTACGCCGGTAGCTATCACAAAATCTTCGGCCTTATCCTGCTGCAGCATCAGCCACATCGCTTCGACATAATCTTTTGCATGACCCCAGTCGCGTTGGGCCGACAGGTTACCCACATACAGGCAGTTTTGCAGACCAAGGGCGATCTTCGACGCCGCGCGGGTTATCTTACGCGTCACGAATGTTTCGCCACGCACCGGGCTTTCATGGTTGAACAGGATACCGTTGCAGGCGTACATATTGTAAGCCTCGCGATAATTGACGATGATCCAATAGCCATATAATTTAGCAACCGCATAAGGCGACCTGGGATAAAATGGTGTGGTTTCGCTTTGCGGAACTGCTTGCACCAATCCGTAAAGCTCAGATGTGGATGCCTGGTAAATACGCGTTTTTTCCGCCATCCCCAATAGCCGGACGGCCTCCAGTAATCGCAATACCCCTACACCGTCAGCATTGGCAGTATATTCGGGCGTGTCAAAGCTCACTTTGACATGGCTTTGGGCAGCAAGATTATAGATCTCATCCGGCTGAACCTCCTGTACCAAACGGATAAGATTGGTCGAATCGGTCATATCCCCATAATAAAGCTTGAATTTTACCCCGGTTTCATGCGGATCGTGGTAAAGGTGGTCGATACGGTCGGTGTTGAATAAAGACGATCTCCTTTTGACGCCGTGCACTTCATACCCTTTTTTAAGCAGAAACTCAGCCAGGTATGCCCCGTCCTGCCCGGTAATGCCAGTGATCAACGCCTTTTTCATGGGATAAGTAAACGTATTTACAATACAATATTATCCAATTTAATTGTAAATGTTGGCATGCTGCCTGTTTATGAACTTTTTCATCTGTTAGCAGGTGTTCACGCTACCGCCGCTTGCCAAACACAAGCCGGGTACAATCCTCTCATTATCAGCATATCCAAAAATCATCATCACCAAAAAGTGCCCCATTTTTGCGTTTTCCGTGAACACTTACAAGCAATTGCTGACAAAACACTGTCACCGCTTTAACGGGTTTAATAATCGAAATTTGTATATACCGCTACCTGTTTATTGTGAAAATAAGCCGCCCGTTCTTTGACATTATAACCGTAAAGTAAAACTCTTTGCACGTTCGTGGATATGTGATCTGTACATGTTAGCTTCGGCGTAATAATCGGGCAAATCGCTATGAAACACACCAAATGGTTCGACAGGAAATTTGACTTCAGTGGCGAACAAAACATTTTCCCATCCATTAGCGAGCGCCTTCGCGGCACACCGGCCCGGCTCGAAGAAAAAATGCGGTCGGTCCCTGCCGAAATTTTGGAGACTAAGCCCGGCGGCGCCTGGTCAATAAAAGAGAATATAGGTCACCTCACCGACCTGGAACCGCTTTGGCAGGGGCGCCTGGATGATATCATTAAAGGCGAAAAAGAACTGCGCCCCACGGACCTGGCAAACCGCAAGACAGATGAGGCAAATCATAACGCAAGATCATTGGACGACCTGCTATGCGGGTTCAGGCAGATACGGGCACAAACCATATTGGCGCTTGAAAAGTTGGATGAACAGATCATCTTCAAATCGGCGCTGCATCCCCGGTTAAAAACTCCTATGCGCACTATGGACCTGTTTCTATTTGTCGCCGAGCATGACGACCACCATTTGGCGATGATTACGGAATTGATGAGGTAAGCTGAATGAAAAACTAAAGCGGCATATTGTCTACCGCATCTTCCAATTCCTTATACCAGTCCGCCCCATACTTACGGATCAGCGGTTCTTTCAGGAATTCGTGCACATGCACTTTTAGCTCATCGCCAAAAGCGCAGGCAGGGCTGCAAATACTCCAGCGATCATAGTTTAAGACTTCAAATTCGGGATATTTTGTAATTCGGATAGGGTACAGGTGGCACGAGATCGGCTTTTTCCAGCTTATGGAACCGTATTCATAAGCCTTCTCAATAGCGCATTTGGTAATGCCGTTTTCCCAGGTCACATACGCGCATTCTTTGTTTGTGTCTACACAAGGCGTAGTGTAGTCGCCTTCAAAGTCGGTAACATGAGTGCCGTTTTCCTCAATTGTTTGAATGCCTTTTGCGGTCATAAAAGGCTTCACTTTCGGGTATATCTCGTCAAGTATGGCAAGTTCATCGTGATTAAGCGGAGCACCCGAATCGCCCTCAAGGCAGCAGGCCCCTTTGCACTTCTTCAGGTTACAAACAAAATTTTCTTTCACCACGTCATCGTGCACCAAAACACTGCCCACTTCTATCATAATTCAAATTTCTAAATGTAGTCTTCCGGTCTTTCCGACTTATGCGGACTTCCGGACAACCTTCAATCTTTACTCACCGGGTTCAACGGATACTTTAATCCCGATGCAGCAGTAAGGTCCATATTGAGACTGCCAACTATCAATTCCACATGCGCCTTTACAGGGATGCGGTTGCCGTCGTCCGTTATCCAAAGATACAGTTTGCTGTCTTTTCTGAAAATACGCCCTGGTATAATAGTGGGGTTAAACTTAAGGCAATTAAAGGTACCCATGCTGCATGTCACTTTTTCCTTGCCCATGTAAGTTATAGTAAGGGTATGCACGCCGTCTTCCAAAAAATATTGTATATCCATCTTCTCTCCTATCTGCAGTTTCGATACATCAATACAGCGGGCGTAGTAATAGGACGACAGAAAATCGAATACCTTACCTTCAAGGGGGAAAATGCCTTTTTTAGCCTTGATGGTATGGTTACGATGATTAAATACGACAATATCGGTATGCTTATAGTTCGATTCGTGCCTGTTCTCGGCATAAAAATATGGTTCTATCGTCTGCTCATCAACATAGGTCTCGTACCTGTTGCGTACCTTATAAAAAACATCGAAAGTGCCCGCGGTCTTTCCTTCAGCGATGATGTGATAAGAAGGCTTATCCTCAAATTTCAACGGGGTTTCCTCAACGCGGATATTGGCTTCAGCTGCGGTAAAAATACCATACTTCATCTTATAGCTCAGCTTTTCCCCGGGTTTAAAGGCAGGCTCATCTATTTTATTAAGTTGCTGGGCTTGGGTTTTATTAAGGCTGGTAACTGCCAGAAGAAATGCGATCAGGTATATCTTCATCGGCCGCCGGTATTAAAGGCTATCATTAGTCTTTTCGTTTATATATAGGGACTGTCGAGCAGGGCTCACCAAACATGATGCTTTTAGCTACCGGCGTCAGTTTTTTAGTTAATTCAACATAAGCCGATACGGGCACCTCGGTATCGCCGCACCCCTTAATAACGATACGCTGATCGCGATATTGCTCCACATCCATAGTGGCCATGCCTTTTTCAAACAACACGGTTTCAAGTACGGCAGCATCCCCAAAAACCACGTCTTTGGCATAGGGAGCCAGTTTATTTGCTATCAGCATGTAGGCCCAGGCGGGTACAATGGCATCGGCTGTACAGGTTAAAGCAACATTTTTGCCTGTGTATTGCGCCCAGTCGTGCCCTTTCACAAACTCCCTGAAATCCTTCTCGCGCAATATCAGCTCCATGTAAAGGTTATCCTTAATATCATATACCACACGCTCGCCCTGCGGGTAAAATGCAGCCGGATCAAGCGTTACTAACCCGCTCTGGGCAACCTTATTAACTATATTTTCCTGGATATCCATTTTAAAAACCTTTAGCATTTTGCCTCTGCTAATCCTCTCTCCTTCAGAGAGGGCAGGTTGAGGCTAAATAAAAAATCCGGGAACGGCCGCACGCCATTCCCGGATACAAAGTTACTTTAAAATCTATTATAAGAATTTAGAACGGTAATCTTTTACATTCGCCTTATCTTTCAGCGCATCAAACAGGGCTGATTGCGACCGCTGGGCTAACGCCTGGCCGATCTGCTCGCGCTCCCGTACTGCGTTCGCAAGCGGCGCGGGGTTAATGAAGTTATCAAGCGAAAATACAAACACGCCATGCTCGCCCTCAATCGGCTTCGACAGTTTGTTCGGCTTAGAACCAAACACCGTACCCACAACTTTATATTCAAGTGATAGACCGGGGATCACCGGGTTAGCGAAAACTATATTCTGAACAGGAACCACTTTTTCGTTAACTTTTTGAGCAACCTGGTCGATGTTAGCCGTTCCATTTTCTGCAGCCTGGAATTTATCAAGCAGTTGTTTTGCCTTTACATGGTTGCGTACGGCACCCTCAATCTGTTTCTTTACTGCATCAAGCGGCAAAGTACCTTTAGGTTTGATCTGTGTCAGAACGGGAACGATGTACTGGTCGCCTGCAACATATACCTGGTCGGCCACGTCGCCTTTATCAGCTTTAAACGCCCAGCGCACCAGCTGGCGGGCATCGTCCACACCCTGGAACGAAGAGGCCAGCGGCTGTATATCTTCTGCCGTTTTCTTTGTTAAGCCCTCTTTTTTTGCTTCGGCATCAAAGTTATCCCGTGTTAAAGCACCCAGGAACTTTTGGGCATTGCTATAAGCCACACCCTGTGTCTTGCTGCTTGCGGCAACCGGTTTATCTACTACGGCAACTTTAACCACTTTCGAGGAACCTTTTTGCTCTTCTATTTGTAGCAAATGCACACCAAATTGTGTGGTGACGATCTGCAGTTCGCCTTTTTTTCCATCAAACGCAGCATCGTCAAATGGCGCTACCATAGCGCCACGCCCGAATGTTCCGAGATCACCGCCTTTTTCGCCCGATTGCTTATCGATAGAATATGTTTTAGCAAGCTCATCGAACGATTTACCGGCTTGTATCAATTTCTTTAACGAATCGGCTTTTGCTTTTGCCTCAGCTTCGCCCCCGGCGCCGATAGGCAACAGGATATGACGTGCTTTTACAGAATCAGGGCCTACTCTTGAATCGATAAGTTTGGCTATCTTGTAGCTTCCGTTTGAAAAATACGGACCATAAACAAATCCGTTTGATTGGTTAAACATAACCGAATCCAACTGGGGGTCGCCCAACTGCCCCTTGCGTTTAAATGTAAGCGGGGCTTTCGTTTCGGCGTTTATCTGCACAAAAAGCGAGTCGTTCGTGGTGCTTTTCAGTTCAGGTACCAGTTTTTCAACCTGTTCTTTAACAGTAGCTGAATCCTCTTTTGAAGGTGCCGCACTAAAGCTTACATAGTCAAAGCTGCGCGTCTCCTGTTTGTTTTTGAATTGATACTGGTGGTCGTTATAGTAGCTTTGGTAGTCATCATCCGTCAGGGTCACCTTGCTATCGGGGATAGATGCATAATCCAGTGTTACATATTTAAAGTTGGCCAGCTTGTTCTTATTTTCGTAATCGTCCTTTGCATCAAGCGAATTTACATATATGCCATTGCCGGTAGCGGAGATATATTTTTGAGCCAGTTTATTGGTGCCCAGCTGGTCCAAAAACTGCAACCACTGTATCTTCATCGGGTCATCGGCTTTTGCAGCATTAATACTTGCTTTAAAGTTATTGAACTTAACCTGGTCCACTTTACCGGTTTTAGGGTCGCCAAAATATTGCAATATCTGCGGATCGGGGTTATTGCCGTTAACCATCGCATTGGTCTCATCGGCAGTCACTACCAGGCCCAGTTTATCAATTTCTTTGTTCAGTATTACCCGGCTCACTTCCTGGTTCCAGGTCATTTCCTCCATATAAGTTGTAAACTGCCCCGAAAGGTTTGTTTGGCCTGATTGCTGTTTAGCCTGTTCAACACGTGCCTGGAAATCTTTATAAGATATTTTTTCGCCGGCTACCTCGCCAAGCGCATCACTGTCGCCCCTGAAGAACGAACTTCCCGAACGCAGCACTTCACCCAAAATAAATGCTAAAAGCGAGGCGCCAATCACAATCGCAACTATCTTGCCCATGCGCTCGCGCAAATAATTCATTACTCCCATAGTATTCTATTACAATATTTTAATTTATTCAAAAGAGGGGCGCAAGATACAATTTTTAGTAAAATTTTAAACAGAAAAATTTCCATCGTTATAGTAAGCGTTTTATTGCCCTATCTGCTTACTGTCAACATGTATAATCCCTGTTGAAGGGCCGAATTTCCAATGATTTAACCCCTCGTCGCTTACAAAATTCAAACCGTCCAGTATACTTCCGTCTGTCATCTGCACATGCACCGGCTTATCTGAATGTATCTGCCGGGTATTTTCATCCCATATCAATTCATCGGAATGGAATGTTTCGCCTTTTACATTGGTACCTACCACATTTTTGCGCAATTCAATCACTTTTTCGGCCACGTGGCGTATTGCATATTCGGAGGTTATGGTACAGGTTTGCTGAAGATTAGCATCGTAGAATATCACTTTCACGCCCTTGGGCATTTCCGTGTAGGGTTTGGCAACTTTGGTGTAGTCAAGCATCAGCGGCGATGTCATGTGTGCCTTAACTTTGGCCGAATCGCTCCAGATTACATCTACGTTAGTATAGCGCTGTACGGGTTTTGTGGCCTCGTTTGCCGAAATCTTCTTTAGGTCCTTCAAGTCGTTCTCACAACCGGTAACCACCATTGTTGCGGCAATAATTACCGTCAGAAATAAACCTGGTAATAACCCTGCCTTTTTCATACCGGGGGTATTAGTCAAATTTGAACCGCCTGAACCACTGGTCATTCAGCGTGAGCGCAATGTGAAAGTTCACATAATTTTCCTTGATCAGGCCATTATCAACCGTTCCGCGCTTACCGATCTCCGCCGAAAAATTCACTTTGTAAAATGCTGATGAAGCACGGTCGTGCGGCAGCGGTATGCCTAAGCCAAAAGTAACTGCCTGCCTTTTTATGCTGGTATTATTAAGATTGAGATAGGTGTCTTCGTAAATAAAGCCCAGGCGGTAATCAATAAGAGCCAGGTAATTATTCAGTGCGTTCACGTTGGGTGTCCACTGTCCGCCAACGTTCAGCATTTTGCTGTCCTGTAATCCCGCGTTGGTTCCGGCAATTGACAGATCGGACCATTTACCGATGGAGTAATCTACCCCCACCAAAAAACTCAGGTCTTTCTGGAACACTATGCCGAAATGATTGATGGCCGGCAATTGTAGTTTGGCCTTGGGGTTGTTGTTATTGACAAGGCTATCCGTTGCCACGCCTTCGCTGCCGTTCGAGATATAATATTGGCTTACGATATAGCTATTTTGCACATTGATCTTATTACCGATAGACGCCGAATAACCCAATACCAGGTGTTTTGAGGTCGAAAAATCGATGGAATATTGCGCGCCGTAATCAAAATTGAATCCGCCCACTTTGTTGTTTTGCTCTGTGCGGGAGTTTAAAAAACCAACTGCATTAGGTATTTCGGTCGATTGATCTTCTTTAAGGCTGCCAAATATGTACGATGCATTGGCGCCCAATGACAAGTGCTTACCTATCGAGAATCCGTAACCAACATACGCTTTTGAAAGGCCGCCGTCGCCGGAATAGATATAATTCACCGTATTTGTATCAACAGGTAAGCCTGACCCCAGGTTGGGCCGCGAGATTTTATATTTATAGCCCAGTTCGCTGTAAGGGAGCAGGCCAAAACTAATGGCCGAGCTCTGGCTAACAGGGAAAGCAAATGCAATATGGCTAAGTCGTGTATTGCCGTTCCTTTGCTTAGCCGAGGTATCGTTCCTTAGTGTAAGCGAATTGGTATACAAACCTGCGTCTATTACGGTAAGATGTATCTTGGAATATGCAGCCGGGTTTAAAACGTTAATGGTACTATAACTGGTAAGCGAACTGGTTGCCGTACTTATACCCCCCATGCCTATGTTTTGGGGTAAGGTAGGCTGAATATAATCACCCAATCCGTAACGCGAATAGGGCGAACTTGTAGTAGCAGTAGATTGTGACCTTGCTTCCAGCACGCAAACAGCAAGTAAAAATGTTATAAAGAGCCTGGTATATTTAATCATTATTGTATCGTATAGCTGCGTTTAATCCTTTCAGAACCAAGTAAGGCTCATTTTTAACATAGGGGGCAAAGATGCTATTTTTCAACAGAGTATCAAAAAAAATACTGTCGCCCCCGCTTAGCAATATATTCAGTTCAGGCTCATTTGCCCGGTAGCTTTCAATGAAGCCAAACACCTCGTATTTTATCCCGTTCTGCACCCCCGAAAGTATCGCTGTTCGGGTATCATCTCCGTACCTATTATCAAACTTCCCATCTGCCTCAACCAACGGCAATGCCCCCGTATAATAATTCAATGCTTTATAACGCATATTTAATCCCGGCGATATACTGCCTCCGAAATAATTCCCGTCAGCATCCACATGATCGTAAGTAATGCAGGTGCCGGCGTCTATTACCAGGCTGCTTTTCCCCGGGTATAATTCATGGGCGCCCATCACTGCCGCCAACCTGTCCACACCAAGCGTTTCGGGGCTTCCATACCGGTTGCGGATGCCTGCGGTCATATCCCTTGTAAAGTATTTAAGGTCAAGCTTCTCTTCAACAACCGCGCGCCATTCTTCCTCCTGGTTCCTGACGGACGATAAGATGGCAATATCAATATGGTATTTTTCGATCAGTTGGAGCAAGGTTTTTGCACCGGTTACCGGCGATTGTTCAGTATGTAACAGGTTGTCCTGCTCAAAAACTGCAACTTTGGTAAGGGTATTGCCAATGTCAATAACCAGGTTCGCCATCAGGCCTTCACCATTGATAATATGGATTCGAAGATCGGCAAGCCGTCCTGGTTAGCCAGTAAAGTATCGGCGGCACGCTCCGGGTGCGGCATCATGCCAAATACGTTCCTGCCCGCATTACATACCCCGGCAATATTTTCAATTGATCCGTTAGGGTTCGATTCCGGTGTAATATTCCCAAACTCGTCACAATACCTGAACAATACTTGGTCGTTATCGTTAAGCGCTTTCAGTACGTCGGCATCAGCAAAATAATTGCCCTCTCCGTGGGCAATGGGTATCTTAAGCGGCCTTTGCAGGTCGATCTGCGATGTCATCAGCGAATCGTTGGTCTGAGCCTTCAGGTAAATATTACTTGAGTTGAATTTCCTATTGGTATTGTGGAGCAGTGCGCCCGGTACCATGCCTGCTTCGGCCAGTATCTGGAAACCATTGCATATCCCCCAAACATAACCGCCTTTTGCAGCAAACTGGATCACCTCATTCATAATAGGTGAAAAGCGGGCTATAGCACCCGACCGCAAATAATCGCCGAACGAAAAGCCACCCGGCAGCACGATAAAATCGCAACCCTGCAGGTCATGATCTTTATGCCACAGGCGCACCACCTGCTGGCTCATAATTTTTTCTAATACGTAGATGATATCCTCATCGCAATTAGAACCGGGAAATATAACTACTCCGAACTTCATGCCACAAATCTAAGATAACCCCCGAAATTAGGACGAATTTAAAAGTTAAAAAGTGTTAAACTGGAAATAGATGATGCTGGCCAGCAGGATAATATACAACGATTCGTAAAACCAGCGGTAATTGGCGTAAAGGAAATAATAAGCGAAAAATATGGCCGCCGGGATGGCGCAAAGCAAAAAGTGGTCGAGGTGAAAATCGGGGCGGATATAAAAGGAGAAACCAGCTATCAAAAACATCATCATCAAGAGCTGTAATGACTTACGTGTTTGAACATAGCTTTTGAAAAAATTTTGCTGCAGCTTGAAAAACCCTAAAACCAGTATAATGATGACCGGTATCAGCACCAGGTAATTATAATAGTTAAAGCTGATAACCACGTTGAATTTTGCCGCCAAAGGCAGCCAGATGTCATAAAACTGCTGCATACGGTCGCTGAGGTAATAGGACACCGCCAGGAAGAAAAAGATGGTAGCAAAACCAATAATACAGGCCACCCATTCGCGCCAGTTGAACGGGCGGAAAACCATTAGCGCCAGCCAAATGGTTAGAAACAGGTAAATAAAAGGCAGGTAGAAAAGCGTGCCTACCGCTACTATCATTCCTAAATCATAAGATGTTGACTTAATATCCTCTCCTTTATAAAAGCTAAAAAGCTTGAAAAGCATCCATATCACCAGGAAATTACATACCAAAGGTGCGCTCAGCATCAGGAAAGGTGTGAACAGGCTTGAGGCCGTTACATACATCAATGCCGGCAAAAAGGTCGACCGCCCCAATAAATTATGATAATTGACCAGGTAGTTGATCAGCAAAGCCTGCGCATACACTAAACAGCTTGCCAAAAAAAGATCGGCGACCGGTGGAATAACATATTGGTATGAATTGGGTAAATGGAGCCGTGAAAAAAGCTCGGCGAAGGGAAAATTCTCTTTAACAGGTATCGCCGACAAAAAAGTAACGCGCAGCAATATCAGTATCACCGCCAGCCAAAGCATATTCAGCGGGTTGTAGGATCTGAAAAGTTTGATCATGGCTGCTTATTTCAGCGCAATATTAACAGAAAAACTGCTTATGCAGAAATGGAACCCGGCTTTGCGTAGCGTTTTACCATGTCGTCCACTATGCGCGCTGTATCATCGGGGAAGTTAACCATCACCTTTTTATCATCGGCTATCCAGTTGTTTAAGGTGGCGGCAAAACTATCATCTATCGTATGCACAACGGGCACGCCAAGCCTCGAGGCTGCTTCTGCATTGCAACGCTGTTCGTATTGGCCCGTCATCGGTATCATCAGCACCTTTTTTTGTAAAAATAGCGCTTCGGCAGGACCCTCGAAGCCGCCGCCGGTTAAAAGCCCTTCGCAACTGGCCATGCTTTCGTTAAAGCCCTCGTTGCTTACCGGGAATATATGGACATTACCTTCGCGATAGGGGGTTTTCTGGCGTTTCGAAAATATCTGCCACTCCACATCATGCGTCTGGCTAAGGTGTTTCAGCAGGGTTTTATCATCATAAGCGGGCAGATAAACTGTATAATGGCCTTTGTTGGTCGGTGTGGTATTGCGTATGTCGCTTCGGATAACGGGCGTGTGAATAAAATCATCGTATTGCTCAAAGTGAAAGCCGATATGATGTTTTGTGGGCGAATAATATTTAAACAGCCACTCAGCATAGTTCCACCTGCCGGGCCGGGGCGTCTTTTTTGAAATGAAAGAGCATTGGTGGCTCAGCGATACCGATTCCAGCTTTTGCCGGCGGCAGGCCCAGGCGCTTACCGGTTCAAAATCATTGATGATAAGGTCATATTGTCTTAATGGCAAGTGATTGATATCGTGCCACAACTGGCGCAGGTTCATCAGTTTGTAGGTCGCCCATTTATCTACCCCGCCTTTGGTACCGAACACAAAACTGAAACCATGAAGCCGGTATTTAACCGGCTGCGATAAGGAAACTTCGGCTTCGGTGCCGCTTATCAGCAGGTCGAGCTCGCCATATTGCTGCAACAAGGGAACTATTTCGCGCGCCCGGCTGATATGCCCGTTACCCGTTCCCTGTATAGCGTAGAGTATTTTCATTGTGTGTTGAAAATTGGAATGTTGCAACCGTCAAATGTTACATTATCCTTTCAACTTTCCAACAAATTTAATGCACTTCTAATTTAAATCGCTCCAGCAGGTTCCTTACGTCCATCTTGGCGTCCAGGTCCTCGGCATCGGTCAGATCCTCTTCGTCCGTGTCGGCCCTGAAATTGGCAGGGTCGTATTTAAATATCGTCCATTCCCGGTTATGGTATTCCAGCGCGGTTAGGCTTTCCACCCAATCGCCCGAATTCAGGTATAAAACCGATCCCGATCCATCGGTCGCCTGCATCACGCGCATTTCGGCCTGGTGAATATGGCCGCATATCACATAGCTGTATTTTTTCTCCACCGCCAGGTCAGCAGCGGTTTGCTCAAACTGGTTAATGAATTTTACGGCGTCCTTAAATTTTCCTTTCACTTTCTTGGAAAAGCTCATCTTTTCGCGCCCTATTTTGGTTAGGAACCAGTTGACAAAACTATTGATCAGGATGAGCGTATCATAACCGACCGCGCCCAATTTAGCCAGCCATTTGGAATGCTGCATGGTTACGTCAAAGACGTCGCCATGGAATATCCAGGCTTTTTTGCCATCAATATTAAGTACCACTTTGTTCTTCAGTTGAAATGATCCCAGGTCAAAATCGGCAAACTTGCGCAGCATTTCATCATGATTGCCGGTAAGATAATACACCGGCACGCCTTCGGTCACAAATTTCAGGATGCGGCGCACCACCTTCATGTGGGTTTCGGGCCAGTATGATTTGCTGAATTGCCATATATCGATAATATCGCCGTTCAGGATCAGCATCTTCGGTTTGATGCTTTTTAAATATTTCAGCAGTTCCTTAGAATGGCACCCGTAGGTACCCAAATGCACGTCGGAAATAACGACGATGTCTACTTCACGTTTTGCCATAAAATATCAGGGGGATAATTTTCCTTCCGGCAGATATTACCGGTCACGGGGTTGAAAGAGCGTAGTATGTAACGACTATTCGTCGTCTTCGTCCTCATTAACCTTTAATTCATAAGGGCTGGCGTAGAATATGCCTAACAAAAGCAACAAGCCCACAACAACCAAATACGCAAACTCAAAATTCATATTGAGATATTTAACAAATGTCAGCAATTCAGATTATCTGAATGTTAAGACTACATGAAATATAAAAGGTTTCATCTGGTTTGAACTTTTTTTTCAACACGATCGAGCTGTTTTAAATGGTGTTTGGAGTGTACCAGGATAAATTTAAACCATTGGGCGGCGTTCAGCATACCCAGGCGTGCGTGTTTTATTTTACAATGCGGCGATGAATCGCGGATGAGTTGCGCTACGCTGTCCACGCGTTTTCGGCATTTAACCAGCAGGTTGCGGGCCTCTTCCTTACTTATCTTTTTGGCCGGTATAACAGTAGCAACCCCTTTGGGCACTCTTACCGGGAACGGCGGAAAACAGTTAAACGTTAACACGAAAAAACCGATGGCCGAACGTCCTTTTGATGTCGGCTTGCAGGTGTTCAGCGTGCATTTTTCGGCAGCTATCGTCGAACTGAGATTGGCCTGCAAAATATGAGAGTAAACCTCTGCGTATGACCAGCCACCACCCGGCGGTGTCAGATCAAACTGATCATCAGGAATAGTATCCAGCCGGCCGCGGTAAATATTCAATACCTCATCAATTGCTTTCCGTTCCTGTTCGATGGTCATGGCCTGTAATAGATCAATAATTGCTATCGGTATTGTACGAAGTTAACTATAATACTCCATATGAGTTATTGATGCGCTTGTACATCCTGTATAACTTCGTTCATCACAATAAAGAAATTGATCATGAAAAAGTTATTATACCTAACCATTCTGTTAAACTGCATCTCTGTATTCGTTTTCGGCCAGGATAATAAATTGCAATTATCAGTTGGTTATTCGCACGCCATCATCAGCAATTTTACCGGCGATACCTACAAACGGAGCTCGACTATTTTTGATAATAATTTCAGCGATACTGTTGGCAGTAAAAAGCACAATCAGCTAAACGGCTTCGATATTTCAGGGGCATACCGGCTTTCTGACCATTTTGCTGCAAAAGCAAATTTTGGCTGGTACACCGGTTCATCTGCAACAGTGGCTCCGGGCGGTTCTTTCGGCAGGGGCAGTGTCAGCCAACCAACCTTTATCCTGCTTATTCCCGACTTGTCAGATCATACCAAACAAACCTACTTGTCTGTGCTGGTAGGTGTAGAATACAAAGATTTTAAATCGGCGCATAAACTTAACCCTTTCGGCCATTTGATGGTTGGTGCCGGTTTTGAAAATGCCTCATCCGATCTCAGCAATACTACACACGCTATAATCTACAATGCTCAAAAGTTAAAGGTAAACAGCATGGCCTTTACAATCGATGCAGGTGCGGGGCTTGATCTTAAGTTGAACAGGAATTTTGATCTGCGTATTATCCAGGTCGATTTTTTGCCGGCGTTCCCCGGCAAAAACAATATACAGAAACAGGGTGATCTGCGCGGACCATTCTCCGGAACTCCATATCCAACGGAGCAGTTGTATGTTGAACAAAATGTAAATACATGGAATAAATTCCAGGCCAATTTCCGGTTCGGGACGGGCGTGGTATTTACGCCGAACCTATAAAAGTTGAATTAATTCTTTTAAACTACTGATCTGCACCGGCACATCATCAGGTTTATCTAAACCATTCGGATTAAAATAGATAGCATCCATACCGAAGTTCAGGGCCCCGTACACATCAGCCTCCAAACTATCGCCTATCATCAGGCTCTCAGTCACGGAAGCTTTGGCAAGATCAATTGCGTACTGAAAGATAGCCTTATCGGGCTTATTGGCACCGGCTATTTCTGAAATGATGACGTTCTGAAAATAGCCTCCTAAATTCGTGCCGTTGATTTTAATATCCTGCGACTCACTGAAGCCATTTGAAATTAAATGGAGTTTGTATTTAGATTGCAGGTATTGAAGGGTCTCGTGCGCGCCGGGGAATAAGTTCGTTTTTGTGGGGCACAGTTTCACATAGTCATCTTCAAAACCAACAGGTATCAGATCGGGATGGGTTCCCAGGTCAAGGAACGTTTGTTTGAACCGCGCCTCGCGCAGCTCCGCTTTCGTTATTTTGCTCAAATGATATTCGGCCCACAACCGGTGATTATTACGGGTATAAGTTTCGATGAAAAGATCGGCCGAGTGTAAACCCAGTTCTTTTAATTTATAAATACCGTAAAGCTCGTGCAGGGTTTCTTCTGCATTTTTATCGAAATCCCAAATGGTATGGTCGAGGTCGAAGAAAATATGTTGGTATTTTTTGATGTCGGATGTCAGATATCCGATGCCGGAATTATTATTCATCGGTCAAAATTACCCAAAAATTCAAATAATATTTTCTCTGTGTCCTCTGTGTGAATCTCCGTGCACTTTGTGGTTAAATTTAATTGCGGAGCTTGTCAATGAAGATGTCAATTTTCCAAATTCGAAATTGAACATTCGAAATTCGAAATTCGAAATCCAATCAGACTTTTTCGCCATACGCCAAATCACCGGCATCCCCCAGGCCAGGCACAATATAAGCCTTGGAAGTCATTTCCTCGTCTATTGCCCCCACCCATATATGTGCCTTGGGCAAATTAGCTTTTACATGCTCAATGCCTACGGTGCTGGCAATAACGGCGGCTATGTGCAGCTCTTTGATGGAATACATCGCCATCAGCTCCTTGCAAACCTGCACCATACTTTGCCCCGTGGCCAGCATGGTATCGCAAAGAATAAATATTTTTCCGTCAAGATTCGGCGTGGCGATATGGTCGATATTGATAATAAAGTCGCCGTTCTTCCGCACCTTGCGGTAGGCCGTAATAAACGCCGAAGACGCTTTGTCAAAAACATTCAGTAACCCCTGGTGAAACGGCAGACCGGCCCTCAGGATGGTGCCTATTACCGGCTGCGTTGCCGGCACCTCAACAATAGCCGTGCCCAGCGGCGTCTGCACCTCACGGGTAATATATTTTAATTTTTTGCTGATCTCATAAGCCAGTATTTCGCCTATCCTTTCCTGGTTCCTGCGGAAACGGAGCCTGTCCTGTTGTGTTTCGGCATCGCGCAGTTCGGCGAGGAATTGATTGCCTATCGTGTTGGTTTTACTGAGCACAAAAAACATGCTTAAATCTACAGATTTTGAACGCATTTTTTCTAAAACAATCATAGGATCCGGAATAAAATTAAACGCTTAGCTGACAGTTATATAGGACTAACGAATTCGGTTATTATTAAGTTTTTTGTATCGGTAATATTTTGACACGCTGGGTATTTCAACTCTACTGACATAAGGTTGTCAAAAATAGATCGTCTATTTGTATGGTGAATTTATGCGCGGTTTTTATTACCGGGAGCAAACATTCCCAAACACATACCATTATTTAATATTGTATTTTTGTATTCCTATGGATTTCAAATTAACTTCAGAATACCAACCCACCGGCGACCAGCCTGAAGCGATAAAGCAACTGGTGCAGGGTGTCCATAATAACGATACGTATCAAACCCTGCTTGGCGTTACAGGCTCGGGAAAAACTTTTACCATTGCCAATGTTATTGCGCAAACCCAGCGCCCCACACTGATACTAAGCCATAATAAAACACTGGCGGCCCAGCTTTACGGCGAATTCAAGCAGTTCTTCCCCGAAAACGCGGTGAACTACTTCGTTTCCTACTACGATTATTACCAGCCCGAGGCTTTTATACCAACCACCAATACTTATATCGAAAAGGACCTGCAGATAAACGACGAGATAGAAAAGCTGCGCCTGCGAACGACTTCGGCTTTGATGTCGGGTAGGCGGGACGTGATCGTGGTTTCGTCTATTTCCTGCATCTATGGTATGGGTAACCCGGAGGATTTTAAGGACTCGGTGTTCAAATTTGCTGTAGGCACCCGCATCAGTCGTAACGCGTTCCTGCATCGGCTTGTCGAGATATTGTACGCCCGCACCACCGCCGATTTCAAGCGGGGTACTTTCCGCGTTAAGGGCGATGTGGTGGATATTTACCCGGCCTACCTGGATTACGCCTACCGCATTTCGTTTTTCGGGGATGATATTGAGGAACTGAGCAGTTTTGATCCCGGCACGGGAAAGACCATTGAGAAAATGACCCACATGGTACTGTTCCCGGCCAACTTGTACGTTGCCCCGCGCGAGCGTTTCACCCAATCCATCTGGGCCATACAGGAAGAACTGGAAGTACGCAAAAAACAGTTTATTGATGACCAGCGTTTCCTGGAAGCCAAACGGCTGGAGGAAAGAGTTAATTACGACCTGGAAATGATCCGTGAACTGGGTTATTGCTCTGGTATCGAAAACTACTCAAGGTTTTTCGACGGCCGCAAACCCGGCGCCCGCCCCTTCTGCCTGCTGGATTATTTCCCGGATGATTACCTGATGGTGATAGACGAAAGCCACGTAACCGTACCCCAGATAAGGGCCATGTACGGTGGCGACCGTTCCCGAAAAATATCGCTGGTAGAATATGGCTTCCGCCTGCCGGCTGCTTTGGATAACCGCCCGCTCAACTTCCAGGAGTTCGAAAAACTTGCCCCGCAAACCATTTATGTGAGTGCAACGCCGGGCGATTTCGAGCTGGAAAAATCGGAAGGTATCGTGGTTGAACAGGTGATACGCCCGACCGGATTGCTGGACCCGGTGATAGATGTGCGCCCGGTAATCAACCAGGTGGATGACCTGCTGGAAGAAGTGGATCAAACCGTAAAACAAGGCGACCGCGTGCTGGTAACTACGCTAACCAAACGCATGGCCGAAGAACTGGCAAAATACATGGACAGGCTGGGCATCAAATGCCGCTATATCCATAGCGAAGTAAAGACCCTGGAAAGAGTCGAGATTTTGAGGGGCTTGCGCCTGGGCGAGTTTGATGTGCTGATCGGAATTAACCTGCTGCGCGAGGGCTTAGACCTGCCCGAAGTATCGCTGGTAGCTATCCTTGATGCCGACAAAGAAGGCTTTCTTCGTTCGGAACGCTCGCTGATACAAACTATTGGCCGTGCTGCCCGTAACGACCGCGGCCGGGTAATTATGTACGCCGATAAGATCACCGACTCGATGCAGATAACGATGGATGAAACCAATCGTCGCCGGGAAAAGCAGGTCTTATACAATACCGAGCACGGCATCACACCAAAAACTGTAGGCAAATCGCGCGAGGCCATTATCGAACAAACCTCGGTGATGGATTTTGTGGGTGGCGTACAAAAGGCTTATGTCGAAGCTGATTCTGTTTCGCTTGCCGCCGACCCTATCGTCCAGTATATGAGTAAACCCGACCTGAAAAAAGCTATTGAAAATACCCGCAAGGAAATGATTACCGCAGCAAAAGACATGGATTTCCTGCTCGCAGCCAAACTTCGTGACGAAATGTTCGCGCTGGAAAAGCTGATGGAAGAAAAATTCTGATGTAGATTGGATGTGCGGATTTCAGATGTGCAGATGCCAATCGCACCGTAATATCATTACAAAATCATAAATCACTTGCACATCCGCATATCTGCACATTTGCACATCAATATTAGTAACAAAAACTTTCGTCGTACGTCATAATTTTGTGTTTCAGTACGATGTCATAATTTTGCATCCTATCATACACAAACATTTTTAACGTTATAAACTTATATTTGTAATATTTGTAGGATTAAATTCAGGATCGATGTTATTACTTCGCTTTTTATTCTTTGCTATTCTCATCATGTATATCATACGCGCCCTGGTGCGCCTTTTATTGCCTATGCTTTTCCAGGGCATGGTTAATAAGGCACAACAACAGGGTCAGCAGCAATACCGCAGTCAGAAACAACCTGAAGGAAAAGTGAAGGTTGACTATATACCTGAAAATAAAAGTTCCATTCCCGATTCGGAGGGTGACTTTATCGATTATGAGGAAATAAAATAACGTGGATCAAAAACCGGTATTCAGACGCCGTCACTTCGGCAATCCTGCCGTCTTCAATATACTCGTAACCAACTATGTTGTCGCTGCGTTTGGCCTGGCTATTTTTGTCAACTCCCAGCATAAATTATACTGGTTTTTTTGGGTGGTTATGGGCGGCGTGGCCGTTTACAACGTCTTCGCCCTTTATAAAAATCGCGAAGAATTGGACAAAATGTCCATTATCGCTTACATCATCGGCCTGGCAGGCATGGGCCTGTTATTCCTGGCATTCTAAGTCATTATTACACTGTTACTTTCCTGCAATCAAAATTTAATTCCTATTCTAAGTCAAATTTCTATTTTTGGGGGGAATTTTATTTTTTCTCCATTCAAAAAACTTAAATGAGCAACTGGTTCAAGCGTAACGCCACTCACCTGGCCATCATCGGAATTTTAATAGCGATCTGTTTCTTCTACTTCACCCCGGCCTTCCAGGGAAAGACTTTGGGCCAAACCGATGTGATCGGCGCGCAATCCACTCAAACAGAGATCAATCATTATAGGGAAAAAGACACTACCATACTGTGGACCAACCAAATATTTGGCGGCATGCCAACCTTCCAGATATGGGCGCCTTACCCTGATAACGTTACCACGTGGGTAGTGAAAGCGGTAACCAACGTCTTCCCCGATCCGCTTTACAACATATTTATTTTGCTGTTCGGGTCGTATTTCCTGTTCTGCGTGTTAAAGCTCAACCCCTGGCTGGCAGCGGCAGGCGCTGTTGCGTTTACGTTCTCGTCCTACAATATCATATTATTAGCGGCGGGGCACTCAAACCAGGCTTTTGCCATCTCGTTCTTTGCACCGATAATCGCCAGTATCATCCTTACATTGCGGGGCAGGTATTGGCTCGGAGGCTCATTGACGGCCTTGTTCCTAGCGCTTGAGATAAGGGCTAACCACGTACAAATGACCTATTACCTGTTACTGGTAATTTTTATACTCATTGGCATAGAACTGTACCACGCCATCAAAAATAAAACAACAAACGCTTTCCTCAAATCACTGGGTTATCTTGGCGCCGGCGCTTTGCTTGCCCTTATGGTCAATGCATCATCGTTGTGGAGCACTTATGAATACGGCAAGGAAACCATCCGTGGCCAGTCTAATCTTAAACAAACTGCAGCAGAACCCAGCAATGGCCTGGATAAGAATTACGCTTACGAATACAGCCAGACACCGGGCGAAACCTTTACCTTTCTGATACCCAATGCCTATGGCGGCGACTCAGGCTTAAATGCGCTTGATTTTCAAAATTCCGACTTTAACAAAGCATTCGTATCGGCCGGCGTGCCGCAGGAACAGGTTGGCAATGCCCTGCAGCAATTAGCCAGCATCGGCATCCAGTTTTCGACATATTGGGGCGATAAGCCATTAACCAGCGGGCCGCATTATATGGGCGCTGTTATCTGCTTCCTGTTCATTTTCGGTTTGTTTATCGTACGGAGCCGTATCAAATGGTGGCTATTGGCGTCCGTTATCCTGACGGTCTTATTATCATTCGGCGACTCGTTCCCGTACGTATCCGATATCTTCTTTAAATATTTCCCACTGTATAATAAGTTTCGGGCAATAGAATCCATCTTGTCTGTCACCGGTTTGTGTGTGCCTATACTTGCAATACTGGCCATAAAGGAAATAACAGATGGCACAACGGATAAAGCCGAGGCTCTAAAAAAATTAAAGATCACCTTTTACATTTTGGGTGGCATCACGCTTTTAATGGCCATATTGCCCGACCTGCTGCTGAGTTTCCGTCCCGCCAGCCAGGCTACCCTGGTGAAAAACCTTACCCAGGTATTGAAAAATGACAGCGGTTCGGCAAATAGCATTGTTAACGCCCTGGTGAGGGACCGTATTTACCTTGAGCGAATGGATGCTATCCGTTCATTTATTTTCCTTGTGCTGACGTTTGGCGTATTGATCGCCTTTATCAAAGGCAAGATCAAGCCGCTGGTGTTGGGAATCGTCATGTTCGCACTTATCCTGGTCGACTTATGGCAGATCGATAAGCGCTATCTTAAAGATGAATATTTTACGGAACGCCAGGAAAACCTGCAGCAAAGGCCACGTGAGATCGACCAGCTGATCAACCGTGACACCGACCCGGATTACCGAGTTGTGGATCTCGGGCAGTCTCCAAAGCAAGACATGACAACACCGTTCTTCCATAAGTCGGTTTGGGGCTATTCGGCGGCAAGACTAAAACGTATCCAGGAAGTTATCGATAACCAATTCTCAAAAAGCATTAACCAGGATGTACTGGATATGCTGAATACCAAGTATATCATTACCCAGGACCCGCAAACAGGTAACCAAACCGTAAAAACCAATAATACTGCTTGCGGACATGCGTGGTTTGTGAAGGATGTGGAATACGTGAAGGATGCCGACGAGGAGATGAAAGCCATCAGTGCCTTCTCGCCAAAAGATAAAGTGATCGTCGACCAGCGCTTTAAAGGGCAGATCGACGGAAAATCGATCGGTATGGACCCGAACGGCAGCATAAAACTTACCAGCTACTCACCCGACCACATGGTTTATCAAAGCGGCACCTCGGTTAATTCGATCGCCATTTTTTCTGAGATCTATTACGATAAGGGATGGACGATGTATGTAGATGGCAAGGAACAACCTTACTTCCGCGCCGATTATTTACTGCGCGCCGCTGTTATCCCGGTTGGGAATCATAAGGTAGAATTTATTTTCCACCCGGCATCTTATTATGCAGGTGAAAAGATCTCGTTGGCAGGCTCCATAATATTGATACTGGCGCTGGGCGGGGTTGTTTTTATATCGCTAAGGAAGAAACCTGAGGGAGCGGTCAAGGCAGCTTAGCAATACGCCTGTTTTATATGAAATAGCGATGGGGTTGAAACTCATCGCTATTTTTATTTAGTCATTTGTCCGCCGATGCAATAGCCAATACCACCCGAGGTTAAAGGCGATGACAGCGTGGTTAAACAATGTCGGCACCATGCCATAATACTTCTTCATGATCTCAAAGCGTTCCTTTAAACTTTGCCTGTGTCTTTTTTTTGACGTACCACCAACGAGGTACCTGGCAACATATTGGTGCACATTGACGATCTTTTTAGCCTTTTTAGCCGCATTCAATATCCAGTCTATATCCGCGCTTAAATGATATGTGCGGTCAAATGGTTCAGCCAGTGACCGCCGCACATAAATGGCCTGGTGGCTCACACTCATGCCATATTTAAAGCTCCGCCAGGTAAAACTTTCCGGCGCTTTATGGCGGCGCTGCCCGAGGCTGTTACCTTTGGCATCTATCATTTCAGTCTCACCGTAGTAAATGTCGGCATGTTCAGCCGTCGTGAAGACTTTTGTTACAGTATCGTTCGAGTAAAATTCATCACCCGAATTCATAAACAACACATAGTCTCCGGTAGCGGCAGCTAACCCCTTATTCATCGCGTCGTATATTCCCTCGTCCTTTTCGCTGATCAGTTTAGCCAGTTTGTCCTTGTATTTTTTGACAATTTCCATCGTACCATCTGTAGAAAGCCCGTCGACAACGATATATTCAATGCTCCCATAAGTTTGTTCCAACACCGAAAGCATTGTCCGCTCAATATCCCCGGCGCTGTTATAAACAATGGTGATGACGCTTAATTTAGGGTTGAACATTTGCCATGATTGATTACTCTGTGTTTCTCCGTGAAAAAACTCAGTGACCTCCGTGGTGAATTAGTTAGGTTTAACCACAGGGGACGCAAAGAACTACACATAGTTTCGCAGAGAAATTAGATTTTTAATATATGTTTATAAAGTTCGATATGCCTAGTTGCTATCACCTCTTCTGAAAACTTTTCCATCACCGTTTGCCGGGCATTTCTATTCAACCGTTCCCTGTCCGTGTGATGGATCATCCATTCCATTCCGTTTGCAAAACTTTCAGACGAGCGGTATTCAGCAAGATAGCCATTATATTCATGCTTCACCATGTCGGGAATGCCGCCGGTGGTAAAAGCTATAACAGGCGTCCCGCAGCTAAGGCTTTCCATTACAGTATAGGGCAGGTTATCCTCCAGCGACGGTATCAGGAAAGCATCCGCTGCGGCATAGCAAACGGACAGCCTTTCATCATCGCCGATAGTGCCTAAAAAACTGGCCCTGAACGGAAACTCCGGTACGTCTTCGGTATTCCGGTTACCAAAAACTACCAGTTCAATATTCCGGGCTTTTGCCCCTAACCTTTCCTTTAACAATTCAAGGCTTTCCAGCAAATAGCTTGTGCCCTTATGCATATCCTTCCGCGATGGCATAAATCCGCTTAGGAGGATGTATTTGTCTTTCGGAAAACCGGCTTTCTCTTTCGCCAATGATTTATCCATCGGTTTAAATATATCCGTTTCCAGTGTATTGGGTATTTGCTCAACCGTCTTCCCCTTCATCAGGCTGCTTTCTTTCACCGATTTTTGCATCCAGGCGCTTGGCGCAACAATATTAAAATTCAGCACATCATATGCTGCCCGCTTCTGCTTCCATATTTTATGCGACTGGTCATCAGGATCGGCGTTTTTCAGCAAAGGACAATTACCACATTCGTTTTTGAAATGATCGCAGGTATAGCGTACGTGGCAGCCGCCGGTAAAGGCGTTGCTATCGTGGAAGGTCCACACCACGGGCTTTTTCAGCTTTGCTATTTCGGCAATGTGTTTTGGATCCAGGAAACCGTGATTTACCCAGTGCAGGTGTATGATATCGGCTGCCTCAACATCAGGGTGATGTATAACAGAACGCCCGAACCAGGCGAAAGAGAAAGGTGTCTTTAATGCTTTGAGGTACCGTTTAGCTAATATTCTTTCTAAAATAATTGTGGCAGCGATGTAGCCTTTCTGCAATAAATTTGTGTTAAAATCACCAATATCCGGATTTTTTCCGAATTTGTAATGCACAATTACTTTAGATTCAATACCTTGATCTGTCAATGCGCGGTTAAGCCTGACACAGGCCCTGCCCGCTCCACCGTTACCATCGTAGGTATTTAAATGCACTACTTTCAAGATGTCCAAAAATACATTTATTCAATTCAAATAATTTTCAAGTAATATGAAAAAACTATACCTGTCCTTTTTCACAATTATTCTCTTCGGCAACCTCGTTACGGCCCAAAGCCAGGAAACTTACTTTACCTCGTATCCAACGCTTACGCCCGACGGCAAAACTGTCATATTCAGCTATGAGGGCGACCTGTGGAAAGCAGAGATCGGCAACCCGGTAGCCTCAAGGCTTACCGCCATGCAGGGCGAGGAGACATCGCCAAGAGTCTCGCCCGATGGCAAATGGCTGGCTTTCTCATCCAATCAATTCGGCAATAACGATGTGTACCTGATGCCGCTGGCCGGTGGCGACATCAAACAATTGACTTTTCATGATGCCAACGACCAGGTAGATTCGTGGAGCTGGGATTCAAAGTCGGTCTATTTCACTTCCAATCGCTACAACAGCTTCAGCGAATATAAAGTGGGGGTTAACGGGGGCACGCCAACGCGCTTGTTCAGCAATTATTTCAATACCATTCATGGCGTTTTTGAACACCCAACAAGTGGCGAGCTGTTTTTCAGCGATACCTGGGAAAGCTACCTGTTTGCAAACAGGAAACGCTACAAGGGCGCTTACAACCCGGATATACAATCCTACAATCCAAAAACCAAAGCTTATAAACAATATACTACCTGGCAGGGCAAGGACTTTTGGGCGACGCTCGACCAGAAAGGTAACATCTACTTCGTATCCGACGAAGGCAACGAGGAATATAACCTCTATACTTTCGCCGATGGCAAGAAAACGGCTTTAACGCAATTTCCTACTTCCATCAAGCGCCCTTATGTAAGCGCCAATGGCGAAAAAGTGGTATTTGAGAAAGATTACCAGCTTTATGTTTATGATGTCGCCTCGAAACAAACACAAAAACTAAACTTTAACATGTTCCGCAACGACGTTTTGCCCAAGGAGCAGGAGTATGATGTAAAGGGCAAAATTGAGGCAATGGACGTTTCGCCCGACGGCAAAAAACTGGCTTTCGTTTCCCGCGGCGAGCTTTTTGTAAGCGATGTGGAGGGTAAGTTTATCCGAAAGATAGATCGCGGGAACAGCGAACGCGTAACGGAAGTAAAATGGCTGGCCGATAACAAGTCGCTTATATTCAGTCAAACGCTGGGCGGCTATTTTAACTGGTACACCATCGCAGCCGATGGATCGGGACAGGAAAAGCAGATAACTTCCGACAAGCAAAACAACAGGGATCTTAGCACCAACAAGGCTCATACTCAGGGGGCATACCTGAGCGGCCGTGAGGAAGTGCGGTTGATAGACCTGAAAGACCTTACCAGCAAAACCATTGCAAAAGACGAGGTTTGGGGATTTGAAGATTCATCACCTTATATTTCTCCAAATGGCGAATACGTGGTTTACAATGCGCACCGCAATTTTGAGCAGGACATTTTTATCTGCAATATAAAAACGGGAAAAACCATGAATTTGACCAACAGTGGTGTTTCGGAGTCGGAGCCGTTCTGGTCGCCGGATGGAAAGTATGTCTACTTTGCGACATCGCGCACACAACCCGAATACCCTTACGGATCGAGGGACGCACACATCTACCGTATGCCGCTGCAGAAATTTGACGACGAATTCAGGCTGAATAAATTCAACGATCTTTTTAAGGAAACAAAAAAAGATTCGACCGACAATAAAACAAAGGATAAAAAGAAAGATAGCAAGAAACCTGAGGCGCCAACCCCGAAACCGCCGGCCGAGATCGTCATCAACACAGAGGACCTGATGAAAAGGATTGAACGCATCAGCCCGAATTTTGGCAGTCAGCGGTCGCCTTATGTGATACAGAAGGGCGATAAAACGCATGTGCTGTATATGTCGAACCATGCCGAAGGCAAATGGGCGCTTTATCATACCACTATACAACCTTTCGAGGAAAACAAGACAGAGAAGGTTGGCAGCGATGTACCCGGTTATGATATTGAAGTGGCCGGCGATAAGTATTATGTATTGGGATCGGGCAATATTTATACGCTGAACCTGGACAATAACAAGACGGAACGGATAGAAATGAGTTATAAATTCGACCGCAACCTCGCCGGCGAGTTTAAGGAAATGTTTGACGAGGCCTGGGCCGGCCTGGAAGAGAACTATTATGACGGCGATTTTCATGGTACAGACTGGAAGAAAATGCACGACCAGTATGCCGCCTATTTACCTTACCTTAACAACCGGGCCGATCTGCGTTTGTTGCTGAATGACATGTTAGGTGAACTCAATTCGTCGCACCAGGGCTTCTATTCGAACGGTGGAGAGGAAACCAGGACCCTCCGTTATCATAGCATGGAAACCGGCATAGTATTTAACAACGATGATCCTTACAAGGTAGATTCAGTTTTAAAAAACACCAATGCCGATAAAATTGAAATAAACATCAAACCAGGCGACCGCCTGAAAGCGGTTAATGGCGTTACGGTTGATGAAAAACAAGACAGGAACTTTTATTTCTCAAAACCTTCGCTCGATAAGGAATTGGAGTTAACCTTTACCCGCGGAGGCAAAGACATCGATGTAAAAGTTCACCCCGAATCGAGCGGCGATTTCTCCGGCGACTTTTACGACGACTGGATAGAGCGCAACAAGAAGGAAGTTGAAGAAAAAAGCAAAGATCGAATCGCCTATGTGTATATGAAAAATATGGGGGGCGGTGCGTTGGAAACCTTCCTGGAAGACATGGTGGATTATGCCTACAAAAAGGATGCGCTGATACTCGACCTGCGCTATAATACCGGCGGCAATGTGCACGATGCCGTTCTGCAGTTCTTGTCTCAACGCCCTTATTTACAATGGCAATACCGCGGCGGGCAAAAAACACAGCAACCCAACTTTTCACCATCAGCCAAACCGATCGTATTACTGGTAAATGAACAAACCCTGAGCGATGGAGAGATGACCGCTGCAGGTTTTAAGGAACTCAAATTGGGCAAGATCATCGGCACCGAAACCTATCGCTGGATCATCTTTACCAGCGGCAAAGGGTTGGTCGACGGTTCGTTTTACCGTATACCGGCCTGGGGCTGCTTTACATTGGATGGCAAGGATATAGAAAAAAATGGCGTGGTGCCCGACATCAACGTAAAAACCGGTTTCACCGACCGTCTTGAAAACAAGGACCCGCAATTAGACAGGGCGATAGAAGAGATCACAAAACAATTGAAATAAAATATGCTTATAGGTAGGGGCGCAAAATTTTGCTTCCCTACCTAATATTTTCTTTTCTTTGCATCCATAAATGGGTAACGAACTTACGGATAAGGCATTCTGGGCCAATTACTGGGAATCAAAAAAGGGACTGGCTTTTGAGGTGCCTGCCAACTATACGTTTCACAAATTACTGAAGCAGGTAATAGTTGAAAATAAGACTCAAACGGCTATAGAATTAGGCGGCTTCCCCGGCTATTATGCTATCTTTCTTAAGAAATACCTTGGACTGAAGACCACACTTTTTGACTTTTATGTGCATCAGAAAGTTTTAAAGGAAGTTTTGGACGCCAACCAGCTTACTGAAAAGGATATCGCTGTTATTGAAGGCGACTTGTTCAAATACGAACCCAAAGAAACCTACGACCTGGTGCTTTCCTGCGGCTTGATAGAGCATTTTAACGACACGAAAGACATTATAGCCCGCCATCTGACTTTTCTTAAACCTGGCGGAACGCTGTTTATAACACTGCCTAATTTTACCGGCGTTAATGGCTGGGTGCAGCGTAAATACGATATGAGTAATTACGATAAGCACAACATCAGCAGCATGAACCCCCAATTGCTTGCAGGCTATTGCAAAGAGTTAGGGTTGAAAAATGTAGAGGCCTATTATTATGGCAAGTTCTCCATCTGGCTGGAAAACCGCGATGAGCAAACCGGGATTACAAAAGCATTCCTGAAATTGTTGTGGTTAACGGGCAAGGTGGTCACTAAACTGGTGCCACTGGAAAGTAAGAAGCTTTCGCCGTATATTGTTATTAAGGCCACCAAATAAAAAAAGCTACCTGTGATTTCGAAACTGCGGTGTTGAATGGTACATCGGGGCAGTTGAGAAAACTTGTCCAAGCGACGGGCAGGGCATATGAGTTTCCCCCTCGTTCCTCGTCGAAATGACAACGGGTTTTATTCTATTTCTTCACGAAATATTTTGCCTGCAGTTGTTTCATGAAACGTATTCCGCGTTGCAGGAAGTTGCCTTTGCGCCTGCCTAGAAATTGCTTTATCGCCATGTAAGCCGGTAAACTTTCCTTGATTTCCGCCGGGAATTCCGTAACCGGCTTACGGGCTATCTGTACCTGGTAGGTTTTCTCGTTATTGGAATGGACGCCGCTGCCATCGTGCCCGATGTTGTGAACGAGCGAACGTGATGGATTTAGCGTAAGCCCACTTTTCAGAAAGATGGAAGCATACCAGCGTATGGCCCAGGAATTATTTTTTCCGGCTTTAAACTGTTCTATTTGCTTCCAGAAATTCATGTTGCCTTCAATCGAAAACTGGTGTATCTTTTGCTTATCAAACCGGTTTATCAGCTTGTCTACATCCGGCTCAAAATCCTTCCACGCCCGTGCCCAGGTGGCCCAGCCCCAGCTGGTTGCCGCACGATAAAAAAAGGTTTGCGGCAATTTCTTATTCGGCAGGTTGTACATGTAGGCGCCTACGTGCATTACCTTTTCCTCGTTAGCATAACGGTTAAGCGATTCGTTAAAATATTGTAAAGTATAAGGCGACGATAGCAGGTCATCCTCAAAAACGATCACCTTATCATATTCATTCACCAGTTTGGTAACCCCTGCAATAATGGAATTAGCCAGGCCAAGGTTCTCTTTCCGTTCTTCTATTTTGACAGATTTAAAGCCCGATGCTTCCTTTACCAGCTGCCGCACCTGTTCCACTTTAATTTTATCCGCTTCGCTTTTCGGCCCGTCAGAAAAAACAAAAAGCCGCGACTCGTCGGCCAGCAAATTCTTTTGCAGGTAGCTTAGTGTGCGCCGCGTATGTTCGGGCCGGTTATAAACAAAAAGGGCAATCGGGGCCAGGTTTTGCATAGAAGTGGGAAAAAATCAAAATATTTCGGGTTGATGATCCGCTTTCTTACAAAGCGCCGTGTACGCATTCGCCATCTCTTCGCTTTTTTTCTTGCCGGAGAGGGCGATCAATCCTTTTTTTATGCTGTACTCAATGCTGATCTTCAGATCGGTCATCAAACTTTTTGGTTTCTTTTGATTCACGTAGGTATTAAACCTGGTCACTTCGGGCTCTATCATCGATGTAAGGTCCGATACGATATCAAACCCTTCTGTCTTCAGCAAATAGCGCAGTGAAGTTGGCGTGTAGATATTAATATGCCCGTAAGCCAGAAAATGTTTTATTTTTTTATCGACATCCGCCTTATAATCGCGCGGCACCTCTATAACACAGTATTTAGCTACACGTTTTAACTCGCGGAGCAACAAACGCTCATGCTCTACATGTTCCAGCACATGCGACAGGATGATCAACTCGAAGCTGCCATCCTCAAAGGGCAAATGGTACCCGTCAAAAATTTGAACTGATCTCAGTGTGGGTATATTTCGCGCTTTAATGTGCTCAACACCGCTTTCTGATATTTCTACCGCATAGTAATCCCGCGCAAAATCCTGTTCAGCCAATAGCTTTAATATGCTGCCATCCCCGGCGCCAACCTCAAGCACCTTGTTGAAGGTCTGGCCTTTACATACATCGATAATATGCTGCGCCTTATATTTGGCGCCCAGCATGCGCCAGGCTTCATCATGCTGCTGGTAAAAGGCATCGTATGCTGTTTTAACACTACCGGTAATAATCTGTTGCTGCATATTGTGCGAAGATAAAATTATAGCACAAGATTTTGGCTTTATTGATAAATCGAAATTCGGCGTTTATTGTTTTTACTTGAGTACTGTAAATTCCGTTCGGCGATTAAGTTGCCTGTTACCCGGATTGTCCCGCCCATCGGGGAATGAATTTGGCACCAGCGGCCTGGTTTTGCCATAACCTTTTGCGGTTATCCGTTCCACAGAAATTCCTTTAGAAATAATATAGTCCACACAGGATTGAGCCCGGTTTTGCGACAGCGCCAGGTTATAAGTATCTGACCCAACCGAATCAGTATGGGAACTTAATTCAATCTTAATAGCCGGGTTATCGTTCATGATCCCAACAATTTCGTCTAACGCTTTTACCGATTCGGGCCGCAAAGTTGCCTTATCAAAATCATACAATATATTTTTGATCGTTATTGGCTTTTCAATAACATATCCTTTAAGGCAGGAATTAACCGTAAGAAGTGTATCTTTTCTTGTGCTTAAAGCCACAAATACACTTTTTGTAAAATATCCTGTCTTTTCAAATACCAGTTTATAAACAGTTGTGGCGATAGCGGTGAAGGAATAATTACCCGAAGCGCCGGTGGTGGTTACACCTACCTGTCTGCCGGAAATAGAATCAAGCAAACTTACTTTAACGCCGGATATTGACTTGGATGAGTCGCAATCAGACAGATTTCCGGCTATGGTCATCGATCTGTAGCGCAGTGTGAATAAGGTAAGGCAACATTCCGATTCCCGGTCGGAACTGAAATAGAATTGATGGTCGTTGTCGGGGTCCGCAAAATAATATAGATCATCTTTTGATGAATTGACCGGGTACCCCAGGTTATGTGGCACCGACCAAACATCATCTATATTAACCGACCAAACATCATCTATATTATAGCTTTCAAAAAAATCAAATCCCCCCAGGCCCGTAAGCCCTTTCGAACTGTATACCAGGCGCTTGCTTTTCTTATCGTAAAACGGCGCTTCGTCATCGTCCGGGGTGTTGATGGTCTTACCGGCGTTAACTGCATCGACCGGGTTGCCGTCTGCATCAAGGTTGCTTATCCAAATATCAAAGGCGCCCTGGCCGCCGGCTCTGTCGGATGCAAAGTATAAGTGTCGTCCATCGGCCGTTACAAATGGCTGAATTGAATTGGAGCCGTCTGTATTTACAATATTATTCAGCTTTTGAAGTGCCGACCAGCCACTATCACCCAGCGTCGTACAATATATTGCTGCTGTGATCTTGCCCCGATCCTTATACCAACCAGCAAGGTACATTCTTTTGTGCAGCGCATCATACGATGGTGTACTATAATGCATATCCTTTATCCCTTCATTCCCGTCAAAATTAAGCATAAGCGGGTTAGCCGAATTATTGGCGGAATAGATATGATTCAAACTCTGACTATTGTTCCGTGTCGAAGTAAACCAAAAATTGGTCCCACTCCTGGTTAAAGCATAATTTCCGCCGTCCACATTCCATGGAGCGGGCATTTTTATTACCTCAACCGGCAGGGATGCGATATATTGCTGCTTAGCAAAATAACAAGTTGCTATTTCCTTTGCAGCTATATCACTATAGCTCCGTTCACCATTATAATTTGAAGTAAACTGCTGAAGCTGCATTATTGCCTCGTCAAATCGCTGATCCGCGCGCAAGGAAACGCCAAACCACAATTTTGCTAAAGGATAGGCGGCCGCATCTTTACTACTTACCACTGTATCATACCATTTTTCGGCCTTGCCATAATCCTGGTACAAACGGTATGATTCGGCAAGTTGATAGCAGATATAGGTATGTTCACCACTGATCCTATCTTTTGGTGTCCTTCCGTGCGAGTAAAAGGGTATCTTTTTTTGCCCGGTTAACCTTCCCGTAGCTAATTGATCATAATAATAAGCAGCCTGCGAATAATTCTTATTATCAAATTCCTTTTCAGCCCTGCCCTTTATATCCTGGTACTGGGCAAATGCAGTATCAAACAAGAAAAATGAAAAAAGAATGAGGCAAAAAGTTTTCATTTTAATCCTATTTAAAACCTCGGGCATACCGGTGCGGGTCCTTTAATACGTTTATGAAAAACATAACTTACCGATAACTCAAAACCACCCTGCCCACCCGAAGCCGCTCGTAAGCCGGATGTATTAAAATCATAACTTACACCAATAATCAGGCTGTTCACATGATAACCAACATCGGCCACAAACGCGTCATCAAGCCGGTACATGCCGCCCAGGATAAGCCCCCTGTCATCATCTGCTTTTAGCTCAGAGTATACCCCTAACGCTTTCACCTGGTTATGCTTTTGGCTCATGTAAATAAAGTGCGGGGTAATATCAAGCTGGTCTCCGGCCTTAAGCCGAACGCCGCCATGTACCACATAACGCAGCGGCAACTTGCTGCTTAATCCTTCTACAGCAAAAGGGTCCTTAGGCTGTGTAAGGTGCGCAATGCTTACGCCACCAAACAGGTTTGCGTTATGATTAGGGTCGCTATCGTAATAGAAAGCGCCCACGCTGGCATCAAATACGGTCGCATTGGTTGTTGCAAAATTTTCAAAACTCGGAGCATTCGGATCATATCCCGTAATTGGATTATACTGATCGTCGAACTGAAGTTTGTTCGGGTCAAAACTGCGGTTGATAACACCGGCCTGTAGCCCGAAGTGAAGTTTTTTCATACCGTCAGCTGAGACCGATATACCATAGCCCAAAGAACCGTAGGCCGCAAAGTAGTTGTAACCGGCATTACCGGCGGCTTGATTCATAATATTTAACCCAAGGCCAAGTTTTTCAGTTGGCAAAAAGTCCATCGACACCCCGCCGGTCTTATAGCCGCTTCCTATACCCGACCATTGTTCTTTCGCATTGAGATTTAGCCTCATATCGCCGTCAATAACACCTGTCAAAGCCGGGTTTAGCCACAACGGATACGCATAATATTGCGAAAAATGCGGGTCGACCTGCGCTTTCACCATATTGGCCGCAACCAGTAATACCGATATGCTTACTATTAACTTTCTCACCTTAATAAAGTAACTGATCCCTTCTTTTTCACCAGTTGGCCATCATTCATCGTGGCCTCAACATAATATACATAAACCCCCGTTGGCTCCTTCGACCCTTTGTAAGTGCCATCCCACCCGCTATCCGGGTTCAGGGACGAATAAATCAATTCGCCCCACTGATCATATACATAGAATTTCACACTTCGGATATTGGGGCCGCGCACATATAAGACATCATTTTTCCCATCGGCATTTGGGGTAAACGCATTGGGTACGAATATCTGGTCGCCGAGCTGGCTTGCCGCCGTCCCCGTTACCGCTACCGAATTTGCACTTTGCTGGCAGGGCGAATTGCCAATTGCTGTTACGATAACGCTCACGGTTTGCTGGGCCTGCAGGCCCGAAACTGTATGCGTTAGCCCATTGCTTCCTGAACTTGGATCTGTAAACGTTTGACCATTATCCGTACTTACCTGGTAGGCGGTTGCGCCGTTTACAGCTGCCCACTGAAATGTAACGCTTGATGTTGTGGTAGCACTTACCACTACTTCCGGCGTAGTTAACGGTTGTAATATCTGCACCTGCACCATCGTACGCGTTGTTGAGATGCAACCAGTCAGGTTGTCAGAAGCTTCTGCATAATAGGTCGTGTTGGAATTCAATGCAGGCGTAGTAAATGACGCACCGATGAACACCGGGCTGCCACCGGTAGCATTTGAATACCATTTGATAACTGCATTATTATCTGTACTGCTTGCTATTAATGTGGCGGCTATACCCGGGCAAACTGAAGTGCCTTGCGCTGTTACCTGCGGCAACGGGTTAACTGTTATCGTTACTGGCGTACGGCTTGCCGAAACACAACCGCCACTATTAGCGGCTTCGGCATAGTAGATCGTATTTGACGATATTGCCGGCGTAATAAAATCGGTTCCGGTGAACACTACACTTCCGCCCGTTGGCGCCGAATACCAATTGTAGATTAAGCCGCTTTGAGGGCCGGATATACTTAACATGGCCGATGAACCGTCACATACCGCAACAGAATTACTTGCCACTGCGGGCGGCACCGGCGGACCTGTTACATTCACCTGCACACTTGCCAAAGCCGGACTGGTACATAATGCACTATTAGTAGCCTCGACATAAAAAGATTGGCTGCTGTTTAACACAACAGTCGTATATGTTGAGCCCGTAAGTAAATGTGTTGTTTTGGCAGGCGAATCGTACCAGTCATAAGTAATTCCCGCTTGCGGAGACGATACAGACAAAGTCGCTGTATTACCTGCACAAATATCTATTGTTGCCGCAGCTAACACAGGTGTAGCCGGGCTAGTAGTTACCTGGATGGTAACTACACCGCTTATTAAAGGAGTTATACACGACCCGGAAGTAACCGTTCGGCGATAATAGGTTGTTGTGTTTAGTACCGGTGGGTCATAATCTTTACTGGTTGCAGCCGGAATATCTGTAAATGTAACGTTGTCTGTTGAACTTTGCCATTGATAAACGGGAGTACCATTTCCGCCGGTTGCTAAACTGCCGGTGATCACTGCCGGGTTACCGGCACCACAGAAGGCTATCACTGCCGGAGCGGTTATATTATCGTTAGCCAAAACGGGCTCTATTGTTATTTTCAACGCATTGCTGGGCAAAGGAAGAGCGCAGTTGCCTGATGTCACCAAACGGCGAAACCATGTAGTGATTGTTGTTTTGGGTAGAACAAGGTCGCTTGAAGTGGCTCCTGCTATATTTGTAAAAGTGACATTATCAGTTGAGCTTTGCCATTGATAGGCGTAGGTTCCATTACCTCCAGAAGGAGTACTGCCTGTCAGATCGTAAGTTCCCACGCCGCCTGCCGGACCGGCGTACTGCCCGCAAAAAGTATTTACGGGCTGCGCGTCGAGCGTATTGTTAGCCAAGGCTGGCTGTACGGTAAATTGCACGATGTTACTTGCAGCAGGCGCGGTACATGCTCCTGAGGTCACCGTCCGGCGATAGTAAGTGGTTGCTGAAATTACGGCAGGATCATAGCTTAGAGACGTAGCACCTGGTATATCGGTAAAAGTGGCGCCATCGGCGGAACTTTGCCATTGATATGCATATGTGCCGTTGCCCCCGGTAGCAGCTGCACCTGTAATTACCGACGGATCGCCATTTGCGCAAAAAGAAACAATAGCAGGTGCTGTTACTGTATTATTTGCGAGCGGCGGCTGTATTTGAATACTGATCACGTTGCTTGTATTGGGTACAGCACAAGGACTGGATACAATACGGCGATAATAGATGGTGGTATTTAGTGCCGGCGGATCATAAGTAAGATTGGTTGCTCCGCCGATATCCGCGAACGTAGTACCATCCGCAGAGTTTTGCCACTGGTAGGTATATATGCCGCTGCCGCCGGTTGGCGTGCTGGCTGTAAGCGGCGCAGGATCGGTGTTGCCACAAAAAATAGCAGGCGATGGTGCCGTGAGCACGTTGTTGGTAATGACGGGCGACGAAGTCGGTGTGTATTTGGCAATGTAAGTATCGGATTGAAAGTTGATGGCTGTTACCGGCGTGGAAGTACAGTTGGATGGATCGAAATTCACTGTTGAACAGAAAGAGCCGCCGGCGATAACGTTGCTATTCTTATCTACCCCAAGTTCGATGCCTAACGAAAGATTACAATTAGCGCTACCACCTCCAAACGCCCATTTATAGTTACCATTGGAATCATACCTCCCTATAAAAAAATCGCGTTGGCCATGGTCGCTTACATTAGCAACGGCGGCGGAAGGATCGAAATCAATTGTGCCGTTAAAATAGCCGGTTATATAAATATCATTGTTATTGGGATCGTTCCGGAGCTGGTAAGCAAAGGCACCGCCGCTGAAACCATTTCCTCCTATATCTTTAACGAACTGGAACGTACCGGCAGAAGAATATTTCGCTATGAAAACGTCCTGGACGCCCACGGGAGTTAGCGTAGTGCCGCCGAATTTAACCTGAAAATTAACTGTTGCTGCCAGGTAAATATCATTGTTCGAGTCGATACTGATGATCGACCCATTATTCACATAGGTGCCGTCAATCGAATTTACCCATATCAGTTTACCGGCAGGTGAATACTTGGCGACAAATCCCTTACCCGCCCCACCCGCATTTAAAGTGGTATGCGCTCCCAATGGATCAAAATCGACCGAACCATCATAATATCCCGACACAACTATATTGCCGTTGCTGTCCGTTCCATTACCATAAACTTCGGTGTCACCTGATGTTCCCAGGTTGATGGCCCATAGCACGTTGCCATTGATGTCATATTTTACCATCAAACCATTGTATTGGCTTCCGCCTGCGGTATAACTTGTTCCGCCGACAGTTACCGTATACTGGAAAATTGAGGTGGTTGTCACGTTACCCTGCGCATCTGCCGATACCTGTTCGCCCCGGTCGGTTCCGCTGGCGCCGAAAGACGTAGCCCAAATAATATTGCCATTGGTATCCAGGTGTATGAGGAACATATCCTCGGCACCCTGCCCTGTTAAATTAAAGGCGCCTGCAGTAAGAACATTCGACTGAAATTGACCTACTATTGTTGGGTTCCCGTTAGCATCAACGGTCATATTATTAACCTGGTCAAGACCATTACCCCCCATTGAAACAGCCCAAACCAATGAGCCATCAGGTTTATATTTGGCTACGTAAATATCATAACCACCCACAGAGGTTAAATTTTTCACACCTGCCGATGGATCGAAATCGACCGTGTTGCTAAAGTAGCCCGTTATATAAATATTGTTCTGGTTGTCGGTTATTAGCCCGGTAGGTTTACTATCTCCGGCTCCGCCAATATCATTAACCCACTGCGGAACAGGCAACTGGCAAAATCCCGCAAAAGGCAGGATAATAAAAAGTACTATGAACAGAAAAGGTTTAGTAATCTGTGTTATCATTGCGACAGGTTGCCCAAATATAATATTAATCCCTAAAGTAACGATTATTCCGAACTATTGCAGCGTTTCTTCCAATAAGCTAAATGTGATACTTACTGAATTTTGTAATTATTATTACTTTAGCCGAATGTTCGATCTGAAAAAATTCATCCTAAAACGTTTTCCCATAGACCAGTTCACTTCGCTGAAATCTTACTCGCAGGAAGGTGAAGATATGGTGATCAGATCGTTTTTCGAAGGGATGAAAAACTATAAAGGTTTCTATGTAGATGTGGGGGCTCATCACCCTTATCGCTATTCGAACACCCTTTTCTTTTATCAAAATGGATGGCGCGGCATCAACATAGAGCCTACCCCAGGCGCCATTAAATTGTTTAATAGATTCAGAAGAAAAGATACCAACCTGAATATCGGCATCAGCAATAAAAAGGATAAGCTGACCTTTTATTGCTTTAACGAACCTGCATTAAATGGATTTTCGAAAGAGCATTCAAAAGAAATAGACCAGGCATCAAACCCTTATCATATTATTAAAGAAGCAGATGTTGAAACTTATCCCCTGGCCGATGTACTTGATAGATACCTGCCGGCAGGGCAAAAGATTGATTTTTTGACTATTGACGTTGAGGGGCTTGATCTTGTCGTTTTAAAATCAAATAACTGGACAAAATATAAGCCATCGTATGTGATGGCAGAAGACCGTATAGATTTTGAAAACCTCGCCGATTCTGAGGTATATAATTATTTAAAAGAACAAGGTTACCAGTTAGTCGCTAAAACGTTCCGGACCTTGTTCTTTAAATTAGTTTCTTAATAAAAATTATTCCTTTTTGTACGTTTGCGTATAGGCGGCACCCGCGGTGGCATCTAGCCTCCATATCGTTAACGAATCCGTGCTTATTTTTAATATATCAAATGACCGCTGAAGCGGAGCACCATTGTCCAATACCAGCGGGCATCCGTGCGCCTCATCCTGTAATAACCACGAACCGTCCAATGGCGTACCGTTGCTGTTTACATTGTACGTTGCATCGGCATTTAACCTGAATATCCCGACAGGGAAGATATAATCTGTACCTGAAATGACACCACCAGATACGTAGTCTGTACGTATGCTTACATTGTCCCAGGTTTGTTCGAGTTCGGTCAGCGACGGACAGGTTACGGCCGAGTAGTGCTGCGTATAAACGATATTGCCTGCTTTGCGCCTGATGACCAACGAGTCATTATTGGCTTTTAAAATATCAAACGTGCGCTGCCACGAGGTAGCGCTATCCAATGTTACCTGGCAATAATCTTCATTTGCTATCCATGAACCGTTCAGCGGCACATTATCACTTAAAACCCTGTAAGTGCCATCACTGCTCAACTGGAAGAAGCCAACAGGGTGTATTGTAGACGTGCCCGCAAGCGTAACCCCATCTGAATCATAGGTGTCGATCTGGGTATAGGCGTTAGCCCATTTTTTTGTTAAATATGGAGCGCAATTGCAGGAATACCCTGCAAATTTCTGAGTAATGACTGATGAACCTGATTTTTGCCTGATCACCAGCGAATCGGCGTCCAGTTTAACGATGTCGAAAGTGACGCCTAATTCGCCGCCCGCATCCAGCGCGAGATCGCATTTATCGTCTATCGACCATTTCCCGGTAACGGATAGCCCGTCACTGACAGCGGAATATGCTCCGCCGCTTTTTATTTGGAGAAAGCCCACAGGGTGAGCATAAGTGGTTGATTCTATTGTGCCGCCTGCATTGTATTTATCCACCTGGGTAACCACACTTGCCCATTTTTTTACAATAAGGCCGTCAGTAGCATGTGGACATTTTTGAACGTCGGTCAAAGGGTCTAATTTCTTACAGCTGTAAAATGAGCTTGTGCAGAAGATCGCTAAAATTGCGTAGAGTAGGGTTCGTTTCATCACTAAAAGTCTAGGTTAACAAAGTAAAGGTATAATATTTTTTCTATTTACTTAAAGAAGTTTCAAAATAACAATTAGTTCGTTTTCTGCCTGACATAATGCTGTCCGTAAATAACACGATTAGGAGTATCTGTTCTTGAAATAGTCAGCGAATCATCAGAAAGCTTTTCTACAACGAACGTCCTGCTATCCGCATTCCCCTTATCTAACGTTATCGTACAATCCTGATAATTAAGGTGCCACATCCCGGCTAACGGCACGCCGTCACTTACAACGCTGTAGGTCCCATCATTCTTTAAAGTAAAGCTACCAACCGGGTGAAGATAATAGGAGTTGGTAACCTGGTTGTGGCGATCGAAATGCTGCACAAGGATATAAGCATTCGTCCATGGTTTCTCCACTTGTTTCACATCAAAACATGGCGACTTGCCGCTGTTTTTACATGAGTTAATGATCAATATGGGGATGGCAAATAAAAGCGAACATGACAACCGGTTTCTCATATGCGTTTCGTTTTATATATGTCACCTATTTCTTCAAGAGTCTTTTAAATAACGAAACAAAGAATAATGACCGGAACATCATAATTGCCTGGTCGTTCACTTTGGGTATGAATACCAGGAACATCGTCGACCCGCCATAGGCTGCTAAGGTGGCTATGGCGGCACCCATCATCCCCATTTTAGGTATGAGTATCAAATTAAGGCCGATATTCACTATAGCACCAAAACCTGTACGGATGAACGTTAATTTATTATAATTTTCCGCAATGAGGTATTGCCCGCTTGCGGCACCAAGGAACACAAATATCCCGGACCATATATGAACCGATAACACAGGCGCAGCATAAGCAAATTCGGGCTTATATAACTTATAAATAAATGGCGCGGCGAAGGTAATTACGATCGCTACTGGCACACTCAGATACACCATCAGGTCGTACAAATGCTGGATGCGTTTTCTATAACGTCCGGCATCGTCGCGTTTAGCGTTTAAAATTGCAGGGAACAATGATGTGACGATAACCACAGGTACAAAATTCCAGGCTTCACTAAAAGATGCAACGGTTGCATAAGCCCCTGCTTCTTTTACCCCCTTCATATTCTGGATCATGATCTGGTCTATCTTCATAAACAAGGAGATCATAATACCGGATATGATAAGCGGCCACGAATAATTGAGCAGTTTTTTTGCCAGTACGGCGTTGTAACTCCAATTAAATATATTCCTGTTTTTGCGCTGATAAGTAAAATAATAGCCAATTGAGATCAGCAAAAAATCGAAGGCATAGGCGTAGACAAACCAGATCAGCGGCATTTTGGCGAAGATCAATGCGAGCTTGATGACAGCCGATAACAGGTTACCCCCAACCTGAACCTGCATTATGTACTTTGATTGTACCTGCGACTGGAAATAGGAATCGATAACGGTAAAGGCCTGGATAATGCCGATCATGGAAAAGATCAAAACATAACTATACGGCGTGCCTTTGGCAGGGTACACCTGGTATGCCAGCCATATCAGCGGAACGCATAAAATACCGGCAAGCACTTTCATCCAAAAGGAGGTGCCTAATATGCTATCCCTGTTTTCGGGGAAGGCATGCAGCTCTTTTACTATAAATTGGTCGAGCCCGAGTGTAGCTATCGCCGAAAAGAAATAGATATAAACTGTACCACCGAAAAGGATACCGTTTTGCCCCCTGCCCAGGTAGTTGGTCACGCTGATGCCAACGATCATCTTGATGAGCAAACTGCCAATACGTCCCACAAACAGCATCCCGGTATTTTTAAAATACTTATTGAATGCTTCCTGGTCGAATCCGGGGATATTAGGTATGCGCATAGTTTGTGGTAAAGATATAAAAAAGGTAAACCCTTTGGGTTGGTCATCAGGCATCAGTCATTGGGCATTCTATCATCGCTTTGCAGTGTCTAATGACAATTGCTCAATGCCTGTTTTGTTCCGTTCTTTATTTTGCAACCGTTTTGCGGAACACTTATCAACAAAAAAGCCGGGAAAAAAGATTCTCCCGGCTCCTATATTCTGATCACTAATTAACCAATCACCGGTTAACTAATCATTAATAACCAATTACTGATTCACAAACTTCTTAGCATTCACCTTACGCTCATTCTCATTCAGGAATATTTTGCGCATACGGATACTTACCGGGGTAACCTCGATATATTCGTCAGCCTGTATATATTCCATCGACTCCTCCAGCGAGAATTTGATTGCCGGTGCTATACGTACGTTGGTATCACTGCCCGATGCACGCATGTTGGTCAGCTGCTTGCCTTTGGTCAGGTTGATCACCAGGTCGTTATCGCGGATATGTTCGCCCAATACCTGTCCTTCGTAAATATCCACACCCGGGTCTATGAAGAAACGGCCCCTGTCCTGCAATTTATCAATCGCAAAAGCAGTTGTTTTGCCAGTATCCATCGATACCAAAACACCATTCAAACGACCTGGGATAGTACCTTTCCAGGGCTCGTATGCCTTAAAGCGGTGCGCCATGATAGCCTCGCCGCCGGTAGCGGTCAGTACGTTATTACGCAGACCAATAATACCACGTGCAGGAATATCAAATTCCAGGTGCTGCAAGTCGCCTTTTGGTTCCATAACCAGCAGGTCGCCTTTACGTTGGGTTACCAGCTCAATCACCTTACCGGCAACATCGCCGGGTACATCTACAATCAGCGTTTCCACCGGTTCGCATTTAACACCGTCAATTTCTTTGATGATAACTTGCGGCTGGCCCACCTGTAACTCATACCCTTCGCGACGCATGGTTTCTATCAGTACCGATAAGTGAAGGATACCGCGACCGTATACGAGGTATGAATCCGGCGACTCGGTTTCTATAACCTTCAGCGCCAGGTTTTTCTCCATCTCTTTGTACAGGCGGTCACGTAAATGGCGAGAGGTTACAAACTTGCCTTCCTTACCAAAAAACGGCGAGGTGTTGATGGTGAACAGCATGTTCATTGTAGGCTCGTCAATTTTAATAACGGCCAGTTGTTCCGGGTTCTCAAAATCAGCAATGGTATCGCCGATGTCAAAACCTTCAATACCAACTACGGCACAAATATCACCCGATTTTACTTCGGATACTTTAACCTTACCCAAACCTTCGAAAGTGTAAAGTTCTTTTATTCTTGATTTTTGGATCTTGCCATCGCGTTTAACCAGCGATACCGGCATGTTTTCCTTAATGGTACCACGTGCAACACGACCAACAGCAATACGGCCCACAAACGAGGAGTAATCCAGCGAGGTGATCTGCATCTGCAAAGTACCTTCAGCCACAGGCGCCGGCGGGATATTAGCCAGTATGGCGTCCATCAGCGGGAATATATTATCCGTCGGTTTCTTCCAGTCGGTGCTCATCCAGCCTTGTTTCGACGAACCGTAGATCACCTCAAAATCAAGCTGTTCTTCGGTAGCTTCAAGGTTGAAGAATAACTCGAATATCTGTTCGTAAACTTCCTCAGGGCGACAGTTTTCTTTGTCAACCTTGTTTACAACCACAATCGGTTTCAAACCAAGTGATAAGGCTTTCTGCGTAACAAAGCGCGTTTGCGGCATGGCGCCTTCAAAGGCATCGCACAGCAAAAGCACACCGTCAGCCATTTTCAACACACGCTCTACCTCGCCGCCAAAGTCGGCGTGACCAGGGGTATCAATGATGTTGATCTTAACATCTTTATACATTACCGAAACGTTTTTCGATACGATGGTGATACCACGTTCGCGCTCCAGGTCGTTGTTATCTAATATCAACTCGCCTGTTTCCTGGTTATCCCTGAAAATGGCGCAGCTATGTAAAATCTTATCAACCAGGGTAGTTTTGCCGTGGTCAACGTGAGCGATGATCGCTATATTTCTTATTTTTTGCATGAAAATGCCGCCTCTAAATTTGGCGCAAAGGTACGCTTAATTAATGGGATATGGAAAGGCAAGCCAATTATTAGCGGAGAAATGATTTTGCGGTAACATTGAAAAGGACGGCTTGCCGTTGCCGATAGGTAAAGTGAAAGATATTGTATGCAACATCTGCTATTAAAATCTTGTCGCTAATACCAACTATTATTATATTTACCCTTAATCTAATCTTTATCATTGCATGAATAAGACATATTTCTTTTTATTTTTCGCAGGGATCTTGTTCCATTGTTGTTCATTACTGACGTTCGCAGCCGATCATAAATTCATTACCGTCGAAAGTACAAACATTGCTGATACTGTTAAATGGACCAAGGCAGAAGTTTGTGAAGGGAAAGATTCGACGTTTGTTAGTGGTCAAAGCCAATCGACAGGCGCTGTAAGATGTACCAATATTAATAAACAGATTGGCGGAATAATAATAAGTATTAGTTATACACTGAATGAAGGAGATCGAGCCATGCCAGTTGTGAGCAAGATAGTGCTGGCTTCTCGTAAAGCGCCATCGGGCACTGATCCAATAAAAATCTTGTCATCCGTTTCTGAGATCAAGGGCAGTAAAATAGCATTCTCAATTGGCGCTATAGATACTATCAGCTGGCATGAGAAATCCTGGGGCGCTCCCACGACGATAGACGGGACTTATGATACCTCAAACGGAAAATATTCTGTGCGCATTCGTCAACAAATACCGGAAAAACTCTAAAAATTTATCATTCCGGACGACCATGCTGCTCAATGCAAACTCACCACCTTTGTTATCTGCCACTTATTATCCCTCAATCGCCAGATAACAATAAACTTATCGGGCTTTGATGGCGTCTCGCTTTCCACGTGATTGATGAACCGGTGCAGACCGATCTCCACCGCGCCCCAGTTGCCTATGGGGTAAACCTCGATACTGCCCGGCACCAGTACCCGTGTTACCTTACCGCAAATATTATCTTTAAGTGCCTTCAGCAGGTCTTTTTTCGAGGTCATCAGTCCACCCTTATCGTGGTAAAATTCGATGCTGTCCGAATAGATCGCCGCCTGCGTAGCCATGTCGCAGGTATTATAGGCGTTAAAGTAAACGCTGTCCATGTGTACTATGGTATTATATAATTTCTGATCGCTTATTTTATAAGTATAGGCGTCCTGGCTTTGGGCAGATGCGGTGAATGATGAGGCTATTGCAGCGAACAAGGTCAGCAATACCGGTTTGATAAATTTTTTCATGATCCCTTATTAAAGATTGTGTTGTACAGGTTTGACGCATGATATTGAAAGGACGTTACAATACGTTGGTCTTTTAGATCACCTCGCTCCTGCCCGCAAGATGCGCTGGTGGTTTGCAAATACTTTCAATTAAAATATTTAACTATTGATGGTTTACACCTGTTTTATACAATCATTTGGAAATCAAACGCTTATATTAAAAACAGGCCAAATTGTGTTAACCATGTTAACCTTCCCGATTGATAACACCTACCGCCCAAAAGCCCAAACCAAAAACTTAGGCATGGCAAAGGCCCAGGTTGCTACGCTATGCGTACCCCCGACAATTTCGAGGTATTGGATATCAGCCGGGCGGGTATAGCCTTTGGCTTCCAGTTCTTTGATCACGTCGATGGTATCATCTATCGAATCAATAATACCGTTTTTATTACGGTCGGCAGTTTCATCTTTTGTGCCGGTTTGCAGCCAGAATTTTAAAGCGGGCTTGTTTTTCGCTTCGCGGATTGCCTGGTGCATAATGCGGTCGGCGTCGGTGTAGCCCTTGCCCAGCTCTTTGCTTCGCCACCAAAACGAACCGGAGAACACACCCGCTTTGCTAAACAACCCGGCGTTATTCCAGGCAATATCCATAGCCGAAAGCCCGCCCAGCGAGAATCCCGCGAAAGCGGTAATCTCAAAATCTTCGATACCTGTCTCCTTTTTAATAGCAAGCAAAAGCTCATTAACGATAAATTTGGTGTAGGCTGCCGCTTTGGCTCCGCGTTGTTTATAATCAGGTTTACCCGCAACGCCATACTCCTGCAGACGATCGTTGCCGCAATGTATGGCGGCTACAGCAACTGGTTTCACTGTGCCGGTTCCATACAGGTTCTCCAGCGTTTCGCTTAGTTGCAGGCTGACGGTTTCCTGCCCATCGTTCAGTAGCAGCAGGCTGATGGGTTCGCCCGCTTCACGACCGCCGGGCAGCAGTAAAGTTATGGTAACATCCCTTTTCAGGAACTCGGATTCAATAGTTATTTCGCTTTGGGTAACGGTCATTTCGCTCACATTCCAGTTCAAATACATCGCACAAAAATCTTACAAGGGGGCAAATGTAGGGATTTTGTGATTATGGATACGACGTTCGTACAAATCTGTCTTCCATTTCGGTTAAAGCCATTTCCAGTATTTGATTATCCGCCACATAAATGGGACGGCAATAAATTTGGATAAATCCCTTTTTAATGCATTGCCGTCGGCTTAAGCCGACGGTCAAATAACCAATAGCCAACGGGCTTTAGCCCAAACTCGACAACGAGATTAATAAATCTTCAGACTGTTGTCTTTTTAATTCAAAGCATTTAACTTACATACATAAAATCCGTACGCTTTGACAGAACAGTATCACAAATGGTATTCGCATAATTTGGGGTTGGACGTGGAGATGCTGGTGTTTGGCGACCGCGGCTATCCTGTCATTTTATTCCCTACCTCGCAGGGTAAATATTTTCAAAATAAAGACGAAGGGCTTATCCAGGCAGCAGAGTGGTTTGTGAACGAGGGCCTGGTAAAAATATATTGCCCCGATAGCTTCGATTGGCTAACCTGGTACAACAAAGGCGTACACCCTGCCGAGCGGGCACGCAATTATACTTTTTATGATAAGATGCTGTACGAGGAGTTGGTGCCCTGGGCCATGCACGAGACAGGCGTAGGCAAAGTAGCTACAGCCGGATGCAGCTTTGGGGGTTACCACGCGGCTAACTTCGCGCTAAAACATCCTGATAAGGCAGGGCACCTGTTCAGCATGAGCGGGGCATTTGACGTGAAGCAGTTTATGGACGGCGTTTATACCGACGATGTATTTTATAATAACCCGGTCGACTACCTGCCCAATAGTAATCAGCCCGACCTATGGAATATGAACATAATACTCGGCGCGGCAGAGCATGATATTTGCCGATGGGATAACGACCAGCTCTCAAACATCCTGAGGCAAAAAAATATTAACCATTGGCTGGATATACGCGGCATAGGCGACCATGACTGGCCCATGTGGCGGGCTATGTTCCCGCATTATTTAAGTACTATCAAGTAGAATCAAGAACCACGATAACAACCCACCACTATGAAAAAAATAGGCATTCTATTCGGACAGGAAAATTCATTCCCGCATGCGTTTGTCGACCGCATCAATCAAAAGGGAGAAAAAGATATATCAGCGGAATTTGTGCATATCGATAAGGTGATGCAGGCGGAGTCGCAGGGCTACTCGGTTATTATTGACCGTATATCGCAGGATGTACCCTTTTACAGGGCTATGCTCAAAAACGCCGCCATTTGCGGCACGGCAGTTATCAATAACCCCTTTTGGTGGAGCGCAGATGAAAAGTTCTTTAATAATGCCCTTGCCGTTAAGATAGGTGTACCGGTACCAAAAACGGTTATCCTGCCATCGAAGGAATTGCCTGATGATACCACCGATAAATCTTTCCGCAACCTGGCTTACCCGCTGGATTGGGAAGGCATATTTAATTATGTGGGTTTCCCGGCGTATATGAAACCGTTCGACGGCGGCGGCTGGAAAGAGGTTTACCAGATAAATAGTCTTGATGACCTTTGGGATAAATACAACCAGACCAAGCAGTACGTGATGATGCTGCAGGAAGAGATAATTTTCGACGATTACTTCCGCTGCTATTGCATTGGCGGCAAGCATGTACGCATTATGCAGTACGAACCGCGCAACCCGCACCACCTGCGCTACGAGCACGGCAAAGCCCCTGCAGAAAAGAAACTGCTGGAGACGGTGAAGAACTATGTCATCAAGCTGAACAAATACCTTGGTTATGATTTTAATACAGTCGAATTTGCCATCCGCAACGGCGTACCTTATGCCATTGATTTTTGCAACCCTGCGCCTGATGCCGAAGTAACCAGCGTGGGCCAGGAGAATTTTGACTGGGTGGTTGAAACTGCTGCCGACTATGCCATCGAGCGCGCCAAAAAACAAAAGGACGGACAGGACAACCTGACCTGGGGCGAATTTGTGCGAACCGGCGCTACCAAAGAAGACCTGCTATCGTCGGAAAAGAAAATTGAAAAGAAGGCCGGCAAAAAAGACGTGGAGACCGGCAAGATAGACCATGCGATTTCGGAAGAAGGTACTGTGAAGAAAGCAGCGCCGAAAAAGACTCCGGCTAAGAAACCAGCAGCTAAAAAATAGTTCCGATGTCATGCCGAATTTATTTCGGCATCTCTCGGGACAAGTAATAATCATGCTGATCACTCAGTGTATGGGACGCTGAAGCAAGTTCCGCATGACTTAATAAATACCAATATACCTTAATCAATTATGAACGAATTTACCTTAGGCGTTGAAGAAGAATTCATGGTGATAGACCCGGTGACCCGGGAACTGAAATCGCATGAGCAAAAAATTGTTGAAGGCGCCCAAAAGATACACGAGGACCAGGTAAAAGCCGAAATGCACCAGGCCGTAGTGGAAGTGGGCACGCACATTTGCCGTAACACCGGCGAGGCACGTAAGGAGGTAACCAAACTGCGCGGCACGGTTGCCCAATTGGCCGGCGACCTGGGCCTGCGCATTGGGGCAGCGGGAACGCACCCTTTCTCGCACTGGCAGCACCAACTGATAACTGATCATCCGAGGTATTTCGAGATCGTGGATGAGATGCAGGAAGCTGCCCGCTCCAACCTTATTTTTGGATTGCACGTGCATGTAGGTATCCAATCGCGCGACCTGGCAGTGCACATTGCCAACCAGGTGCGGTATTTTTTGCCGCACGTTTATGCGTTGTCGACTAACTCCCCTTTTTGGGAAGGGCGGAACACGGGGTTTAAATCATTCCGCACCAAGGTTTTTGATAAATTTCCCCGTACAGGCATACCCGATTATTTCAGCAGCATAGAGGAGTACGACCGTTATATCAAACTGCTGGTAAAAACCAATTGTATCGATAACGCTAAAAAAATATGGTGGGATATCCGGGTACACCCATTCTTCGAGACCATCGAATTCCGGATATGTGATTGCCCGATGCTGATAGATGAAACGATGGCCTTTACGGCCTTATTCCAGGCATTATGTGCTAAGTTGTATAAGCTTAGGTTGCAAAACATGTCGTTCATGACCTATAACCGCGCTTTGATCAACGAAAATAAATGGCGGGCCGCACGGTATGGTATTGATGGGAAGATGATCGATTTTGGGAAGGAAATGGAGGTAAACACCCGCGCATTGATTCTCGAATTGCTGGATTTTGTGGATGATGTAGTAGATGAGCTCGGCTGCCGCGATGACTTGCAATATGTCCACAAAATACTGGAACATGGTACCGGCGCCGACAGGCAACTGGCAGTTTACGAGCAAAATAGTAACTTTGCCGACGTGGTGGATTACATCACCTCGCAAACGTTAAAAGGTATTTAACATATAATGATCACAGACAAACCCGAAGTTAAAGTTGCGATACTGGACCTTTACGATGGCATTGCCAACGAAGGCATGCGCGGCTTTCAGGATATATTAAAAAGATACAGGGAAAAGCACCAGCTTAATTTAAGCTACGGCATATTCGACGTACGTAAAAAATGTGAAGTGCCGGAGTATGACGACTTTGATATTTACATTGTTAGCGGCGGTCCCGGCAGTCCTATCGACAGTGAAGGCAGTGAATGGGAAAAGAAATATTTCAACCTGGTAGATAAGCTGGAGGACCATAACCTGTCAAACGCTGTTCAAAAGAAATACGCTTTTTTTGTTTGCCATTCCTTCCAGCTGATGTGTCGTAAGTATGGTTTGGGCGATATTAATCTGCGTCGTTCACCATCGTTCGGTGTGTTGCCTGTTCACCTGACAGCGGACGGACGGAACTACCAGGTATTTGATGGTATGACCGATCCATTTTATACAGTGGATTCGCGTAGCTGGCAGGTTATCAATCCCAATAATAAACGTTTTGACGAATTGGGCATGAAACTGCTCGCGATTGAAAAAGAACGCCCGCATGTCGATCTGCCGCGTGCCATGATGGCTATACGATTTAACGAGTATTTTATTTCGACGCAGTTTCACCCCGAAGCAGATGCACAGGGTATGAAGAGTTGGCTTTCAAAGGAAGAAAAGAAAAAGGAAGTGGTAAACGAGCATGGACTGGATAAATACACAGAAATGCTGGAACGCCTGGACGACCCGGATAAGATAGCGCATACGCAGGCGACCATCATTCCTAACTTTTTGGACCAGGCGGTGATGAGTTTACAGGAGGCGTAAGCAAATTGTCATTTGCAGAGTGACAAATCAAATAAGACAATATGGACTCATCAGCCAGGAAAGCATTTAACGAAATTTTTACTACCGAAAAGTACCAGGCTTTTCTTGAGGCTTTGAACAAAGGACTGAAAGACCCTATTGCCTTTCGCGTCGCCGAGACTCCTGTTTTTTTGACCGATGATTTCCGTGATAAGCTATTGGCTGCGGGCGAAGATATCATCAATGTTATTCTTAAACCCAATTTTAAGGAGCTAACCGAACGTGCCATCCCCGAAAAATGGAAAGTGGCAAATGAGAACGACCACCCGCATTTTATCGCGCTGGATTTTGGCGTTTGTAAAGATGAGCATGGTAACATCGTCCCTAAACTGATAGAACTTCAGGGATTTCCTTCGCTTTATGGCTTCCAGGTGCATTTGGCCGATACTTACCGGAAAACCTTTCACATACCGGACGACTGGACAATTTACTTTAATCATTTGGGGCGGGCGGACTATATCGATCTGCTCAAAAAAACCATCGTAGGCCCCAACCATCCCGAAGAAGTGGTATTGATGGATGTTAACGCCCGCGAGCAAAAAACATCGGTCGATTTTTATATCACACAAAACCTGATCGGCACACCTGTCGTATCGCTGGAAGAGCTTATCGAACAAAATGGCAAGCTATACTATGAAAATCGTGGCAGCTATAAACCCATCAAACGCATTTATAACCGCCTGATATTTGATGAGATAGAAGGCGACCCGGACATCTTCAGCAAAGTGGTTGATATCCGAAAACCATTAGATGTGGAGTGGATAACACACCCCAACTGGTTTTATCGCATAAGCAAGTTTACCATGCCGTTCCTGGAGGGTGATTTTGTACCAAAAACGGTATTCCTGCACGAGTTGGACAGCATACCGGCCGGATTGGATAAATATGTACTAAAACCGCTGTTCTCTTTCGCGGGACAGGGTGTTATCATCGATGTAAAAAAAGAGGATATCGATAATATTTCAGACCCTGAAAACTGGATCTTGCAGGAAAAAGTTAACTATGAACCTGTATTACAAGCACCCGATGATGGTGTTAAAATTGAGATAAGACTATTGTATCTTTGGCCCGACGGACACGATAAGCCCACGCTTGCCATTAATCTTGCGCGTTTAAGCAGGGGTAAAATGATAGGTGTGCGGTATAACAAAGATTTTGATTGGGTTGGAGGTACGGTTGCCTTCATGCGAAAGTAAAACCTTATACTAATACGCTTGTATATTCGTATATAAGAAAGGAAAATGTAGTAAATTTGTGACATGATTTTTCAGTTGATCGTAGTAGCGTTACTTTTTGCCGCAGCGGTGTTTTACCTGGGCCGCACGATATACAAAAGCGTGTCGTCCAAAAAAAGCTGTGGCGAAAACTGTAAATGCGGGGTGGATTTTTCGAATATTGAACCGACCGGGGCTAAAAAACAGTAGCCTAAACCAGTTATATTTCTAAAATTATTGTAAATTTTAATGGCCGATAAACAGGTTTTTCAAGCTGATACACCGGGTAGGTGGACCCGTTTTAAATGGATCAGCCGTGGAATTATCATCGTACTGGCCGCAGCTGTTGTGGCATCGGCCATAACCGTTACGTCAAAGCAATACCCTTCCTTACCAAATCTTAACCCCGCGCCAAAAAAATTATCAAAGGAAGAGCTTGAACAATTAAAAAGATCGACCAAGTACCGAGCCTTTAAGATCGATACGGAAAAGATCGGCATCCTGCGCAGAAACCTGCACAGGCACCAGCTTAGGCATCCAAACAATAAAAACCGTATTAACGCGGCATTTTACCGTGCGTGGGAACCCCAGGCCTATTCCTCACTGGTCGATCATATCGCAAAATTGGATATGGTAGTTAGCGAAGGCTTCACGTTAACCGCCAATGCTGATACCATTACAGCTAAAATAGATACCGGGCTTACCAACCTGAACAGGAAGTACAAAAAACCCATATTGATATCGCTCACCAACTATATCAATTATGACAACCTGCATGGCGCTTTTGACAACAAGGATCTGGGCCGCATAATTAAAAGCAAAGATCTTCGGGCAAAATTCATCAAAAGCGTTGCCACGCAATTGGCTAAATATCGTTTCCAGGGCGTCAACCTTGAATTTGAAGATATAAAAGACCGGAACGATAAGAATTTCATCGCACTTGAAAAAGAATTTTACCATACCCTGCACCCAATGGGCTACCTGGTAACCACCAACGCGTGGCCCGACGATGAGCAGTACGATCTGAAGCGGTTAGTGCAGTTTAACGATTACCTGTTCATTATGGCGATAGATGAACACACCGAGGATAGCAACCCGGGCGACCTCTCAAATCAGCATTGGGTGGAAGAAATATTGGATAAGGTTTGCGATAAAATACCCAGCGAAAAAGTTATCCTGACCGTTCAGGGTGGTGGTTGCGACTGGACCGAAAACAGCACAGGCAAATCTACCAGTTACCAGCAATCGATAAGTTATGCGCAGCAAAATCAGAGTCATATAACTTACGATCCGACGTCCGCAAATTTGCATTATACCTATTTTGACCTCGACAGCCTTGAACATACCGTCTATTTTACCGATGCAGCCACCAACTTTAACGTCATCCGTATGGCCGACGATTGGGCCACCGGCGGTATAGCTTTATGGAGGCTTGGCTTTGAAGACCCCAGGCTATGGGCATTTTTCCAAAAGGACCTGTCTCTTGATTCACTGAGGAAAACAGGTATCGATATCAGGAAGCTGCAAACAGTGGGACTGAACAACAGGATAGACTATGCCGGCGACGGCGAAGTGCTCGACCTGGTGACAACGCCTGATACAGGACACATCAATGTGACCCTTGACACGATTAACTATTTTGTCACCGATCAGCATTACATTAAGCTGCCTACGAAATATGTGATCAAACGGTACGGGTACGCACCTGGCAAAGTGGTATTGACATTTGACGATGGTCCCGACCCGGATTACACGCCAAGGATACTGGACATACTGAAAAAGGAGAAAGTCCCGGCGGCATTCTTCGTAGTTGGGTCCATGGCCGAAAAATATGTGCCGATCCTTCGGCGCGAATACGAAGAAGGTTACGAAATAGGCAACCATACTTATCTTCATCCCGATATATCCACCATAAGCCTACAGCGTGTAAACCTTGAACTTAATGCCACCCGGAAACTCATCGAATCCGTTACCGGACGAAGCACGATATTATTCAGGCCGCCTTTTAATGCTGATGCAGAACCGCAAACACTTGCCGAGGTTCTTCCGGTGGCGGAGAGCCGCAAGCAAAGTTATATCACCATTGGCGAATCTATTGACCCCTGGGATTGGCAGCCGGGTGTAACGGCCGATAGCATTGTTGCACGTGCCATCAAGCAAAAAGACGCCGGGTCGATGATCTTGCTGCACGATGCCGGCGGCGACACGCGCGAAGAAACGATAAAGGCCCTGCCGCGTATTATCCATTATTTTAAAAGCCACGGATACAAGTTTACCACCATAGCCGACGTATTACACACGGACAGGGCCGAATTAATGCCGCCTATACGGGATGATGCAAATACCGGTATAATGGGTACGCTTTATGACATTTTTATCCAGGGCTTCTTTTATGGTAACTGGTTTATGCTCTACCTTTTCCTTTCGGCCATATTTCTTGCAATCGGGCGTATCCTGCTCATTGCAATATTAGCCCTGCGCCAGTATTACGAGGATAAAAAGGATAAAACTATCCACACCGATGAAAAACTCTTTCCTGTCAGCATAATTGTACCAGCCTATAACGAGGAAGTTACGGCCATTAAAACTATTCAAAGCCTGTTGCAGGTTGACTATCCCGAATTCGAGATCATATTTATTGATGACGGGTCGAAAGATAAAACCTATGAATTGGTGAACGCCTCCTATGGCAATCACCCGATGGTTAGGGTGCTCACCAAGCCTAACGGCGGTAAAGCATCGGCGTTGAATTTTGGCATTGCCCACTCGCGTTATGACTTTGCAGTATGCATCGACGCTGATACCCAATTGAAAAATGATGCCATCCGGCACCTGATGACCTATTTTACTGATGAGGAGATTGGCGCCGTTGCTGGCACGGTTAAAGTGGGGAACGAAACCAATATCATTACTATCTGGCAGTCGATAGAATACATAACGGCTCAAAATATGGACCGTCGCGCTTTTGGCCTTATCAACAGTATTACCGTAGTACCTGGCGCCATTGGTGCGTTCCGCAAGGCAGCGGTTTTCAAGGCAGGCGCTTTCACCTCGGATACATTAGCCGAAGATTGTGACCTTACCATGCGCATATTGAAACAAGGCTATATCATCAAAAATAGTGCTGAGGCTATTGCGTATACCGAAGCCCCTGAATCATTAAATGCATTACTTAAACAGCGCTTCCGCTGGAGTTTTGGCGTTATGCAAAGTTTCTGGAAAAACAGGGACGCGCTTTTCAATAAAAAGTATAGCTTTTTCGGCATGGTGGGCATGCCCAATATCCTTATCTTCCAGATCATATTACCTTTATTTTCACCTTTGGCCGACCTGATGATGATCATTGGTTTGTTTGGTGACAAACCGTGGAAAATACTAACCTATTATGTGGCGTTTGTGCTTATCGATTTCTTCGTATCTATCATAGCCTTCCGGATGGAAAAGGAAAAATACGGTAAGCTTATCTACATCATTCCGCAGCGTTTCGTTTGGCGGCAGCTGATGTATTACATTTTGTTCAAATCAATTCGTAAAGCATTAAAGGGCGAGCTAAGCGGCTGGGGTGTATTGAAGCGTACAGGAAATGTAAAGATGAAGGAAAAAGCAGTCAGTTAGCCTAAAGTAAGGACTTCTCAATAAGGCAAACCGCATAGGCAACTACGCCCTCCTGTCTCCCTATAAAACCCAGTTTTTCGTTAGTTGTAGCTTTGATCGATATGTCGTCCTTATCAATACCGGCCGATCTCGCAATATTTGTTTTCATTTCGGGAACATGGGGATTGATCTTTGGTTCTTCCAAACAAACCATAGCGTCGATATTACCTACCGACCAGCCCTTTTCGGCTAATAGTGCTATTACCTGTTCTAACAGAATAAGGCTGCTTATGCCTTTCCAGCGGTCGTCTTTATTGGAAAAATGAAAACCTATATCGCGCAGGTTGGCTGCGCCCAACAGTGCATCACAAATGGCGTGCAGCAATACATCTGCATCGGAATGACCAAAAGCACCCGAATGATGTTCCAGGTTGACACCGCCCAAAACAAAAGGATGCCCTGTTTTTAACTGATGTACGTCAAAACCAAAGCCTACCCTTATTTTACTCATTATTTTTTTGTGGACCCAAAGTTAGCCATTAAAGTGAATCGCAGTGTATTGGCTAAGGGACTATTTTGCTGGCTGGCGGCAATGTAGGCGAAATCGAAGGCAAAAATATCATATTTAAACCCTGTGCCTACAGTAAAATAGTGCAGGCCGCCTTTGTTGGGGTTTTCATAAAAATAACCCGCCCGCAGCGCAAATTGCTTATTGTACCAATACTCAACACCCGGCGAAATGGTGAATTCCTGCAACTCCTCGCTAAAACCACCCGGGGCATCAGTAAATGACCCGAAAATACCTGCGGGAACAGAAACATTATCGTCTTTGCCCTTGATGATATTGCCGTCGCTATCACGGATGGGGGGTGTAGGCACCAGTAGCTTGTTAAAATCAAGTGCGAAAGTGAATTGGTTGTACTCGTCCAGGTTTATAGTATTGGCAATGCCGAATTTCCAATTAGTAGGGAGGAAATATTTAGTACCATTGTCTGTATAGCTGATCTTCGAACCGATGTTAGAAATATTGGTGCCGAAAGAGAACGTGGCGTTGTTACCAAACTCCTGTATTTGCTTGGTGTAAAATAAAGAAACGTCTGCGGCTATCGCATTACCCGCCTTAACCTGCTGTCCCGATAGGAACGAGCCATTAGCAAGGCTTGAATGGATATACCGTAAAGTAAGGCCCAACGAAAACTCGTTGCCAAATTTACGGGCAAATGAGCCGTCGATCGAAAACTCGTTCGGTGTATACGTACCCAGCGATTGCTGACTGGCATCTGTTAATTCTATCGACCCAAGGTTAAAGTACCGCATCGAAGCTCCGAAAGTATTCCTGTCGTCCAGCTTGTGTGCATAAGCAATATAGGAAAGGCTGACATCTGGCACCAGGTTGCGTAACCAGGGGCTATATGATGCCGAAAGATCATCCCCACCGTCCAAAAACGCCAGTTTCGACGGGTTCCAGAAATTGGCATTCACATCCGGGGACAGTGCAACGCCGGCCTCGCCCATAGCTCCCGAGCGCGAATCAGGTGTTATTAAAAGGAATGGTACCGCAGTAGGTATCTGTGATGAACTGCTGCCGTTTGTATTGGTGCCTCCCTGGCCAACAGACTGAGAAAATGCTGCCAGTGGCAGCAACATTCCGATAGATAAAACAAGGCTCCAGGCTCTTGAGTTGAAAAACTTCATTGTTGCAATTTAGCGTTAAAATTTAAAATATTTGCTTTTCACAGATAACACATTTTCATGTGGCTTAATATAAAGAAAGTCAAATATTTACAGATGTGAGTTTAATAAAAGCAATATTTGTGTAACTCAATGGCGGGTTTTACGTTTAAAGCCAAATAAAGGTTTATCCTTTTTCTGAATTTAATACACAAACTGAGTTTAATTATTAATTCATTTTTTTTAGATTTACACATCAAATTACGAGTAAAAATATGAAAATGCTTTTTACGAGAGCAGCTTTACTACTAACGGGCTTTGGATTTATCCTAACCAGTTGCAGTAAGCGCGAGGTTTCACAAAAAACAGGCATAGCCTACAATGATAAAAACAACGGAGGCTACGAGCGTTTCAGGCAATCGCATCCTGCTCCGGGGCCTGGCCTTATTCCTATTGAAGGCGGCACCTTTGTGATGGGTGGAAGCGCTGACCAGGATGTGACCTATGATTACAATAATGTTCGCCGCCGGGTAACAGTGCCTTCATTCTATATGGATGAAACCGAGGTATCAAACCAGGATTGGCTCGATTATATGCACTGGATAGGTATTACCTTCCCGGATGATCACAAGCTTTACTATGATGCTATCCCCGACACCTTGGTTTGGCGCAGGCCTTTATCTTACAACGACCCTTACGTCGAAAATTATTTGCGTCACCCGGCATTCCAGGATTATCCTGTTGTTGGGGTAAGTTGGGACCAGGTCCAGGAATATTGCACCTGGCGTACCGACCGGATGAACGAAAATATATTGCGCGAAAAAGGAATAATGCTAAGCTGGAAAGATGCAGCAGGAGGCGGCAAAGGAAAAGCTACCGCAGCAGCAGGCAAGCCGGCAAACAAAGATCCTTTCAACACGGACATATATCTGAACGGTCAATATAAAGGCGCTGGTATCGACGGCAAGAAAATGATCGTGGACATTAGCCCAACGGCGAAGGCTGCGACAGGAGCAAATGGTAAAGCAGGCGGCAAAATTTTAAGGCCGGCGCGGATCGAAGATGGTATTTTGAAACAAAGATATCGCCTCCCGTCGGAGGCTGAATGGGAATATGCAGCTTTATCACTAATTGGTAATACAGAGTTTGAAAACATTGACAATAATAAAGTTTACGCATGGAACGGCCTTGGTGTGCGTTCAGCAAAACAAAAAACCCGCGGCCTGATAATGGCAAACTTTAAGCGCGGTCTGGGCGATAATATGGGCGTGGGCGGCTATCTCAATGATAAAGGTGATATTACCGTACCGGTCAGATCATTTCCTCCGAACGATTTCGGTCTGTATAACATGTCCGGTAACGTGAACGAATGGGTACAGGATACTTATCGTCAAACTTCTTTCGAGGAATTTGAGGACTTCAACCCGTTCCGTGGTAACGAATATAAAGACAAACGTATGGCCGATCCTAGTAAGGGGCTGTTTGCCAAAGATAAATATGGCAAACCTATCCTGGATCCGTCTAAGTCAAATAAGAAAGCAACTTACGAGGAAGTGGTCGCACGTCAGCAGGCTGCTGCAAATGGCGGCAATGCCCCTGGCGCCGCAAATGGCAACCCGGCAAACCCTAATCCTGTTGCAGGTAACCCTTTAGCTGGCAAGCCTTACAATCCTGATTTCAGGGGCGCAGCCGATTCTGTTAATATGACCCTTTATGGTACAACCACATTGGTTAACGATAGATCCAAAGTATATAAAGGCGGTTCATGGAATGACATGGCTTACTGGCTTAACCCGGCCACCCGCCGCTTCATGGACGAAGATGAATCGAGTGCCGAAGTTGGTTTCCGTTGCGCCATGACGATGGTTGGTGCGCCTGAGATTTCACCTTCTGGTAAACCGCACTACAGTGTAAAGAAACCAAAAGCATATAAAGCTAAATAAGCGGTATTGCTTTTAACATAAAAGGTGCACTTCAAAATGAAGTGCACCTTTCTTCTTTAAACTAAGTCAAGATAACTAAAAAACGATCAAAACCTGTCCTTTTTCAACCTTATCACCCGGCTTTATCTTTAACGTCTTAACGGTTACATCAGCCGGCGATTTTATAATATTTTCCATCTTCATTGCCTCCAGTACAAACAGGTTCTCACCCTTTTGAACCTGGCTCCCTTCGCTGACAAATACCCTTAACACCATCCCCGGCATAGGCGCCTTTACTTCGCTCACCTTTGCACTGTTAAGTGCACTCATTCCCAGCTTATCCAGCAGCAGATCATATTGATCTTTTGCCACTACCGAATAAATGTTACCATTAACTTTTATCTCTGCTGTTTTCAACTCCTTATCGAAACTCACTACCTCCGTGTTATATGATCGTAGGTTATGAATAATATGAAATAGTGTTCCGTCGAGTTGTCTTATATCCGGCGTTTCTTCTCTTTCGTTCACCAGGAACTTATCTTTCTTCCTTTCAATATCATGATCGAATCTGTCGTTTATTTTTATTTTGAGCATAGTTCGGTTTTGAGATAGAAGATAAAATTACGATTTAGGGTTTGATATTGCACTATTGGGTTAGGGCATACTGCACCATGTTGGCACCCATTTTTAAAGCTTTGATTCGTATTTCCTGGGTGTCCCCCGGATAGGTCCCATAATCTTCCCACCCATTACCCAGGTCGCATTCATAGTCATAAAAACAAACCAGGCGCCCTTTGTAGATCAAGCCGAAACCTTGCGCACGTTTACCATCATGCTCGTGCACCTTAGGCAAACCGTTGGGAAAATCATATTTCTGGTGGTAAATAGGATAGTTTAGCGGCAATTCTACAAAATCGAGTTCAGGAAAAACCTTTTTCATTTGCGGCCTGATAAACTGGTCGAGACCATAATTGTCGCAGATATGAAGGAAACCACCACCAATTAAATATTTACGCAGGTTTTGGGCTTCCTGATCTGAAAAGATAACATTGCCGTGCCCGGTCATAAAAATAAAAGGGTAGTTGAAAAGCTGGGCGCTGCCAACTTCCACCACCTCATCTTCAGGCTGGAAATTTGTCTTTAGATTCTCGTTACAAAATTTAATAAGGTTGGGCAATGCTGTGCGGTCGCCATACCAGTCACCGCCCCCGTTATATTTAAGTCTTGCCATTTTATAGGAGGGCGCATTAAAGCCGCTCAAGCTTATAAAAGCAGTTATTAGCAAACACACCCAAACTCTCATATACGGTTTAAAAAATTCACTTCAAAACAAGCCTCCAGGGCTGCTGTCTCTGTTCTTAAACGACTATTTCCTAAAGTTATGGCTTTGAAACCATTTTTTATTGCGTCCCCGATTTCCTGCGGGCTGAAATCTCCTTCGGGTCCGACCAATATCAGATATCTGCCGAGGGGTTTGATCATATCTCTTAGATCCGTTTTGTCTCCTGGCTCGCAATGTGCTATAAACCTTTGTCCATCAAACAGACCTGAAAGAAATTTATTTAGCGCTACCGGCTCGTTGAGTTTCGGGTGCCAAGCTTTAAGCGACTGCTTGATAGCCGAGGTAATGATCTTATCAAGCCTGTCGGTGCGCACTTCTTTTCGTTCCGACCGCTGGCAAATGATCAGCGAAATCTCGTCGATACCTATTTCTGTAGCCTTTTCTAAAAACCATTCAATACGTTCGATATTTTTTGTCGGGGCAACGGCAATATGCAGGTAATGATTTCTTTTATTCGGATCAGCTTCTACCGTTAAAATTTGCAGTTGCGTACGCTTCGGATGGGCATCGTTGATAGTTGCGGTGTAAAAGTTTCCCTTTCCATCTATCAGTTGCACTATGTCGCCGGCTTGCAAGCGCAAAACCTTTACACAGTGCTTGCTTTCCTCTTCATCAAGGTAATATGTTGAAGATGCAGCATCAATTCCAGGTGTATAAAAAAGTTGCATCCGGGAACGTGTTTAATGCAGATCGACGGTATCTTCTTCGTTAAGCAACAACTCGAGTTTTACCGATTCGATGTTCTGGTCCGATTTTTTTAGAATGGTGATATTATACCCGTTTGCCTCTGTCTGCTCTCCAACATCGGGTATCTTTCCAAAAATATCACCCAGCCATCCCGAAACCGTGTCATAGTCGCCGTCTTCCGGCAAGTCATGCGGTAAATGGCTATTTACATCATAAATAGGCGCCAGCGCATTTACTATGAATTCCGTTTCATTTACTTTTTCAACGATAGGTTTTTCCTCGTCATACTCATCCTGTATATCGCCAACCAATTCTTCTACTATATCTTCCAGGGTCACCATACCGGCTGTTCCGCCGAACTCGTCCAGCACAATAGCTATCTGGATCCGTTTCAGCTTCATCTCAGCCATCAGGTCGTTTATCTTTTTGGTCTCGGGAATAAAATATGGCTTTCTGATAATATCCTTAAGCTGGAATTCCTTTTTGTAGGCAAGCAGTGGCAACACATCCTTGGCATGTACAATCCCTACTATTTTATCTATGGTATCTTCGTAAACTGGTATCCTTGAGTAGCCTTCGGCAATCAGCAACTCTATAAGTTCATCCTGGTTGGTATCCACCTCAACTCCTGATATTTTAGTACGGGGTACCATGATATTTTTTACCACGCGTTCGTTAAAATCGAACACATTCTGGATAAGTTCATGTTCTGTCGAGTCTATAACCCCGGTTTCCATACCCTGTTCGAGCAGGTATTGTAACTCTTCCGAACTATGATGTGCCTCGCTCCCGGGTGCAGTGTTTACGCCAAACAGCCCCAGTATGAAATTGGCGAATCCATTTAACAGCCAGATGAACGGCCTGAAAACAACAAAGAAGAATCGCAAAGGGACTGATACGGTCATAACCGTCCTCACGGACTTTTGTATCGCGAGCGATTTGGGAGCCAGTTCTCCAAATACAATATGAAGAACGGTGATAGATATGAACGCCACCACATGGCTTATGTCAATAATTAATATGGAATGGATGTTCAACCCAAAAACCGAGAAGAGTTTCCACATCAACTTGGTCACCACGTCCTGCCCAAACCAACCCAGGCCAAGCGACGCAATGGTGATCCCTAATTGCGTGGCGGCCAGGTAACCATCCAAATTGCCCATAATACCCTTTGCCACTTTGGCCGTGCGGCTACCCGATTTTGCCTTGATCTCGAGCTGGGAGCCCCTAACCCGCACCATAGCAAATTCAGCAGCAACAAAAAAACCGTTCAGCAAAACCAGGAATAGGGTAAGAAATATATAGTAACCGTTAATTTCTAAATCTGCCGGGTTCATTGATCAAATTATTGGTACGAGGGGAAAGTAGATTTGTATAGGTCCAGACTTTCCATTATCACTTTTTGCGCATAACGCTTTCCGAGCAAGTGCTCTATGGTGACATTTTTTCCTTCCAGTTTTTTATAATCCTGGAAAAAACGGACAATTTCTTTCATTGCATGCGGTGGCAATTCGTTCAGGTCGTTGATGTAGTTTACCGACATATCATTTTTTGCCACGGCTATGATCTTATCGTCCTGTTCACCGTTATCCACCATGTGCATCACACCGATTACCTTCGCTTCGATAATGGACATCGGGAACACATCGACAGAACACAATACCAATATATCCAGCGGGTCATGGTCATCGCAATAGGTTTGCGGGATAAAACCATAATTGGCCGGGTACATTACTGAGGAAAAAAGAACACGGTCGAGCTTTAACAACCCCGAGTCCTTATCTATTTCATATTTAGCTTTGGAACCCTTAGGTATTTCGATTACTGCGTGAACGTTATCAGGTATACTGTCGCCTGGTGATACCTGGTGCCAGGGGTGTTGTGTACTCATTATTAATTTTTTATAGATAGTTATGTATCATCTTTACCCGGCTCCGGCTTAACAAACTGTCGCCGTATATAAGCAAAAATAAGCGGCGCCGTGGTAATCAATATTAATCCTAATACAACATATTTGAGATAATATTTAATTTCTTCAGGATACCTTCTTCCAAGGTAAAAACCCGTCAAAGTTAATGTGCAAACCCACATTATGCTGCCAATAAAGTTGTAAAGCGTGAATTTTTTGACATCCAGCTTAACAACACCCGCAAAGATAGGGGCAAAAGTTCTAATTATAGGGAAAAATCTCCCTAAAACCAAAGCCATACCACCATATTTGGCATAAAACTCCTCGGCCATGGTTACGTAACGCTTTTTAAAGAATAATGATTCGTTGCGTTTAAATAAAACAGGCCCCGTACGGTAACCAAACCAATAACCGGTATAATTACCCAAAACGCCTGCTGCTATAAGGGATAGTACCAGTACCGAAATGTGCATATCGAGCACCCCTGTTGCGCATAACAGTCCTGCCAGTACCAACAGGTAATCGCCCGGCAAAAAAAACCCGAAGAACAATCCCGTTTCAGCAAATACTACAATAAGTAAAAGAAAAAAGCCGCCCTTACTGATAATGGAGCGTGCGTCTGTCAGATTTTGAAGATGTTCCCAGAATTGTTCCATTCACGATCACCGTAAAACTACTAATATAAAATGAATTAATTAGCAGTATACTTACGGATTAAATGAGGTTTGCTATAAAGCCGGGATACACGCCGATAGCAATCGTTAGTATGGCTGAAAGGCCAAGTACGAAAGTAAAGTAACCGGGTACTGCAAGCTCCTCCCGATCGCTGCTGCGGAAATACATAGCGATGATAACCCTGAAATAATAGAAGATGCTTATGATGGCGTTCACCACCGCAAGTATAACCATGGTGGTTTGATATTGAGACAGCGCACCTGAAAAAACGAAAAACTTACCGATAAAGCCAGCGGTTAGCGGTATGCCTGCCAGCGACAGCATAGCGACTGTTAATACTAAAGCCAAAAAAGGGTTTCGTTTGCCAAGTCCGTTAAATGCCTCAAAATTATCTGTACCAGCTTGCTGTTGCACCAGTATCAAAGCGCCGAAAGCTATGATTGAGGCTATAGAATAAGCCGTCGAATACACAAATACTGAATTAGCCGAAGTTGAACCCAACGCCACAATAGCAAATAGCAGGTAGCCTGCGTGCGAGATACTGGAGAACGCCAGCATCCTTTTGAAGCTTTGCTGGTACAGAGCCGTAATGTTGCCTATGAATAACGTAATGATAGTGATCACTAGCAATACCGGCATCCAGAAGTCTGACAACGGCGCAAAACAAATAGAGAACAGGCGCAGGAAGGCAGCAAATGCAGCGGTTTTAGCAACCGTCGACATGTAGGCCGTGATCAGTGTTGGCGACCCTTCGTAAACGTCAGGTGTCCAGAAATGGAATGGCGCGGCACCAACTTTAAAACACAATCCTACAATGATAAGCATGATACCGATATAGAACATTGGATCGATCTTTTGCTGAGCCAGAACCCATTTATGTATCATATCCAGGTTGAACGAACCTGAAGCCCCGTAGATCAAAGCTATACCGAACAACAGGAAGCCGGTAGAAAAAGCTCCCATCAGGAAGTATTTCAAGGCAGCCTCATTCGAGGCGAAATCACTCTTTTTGATACCGGCAAGAATGTAAAGGCTTACCGACATGATCTCGATCCCCACAAAAAGCATCGTCAGGTTGTAGTAGGATACCATGACGATTATGCCGGCCAGCGAGAAAAGGATAATGGCGTAATATTCGGCAACGTGACTGCTTATTCGTTCAAAATATTCTTTGGAAAGCAGGAGTATAAATGCGGTAGAAATTACGGTGATAGAGGAAAACGCTACCGAAAAGTTATCAAAACGCATCATACCATGGTATATGGGTAACGCACTATTAGTTTTCGTCCATGCGGCTACCGCAAGTGCCAGCGCTCCAAGCAAACCTACTATAGTAACCGGCAATAAAGCGTTTTTGGCCTTAAACAAGCCCAGGTACAACACCAATATTGGCAGAACAGATAGTAATATTAAGGTATTCATCCTTCTTTAATTTCTAAACTTAGGGTTTAACAGATCCTAAATGATTGTGTACTGTATTAATTAGATTATTTACGGCAGCTTCGGACACGTGCAAAATGGGCTGCGGGTAAACACCGATCGCAATTATTAAAACGCAAATCACGCCAAGCACCACTATTTCCGAACCGCTTATATCAGTAAATGCGACCGTTAACGCATTGGTTTCGCCCTGCATCACGGATTTATACATGCGCAGCATATAAACAGCGCCAAATATCATCGTTAAGCCTGCAATAGCCGCCATCCATATATTATATTGGAACACACTATTTAGCAACAGGAACTCACCTATAAAACCATTAGTTAGTGGCAAGGCCACCGTGCCGAGTGTGACAATAAGAAAAGCAATGGCAAACTTCGGCGCCACTTTAGCTATACCACCTAATTGATCCAGGTCGCGGGTGTTCAACTTCCGGCTAATGATGTCCCAAACGAAGAACAGGCCAACCACGTTAATGCCGTGATTAAGCATTTGTATCAGTGCGCCCTGCAGCGCTTGAGTCGTCCACAGGAATGAACTTTCGCCTTTACTGAATGTGAACAACGCAGCAGCTATCAAACCAACGTGCGCTATGGACGAATATGCTACCAGCCGTTTGCCGTCTTTTTGTTTAAATGCAATAACCGAAGCATACACAATACCGATAACCGACAACACCAACGCCATAAAGCCCCAGTTTTGTACACCAAGCGGTGCAATAGGAATTAGCCACCGAATAACACCATAAATACCCATCTTCAGCATAATACCTGAAAGCATCATGGTGCCTGCAGACGGAGCTTCGGTGTAAGTATCGGGCTGCCAGGTGTGGAATGGGAATATCGGCATCTTTATAGCGAATGCCAGGAAGAAGGCCCAGAATATCCAGCCCTGGTGATGAGCGTCCAGCTTGAGATCGTAAAAATGCCCGATGTCATAAGTTGATGCCGGATCCTGCATGTGCAGGTAGATGATACCCAGCAACATAAACAACGAGCCAGCAAAAGTATAAATGAAAAACTTGATGTTTACTTTTATTCGGTTCTCGCCGCCCCACATCGCGCAAATGAAGTAAATAGGGATCAATGCAACTTCCCACCCGACATAGAATAAAAATCCATCAAGCGCTGTAAATACCGTCAGTAAGCCGGCCTGCATAAATAATATCAGTGCATAAAACACATGTGCGCTCTTATATTGATTTTTAAAGGTGGAAAGAATGATGAGCGGCACAAGCAAGGTTGTCAGTATCACCATGATCATGCTGATACCATCGATACCTGCTGTAAAATAAATACCGGCTTTAGGTATCCAGGGTGCGCTTATGGAAAATTGGGTGGTTGCATCCGGTACAAATTTGCTTAGAAACACACCCGCAACAACCAGTTCGGCTACCGCGAAGGTTAGAGCTGCATATTTCGCGGCTTCTCCTTTGATGAATAAAACAACAAGTGCTGCAACAACCGGTAAAAAAAGTAAAATACTAACTGTCATTTTTTATCTGTAACGCTTATTGTTATATCTTGACTAAACTGTATACCAGGATGGCAATAATGCCGATAACCATCATGAAAATATAAAATCCGACATTCCCCGCCTGTAACAGGCGCAAGCCTTTGCTCGTTCTGATTGATAATTTCCCTAAACCGTTCACAATACCATCTATTGCCAGCAGGTCGATGACCTTATAAAAGAAAACCGACAGGCCGTCAAGCGGCTTCCTGATCAGGAAATCGTAAATCTCATCTACATAAAATTTGTTATACGAGAGACTAACCAATCCGGGGCGCTCGTCGTTGTCTGCCGCAGGCACATGATTGTTTTTCACGTAACGCACGTAAGCATAGATCAATGCCAATACCGCGCCGGCCACCGAAGCGATCATCAACGTGATCTCTGTCGACTCCGTCGAAGCCAGTTTAGGTAATCTGCTTGCCGAATCTTCAAAAATTGGCGACAACCATTGCGCAAGCCAGTGATGCCCTCCCAAGACTTCAGGAATGCCAATAAAACCACCAACGATAGAAAGTATCGCCAGAACGATCAACGGAATGGTCATGGTTGGCGGCGATTCGTGCACATGATGTTCCTGCTCAGGTGTTCCACGGAACTTACCATAAAAAGTCAGGTACAGCATCCGGAACATATAGAACGAAGTGAACATGGCCGTAATAACCCCTATCACATACATGCCCTTATTATGCAGGTACACCTGGCCCAATATCTCATCTTTCGAGAAAAAGCCCGCAAATGGCGGAATACCCGAAATGGCTATCGTGCCAATAAGCATCGTCACGAAAGTGATCTTCAACTTACCCTTCAGGCCACCCATCTGGCGCATATCCTGTTCATCGCTCATGGCGTGAATAACAGAACCTGCGCCAAGGAATAACAAGGCTTTAAAGAATGCGTGTGTCAATACGTGGAAGAACGCACCTGTGTAAGCACCCACTCCTAAACCTAAAAACATATAACCCAATTGGGATACGGTAGAATAAGCAAGTACTTTCTTAATATCCGTTTGCGAAACCGCAGTCAGTGCAGCAAAGGTTGCCGTCGCGAGTCCCACAATGGCTATGATCTCCATAGTGATAGGCGCCATCGTAAATAAGATGTTTGAACGAACCACCATGTATACACCGGCGGTAACCATCGTAGCAGCATGTATCAGGGCTGATACCGGTGTGGGGCCGGCCATCGCGTCGGGCAGCCAGGTGAACAAAGGCAATTGCGCCGATTTACCCACGGCTCCAACAAACAACAATATTGTGATCAATGTAAATGGTACACCTTGTGTAGTTGTAGCTTTAGGGAAAATATCCGCATAAGCAGCGCTGCCGAAATAGTTGATCAATATGAATATCCCGATGATAAAACCGAGGTCACCGATGCGGTTCATGATAAATGCTTTCTTGGCCGCATCGGCATAGGCCGGGTTAGTGTACCAAAAACCGATAAGCAGGTATGAACAAAGGCCAACACCCTCCCAACCGATGAACATTACCAGGTAATTGGAGCCCATTACCAGCAAAAGCATAAAGAAAACGAACAGGTTCAGATAAGAGAAAAACTTCCCGAAACCTTTATCGTGATGCATATATCCTACTGAATACAGGTGGATCAAAAAGCCTACGCCTGTGATAATAAGCATCATCAGAACGCTCAACCGATCTACCAAAAAGGAAAAGGAAACCTTGAACGCACCCAGGTCGAACCAATTAAATAGATTCACTTCAATACTTCCACCCTTGTTTATCTGCATAAATGCACTGACACTAAGAATAAATGAAGCCAGGATAACTGCGCTGCCGATGAAGCCTAAAACAGCCTTTGAGAAAACGTTACGGCCAAGCCCGTTGATCAGGAAACCAGCTAATGGTAGTATTGGAATAAGCCAGATGTAATTATCCATTTTTTATAAGTTTGACGCTGCACGTTAAACGTTTGACGCCTTTAATTTCATTTTAAAACCACTTCAAATTCCGACTTCCGAAATCCGAACTCAGATCACCACTTCAACCTGTTCAGCACATTGATATCCACCGAGTTGGTATTGCGGTAGATCATTACGATGATGGCTAACCCTACGGCCACTTCAGCTGCTGCCAGCGCCATAATGAAAAACACGAAAACCTGTCCGTTCGGGTCGCCGTGGTAAACCGAAAAGGCAGTAAGTAACAGGTTTACAGCATTCAGCATCAGTTCAACCGACATAAAAATGATGATGGCATTCCTGCGGATCAATACACCGATAACACCTATCGAAAAAATGATAGCGCTTAAAATGATGTAATGATTGAGTGGTACCGTTTTTACGGCATTAAAAAAACTTTCCATTACGCAGTGGTTTTTTTATCACGTGTAGCCAATAGCACCGCTCCCACCATTGCCGAAAGCAACAGCAGCGACGATATCTCAAATGGCAATAAAAATTCGTTAAATAATACCTTACCGAGGTTCTTCACCAGGCCCAGGTCCGGGTTTTTAAGTACAACCGGCTCTGCTATACCCACCTGCCTTAGTGCCGCTATGATGACAACCATCAAACATCCGCCGCCTAAAACTGCGGCTATCTTCACCATGTTCGATTTCACAGGTTCGGCATCCTTATTCAGGTTGATGAGCATCAGCGTGTATAAAAACAATACCAGGATGGCTCCCATGTAAACGATAAAGTTTACGATAGCCAGAAACTGGGCATTAAGCAATACGTATTGAATGGTGAAAGTGAAGAAGGTTAATATCAGGTAAAGGATACTATGCACAGGGTTTTTTGCAGATATAACCAGTACTGCGAACAGTATGGACAAAAATGCGATAAAGTAAAATATACTCATTTCTATTATTTACAATATAACCCTGTCCCAAAAGTGAGGCAAAGTTATAAACTTCTTTTATTGATTTAAGGGCGCCTCCACTAATTTATCCTTACCATATATAAAATCCTTCCGCAGGTAATCCGACGGAACAATGTCGCCATCAAGATAGATCGCTTCCTTCGGGCAAGCCTCTTCGCATAGCCCACAGAAAATGCAACGCAACATATTGATTTCATAAACGGCAGCGTATTTTTCTTCGCGGTACAGGTTCTCTTCGCCTGGCTGACGCTCGGCCGAGATCATGGTAATAGCTTCAGCGGGGCACGATAAAGCGCACAAACCACAAGCTGTGCAGCGCTCCCGGCCATGTTCATCGCGTTTCAGCGAATGCATGCCACGGAAATTTTCAGAAAACTCACGTTTTTGTTCCGGATAACGTACGGTCACATCTTTCCTGAAAAAGTGCTTTATCGTGATCGACAGACCACGCAGTATAGCTGGCAGATAAATACGCTCCCAAAAGTTAAGGGGCTTTGATTCTATTATTTTCCGTTTTCCGGTTAATGATTCCATTCTATTTGCTCCTTTACTTTATAAAAGTCATCACTATACCCGTTATCACTATGTTGGCTATAGCCAGCGGTATCAAGGTTTTCCATCCAAGGTCCATCAGCTGATCATAACGGAAACGCGGCAAGGTCCAGCGCACCCACATGAAAAAGAAGATAAAGAAGAATATCTTGATGAATAGCGCTGCAACACCCAATATCGTAATCACATTTTCGGAGAAACCTAAACTGTGCATATAAGGAAAATTGTAACCCCCGAAATAAAGCGTCGCCATCACCGCCGATGATATAAACATATTAATGTATTCGGCGAACAGGTAAAAGCCAAGCTTCATGGATGAATATTCGGTATGGTAACCGCCTATCAGTTCTGTTTCGCACTCAGGCAAATCGAACGGCGCACGGTTGGTTTCGGCGAAAGCGCAAACGATGAATATCAAAAAGCCCAAAGGCTGATAAACAATGTTCCAGTGCCACCCATGCTGCTGCGCCGCTATTTCCTTAAGGCTCAATGTACCTGTGGTCATCAGTAAAGCGATGATGGACAAACCCATAGCAATCTCATAGCTGATATTTTGCGATGCCGCTCGTATAGCGCCCAATAACGAATATTTATTGTTCGATGCCCAGCCGCCTATCATAATGCCATACACACCCAACGATACCACGCCGAAAATGTATAGTACACCTACGTTGATATCGGTCACCTGCAGCGGTATCCTGTGGCCTCCTATCACCAAAGTTTCGCCCCAGGGGATAACGGCTGAACCTATACAAGCCGTCATGATTGCCAATGATGGGCCAACGATGAACAGGAACCCGTTAGATGTGGTGGGGATGATCTCCTCCTTCATAAACATCTTTGCCCCGTCGGCCAATGGTTGTAATATACCGAATGGTCCTGCCCGGTTAGGGCCTACCCTATCCTGCAGAAACGCAGCTATTTTACGCTCGGCATAGGTTGAATACATCGCAATCAGGAGGCTGATCAGGAATATGATCACAATCAGGCCGAATTTTATCAATATATCAGTCGTTCCCATTATAAACGTGTCTCCCTTTCAAATTGTTCCTTGTTTGCTTCCTGCAAAAGCGGGTTGGTTTTAACAACCGGCAGCGGGTGCAGCATTTCGTAGTGATTGGCACTTTGTACCGACCAGTTAGCCACTTTGCGCGGCCCTTCGATAACCCAGTCGCTAGTTTTCTTTTTATCGAACCGGCAGGTATTGCAGATAAATTCTTCTACCTCGCCGTAAACATCCTTACGTGCAGTCACACGCAGTACGTCTTCGCCTTTATACCAAAGGGTTACCTTGCCATTGCATTTTTCATGATCGCAATCACGATGTGCCTCAACAGGCTTGGTAAACCAAACGCGGTTTTTAAAGCGGAAGGTCTTGTCGGTTAACGCACCAACCGGGCAAACGTCGATAACATTTCCCGAGAAATCATTGTCAACAGCAGCCTGGATATAAGTAGATATTTCAGAATGATCGCCACGGTTCAATATCCCATGAATACGGTGATCTGTGATCTGATCTGCAGTAAACACACAACGGTAGCACAAAATGCAGCGCGTCATGTGCAACTGTATTTTATCGCCAATATCGATCTTATGGAACGTGCGTCTGTCAAATTCGTAGCGGGTTTTGGCTGCGCCATGTTCAAAGCCAAGGTTTTGCAGATCGCATTCACCGGCCTGGTCGCATATCGGGCAATCCAGAGGGTGGTTGATCAATAACATCTCTACCACACCTTTACGTGCTTCTATCACTTCAGGCGATGTCAGGTTTTGTACTTCCATACCATCCATTACCGTTGTGCGGCACGATGCCACCAGCTTAGGCATAGGGCGCGGGTCCTTTTCCGAGCCTTTGCTAACTTTCACCAAACAGGTACGGCATTTACCGCCGCTGCCTTGCAATTTGGAATAATAGCACATGGCAGGCGGAACAATATCACCACCTATCTGCCTTGCAGCATTAAGGATGGATGTTCCGGGTTCTACCTCAACGGGAATACCGTCTATTGTTACTTTCATTATCTAATTCAAAAGTCAATCTCTATGTTCTTCAATGCAAGCGACGGGTTTGCTTCGTCGTTCCTCATCGCAATGACATAATTTATAAGCTACGCCGCTGTCTCTTCCTTCTTCGGCAATGGATCGGCGTAATGCGCCAACCCGTAATTTCTTGTTGTTGCTTCCGAAGCATGGGTAACATGCCATTCAAATTCGTCCCTGAAATGGCGTATAGCGCTGGCTACCGGCCAGGCTGCCGCGTCACCCAGCGGGCAAATCGTATTTCCTTCAATCTTCTTCGATACATCAACCAACAGGTCCATATCACTCATTTTGCCATGACCATATTCCAGGCGATGTAATACTTTCTCCATCCATCCCGTTCCCTCGCGGCAAGGCGAACATTGTCCGCAGCTTTCGTGATGATAAAACCTGGTAAAGTTCCAGGTATTGCGAACAATACACTGATCTTCGTCAAAAGCGATAAATCCACCTGAACCCATCATGGTGCCACTCACAAATCCGCCATCAGCCAATGACTCGTAGCTCATCAGGCGTGGTTCGTTGTTGATGGTTTTCAGGAAAAGATTGGCAGGAACAATAGGAACAGATGAGCCGCCGGCTACAACAGCCTTAAGCCGTTTACCGTTGGCGATACCGCCGCAATATTCATCAGAGTAAAGGAATTCTTCGCACGATAAGCCAAGATCTATCTCATATACTCCAGGTTTCTTCACATTTCCACCAGCTGAGATCAGTTTGGTGCCCGTGCTACGACCGATACCTATTTTAGCATACTCTTCACCACCATCATTGATGATTGGTACTACAGCCGCAATTGATTCAACATTGTTAACCACCGTTGGACAGCCATACAAACCCGCAATTGCAGGGAAAGGTGGCTTAATACGCGGGTTACCGCGTTTACCTTCCAGTGATTCCAGTAAAGCCGTTTCTTCTCCGCAAATGTAGGCGCCGCCACCCGGCTGAACGTACAGTTCCAGATCGTAACCGGTGCCTAATATATTTTTGCCTAAAAATCCAGCGTTTTTTGCTTCCGCGATAGCTCTTTCAAGTATGCGTATCTGCGGCATCATCTCGCCGCGAACATAGATGTATGATGTATTGGCGCCCAGCGCAAAACTGGAAACGATCATCCCCTCTATTAATAAGTGAGGGATATACGTCATCAAATAGCGGTCCTTGAAAGTGCCCGGCTCCGATTCGTCCGCATTACATACCAGGTAACGGGCCACCCCTTCGGGTTTTGCCAGGAAGCTCCATTTCATACCGGTAGGGAAACCGGCACCGCCGCGGCCACGCAAGCCCGACCTCTTCACTTCCTCCACTATAGCATCCGGGGTAAGCGTTTTAAGCGCCTTTTCAACCGAGGCGTAGCCACCTTTTTTGCGGTAAACATCAAAGGTATTGATGCCGGGTACGTTGATATGTTCTAATAATAATTTGCGTCCCATTGCTATTAAAATATCTTTTTGGTTATATGGTAATAATTAACATGCCTGATAACGCAGGTTGCGAATGCTGCAATAAGCAACGGAACCAGTATCACCGGATACTCCTGCAAGTCGCCGCGCTGGTAAGAAACCGCCAGCACGATAACAAATAAGGTATCCGCTATAATGAGACTTGTCCTGCTCATGTTAATGTACCTATGTCGTAATATATTTTCCAGGTGACGTTTTTTTTAATTGTTCGCCTTTGCTTTCAGATCACCGATCAATTTATCAACCGATTCATTGGTTAGGTTCTCATAAAATGTATATTCAGGGCCTATTTGTAATACCGGTCCGAAACCGCAGGCAGCCAGGCATTCTACACCTCTCCAACTGAATAACCCATCCGGTGTTACTTCACCTTCTTTTACTCCGAGTTTCTCTTCGATGTGGTCCATTATCTTTTCGGCGCCTACCAAACAACAGGGACCAGTACGGCATACCTCCAGCACATATTTGCCCTGCGGGCGCATAAAGTACATGGTATAAAAAGTAGCTACTTCGTACACTTCAATAGGTTGCAGATTGAGGTATTCGGCCACTTTGTCCATTGCAGGTGAGCTGAGCCAGCCATATTCGGCCTGCACCAAATGCAGTATCGGCAGCAAACCTGATTTTTGTTTTCCCTTTGGATAACGGCTTACAATTTCATCAAACTGTTTTACCAAAGCCGGTGAAAATTCAACCGGAGCGCCTGTATCTTCTACTTTAAGCATCTAATTCTCCGGCTATAACATTTAAACTACTCATATTAATTATCGCATCTGAAAGCAGCATGCCACGGCTCATTGGCGCATACATCGAATAATTGATGAAGCTTGGCCTGCGGAAGTGTAAACGGTACGGCGAACGCCCGCCGTCATTTACCAGGTAAAATCCAATTTCCCCATTTCCGCCTTCAACAGCGTGGTAAACTTCGGCACGCGGTGTATCTATCTCTCCCATCACTATTTTAAAATGATAGATAAGCGCTTCCATGTTGTTATACACTTCTTCTTTTGACGGCAGGTAGAACTCAGGTACATCGGCATGGAAAATATCCGATGGCTCCTTCTCTATTTTAGCCAATGATTGCTCTATCATGCGCAGGCTCTGCCACATTTCGGCATTACGCACTAAAAAGCGGTTGTAAACGTCGCCATTGCTGCCTACAGGAACCTCGAACTCCAAATCGTCATAAGAGCAATAAGGCTCCATGGCCCGAACGTCATAATCAACACCCGTAGCGCGCAATATCGGTCCACTCCAGCTGTAATTTAAGGCGTCCTCCTGGGTAACTGCGGCAACATCACGGGTACGGTCTATAAATATGCGGTTACGGGTAAGCAATGCTTCAAACTCCCTTAATACCGGGGGAAAGTTTTTCAAAAACTTACGCAGTTTTGCAAAAGCGATATGGTTGAAATTTCGCTCAAAACCGCCTATGCGGCCGATATTTGTTGTTAGGCGCGAGCCACATATCTCTTCATATATTTCATAAATGGCTTCGCGGTATTCCATCACGTAGAAAAAGCCCGCAGTTGCACCTGTATCAACACCCAGTACGCTGTTGCAGATCAGGTGATCGGCGATGCGCGCCAGTTCCATAATGATGATGCGCATATAATCCACCCTTTTCGGGGTTTGGATACCCAGCAGTTTTTCCACCGTCATGTGCCAACCCATATTATTGATTGGCGACGAGCAGTAGTTCATCCTGTCGGTAAGCGGTGTTATTTGGTAAAAAGGCCGGTGTTCGGCAATTTTTTCAAATGCACGGTGTATATAGCCTATGGTTGATACGCCGCTTACAATACGTTCGCCATCCAACTGCAGCACGTTTTGGAACACACCATGAGTGGCAGGGTGTGTGGGCCCTAAGTTGAGCGTGGAAAGCTCGGTTTGCGGATCATTATCATCCAAAAGCAGATGCGTCTTCATCTTCTATCTTCCAAAAAAGTAATCTCGTTTATCAACACGGTTCGGGTCCTCAAGCGGGAATTCTTTCCGCATCGGGAAAACCGTCATGTCATCTACGTTCAATATCCTGCGCAGATCAGGGTGGCCGTCGAATATCACACCGAAAAAATCATAGGTTTCACGTTCCATCCAGTTAGCGCCGTTCCAAAGCACCGTAGCGGTGGGCACGTGTACATCGCTATCGGCAACAAACACTTTTATGCGAACACGTACATTGTTTACCAGGCTATGGAGATGATAGATCACACCTATCGGCTTTTCACGTTCAGGATAATGGATACCTGTAAGATCTGATAAGTATATGAACTGCAGCTTAGGATCGGTCTTTAAAAAAGTAAGCAGCTCAATTACCTTTTCGCGGCTGGTCTCGAAGGTCAGCAGACCAAAAGGTTCGGAGATTTCCGTTACATCAGCCTCAAATTTGGCCTTAATACTGGTCAGTAGTTCTTCGTTGGTTATTTTGCCCATTATTGTATGCCGTATGATGCCAATAATTTCTGGTATTCAGGGGTATCCCTTCTGCGCAATGATTCCGTTTGCACCAATTTCTGTATCTGCATAAAGCCATCTATTACAGCTTCTGGTCTTGGGGGACAACCGGGGATATATACATCTACCGGTATTATCTCATCAATTCCCTGTAATACCGAATAGGTATCAAAAATGCCACCACTGCAGGCACAAGCACCCATGGATAATACCCAGCGCGGTTCGGCCATTTGCAAATATACCTGCCTTAAAACAGGACCCATCTTTTTTGATATTGTACCCATCACCATCAGCAGGTCGGCCTGGCGGGGAGAAAAACTTAAACGCTCTGCACCAAATCTTGCCAAATCGTAGTGGGGAGACATGGTAGCCATAAATTCGATACCACAGCAGGAGGTTGCAAAGGGTAGCGGCCACAATGAATAAGAGCGCGCCAAACCCATTACCTTATCAATTGATGTGGCGAAAAATCCTGCACCTTCTACGCCAGGCGGCGCGTCAACGATTTGAATATCACTCATCTTTTTTAAATAAATAATGTCACTTGCTATGCAAATAACCTCACAAATTTACAACAATTAACCTTGTAAAAAATACACCAAGACGGCGGGTCAACGTATTTAGAATCAATCTAAACTTAATCCCAATCCAGTGCGCCCTTTTTAATTACGTAAATAAAGCCCAGTAAAAGTGTTCCCATAAAAATGAACATCTCGATCATGCCCTGCCTGCCTAATTCTTTGAAATTGACAGCCCAGGGATACATAAATATCACTTCCACATCGAATAAAACGAACAGGATCGCTACCAGGAAATATTTGATGGACATAGGGGTGCGGGCGTTTCCTATAACCTCGATACCCGACTCAAATGTCGCCAGTTTATCACTGGTTTTACGCTTAGGCCCAAGTTTATGGGTAAAAAACATGGTGGTAACCACAAACCCTACAGCCACTATCATCTGGAAGATGATGGGCAAAAAATTTACAGGCAAACTTTGTACTTCCATGGTGCAAATATACTAACGCATGGGTAATAAAAAAGCCCCTTTAGGGGCTTTTAATGTTTTAATCAGACAAACGTTATTTGCTTTTCGCTCCGCCTTTACGTTTAAAGTACTCCGTAGCCTGTTTATTGGTTGGGTCAAGCTCCTTTGCCTTGGTATAGTTCTCCGCGGCTTTGGCCTGGTCCTTTTCTTTAAATTCATAATAGCTTCCCAGGTAATCGTATGCATCAATCAATCCCCTCTTTTCGTCATCGCTTGGTGTAGCCTTGGCGCTCATTGCTGTTATAAATTGCTCGTAATACGGTTTCGCCAAACCTTTGATATTGTTACGGTCACCGTCCTTTAAGTCGTTTACACGGGCACGATAAAGTATAACGATCGGCGGCGGAGTAGAAGCTTTATGCTGAATATAGCTTAATGCTGAGTCAGCTTTATTCAAAACAGTAGTATCCGGCTTATTTGGATTTACCGAAAAATAATAGCTGATACCTTCTTTCAAATAATCATTTAAAGTAACCTGGCGGCCTCCTTTTTCAATGAAAACCGCATAAGCGTCGCCAGCTTGCCCGTATTTTCTCTTAGACCATAAGGTATTGGCAATTTCACCATAAACGTCTGTAGCAGACGAATCCAAAGTAAGTGCTTTACGTAATGTAGCAATACCTACAGAATCCTGGCCACTCGCAATTTGTATACGTCCGTAATATAGATAGTCGCGTGGTATTAAACGCTTGGGATCCGCTTTGGTCATCCATGTAGTTCCAGCTTGAAGGCCTGCTGGATAATCTTTGTTTTCCGCAGCTGCGTACATTAAATAACGATACACGCGCAAGTTTGTGCCGGCCGATTTGGTAAGATCCGTTGCTACCTGTTGCAAAGTCTGGTAATCACCGGCATTGATCAGGAAGTCGGCATAACGCATTTGCGATTCAACCGAGTTATCGGTTAAGCTCAAATATTTTTTGTAATGGTCAACGGCCTCTTTGATCTTTTCCGAAGCTTTGGCCGGTACAGTGTGAGCCCAGCGATAGTCTGTTTCCGCCCATTCGCGGTAAGCCGGACCATAATTAGGATCTTTCGTTAATGCCTGTTTAAACTGCTCTTCGGCACCGTCAAAATTATCTGCATATTTCCACAGTACCCCTAACGCTACATACGTAGCAGGTGATTGCGGGTCAAGCGTTTGCGCCGTTGAGAAATCAGTATAAGCGTCATTGCTTTTTAGCAACAATCGGTTTGCCTCGCCCCTGGTCATAAATAGCTCAGGATCTGTTGGCGCTGGTTCGGCATGTTTATCTTTTTTTGATTTTTCGGCACTCGCAACAGCGCCTTTATTTAATACATCAAGTGCAGCAGTTGCCTCAGCGGGTGTTACCTTTCCGTTTTGGTCGGGCAGTAAATAACCCTTCGCAATGTATACGTAAGGCTTACTGTCTTTACCTGCAAGGGAAATAGCCTGGGAAAAGTCTGTTGATGCGCCCGACTGATCCTTATCCAAACGGGCCACTGTACCCAAACCAGCATAATTAAGCGCCGATTTAGGATTGATATTCAATCCCTTCTGGAAAAGTGCTTTTGCTGAATCGGGATAATCTTGTTTCAGGTATACCCAACCCAGGTAAAAATAGTTCTCGTCCTTGGTAGGCTCGGTAACCGTCAGGTTCTTCAGCATCGATTTGGCTTTCTGATATTGTTCAGCGCCAATCGCTTTCTTTGCATCAGCAAGGCTTTGGGCAAAAACTGATGAGCCTGTGAATAACAAGCCTAACCCGGCTACAGCTATTTTTTTGATAATCTTCATCGTAGTTTGTTTTTCTTAATTGACCTAAACAATTATACTATTGATATTCAAAATCGTTCAAAGTTTAGTTCAGATTGTAATCGCTATATAATAATTTAAAATTTGTTACTATGTATGCTTATTTCCCGTTCGGGCAGTATTGCGGGCAAAAGCCCCGATCTAAGTATTATACGCTGACCCTTATCTCCTGCAATAAAAAGTTCAAGACCCATGCCCAGGCCTTTTCTACCTGTGCAATTAACAACGTATAAACTACGTTGCAACGGATATTGTTTTAGAAATAAAGTTGTTTGCGATGGCTTGTAATATTGGTTTGGTGTTTTGCTATTCTCATCTTTCACCGCAAGGATCCTTACTTTTTTTGCGGCATCTGCGTAATCGGCATCCGGGTCATCGAGCCAGCTAAAGCCGGTGATCCCTATTGCGCCCGGATTCTTACTAACGTATTCTATTACCTCTTTATTCGATTTTAAAGCATATATATTTTTTTGCTTGAACTCGTTTTGGCCCGAGAGCTGCTTCAGATAACGTACCAAACTCGAATTTGGGTTATCAAAAACAATGCTCCTGTCTGTGTTTGCTTCCCCGCGCAACATTTTCTTTATTTCCGTAACTGATGTCGCGGTATCAGCCGAACTCTCATTAACGATGATCGCAATAGCGTCGCTGGCAAATTTGGTAGTCACCGTAGGGAGGTTATGCTGCGTTATGACACTTTTCTCGTCCGGCGTCAAATCTCTTGACAACAATGCAAATCTTACACTGTCAGCAAGTAAAAGCTTTACGGCTTCGTTTTCCGATTTATAAATAGGGATCGGATTTGCATCGGGGTTATCATTTTTGAAAACATACAACTCCTGGGCGACGATCGGCTCGAATGAATCGTCCGAAACGAACTGCAATGACCCCGAAGTATATGTATCATTATAATTTTTGGCAGGCGTTGCCCTTTTACAGGCGCTAAATGCTGATAAAAAAACAACTCCAAAAAGTAGCAGTGACAAATTACTCCTCATCCGGTTCCACTTTAAAAAAACGTAAAAAACGTATCACACTGTAGATCAAAAGTAAGGATGCTAATGTTATCCTCTCTCCAGCCGGCATGTTAAGCATGCTGATCAGTTTTTCCCAAACCAGTATCATCAGGCCCAGGGCAAAACAGGCAATAAATGTGACTAAGCCTAAAATAAACAGAAACCGCTTTTGGGGCGATTTCTGCTTAAGTGAAAATTTATAAGGCATTGATCTTACTGATCTTCTTGCTGTAATGTAAAACTGATCGGCACGTTATACTGTACACGAACAGGGCGACCATTTTGTATCCCCGGTCTCCATTTAGGGGCATTTTGCAATACACGTACTGCTTCCTGGTCGCAACCGCTGCCGATACCTCGTATTACTTTTACATCGGTAAGCGAGCCGTCTTTCTCAACAACGAACTGCATAAATACCTTTCCCTGTACGTTGTTTTCTTTAGCAACCGCAGGGTACCGAATGTTATTGCCAAGATATTTGTAGAATGCCGCCATACCACCGGCAGGTGTCGGTTCTTGCTCCACAGCGGTAAATATCTTATTCGGGTCTTCCTCGGTAACCTGTTTCACATCTGAGTTACCTACCGGCTCATCGATCTTGATGTCGGCGTTAGGGTCACCCTTAATGTTTTTTTGGCCTGGGTCGGCAACCTCCAGTTCTTTTACCGTTGGCGGCTGTTCCTTAACCTCGTTATCAGGCTTAACCACCGGAGGCGGGAATTTCACCTGGTCAACCTTCGGCTTTGGCGGCTCGGGCGGCGGTGGTGGTGGTTTTTGTTTATTTACCGGGGGTGGTGGCTGAAGCACCACAGGAACGATTTTCACCTTTTCCTCTTTTTTGGGTATAAAACCCGCAATAAGGTTGATAATTGTTGGCAATGAAATAACAAAAACAAACGACAGCACGCCAATTAAAAGAGCTTTGCTGGTGTTACTACCATTTTGCTTCCTTAGCTCGTAAGCGCCATAGTTTTTGTTTCTGTCGGTAAAGACAACATCTATCCATTCCTGCTTTAAAATATCTAATTTTTGTCCTAACATGTTTTAAAGCTTTAATTTTAAACGTTAATTATAATTTCTTAGTACAGGCCGTCTTTCTTCAATAATCCGATCTCAATCGGCGTAATATCTACTACGCCCATACTTTTAATACCTGCAATATTGATCTCATCCATCATGTTCACAAAATCCTTATAAGTCGATTTATCACTTGGTTTTACCAGTACGATCATGTAGTTGTCCGGCCCCTGGTGTGTTTCCTCGATCTTCTTGTTTTGTTCTATCAATGTTTTGCGGATGCCATCCTTTCCGAAATTATCAACCGTTGGGGCCGATTTTCCCGGTGCACCAATGTACCATTCCAATTTGTTATTGCTTCCAAGCAAAACAGTCATCGTCCTGGTTTCAGGTACAGGCAATTGCACATCCTTCTTACTTTTGTCGGGCATAACCATATCCATCGCCTTTGGCTTGGCCAAAGTGGTGGTCATGATGAAGAATGTGATCAGCAGGAAAGCCAGGTCAACCATTGCCGTAAGGTCAATACGTGTCGAAGCTTTCTTACTTCTTATCTTCCCGCCTTTATGTTTCCCCCCACCGGAGGTATCTAATTCTGCCATGTCTATTTACCTTTAAGCGATGTGATTAAACTAAATCTGTTAACTCCCTGCTTTTGTAAAACGTCTACCACACTTTTGTAAGCAGGGTACTCGTCCTTTGCATTGCCTTTGATTGCAAAACGCAACTCCAGGTTTTTCAGGTTACGGGTTACAATACGGGCCTGGTATATCCAGGTTGCCAGTTCGCTGTTCGCGGTGCTGTCAACCGGTATTCCCGGAGCCGGAAAGGTTTTACGCTGCTCCTCGTCTAAGTTAATATATTGCCTTAATTGGCTCATCGGCACGCCGAATGTAGGGATCACCGAAAAACGCTGCTCTTCTTCGGGGGTAAAGGGGATTTTATATTGCTTTCCCATTTCCTCCAATAACGCTTTACGAATGTCTGTACCCTCGATACCGAAGAATACTTTACCCTGGCCAACGGTGAGTGTAGAAAGGTTGTCATCAGGCACAACCTGCGTAACAGTTGAAGCCGGTATATCCACGTGCAGCGGATCTTCCGTCCTCAATTTTGCTGTTAATATGAAAAAGGTAAGCAAAAGGAAGGCTACGTCGCACATAGCCGTCATATCCATTGCCGTGCTTTTCCTGGGAACTTTTATCCTCGCCATGATTTGAAAAATTTAAAAAATAAATTAGTGTTTTAATTGATTCTGAACATCTCCGTTTAGGTAAACCTTATAACGGAAAAATAAGCACTAAAGTATTTTTATCTTTTTGCTGCGTGTGAAGCGCCAAATGTTTGTACAATGCTGAAACCAGTCTCGTCGATAGCGTAGGTCAGCTTATCAATTTTTGACGTAAAGAAGTTGTACAAAATAATCGATGAAGCAGATGTCGAAATACCCAAAGCTGTATTGATCAACGCTTCAGAGATACTGGTTGACAGTTCGGAAGTATTAGGAGCGCCAGATGCTGCCAGCGTAGCGAAGGCCTTGATCATACCCAATACAGTACCTAACAGACCGAACAATGTACCGATAGATACCAATGTTGCAATGATGGTTAGGTTTTGCTCAAGCATTGGCATTTCCAAAGCTGTTGCTTCTTCAATTTCTTTTTGGATCGCCAGGGTTTTCTGATCAACGGTCAGGTGATCATCAACTTCCATTTCGCGGTATTTTTTCAGACCGGCTTTGATAACATTGGCAACTGAACCTTTTTGTTTGTCGCATTCAGCGTTTGCGCCGTCGATGTTACCTGCATTAAGCAAAGAAGTGATCTTACGTACAAAGGTATCGACACTGCCTGTACCTGCTGCCTTGCTGATAACGATAGCCCGCTCGATAGAGAAAACGATTACCATCAAAACGAATGACATGATGACAGGAACCAGGTAGCCCCCTCTGTGTACTGTGCCGAAAACGTCCATTTTTTGTGCGTGCTCTACGTCACCTCCCGCGTAGTGGCTCGGATCGCCCAGGATAAAGACGAAAATTGCAATGCCGACAAGGAGACAGATAGGAATCGCTAATAAAGCGAACATACTTGATGCTCCGGAGCTTTCTTTCTTTACTGGAGTAGTTGGTTTTGTTGGTGCGGTTGCCATTACTTTTAGTTTTTTGTTTAGTTTTTGTTTATAATAATGTTAATTAATGTGCTGTGCGAAAAGCGGATAACAAAATTAGAATTTTAATGATATAAAAAAACTTTTTATGCTATTCTTTATAATTATTTAATGCAAAAGTTGGTTTTCGCTTATAAAGCGTAAATGTACCAACGTTATAAAACAAAAAAATTGCCTTTACTACAGACAATTTTTTACAATGAAAAATAAATTTTTCTTAAATCGCAAGCAATCACCAATAAAAAACCAATTAAAACTGTAACTACACTGATACACAAACCGACGGCCCGGCGCTAATTACCTGTGTGTCACAGCGCCCGGCATACTTTTCAAAATTTCGCGCAAACTCGTTGGCCAGGTGGCAGGCTTTGTCATCGTACGCCTCACGGTCGGCCCAGGTATTTCGTGGATTGAGCATGTGTTCGGGCACACCGGGGCAAGTAACGGGCATCTGAAGGTTAAACTGTGGGTGCTCCTGGTAATGCACGCTGTCAAGTTCTCCGTTTATTGCGGCGGTTATCATGGACCGGGTATATTTAAGCTTCATTCGCTTGCCGGTACCGTACGCCCCCCCTGTCCAGCCGGTATTTACCAACCAAACATTCACGTTATGCTGCTCCAGCTTTTTGCCGAGCAGGCTGGCATATACAACGGGATTCAGTGGTAAAAACGCCTCACCGAAACATGGCGAAAAGGTCGCTTTGGGCTCAGATATACCCGTTTCGGTACCTGCAACTTTAGCCGTATAACCCGAGATGAAATAATACATGGCCTGGGCATTTGTCAGTTTAGCTATCGGCGGCAAAATACCGAATGCATCGGCCGTAAGCAGAAAAATATTTTTCGGCGACGATCCAAGCGATGGCGTCACGGCGTTTTCAACATCGTATAAAGGGTATGCAACACGGGTGTTTTCTGTCTTATCTATATCGGCAAAATTGACTATGCGCGTACCCGGCATAAAATTTATATTCTCCAGCAGCGAACCAAAGCGGATGGCGTTATATATCTGTGGCTCCCTTTCGCGGGTAAGCCCGACACATTTGGCGTAGCAGCCGCCTTCTATATTGAATACGGTATAGTCACTCCAGCCGTGCTCGTCGTCACCGATAAGGCTGCGTTCCGGGTCGGCCGAAAGGGTTGTTTTTCCCGTGCCCGACAATCCAAAAAATATCGCAGTATCACCCCTGTCACCCACATTGGCCGAACAATGCATGGACAACACCTTCTTGTCGTGGGGGAGGATGAAGTTAAGCACCGAAAAAATGCCTTTTTTAATTTCGCCTGTATAACCTGTACCTCCTATCAATATGATTTTCCGGCTGAAATTGATAATGGAAAAATTATGCTGCCGGGTGCCATCTGTTGCAGCATCGGCTTTGAAACCAGGGGCTGCGATAACCGTCCATTCAGGACTACCCGAAGGATCGATCACATCGGGCCGTCTGAATAAATGATGAGCAAAAAGATTTTGATAGGCAGTTTCGGTAACAACCCGCACATCCATGTGGTATTTCTCATTGGCACATACTGATGAATCGCGCACAAATATGTCGCGTTCAGCAAGATAGTCTGATACCTTATTATATAAGGCATCAAATTTTTCGCGACTAAATGGAATATTAATATCTCCCCACCATACTGCTCCGTGTGTTATAATATCATCCACGATAAACCTGTCCTTTGGCGACCGGCCTGTAAATTCACCGGTGTCAACGGCCAATGCTCCATTTTCGGCAAGCACACCTTCATTTCTTTTTAATGCTTCCTCCACCAACCGGGCCGGCGATAATTGAAAAAAAACATTCTTCGCCCGATCCAGGCGCAGGTACGCCAGATCAGGTGTTCTGTTAGTAACACTTCTCATTTGAATAATTTGCTTTTTACGGTAACGAACTTACCATGAACATTGCTGTCATTTTTTGTTTAAATCATGGCGATTCCGTTAAATCGGTTAAATTGGTTGGTGCAAAAATCCGACTTTAAAGCAAGCGAAACAAGAAAATTTTAATAATTTTTTTACAATATGTAAAAAATACACTATATATAAATATTTGAAATACAGTTATTTAAGATAGTGTATAGGAAATTATTGTTACACTAACCTCCAGCCTTTTTTGCTTTATACCCATCTGCCTGGAGCAGGGTTAATATCCTGTCGCGGAAGTCGCCCTGTATCAAAATTTCCCCATTTTTAACCGAACCGCCCACCCCACACTTTGTTTTGAGCTGTTTCCCGATAGCCTCAAGGTCGGCATCTTTACCTACAAAATCGGCAACACGGGTAACCACTTTTCCACCACCTTTCCGGTCGAGGTAAATTTTAAGGTTTTGCTGTTGAGGCGGCAATGTTGAAGCGGCATAGCCTGTATCACCATTATATTGATAATCAGGATCGGTTGAAAACACGATCCCGGAAAAGTCATTCAATTTCTTTTTTCCAGTCATTGGTCAATGGTAATTGGCGTTCCAGTCCGTCTAAATTCAAGCTGATTTAAAATGTTCCCCCGTAATAATTTTTAACGCTCCCGGCTCGACATTTATTTCCAGGTCGGCGCCCATTATTTGTGGCTCCCCGTCGAGGTGAACCGGACCATCCTGCGCTCGTTTTATAACGATATGCTTCCCCCTGATGATCTCTACGTATTTCGACTTATCAGCCGTTTTGTTAAACATCCTGATCCCCATCGCCGGAAATTTATATAATGGAAAATGTTTAATTATACACACATCCAGCAGACCGTCCTGTACCGAGGCATGGGGCGATACATGGGCGTTATTACCGTATTGGGAAGAATTGGCTAAACTGAGCATAAAAGCCTCCCGTTCATATTTTATCCCATCTATTTCCAGTTGATAATGCTCTCCTTTGTAACTATTTATCTCGCGGAAGGACGACCTGATATAAGCGCCAAAACCACGGGTCTTGTCATGCGAAAATACTTCAGCAATATGCGCGTCAAAACCCATGCCCGCCATATTAAAAAACCATTGCCTGTTCAGCTTACCTGCATCTATAGCCTCCACATGTTTTGCGTTCAGGTTCCTGATGGCTTTTTCCGTATCCATAGGTATTTCCAAAAAACGCGACAACCCGTTACCCGACCCAAAGGGGATAATACCCAGTACAGCTTCCGTTCCGGCGATGGATGAGGCGATCTCGTTAATTGTACCATCACCGCCAACAGCAATGATGTATTCGTATTCCCCTACACCATTCTTAGCAAGCTTACTACCATGGAAGGCTCTGTTCGTAAAAACAATAGTGGGCTCGAAAAGGCTGGTATCGAGGTTTTTCTCTATCAACGACGGCACCTGGTCCTTCTTCTTACCTCCCGAGATCGGGTTAATTATAAATAAAGCTTTACTTTTCAAGCAATTGTAATTTTAGCCGTCAAAAGTAGCCCTATTTTCGGCTTTGTGAAAAATTGTTTTATTTTTGCTCACTGAAAGTGGACTGATTTGATGTTACGGCCCAATTATTGCACAAGGAGGCGTGACTGGATTGCAACCACGTAAAAAAGTGCTAAAACCGTGCCTCTTTTTTCACCCGCGATCCGTATAAATTGCTTTCATTTTTTAATTTAAAACATTAACGAAAAACATTTATGCCTTACTTATTTACATCAGAATCCGTTTCAGAAGGACATCCGGATAAAGTTGCAGACCAAATATCGGACGCGCTTATTGATAATTTTTTAGCATTTGATGCGGACTCAAAAGTAGCATGCGAAACGCTCGTAACAACAGGCCAGGTAATATTGGCAGGCGAAGTGAAATCGAAAGCCTATCTGGACGTGCAAAAAATAGCGCGTGAAGTTATCAACAAGATAGGCTACACGAAAGGCGATTATATGTTTGACGGCAGTTCATGCGGTGTACTTTCTGCCATTCACGAACAATCGCCCGACATTAACCAGGGGGTTGACCGCTCTGCGAAAGAAGAACAAGGTGCCGGCGATCAGGGTATGATGTTTGGCTATGCCACCAGTGAAACAGACAATTACATGCCACTCGCATTGGATATCGCTCATGCGTTATTGATTGAACTGGCAGCTATCCGCCGGGAAAATAACGAGATCAAATATCTTCGCCCCGATGCAAAATCGCAGGTAACATTGGAATATAGCGATAACAATCAGCCCACACGTATTGACGCTATTGTGATATCAACTCAGCATGACGATTTCGACGAAGAACAGGCCATGCTGAAGAAAATCAGCGACGATATCATTGGTATCCTAATCCCAAGGGTTAAAGCCAAATATGCAAAATACGCCCATTTTTTTAACGATAACATCAAATACCATATCAATCCTACCGGTAAATTCGTCATAGGCGGTCCACACGGCGACACCGGGTTAACCGGCCGTAAAATCATCGTAGATACCTATGGAGGTAAAGGCGCGCATGGTGGCGGTGCATTTTCGGGAAAAGACCCTTCAAAAGTTGACCGCTCTGCTGCTTATGCTACACGTCATATTGCTAAAAACCTGGTTGCTGCCGGGGTTTGCAGCGAAGCACTTGTGCAGGTATCATATGCCATAGGTGTAGCAAAACCGATGGGAATTTACGTAAATACCTATGGCACGGCCTCGGTTGATCTCCATGATGGTGAGATCGCGAAAAAAGTTGAGTCCATATTCAACATGACGCCATACGCCATTGAGACGCGTTTTAAATTACGCAACCCTATATACAGCGAAACTGCTGCTTATGGACACTTTGGAAGGCCCAATGAAACTGTTACCAAATATTTCACAGGGCACGATGGTCAGACGCTGAAGCGGGAAGTGGAATTGTTCACTTGGGAAAAGCTGGACTATGTAGATAAGGTAAAGGAAGCTTTCGGCTTATAATTACGGTTTAAAAAACAAATCATTGTGGCGATGGGTCTTACTTATCGCCATTTTTATTGCAATCTGCTACAAAATAGTAAATCCCGGCCTCTCGCGTTGCCGGGATGTTTACTTACTACCGTGATAGGGTTTTACAGCATTAGCTTTTACGTTGCTCTTTTTCGATATGTTTTACGTTTTAGCTGAATTATCTAAAATCTGACAGATTCGTCAGCAGCCACTCCTTTTATGAATAGTTTGTGAACATCGGTGTACGCCACTTCTGAAAATTGAAATAAAATTATGAGCCTACCAGGTGTTATTGCAAAATAACCGAATTAAAAAAACTGTCCCAGCCTTCTGTCGGGGAACCATCGGGTCTTATGGTTGATAAACTGTATAGTTTATTACCAATAAGCACCATAAACATATCATAAACCTGTTTTTTCGAGTCGACGCCAGTTGAAGTATAACTGGAGAATCCCTTCCACGTGCCGATCTTGAAATCATCAAAAGTTACGTCAGGCAGGCTTTGGGCCATTCCAACCTTCAGTTGTGCCGTAAATTCCGGCGTGTTTTTTATGGGGGCGAGAGCAACAGAGTCAACATTGGCAACTTGGACAAAATCCATAACTGTCAATAGATATGCTATATCATCCTTGTCTTTGGCGGCAAATGTACCTGCAACCACTTCCGCCGTGTCTGAGGGAAATTTTACCGAAATGCGTTCGTCAGCTTTATGATCCACCCAACCAGTTTAGGCACTGGCGACAGTCATTGCAAGCAAGCATGTCATAACCAGGCAAAGGGTTCTTTTCATATCATAAATATAAAAAAATAAGCTGAATTACAATAGATTAGAAAAAATGATCAACTTTTATTTAAGCCCAAATGGATTATTTATTGCGTGAGCTGCAATAAAATCAAACAGGCCACTTAATACCTGCCGCTTCTTCGCACTGCACGTATCATCTGCCGGTGACGCCTTTCCTCATAATAATCGTTGGTTACCAAAATGGCATGGATCACGCCAGGTATCCATAAGCAAATAGTAAGGATGCAGCTGAGTATAAACGCGCCTATGCGGCCTGTGGTGAGCACAGCAAGCGGTGTAAATATGATACAGAGAAAGTAACGCATAACAATATTTGGATGATAGCCCACCGATAAAGTTACAACATTGCAAATTTATTTTCATACGGCTTGCTACATTTGCGATATGCATCATCCCGAAGAAAATCCCTGGCAAATAGTCTCTGAAAAAGATGTTTATGATAATCAATGGATCGGCCTCACCGAATACCAGGTCATTAACCCATCAGGCAATCCAGGTATTTACGGTAAAGTGCGTTTCAAAAATACTGCTATTGGTGTTTTGCCATTGGATGAAGAAATGAATACCTACCTGGTGGGCCAGTACCGTTTCCCATTGAGCCAATATAGCTGGGAGATACCCGAGGGCGGCGGCCCGCTTGGCACCTCCCCCCTTGATTCCGCCAAACGCGAATTGCTGGAAGAGACGGGGTTAAAAGCAGGTAGCTGGACCGAATTGCAGCGGATGCACCTTTCCAATTCAGTTAGCGACGAGTTATGCATCATTTACCTGGCACGTGAACTTAAGCAATTTGAAGCAGAGCCAGAGGATACGGAACAACTTGTCATTAAAAAAATACCGTTTGAGGAGGCTTACCGGATGGTGACCGATGGCAGCATAACTGATGCCATTACCGTGGCTGCCATTTTACGATTGAGAGTAATGATCCTGGAAAACGAACTGTAGTTGGGGAGGTAACCCACTTTAAGCTGTTGCACTCTACCTCATAATCGCACACAAGCTGTATCAAAACCGGACAGGAAATTTTCAAAAAATGGTCGCAAAATACTGAATAACAACCAGATAACTGTTTGGCACTTATTTGGCGAACGCTACTCAAAGTGTTCCGAATTAAAGGTACATGCAACCACCAATGAACATGTGAACCATTGAAATGCAAACCATGATCAAAAGTTATCTCAAAACCGCCCTTCGTTTTTTGCTGAAAAACAAGACATTCAGCTTTATTAATATTATCGGTCTTGCTACCGGCACCCTTTGCTGCCTGTATATATTGTTGTATGTGCAAGACCAATATAGCTATGATAAACATCACAACGACGCTAAAGATATTTACCGCGTTACATCATCGCTTCAAATCACCGGCGATAAGCACAACAATTCGACCGCGTCGCCGCCAATCGCACCGGCCATTAAGAACGATTTCCCAGAAGTGGCTCAGTTTACACGCCTGATACCGACGGGTTTGCTTGGTAACAGCAAAAACCTGGTGAAATTCAAAGAGAAATCTTTTTACGAAAAAGACCTGGTGTATGTCGATTCTACATTCTTCGACGTATTCACTTATCATTTTGTATACGGTAAAAACACATCCGACCTGCTTGCGCAACCCTATTCTCTTGTGCTTTTGAAACCCGTTTCCGACAAATTATTTGGTAATACCGATCCGGTAGGCAAAGTTATTACAATTGATAACGGCTTCGGCAAACACGATTTTAAAATAGCCGGAGTAGTGGATGAAAGTCTTGGGAAAACCAGCATTAAAGCCAACCTATTTGTGACCATGCGCAGCGGGGGCTTTGGCCAGTTTGTATTGGATAATACTGCGTGGGCGGGTTATAACCTCGCATGCTCGTACATCAAATTGCGCCCGGGAGCAAGTGCAACAGCGCTTGAGAAGAAGCTTCCGGATTTCCTGAACAAGCACGGCGCACAGCAATTGAAAGCCCTCGGCATGGCCAAAGTGTTGCATCTGCAGCCTATTACCTCTGTTCACACCACTACCGGCTACGAAGTTGAATTAAGCAAAACGATAAGTCCCTCGCTGCTTTATATTTTAGCGCTGATAGCCGTCATGATACAGTTGATAGCCTGCATCAATTTCATGAACCTTTCTACCGCACGGGCGTCAAAACGTGCCAAAGAGGTGGGGGTGCGTAAAGTTGTAGGAGCCGGCCGGGGCGATCTAATCAGGCAATTCCTGGGCGAATCGTTTTTGCTGTCGCTAATAGGTGTAATACTGGCTATTCCGTTGATGTATATTGCGCTGCCATATCTAAATCAAATTACCAATACCGACATACAATTTTCTTTCCTCAACCATTACAGTATCTGGGTGATGCTTATTGCCGTTGTTTTTGTTACAGGCGTAGTTGCAGGCAGTTACCCCGCTTTTTACCTTTCAGCTTTCGAGGCCATTAAAGTGATGAAGGGCAATTTCACCAGCCAGATCTCTGCTTCGGGTATTCGGCGGTCGCTGGTGGTATTCCAATTTGTACTTTCCATAATACTTATAACGGGTATTATCATCATTTACAGCCAGCTAAACTATATTAAAAATAAAGATCTGGGTTTTGATAAAAGCCAAAGGCTTATATTCAGTTTCTACACCGGTGATACCCAGCAAAAAATGACTGCTTTCGCCAATGATCTTCAGCAATTGTCAGATGTAAAAGCGGTAAGCCGTTCGAATAATTACCTCAGCCAGTTTGTTGGGCGGGATCACGGGGTTTACCTTGCGGGAGGCAACGGCGCCAATGCTATTGATGCACAGAACATGGATACCGACGAAAAATTCATCAAGGCTAACGGCATCAAGATCATCAGTGGCCGCGACTTCAGGGTAAAGGATACTTTAAAAACGCTTATTAACGAAACATTATGCAAAAGGCTTGGCCTCGATCCTGCCAAAGCTCCTGGAACAAGATTATACAGCCAATATCTTAACGGACCGGTTTCTTATGTCGACGTGATCGGGGTGATGAAAGACTTTAATTATAATTCGCTGCATGGCGAAGTACGTCCATTTATGCTGTTTTACAACGGCGACCCGAATGCATTCTCGTTTATAACAGTGGCTACTGCCAGTAAAGATTATAAAACTACGCTTAGCCATATAGAATCTGTTTGGCAAAAGGATTTGCCGGGTGTACCTTTTGAGTATTCCTTTTTGGACGAAGAAGTGCAAAAGCAATATGAGGCCGAGATAAGCCTGTCGCAGATCATCAACTCATTCACAATAATGGCCATCCTGATCTCGTGCCTCGGATTATTTGGCCTGGCTGCCTTCAGCGCCGAGCAGCGCCAAAAGGAAATTGGTATCCGCAAGGTACTGGGAGCCAGTGTTGCCGGCGTTGTTGGTTTGCTTTCTAAAGAATTTGTGAAACTGGTTGCTATCTCTTTCATCATTGCCACGCCGGTTGCCTGGTGGGCCATGAGCAAGTGGTTGCAGGCTTTTGCGTATAAGATCACCATTACCTGGTGGATGTTTGCCATAGCAGGGGCGTTATCTATTTTGATCGCGCTGGTAACCGTAAGCTTCCAGGCCATTAAGGCAGCATTGGCTAACCCGGTGAAGAGTTTGCGGAGCGAGTGATTTGTGAGTAGTTAGCCGGTAATTAGGCATTAATAATCAGGGACTGCGTTTAGGAATTAGGATTTTGTATTTTAGAAAAAAATAAAATCTTTCCGCTAATTAGTGGAGAGCATCCAGGAGGGGACTTTTATTTGAACCCATATACGTTCCATATCAGCCTGTACGACCTGGCTTTCCTGGTAATTATACCCGTCGGGTTGACTTTTGCATTATTGTTATGGTTTACCCGAAAGTCCCGGGGCGCAAACCGGTTTCTTGCATTAGCCCTGGGCATCGCTATGCTGTCCATTGCCCGGATACTATGTATCGACATCAGGCTTGGGACATACATCCCTAACTGGAGCCGGCTGCCGCTGCAATTTTCGCTGGCGTTGGGTCCTCTCATCTATTTTTACGTACGAAAAATAACACACCCGGATTATAAAATCAGACGCAGCGACCTGCTGCATTTTAGTCCGTTGGTGCTGCAGTCCGGCGCTTACGTTTTAGAGATCGAAGAGCGTATAAAAGCAGGTACCTCCGTTTATGATACGTTGATCATTCAGCAATTGAACCGCGGCTTGCAGTTGCTAACTTTCATTTCTGTTGTTATTTATCTATATCGGTGCCTCACGCTGATCGAACGCTTTTATCGAAAGTTGAAATTTAATGGTGGCGACCGGTACCGTTATGAACTGCAGTGGCTGCATAAGTCACTGACAGGTTTCGGTTTGTTGTGGTTGTTGTGGATACCTTTTACAGCGGTTGATTATTTTTACTACCATTACAAATGGGGCGCTCAGAATTATTATCCCTTATACCTCCTTTTGGGGGCAACGATCATTTGGATGGCTGTTAGCGCCTTTGTAAGGCCGGAAGTTGATTCACCGGCAACTACAACACCAGTTTTAAAACCATTACCACCGGCCGAACTAAAGCAAAAAGGCATCTGGTTGAAGAAGGTAGTTAAGGAAAGCCGCTATTACCAGGACCCGGAGCTCAGTTTAAGTTCGCTTGCTAAAAAGCTCGGTCTGCATACGCATGAATTATCCCGGATCATCAACACGGTGCTCAGAAAAAGCTTCAGCGATTTTATTAATGAATACCGTGTTACGGAGGTTGTGCATAAAATGCAGGAGCCTGCTTATGACCATTTAACATTGATGGGCATTGCCTACGATTGCGGCTTTAACTCAAAAAGTGCCTTCCACCGGATCTTTAAGGAGCGGACAGGTAAAAGCCCGGCAGAGTATAAAGCCAATCTGAAAAAAGAACTCCCACTTTATAACATAGGACAACAACCTCGGTTTGCAACAATAATTTCGTACCAGGGAACCACAACAATGTGGGCCAATGATAAATTAAATCGCAATTATATGTTCAGGAGTTATTTTAAGATCGCATACCGGGGCATTTTAAAGCATAAGCTTTTTACGCTTATCAATGTTATCGGCTTATCTATCGGCATAAGCGCGGCGCTGGTTATTTACCTTATCGTACATTTCGACCTTACTTTTGATAAATTTCATAAGGATGGCGACCGTATTTACAGGGTAGTAACTAATTTTTCGTTCCAGGGGTCACCCGGCAATAATGCTGGTGTCTGCGGACCATTGCCATGGGCCGTTAAAACCCAGGTGACCGGACTACAGCAGGTTGCACCCATTTTCAGGTTATTTCAACCGAACGTAGTTATTCCCAATGGAAGTAAGGAGTCAGCCCGTTTTAAGTTACAGGATAATGTCATCGTAGCCGACGGCGATTATTTTAAATTGTTCGAATACAAATGGCTCGCCGGTTCTGCATCATCCGCATTGGCAGCGCCTTACCAGGTGGTATTAACTTCTGAACAGGCCGAAAAATATTTCCCCGGCACCAGTTACGACCAAATGCTTGGGCGAACTGTGATTTACGATACTTTAAAAACCACGGTAAGCGGTATCGTTCAAACCGTCAAACAAAACACCGATCTTATTTTTAATGATTTCATTTCTTTCCCTACCGCTTTTTCGAATCCGTCCATCAAAGAGCAATTGCGCTTGAATAACTGGGGCGGTACAAGTCCCGAGTACCAGCTTTTTGTAAAATTGGCGCCGCAAACCGCTACGACAGGTATTGAACGGCAGTTGAACGATATCATGAAAAAAAATTACAAAACCAGGCCTGGCGTGACAGAGACATTTGCTTTGCAACCACTGGCCGACATCCATTTCAATAACCTTTACGGAACTTTTAACGGTCGGGTGGCGGATAAAACGACATTGCTCGAATTATCCGGCATTGCTTTATTCCTGTTATTGCTTGGCTGTATCAACTTTATCAATTTGACAACCGCACAATCGGCACAAAGGGCCAAAGAGATCGGCATCCGCAAAACTATGGGCAGCACCCGCAGGCAATTGGTATTACAGTTTTTGAGTGAAACATTCCTTGTTACCCTGGTAGCCGTCATCATATCAGCAGCGATGGCCCCGGTGATACTGAAATTATTTGCCGGCTTTATTCCGGCAGGTGTAAATGCCAACCTGTTCAGCCAACCGGGTATACTTTTATTCCTGGCTTTGCTGACGGTGGTTGTAAGCCTGCTATCCGGCTTTTACCCGGCCCTTGTGCTATCAGGTTACAAGCCCGTGTCGGTACTTAAAAACCAAACACAAAGTAATAGTAACAAAACCCGGAGCGCTATGCTGCGTAAATCCTTAACGGTAACTCAATTCGCTATCGCCCAGTTTTTTATTATGGCGACTATCCTGGTGAGTAAGCAGGTTTACTATGCGATCCACAAAGATCTTGGTTTTAAAAAAGATGCTATCCTGATCGTCAATTCGCCCTGGAAAAACAGGCAGGAGCGGTTGAACGAGGTACTTCTGAACAAGTTCAGGGCCATTCCGCAGATCCAACTCATAAGTATGGGGCGCGACGCACCGGCTGCGGGCGACCTGTTTTCGACCGAGGCCACTTATAACGATGGAAAAAAAGAGATCAAATTGGAAAATTTTGGTGTGAGGTTCGGCGACGAGAACTACATCAAAGTTTATCATATTAAATTATTAACGGGCCGTAACCTGATGCCCGGCGACACTTCAAAAGCACTCCTGATCAACAACACGCTGGCTAAGCAGCTCGGCTTTAAAACACCGCAGGATGCTGTCGGCAAAGTGATCAGTAAATATAACGGCAATGCCGGTGATATGCAGATAGCCGGCGTGGTGGCCGATTTTAATGCGGAATCCGTACATGCTGCCATTGCACCGGTAGCCATCATGACCAGCACCAACTTTTATTTTAATGGCACATTCCACATCGCGTTGAAACCGCAAACCGCAAACGGCGATGAATGGAAAACTGCCATTGCATCAATGAAAAAAGCCTGGAAGCAGATCTACCCCGAAGATGATTTTGAATACAGCTTTTTTGACGAAAGCATTGCCCGGTTATATGCTAACGAGCAACATACTTCGGCCTTATTAACCTGGGCCACCGGTTTGTCTATATTGATAAGCTGTCTGGGGTTGCTCGGGCTTGCTATTTACACTACCACGCAACGCACTAAAGAGATAGGCGTACGCAAGGTGCTGGGCGCTTCGGTTGCACAAATAGCTACACTGCTCTCAGCCGAACTGGTATGGCTCATTGTGCTGGCATTTGTGATCATAAGTCCGATAGCCTGGTATGCTATGAACAAATGGATGCAGGGCTTTGCCGACCAAACAGCTATAAGTTGGTGGATATTTGCTATAAGCGGAGCGGGCATGCTGCTTACCGCATTATTCACATCTGGTTTTCAAACCATCAAAGCGGCGTTGGCTAATCCGGTAAAAAGTCTGAGGAGTGAATAAGTTGATTGGGTTGGTCAGCCTTCAAGCTGATCAACGATTTTACTCATTCAACTTAATCAACTAACTGTTAACTTTACCGCCGAATGAAAAAACTATTCGGCTATATTTTATCACCTATCCACTACGTTGCGTTTGGGTTGATATTGGTTATTTTTCATCCGGTACAATGGCTATGTTTCAACGCTTTCGGTTACCGGGCGCATAAGTGGATAGTTGATGTGATGAACTCGTTGCTTACGGCCAGTTATTATTTACTGGGCAATACCGTAAAATTCACCAATAAACAAAACCTCCCTATTGGCCGACCCATTATTTTTATAGCCAATCACCAAAGCCTGTACGATATCCCGGTATTAATATGGCACTTGCGAAAATATCACGCCAAGTTTATATCCAAGGTCGAGCTCACCAAAGGCATTCCTTCGGTTTCCTATAATTTGCGGCATGGCGGGGCGGCTAATATCGACCGCAAAGACCCCCGCCAATCCATTATGGAAATTGGCAAGCTCGGCACCCGCATGAAAGAAAACAAATGGGGCGCTGTGATATTCCCGGAGGGTACACGATCCAAAGACGGCACAGTAAAAACCTTCCAGGCCGCAGGCGTGGCTACTTTACTAAAAAAATGTCCGGAAGCCTTGCTGGTACCTATCGCTATAAACAACTCCTGGAAAATGGTTCGCTACGGGCAATATCCATTAAATACCTTTACGGCAATGTCGTGGGAGGTGTTAACACCTATCGAGCCCACAGGCCGGCCTGTGGATGAATCTGTATCAGAATGCGAAGCGGCGATCAAAAAGGCGCTGGGGCAATAAAATTCAATAGAAATTCGAATCTCAGATATTCTTCCCGTCAACTATCTTGAAGAACTCATCGCGGTAGGTATCCCCAACAGGTATTATCTTATCACCTATAAAAATGCGGCTGCGTTCAATGCTGTCGATCTTATTAATGGATACGATGTAAGATTTATGTACGCGGATAAAGTACTTTTCGGGTAGCGCATCTTCCATCTTTTTCATATTCTGCAAGGTAATGATACGCTCTGATGGTGTAAATATGGAAATATAATCCTTCAGGCCCTCAATGAAAAGGATATCGTTCAGGTATACCTTTTGTATCTTGTGCTCGGTTTTAACAAAAATAAAATCGCTCAGCAGGTCCCGCTGTTGCGGTTGCTCAGCCTTGGCCTCGGGTTTGCCGGTCGGTTCTATGATAGCCTGGGCCTTTTGTACCGATTTAAAGAACCGGTCGAACGCAATGGGTTTCAACAAATAATCGATCACATCCAGCTCATAGCCTTCCAACGCATATTGCGGGTAGGCTGTTGTTAGTATTACTTTAGACTTACCGTTGGCTATACGCAGAAATTGTATACCAGTAAGTTCCGGCATCTGTACGTCCAGGAATACCAGGTCCACCCCGCCGGCCTGCACTATTTGTAGCGCCTCTATCGGGTTGGTAGTTACTTTCACTAACTCCAAAAAAGGCATCTTGGAGATATAATCCTCCAGTATGTGCAGCGCTAACGGCTCGTCGTCAACTACAAGGCATCTGATCATGTTACAAAACTAATGATAGTTCGCAGGTATAAATATCCTGCCGGTCCTGTATATCCAGTTTATATCTGCCGGGGTAAAGCAACTCCAGCCGCCGCTGTACATTGCTTAAACCCACCCCGCTCTCAATATCCCTGTTATTTGCGTGTTTTTTATTCTCGATATAGAAATGGAGATTTACCCCATCCAGGTTTATCATCAAGCGTATTGGTATCGATGGGTCATTGGCCACCCCATGTTTAAAGGCATTTTCAATAAATGCGATCAGCAGCAAAGGTACTATCTTTTGGTTGCCAACTTCTCCGGTTATCTTAAAGTCGATAAACGCCTTATCACCGAAACGTATTTTTTGCAGGTCGATATAATTCTGCAGGTATTGCAATTCTTTCGCCAGGTCAACTTTACCATCGTTGCTTTCATACAACATATACCGCATAATCTCCGACAACTTTAAGATAGCCTCGGGTGCGGCATCAGATTTCTGGTAAGCCAGCGAATAAATGCTATTGAGCGAGTTAAACAAAAAGTGGGGGTTCACCTGCGATTTCAGGAAAGATAGCTCCGCCGCCAGACGCTGATTTTCAAGGTCATTACGCACCCGTTCATTCAAAAACCAATCGACGCCAAATTTAAGGGCCGTGCTAAGGAACAGAAAAAACACATTGGTTAAAGCCGAACTTATGAAATAGGACCAGAAAGGCGTTAGTTTACCCCCGTGAAGCAGAACTATCTCTTTAAACGTGGTTGCCAGCCAATATTTTGATAAGGCAAAAACAACAATGCAGATGATCAGTGCGAATGCATAATTCCTGTATTTCTTTTTGTCAAGAAACCTGGGGATAAGGTACAGATAATTGAGGTAGAACAGGCTTATGTTGACCGCACTGAATACCCCGAAGATAACTATAAGTTCTTTCGTGGTGACCTTAGAATTATCCAGTGTAAGGTATACGAAGTAACTGATAATACTTACCCAAAAAAAGATGTGCCAGAATATGATCCAATTTTTTTTCACTGCAACTAATGTAATATTTTATGCTGTTTATACCTTAATATTTATATCTAATTGCTGCTTTTTCCGATGAACTGCCAATTATATCCGATCAACGCCAAAAATCAAAAAAAGGGCCGTTCATCTACAATTCCGGTCAGTTGGTCTAATACTTTTTAGCAGATAAAAAATTAGCTATTCCTTTGTTCTATCAAAAATGACACTCACAATGAAAAAGCTGATTACAAACTCGAATCCATTTATCCTGCTGCTGCTACCCGTGGTATTTGCTTTAGTGATGGGGGTAGGCTACCAGTTTCAGCAAAAAAAGGTTTCAACAACTATCGGCCAAACATCCGAACAGGCTACTTCACTTTTCTATAAAGGTGTAACACTCGTAAAAACTGTTTGCTCAATTGCCAAAGAAAAAGTATGGTAATTGATACCCAGGGACTAAGTTTTAATTTTGGCAGCCAGCAGGTTGTCAAATCACTATCCCTCCAGGTGCCGGAAGGCTGTATATACGGTTTCCTTGGGCCCAACGGAGCCGGTAAAACCACCACCATAAAATTGCTGCTCAACCTGTTAAAAACAGATTTGGGCAGCATTCGTATTTTTGATAAGGACCTGCAAAGCAATCGTATCGATATCCTGTCGCAGATAGGCGCTCTTATTGAGCAACCAGCCATTTACGGTCATTTGACCGGGAAGGAAAACCTGATGAACCGGGCGCTGTTATTACAGGTTCCAGAAGGCAGGGTTGACGAAATGCTGGCACTGGTACATTTAAAAGATGCTGCCAATAAAAAGGCTGGTAAATATTCGTTGGGTATGAAACAGCGGTTAGGGATTGCCCTCGCATTGCTATCGGACCCTAAATTGTTGATATTGGACGAACCAACCAACGGCCTCGACCCGAACGGGATCATCGAGGTTCGTGAGCTTTTGATACGATTGGTTACTCAATATAAGAAGACCGTTTTTGTTTCGAGCCATCTACTGGCCGAAGTAGAAAGGATGGCAACCCACGTGGGTATTATAGACAGGGGCGAACTGCTTTTCCAGGGCAGTATCAAGGATCTGGAGGCAATAAGTCAGCCTCAAATACAGGTAGAAGTTGCCAACACCGTTGATGCCGCTAATTTTCTGAAAAAACAGGGACTTACCATCAATGATATTACAGAAGACCATTTAACTATGCCTTTTATCTCGAAGATACAGATGGGCGAGATCAATGCACTTCTGAATCGTAACAATTTCCAGGTATTCGCTATCCAAAAAGTACAAAAGGACCTGGAAAAACTATTCTTAGATATCACCCAAAAAGCCTGAACAAATGAAAGGATTTATACTATCGTTCCGGTCTGAGTTTTACAAAACACGTAAAACTATGGCTTTCTGGAGTGCTGTGATTTTACCCTTCGTTATTTGCCTGATGATATCTATTGGCTTTTTCAGCCATAGCGATAAACTATCAAAGCTTCCCGGTGCCATGCTTTGGTTCGAATTTTCAGCGCCGGTATTGGTTGTAATGGGTTCAATATTGTTACCCATGCTCATCGTTTTCGAGGCATATTCGGTAAACAACATCGAACACAAAGCGGAAACATGGAAAACGCTGTTTAGCTTACCTTTATCCAAATGGTCGGTTTATTCGGCCAAATATCTTTACGCACTTTTTCTTATCATATTATGTCTTGCGCTGTTCGTGCTTTTTACCCTGGGTTTCGGTAATTTATTAGGCGTAATTCAACCCCAACTAAAATTCAGTGAGTACCATATCGAAAGTACACTGCTGCAGGTTTATTTCAAATTGCTTTTATCTGGTCTGGGAATACTATCCATACAATTTTTATTGAGCCTTCTTTTCCGCGATTTTCTTAAACCGATGGGTATTGGTTTTGTCGCCACTGTATCGGGTATCATCATGGCCAACGTCGGCTGGAAATATACTTACCTGTTCCCCTATTCCAATGCCATGCTGACTATAAAGAGCCTGAAACCCGATAATAGCAATAATAATGGACAGGGTATTCCACACATCACTGTCGACCTGTTTACTAAAGACATCTGCGTAAGCCTTATTGTGGCTGTTGCAGTTTATATACTGGGTTACTTTATTGTGCTGAAGAAGAGTGTGAAATAGTGACCCGCTACTTTTTTAAACTGTCCAGCATTGATTTTATTTGGTTGTTACAAGAATCAATCGAAGAATTATACTTGTCCGTTTTCTCTCCAATTGCCCGGCAAATAATTTTATAGCTTTTTATCCGCATTTTACAATAATCTCTCAGTAACGCATCCCGATAAACCAGGTCCAGGGGTACATCTAATTTACTTGCTTCGTCAAGTATCTGCAAATTAGCATTCCAATTTGGTAATCCTTTATCTTTAAACGCAGAGAGTATCGCACTGTCAGAGGCACCTTTCATATCGAAAACCTCCAATGCCAGCGCCTCGTGCTTAGCAAAAGCATTCATTTTTGCTTCATACTTTCCCACATCGTTCGGGATACGGTTATATACTATAATTGAGGCTGTCAGTACAATTATTGTTAACGCGCCTACGGAAATGTATTCGATAATTTTTGAGGAAGGCTTTTTCAGCGAAGGGTAATAAGCATATCCAATTATTAGTCCCGTTACCAATCCGCCCATGTGCGCAGCATTGTCAATACCTGCCTTCATACCGTTCATCAAATTATAAGCCACAAATACCCCGATACTTGTTAACAATGCGCTACGTGTCTTTTTATCAATAATGTTAGTGGTCAAAAGAGCCAGGAAAACACCGTACATACCAAATATAGCACCTGACGCTCCGGCGCTGATAGTATTGGGATGCATCGAGATACTGGTGAGACTTGCGGCTAGCCCTGTAAGCAGGTAAGTCGTAGCAAAACGGAGCTTGCCAAGGTAAGGCTCCAGCAATACGCCAATATACAACAAGGCAAACATATTGAACGCGATATGAAATATACCAATATGCAAAAATGTACTGGTGATCAGCCTCCACCATTCTCCAGCCAATGTAAGTCCGCCGATATTGGCACCCCAGGTGACCAAACTTGCTGAACGTGGTTCAAACACGCTAATCCCGGAAATTGTCATCAAAATAAATATGATTATATTAATATTGATAATTATCGGGGTGATGTAATAACCATCTCTCGGTGTAAAAAGTGAAAGAAATCCTTTGAATTTTTGCGCAGCTGTTTCCGGGGGCGCTGCATGTATATCTTCTTCATACGCTCTCAGTGGCGGCATTACGTCGTTCACTTTTGCTTCAAGTTCGGCTTCAGACAACGAGGTTTTTAAAATATCAAATGTCGATATAAAAGCCTCGACATGCTTTTGATTTTTTCCCCAGTCATATAATCCTCCGCCAACGTTCTCACTTTTTAGTATTACAGTGTCATCTTTTATAACAACGGTAAATCTCTCTGTACTGGAAAATAGTCCGCCGCCGACAGTACTTACAAAACCACTTTTACTGCTGTAATTAATGTCCCACTCAAGTTGTTTCGCTGCGTCAAGTGCAATTACAAGATAGTGTTCAGGATTTATGCCGTTTAAATCTAACGACTGTTCAAATTTGGGGGTCAAACCAAATGCCATGTGATAATTGCCAGGTGTTAAATCAAAGATAAACAAATTTTCGAAATCGGAATTATCTCACCGGCTTTGGCACAACCGGCAAACTCTCATGCCCCTCGGCATCCACAGACTGCACCGCAAACAGGTAATTATCCTTTGAATAATTCAGGATAGTATGCGTATCCGTGACATAGAATTTTTTCTCCCAATAAGGGCTGGTGGTTTCACGCATCAGCACATAATATCCCGCCGGCTTCTTGCCCTCTTTGGGCGCATCCCACTTCAATTCCGTTTTGTTGGTAAGTCCGCTGGTTATCACACCCACATCCTGAGGTTCAGCAGGTGCAAGTGCAAGGTTGGCCAAAACCGAAAGGTTCATACGAGCTACTTTCTGCGCATAATTGAAATCAACAAAATCGGGTAAGTCGCCATAATCCACACCATTTTCCGTGCGGATATTCTGATGCTGGCGTGTAAAGTCTTCGTTCATCTCAGTAACGCGAATGGCAGTATAGCCTTGCTGCAAAAAGGGTATATGATCACCGCCACGCAGGTAGCGGTCGCGGCGGTAGATCAGCTTCACGTTCAAATTGTCGACATACCTTTCAGCCGTTTCCTTAATATAACGGGCCAGTTCGCGCGAAGGGCTGTCATTCTCGCCTCCCAGCGATATTAAGCTCGCTATTTGACGCTGATTTGCAGCAGCGGCGGTTGGCACACCTTCGCTGAATACCCGTACGCTGGTATTATCCTTCAGATCATTATCCATTCCGTGAGTATTGCCAACAATATCGTTGTTCAGCATGGCATCGATGTTCCAATTCTCAGCTTTAGCGCGTTTGGCAACATGTGTCGAGCCATATAAACCCTGCTCCTCGCCCACCACGGCCATAAAAATAATAGTAGCCGGAAATTGCCTTTGAGCCATTACCCGCGCCAGTTCCATCGAAACTGCTGTACCCGAGGCATCATCGTTTGCTCCGGGTTCATCGCCGTTGGGGTCCATCACATCCGACATGCGCGAATCATAATGCCCCGAGACGATATAAACCCTGGTATCTTTGGGATCAGTGCCCTTCAATATAGCCAGCACATTCTTTAAATGTGCAGGTTGGTTCACTCGTTCGCTTTTAGGCTGGGTGAATGTATCGAACTGGACGGTCATACGTCCGTGCGATTCGGCGGCGTATCTTTCATATTCCGATTTTATCCAGTTGCGCGCAGCGCCAACGCCCGTTGTTTTACTGACAGTATCGCCCAAAGTATGCCGCGATTTAAAACTTACCAGCTTGCGGATGATCACCTCAATGTTTTTTGAAGACACCTCATCTGTCATCTGCTTAATAGCTGCATCCTGCCTGATGGTGGTTTGAGCCACGGCGGGCGCCGAAATCATAAAAAATAGTATCAACTTAAAAAATTTCATATCAGATAAATTAATTCAATAGGCCCGTTAAAGGAAACTTAGGGTGTATGCCTCTAAAATACCTGTAACGAAAGGCGCTGAATTCGAAATCGAACCTCCGAAAATCCGAAATCATTCTTCCTCTACTTCCTGCATAACATCTCCCACCTGATTAAAATTGCTACGAACAAAATGGCACCAATCGCATTCCTGCTTGCCACAGCCGGTATTAAAATCATGTGCCAGTATTTTCTGGTAAACCGTACTTATTTGGCTTCGAACAACGTCCATATCTTCCGTCGATATCAAGATCTTCTCATGGATATATTGATTATCATTTACCGGTTCGATGAAATCAAATTGGGTGCCGGTCACCTGCCAGTCTTTCGTACGGTCATTTTCTATCAGCAATTTATAAAATACTGCCTGCCGCCAATAGTCGCCGCCATTAGGCTGGCTATTACTCGGCCCTGAGAGTTTATCTTTTGCGTTGCGGTATTTGCCCGTTTTATAATCAACCACGGTTACCTGTTTACCAGTAAATTCAACCTTATCCAGGTTACCCTTTACCGGCACACCGTCTATTTCGATATTTTTTATCGAAAGCTCGACTAATGCAACTTTATTCCATTGCGGAATATTGGTTTCATAAAAGTCCGGCAATATCTTGTCTCCATAATCCAACCGCAGTTTGAACTCATCCTTTGTAAATGAATCACGGTTGCGGTACATATAAGCCCTGAAATCTTTTATAAACTCTTCGGTGGTGGGAAACTCATTATCATAATCTTTCAGCTTGCGAAATGCCTTTTTTAAAGCATCGTGCACCGCCGAGCCGAACGTTGCAGAAGGGCTTTTGCCGGATGGCACCCTGATAAGGCACTGAAAATAGAACCGCAACGGGCAATCCAGGTAGTTGCTGAGGTGAGTAACAGAAAGTGTATAGTTTTGTAGTAGCTGATCGATGTAATTTTTGTCGATCAACTCCACCTTTGGCTTATCTTCCTCGCTGAACTGTGTCATGTAAAAATCCAGCATATCGCCTTCGTTTGGTTTTGGATAGTTAACCGCTAAGTGGGTTCCGGCCAATATTTCACCTATAAACTGCGAGGCCTCCTGATCCTTCCCATTCTTATCTTTGGATGCGTAGGAAATATTAAGATGCTGTTTGGCGCGGGTCAGCGCTACATAAAACAAGCGCCTCGATTCTTCCTTTTGGGCAATGTCATCGTCCGGCGCCTGCGTTAGTGTATCAGGCAGATTAAAGCCACTGTTCCGGCCTTTACTATCCCAGGTTTTCTTGTCGCAGCCTATTAAAAATACATGCTCATATTCCAGTCCTTTGGAACCATGTGCCGTCAGGAAATTCACGCCATTATCCGAATAGATCACCTGTGTTAAAGGCAGCCGGATATTGTTTTCTTTCATCAGATCGATGATTGCAACCAAATCCTTCACCCTGATGTCGGGGTTTTTGCGGCTTTCGTCTTTCAAAAAGTCGAAGAAATTGGTAAGCACCTGCATATACCAGCCCTTATCCGGCTGCTTCATAATATAACGGAGAATCCCCATTTTCGAGATCAGCTCCTGGAATAGTTGCTGCAGCGTAACGCTTACCGAGGCCTTTAAAAGGTCATCTATATACGTCATCAGGTACCGCATCTCCTGGTTCTGCGGCTTATCAAATAAGTTGGTTTGTGCTGGAGCACGCAACTCGCTTATATAACGCCGGAGCGATGTTTTCGGCTCCCCGTTATTGGATGTCTTATAATTTTCAGTTGCTACAGCGATGCTCGCTTTGGCAATTTCAATAGGCGGTATACCAAAGAAATCATAGTGCATGATCTCGAACAGCAATTCGTCCCCGCTATAGGGCGAATCAAGCTCCATAGCCAGGTAACGTAAAATATTGATGATCTTTTCGCCAAAAGGGAGCGACAGGATGTCGATCTTTCTGCGGGTGTTCACCGCGATCTTCTTAGTATCCAGGTAATGCAGCAATTCCTCAACCTGGCTATGGTTGCGGTAAATAACTGCTATCTCTGTGGGCGAAGTACCTCCGTCAACCAACTGTTTGATCTGCGTTGCCACATGAACCAATTCCTGTGCGGGGTTCTCATATTCCCTCACCGATGGCGATACCGACAGTTCGTTAAATCGCAGATGAGCTGCCTGAATGTTTTTATCAAGGTTGAGCTGCCCGGTAAGCCGCTCCCGGTTATTGCCGATGAGCGCTTTGGATATATCGAGGATATGCTGGTTGGAACGGTAATTATGTTTAAGAACAACCGTCTTTAAAGCCCCTGCATAGTCGTTCCAAAAATCGACGATGTTCTTCATATTCGCACCCTGGAACTTGAATATCGATTGGTCATCGTCGCCTACAACAAATACATTGGGCGTTTCCCAATAGTTCAACAGGAACTTCAACAATTCGCTTTGCGAACCGCTGGTATCCTGGAACTCGTCCACCAAAATATACTGATACCGCTCCTGGTATTTGCGCAACATTTCTTCATTCTCGCGAAACGCTTTCAGCACCCAAATGATCATGTCGTCATAATCATAGAAGCCGCGCGTCCTCATCTTGGCGTCATACCGCTGATACTCGCTAACCGCCGCCAGTAATTTGGTCATCACATCCCGGGCCGCATCCAGGTCTTTCTGTTTCGGGTCGCCAGCTCTTATCCCTTTTACAGCGTTTGCCCGTTTGTAAATGTATTCATCGCGGGTTGGCAGGTCGGCCAGGTAATTAGTTACAGCCCTGCCGATCATTTCTTCGTTCCAGTTTTCGCGCTTCATTACTGAGAACAGATTTTTCAACCGCGGCACATCATAGTAAATATCCCCGGTAAAGCGCTTCAGCAAATGGTCGTTTGGAAATTCGTCGACCAATTCCTGGAAAAGCGATACCGAATCCAGATCAGACAGGGGCTCCAGGTTCAGCTTGCCGAAATATTCCAGGTTCTCCTGAATGATCTCGTTACAAAAAGCATGAAAGGTATAAATGTTAACGCGGTATGCTTCCGGCCCGATAAATTCGAACAAACGCTTGCGCATGGCCACAGCGCCCGCATCAGTGTAGGTAAGGCATAATATCTCGTGCGCACTGGCATCAGTCTCTAAAAGTATCTTACCAATACGGGCTGCCAGTATCTGTGTTTTGCCCGTTCCGGGGCCTGCTACTACCAGCACAGGCCCTTCCACCTGGTTCACAGCATCAAGTTGCTCGGGGTTCAGGCGGGCTAATGCTTCAAGGAATTTTTCGTTGTATTTATTGGGAGTAGATTGCATATTGTATTAGTAAAGATAACGAAAAAAAGAGGCCGGCCTTGCTCTGCTTATCACCTTAATGTCACACCTGAACCTGACGGAAAAAACTGGTTTATCCGCACCGGCGATCGGCCTTTAGGATCGATCAATCGCGTAATTACTTTTACCACCGAACGCTGCATTTCGTCCGACATTTGATAACCGGCTATCAACGCCCCGCTTTTCTCGATACCTGGTAAACCGGCTATGGTATACGGATTGGCAAATACACAAATAACCGAATGTTGGAACGACGCCAACTCCGAGATAAATAATTTTACCCCATTACTGTAGTCCAGCTTGCTTGCCGGCCGCGGGCGGGTATCATTAATGCTCACAAAAATCTGGTCATATTGTCTTAGTTTCACCAGCAGGTCGAGCAATTGATCAGCTGAGGTCGCTTTCCCGACAATATACATGTCGCTATTCAGGTACCATTGCTGTGATAATTCCCGCTGAAAAACTGTAGGCTGGGTTACTCCTACACTGATGATTGCTGTTTTTTGAAGAGGGTTCAACTGGAGTGTCGATCCATCCCCTTTCAACAAAGTCACGGCGTTGTCGCATAACTGCTGCACCAGGGCTTTTGCGCTCCCGCGGTTGAGGTCCTCGATGAGATGATCTGCAGATACATCCTTGTAATGGTTCAGCCCGGCCCAATATTTTGCCGCAAGTATCTTTTTTACCCGTGCCTCAAATTCCTTTTTTGTAACCCCGTCCTTCCTGATGGCCTTTTTTATCAAACCTATCGCCCGCTCCGAGTTTTCTGACAACTCAATGATGTCATTTCCAGCTAAAAACGCGCGAACATCGGCCTGCCCGTCAGGGAAATATTTCAGTACTCCTTTCATCTCCATCGCATCGGAAACAATAAGGCCTTTAAACCCGAGTGAATCCTTCAGATTGCCGGTGACGATGGGTTTTGACAAAGTAGACGGGAGATTCTTGGTTGAATCAAGCGCAGGTATGTCCATGTGGGCTATCATCACACCACTGATGCCCGCTTTTATTGCCTGCCTGAAAGGGTATTCCTCCAGCGTATCCAATCGCTTGCGGTCAAACGGCAATAAAGGCAAGTCGAGGTGCGAGTCGACATTCGTATCCCCATGACCAGGAAAATGTTTGGCCGTAGTTAGTATGCCGCCGTCCTGCATACCTTTCATATAAGCAATGCCTTTGGCAGCAACGTTATATTTATTATCACCAAAGGAGCGGAAGTTTATCACCGGATTATCTGGGTTATTATTTACATCCATATCGGGCGCCAGGTTCATCTGCATCCCCATTCGCTTAAAATCGTAGGCTACAAATTGCCCCATCTTATAAATAAGGGCATTATCACTGATGGCGCCGAGTGTCATCTGGTAGGGGTAGGAAATAGTGGAGTCAAGCCGCATACCCAGTCCCCATTCACCGTCCTGCGCAATAAGTAACGGCACTTTGGCTAGTTTTTGGTAACGATTGATCAATCCGGCCTGCCGCACGGGGCCACCCTGGAAAAATACCAGGCCACCAACCTGTTCGTTTTTGATCACATAGCCAACTGAGTCCTCATAAGCCTGCCCTTTATCGGTATGGGCCCGCACAAAAAACAATTGCGCTATCCGCTCTTTTTTACTGAGTTTGCGGTAAACCGAGTCAACCCAATGGTTCGGACGGCCAAGCGATGCTATATAACCTTGTTTTTGCTGCCCTGCGGCCGGAATGGCTATCAACGCAAATAAAGAATAGATAAGATACCGGTAAAGTACTTTCATAAACTTCAAATGTAATTGAATTGATCGAAGTTCCTGCACGGGTTACAAAACTTGACAGCGTTTCGGGGGTGCATTTATTGTAACAATTTCAACTTAAACGAAAAAAAATCGAGGCCCAAACTAAACCCTAACCACTATCTATCACTCTAAAAACAAACATTAACTTATAAAACGATTTATTGTGATGAAACGAATCTTATTCCTGGCGATATGCCTGTTCACTACAGGTACCGTCTTCGCCCAAAATTACTACACACCCCGCCGTGTGCACCGTCGCCCGCCGCCGGCACGCAGATACGGTGATTTTTACACCCCAAAAGTAGGTATCGAGGGCGGATTAAGCATTGCTAACACCATCGATTCTTATGATGCCGGTTACAGTACTGATAATATCTTAGGTTTCCATGCCGGTATCTCGGCCACCATTCCGCTGGTTTATCCGTTGTCGTTCCAACCCGAGGTGCTTTTCTCTCAGAAAGGATATAAAGGCTATACCGCCGACGGAACTTTTACCCAGCGCAACAACTATATCGATATTCCGTTGCTGGCCAATTTCAGGCTGGTACGCGGGCTGAATTTCGTGGTGGGTCCTCAGCTTAATTTCCTGGTATCGAGTACGAGCACTTTCAATGATGGCTTTAATGTATCATCTGAAACCTACTACAACAGCAACTATAATAAAAGCTATGTTGCCGGTGTAATAGGGCTAAGTGTCGATCTGAATCCGAACGTGTACATACACGGCCGCTATGTGCTCGACCTTAGTTCGAATACGTATGATGAAAATTCTCCTATACCAGATTACCGCAACCAGGTTTGGCAGTTTGGATTAGGTATCAGGTTTCAATAAGATACTAAATAAAAGCGCCCGGGAGGTCTGGGTGCTTTTATTTAGCTGCTTTTGTAAATACCGTACTTATGTCGTCAATAAATTTCTCCTTTTCCCGGTAAAGCACTTTCCTGTAAGGCTCAAAATCACCGATTAGCTTATCATAATTGGCCAGGCATTCTTTGATAAGGCTTATAATTCCCGGTATTTCACTTTTACTTTTTCCGAAGCGATACTTTTCGGGAATAGGCATATCCTCGGCATAGACTGCTGAACCCGATTTACCGATGATCATACAGCAACGCATGATACAAGCTTCGCGCGGCATTCTTTCTTTGCCGGGATGGTAGCCAAAATCGATATATAATTTTGCGCGGTTCATCCAGTAAGCAACTTCAGCAGGGCTCATTCCGCTCAGCGGCTTCCAGTTTAGTTCTTTTGTCTGGTTCATGATATCCCCAAGGAAATCGTCGTTCTTTTTGGGGTTGTAGATAATGATATCTTCTTTTTCAGCTTTTTCATCAGCCCGCTCAAAAAAGGCATCATTCATATAATCACTTACCTGGCCAACCGGCTCAATTCCATTTTCGCGGAGATGTACCATCGAATGATAGGAATGCCCGATATGCAAAACATTTTTTTCCTTCAGACTGGCAAATGAGGCGATCTTAAACGTACCAAACAGGACACTCAGCCCAAGCGACTTCTTTTTTTTGCGCTGGCTACGAGCAATTTGTTGATTCAGTATGATGTAATAGTTGGCGACACTCAGCCACCAAACCACTTTTCGTACCCGGCTGAACTTCTTGCAAAAAACTGAGGAAAGGTGTGTCTCTGGGATGATCAGAACGTGTTCACGGCTATTTTCAAGCTCGCTTACGTACGGGACGTTGTATTTTTTATAATTTTCATGCACCAACCCTGTACTTTCAGGCGAGTGATAATAATACATAAAGGCATTAAAGCCCAAAAGAATGAGATGGTGTCCAAATTGGTGCAACGCCTCGGGGCCGCCGGTCGCAACGCCGGCTGGGCAGGATAAATATATTTTACTGCCCGGATAACACTCGATCTTTTGCAATGTTCCGCTCAATATTTTATAACATTAAACACCAATAAATAGAAATCAATCAGGTTTTAAGCTTAAGCCGATAGCCTTTTTTAGGTTTAAATATCTTAATGTATTGTCTGGATAAAAACAATACAAGGGCTATATTACCAAAAAAATTAAATAAACGCACCCCTGATATATAAAATCGTGTGATCGTAGTCCCCAGGAACCGTGATCTGAAGGCCCTGCGATATTTCCTGATAAGGTCTTTTTTTAATTGGTAAAATTTATAATCAGCGTTCCCGTCGCTCTTGTGCATCAATTTGAAATCTATCGCATAGCTGCTGTAGCCTAAAACATCTGCTATCAGGCATATATCAGTTCCATACAGGTGAAACCCCTGCAGATCAGCAGACAAAGCTAGGTTAGCTGCACTTTTTACAACAATAAAGTTTTCATCCAGTGTCACCGTTTTTATGGGCAGGTGTTTGTCTTCAAGCACGTTTCCGGTACCTTGAATTACATTCATGGCGGTATACTTCAGATTGACACCGCCGGCATTGCCAAGCAAAGCCCAATTAGGGTCTGCGTTTTCTACCTCGGCCATTCTCGCCTTCAGGTCACTTATATTATGATAGTTTATTAATACATCCTGGTGGCAAAGAATTATATATTCACCACGTGCCTCACGCAAAAACCGGTTTAGACCAGCAAAGGCCTCAAATGTATTTTGTTTACTATTGTCGATGTACAAAAATTCACAGATATCAGTGGTAAAACCCGATTCGTAAAAAGACGCTTTCATTTCTTCGTATTCGGACAAATCCGTAACCAGTGTACACACCGAAAACTCATATTCAAAAACTTCCTCCCGCTCTATTTTTCTCGATCGTATTGGGTGCATATTAAGTGCCTGTTATTGGAAAGTTTGCATATCGATCAAACGCCTGTACAGGCCGTTTGCATTCATTAATTCCTGGTGTTTACCCTGCTCCACGATCTCGCCGTTTTCCAACACGACAATGGTATCAGCGTTTTGGATGGTGCTTAGCCGGTGCGCGATAATGAGCGATGTTCGGTTTTTCATCAGGTTATTTAAGGCATCCTGCACCAGCTTTTCCGATTCGGTGTCTAACGCTGATGTAGCTTCATCCAGTAACATGATCGGCGGGTTGCTTAATACGGCGCGGGCGATACATATCCGCTGCCTTTGTCCGCCGGAAAGTTTAGTGCCGCGGTCGCCAATATTAGTTTGATAGCCATTTTCGGCCTCCATGATAAAGTTATGGGCATTGGCGATGCGCGCAGCAGCCTCAACCTCATGCTGCGTGACACCAGTTTTACCAAAGGCGATATTATTAAAAATGGTATCATTGAATAATATGGTCTCCTGGTTCACAATACCCATAAGCGAGCGTAGTGACTGCATAGTTACGCTTTGAATATTTTCGTCATCAACGCATATCTCACCCGATTGCGGCTCAATGAAACGTGGAATTAGATCCATCAAGGTCGATTTACCACCGCCCGACGGCCCGACCAATGCGACTGTTTGCCCTTTCGGAACGGTTAAATTAATATTTGAAAGTATTGTCTTTTCGTCGTAAGCGAAGGACACATTTTTGAAATAGATGCCCCGGTCAAAGCTTTTGATCTCTGTTGCATCAGGCGCGTCCTTTATCAATGGCTTTTCATCAATTAATGCCAGTACACGCTCGCCGGCCGCAATCCCCTGGTTAATATTGCTGAACGAATCGGATATAGCCTTTGCCGGACGTGTCAATTGTGAAAATATCCCGATATAGCTCAAAAAGCTACCGGGGTCCAATTCCTTACTGTGACTTACTATAATGATATATCCCCCATAAAGCAGGATGAATGAGATCATGGTAACCGAGAGAATTTCTGATATAGGTGAAGCCGCTTGCTGGCGTTTGGCCATTGACCGCAATATTTTACTGTACCGCCTATTCTCGGTATTAAAACGCTCCTTGATAAAGTTGGTAGCGTTAAATGCCTTAATGATCTTTATGCCCGACAATGCCTCGTCGAGATAACTGATCATGGTGCCGTAGGATTGTTGAGCAGTGGTAGCTTGTCCGCGCAGTTTTTTTACGATACGCGCTATAATAAATGCCGAAACTGGGATAACCAGCAATGAGTAGAGCGTAAGCTTAGTGGAGATAGAGAATAGACCAATGATGTACGAGATCATGGTCAGCGGTTCCTTAAAAATAACCTGCAACGTTGATGTTACAGAAAACTGTACCACCTGAACATCCGAAGCCACTTTAGATACAATATCGCCTTTCCTTTCATTATTGAAAAAACCTAAGTGCATGTCTATTACATTGTTAAACACCGTTTTCCGCAGGTTTAAAAGTGTGTGAATACGGAGGTTCTCCATAATGCGGGCAGACAAATACCTGAAAACATTTGCTAGAAAAATACCGATGACAATGGTAACACAAACAAACTTTAGCGCACCCCATTGTCCATAGTGCTGTACAAAATAGCCAAGGTAATATTTGAACCACCCAGTCGCATCAAACGAACCCGGACGCGTTGCGGGCAATGAGGCTGGGCCAAGATTAAAATTGAAAAGGGTATTTAAAAGCGGGCCAAGCAGTATGAGCACCGTGGTGATAAAAACTACATACAGCAGCGTAAATATAACGTAGGGTATAGCAAACTTTTCAATTGGTTTAGCAAAAGATAAGAGCCTGAAATAAGTCTTCATCCAATAAAAATAAGTTGCAAAGCTAACAGTAATTAGACAAATATGAGTTTCATGGCTTGAACCTGGTTATTTCCTTTCCGGTCACCGACGCCCTGATCATGCCGACCATGTCGAAAAGGCTAACCTGGCTATGATGTTTTTCCATCAACCTGCTAATATCCTTTTTACTTTTCCTTATTGCTGCCCTGCTTTTAAAAAGCGCCTTATAGCTACTCCATATCCACCACTGACCTGCCAATAATTTCGGCAACAGATCGATAAGGGTTACCTGGCAATACCAGGCAAGTGATGCCAACGCATTCAAGTGTATGGCATGAAAATAAAAACGATTACGATAATAAATGCTCTTTACCCATTTGGCTGTTTTATAATTTTTTGTGCTGGCCGATACCTGGTGTTTGCAAATGGACAGATGCTCGTAATAACATTTCCAGCCCATACGCCAGGCCCGTAAACCTAATTCGATGTCTTCGCAGTAAAATGGCGAAAACAATTCGTTGAAACCACCCAGTTCCTTAAGTTTCACAGCATCTATCAAAGCATTGGCTCCCGATAAATAAAATGTATAATACCAATCGGTATTGTTTTGACTATAATAAAAATAGCTCGTTTTGAGCTTGAGCCCGTTGAACTTAGGTATCCGCGCAGCATCCTGTATACCATCACCTTCCATATCAATGATCCGACCCATGACTCCAAAAGTATCGGGCTTCTCAAAATACTTCCATTGTGCGTCAAAATACCCCGTTGTTAGCTTCACGTCAGAATTCAGCAACAATACCAGTTCGTATTGTGCAACTTCAATACCCCGGTTACAGGTAAAAGAAAATCCGCGATTTTCGGGATTAATAACAAGTTTGACCCTTGGATAATTGCTCTTTAGAAATGAAACGGAGTTATCTTTTGAACCGTCATCTACCACGATTATCTCATACGGCATAGCCGCCTGTTCAACAACAGCAATGGTTACCGGCAAATACTCTTCAAGCAAGTGCCTGCCGTTGTAATTGGGAATAATAACTGAAACGCTTCTCTTATCCAAGGAATACTATTTTATGATATTGTAATTGCGGTACTCGCTTACCCTCCAGCCAGTCAGATCTTCAATTTTCTGCAAAAATTTACGCCTAAAAGGCATTTTCTTTTCCAATGCGCCGAGGTCCATATCAAGTTTCCAGTTGGTGACATCTATTCGTTTTTGCATCACCGCCGGATGCGTCCCGGTAAATGGCATCAAACGGTCGGCATTTTTATAATCAAACTCAAAAGTCTCGGGCAAATTTTCGGCGAGCCAGCTATCGTCGTGGTAAAACTGGTTAAAATTCCTGAGCTTATTTTTTAAGCCAGCCGGTGGCTTTACCCAGCCATAGTGGTAAATATAAGCATCTATCAGCTTAACGTTTAGTTTGCGTCCATTGATACGAAAACCCTGGGCGTCACGATAGGAATGTACGCCCTTTTTGTTCCTCAAAACCCTTATCTCGCGGCGGTACCATCTTCGCGAGTGCCCGTAGTAATCATAAGAACCATAAAAATGCAGGTAATTGAACAACAGTCCCTCAACGCGTCCGTCGTCCAGGTTTTGCTCCATAGCGTTCTTTATTACCGGAAGATATTTTTCGTGCACACACTCGTCGCCCTGTATGTAAAAGGCCCAGTCCGCATCCGGCGATATAGCGCGGAGAGCTTTATCAGTCTCCGCAGCAAATACAGCACCTCCTTCACGTAAATTTTCGTCCCAAACGGTATTAATGATCTTTATTTTAGGGGAGTTGATATTTTGGACGAGTTTTCCCGTATCATCATCCGAGTTGCCTAAAGCGACAACAAATTCGTCACATAAAGGAAGGATGGAAGTAATGGCCTCAACAACAGGGTAATCGTTCTTTACTGCATTTCTGATAAATGTAAATCCTGCAACCTTCATCCGGCTTGTACGATGTAAATTAATTGGCAAATATAGCTTTCCGTATCTCATTTAGTTAAAGCTCAATTTTCGAAAGCATTGCAATTTTCGTTACTTTACTTTCACAAATGACAGTCATTCGCAAACAACCTCCCGCCGGCACTCTTGATTTTCGCTCAGTTGCGCGGGCGCTCACCATTGTCGAGAACGACCTGGCCGGAGCCAATGACCTGTTGAAGGGCCTTGACCTGTCGAAGGATGTCCCAATTATCGGTGTCACTGGCCCGCCCGGTGCAGGTAAAAGCACTTTAGTGAACAATATTTTAGGCGAATTGATAGCAAGGGACAACAAGGTCGCGGTACTTGCTATTGATCCAACATCGCCCTTCAACTTTGGTTCCTTACTGGGCGATCGTATCCGGATGTCGGCCTTTTTCAATCATCCGGATGTTTTCATTCGTTCGCTGGCTACGCGCGGCTCGCTTGGCGGTTTATCAGCCAAAACTATCGAAATGACGGATGTACTGCGCGCGTACGGATTTGATTATGTACTGATCGAAACAGTTGGCGTGGGCCAATCTGAGATCGAGATAGCCGGGCTTGCCGATATTACCCTTGTTGTTTTGGTACCCGAAGGAGGCGACGAGATACAAAGCATTAAAGCCGGGTTAATGGAAATTGCCGACGCCTTTATCGTAAACAAAGCCGACCGCGAGGGCGCCGATATTTTTGCCAATAATCTAAAAAAAATGGTTCAGCAAAAAAAAACGGTTATACCTGTTTTCAAAACTATCGCCTCGCAGAATAATGGTACCGGCCAAATAATTGATTTTATCACATCTTCTGCCCGAAGTCGTAATAGTCGTAAGGAATTGCTGTTAACCGAAAAAGCCTGGAACCTGATAAGGCAAAAGCGGATGGCAAATATCAGTAAATCGGAGTTGCAAAACGGCATAGCCTGCGCTGTTGAAAGCCCCTCATTTAATCTTTATAAATTTATCGAAAGGTATATTTAGAAGTCAGGAATTCATGATCTCTTCAATATGATCTACTTCCAAAGGAATATCCGCCATCAGGTCAACATTACCGTCAGTAGTTATCAAAATGTCGTTTTCCAGTCTTATACCCACGCCTTCTCCCGGTATGTAGATGCCTGGTTCGCAAGTAAGTATATTACCGACTTCGAAAGGCTTATATCTGCTTGCAAAATCATGTACATCCAACCCCAGGTGATGCGAAGTGCCGTGCATAAAGTACTTTTTATATAGGGGCATTTTAGTGTCCTGCTTTTCTACCTCATGTTTATTCAGCAACTTAAGTCCGATCAATTCACTGGTCATCATTTTTCCAACTTCATCCTGGTATTCGGACATAAGTGTACCTGATTTGATCAATTGGATTGCGCCTTTCATTACGCGAAGCACAGCATTGTACACATCGCGCTGTCTTTTGGTAAACCTGCCGTTAACCGGTACCGACCGTGTCATGTCTGCATTGTAGTTTGCGTATTCCGCTCCAAAATCCATGAGCAAAATATCGCCGGTGCTACAAACCTGGTTATTATCGATATAATGCAGCACGTTAGCGTTGACGCCAGATGCTATAATTGGGCTGTAGGCATTGCCCGTGGCCCGCTGCCTAAGAAACTCATGGGTCAATTCAGCCTCCACCTCATATTCTGTCACACCAGGTTTTATAAATTTAAGCACTCTTACAAAAGCGTCCCTGGTGATTTGGCAGGCTTTCCTTGTCAATTCGATCTCGATATCCGATTTGACCACACGCAGATCCCGTAAAATAACTGCCGATCTTTCATAATTATGCAATGGATATTTTTGCCGCAATTGTTCATACATCCTGACATCCCTATATGGAACTGTATGTCCATACCGGTCGTTCTCATTTGTATTAATGTAGACATTTTCGGCATAGTTAATAATACTGTGCAGTATTGTATCAAATTCGTTCAGCCAATAGACATTTTCTATACCCGACGCCCTGCGGGCTTCGTCCTTAGTGTATTTATGTCCTTCCCATACTGCAATATGCTCATCAGTCTGTCTTAAAAAGAGTACTTCTTTGTATAGGGGATTAGGACAATCGGGGTATAAAACTAAAATACTTTGTTCCTGGTCAATACCGCTCAAGTAAAAAAAATCGGCATTTTGTTTAAAAGGAAAGTTTTGATCACCGTTTTTGGGGAATTCGTCATTAGCGTGAAAAATGGCTATTGAGTTTTGTTTTGTGCGTTTAACGAAATTTTTTCTATTAAGAATAAATAAGGTATTACTAATAGGTAGGTATTTCATGAATAATAAGTTTATTTATTTTTCGAAAACAATTTTTTTTATTTATTTGTATTAACTTATGTAAAATTTGGAACAATGTTTGGTAATGAATTCAAACTTAATTACTAATTTTGGAAAAAAAATCACAATTAATTGTTTAATCTTAAAACTATGAACTATTCTACATTAAAAAAAACAGTTGCCCTTTCACTAGTCTCGCTTCTGGCTGTTGGAATGGTCAATGCTCAAACGGACACCACTAAAGCAGCGACCATGGCCATGGCAGATACCGCAACTACTGCCAAAGTATTTGGCGGCAGGGCTCAATACAACACCTGGAGTGTTGGTTTAAACGTCGGGCTTACGTCCCAAACCCTTGCTACGGGCGGATCTAATGATTACTCTGATAAAAAGATCTCTCTTGGTTATGGCCTTTCAGTTCGTAATCAGTTAGCTCACTCATTTGCTTTGCAATTCGACTTCCGTGGTGGCAAGGTACAGGGAAGTGACGCCAGCACAAATTTACCTGCTACTTATTCGACAAAATTCTGGCAGGGAACAATCAGTGGCGTTGTTAACGTTGCAACCATTGATTATATCCGCCGCAAAAATGCAGTTAACTTCTTTGTTACAGCAGGTGCTGGTTTAGCATGGTATAATCCAACTGGCGTTACCAGGTTAGGTGCTCCTTTTGATTTCAAAGCAGCAACTGGCAGTAGCGTAAAGGAATTTGTTGTTCCAATTGGCGCCGGTGTTAAATTCAGGTTATCTGACGCTCTTGCCCTGAACCTGGGTTACACCGAAAACTTTATCGATGGCGATAACTTTGACGGTTACAAAAATGGTGGTGCTGCCAGCAAAGATCATTACTCTTATGGCTACGCAGGTTTGGAGTACACTTTCGGCCCGAAATCAAAACCGAACCTGGATTGGGTGAACCCGGTAGCTATGATGTATGATGAATTATACGATGCTGCCCTTCGCCAGGAAGTTGAAGCTTTGAAAGGCCGCGTAGGCAATGTGGAAAATGCTGTTAACGATCTGAAGAAAGATTCTGACGGTGACGGTGTTGCTGACCAATTCGATAAGTGCCCGAACACTCCTGCAGGTACTGTAGTTGACGGTTCTGGTTGCCCTATCAATTTCCCTAAGATCGACACTTCACTGTTCGTAAGGAAACCGGTTATGGGTGACGCAAAAGCTTATTCAAACATACAGTTTGAATTCGATAGTTCTGTATTGAGAACTTCATCTTACCCAGCATTAGATTTGACATCAGCTGATCTGCGTGCAAACGCTGACAAAAAGATCGAATTAGATGGCTACGCTTCATCAGAAGGTACTGCTGCTCACAACATGCGTTTATCTAAAGACCGTGCTAACTCAGTAAAAACTTACCTGGTTAACTCTGGTGTTGATGCTAAACGTGTTAAAGTGAAAGCATTTGGTGAAACTCATCCGATTGCTGATAACTCAACTGAAGAAGGACGTGTTGCAAACCGTCGCGTTGAGTTCAAACAAAAATAATATTTGATTCATTCACATATTCAGAAGGCTTGCCCGCAACGGCAAGCCTTCTTTTTTTATTAAATTTGCGCATGTACTTTTTCAGAAAGAAAGATCCCAACAGGCCAACCAGCTTTAACCTGAAAGTGATGCACATTATTAATGCAACTGCTATTATCATGTTCGTTGCGGGAATCATTTACAAATTGCTGCAATGGTTCGTATTCAAAAAACCTTAATATAAAATCTTATACCAAAATGAAAACGATTATTAATACAACCAATGCCCCGGCCCCAATTGGCCCTTACAGTCAGGCAGTGGCTACCGGCGGGTTTCTTTTTGTTTCGGGTCAAATACCCATGAACCCAGCAACAGGTGAAATAATATCTTCAGATATTAAATCCGAAACCAAACAAGTGATGGACAATATCGGGTCCATATTGACCGAAGCTGGCGTTAGTTTTGCAGATATAGTTAAGACTACTATCTTCTTGACGGACATGCAAAATTTCGCGCAGGTAAATGAAGTTTACGGCACTTATTTCACCGACCAATTCCCTGCACGTGAGACTGTACAGGTAGCAGCACTTCCAAAAAATGTCAATGTCGAGATATCTGTAATTGCCATCAAATCCTGATATCATCCGTTGAATCCGCAGGTATTCCAAACCCCGATAGAATTTCTGAAAGGCGTTGGCCTTAGCCGTGCCGGCGTGCTGAAAAAGGAGTTAGGCATAGCTACTTTTGGGGATCTGCTGAGACATTTTCCGTACAAACATATCGACCGTACACGTTTTTACAAGATCCGGGACATACAGCCAGAATTGCCTTATGTACAGGTGTTGGCCCGTGTAGCGCATTTTGAGATCGCAGGCGACAAGCGTACTAAACGGTTGATAGTGCAGGCCAAAGATGAAACCGGGGTAATGGAACTGGTTTGGTTCCAGGGGATAAAATGGATAGAAAAATACCTGGCTGTTGGCAAGGTATATGTGCTGTTTGGCAAACCCGGCATGTTTAATGGCAAGCCTCAAATGGCTCACCCCGAAATGGAACTTTATTCGCCTGCAGCTTTGAAACAAAAAGGAAATTTAACCCTTCAGCCTGCATACAGTTCGACAGAAAAGTTAAAACCATTTTCGTTAGATAGCAAGGGCATACAAAAATTAACGGCAGCGTTACTTGATCAATATGGCAGCGAGATACAGGAAAATCTACCACTGTATCTGCTGACTCAATTTAAGCTAATGGGACGCGCTGAAGCGTATCGCAACATGCATTTCCCTGATGATGCTGTTATGCTGAACGAAGCACAGCACCGGCTTAAGTTTGAGGAGCTTTTCCTCATCCAGCTTAAGCTGTTAAAAAATAAGCTGTTGCGCGTTCAAAAATTCAAGGGGCATGTGTTTGACAGCGTGGGCTATCATTTTAATACCTTTTATAAAGAACGCCTGCCTTTTCAGCTCACTAACTCCCAAAAAAAGGTATTAAAAGAGATAAGACAAGACACCCAGCGCGGTATACAAATGAACCGCCTGCTGCAGGGCGATGTAGGAAGCGGCAAAACCGTAGTGGCCCTGATGAGTATGCTTATTGCAATAGACAATGGTTTCCAGGCATGTATTATGGCGCCTACCGAAATATTGGCTAACCAGCATTATCAAACTATCAAAGGGCTTGTTGGAGAAGGTTTTATTGAAGTTGCCCTGCTTACGGGCTCTACTAAAAAAAAGGACAGGAATGTCTTGCACGAGAAACTGGAGAATGGTCAATTAAAAATATTGATCGGTACACATGCACTGATCGAGGACAAAGTACAGTTTCAAAACCTGGGTTTCGTAGTAATAGATGAGCAACACCGTTTTGGGGTTGAACAGCGCGCCCGGCTTTGGCGCAAAAACAATATTCCACCGCATATCCTGGTGATGACGGCTACACCTATCCCGCGTACATTAGCGATGACCCTTTACGGCGACCTTGATATTTCCGTCATCGATGAACTACCCGCCGGCAGAAAGCCTATCGAAACATTACACTTTTACGAAACGCAGCGCCTGCGGATGTTTGGTTTTATGAAACAGGAAATAGCCAAAGGGCGGCAAGTATATGTTGTATACCCGTTGATACAGGAAAGTGAGAAACTGGATCTGAAAAACCTGGAGGACGGTATCGAGATCATGCGGCGTGAATTCCCGATGCCGGATTACCAGATCAGTATTGTCCATGGAAAGATGCCTGCAAAGGACAAGGATTATGAAATGCAGCGTTTCGTAAAGCACGAAACGCAAATAATGGTGGCAACAACGGTTATTGAAGTTGGTGTTAACATCCCCAATGCTTCGGTGATGATCATTGAAAATGCCGAACGGTTTGGCTTGTCGCAACTGCACCAATTAAGGGGGCGGGTGGGCCGTGGCGCCGAACAATCTTTTTGCATCCTGATGAGCTCGCACAAGTTAAGTTATGACGGTAAGATCAGGCTTGAAACGATGGTACGGACTAATAACGGTTTTGAAATTTCGGAGATCGACCTGCAATTGCGTGGCCCCGGCAACATCGAAGGAACCCAACAGAGCGGTATCAACGAGCTGAAAGTGGCAGACCTGGTGGCGGATCAGCAATTATTGATACAAGTACGCAAATGTGTCGAGGCTATATTCGCCCGCGACCCGCAACTTTCACTTTCTGAACACCAGGTATTGCATCTTGCCTTCCTTGCAAAGAACGCGGGACTTAGCTGGGATAAAATATCTTAAGATCATTTTTTTTGCCGCATCACTGATTTAAATATGCTGATGCGATAATCTTCCTCAAAATATTACATTTGCCTAAACACTATTTCTTCTCAACATGAAACTGAAACTTACCCTTCTCACGCTCTTTATTTGTACAACCACGCTCATCAGGGCACAAGATTCGTTGATGCTGCGCAAGATATATGACGAAGGCCTGGTTAACGGCCGGGCTTACGAAAACCTGCATTACCTGTGTAAAAATATTGGCCAGCGCATAAGCGGTTCGGCAAATGCACAAAAAGCAGTGGAATGGAGTAAAAAGCTGATGGAAAGTTATGGGTTCGATCATGTTTTCCTGCAAGAGGTAATGGTCCCGCACTGGGTTCGCGGTGCCAAGGAACAAGGGGCAATAATTGATGGCAAAAACCGCATCCCGGTACATATCGTGGCCCTTGGCATGTCGGTCGCCACTCCGAAAAATGGGATTACCGCTGAAGTTATCGAGTTGCACAGCCTGAAACAATTGGATAGTCTTGGCGAAAGTAAACTTAAAGGAAAGATAGTTTTCTTTAATCGTCCGTTCGATCAGCGATTTATCGAAACATTCCGGGCCTATGGTACTGCCGGTGATCAGCGCAACCTTGGACCGGCTGCAGCGGCGAAATTTAAGGTTGCGGGGGTAATAGTACGATCACTCAGCAGCACAACCGACGACTACCCTCACACCGGTGCCACCCGTGTGGCATCTGATGGCAAAAATATCCCGGCTGCTGCAATATCTACTAAAGCAGCCGACCAATTGAGCCTCCTTCTGAAGAAAAATCCTTCGCTCAAATTCTATTTCAAACAAAACTGCCAAACACGCCCTGACACGCTGTCTTATAATGTTGTAGGTGAACTGACGGGAAGCGAAAATCCTAACAAATTTATCACAGTCGGCGGCCACCTCGACTCATGGGACCTGGCCGAAGGTGCGCATGATGACGGCACGGGCGTAATGGGTTCGTTAGAAGCGGTGCGTATTTTAAAGACATTGGGATATCGTCCGAAAAATACTGTCCGCGTTGTGTTTTTCATGAACGAAGAGAATGGCGACAAAGGCGGCATTAAATATGCCGAGCTTGCTGCACAAAATAAGGAAGAACACATAGCCGCCATTGAAAGCGACGCCGGTGGCTTTACGCCTCGGGGCTTTGGGTTTACGGGACTATCATCAGAACAGCTTAAAAACGTGGAGCAGTGGAAAAAACTTTTTTTCCCTTATGGATCTGAAAGACTTACGGCCGGTGGCGGCGGAAGCGATATTGAACCCCTGAAAGAAAAAACACCAGGAGTAATATTAATAGGTTTATCACCCGACCCGCAACGGTACTTTGACATTCACCATACGCCGAACGATGTATTTGAGAACGTGAACAAACGCGAGCTTGAATTGGGAGCCGCGTCTATGGCATCCCTCATCTACCTGATAGACCAGCACGGGTTCAATTGATTTGACATTGCAGAGACGCAAAATATTGCGTCTCTGCTGAATTTATATTATCGCATAATTGTAAATTGCGCCCCACCAACACTTATATCCGGCAGTGACCGACGAAGGAAACAGTCAACCCCCAAAAAAGGATTCATTTGAAGCCCTGCGATACAAGGACTTTCGCTCTTATCTGGGCATGCGGTTCTTTTTCACTTTTGCGTACCAGATGCAGACAACGGTACTCGGTTTTTATATTTATGAGCTCACACACAGCAAGATAGCTATAGCAATCATCGGCTTAAGTGAGGCCATTCCGGCCGTCGGCCTCGCGCTTTATGGAGGCTATATAGCGGATAAGTACGAAAAACGAAAAATGCTTTTGCTGGTATTTACGGGCGTACTCTTTTCATCGCTGGTGATGTTCCTGGTAACGCTTAAAGGTTTAAGCGGCTACGTACACACCGGCTGGATAGTGCCCATCCTGTATGCTATGATATTTTGTAATGGCGTAGCAAGGGCCTTTTATGGGCCTGCCACGTTTACTGTATATGCACATAGCATACCACGCGCAGTCTATCCAAATGGAGCAACCTGGAGTTCGCAAAGCTGGCAGATAGCTTCTATTCTTGGCCCGTTTACAGGCGGGTTTATCTATGCCTTTGCAGGTGGCATTACGGGAAACTTTATCGTGATATTGTTATTCCTACTGATAACGTTCGTGCTTGTTTACCGGCTTCGGAAATATCCACCCGTATTTATACCGAAAGAAAGTGTTTATAAAAGCCTAAAAGAAGGCATCCACTTTGTTTTCAACAGCAAGATGATGATCGGCGCTATGAGCCTCGATCTCTTTTCAGTCTTTTTTGGAGGCGCTGTAGCGCTGCTTCCTGTATTTGCTTTGGACATTTTACACGTTGGTTCAGAAGGGCTTGGTCTTATGCGCATGGCCTCGTCGTTAGGCGCCGCGTTAACAATGGCGGTAATGGCGCGCTTTTCTCCACTGGGTAAGCCCTGGCGCAACTTGCTTATAGCAGTTACTGGCTTTGGGCTGTGTATCATCGGGTTTGGTTTGTCCAGGAGTTTTATCCTGACGCTGATATTCCTTTTTGGGCAGGGAGCTTTTGATAGTGTTAGTGTCATTATCAGGGGGACGTTAGTTCAATTGCTAACGCCCGATCACATGCGCGGCCGTGTTTCCGCTGTAAACTCCATGTTCATTGGTTCATCAAATGAGATCGGCGACTTTGAATCGGGCATTGCGGCCAAATTGTTCGGGACAGTACCTGCGGTTCTTTTTGGCGGCACCATGACACTGCTGATTGTTACCGTCACCTGGTTAAAAACCAAAAGCTTGCTGCCGCTCAGGATCAGCGATATTCACACGGTTGAAGTTAAAGAGCCGGAACAGCTATAGTGTTTTAACGCTTCTCCAGAACAGGTAGGTCAGCGATCCGACTATGGGGACGACGATAATGATCACCACCCATAATATTTTCGAACCGCCATTAATAGCATGGGTGCGAAGTATGTTGACAAGCGAATAAAGGCTTAATGTAAGCCAAACAACGAGGAATATCAAGCCAAGCGTGCCGCCAAATGCGGATGTTATCAGGTACATTGCGTTGTCCTTTATTAATTAATAATCCTCATCTTCCGTTACCTTTTCGCCAATCTGCTGTCTCCACATGGCGTAATACAAGCCTTTTTGCAAAATTAGCTCAAGATGCTTGCCCGACTCCACTATTTTCCCCTTTTCAAGAACGTAGATGGTATCGGCGTGCATAATGGTAGATAAACGGTGGGCGATCAATATTGTTATATGATCTTTCAAAACCGAAACATCCCGGATGGTTTCGGTTATCTCTTCCTCAGTGATCGAATCAAGAGATGAAGTTGCCTCGTCGAATACCAGCAGGTCGGGACGCCGCAACAACGCCCTTGCTATTGATAACCGCTGCTTCTCGCCACCCGATACTTTTACACCGCCTTCGCCGATAACGGTATCCAAGCCTTGCGGCGCACGGGCCAGTAAGGTTTGGCAGGCGGCACGGTGCAAAGCTGTCATACATTCCTCGTCGGTTGCGCCGGGGCGCACAAATAATAGGTTTTCTCGAATGGAGCCGGAGAACAACTGCGTATCCTGGGTAACGAAACCGACACGTTCGCGAAGCTCGTCCAGGTCAATCTCTTTACCAGGGATATTATTATATAAGATAGTACCTTCAAGTGGCTGATAAAGCCCGACCAGCAATTTTACCAATGTCGTTTTTCCCGAACCCGAGGGGCCGACAAATGCAATGGTTTCGCCTGTACCTGCTTCAAAATTGATATTATTCAGGGCATTCCGACTGGCGGTTAAGTGCTTAAAACTCACATTGCTAAAAGATAATTTTTTGATCTCGTCCAGGTGTATCGGGTTTTCAGGCTTTGCTTCGATTGGAGTGCTTAATATCCGCTTGAAGTTTCCCAATGATACTTCTGCTTCCCGCCATGCCTGAATTACGGTGCCCAACTCCTGCAAGGGATTGAACAGGAAAAACGAATAAAATAAAAACATCAGGTAACTACCAGTAGTAAGGGAATCTTTGAAAATAAGCGCCAGCAAAATTACCACCATAATACTTCGCACCAGGTTAACCACAGTGCCTTGTACAAAGCTCATACTTCGCACGTATTTAACTTTGGTGAGCTCCAGGTCTAGTATCTTATAAGTGGTTTTATTCAGCCGTTCTATTTCCTGCTTGGCAAGCCCAAGGCTTTTTACCAGCTCAATATTTCTTAATGATTCAGTAGTTGAACCAGCAAGTGCAGTCGTTTGGGCCACTATCCGTTTCTGAATGGCTTTGATATTGCGGCTCAGTAGCATGCTAACTGTCATAATTATTGGCATCGCCCCAAGGTAAACCAGCGTAACCTGGTAGTTTATCTTGATGGACAGCACCATTACCATCACCATACCTACAAGGCTAACAAATAGCACACTGATAAATGACGTGATAAACTTCTCGCAATCCAAACGTACCTTTTGTAATATGCCTAAAGTTTCGCCGCTGCGTTGATCTTCAAATACCTGGAAAGGCAGTTCAAGCGAATGTTTCAAACCATCGGCGTACATACGGGCGCCTGTTTTTTGTACTATGATATTGGTAAAATAATCCTGGAAATTTTTAGCGATACGAGACACCATAGCCGCGCCAATAGCCAGTCCCACCAACCCAAGCGAACCATAAAAGCGCTGATCAAAAGTATAATGTTTATGATCGACCGGGACAACATATTTGTCAAAAATATTCCTGGTGATCAAAGGATCGAGGAGGGAAAAACCTATGTTAAACGCTGCAAGCACCAGGGCCAGCACTACCACCCAGCGGTGTCTTGATAAATATGATAAGAGTACCTTCATAACTAAAGCTAAAATAAAAAAAGGGAACGGCTTAAAAAGCGCATTCCCCTGATTTTGACAATAGTTTGGTCGTTACACTGTCATGATATCTTTTTCCTTTGCATCGGATAGCACATCTACTTTAGCTATAAATGAATCAGTCAATTTCTGAACTTCGCCTTCGCCAGTTTTCATTTCATCTTCCGAAACGCCTTCCGATTTTAGTTTCCTGATCTTTTCGTTAGCGTCTTTACGAATATTCCGGATGGCTATCTTGCCTGATTCAGCTTCGGCTTTAGCCTTCTTTACCAGGTCGCGGCGGCGCTCTTCAGTAAGCGGCGGCACGTTAATACGAATTATGACACCATCATTTTGAGGGTTAACGCCCAGGTTAGCTTCCATAATAGCCTTCTCTATCCCGCTCAACAGCGATTTTTCCCATGGCTGTATAACAATGGTACGCGCATCGGGTGTATTTACACTGCCTACCTGATTCAACGGAGTTGGCGTGCCGTAATAATCAACGGTAATATCGTCAAGCATGCTGGGGCTTGCCTTTCCGGCACGTATTTTCTGTAATTCGCCGTCGCAATGATCGATCGCTTTTTCCATTAAAGCGCGGGCGTCTGTAACTTGTTTCTTAATGAGTTCGCTCATCGTTTTAAAATTTGCAGTCAAAAATAGTAATTTAAGTAGAGTCAGGATTCAAGAACCAAAATATTTCCTGAATCAGTTATTGTCTTAACTCTGACTCTTGAATCCTGGTTTTTACTTCACGAGTGTCCCAATTGTCTCCCCCTGTGCAATCTTCAGGAAATTACCTGGCTTATTCATATCAAACACGATAATTGGTAGTTTATTTTCCTGGCAAAGTGTAAAAGCAGTCGTATCCATTACATTCAATCCCTTACCAATTACTTCAGCAAAGCTGATCTCATCATAACGGGTGGCCGTAGGATCTTTTTCCGGGTCGGCGGTGTAAATACCATCAACACGTGTGCCTTTTAATACCACATCAGCTTTTATTTCGATGGCCCTTAATGAGGCAGCAGTATCTGTAGTGAAATATGGGTTACCTGTACCGGCACCAAAGATCACGATCTTGCCTAATTCAAGGTGGTGCATAGCACGGCGGCGAATGTATGGTTCGCATATCTGCTCCATTTTAATGGCAGATTGCAGCCTGGTTTCGACCCCGACAGTTTCCAACGCGTTTTGTAAAGCCATACAATTGATCACAGTGGCCAGCATCCCCATATAGTCGGCCTGGGCGCGGTCCATGCCCGATTTTTCAGCGCTTAATCCTCGAAAAATATTACCTCCTCCAACAACAACTGCAACTTCTATCCCCGCGTCGTAAACGCTTTTGATATCATTTGCATATTGTAAAACCTGTTTATTATCGATACCGTATTGCCTGTCGCCCATCAGCGACTCGCCGCTCAATTTGAGGAGAATGCGTTTATATTTCATGCAGGGTAGTTTGTCAAAAATATTAATTTAAATTCAGTGTTAAAATTTTATGCCGATTAGTTTATGCGCTTGCCAGCCATAAATGTTCCCTCTAATTCAAAACTGTCGTTAAATACAGTAAAATCGGCATCAAACCCTGCCGCTACTTTCCCTTTGTTCAGTTTAGCCAGTTGGGCAGGATAAAGCGACGCCATATTAACGGACTCCGGCAAACTCATCTCAAAATGCTTCACACCGTTCTCAACACATTTCAGCATGGTAAGGCATGAACCCGATAATGTACCATCGCCGGCCAATACGTACCTGTCGCCGGTAAAGCGATGCTGGTATGGTCCGTGATGGCTTTCTGTTACGGAGTCCGTTATAAAGAAAAGCTTATCGCCCAATTCACGTTTGGCTAATCGCGCCATTACAAAATCAACATGGATACCATCCGGAACAATGCTGGTGTAAGGCCTTTCTTCAAATATGGCGGGAATATAGCCTGGGTCCCTGTGGTGCATCTGCGGCATCGCATTGTAGATGTGAGTTACCGCAGGTATAGGTTTATTCAGGAAGGCCTTACCTTCAGCATAAGTAGCATTGCTATGGCCTGATGACAAAATGATACCAGCGTTATGCATATAGTCGATCACCTCCTGGTCTTGCAATTCCGGTGCAATGGTCATCATCGTGATTACTCCATCGCCCATTTTAATCCATTTACGTACCAGTTCCAAAGATGCTTTTTGGATGAAATCCTTGTTATGCGCGCCGCGACGAACCGGGTTCAGGAACGGGCCTTCAAGATGCAGACCTAAAAAATTACCCTTGCGTTTGTCGCGGTACGATCTGCAAACCTGTATCGTCTGCTCGATAACCTCATTTGTATTAGTTGAAATAGTTGGAAAAAAGCCGATGGTTCCCTGGTCAAGCAGGTCATTCTCCATTTGCAGCAAAGTTGCTTCGTCAGTATCGATGCTGAGCAGCCGACCGCCACTGCCATACAGTTGAAGGTCCAAAAATCCCGGAGCAAGATAGTTGCCATGCAGATCGATCCTTTCGGCATCCGCTGGAATAACAGACTCATCTATTACATCAACGATTGTATTACCATCAAATAAAACGGCTTTGCCTTGGGTGATCTGTCCGTCCGATACTAACCGGAGATTGTGGAGGGCGTTTATCATAATTACAAATTTAATCAGCCCCGTATAAATCTGCCCTTTAGGGGAGATTTTTTAGTAAACTGTTCTATTACACCTGCAAAAGAAAGCCCTCCCTACCGGGGAGGGTTGGGTGGGGCTGCAAAAAAAATCCCCCTCATTTTTGTGAGGGGGATTTAAATATTTTAAGCTCCTAAAGCTACCCGCTTAAATGCGGTAACGGTTAAACCTTTATCGATGGTCCCCAGGAACTGGGCAACGGTTTTCGACGAGTCCTTTACGAACTCCTGGTTCAACAGGGTCGAGTCTTTGTAGAATTTGTTCAGCTTGCCGGCAGCTATCTTTTCAACCATTTCTTCCGGTTTGCCTTCAGCGCGGATCTGGTCTTTTGCTATTTCCAATTCGCGTTCAATTGTTGAAGCATCCACACCGTCCTTATCAACGGCGATAGGGTTCATGGCAGCAATTTGCATAGCCACGTCCTTGCCTGCTTCGTCCGCCCCGGCAACATTAGCGCTTAAAGCAACCAATACGCCCAAACGGAAATTACCGTGGATGTAAGCAACCACTTTTTCGCCTTCAACAACTTCATACTTAGACACACCTATTTTTTCACCTATTTTACCGGTCTTGTCGGTAATGGCATCAGCAATAGTAACCCTGCTGCTTTCAACATCGATAGACAGTTGGCCTAATGATTCAATGTCAGCCGGTTTATTTTCAACCGCTGCATTGGCTATTTCATTGGCAAAGGCTATAAATTCTGCATTCTTTGCTACGAAATCAGTTTCGCAATTAAGCTCGATGATGACACCGCGTTTACCATCTTCAGAAGTGCGCGCAATAACAACACCTTCGTTGGATTCGCGGTCCTGGCGGCTTGCAGCCACTTTAGCTCCTTTTTTTCTTAAGTAATCAATAGCTGCTTCAAAGTCGCCGTTAGTTTCGGTCAAAGCTTTCTTGCAATCCATCATTCCCGCACCTGTTTGCTGGCGCAGTTTATTTACATCAGATGCAGTTATTTGTAATGTAGACATTATATATTCCTTTTTAATGTTAAAAGTTGCAAGTTGTGAGTTGCAAGAAGCTTTCCTGCAACTCACAACTTACAACCTAAAAATTATTCTTCTGTTTTATCAGCAGCGGCCGGAGCTTCAGTTTCTGCTTCAGCAGCTACTTCTGTAACTCTCTTGCGTTTACCACCTTCGGCAGGCGCAGCAGCAGCTTCAGGTTTTGCCGTATCGGCTTTAGCTTTTGCAGCCGCAGCTTCTTTTTCTGCTTCGTCTTCTTTTTCGCGTTTACGCTCGTCCAAACCTTCCTCGATAGCTTTGATGATGATACCGGTGATCAAAGAGATCGATTTGGTTGCATCGTCGTTAGCGGGGATAGGGAAGTCGATGTTTGACGGGTCGGAGTTGGTATCAACCATTGCAAACGTAGGGATGTTCAGCTTTAAAGCTTCTGAAACCGCAATGTGCTCTTTCTTCACGTCGATCAGGAACAATGCAGCAGGCAAACGGTTAAGGTCCGCAATACCACCCAGCAATGTTTCCAGTTTGATACGCTCGCGCTGTATCATCAATCTTTCTTTTTTAGAAAGAATGCTGTAAGTGCCGTCCTTAGTCAATTTATCGATGTTTGACATCTTTTTGATCGACTTGCGCACGGTAGCAAAGTTAGTTAACATACCACCTAACCAACGTTCGGTTACGAAAGGCATGTTCACTGTTTTTGCGTAATCGGCTACGATATCTTTCGCTTGTTTCTTAGTAGCTACGAATAATACCTTGCGGCCCGATTTTACTATTTGTTTGATAGCTGAAGCAGCTTCTTCAACTTTGTTTAAAGTCTTGTTCAGGTCGATAATGTGGATACCATTACGTTCCATGAAAATGTACTGCGACATTTTCGGGTCCCATTTGCGGGTAAGGTGACCAAAGTGTACACCTGCATCCAGCAGATCCTGATATGTTGTTCTTGCCATTGTTTTGTCCTCCTTTGATTAACGTTTACTGAATTGGAATCTCTTGCGTGCTTTCTTGCGTCCTGGTTTCTTACGCTCAACCATACGGTCGTCGCGGGTCATGATACCTTTTGCGCGCAATGCCGGTTTCTTTTCAGCATCAAGTTCAACAATAGCTTTAGCAATAGCTAAACGAACGGCCTCAGCCTGTCCTTTTACACCACCGCCCGCTACATTCACTTTTACATCAAATTTACCTGTAGAGCCGGAAACTTCTACCGACTGGGTAACGATGTATTGTAAAGGTAGGGTAGGGAAATATTCTTTGTAATCTTTACCGTTAACGATAATAGCGCCGTTGCCATCGCTCAGATAGATGCGGGCAACTGCTGTTTTTCTTCTGCCTGAAGTGTTAGTTGTTGGCATTTTCTTTCTCCTTTAAATAAATAATTAAATGGCTTTCGGGTTTTGAGCTTGATGCGGGTGCTCGGCTCCGGCATACACATGCAGGTTGCCAAATAAGGCGCGGCCCAAACGATTTTTAGGTAACATACCGCGCACAGCTTTTTCAACTACACGCTCGGGATGCTTTGCCATTAACTCCTTAGGAGAAATGAAACGCTGACCACCTGGATAACCAGTGTACGAAACATATTGCTTGTCGGCAAATTTGTTCCCGGTCAGTTTTACCTTGTCTGCATTAATAACAATAACGTTATCTCCGCAGTCTACGTTCGGGGTGAACCCTGGCTTGTGTTTTCCTCTGATCATTGCAGCGATCTTAGAACACAAGCGCCCCAAAATCTCGCCCTGAGCGTCAACAACAACCCATTCTTTGTTAACGGTCTTTTTATTGGCTGAGACAGTTTTGTAACTTAACGTATTCACTTGCTTAAAATTAAATTAATAAAACGTTTATTATACCCCGTAATTTCGGGACTGCAAAGATACGGGAATTTGTTTAATTGTCAAGGCTTTTTTGGGATTACACCGATAGGGGATTTGATTGCACCGATTTTGTGTGTAATGCTTTATTTTATCGTCACTGTATGTAGCATTAAAAAGTTGGCAATATCTTCAGGTTTACTATTTTTACACCTTCCTAAAAATCCATTGATACTATGATCATCATACATAACTATACTGAATTTGAATCGCACCTGGGACAGGAACTTGGCGTATCCGACTGGCATACCATTACCCAGCAGCAGATAAACCAGTTTGCCGATGCCACTATCGATCATCAATGGATACATACCGATGTGGAACGGGCAAAAACCGAAGGGCCGTTTAAGAACACTATAGCCCATGGGTACCTGACCATGTCGCTGCTACCCTACTTCTGGCACCAGATAGCCGACGTACAAAATCTGAAAATGCAGATCAATTATGGCATCGAAAACTTCAAGTTCGGACAGGCGGTGGTGGTTGACAGCCGCGTACGGTTAAAAGCAAAACTTGCAGCCATTATCAATCTGCGTGGTATTACCAAAGCTACCATAGGTGTAGAAATGGAGATAGAAGGCGAAAAGAAACCTGCCTATACCGGCGAAGTGGTTTTCCTTTATCATTTTAATAATTAACGCGAAAACGTCTTTTAGTAAAGGTTTTTTGATAAATTTGCGTCATGAAAAAACCTATACTTATCCTTATTACAATTGCGGCAGTATATTTCTCTGGCTGTAAAAAATCAAGCAACGATCCTGCTCCCGGTAATTCAGACACCTACTTACCGCTGACATCAGGTACTACATGGACGTATAAAGACGTAGTCGGTGGATCGACAGGGACCGATATTATAACCCTAACTGGTGAATCTAAAACCATCAACGGTAAAAAATACTATGAGTTAACCGGTAATAAAAACGGAACATCAAGTGTCGGTTACTTTTACGTAGGCAATCATTCATACGCGATGCGAGCATCCGACCAGTCTGTAGGAATAACCATTGAGTTGCAATTGTCAAACGACGCCCAGCCCACCGGGTATACATGGACAACACATCCTACTGACAACGGCCTGGTAGAGGGTATACCTGCACAAACTATTAACACAATAATTGAGGCCGGGGCAACCAAAACGGTAAACGGGAAGTCGTATGACAATGTTATCCATACGCAGGTTACCTTACAATACAATGTTGGAGGAGGCTTTGAAACGGCTGCCGTTTATGACGTTTACATGGCCCGGGGCGTTGGAATGATCGAGATGGATAGCAGTGTAGGGGGGTTGGGATATGAGTCTCAAACACTTCAATCGTATACTATTAAATAAGCCGCTGGTTTTTAATTGTTTCGTCGGCCCGAATACGTATCTTTATCATTCACCCTTAATGGATTGAATGAAACGGGGCCTGTTTTACATAGTTACTTTTATTGCTTTTGGGTTCTGTAGCTGCAAAAAAGATAACAGCGCCAAACCATCTCCAGGCAGTTATCTTCCATTAACTAACGGTTCGACATGGAAATACCAGTACAGTTCTGACGGTGGCACCGCGGACACGCTTGTAATAACCATGACCGGTGGCAGCACCAGGATAAACGGCAAAACATATTATAACGCGGCGAGCGTATTCAGGCAAAACAGCAGCCTGGGTTATTTTTATGTTGGCAACCATATTTATGCCACGCGGACTATTGACGGTGTTAGCCCCGCGATAGAATTGCAGCTTTTAAATGATACGGCTTCAGTTGGCTATCAATGGATAACTCAACCGACTGATAACGGCAAGATAGGCGGCAAGCTGGCCCGCACTGTAAACAGCATCCAAGAGAAGAATATCGAACGCATAATCCAGGGGAAAACATTTACCGACGTTACCCACACGCAGGTGCTGCTTCAATATGATTCCAACGATGGGTATGGCTATCAAACCACCGTCACTTACGATTTTTACCTTGCCAAAGGCGTTGGGCTGATAGAGAACGACGCCAACACGCTGAATGTTCTTTACGAGACAGAGACGCTTTTTGATTATACAATCAGGTAGACACCGTTTGCCCAAATCTTTACATTCCCTCCACAACTCCTTCTGTAATTTTGTGTCTTTAGGTTGATCTATGAATACAAAACAAATACGCCTCAGTGTGCTCGACCAATCGCCGGTACGCAAGGGCGTAACTGCCGAACAGGCCGTTAAGGAAACTATTGAATTAGCTAAATATACCGACCGGCTTGGCTACACCCGTTTCTGGATATCAGAACACCATAACACCGGCAGTTTGGCAGGCTCTACTCCGGAGGTCTTATTAGCCTACCTGGGCAGCCAAACCCACAATATCCGTATCGGATCGGGCGGAGTGATGATGCCTAACCACAGCACACTCAAGGTAGCTGAAAATTTCCGGATGCTGGAGGCGCTGTTCCCCGGCCGGGTTGACCTGGGTATGGGGCGTGCACCAGGTACCGACAGGTTGACGGCTTCGGTATTAAACCCATCCAACCAATTTGGCCCGCAGGATTTTGTCAACCAACTGTATGATCTGACAAATTACTTCCACGATCGTGGTGAGCCGGGTACGCCGCAGTCAAAAATAAGGGCCATACCGCAGGTACAAACCGTCCCGCATATGTGGCTGTTAAGTTCGAGCGGCGAGAGCGGCTTGTTTGCGGCGCATTTTGGCATGGGGTTGTCGTTTGCTCATTTTATTAATCCTATCGGGGGTCCGCAGGCTGTGGCGGCGTATCGTGAACGTTTTAAATCCTCCGAAGACCAGGCCGAACCGGCTGCCAGTGTAGCCATTTTTGTTTTCTGTTCGGAAGACGAGGAAAAGATAAGGCGGCACCAGGCTGTAATGGATTTTCGCTTTAACCAGTTTGAACAGGGCAAAGGTATAGTGCCGATAGCTTATGACGATGTAAAAGACGTTACCTATACCATTAACGAGCAGGAGCGCATTATGCATAACCGCAAACGCGTTATCGCCGGTACGCCTGTTCAGTTGAAAGAAAAGTTAACCAAACTGGCAGAGGAATATGATGTCGAAGAGATCATCGCCGTAACTATCACCGAGGATTTTGGCGACAGGCTGGAATCGTATAGACTGCTGGCGGAGCAATTTGGGTTGGAAAAAGCGATTAGTGATTAGAGACTTGTGATTAGTCGCTTATCCCGACCACCATGTTTACATTCCCATCGGATTTAAAGATTAAAATCCGCACATTTGCACATCTATTAATTTGCACATCCACTAATTTGCATATCCAAAAAAATGAGTGTTTCCGTATTGGCCCAGAACCTGAGGGGCTCTGAAATTATCAAGATCGCAGGTGAAATAAATGAGTTGAAAAGACAGGGGCAAAACATTGCCAACCTGACTATCGGCGACTTTGATTCGAACATTTACCCTATACCCGCGCCGCTGAAACAAGGAATTGTTGAAGCTTATGGCGCCGACCAGACCAACTACCCTCCTGCCGACGGGATGCTGAACCTGCGCGAAAGCGTTTCAGGCTTTTTGAAGGATCGCTATAATTTGGATTATGCACCCAACCAGATATTGATCTCAGGTGGTTCAAGACCGCTGATCTATTCTATCTACTTGGCTGTTGTTGATCCGGGCGATAAGGTGGTCTTCCCTACCCCCTCGTGGAACAACAATCACTATTGCGATCTTACAGGCGCTGAATCTGTGATGATAGAAACGCAGCCCGAACATAATTTTATGCCTACCGCCGATGAGATTCGCCCGCATATCAAAGGTGCTGCTTTGCTGGCGCTGTGTTCGCCGCTGAACCCTACCGGTACTATGTTCACCAAAAAGGACCTGGAGGAGATATGCGACCTGGTGATTGCCGAAAACAAAACCCGTAAAGCAGGCGAAAAACCGCTTTATATTTTATACGACCAGATATATTCCCAACTCACCTTCGGGCACCACGAGCATTTTAACCCGGTATCCCTGCGCCCCGAACTAAAGGACCATGTGATATTTGTTGACGGCGCATCCAAGTGTTTCGCCTCTACAGGTGTGCGCGTAGGCTGGGGCTTTGGTCCGGCTAACGTTATCAATAACATGAAAGCCATTGTGGGCCACATGGGTGCGTGGTCGCCAAAGGCCGAGCAGGTAGCTATGGCCAAGTTCCTGAAAGAGGACGATAACGTAAACAGCTACCTCAGCACTTTCAAATCAAGGATACAAAGCAGCCTGAACACCCTGCACCAGGGCTTTCAGCAGCTAAAAGCCGAAGGCTTTAAGGTGGATTCCATTGAACCGATGGGCGCTATTTATCTGACTATAAAAGTAGATTACGCCGGCAAAACCACCCCCGATGGCGACCTGCTTAAAACCGCGACCGACATTAACTTTTACCTCATCAAAAACGCAGGCGTGGCATTGGTTCCGTTCTCGGCGTTTGGTACCGATGAGGATGTCAACTGGTTCCGCGCATCGGTAGGCGCAAGCACTTTACAGGATATCGAGCAATTGATACCAAGGGTGAAGGAAGCATTAGCGAAACTGAAATAAGTTTTTTAGAGCCAGGAATTAGGCACCAAAATTGTCTTGATTCCTTGGCTCTTTACTCTCTTTCAGAACACTAAGTGTTCACGCAGCACCCTCTTTCCGGCAAATACCGCCAGCAATCATCAAATTACCAGCCGATTACATTTTACACTAAGGGTCAAAAATGACCCTTTATTGCAATTACCGTGAACACCACCCCGATACACCCTGATAGCCAGCAGCTTACGAGAGTTTTACAATAGCTTCAATTACACCCGATTTATACAGCTTAAACTAAAATAAGCTACTTCAGGCAACATCTCGCCTGTTTAGGCAATTTTTAGACAATTTTGGACTTGGTTTTCAGCCTTTGTGTATTGGAAAAACGAGCGAACTGCGAGATAGCGTGAACGAAAATTGGCACACTAAGGGGCTTTATGAATGAATACCCTTTGTCATCCTGAACTTGTTTCAGGATCCCACAGGATAGGTAGCGACATACCTCACCAATCACCAATTAACAAATCACCACCCACAATTCCCCTAAAAAACCTACCTTTAAATCCCGGTACAACATACCGCTTGATTAACCTGTAAAAAATTATTTCCTGTAACATGAACCAACCAAACGCTTCATTCGGCAAAAGGTGCCTGGCACATATTGCCCCTTTACTTTTTGTATTCAGTTTATTTTTTATCACTACAGCCAACGCGCAGCAAAGCAAGGACCCGGATGTAATAGGCCGGTGGGACCTTACCGTTGATAAAGGCGGCCAAAGCCTGCCATCGTGGCTCGAAGTGCAAAAATCGGGCACACACACCCTTATCGGGCGTTTTTGTTATGCCTTCGGCAGCGCCAGGCCTATTTCGCAGGTGATGGAGAAGGACGGCAAGTTCAGCTTTTCTATCCCGCCGCAATGGGAAGAGGGCACCCGCAATATGGATTTTGAGTTTGAAGTGAACGGCGACGCCATTAAAGGCACCATGGTTTATACCGACGGGCAAACCTATAACTGGAGCGGCGTACGCGCACCCTTGCTGGCGCGCAGCAAAACACCGGTTTGGGGTAAGCCTATCCGCCTGTTTAACGGCAAAAACACCAAAGGCTGGCATACCGACGGCAGGCCTAACCAATGGGTGGTGGAGAACGGTATTTTGAGGAGCAAAAAATCGGGCGCAAACCTGATGACCGACAAAACCTTTACCGATTTTAAACTGCATATCGAGTTCCGCTACCAGCAGGGCAGCAACAGCGGCGTTTACCTGCGCGGTCGTTACGAAACGCAGGTGATAGACACCAAAAGCGGCGAACCGGAGCCGATAAACAACCAGTTCAGTTCGATATATGGCTTTTTGGCGCCAAATAAAATGATGGCTAAAAATCCGGGCGAATGGCAGTCGTATGATATTACTTTGGTTGGCCGGCTGGTAACCGTTGTTGCCAACGGGCAGGAAGTAATTTGCAAACAAATTATCCCAGGCATTACCGGCGGCGCTATCGACAGCAAAGAAGGCGAACCCGGCCCAATATTTATCCAGGGCGACCATGGCCCGATAGATTACCGCAATATTGTGATAATACCGGCGAAGTAAGTAAGAGTAAAAAAAAGAGCCTGGATGATGATCCAGGCTCTTTTTTTGGGCATTAAGGATTAGATGTAGCCTAATTACAAAAATGTTCTTGTCGATAACAGGCAGCCAGGTGGAGCAATAGAATACCTGATTCATTAAATTTGTTTTTCAGACATCCAACCTGTAAATAATAGAACCGGTAAAATGTCACCCTAACGACTATGCCCCGTCGGGGCTACCTGTTTGTAGAAAAATAACGCTCCGCAATTTTCACCTGGGTGGCTACAAACAGGTAGCCCCGATGGGGCATAATAACGAAACTTTAGAAAAACTTTATTTTGGGCGCTTCCTACATCTAAATGATTGGAATAGCGAAACTGCCGAAACAAAAACAACCTATTACGTAATTTTCCTAACTTCGCAGCTTTTAGGAATTTAAAAGAAAGCGAATCATGAGATCATTAGTAATCATTTTCTCCGTCATACTGGCATCGTTTGCGGTACAGGCTCAAACCAATACAGCAAGTACCCCACCTGCGCAGGCTCCTACGGTTGTGTTCATCAATTCGGATACTTTGCTGGCCAATTACGCTTATTTTAAAGCAATACAGGTAAAACTGCAGGGCTTGTCGACCCAGGCGCAAAACGAGATCACGGCCAAAGGGCAGGCTTTTCAGAAAGAAGTTGCCGCCTACCAGAAAAAAGCGAACTCATTAACGCCTGCCCAAAAAGCAGCAACCGAAAAGGCTCTGGCCAAAAAGCAAACCGACCTGCAGACCCTCAATCAAAATACAGCCAAACAATTGCAGGACATCGAAGCTTCGGAAAATGCCAACTTGTACGATCGTATTGCCGATTACCTGAAAGGATATACTAAAACCAAGGGGTATAAGATCGTGCTTACCTATTCCAAATCCAACCCATCCATGCTGTATGGCGACGAAAGCCTGGATGTGACCAAAGATGTTTTGGTGGGATTGAACGACGAGTATACAAAGGCAGGGAAGTAATTCTTTGGTTGAGCGTTTGCGCTTGACTAAGTACATTTAGTGTGCAATGCAATATCAGGTTTTATTTTTCGTTATTTCGCTGTAATTCAACAGCCTGATTCCTTTTTGCCTTGAAGAAATACCTGTATTATTTCTTGCTTATTACGATATGTTCCGGCTGCTCGGTCATCAGCAAACAGTATTATTATGTGCCCGACGTGCCGCATCAGATCATTAAAAAACGGCCGGGCCATTCTGATTTCAAATACATTTACAGCAAAATAAAAGTAACCGGTAAAACCGGCGACAGTATTGGCTCCATAACCGCAAGCAACGGCTTTGGGCACCCGCTTCTGATGGGGCCGTTGTTTTTCCCGGTTATACCGGTAGGTGGTATTTTCCAGAAAAGCGCCAGCCGGTTTATCATGGAGCTTGATGTTACTGGCAACGATGGCTATTTCATGGCGATGGCTATTGACAGTAACGCCTATAAAAGGAAGCGCGACTCGTTAAATGCCTTAAAAATAGGCACCCGGGCCGAACTGACTACGGGCGGGTGTTATCTTTTGGTGAATGACACTTTGAAAGTTCCGCTGCGCGTAAACGAGTATTTTATGGGCAATACAAAAGGCCACAGCTATTGGATAGAATCGAAAATCAAGTTCAGAAAGATAAAAACCATGAGGCTGGTAACCGGCAACGCCCTGCTGGACAGCACGCTTAACAAGATAACCTTCGCCCGTAAAAGCAGGATAAAATATGACCTGGCTGGCCCGGTAGGATATTAAATGATATCATCGAAAAGCTAACACAAAACGCTTACGCCGCATTCGAAATATATTTCACCAAACTCCTTTTAGCTACGGGCAGCAGCGTTTGTTCCAGCGGGAAGCTGATATCGCTGGCAACATAATATAATGCCGGGTTAGGCAGATGTTTGCGTTTGCTGATCAGATCCAGCTTGATAGATTCTGGTGTATTGGTGATGCTTTGCTCGTAGGTATCCACAAATTGAATATTTATCCCCCGGAACTTATCATCCTTATTCTCAAAAATGGTTATCTGGTACTCGTATATCCAGTTGGTACGTTCGCGGCCATTGCGCAACGAAAAGTAGCCATTGTATGGCATCAGCGGCACCAGCCCTACCGGGTCAATACGCAGGCGGCTTTCTACAAAATCGTATATCTCTTTACCGGTTTGCAAAGCCGGGTCCATTTTATACAGGGCGTATGAAATGATGCTTTCTATCTCGCGCATGGTGCTGTCGTCCTGTACTATTTTTTGGTAGGTAAGTTTCAGGGCATCTATATCGGCCTGGGTCAACCGTTGCGGAAAGGCCTGCTGCATAATGCTTTTGTTGCGCTTAAAATCGAGCAGGTTGTTGTAGTGGAACACCAGGTCGGTAAGGTTGGGATACAGCCTGCTTTTATCAAAGTGGCGGTTTATTTCCTGCAAATAATCCAGCAGGATGTATTTTTTATGTTCGAAATCTATCGAACCTTCTATAAACCAATTGGTACCTAATGATTTCATATCGGTTAGTTTGGTTTTAAAATGGCCTCACCTAAATCCTGTTCATTTGGCCCCTCTCCTTTGGAGAGGGGTTGGGGTGAGGCAATAAAGTCATTTTACGGTAGCTTAAATTAAAAATAAAAAAGGCAAATTGCAACATGGTTTACGGAACGCTCTACCTGGTACCTGTACCCCTTGCCGAAAATGCCGCTGCAAAATCGTTTACGCCCTATCTTACTGATACCATTAACAGCATCAGGGAGTATATTGTTGAGAACGAAAAGACCGCGCGCCGCTTTTTAAAAGAAGCCGGTCTTAAAATCCCGCAAAGCGAACTCATCATTCACGACTATGGCAAACACAGCCGCGATAACGACATCAACGGTTTCTTTAAAGGTTTGACGGCAGGAAACGACGTTGGTTTAATGAGCGAAGCCGGCTGCCCCGGCGTAGCCGATCCTGGTTCGGATATCGTAGCAGAAGCGCATAAACGGGGCATTAAAGTAGTGCCGCTTGTGGGGCCGAGTTCGATATTGCTGGCGGTGATGGCATCCGGGTTTAACGGGCAAAGTTTTACCTTTCACGGCTACCTGCCCATCGATAAGAACGAACGTGCTAAAAAGATAAAAGAACTGGAATCGATGGCTACCCGTTTTAATCAGACACAATTGTTCATCGAAACGCCTTTCCGCAACAACCCGATGCTGGAAGAGATTTTGAGGTCGTGCTCCCCTAACACCCGGCTTTGCATTGCCTGCGACCTGACCGCTGCCGATGAGTTTGTTCAAACCAAAACTATCGCCGCATGGCGACAAAAAGTGCCCGATCTGCACAAACGGCCAACTATTTTCCTTTTATTCCGTTCCTGATAATAGATGCAAATTACCGAAGAGCATACCAAAGTACTGATCGTGGGCGCAGGCCCATCCGGCCTGATGATGGCTGCGCAATTATTGCGCTACGGCATACAGCCGCTGATAATCGACAACAAGCAGGGGCCCACCAGCCATTCAAATGCGCTGGGCGTGCAGGCACGGTCGCTGGAAATATACCGGCAAATGGGCGTGTCGGACAAGGTGGTTCAAAACGGCAAACAAGCGCAGGGCCTCACCTTTACCGAAAATGGCAAACAGGCAGCGTCCATTTCATTGGCCAACGCCGGCAAGGGCCAAACGCTTTTCCCTTATGTGCTGTTATACCAGCAATATAAAAATGAACGGCTATTACTCGATTACCTGACGCAGCACACCTGCCCGGTTTATTGGGAAACTTCGCTCGTTACACTAAAACAAAATCCGGGTTACGCCTACGCCGCGCTTAAAAATGCCGAAGGCGAATACCATATAAAATGCGACTGGGTCATCGGCGCCGATGGGGCGCACAGCACAGTTCGGAAACAACTGAATATCCCGTTTAAAGGCGATACTTATCCTCACCATTTTTACCTGGTGGATGCTGAACTCGACGCGCCTTTCCTGAAAGGCGATTATGTACAGCTCTACCTGTCGAAAGCAGGTTTCAGCGGCTTTTTCCCAATGCCCGAAAAGGATTGCTACCGCATCATCGGCAGCTTGCCGGCAGGGTTCGAAAGCAATGAGGACATCAAAATAGAAGATGTTTTGCCACATCTTGACAAGGTGACCGGCCGCCCTGTGCGGGTGGTGAAAAACAACTGGTTCACCACCTACAAGCTGCACCACCGCATGGCCGAAAATTTCAGGGGTCATCGTTGTTTTTTAGTGGGCGATGCAGCACATATCCATTCGCCGGTTGGCGGGCAGGGCATGAACACGGGATTACAGGATGCCTATAACCTTGCCTGGAAACTTGCCGGGGTAATTAACGGGAATATCCACGATACGATACTTAATAGTTATGTGGTCGAGCGAATGCCCGTAGCCCATGACCTGCTAAGCTCAACCGACCGCGTATTCAACATCATTATGTCGGATAGCTGGCTTATGGGCCTGGTAAAAAAATGGCTGCTGCCGGCGGTGTTAAACTATTTCGGCAAAAATGATAAGATCAAAGCACAATTATTTAAGCGGGTTTCGCAAACGGGCATTTCCTATCGCGACAGCAAGATAAATGTGCATTTAAGCAGGTCGACAAAGATAAAAGCCGGCGACCGCCTGCCTTATCTTGAAATTTATGACGAGAAGAAACAGGAGGAAACAGACTTGCATGCCTGGTGTGCCAAGCCGGGTTTTACGCTGATAATCCTTGGCAAGTTTGACGAAATGCTATTGTTCAATATTGCCAAATGGATCACTAACCGCCATGCGGGTATGCTCAATTTCTTCTACCTGCCGCCATCAGGTAAAAATTTGGACGTTTTTGACGCGTTCGAAGTAAGCCCGCACCAGGAAAAGGCCATGATCGTTCGCCCCGACATGCATATCGGCTACATGAACGATTTGGTAAGCATTGCCATGCTGGATAATTATCTCATCAACATTGCCGGTCTGATCCCCAATAAAAAATAAGCGCCTGCACCAAAATGCAGACGCCGGGTTAAGAAACAACTTATTATGAATTGGGGTATTAAAGTCTTTTAAGCTATAGCGTTATTTGCAACCTCCTGGTAACTGACAATTGACAGATCGGGCTGCATCCGCAAAATAAAGGTCTGCAATTGCTCCACATTCGACGGATCATCGTAAGTAAGTAGCATATATTCGCCAAATAATTCTACCAGGCTCAATTCCGGGGCTTCGTAATTGATGGCAATTTTATGCAGGGATATGTCTTCGGTATGCGATTCGATCAGCTCAAACCTTGCTGTTTCAAAAGATAGTTTATTGCCGAGATTATCCTTAACCAGCGGCATCTTACGATCGAGCTGAGCGATGAAATGGCCCACCGAAAAGTCGAGCTTATAATGCAGCGAATTGGCCCGGCCGTCGTTAGCTTTCATTTTACTGAAGGTTTTGAACTTGCCCTCGCGGTTATAAGCCTGCGACTTGAGCAGGAACTCCTGGTACGACGCCTGCAATATGGCTTTCTCAAAGGCAGCCTCTGATGAACTATCCATCACCTGCCTGTAAACTAATTTGATTTTTGCCTTGCACATAACCTTATCTTTATGGGGTGACCGACTTAAAGATTTATCCCAATAGTGTATGACCCTGTGTAGCCTTCACTTACACTGCCGGTAAGGCTTACTGTCTCGTTCGCCAGGTCGGTCAGCGAATCGCCAAATATGCTATCAGCTTCATTGGTGGTGGTATTTGACCCGTGGGCAGAATACAAGCTACTGCCGTACACCGTATTATTAGTAGCTTCGGAAAAGCATATCTGCGTGGTCTTTTTCATCACACCGTTTACATACACTTCGATATGGATATGGGTTGCCCTGCCCGAATACCAGCCCGGGTAAATTGTCGTAAATTTTGCAAGCCCCGTGCTGTCTGTAAGCTGGTAGCCGCGTAAAAAGGTGGACCCTACATAACTTTTGGCGCCTAAAATACCTGATTGATTTGCATAGCCCGAATAATAACCATCCTTGTTACAATGCCATATATCCACCCGCGCATCACTTACTACGTTACAGTTATTTCCTGCATCTACTACAATAAACGTCAATGATAACGGCACTCCGGTTTGGGTACCTTCCGTAACGTCGCTCCTTTCAAGCGGGTTTGTAAGCTCACCGCCCGGGTAAGGGTATGGCCCCTCAACTTCGGTAGCGGTTACTATACAACTACCGCTGGTCGATGTCGTTGTGGTGCTGGTTGTCCCGGTGGTGGTTGAGGTGCTGGTTTTGGTTACACTGTCTTTTTTACAGCCATCCAGTATCATCGGCCCTGCGGCAGCGGCAAGTGCAAATGCTTTTAAGAAGTTTTTCCGTTCCATTTTACATCAATTATTAGTTAATGGAATTATTAACTGATGTAAAAATATTTCGGTGGGGGATTGCCCGGTGCTTTGTCTCGGCTAATGGTAGCTTTGTGCCGATAAAAGGCCCGTTTTCATTTGAATTTCATCCATTTGCGCACAAAATCCATGTAGGTTTCGCTAACCGGCAGTTCGGCATCGCCCACGTGCAGCTTTCTATTATGGATCGATCTCACCTTATCAACCGCTACAATAAAGCTGCGGTGTATCCGCTGGAATTTATCAGCCGGTAGCTTTTCCAGCACTTTTTTCAGCGGCATCAGCGTCAGGATGGTTTTATGATTTTGCTGGTGTATTTTGATATAATCCTCCATACTTTCAATATACTCTATATCATCCAGGTTGATCCTGATCATCCGGTATTCTGAGTACACATACAGGCTGGTGTCCCGTTTTTCGGGCAAGGCATTTTTATATTTATAATATTCCAGCGCCTTTTCAACAGCCCGGGCAAAGCGTTTGGCATCAATCGGCTTTAATAAATAATCTATCGCCTCCAGTTCGAACCCTTCAAATGCGAACTTTTTATACGCTGTGGTAAAAATGATCATCGGTTTTTGTTCAAGTGACCGGGCCAACTGGATACCCGATATGTCGGGCATATTGATATCCAAAAAAAGCAGGTCGACCGCCGAATGCTTCAGGTATTCGCCACCCGATATGGCATCTTCAAAAGTTTGCACCATTTGCAGCTCCGGAAACTGTTGTACATACCTTGCTATCAGCCTTAAAGCCAATGGCTCGTCATCAATAGCTATACATTTAAGTCTCGTCATCAGGCTTGCAATATCAGGTTTACTGTAAACAACTGGCTTTCCGTATTAATGTTCAGCACATGCTTGCCCGGGTACAAATAAGCCAGGCGCTGTTTTGCATTTTTTAAACCGATACCCTCGCGTTCCGTCTCTGCCTTATCAGGGAAAATACGATTTTGACAGTAAAAGGAAATGCCGTTTTCATGGCCGAGGATATTGATGCTGACCACGGACGGTTCATGTTTGCTGATACCATACTTAAATACGTTTTCGATAAAGGTCATCAGGATAAGCGGAGCTATAACTTTTCCGTCTGTAAGCCCAGATACGTGCATATCTACAGTGGTCTTATCGCCCAACCTCAAACGCTGCAATTCGATATAATCGTTTATACAATCTATCTCGTACTGTAATGGTACGAAATCTTCCATCGCGTCATCTGTTACATAGCGCATAATATTGGATAGTTTCAGGATACTTTCAGGCGCATTCCCGTCCTGCATTACCGCCAGCGTGTAAATATTATTAAGTGTATTGAACAGGAAATGCGGATTGATCTGCGCTTTCAGAAACGACAGCTCGGCGCTTGTCTTATCCGACTCGGCCTGCACGGCCCGCTGTTCCGATAATTGCCATTGCCGCATGATGCGGGTAGCGGTGCTCAAAGCCATGATCATAATAAACAGGAACACACTGATGATATCAAACCGGCGCATATTGTGAAGACCAGGTTGCTGTGAAAGCGGTGTGGCTCCGTCCGGTGGAGGGCCCGGAGGATATTCCGTTGGAAGATGGCGTGGTCCCGGTTCACCATTCGGTGGCGGCGGAGGTACAGAATGCCCGCGTCGTATATCCCGCATAGCCGGATGATACTGAAATACCGGAAAACCAAAATGTTTTACATTGCTCTGCATCAGTTTATCATATGGCCTCAAAAAATATACCCCGGAAAATAAAATCAATGTTATGATGCTATAAGCCAGGTACTTCTTTTTTAAGAATAAATGAGTTATTAGAATATAACCGTTGAAATAAAAAAGGAAGATATAAGTTGCGCAAAAAATCCAGTAGTAAGGCAGCGACAGCAGCAAAAGGTTACTGCTTTCTCCGCCCCCGTTCATAAACAGCAGCGGGAGCGCCATAAAAAGCAGCCATCCTGCTATATGCACAACAATAAGATACGCCCTGACCCTCAACATATACAAAGCAACGGAATCCCTTTCATTTTAAGGGTATGTATCGGCTAATAAGGCTTTTGTGTAGATGAGTTAACCATGAATGGTTTCGCTTTTGCCGTAGTTTTGGATCACCTGTGCCTCGTAATCCAGGAATTCCTTCCAGCGCTTTTCCACGTCTATGCTATTGGCGTACTTTTTTGCGAGGCGAATAAAAGTAGTATAGTGGGTAGCTTCGCTGATCATCAATTCGTGATAAAATTCAGATAGCTGGGCATCGTCAATATGCTCCGACATCACTTTGAAGCGTTCACAACTGCGGGCCTCAATCATGGCTGAAAGCAGCAAGCGGTCGATCAGTTGCGCATCCCGGCTGCCGCCTGAGGATAAGAATTTCCGCAGCTCATTCACATAATCGTCTTTACGTTCGCGCCCAAGGATATAGCCGCGTTCCAGTATGATGTCATGTACGCGTTTAAAGTGATCCATCTCCTCCTGCACCAAAGCAGCCATTTCCTGCACCAGGTCGGACAGGTTTGGATTTTGAACAATAAGAGTAATGGCGTTACTGGCGGCCTTTTGCTCGCAGAAGGCGTGGTCGGTCAGTATTTCTTCGATATTACTTTCCACAACGTTTTTAACCCATAAAGGGTCTGTAGGCAACTGAAGTTTCAGGATAGTTCTTTCGCTCACAGCGCAAAAATACCGTTTTTGGGGTAAAAGGTAAAAGGCGAAAGGATAAAGGTAATTAACTGACAGGCCTGATGACTATTGACCAATGCCAGGTGACAAAATCACCCCCAAAGGTCTATCTCATTCTCCAATTGGCCATGCGGAACGAACTGATTGACGCCTTCCTGGTTTGCCTGCTCTATCTTGGCCATTAGCAATACCTTATCAATAAGCTCAACCACGTCGATCTTTTCCGGCATGTTATTTACAAAGTGTTCTAATTTTTCCTTCGAAAGCTGCATAGGTCCGTCAATTTTTGAGAATATAGTTTTTACGATATTTGACGGAGGAAAGTTATAACAGTTACAGCAAATTATCCATTTCCGTAAAGATTTTTACTTTCAATAAACTCAAGCACCGGATCGGGCACAAAGTACTGCACATTTTTCTTCTCAGCCAGCGATTTACGGATGAACGAAGCCGAAAGCTCCATCAGCGGCGTCATGGTGATGGTAACCGACGGATGTGATGCGAACTCCGCATTTTCGTAACCGGGGCGCGGGTATACGTATATCTTGTAATCGCGCAATATCAGCTTATAGTTCTTCCATTTATGCAGGGTACCCAGGTTGTCGGAGCCCATGATAATAGCAAATTCATGTTCCGGGTGTTTTTCCTTTAAATGCGTAAGTGTATCAATGGTGTACGATGGCTGCGGCAGGCGCAGTTCCACATCGCTTACTTTGATATTCTTCGAATTGTCGGTAGCCAGTTTGGCCATTTCGAGCCGGTCATAAGTATTAATAAGGTCGCCGTATTTCTTTAACGGGTTTTGGGGCGATACCACCAGCCAAACCTTGTCAAGGTCGGTGTGGTTGGCCATGTAATTAGCGATAATCAAATGGCCGATGTGGATGGGGTTGAATGACCCGAAGAGTAAACCTACTTTCATTCCTGGTTCATGGGTTAATGGTTCATAGATCATAGTATTTGCTAAGTCTACAGAACCCCTTTCATGACCCACGGGATGGGTCACCAACTATGGACTTATCAATTATTGAGAAAATTTCTAACAAGCACCTCCGCTTCCGCGCATGCCGTTTGAAGATCGTGATTTTTTAGGATAATATCAAATTGCGGCGCATAATTCAATTCTTTTTCTGCTTTTTCAAACCGCTCTTTTAATTTTTCATGGCTATCCGTACCGCGCGAGGCCAAACGTTGCTTCAAAACTTCCAGCGACGGCGGCTGTACGAAGATGGCCAATGCTGAGCCGTCGTATTTTCGTTTAAGGTGCAGGCCGCCTTCCACATCAATATCAAATATTACCGTTTTGCCATCGTCCCATATTCGTTCTATCTCCGTACGCAAAGTGCCATAAAATGTGCCACTATACACTTCTTCAAACTCGACAAAATGCTTCTTGGCTATCATATGCAGAAACTCTTCCTTCGTAATAAAGTAGTAGTCCTGTCCCTCCTTTTCGTCGCCCCTGGGCTTGCGTGTAGTGGCCGAGATCGAAAACTCCAGTTCGGGTATTTTTGTAAGCAGGTGCTGTACAATGGTTGTTTTTCCTGCTCCGGATGGCGCCGAAAATATGATGAGTTTTCCTTCTTTGGTCATTGTCATTGGTCATTGGGTCATTAGTCATTGGGCACTTGCTATCTAATGCCCGATGGCTAATGCCAAGTTCCTATAATACGTTCAGTAATTGTTCCTTAATCTTCTCCAGTTCCTCCTTCATACCCACCACCAGTTTCTGGATATTGGCATCATTGGCTTTTGAACCCAGGGTATTGATCTCGCGGCCGATTTCCTGCGATATAAATCCCAGCTTTTTGCCGTTCGCATCGGCGCTTTTCAGTGTCTCGATAAAATAATCGCAATGACTTTTCAGGCGGATCTTTTCCTCCGTGATATCCAGTTTATCGATATAATAGATCAGTTCCTGCTCGAAACGGTTTTGATCTATTGCTTCGCGACCCACGGCTTCACTCAAAAACTGGTTCAGCCTTTCACGTATCACCGGTACCCTTTTGGGTTCTTCCACCTCCACCAATTGCAAATTTTTCAGGATGATGCCAATACGCATCTTTACATCCTGCTCCAGTACATTGCCTTCATCGGCCCTGAATTGCTGGAAAGCGGCTAAAGCCTGCTGAAAAGTTTTCTCAACTAACTTCCATTCGTCTTCAGACACTGTTTCTTCTTCGTATTTCACAACCTCGGGCAGGCCCAATGCCAATTGCAGCAGATTGCCCACGGGTTCATTCAGATCGGTGCTGACAGATTTCAGCTGGTCGTAATAATGTTTAAGCAGTGCCTTGTCTATCCCGGCTGCCTTAACTGTGGCGTCGGATTGTTCGACATTGATCGAGAGATTTACTTTACCCCGTTCTATTTGCTTATTACACTCGTTACGTAACTGGAACTCTTTTTCCGAAAAAGATTTGGGTATACGCAGTCCCAATTCAAGGAATTTACTGTTCAGGGATTTGATCTCGACGGTATATTTGGTGTTACCCGAATCAAAAACGGCAATGCCGTACCCTGTCATGGATTTTAACATGCGCAAAGATAGGTGTTTAGTCCGAAAGTCGGGAAGACCGAAAGACCGAAAGTATTTTTATTGGATAACATGTTAAATCCATCAAATCTCACGGACTTTCGGACTTATGCGGACTTTCGGACTCCGAATTAACATCTTTTCACAATTCAAACGGCCTATATTCGTTAGTTTTACAAATTAGTATGCGTTTGCATTTTAGAATATTATGTGTTTTAACCGGTTTTTTGGGCCTGTGCGATATTACTTTCGCGCAGCAGGCCATTAAATTAAAGGGGGTTATCTTCAGAAAAAGCTCTACCGAACGGGTATCCCAGGTGCTGATAAACGATTTGGATAACAAAAACATCATGATGAGTGATGACCTTGGTATGTTCAGCATCAATACCGCAATCGGCGACACATTGCTTATCAGCAAGAAGGGTTATACACCTGTCACCATCACCGTGCAAAGCAAAGACGATCTATCACTTTACCTGCAGCCGGTTGTCGAACTAAACCAGGTGACCATTAAAGGCGAGACAAAAAAGCAGGAACTGAACGACGTAATGAAGCAATACCGCAGCCAGGGCATTTTTTACGATGGCAAATCGTTGCCGGTATTCGCATTCCTTAATTCGCCGCTTACCGGCTTTTATAATTTGTTCGGGAAGAAGCCCAGGGAGGCCCGGCATTTTGCCGCGTATGCCAAAACCGAGCTCGAAAACAACGAAGTGGACAAACGCTACACCAAAACCCTGGTGCAAAGCGTAACCAAACTGCCCAATGAGGAGGTGACAAAATTCATGCAGGTTTACACCCCATCCTACCAGGATATCATCCAGTGGAACGACTACCAGCTGATCACTTATATCAAAAAGAACTTCGCCTTTTATAAAAAACACAAGGGTCAGCCTTCACAGCAGTTGCAGAAGTTGAATTGAAAATTGTCTGAACCTGGATTTTTGGGATTTAACCTATTTTCACGATACAGGGCATCTGAGAAATTCCTTTAATCTGCTAAATCCTGGTTCAGACTAAATAGATAACGCCTCGCAAGCCTTTTCCGCAGCCAGTTTCTCGGCGTTCTTTTTGTTGAACTCTTTGCCCGATCCCATAATTTCTCCCTCGATGATAGCCTGAACAGTAAACAGCTTATTGCTTTCACCTTCCTGGTTGCCTATCAGCTCAAAGGTAATATCCTTGCCGTGGCGCTGGCACCATTCTATCAGCTTGCTTTTGAAATTGGTTTCGGTTTGTTCAAGCTTATGGATATCGATATGCGATTTGATGATATGGTTGATGAGAAAATTGCGGGTAAAATCATAGCCCTTATCCAAATAAACGGCACCTATCAATGCCTCGAAAGCATCGCCCAGCAACGAGCTTTGCCGGGTTGAGTTAACCATTTTGGTATCGTACTGTATCAATTGATCAAAACCCAGCTTACGGGCAAGCTGGTTAAGGTTTACCCGGTTTACGATCTTGGAACGAAGTTCGGTCAGGAAGCCCTCATCCTCGTAAGGGTATTGTTTGAAAAGTACTTCGGCAACTACGCTGCCTAAAACAGCATCGCCTAAAAACTCCAGGCGTTCGTTGCTGTTCTTTACCCCTTTTTTGATATTCTGGGCAACGGATTTATGCCGGAACGCCAACCTGTATAAAGACAAATTGCCCGGCACAAAGCCAAGCAAATTCTTTAAGGATTTTACGTACTTTCTATTGGGCGATAAGTATAGCTTATAGAACCGTCTGATTGGCATTCAACGCAATTAATCTTCGTACTTCCTGAATATCACTGAAGCGTTATGGCCGCCAAAACCAAAACCATTGCTTTGGGCTACCTTAACTATTCTTTTCTGTGCTTTGTTGAACGTGAAGTTAATTTTCGGATCAAAAGCCGGATCATCCGTAAAGTGGTTGATCGTAGGCGGAATAATATCGTTTTTGATGGCCAAAATTGCAGCAATGGCTTCAACTGCGCCTGCCGCACCAAGTAAGTGCCCGGTCATTGATTTGGTCGAGCTGATGTTTATACGGTAAACATCTTCGCCAAATGTATCCTGTATGGCTTTAACTTCCTGCGGGTCGCCAATAGGGGTTGACGTTCCGTGAACATTCACATAGTCAATATCCGATGGTGTAAGGCCGGCATCTTCCAATGCAGCTTTCATCACCAGCGCCGCGCCCAGCCCTTCAGGGTGGGGGGCCGTCATGTGATAAGCATCGGCACTCATGCCACCGCCTATCATTTCAGCATATATTTTTGCACCGCGCGCCTTAGCGTGCTCCAGTTCTTCCAGTATTATCGTTCCCGCGCCTTCACCCGCCACAAACCCGTCGCGGTCCAGGTCGAACGGCCGCGATGCCGTTGCCGGGTCATCGTTCCGTGTGGATAAGGCGTGCATGGCATTAAAGCCACCGATACCCGCCTCGTTAATGATCGCCTCGGAACCGCCAGTGATAAACATGTTGGCCTTGCCCAACCGGATATAGTTGAACGAGTCGATAAGCGAATTATTAGATGATGCACAAGCCGAAACCGTAGTAAAGTTGGGGCCGCGCAAGCCATATTTAATAGATATATGGCCTGGCGCAATATCCGCAATCATTTTAGGGATAAAGAATGGATTGAAACGCGGCGTACCGTCGCCTTTAGCGAAGTTCACCACTTCATCCAAAAAAGTTTTGAGACCGCCAATGCCCGATCCCCATATCACCCCGATACGGTTCGTATCAAGCTTGTCAAATTCAAGCCCGGCATCTTTTACGGCCTCTTCGGTCGAAAATAAAGCGTATTGAACAAAAGGATCAAGCTTCCGGGCATCTTTGCGGCCCAAAAAACCATCAGCATCAAAATTCTTTACCTCGCAGGCAAACTTGGTTTTGAAAAGGGTAGTATCAAAACTCTTAATCAAGGCGGCGCCACTCACTCCATTGATCAAACCATCCCAGTATTCGGGAATGCTGTTTCCAATAGGAGTAAGTGCCCCAAGCCCGGTTACAACAACTCTTTTAAACTCCATTTAGCAAATTTAGGGAGCTTATTTAACGTTCTTTTCAAGGTAAGCGATAGCCTGACCTACAGTACCTATAGTTTCAGCCTGATCGTCAGGAATAGCCACGTTAAATTCTTTTTCAAACTCCATGATTAGTTCTACGGTGTCCAACGAGTCTGCACCAAGATCGTTGGTGAAGCTAGCCTCAGGTGTTACTTCACTTTCGTCAACACCTAATTTTTCTACGATAATAGCTTTTACTCTTGAAGCGATATCAGACATACTTTTGATGGTTTAATGATTAATAAAAATTCTGTGCAAAGAAAG